>CAVOHK010000001.1:0-59585 GCA_963695635.1 uncultured Acidobacteriota bacterium
GCCGCCAGCTTGTGCTTCGGAAGGATCGGCAGGTTATCGAGCAGCCGCACGCCAGGGGCGTACGCCGGCCGGGAACGTCACCGACACCGTGTTCGCGTCGATCTTCGCGACGACGAGCGGTTTGTCGCCAACCTGCACCACACCCCCGACGACGCTGTGACGGCCCTGGTAGGTGCCGTACGCCGCTTGAAACGAAAACAACACGTCGTCCGCGGAGAACGGATGGCCGTCGGAGAACCGCAAGCCCTGACGCAGCTTCAAGGTGTAGCGACGGCCTGGCTCGTCGGTCGTCCAACTTTCGGCAAGCCAAGGTTCGGTGTCCTGCGTCTCCTTGTTGATGCGCACCAGGCGCGACTGCGTAAGCGAATTCAGGACGTCGGTGGCTGCGTCGTTGCGGACGTGACGATTGAAACCGGTCGGTTGATTTCGAATCGACGCAACCGCTTCCTGACGGTGAGCCGTTTCGTTGTTGGATTGCGCCCGACACGCGCTGAAGGTGAAGCAAATCACTGCAGTCGTGCAGATGGACGTCAGGCGACGCCGCTGTCCGGTGAAAAATTGGCTGGGCGGCCAAAAACTTGGCCGCGAAAAATCGGGTCTAGCCGAGCCGTTCGGCGTGATTCTGCGTGCAAAAAGCGCTGTACGTGCGGAAAACGCTGTAGGGATAATCCCTACGTGGCGACTGGCCAGATTTTTGGCCTTCGCGCACAGCGAACCGGTCTTATCCACGCGAATCATCGTAGCCCATCAACTCAAAGCCCAACAAGAACTTACGGCAGAATGCGACGATTCGCGCGTTTCTGGTATCAGGCGTGCCCTTAGAGATCGGCATCACAGGAGTCTCCATGAGCGGTATGAACGCGAGCAATGCGCCAGAGCCCGCGACGATCGACACCACTTTCGACACTCCCGACGTACCTCGTATCGGGCGCAGCGTTTCGTTGGACCATGCCGCGCAAATCCTCGGCGTCTCGCGTCGCACCATTTACAACCGGATTCGTGAAGGCCGGCGGCAACGCCATCACTGATTGGCGGTATGAGTGCGTGTTACTCCATTCAGTCCAAGGGCAATCGTAAGTAACCCTACTTTCGGGATTGGGGTCTTCCAAATGGCACTCTGCCGAGTCCAGCCATTTCTTCGCGCTACGGAACCCTGATGACAACTGGAGTCGCGACGGCCTGTGTCGCGCTGGTGATGGTGACGCCCGCGCGCGCGCAAGGTCACCGCGCCCGCTTGAGCGCGGACCTCGCGGATCAACTCGCGGCCCAGTCGCAGACGATTGATTTGATTGTTCACGGCACCCGCGACGAGGTCAACGCGCTCGCTGCCAGGTACAACGTCGTCGTCCGCAAGTATCTGAAGTCGGGTGCGGTGCTCACGGTGAACGCCGGTCAGCTGGCCGCCATCGATCAGGACGAGGCGGTCGATCACCTGTCGGGCGACACGATGATTCGTTCAAAAGCGGAAGTGACCGCCGAGACGATCGGCGCTGATCAGGTGTGGGCCGGTAGCGGCACTCTCAAGCCGTTGAGCGGCGCCGGCGTGACGGTTGTGGTGATCGACACCGGCATCGACACGCGGCACGAAGCTCTGAAGAAGCGGGTGATCTTCACCAAGGATTTCACCGGCGGCGACGGGATGGATCGGTTCGGTCACGGCACGCACGTGGCGGGGATCATCGCTGGCGCGGGCGGCAGCACGCCGGACACCAGCGGCTATCGCGGTATCGCCTACGGCGCCAATCTCGTGAACCTGCGCGCGCTCGGTGACGACGGCAGCGGCACGGTCAGCAACGTGGTCGAAGCGATCGACTACGCGATCGATCATCAGAAAGAGCTGAACATCCGCGTCATCAATCTGTCGCTCGGCACCCCGGTGCTGCAGCCTATCGTGACGATCCGCTGTGCGAAGCGGTGGAGCGCGCGGTTGACGCGGGATGGTGGTGGTGGTCGCGGCGGGCAACCAGGGACGCAATACCGCCGGCCAGACCGTGCTCGGCAGCATCACGTCGCCGGGCAACAGCCCGTTCGCGATTACGGTCGGCGCCCTGGACGCGCACGACACGGCGAGGCGGTCGGACGACACCGTTGCGACCTACAGCTCGCGCGGTCCGACCCGCTACGACCTGATCATCAAGCCCGATTCGTCGGCGCCCGGCAGCCACGTCGTGTCGGCGGAGGCTGGCGATTCGTATCTCGCGAAGACCTATCCCGAGCGGCACGTGGCCGGGGGCGGGGCGAGTGCGTTCATGCAGTTGTCGGGGACCAGCATGGCGTCGGCGGTGGCGAGCGGTGCGGCGGCGCTGCTACTGGATGGGGAGAAGCACCTGCTCCCGCGGGCTGTTAAAGACACGTTCGAAGTAACGGCGTCCGCTGTTCCTCAAAGCGGACTCTTCGACACTGGAGTCGGAAGTCTTAACGTCGCTGCTGCGGCTCTTTTCTTAGCAGGTCACGGCCGTGATTTGCGTTCCACCGAAATCAGCGGAGAACCGTCGCGTTATCGGGAATGGTTGCATTGTATGAGGGTGGCCAGCAAAAGCTGGTGTTCGCCAACGCTCTCACCCGAACTTCCGTAGTAAACGGAAAGTCAATCGTCTGGACAGGGTCGATCGTTTGGACTGGATCAATCGTCTGGACGGGCTCGATTGTCTGGACAGGATCGATCGTCTGGACAGGCTCAACCAACGATTCGATCGTTTGGACGGGATCGATGCTCGATTCGATCGTGTGGACAGGCGCAACGACTAAGTCGATCGTGTGGACCGGATCCGCTTTTGACTCAATCGTTTGGACCGGTTCAGCAGCCCAATCGATCGTATGGACGGGCGCGACCGCCAACTCGATCGTGTGGACCGGGTCCGCTCTTGATTCGATCGTATGGACTGGCTCCGCTCAGGATTCCATCGTGTGGACTGGCTCGACGGCAGAGTCAATCGTTTGGACCGGTTCTGCGGCCGAATCGATCGTCTGGACCGGTTCGTTGAACTGACTGCACACTTTTGCACGGCCCTTCAAAGTAAGGATATATATGTCGAACATAATTGTTTGGGATTAACCGACCGATACCTTAGGGTGCAATTGTGGAATTTGCGCCCAAAATGAGTCGGACAGGTCGCGTCTACATCGCGACTGTGATAGGACTTGGTTTCCTCGTCATCGGGGAATCTCTCTTCCGACTCTACGAAGCGCCGCTGGGTTCACAAGGCCTCCAGTGGCTGCTGCTCGCAGCGCTTACTCTAATCAGCGGCTCGGCCTCTGTGGAACTGCCGCGGGCGAACGTTTCGATTTCAATTTCCGAAGCGTTTGTTTTCACTGCTGTCCTTCTCTATGGATCCGCGGCCGGCACATTAACCGTCGCACTCGACGGTTTGGTCATCTCATTTTGGGTTGCTCGTAGGCGACCCGAGCTTCATCGAGCCCTCTTCAATATCGCTGCACCCGCGCTCTCTGCGTGGTGCTCCTCGGAACTATTCTTCGCCGTCTCTGGGATAGCGCCGCTCTCGCAGGCTGAAGCCAGCTTAATCCAGTTCCTCCCATCCTTGGTTCTCTTTGCAGTCATGTACTTTGCTCTCAATAGTTGGTTGATCGCGTTTGTCATTGCCCTGCAGCGTCGTGTGAGTCCATTGGATGTTTGGTGAGGTGGATTTCTTTGGCTTTCACTGAACTACTTCTGCGGGCGCTTCACTCGCAATTCTCCTAGTTGGCGCTAATCGAACAATCGACCTTCGTTTCGTCGCGGTCGTCGTTCCCCTTCTGCTTGTCTTGTATTTCACATTTCGAACTATCCATGCAGCAGGGTGGAGGACGCGACAAAACATGTGGATGCTCTGAATCACGCTGGACCTGTCGACCATTGAAACACTCGCGATGGCAATCGACGCGAAGGATCAAGTCACTCACGGGCACATCAGGAGGGGTGCAATCCTACGCAATAAACCTCGCGCGCGAAGTAGGGATTAAGGAGCCAAAACTTATCAAGGCGATCGAAGCAGCCGCACTTCTGCACGATATGGGAAAGCTCGCAATCCCCGAATACATCCTGAACAAGCCAGGCAAGTTGACAGAAAGTGAATTTGAGAAAATGAAACTCTCACGCCGGTATCGGTGCGGACATTCTCTCAGCCATCGATTTTCCATATCCAGTCGTTCCGATCGTTCGACACCACCATGAAAACTGGGACGGTTCTGGCTACCCAACGGGCCTTAAAGGCACTGAAATTCCGATCGGCGCCCGCATCTTGTCGGTTGTCGATTGCTTCGATGCTTTGACCTCTGATCGTCCTTATCGTCCGCGCCTTAGCGACGATGAGGCAGTTCGAATTCTTCTCGAGCGCAGAGGCTCGATGTATGACCCTTTGGTCAAGACACCTTCATCCGGACTTCATCGTGCCATACAGCCGGAACCCGTTGAAGTAGGCCCGCCTCGCAAACTGCTCGACGAAATAGTGAGTGCTCGAAAAAACAACTCGCCGATAAGCCCTTCACCTAGGCTGGAGGAAATTGCAGCCAGCGCTGACGAGATGCTGACTTGTACGACCTCGCACGGGGTCTCGCTGGACAAGTTAGTTTCAATGACGCCGGAGATGTCATTGCCAACCACATGAAGCGGCTGGTGCCATCTGCCCTCTGCGTCTTCTACATTCATGACAGTAGGCACCAGCGAAATTCAGGCGCGACATGCGGTCGGCGAAGGCGCGGCGTCAGTGAAGGGCATGAGGATCTCGATCGGACAACGATGAGTGGTATGGTCGCAGCGAATCGACAAACCATTTCGAATTCAGATCCTGGTACTCTGATCTCGGCGATATTGCCAGGACTCACTGGGCTAGTCTTAGAAGCTGCCTTAGCACACCACTTTTGTCTGGCGACGCACTTATAGGAGTCTCTGTCGCTTACTCGTCCGAGCTTAATGCGTTCACGGACGATCACAAACGCATTATTGAAGCGGTCGGACGACAAATCGCTCATACCTTGGAGCGTGCTTCAGAGTTCGACGTCATCATGCGGCGCGACGAACTTACGGGGTTGCCTTCGGTTACTCAACTTGAGCGCATCGTAGTTCCCGCGGCTTCGGGCAAAGGCACTGATCACAATTACTCACTGCTGTTCATCGATGTGAGCAAGCTTGATCAAATTTCACTGGCAGATGGAAGCAGCACGGCCGACGACGTGCTTCGACATGTGGTCCGAGACATCCGTTCAGGGCTGAGAGTCGCGGACCTCTGATTTAGAAAAAGCAATGAAGAATTCGTTGTGTTTCTGAGCGACACAGACTCAGCGACAGCCGAGGCGGTCGCACATCGTGTCGTCGCTAAATCGTCGGTCATCCGGTAACACTCGCGACGGGTAAGCAACTGCGCGTCGAAGCTCCGTCCTGTACGTGCCGTCTGCTGTCCACGTGATGGCCGCTCGCTCGATGCGCTACTGCGCCTATCGGCGCCGAGAATCAGCGAAAACGGCAGCGTCGCGTCCACGACTCGCGTTCATTAGAAAATAAAACAATCAAAGCAGTTCATTGCACGCAATCCGTTGCGCGCAACACAGAATTGAGCTCGTTCAGGCTGGCAATTGCTCTAAATTCCTGTTTCGAGGAGCGTCATGGACCACTTCCAGCAAGCCAGGGAATTTCGAGACGCCGGACTTTTTCGTGATGCTCTCGCCTGTCTGAAAAGTGCACCAACGAAATCGCGGGCAAGACTAGCATTCCCGCCTTGCGGGCGGAACTGCTAGAACGTGTGGGACGCGAACGGAGGCCCAAGCCATTGCCCGCAAATTACTCTCGTCGAAGAACCTCGGATGGAACGACAAGAGCATCTGCGACTTCGTGCTGGCTCGGATTGCGATAGACCGACGGTATTTCGATTCTGCGGTCGCACACCTAACGCGCTCCATCGGCTACGCACAACGAGCGGGTGACATAGACAGAACCTGCGCTGGCCAATTGAAGCTCCGGTTACTGCTGGCCGACGGTGCGGGGGACCGACGCTATCGGTCCGCTTCTGTCAGAAGTTCGGGCAAACGCGGTTAGGAGTGGGAACCCCCGACGCTTGCCGCAGTCCACGTCTACTTTGCTCAAATGGAGGGCTTACGAACGTCAGTGGTTACCTCCCGGCGACACATTCGTTTGGCTCGTAACTTCTTGACGGCTCTCAAACGCGCTGGCTCGAGGCAACCGTGGGAAATCTCGAGCTCTCACTTGCTTTGATGGAGTCGGAATTTGAAGCCGCAAAAGAATGTGCCCGTGTAGGTTTCGAATCTTCGAAACGAAGCGGCAGCACGCTGGAGTTTGCCGTAAATCGAGCAACGCTGGCTACGCGCATCAATTTCGGCGAACTTGAGGAAGGCTGAATCGTGTTTCGAACAAGCAATCGAGTTATTTTTTCCAGGCAGCGACACTTATAACGGCACAGTTGATTCTCTAGCGAGAGTCCGCCTTTCTCAAGTAAGCTCGACGAGTGTGAGCGGCGACTAGACCAAATCGACACTGCCACTGGCCAGCGGACCCAGCGACCCACCTACGTATTTCGACATGTGCAATTCACCAGGGCAGAACTGCTGCTTCGCAAAGGGGACCTTGAAAAGGCGCAGCACCAACTCGACGTCGTCTTAAGGATGGCACGCGAGGCGGGCGACTCAATTCTCACGACCTTGGTCCTAATGGACAAAGTAGATGACACTGCCAGGAAATGAACAGCAGAAGTGATCGCGCTGATGGAGGAGGTCTCCGCGACTCTTCCAACACAAGCTGCAGACGTCTACGCAAAATACCAGGAGCTTCTTGCTGCCGCAGCAACGTCAACCAACCACCCCGACACGGCCGTCGACTGCGCTAAGCGAGCTGAGAGAATTTATCGCGGTCTTCATCATGACGAAGCGTTGAAGGGCCTGCAGGAGTCTTTTACACTTACCGCTGAACTGCAGACTATTCAGAACACCTCGAATCCGCGGATCGATAGCGTGCTTCAGAGTATTACCGCGATCCTCTCTTATTTCCGACATCCGGAGTTTGTAGCGCGCGAACTATTCAATCTTGTCGCTGCGACTGGGCACTTGACGCTGGTGCTTGCGTTGTCACGTGCACAGGACGGCTCTGAACGTGGACTCGACGAACTTGGGATTTGGCCACCGTCGAACGGTCGGACGATCAAGCGGCTGAGGATAGGTGAATTGAATCAACGGGTTGTTGAATTAACACTCTGTGCTAGAAACGATCTGCAGTCGCTGGCGACACTGCAATCTTTAGCGATTCTGATTGCAAAAGCCGACGAGCTCAAGACGGCGCGAGACGAGAGAAATGAACGTTCGAGTCCGTGGCCGGTCGACGATTTACCGCCTATGGAGGGGAATCACGTGATCACTGGTCACATGCGCGACTTGATGCTCTCCGCGCAGAAAGTCGCGCGCACCAACGTCACAGTGCTGATCACCGGCGAAAGCGGCACCGGCAAAGAAATCCTGGCGCGTGCGATCCACGAATTCTCCGACCGCGCCCAGAAACCGTTCGTGCCGTTCAATTGCTCCGCTGTGCCGCGCGACCTGCTCGAGAGCCAGTTGTTCGGCCACCGCCGCGGCGCCTTCACCGGCGCCGAGCGCGATCAACTCGGCCTGATTCGCAGCGCGGTCGACGGCACGCTGTTCCTCGACGAAATCGGCGACATGAGCGCCGACCTGCAGCCGAAACTGCTGCGCTTCCTCGAGTCCGGGGAAATCGCGCCGCTCGGCGAACCGTCGCCGATCACCGTCAACGTCCGCGTCGTCGCCGCCACCAACGCGAATCTCGAAGACCTGGTTCGCGATGGCAAGTTCCGCGAAGATCTCTTCTACCGCCTCAATGTCGTCCGCCTCACCGTCAACCCGTTGCGCGAACGGCGCGACGAGATCCCGGGGATGGTGAACCACTTCGTCGCGGCCGCGGCACGCGAACACAAGAAAGGCCACCTCCAGGTGTCGGAAGACACCATGGAGCGCCTGCTGCTTTATCGCTGGCCAGGCAACGTGCGGCAGTTGCAGAACGAAGTCCGTCGCATGGTCGCGCTCGCCGAGCCGAATTCAACCATCGAACCGGAATCGATTTCCGCGGCGATTCTCGGCGCAATGCCCAACCTCCGGCCCGCCGGCATCAACGGCCGCGAAATCGCCGTCCCGCTTCACGAGAAACTGCTGCCGACGCTCTCGCGCATCGAGTACGAAATGATCAAAGCCGCCCTGCGCGAACATCACGGCCGCGTCGAACCCGCGGCTAAATCGCTGGGCATTTCTCGGAAGGGTCTGTATCTGAAGCGACAGCGTCTGGGACTGTAAGGCCCGCCTCCTCGCGCCGCAGCGCCTCGATCGAATCTACCAGCACGCGTTGCGTCCCGTTCGGCGTTCGGACCGTCCGCAACCGGCCCTCTCGAATCCGGTAATAGACCGTTCGCCGCGACACGCCAAGCATTTGCGCTGCTTCTTCCACGAAAACCGATTTCGTCATGAAAAGGCGTTATCGCATAGCGTGTTCCGCCGGTTTTTGCACGCAACTGGGCGATCGATGGCGTTCCTGTCCTAACGTCGCCGGGCATCCTCTACCCGCGCGGGTAGTTTGTTCCCGAGTGCGACTACCCCGGCCCTTCGACTAAAATCCGCCTCATGCATGGCCTGATGATGGATTACCCGCTGACCGTCAACGCGATTTTCCGACGGGCAGAAGCACTGTTCGGCCGAACCGAGATCGTCACCCGGCTTGCCGATTCGACGATTCACCGTTATGCCTATGCGGACTTTGCGGCCCGGACGCGACGCCTTGCCGGGGCCTTGCATCGCCTCGGATTGAAGCCGGGCGATCGGGTTGCAACGCTCGGATGGAATCACTCGCAGCACCTCGAGGCTTATTTCGGCATCCCGCTGGCCGGCGGCGTGCTGCACACCTTGAATCTCCGTCTGCATCCCGACGAACTGGCCTATATCGTGTCGCACGCCGAGGATCGCATCGTGTTGGTCGATGAATGCCTGCTGCCGCTGTGGGACAAAGTGCGGCCGCAAGTCAACGTGCCAACGGTGGTCGTCGTTCAGGCGACGAAAGCGCCTGCGAACGGCGACCTCGAATACGAAACCGTGATTGCCGCATCAGACGCGTTCGGCGATGCCCCGGATCCCGACGAACGAACTGCGGTGGCGATGTGCTACACCACCGGCACCACCGGCAAGCCGAAAGGCGTCGCCTACACTCATCGCTCGATTGTGCTGCACACGATGGGCCTCTGCCTCGACCACTGTATGGGATTTCGCGAGTCGGACGTGATGCTGCCCGTGGTTCCGATGTTCCACGCCAATGCGTGGGGCATGCCGTACGCCGCGGTGATGGTCGGCGCGAAAATCGTGCTGCCCGGCCCGCATCTCGACGCCCCGAGCATCGTCGACCTGTTTCAGCGCGAGCGAGTCACGCTGACCGGCGGCGTGCCGACGATCTGGATGGGCGTGCATCAATATCTCGACGCGAATCCCGGGAAATTCGATCTATCGAGCATCCGCGCGATGTACGTCGGCGGATCGGCGGTGCCGCAGGCGATGATCGAAACGTTTGAAAAACAATACGGTCTCAAGATTTTCCAAGCGTGGGGCATGACTGAAATGGCGCCGCTCGGCACCGTCGCGAGACTGCCGGCGGCGATGAGCGGCTGCAGCGACGGTGATTACTACAAGTACCGCGCCAAGCAGGGACGGCCCGCACCGTTTGTCGAGATTCGCGCGGTGGGCGACAACGGCGTGGTCGCCTGGGACGGCCAGACGATGGGCGAATTAGAGGTGCGAGGACCGTGGATCGCGAGCGCCTACTACAATCGCCCTGATTCCGCGGACCGATTCACCAGCGACGGCTGGTTCAAAACTGGCGACATCGTCACGATCGATCCGGACGCGACGATCACGATCCAGGATCGGTCGAAAGATCTGATCAAATCCGGCGGCGAGTGGATTTCGTCGGTGGCGCTCGAATGCGCGCTGATGGGACATCCGGCAGTCGCGGAAGCCGCGGTGTTCGCGATCAACGATCCGAAATGGTCGGAGCGTCCGCTGGCGACGATCGTGCTGAAACCGGGCGCGTCGGCGACGCCGTCCGAGCTACGTCAATTCCTCGCTGACCAGTTTCCGAAGTTCTGGCTGCCTGATGCGTTCGAGTACATCGACGCCATTCCGCGAACATCCGCCGGCAAATTCAAGAAAAGCGAGCTGCGAGAACGCTTCAAGAACTACCAGGCCAGCTGAAACGAAACTCGAATCCCGGCCGACGGGCGAAATTGTTCGGACGATGTCCGCGATTGGCGAAAACGGACAGCCGACTGGCTCGATCCAGATCAATGATCTGGGCGGCTAAATCGCGGCCCAGGTCGTCAGATAATGCATCATGACCGACCTGAAAGCTGCAATCCGCTCGCTGACAAAGAGTCCCGGATTTTCATTGGTCGCGGTGCTGACGATCGCGCTTGGCATCGCTGCGAATACGGCGCTTTTCTCGGTCTACGACCGCCTGGTGCTCAATCCAGTCACGATCAAAGACTCGTCGTCTCTGGTGGCGCTTCTGGCGACGAATCCGCAGTTTCTCGGCGTGCGCGTGCCGGCGGTCTCGTGGCCGCGGTACGAAGAGATTCGCGATCAGGCTTCGTCATTTTCATCAGTCGGGCTCAGCGCGTTCGACAACTTCACGCTCACCGGCAACGGCGATCCGCAGCAGTTGAACGGCCTGCGCATCACGCCAACATTCTTTCCGACCCTCGGCGTGATGCCGGCGCAAGGACGCAATTTCACGGCGGCCGAAGACGCGCCGAACGGACCGTCGGTGTGCATCATCAGCCACGAACTGTGGCAAACACAGTTTGGCGGACGCGCGGATCTGGTCGGCAAGACGATCACCCTGAACGGACAGCCGTGGGAAGTCGTCGGCATCCTGCCGCCGCGGCTGACGGCGCCGTTCGCACAGACGCAAGTTTTCTCGCCACGCGTCTTCGAAGTGCCCGCTTTGACGATGGCGCAGGTGCAGGCCGGGTCGGGTTACGCGCAGCCGCTCGCTCGTCTCAAACCCGGCGTGTCGATCGAGCGCGCGGCGCAGGAACTGGCGGGGATCAGCAGAGCGTCGCGCGATCGCTTTCCGGCGCGGCTCGACGCCAACAATACGACCGAGCCACAGTTGTTCGTCGAATCGATCGTCGGCGGCCTTCAACCGACGTTCTACACGCTGCTCGGTGCGGTCGCATTCGTCCTGCTGATCGCGTGCGCCAACGTCGCGTCGCTGTTTCTGGGTCGCCTCGCGACGCGTCAGAAGGAAATCGCCGTGCGGCAGTCGCTGGGCGCGACCCGTGCGCAGGTGATTCGACAGTTCCTGGTTGAAAGCGTCGTGTTTTCGACGATCGCCGGCGGGCTTGGCGTGCTGCTCGCGCTGTGGGGCTTGACCGCGGTTCAATCGCTGATCGCTTCGCAGTTGCCACCCAATGCAACGCTGACGCTGAACTGGCGGGCGCTGTTGTTCACCGGCGGCGTGACGGTGGTCAGTTCGCTGCTGGTTGGCCTGGCGCCGGCGTGGCACGCGTCGCGAGCGCAGCTGGTGGATGCATTGAAAGACAGCGCCCGAGGATCGTCCAGCGAACGGACCGGCCGCTTTCGCTCGACGTTGATCGTCGCCGAAGTCTCGCTGTCGGTCGTGCTGCTGGTCGGTTCGGCGTTGCTGCTGGCCAGTTTCATCAAGCTGCAACGCACCGCGCCCGGCTTTGAACCCAAAGGCGCCGCGGCCGCGTTCGTCGCAATTCCAACCGTCCGCTACAAGACGGCCGGGCAACAGGCCGAATTCTTTGAACGGGTGATCGAACGCTTGCATGTCAATCCGCAGATCACCGAGGCGGCGGCGGTGCAAGGGCTGCCGCTCTCCGGCTTCAATCCCCGCGCGCCGTACACGGTCGCCGGCCAGCCGGTGCTGCCGCTGCCGCGACGGCCGATCGCCGGGTTCTCGGTCGTCAGCGAGGAGTATTTCAAACTGATGCGCATCGGCTTGGTCGAAGGTCGAACGTTCACCGCCAACGACCGCGAAGGCGCGCCGATGGTCGGCATCATCAACCAGTCGTTCGCCAAGAAAATCTTCCCGGGACAGTCGGCGCTCGGCATGCGTTTGCTGCGCGGCAAGGACGCGAATATCGAGGTGACGATCGTCGGCGTGATCCACGACGTCAAAACCAACGGCCTGAACGCGCCGGCGCCGGACGAGCTCTATCAGGCACTGCGACAGTTCGGACGGCCCGGGCTGGCGATCGTGGCGCGCACCACCGGCGAGCCGATGGCTTTGCAGGCGGCGATCCGTTCCGCGGTGACGGAGGTCGACAAGGATCAACCGATTTCATTCTTCGCGACGCTTGAAACGAATATCGCGAACAGCCTCGGCGTGCAGCGCATCGTTGCTTCGCTGACAGTGGTGTTCGCAGGACTTGCGCTCGCGTTGTCGGCAGTGGGCCTCTACTCGGTGCTCGCGTATGCGGTGTCACAGCGCACTCCGGAAATCGGCATACGCATGGCGCTCGGTGCGCAGGCGTCCGAAGTCGTCGCGATGGTGATGCGCAGCGGCCTGCGGCTCGTCGCGATCGGTTTAGTGATCGGACTAGTGGGTGCTGCTGCGGCGGGCCGCTTGATCCGCACGCTGCTGTTCAACGTCCAGCCGACCGACCCATTGATTTATGGCGGCGTTGCAGTGCTGTTCACGGTCGTCGCAACGCTCGCGTGTCTGCTGCCGTCGTTCCGCGCGTCTCGGATCGACCCGCTGCTCGCTTTGCGCGCAGATTGAGGAACGGGCCCGGGGACAGGCCCGGGACAGGCCGGGGACAGGCCCGGGGACAGGCCCGGGGACAGGCCCGGGGACAGGCCCGGGGACAGGCCCGGGGACAGGCTCGGGGACAGGTCCCCGGGTCTGTCCCCATTTCCCCCGTTGTCCTGGCGCTGCTGCTGTGTTATAGTTTTTGAGTGGTCAAACTTACGCAGCATGGCGCCTGAAAGCTCGCCGGTCCCGAGTTCGAGCGGCTGGCGCCTTCCGCCCTCATCGGTTTCCCTTCCCGAGGTTCACGGCTCAATAGCGGTGCCGGAAGGCGCCGGCTTCTGGCGCAAGCTGTTTGCGTTCGCCGGACCGGGATACCTGGTCGCGGTCGGCTATATGGACCCCGGCAATTGGGCGACTGACCTCGCCGGCGGTGCGCGGTACGGTTACACCCTCCTCAGCGTCATCATGCTGTCCAACCTGATGGCGATCCTGCTGCAGGCGCTGTCGGCGCGGCTCGGCATCGCCAGCGGACGCGACCTCGCTCAGGCGTGTCGCGACAGCTACTCGACAGGCCGGTCACCATCGTCTTGTGGCTGCTGTGCGAGGTCGCCATCGCCGCCTGCGACCTCGCGGAAGTGATCGGCGCGGCGATCGCGCTGAATCTGCTGATCGGCCTTCCCCTCATCTGGGGCGTGTGCCTGACGGCGCTCGACGTGCTCATCGTGCTCTTCCTGCAGAACCGCGGCTTCCGTTACGTCGAAGCGCTCGTCATCGCGCTCATCGCGCTGATCGCCGGGTCGTTCGCCGTTGAGCTCTGGCTGTCGCGGCCGGACGTGGCGGCGCTGGCCGTCGGCTTCATTCCGCGCACGGAGATCCTTCGCAATCCGAGCATGCTCTACATCGCGATCGGCATCCTCGGCGCGACCGTGATGCCGCACAACCTGTACCTGCACTCGTCGATCGTCCAGACGCGCAAGTACGGCGACACGCTCGAAGAAGCGCGAGGCCATCCGATTCGCGTCGATCGATTCGGCGGTCGCGCTGATGTTCGCGCTATTCATCAACGCCGCGATCCTCATCATGGCGGCGGCAACGTTCCATGGCAGCGGGCATCAGGATGTCGGCGAGATCGGCGACGCCTACAAGCTGCTCTCCCCGCTCCTCGGGACGACGCTGGCCAGCGTGTTGTTCGCGGTGGCGCTGCTGTGCTCCGGCCAGAACGCCACGCTCACCGGAACGCTCGCCGGCCAGATCGTGATGGAAGGGTTCATCAACCTGCGCATCCGCCCGTGGCTGCGCCGCCTGGTGACGCGTCTCATCGCCATCGTGCCGGCGGTCATCGTCATCGCCCTGTACGGCGACTCGGGCACGATACCGCTCATCATCCTGAGTCAGGTGGTGCTCAGCCTGCAGCTGCCGTTCGCGGTGTTTCCGCTCGTGATGTTCACCGGCGATCCCCACAAGATGGGCCCATTCGCCAACCCGCTCTGGGTGAAGGTGCTGGCGTGGACGGTCGCGATTATCATTGCGGTCCTGAACGTCTACCTGCTCTACCAGACGTTCACCGCCGGCGGTGGAGGCTGAGGCATGAACGTCTGGATTGATATCGCGGTCATGGCGAGCCTGTTCGCGGTCGGCAACATCCTGTTCGGGCACTTCGAGGAGCGGACGCCGAAGTGGCGGCGCGTCGTGAAGTTCTTCCTCGTCACCGGGGTGATTGCCGCTGATCTCGTCGACCGCGGGCCGCGGCTGGTCGATCGGCCTGATCAGCGCGCTCCTCGCGGCGTCGGCTGGTCATTCACGGGTGGTGGCTGCCCAGACAAGGCATCAACGGGTTCACCGCCGAGCCGAAAGAGAAGTACTACGCGCTGCGCGGCTGGAAGGTCTGATGTACCGGCGGATTCTCATCGCGGTGGAGAACTCCGGCGCCGACCGGACGATCGTCGAATCACGTGTCGGAGCTCGCGCGGCTGACCGGCGCGAAGCTGCTGCTGGTCCACGTGGCCGACGGCTGGGCGGCGCGGAACTTCGACCAGCTCAAGCTGCGCGAGTCGGAGGAGATGCGGGCCGATCGCGCGTACCTCGAAGACTGCGCGCGGAGCTCGCCGGCAAGGGCTTTACCGTCGACACGCTGCCTCGCGATGGGCGATCCCGCGACCGAGCTGATCAAGGTCGCGGCCGAACGATCGGTCGATCTCATTGCGATGTCGACGCACGGCCATCGCTTCATCAAGGATGTGCTTCTCGGCGCCACCGCCGACCGTGTGCGCCACCTCGTGAAGATCCCCGTCCTGCTCCTCCGCGCACAACCTGGCCCCTAGCGCTCTAGCCCCTAGCCCCCGCCTCCGCTCGCCCACGGACAGGCCGAGCTTCGGCGAGCCGCAGGCTGTGTAGTTAGCCCCCAGGCCACCTCTGTGCTATAAAGCTCTTGATGGCCCGCCCAGAGCCCATCCAGGCCCACGCCCTCGAGAAACCTGCGCTTCATCCGCGAGGCCATGTCGCGGGCCAGCGAGTTCACCGCCGTCCCCGGCTGGGGCGGCATATTCATGGGCCTGAGCGCGCTCGTCACCGCGCCTATCGCCGGTCCACCCGACAACACGTTCCGCTGGGTTCTGATCTGGCTGGCCGATGCCATGGTGGCCGCGACGATTGCGCTGGTCGCCATCGCGATCAAGTCGAAGCGGTCGGGCACGCCGCTGTCGAAGGCCGCGCCGGCGCTCCGCTTCGCGCTCGCGTTCCTGCCGCCGCTGGTCGCCGGCATCGTTCTTACGCCGGTGTTCATGATGACGGGCCTGATCGCGAGGCTGCCAGGGTGCTGGCTGCTGTTGTACGGCACGGCGGTCGCCACTGGCGGCGCGTTCTCGGTGAGAGTCGTGCCGCTGATGGGCATCTGCTTCATGGCTCTCGGCGTCGTCGCCTTTGCCGCACCCGCCGCGTGGGGTCACTGGTTGATGGCCCTCGGCTTCGGCGGCCTTCACATCGTCTTCGGAACCATCATCGCGAGGAGCTACGGTGGCTAGACAGGCAACGGCACGGAAGTCGGACGCGGGAATTGTGAAGTCGGAAGGCAGAAGTACGAGGGCCGAGGCGGCGAAGAAGCAGAGCCCGCTGGAGCTCGATCGACTGATTCACGAGCGGCTGCGGCTCGGGATCGTCAGCGCGCTCGCGGTGAACGATCGGCTGACGTTCAACGATCTCAAAGCGCTCTCGCAGACGACGGACGGCAATCTGAGCGTCCACGCGCGGAAGCTCGAGGATGCCGAATACCTCACGTGCGAGAAGATCGTTCGACGGCCGCGTGCCGCGGACGGAATACCGTCTCACCGCCGCCGGCCGGCGCGCGCTCGAGAAGTATCTCGTGCACATGGAAGCGATCATCAAGGCGGTCAGAGACTGAACCTCGGCGGCCAGGCTCAATTCCTATCCCGCCCTTCCCGCCCATCCTGCCCTTCCCACCCCAACCGGCGAAGCCCCCGGTGTGTCTACAGTCTGTGTGAGCGACGTCGACCTGGTCGCGCGGGCCCGGCAGGGGGACCCTGCCGCCTTCGGCGAGCTGGTCGAACGGCACCGGATGGCGGTCTATCGGGCCGCCCTCGCGGCGCTCGGCTCTCATGCGGACGCGGAGGACGCCGCGCAGGACGCGTTTCTGGTGGCGTTCCGGCGGCTCGGACAGCTTTCGCGGCGAGGCGAGCTTCAAGACCTGGCTGCTGACCATCGCATGGCACCAGGCGATCAATCACCGGCGCAGTCTGAGCCGCGTCTGGCGGCGGATGGTCGCGCCGAAGGATCGGAGGAGATGGAAAGCGTGCTCGAGAACGTCGCCGCCGCGGGGCCCACGCCGGAGGCAGAGCCGCGCCAGCACGAGCTGCGCGGGCAATTCGAGCGGGCCATCCGGTCGCTCTCGCCCAAGCTGCGCGACGCGCTGCTGCTCGCGCAGTCGGGCGAGTACAGCTACGACGAGATCGGCGACGATGCTGCAGGCGCCGATCGGGACGATCAAGTGGCGCGTGTCCGAAGCGCGGCGCGTCGTGCGGGCGAGATTGCAGCAGCGGGGCTACGATGTCCGATGAACGGCTGGACCGCCTGATCGACGAGGTCGCGCGACAGATGACCGAGAGTCGATCCGTCGAGCGACTTCCGGGCGCGTGTGACGCGCGAACCTCGATCGCCGGCCGGGCCGAGTCTGGCGTTCCGCGTCGCGGATCGTCGCGCCGCTGGCGACGCTCGCCGTCGCGGTTCTCGTAGCGCTCGTAGCGCGGCCCTGTTTGCCGGCCGATCGCGGCTCGCCGCTCCGCGCCACGACCAGGCGGTCAGGCAGCGAAACCGGAGACCGCGCCGGCCGCGCCACCACCGGACCGACGACAGTCCGGCTTCCGCCTTCGCCGCTAGGCGTCTTCGGCGAGACAAGACAGCCGGACACTGCGTACGAGCGTCTCCGAACGAGAAACACGCGTCGCGGCCGCCGGCCGCCGCCAGGCTCCGTCGAGTGGCGCCGCCGAAGTCGCCGCGCTCGCACCGCCGCCGCTGGACGTGCCGCCGCTCGGCGTCGACGCGAATGCGGGTTGATGCACTGCCGATTGGCTCAATCGCCGTGCCGCAACTCGACGCCATCGCGCCGATTGCGGTCGCTCCGCTGCCAGTCGACGACGGGCGTCCGTCCGGCACGAACGATGGACGATCGACGACTCGCGACTACCGTTCGACTACCGACTGAGCGATCTACTCGTGGTGCGCGAACAGCGTCCTCGCCGCTCTCCTGGTCGCCAGTGCCGATCAGCGAGCGCCAGCCGCGACGCCGCCACCCGGACGCTCCGCGCAACGCGCGCCGCACGACGCGCCAGCGCCGACCGCCAGCCCGCGCCGCGCACGGCGGCACCCCCGGCGCCGCCGCCCCGCGCCGCGAGGGTCAGCCGGTCAACATCAAGGTGGAATTCACGCTCACCGATCAACGCGGCGGAGCGCCCGCCGTCAAGACGCACGCTGACGCGTCGTCGCCGCCGACGGCAGCGGGATTCGATCCGGTCCAGTCGACGGTCTCTCAGGTCGGCGACGTGCCGCTCAATGTCGACGCCTCGCCGAGGCTGCTGCCGACGGCAAGATCCGGCTCGGCTTCAACCTGCAGTACGACTGGCCGGCGCCGTAGAGGGACTGCGATCCGGCCGACCTAAAAACCCGCGGACGGAGCGCCACCTGCGCGCGGCACCGTCGATCAAGACCGCGCTTCACGACAGCGTCAGTCGCTGATTCTCGAGAGCGGCAAGCCGATGATCGCCGCGCAATCGGCGGATCCGATCGGAGACCGGCAGGTCACGGTGGAAGTCAAGGCGACGGTGCTGCGATACCAGACTCACGCCAGTCGCTGTCCCTTCAGACGCTCGAGCACGCGAAGCGGAGAGCGCTCCGGATCGTTGCATCGACGTCGACTGGCACCAGGAAGGTCTGTTCGAGCTGATACTGCCCGGCCAGCGCGGCGTGGCTCACCTGGTCGGTGAACGCCAGCCACGTCGAGCCCGCCGGAAAATCGATCGCCGCTTGCGGCGCGTCGCGCTGGAAGTCCTCATCGCCCTTCATCCGATCGTGCAGCTGGAGCATCAGCGCGTCGTACGCGGAGCGCGGCGCTCTTCGTCACCCGGAACAGCGCGAGCAGATGAGCCGCTGCCCGGCAGCGGCATCGACAGCGCGGTCGCGAAGCGGCGCGCGACCGATTCGAAGTCGCCGCCGACTCGCCAGCGACGCGGGCGGCCTTCCGGGTTCACGTTCGTGAACACGCGCAGGATGCGGCGGCCGCCGGACGGCGTGGCCGGAAAGCTGTCCACGTGCAGCCGCGTGTCGTCCTTGCGCCACGACGACGCGCGGCCCGCGATTTCCGCCGGTCGAAAGCTGGCGCGGCCCGCACCAGTCGTCCGCGATAGCGACGGCAACAGCCTATCGACCAGCGCCGCCGCGGCAGTCGCTGAATCGCCTCATCAGCGCACGCAACACGCTCGGCGTCTCACCGCTCGCGTTGGTCCAGCCGAGCCGGCCGGTGCCGGATCGAAGCTGGCGTTCTTCGCGCTGCCGAGGATCGCCGGCGTGAACAGCACCGCTTCTGCTCGCGACTCGCACGGCGAACGACAGCCCAGGCAGGAACAGGACGCTGGCCCGACTTCGATCGCCGCCGCGCACCGGCCGCGATGCCGCCGAGGCGGTCCCGCCCCACTCTGCTGTCGGAGATCGTTAAGTTTTTCGCAAGGAGACATCAAATGACGAATTCTACCGTAAATGCCGTCGCGATCAGTCTTCGTATCCTGATTGTAACTGACCGATGGCTTCGAGACGCGCGCTGATTATCTTCCTCTGGACGGCGGCTGTCGCCAGTGCGCGGCTGCCGCAACAACACGCGGCCGCAGCGCACCCGGCAGTGGAGGGCGGCGGCGGCCGTGGACGCGGGGGCCGCGGCGGCGGCGGCGACGCTCCGGTCGTCACGTCGAAGGTCGGCGAGCGGGATGTCCCGATCGAGCTGGCCGCCATCGGCAACGTCGAGGCGTTCGTCAGCAATTTCCGTTCGGTCCCAGGTGACCGGCACGCTCGTCGAAGTGGTTCGTTTCACGAAGGCGACGTCGTCAAACAGGGCCAGCTGCTCTGTTCACGCTCGATCGGCGGCCGTTCGAGGCGGCGCTCGCGCAGGCTGAGGCCAATCTGACCCGCGACAAGGCGCTGCTGGCGCAGGCCGAAGCGCAGCTCAGTCGCGACGCCGTCGAACGCCGAGTATCAGCAGCTGACGGCGGAACGTCAGGCGCAGCTGACCCAGCGCGGCATCATCTCGAAGGATGCAGGCGGAACAGGCACGCGCCGCCGCCGACGCCACTGCGGGTACGGTCAAGGCGGACAAGGCCAATATCGAGAGCGCGCGGGCACAGCTCGTCGCGCAGGACGGCAGCGGTCGCGAACGCGCGCGTGCAGCTCGGTTACACCACGATCCGGTCGCCGATCGACGGACAGACCGGCAGCCTGGCGGTGAAGGTCGGCGGCCTCGTCACCGCCAACCAGACCGAGCTGATGACGATTGCGCGCGTGCAGCCGATGTACGTGACGTTCACGGTGCCGGCGATCCACCTGCGACACATCAAGTCGCCACAAGGCCGAAGGCGCTCGTTCCCGTGACCGCGGTGCCGCAGGACGGCGATCCGCAGGGCGCCACCGGCGCGCTCGCCTTCGTCGACAACGCCGTCGACATCACGACGGACACGATCAAGCTGAAGGCGACGTTTCCGAATCAGGATCATCGCCTGTGGCCCGGCCAGTTCGCGCGCGTCGTCCTGCGTCTCGCGACGCTGCCGCACGCCGTCGTCGTGCCGCAACAGGCGGTGCAGACCGGACAGGACGGTCAATACGTCTTCGTGGTCAAGCCCGATTCAACCGTCGAACAGCGTCCGGTCACGCCCGGACAGCGAGTGGACCAGGACTCTGGTCGATCGGCGAAGGGATTGAAGCCGGGCGAAGTAGTCGTGACCGAGGGACAGCTGCGCCTCGAACAAGGAACGCACGATCACAACCGATACGGGTTCGCGGCGCCCGGGGCGGGGACGCGGGTACGCGGCGGCACGAGGGACGCGGGGCCAAGGTGCGTCGAGGTTCGCAGGTTCAGGCGAGCTCGCAGGTTCAGGTCGGCTCGCAGGTCAGTGAACGTCTCGGAGTTCTTCATCCGCCGGCCGATTGCCACGAGCTTACTGATGGCGGCGATCGCGTTGTTTGGCGTGATTGCGTATCGTGCGTTGCCGGTCAGCGATCTGCCGCAGGTTGATTACCCGACGCTGAACGTCAGCGCGGGTCTGCCCGGCGGCGATCCGGTGACGATGGCCTCGTCGGTCGCGAGTCCGCTCGAACGGCAGTTCACGACCATCGCCGGACTCGACTCGATGACGTCGCGCAGCGGCGCGGGCAGCACCAACGTCACGCTGCAGTTCGATCTCGGCCGCGATATCGACAGCGCCACGGTCGACGTTCAGACGGCGATCTCCGCGGTGATGCCGCTGTTGCCGGCCGGCATGCCGTCGGCGCCGTCGTTCCGGAAGAACAATCCGAACGATCAGCCGATCCTGATCGCTGAACCTGACGTCGAACACGCTGCCGTTGTCGACGCTCGACGACTACGCCGAAACGATGATCGCGCCGCGGATCTCGATGGTCGAACGGCGTCTCGCAAGTCACGGTGCAGGGCGCGCCGAAGTACGCGGTCCGGGTCCAGCTCGACCCCGACAAACTGCACGCCGAACAGATCGGCATCAACGAAGTCGATCAAGCGCTGCAGAACTGGAACGTGAACCTGCCGACCGGCCAGCTGTTCGGCGCCAACGCCACCTACAACATCAAGGCCGAGGGCCAGCTGATGAATGCTGACGCCTTCAGACCGATCGTCGTCACCTACCGGCGCGGCGCGCCGGTCCGCCTCGACGAAATCGCCCACGTCGTCGATAGCGTGGAAAACGTTTTCAACGGCTCGTGGTTCTTCTCGAAACCGGAGGGCCGGCATCGGCTCCGTTGAAGCGCACCGCAATCACGCTGCAGGTGATGCGGCAGCCGGGCAGCAATACGATCGCGGTCACCGACGCGGTACGGGCGCTGCTGCCGTCGTTCGAAGCGCAACTGCCTCCGTCGGTGCAGCTCACCCCGCGGCAGGATCGCTCGCGGACCATCCGCTCGGCGTTTTCGGATATTCAAATCACGATGCTGGCGACACTGGTGCTGGTCGTCGGCGTGATTTTTCTGTTCCTGCACAACGGCTCGGCGACGCTGATTCCGGCGCTGGCGCTGCCGTTCTCGATTCTCGGCACGTTTGCCGTGATGCAGTTGCTCGGCTTCAGCCTGAACAATCTGTCGATGATGGCGCTGATCCTGTCGATCGGCTTCGTGGTGGACGACGCGATCGTGATGCTCGAGAACATCGTCCGCCACATGGAGCAGGGCGAGGCGCCGCTCGAAGCGGCACTGAAGGGGTCGCGAGAGATCGGCTTCACCATCCTGACGATGACCACGTCGCTGGCGGCGGTGTTCATCCCGATTCTTTTCATGAGCGGCATTCTCGGCCGCCTGTTCCGCGAATTCGCCGTCACGATCACGACGGCGATTCTGATTTCAGGTGCGGTTTCGGTAACGCTCACCCCGATGCTGTGCAGCCGCTTCCTTCGAGTCGTACATACCAAGCAGGGTTTCGCCGGGCTGATGGATCGGGCGTTCGACGCGCTTCTGCACGGGTATGAGCGGAGCCTCAAGCTGGTGCTGCGCCATCGCGTCGCGATGCTGCGTTGTCTTCGTCGCGGTTCTCGGCGCCACCGTTCGGATGTTCGGCATCATCCCAACCGGCTTCATTCCCGATCAGGACAACGACTCGATGTTCGTCAACCTGCAGGCAGCTCAGGGCACGTCGTACTACGACATGTCGAAGTGGACGCAGCAGGTTGCCGACATTGTGATCCGCAACAAGTACGTCGACTCTTTCCTGGCAAGCGTTGGCGGCGGTCCTGGCGGTGGGGGCGGCGGCAGCGCGAACAACGGACGCCTGATGGTGCAGCTGGTACCACGAGCCCAGCGCGACCTCAGCGCGCAACAAATCGCGCAACAGCTGCGGCCACAGTTGTTGCGCTTTCCTGGTTTTCGCGGCTTCGTCGGTTTGCCACCGTCGCTGCAGGTCGGCGGGCGAATGGGCAACCAGAACTTCAGCATCATGATGCAGGGCATGGACACCGACGAACTGTATCGCTGGGGACCACGCCTCGAACGAGCGATCGCGAGCGAGGTTTCGGAGGTGCAGGACGTCTCTACCGACATGGAGATGAAGAGCCCGCGCATCAACCTGGTCATCAATCGCGATCAGGCGGCTGCCGTCGGGTTGAATGCCACGACGATTCAGAACTCTCTTTACGATGCGCTCGGTCCGAAATGGTCCTCAACGATTTACGGTCCGACCGCCCAGTACCGCGTGCTGATCGAACTGGATCCGAAGTACCAAGGTGCCGCCGAATCGCTGCAAAAAGTCGCCTTCCGCGCACCGTCGGGCGCGCTGGTTCCGCTCGAATCGGTCGTCGACTTCAAAGAAACCGTCGGACCGCAGTCGATCAACCACTCGGGTCAGCTGCCGTCCGTGTCGGTGTCGTTCGGGCTGAGGCCCGGCGTATCGCTCGGTGCGGCAACGGCGCACGTCAAGCAGGTGGCCGACCAGTTGCTGCCGGCGACGATCTCCACCAGCTTCGAAGGATCCGCGAAGGTGTTTCAGCAGTCGATGAATAACCTTGGGCTGTTGCTGTTTGTCGCGATCGGCGTGGTCTATATCGTGCTCGGTGCGCTCTACGAAAGCTACATCCATCCGATCACGATTCTTTCCGGCCTGCCGTCGGCCGGCCTGGGAGCGCTGATCACGCTGTATCTATTCGGCAACGAGCTGAACATCTACTCGTTCGTCGGCCTGGTGATGCTGATCGGCATCGTCAAGAAGAACGCGATCATGCAGATCGACTTCGCGCTCGAGGCCGAGCGGCAGCACGGCAAGACGCCGAGTGACGCGATCTACGAAGGCTGCATCATCCGCTTCCGTCCGATCATGATGACGACGATGGCCGCACTGCTCGGAGCGGTGCCGATCGCGCTCGGCTACGGCGCCGGCGGTGAAGCGCGGCGGCCACTTGGACTGTGCGTAGTTGGCGGACTCGTCGTCTCGCAGCTGATCACGCTTTACCTGACGCCGGTCGTCTACACCTACATGGCCGCGATCTTCAAAACGCGAAGAATTCCGCAGACCGCGGTCGCGCATTGAGCTTGTCATGAACATCTCGGAAGGTTTTATCAAGCGACCGATTGCCACCAGCTTGTTGATGGCGGCAATCGCGTTGTTCGGACTGGTTGCGTATCGCTCGCTGCCGGTCAGCGATCTGCCGAACGTCGATTTCCCGACGCTGCTGGTCACCGCCCAACTTCCCGGCGCCAGTCCGGAAACGATGGGTTCGTCGGTGGCGACGCCGCTCGAAAATCAGTTTTCGATGATTGCCGGCCTCGAGTCGATGACGTCGGTCAACTCGCTCGGCTCGACCCAAATCACGCTCGAATTCGACCTCAATCGCAGCCTCGACGGCGCAGCGGTGGACGTTCAAGGCGCGATCACCCAGGCGGCACGTCTGCTGCCGCAAGGGATGCCGACGCCGCCGACCTTCACCAAGGTAAACCCCGCCGACCAGCCGATTCTCTACCTGGTGATCACGTCGTCAACGATGCCGCCATGGACGCTCGACGAGTACGCGGAAACGCGCATCGCGCAGCGGATCTCGATGGTCAGCGGCGTCGCACAGGTCCAGGTACTCGGCAGCCAGAAGTACGCGGTTCACGCACAGCTCGACCCGCATGCATTGGCGTCCCGACAGATTGGCATCAACGAGGTCGAAGCGTCGCTCCGCAACTGGAACGTCAACACGCCGACCGGATCGATTATCGGGCCGCATAAGGCCTTCACGCTGCAGGCCACCGGTCAGCTGATGACGGCTGACGAATACAAAGACATGATCGTCGCCTACCGCGGCGGAGCGCCGGTACGGCTTGGCGAGCTTGGCGCCATCGTGGACGGCGTCGAGGATCAGCGGACGGCGTCGTGGTTCGCCACTCGCGACACCGAACAACGGGCAATCACACTCGGCATCCAGCGCCAGCCGGGCACAAACACTATGGCCGTCGCCGACGCCGTCAAGGCGCTGCTGCCGCAGTTCCGCATCGAGTTGCCGAGCAGCGTGCACATGGACGTCTTGTACGACCGGTCCGACACGATTCGTGAATCGTACCGCGACGTGCAGATGACGATGGCGCTGACGCTGGGCCTTGTCATTCTGGTGATCTACGTTTTTCTGCAAAATGTCTGGGCGACGGTCATTCCGAGCCTTGCGTTGCCGTTTTCAATCATCGGCACCTTTGCGGCGATGTACATGCTCGGCTACAGCCTCGACAACCTGTCGATGATGGCGCTGATCCTGTCGGTCGGCTTCGTTGTCGACGATGCAATCGTGATGCTCGAGAACATCTACCGCCACGTCGAGATGGGCGAGCGGCCGCTCGAGGCGTCGTTGGTCGGTTCTCGCGAAATCGGGTTCACGATTGTGTCGATGACGCTGTCGCTGGCGGCCGTTTTCATCCCGGTGCTGTTCATGGGAGGAGTGCTCGGTCGTCTGTTTCGCGAGTTCTCGGTGACGATTTGCGTCGCGATCCTCATATCGGGAGTCGTGTCGGTGACGCTCACGCCGATGCTGTGCAGCCGGTTCCTGAAACAACAGGCGAAAGCGGCGGGAGCAAGCGGAGGTCACGCAAAAATCATTCAAACAAGCTGGTTTGAGCGTGGGTTTCATTGGATGCTGAATGGCTACAACCGGACGTTGCAAGTCGTGTTGCGGCATCGAGCAGCGACGATGGTGGCCTTCGCGGTGGTGTTGGTACTGACGGCGGCGCTGTTCATTCTGGTGCCGAAAGGATTCATTCCCGATCAGGACACGGATCAAATCGCGGTCATTACTGAAGCGGCCCAAGGCACTTCGTACGATGCGCTCGTCACCTACCAGTCGCAAGTGGCGGAGATCATTCGCGCCAATCCGAATGTCGAAGGACTGGTTTCGACCGTTGGTGGCAGCGCCGCGAACACGCTGGGAGGCCCAAACCTCGGTCAAATCGTCGTCCACCTGAAGCCGCGCGGTCAGCGCAAGCAACTGGCGAACGACATCATCGCGGACCTGCGGCCGCAGCTCGCCAGGCTGCCGGGCATGGAGGTGTATCTCCAGAATCCGCCGACGGTGCGAATCGGCGGCCAGGTGTCGAAGAGCCTCTATCAATACTCGATGCAGTCGCCGGACCGCGAGCAACTCTATAGCGCGTCGATCGCGCTGAAAAAAGCGCTGGCGTCCGTGCCGGGCATCGAGGATTTGACCAGCGACCTCGAGGTGCAGAGCCCGCAAGTCAACGTTCAAATCGACCGTGATAAGGCGGCCGCGCTCGGTGTCACAGCGAATCAGATCGAAAGCGCGTTCTACGACGCGTACGGTCCCCGCTGGGTGTCGACGATCTACGCTCCGGTGAATGAATACAAGGTGCTTCTCGAACTGGCGCCGCGTTTCCAACAGGATCCGACGGCCCTGTCACTGCTGTACTTCAAAGGCAATTCCGGCCCGGTTGTCCCTCTCGACACCCTGGCGACGACGCGCCAGACGATTGGTCCGCAGACCGTCAGCCACAAGGGCCAGCTACCATCGGTCACCATTTCATTCGGGCTTCAGCCGGGCGCATCGCTCGGCCAGGTGCTGACTCGCGTCAGCGAAGTCGCTGATGCGACGTTGCCGCAAGGCGTGAGCGGCCAGTTTCAAGGTGCGGCGCAAGCGTTTGAAAGTTCACTCGGCAACCTGGCGGCGTTGCTGGTGGTCGCCATTCTTGTCGTCTACATCGTGCTCGGCATTCTCTACGAGAGCTACATCCATCCGTTGACCATTCTTTCGGGACTGCCATCCGCCGGTTTCGGTGCGCTCGTCACGCTGATCCTGTTCCGGATGGATCTCAACATCTACGCCTTCGTCGGCATGATCATGTTGATCGGAATTGTCGAAAAGAACGCCATCATGCAGATCGACTTCGCGCTCGAATCCGAACGCGCGGGCAAAAGCGCACGGGATGCGATTTACGAGGGATGTCTGATTCGCTTCCGGCCGATCATGATGACCACGATGGCGGCGCTGCTCGGGGCGGTGCCGATCGCGCTGGGACTCGGCGCCGGCGGCGAAGCGCGACAGCCACTCGGGCTGGTCGTCGTTGGAGGACTACTCTTCTCACAACTGGTGACGCTTTATCTGACACCCGTGGTTTACACCTATATGGCGCAGCTCCAGGCGTGGCTCAAGCCCGGCACGGCTTCTGCAGTCACACTGGCTGATGCATGAGCGTACTGTTCAGCTCGGTCTCGCGCTGCTTTTGACCGCCAACGCGGGACTGGTATCCGACAACGCCGCAGTCGCGGCATCGGGACCAGCGACTCGACCCGCGCAACCGGCCCGTGCGCCAAAACAGCACCGCACTCCGAAGCAACCACAAGCTGCGTCGTTGCCATGCGGCGATCTGCTCGGATTCCAGGTGCTGATGGATCGCGAGGGTTTTTCGAGCGGCCAAATCGACGGTCAATCCGGTCCGAATTTCCAGCACGCGCTGGCGGCATTTCAAGCCGCGCGCAACATTCCGGCGAGTGGTCAACCGGACTGCGCGACGTGGCAGGCGTTGAACGGCGATAGCGCCACCGAGATCGTCGCGAAATACGAAGTCACCAAGGACGATGTCGACGCGCAGTATCAGGCGCAGATCCCGAAAGACCTGGTTGAACAGGCGAAGCTGCCAGACCTTGGCTACACATCGATGTTGGAGCGGCTCAGCGAACGCTTTCACACCTCGCCGGCGCTGCTTCGACGCCTCAACGCGCAAACGCCAATCGCCGCAGGTACGACCATCTCGGTCCCGGGCGTCAAACCTTTTGATCCCGCGTCGAGGCCGGCAGCCGACTCCGCGGCCGGTGATGTTTCGATCGTCGTGACGCGAGACGATTCGTCTCTGCGTGCGATCCGCGGCGACGGCTCGGTGATCCTGTTCGCGCCGGTCACCACCGGCAGCGAACACGACCCGTTGCCCCCTGGCGATTGGACGGTGAAGGGCGTGCAGTGGCACCCGCCGTTTCATTACAACCCGGATCTGTTTTGGGACGCGAAACCGGAAGACACCAAGGCCACGATCAAGCCCGGCCCGAACAACCCGGTTGGCGTCGTGTGGATCGCGTTAAGCCTCGAGCACTACGGATTACATGGGACACCCGCGCCGGAGCTGGTCGGGCACACCGCGTCCCACGGCTGTGTGCGCCTGACCAACTGGGACGCCGCGCGTGTTGCCAGCCTGGTGAAGTCAGGTACGATGGTTCAGTTTCGATGAGTCGTGGCAAGACCAAAACGATTGACGTTGGACTGCCGGTCGTCGCGCTCGCATTCGCCGCCGGCATGCTGGTCGACTCGTGCTTGAGAGTTTACGGACCACCGACTCCTGCGGGCTTTGCGCAGGGGTTCGACGAGACGAGCGCACCAGCCCGGACGAGCCCCGGAGTGCCATCCGCGTCACGCGTCGAACCGCGAGTCGCACCGGCGCCGACGACTGCCGCGCCGGCCACCGGCGCGCCGCCCCCGCCGACGACACCGGTTGCAACGTCCGGATACAGCGGGAAACTTCGCTTGCCGATCGAAGGAATGGAAGTCGAATCCTTGAAGGGCGGATTCGTGGAAGCGCGCACCGGCCATGCACACGAGGCCGTAGACATCCTCGCACCACGCAACACAGCGGTGCACGCCGTCGAGGACGGCACCGTGGCGAAGTTGTTTGTCAGCAAGGCCGGCGGTAACACGATCTACCAGTTCGACGAAACCAATCATTTCGCCTACTACTACGCGCATCTCGAACGCTATGCGATCGGCCTGAGCGAAGGCGATTCGATCAAGAAAGGCCAGGTGATCGGCTACGTCGGCACCTCCGGGAACGCGCCGAAGAATACGCCGCACCTGCATTTCGCGGTGTTCGAACTGGGCCCCGAGCGTCAGTGGTGGAAAGGCAAAGCCATCGACCCGTACCCGCTGTTTCGTTAGAATCGCCGCGTGCGTGATGTCGTGCGCGCGCTGCTGATCGCGGCGACACTGCTCTTCCTGACCATTCCGTCACGATTCGGTGCAAGCGGCGCCAGCTACACGCTGGCGACTCTGCTGATGTTCGGCGCCCACATCGCGCTGACCGCGATGTTTCGAACCAACGATCTCGAAGAATCCGAAACCAGAGTCCACCGAACCGCGGCACTGATCGCTGCAACCATTGCGGCTGTCCTGCTGGTGATCGCCGCTCGCGCCTGGCTCTACGAAATACTGGTCTATCCTCACGACCCGCTTCGGGCCGACATGCTGATCGTCATTCAAGAAGGCATCCGGCGGATGCTGCGCAGTCAGAATCCCTACACGATGTATCACGTTCCATGGGACGCGACATTGCCCTACGGGCCAGTGCTGTGGTTGCCATACGCCGTTCCGTTCGTGATGCGAGTCGACGTGCGGGTTGTGGCGCTGCTCGGCGAGTTGTTCGTCCCGGTCGCGTGTGCCCTGACCGCGATGGCGTGCGCCTCGAGGGGACGCTATGGGGCGGCGATCGCGTCGCTGGTGCTGCTCGCAGCAGCCGCGGCGAGCCCCGACCTGCGGGAGTTTTCATCGATCGCCCACACGCCGTCGTACTGGCCGGGGATTGCGCTGCTGGCGTGGCTGGTGGCGCGCGAGCGGTGGTTGGCGGCCGCGACGACCTGCGGGTTACTGATCGTCGCACGCACGACGATGATCGCGGTGGCGCCGGTGTTGCTCATGGGTGTCTGGCAACGCGATCGGCGGCGTGCGCCGCGTGCCTTCGTCGTGCTTACGCTGGCAACGTTGCTGCCCTACTTGCCGTTCGCATTGTGGGATCCGGCGGCGCTGAAGTATGCGCTCTACGGCAGTTATCAGCTGCTGATGAAGGGCTTCGTCTGGACGTCAACCACCTGGGCACACAACACGATTGGCGTCACCGGGCTGCTGCTGCGAAACGGCCTGGAGCGCTTTGCCGAACTGACGCAACTGCTCGCCATGCTGCTCACCTACGGATTCGCATGGCGTGCGATTCGATCTGGCGCACCGCCGCTGCCGTGGATGGCGTTGGCGTTGTTCGTCTTCTCGACGACTACGCTTTGGCCCGTCCACTACGTCTACTTTGACGTCACGATGCTGTGGATGGCCGCCGCGATCGCCGACGGCGACTGGGTCGGATGGCGACGCGTCTTTCCAGCCTGGACGCTAACGCTGGCGACAGCGGCGAGCGTTGCGCTGCTGGTCGTCGTCGCAAGTATTCCCTCGACTCCGACCATCGACGTCGGCATCGGCGCAACGAGGGCGTTGCTCTATAAAGGATTTTCGTTGAACGAAGGGACGGATCGAACATTTGCGTGGGTTGAAGGAACCAGCGCGGAAATTCTCGTCGCCCGGCGAACGCGTTCGGCGGCCAACATCGACCTCGAGCTCGAACCGTACTTACCGTCGCCGCAGTCCACGCAGCAGATCAGCGTCGCATTGAACGGCGCCGTGCTGGGGACCTCGCTCCTGCAGCAAGGCTGGCATTCGATCTCGTTTCGGGCGCCGGCAGCAGCCTGGCGCATCGGAGTCAATGAACTGGTACTGTCACTCTCGACTGCGGTGTCACCCCACGAGGCTGGGACCGGCGATGACACCCGCAAGCTGTCGGTTGCCATTGATCGTTTAGCCGTTCGAACGGCGTTTGCCTCGCCACCTTAGCGCTATACACCCGGCTCGTGCTTCCCCAGCAGACACGCACCGGCCCAGGGCCGGTTCGCGGCAGCCTCTCCTTCGCCGAGGAACGCGGTCATCCGTAGCGCAATCGGCAGCCGTTCGAGTTTCAGCGCCGTCTGTATCAGCGAACGGACGCCGACCAGCTGCCAACCGGCGCCGTCGAGAACGGCGGGGCCCTGTCGTGGCGCAAATAAGTATGGTGCGCCGGTTTCGCGAACGATGTCGCCGCTCTGTTCGTTCAGGAGATCCATCAGCGGCGGCGAAACGAGGTCCACGAGCCAGCGCTGAAACGCCGGCACGGCGGCAAGATCGTCCGACAGTGCCTGCACGTCGCTGCGCATCAAGTGGACGAGCAGACTTTCGCCGAAGACCAGCGCGCGCGTCGCACCGCGGCCCAGATCGCGGAATGCGCCCCGCCGCGCATCAGGGTTAGCCAGGTCAACGGGATGAAAGGTGACAGAGCAGGACGGCTGGGCGGACGAAAGAATCGCGGCCTTGTAGTCCAATACGTCTGGGGAATCGACGTCCACCCACCGCAATCCGGCAGGAAAAGCCAGACGGTAGGGACGGGCGTCGAGGCCAGCACCGAGGTTGACCACCAGGTCGACACCGGCCGCCACTTCTTTGGCGATCAGGCGATCGAATGCCACCGTGCGAGCGGTGAACAGCCACTCGGTGGTGTCAGCTCCGGACAGAATTCGGCTGAACCGATCGTCGATCGCACCAAGCAGGACGCGTGCGTACGGATCGCTGAAGGCAGCGTCGCGGCGCGCGCTTTCGCGCGCGCGATGCGCCGCCAGCAGACGGGCAGGGGCCGGCAAAAACACGACCGGCCCAGTGTCGCACAGTCGCTAGCGAGTCTGCGGTGTTGCAGTCGTGCCCTTGCGCGTACGACGGATCTTCACCCACGCGAATGACACACCGATGGTGATCGCCACGAATACCCAATAGGCAAGCATGTACGGGCCTCCGATCGGATGCGGGGCAACCCGCATGCCGTTGGGCTCGTTGTGCACGAATCGGGAAAGTAGCCGACAGAAGTTCCGTCGCGCGGCGCGGAGAGTCCAAGATTTCTCCGTGGACTTACAGGTTCAGCTAGGCGAGCGAAACCAGCACCGGGTCGTGATCAGTGGTGTGGCGCTCGGCCTCGACAATTCCTTTGGCGATGGCGCGTGCCGCTTCAATCGCACGCTCCGGCGGCTGCGACGAGTAGCACACGCGCAATTCGTGCGCACCGCCGCGATCGACGTAGAACGCCTCACCGGGCACGAACACGACGCGGTCGCGGAAGGCGTGACGCTGGACGTCTTTCGCCCGCACCTGCGGCGGCAACTGACACCATAGGTACAGGCCGCCTTCCGGAATCGGATAGCGCAGCTCCCGCTCGGCACATGCTGCCGCAGCGCTTTCACCATCGCGTCGCGCCGCCGGCGATGCTCGCCGCGCAGGCGTTGACGTGTCGATCGAACGCGCCGTTTTCGATCAGCTCCGCCACGGCGAGCTGCGACAGATTCTGGGTGTGTGGATCGACGCGCTGCTTGATCAGCGCCAGCTGTTCGACAATGGCGGGCACCGCGGTGATCCAACCGAGCCGAAGGCCGGGCGCCAGCATTTTCGCGAAGCTGTTCAAATGAATGACGACGGTGTTGAGCTCGTCGAGTTCGTACAGCGACGGCGGCGGCGGCGTGCTGAGCGTCAGCTCACGATAGGTGTCGTCTTCGATGATCGGAACACGATAGCGCTCGGCGAATTCGAGCAGCTCGCGCCTCGCACGAATCGGCAGCGTCGTGCCGGTGGGATTCTGATGGGTCGGATTGAGATACATCAGCTTCGGCCGGTATCGAAGCATCAGCTCTTCGAGCTCGTCGAGGTCGGCCCGCTGAATGTCCCACCCCACGAGCCGCGCGCCGGCGCAGCGAAAACTGCCGAGCGCGCCGAGATAGCCTGGCCGATCGACGATCACCGTGTCGCCGGGATCGATCAGACAGCGCGCCAGCAGGTCGAGCCCCTGCTGCGCGCCGGCGAGGACGAGGATGTTGTCGGGAAGACCGCCAAAGCGCTCGGCAATCGCCGCGCGAAACCGCGGCTGCCCTTCGGTCGCGCCAAGTCGCAAGGCCGTTGCGGCGTCGCGCGACAGGATCGAGTCGACGGCGTGTCGAAACGCGTCGATCGGAAAGTATTCCAGCGCCGGAGTACCCGCAGCAAACGACGTGATCGCCGGGTCGGCCGCGTGCGCGACCAGGTCGCGGACGGTCGGGTCGGCCCATTGCAAGGCCGCCGCAGAGACTTTGCCGCGCCACGCAAACGGCGCGCTGCCGGGATCGGGACGCGCGCACACGAACGTGCCGCGACCGACGTAGGCGCGCACCAGGCCACGCGATTCAAGTTCGCGATACGCGGCGACGACCGTCGCGCGGCTGACTTTCAGGGCCCGCGCCAGGTCGCGTTCCGGCGGCATCTGCAATCCCGCCGGCAGTTCGCCACGCGCGACGCGCACGTTCGATGAGGTCGACGAGCCGGCGATAGAAGGGCCGCGTCCGCGGCATCGCCGCGGGATCCGTCTTGAGCGCGCGAAACAGTCCAATGACCGATTGGTTCTGTTGCGCGCGGCGCTCTGCCCATAATCGGCCTATTCTAGGCGATTCGCCGCTGAAAGGAACCAGTCCTATGGAGACTATTGTTTTTGCAGGAGGCACATTCAAGTCGGCCGGAAATGCCGGCGTCAGCGTGCTCGACCACGGGCTTGCTCTACGGTGACGGCGTGTTCGAAGGAATCCGCGCCTACAACAACCGTGTCTTCAAACTCGAACGGCACATCGAGCGGCTGTTCGATTCGGCGAAGGCGATTCGCCTCGACATCCCGATCTCGCGCGACGAGATGGCGGAGCTGGTCGCTCGAGACCTGCCGCCGCAACGACATGGTCGACGGCTACATCCGTCTCGTCGTCACGCGCGGCGCCGGCGATCTCGGCATCGATCCGCGGTCGTGCCCGCGCCCGACGTCATCGTCATTGCGAAACGGGTCGGCGGCGCTCTACTGCGCAAAAGTCGCGGCCCGGCGTGACGTGGTGACGTCGACCTTTCGCCGGCATGCGCCGGACGTGTTGAGCCCGTCGATCAAATCGTTGAATTATCTGAACAACGTCATGGCGCGGATCGAGGCGAACGACAAAGGCGCCGACGAGGCGTTGTTCCTGGATCACAACGGCTACGTCGCCGAAGCGACGGTCGACAATGTGTTCATCGTCGTCGATCGAACCTTGATGACGCCGCCGACCGCGACGAACCTGCGCGGCATCACCCGCGAAACGGTAATCGATCTCGCGACCGAGCTGGGAATCCGCGTCGACGAGCGGCCATTCACGCTGTTCGACATGTGGACGGCGCGCGAGGCGTTCATGTGCGGGACGATGGCCGAAATTGTGCCGATCGCATCGGTCGACGGACGCACGATCGGCTCGAACACGCCCGGGCCGATGACCGCTCGGATTGCCGCCGCTTACGACCGCTACGTCCGATCGACCGGGACACCGATTCACCGCGCCGTGCACGCGGCGGCCATCGCGTGAGTGTTCCGCTCTACCAGGTAGACGCCTTTGCCACGACGCCGTTCGCCGGCAATCCGGCGGGCGTCTGCCTGTTGCCGGCAGCTGCCGACTCGGGGTGGATGGCGGCGGTCGCGAAAGAAACGAATCTTCCGGCGACCGCATTCGTTCACCCGGATGGAAATCGGTTCAGCCTGCGCTGGTTCACCGCTACGACCGAACTCGAACTCTGCGGACATGGCACGCTGGCCAGCGCGCACGTGTTATACGAAGCCGGGCATGTCGACCGTCGCCAGCCAATTCATTTTCAGTCGCGCGGCGGACCGCTGACGGCGACGGCGCGCGACGGTTGGATTGAGCTCGATTTTCCGGCAATGCCCGAGCGCAGCGTCGCGCCGCCGCCGGGTCTCGCCGAAGCGCTGGGGGTCGAGCTTCGTTATGTCGGGCGCGGCAAGCTCGATTGTCTGGTCGAAGTCGCCGACGAAGCGACCGTGCGCGATCTGCGTCCCGACCTGACTCGGCTTCGTGCCGTGGACGCACGCGGCATCATCGTCACCAGCCGCTCGGACAACGCCGATCGCGACTTCGTCTCGCGTTTCTTCGCGCCATCGGTCGGCATCGCCGAAGATCCGGTCACGGGATCAGCCCATTGCTGCCTCGCTCCGTACTGGGCCGCAAAGTTGAACAAGTCGGAACTGGTCGCGCAGCAGATTTCGGCGCGCGGCGGCACGCTGCGGTTGAGGCTGGATGGCGACCGCGTGTGCATTGCCGGACAGGCGGTGACGGTTATCCGTGGAGAGTTGCTTGGGCTATGCTGAATCCTTCATGCGATACCCGACGGCGGCCACGACACGCATCGTCACGGCCGGCAGGTTTGAGCGGCGTCCGACAACACCGCGCCTGAAACCGGGGCAGGTGATTGAAAGTCCCGAGACCCAACTTCGTTACCGTATCGATCGGCAGATTGGCGAAGGCGGTTTCGGCCAGGTGTATCTCGCGAAGCGGATCGGACGATCCGATCGGGTGCCGGAGACGGTCTGCATCAAGGTCAGCCAGCGGATCGACGGCTGGCTGCGCGAAGCGTACTTCGGCCAGCTGCTGGACGGACATCCGCGCGCGATTCGCGTCTACGACACCTTTCCGTTATCCCCAACCGACGGCCCACTGCTCTACTGTCTCGCGCTCGAGTACGCGCAGCATGGCGACCTGGATCTGTTTCTACAGAAGGCCGGCAACCGTGCCTGGCCGGAAACCGTGGTTCGCCGCGAGATTGCCGGCATCCTCGAAGTCCTCGGCAAGCTGCATCGCGGCCAGCTGCTGCATCGCGACCTGACGCCGATGAACGTGTTCGTCTGCGACAAGCGTCAGCTCAAGCTTGGCGACTTCGGCATCGTCCGGCAGCAGACCAACCAGCGCGGCATCACCGCGCGGACGATGAATGCGATCACCGCGCCGAGCGAGTTCCTCGACGGCGCCCCGCCAAAGTGGCAGGCCAGAGACGACGTGTATCAGGTCGGGCAACTGGTCGGCATGCTGGTCAAAGGCGATGCTCGCGAGCGGATTAATACGCACCACGTTCGCGATCTGGCGTGCAGCGATCACCTGAAAGAGATCATCCATCGCTGCATCGGCGAGCGGCGGAAACGCTACGACAGCGCCGACGAGTTGATTGCGGCGCTGCGCCACGCGCCGCGGCGGCTGCGGGTCGGCGCCCAGCGGTCGTTGAAAGGCGTTCACATTGCGTTCACCGGAATCCTGAGCCGCACTCGCAAGGAGGCGATTCGCGCCGCGCGGCGGGCCGGCGCGATCGTCCACGGTGCGCCGTCAGCGATCGTGCGGGTGGTGGTGCGCGGGCGGCCCAATCCGCTGCAGGCCGCCGGACGCGACGGCGGCCTGAAGCTGATGGAGATCAAACGCCTGCGCGAAAAAGGCCATCGCATTACGCTGATCAACGAGCAGCAGTTCTGGAACCTCGTGCGGCGACGGAGATAACGGAGACGGAGATAACGGAGACGGAGGGCACGGAGGCAACGGTGAAAGCGATAACGCGGAGGGACGGAGATCAAAGAGCAGCGGAGAAATACTTTATTGTACTCGTTTCTTTGTACAAAGAGTATTCTCCGTTGCTCTTTGATCTCCGTTCCTCCGCGTTATCGTTCTTCTCCGTTGTCTCCGTGACCTCCGTCTCCGTTCCCTCCGTGTCCTGCGTCTCCGGCGCGCTACGATGCACCGAGCGCGATGAGCACCTGCTCCGCTTCTAATGTTGTTGGTTTGCCTCGCCCACGCGAGCGGCGTCGCGTCCGGCGGGGGCCACCATCGGTTCGGTCTTGGTCGCAGCTCGGCGTACTCTCGAAACACTCGATCGAGCGCGCCTGGATCGCGTTTCACGATTTCGGGAATGCGATCGAGCAGGTTGAAGTCGATCGCCTCGAAGATGTCGATCGGGCCGGCCAGGATCACGTCGCGGACCTGCTCGCGGCCAAAGTAGCGAGCCCACCCGGCGGGCGTCGCTCCCCAGCGGCTATCGCGAACTGACGGATTGGCGCCGTGCTTCAACAGCGTGGCGGCCGCTTCCACGTTGTTGTTCGACGCGGCGACGTGCAACGCGGTGAATCGGTCGGCGCCATCAACCGCTGTCGCCGGTTCGTCGAACACGTTCACCGCGGCGCCAAAACGAACCAGCGTGTCGATCACGTGTCCCGGTGAGCGCTCGGCGGCACGAACGATCAGGCTGCGCCAGCGCCCGCTCGGCTTCAAGACGTCGGGCTCGGCGCGGACAATCGTTTCGACAACGTCCGTGCGCCCCAGCGCGACGGCGGCCGGCAAACGGAGCGTAGCACCACGATCCATCAACATTGCGACCATCGACGGCTGATTGGCCAACGCGGCCTGATCGAGCGGCGTCAGGCCGGCCGCGTCTTCGACATCGACCTGTGCGCCGAGCTCGAGCAGCGTCGCAACCACCTGCGGCTGGCGTTTGATGATCGCGAGATGCAGCGGCCGGCGTCGATGATTCGTACGGTCCATCGGTCGATCGAGCGCGGCGCGATCGTGCGCGACGACTGCCCGCACCGCCTCCGCGTCGCCGACCGCAGTCGCGGAGTAGATGTTGTGCCGCGCGCCGTGCGCCAGCAGGTAATGGACGATGTCCGGCTTGACGTCGACGTAGTCCCACGCCGTCGCCCAACCGAGCACTTCGAGTTCGTGTAAATCGCCGCCGCCAATCGGATCGGCGCCATGCTCGATCAGCAGCGTGATGATCGCCAGATTCTGGTTCTCGGCCGCGAAATGCAACGGATAGGCGTTGTCGCCTTCGTCTCGAAGGTTGGGATTGGCGCCGCGCTCGAGCAGCAACCGCACCACTGGTTCGTGCGCGACGGCGAGATGCAGCGCGGTGCGGCGGCCGGTCTGGCCTTCGAGATTGCCGCGCAGGTTGACGATCTCTGGCAGGTCGTCGAGCAGCCGTTTCACGGTGTCAACGTCGCCGCGGCCGGCGGCGAGCATCAAGGCGCGATGCGCGGCGGTGCGCGGATCGCTGCTCTGCAGGCCGGCGATCTGGTCGGTCAGGTCTTGCCAGTTTTTCGCGAAGAACTCGAGCGCGATGGCGTGCTGCGTGTCGCGCAGCACCGGCGGTTGCTGGGCGCCCGGGTAGACACGAGTCAGGCGCGCGATTGCATCGGCATCGCCGTCGCGAACGGCCTTGAGCCAGGCCTTCGCCTCTTTCTTCAAACTGTCGACTGAGGTACCGGCGGTGAGGGTTCGGAGCATCACAACCTTCCTTCCGTTGTGCGCGCTGCCTCGCAGTGCGCGAGCCTGGCGTCCGCTGAAAACAGGCCGGAAGAAGGTTCAAACGACTGAACCGGACGACTGGGTGGGAAACTTCCCTTGCCGCGGACAGGAGGCGCCCCAGCGCGCGCTGATTAAGTGTCGGCAAAACCCGGCGCGACTGTCAACCGTCGGCACCAGTCGGGCTATCATGACGCATCACGTCAGAACGATTCGGCCGCGCAGTGCTGTCGTCTCTGATCTGTGCCGCGTCGATCTCGATCGGCACAGCGCAAAACCTTCCTGCCGATCGCCCGTTCGGCGAGCATGCCAGCTTTCGAGTCGACAAGGCGAAAATGCGTGCGACTGCCCGCGGCAGCCGCACTGATCGACAGCCTCGCCGAAAACCCGTATCGCTACTTTCGCATGCTGGCGCGGCAGGTACTCGGCGCGGACCTGCTTCGAGTTCCGCGATCTCCGCTGGCGCCTGCCGTCGGCCGGCGTCCATGGGGATCCGCACATCGAACAGTTCGTCACGACGGCCAACTCGTATGGGCTCGAGGATTTCGACCTGGCCGGGTTTGGTCCAGCCGTCGTCGACCTGGTTCGCTACGCGGCATCGATTCACGTCGCCTGCCGGCAAGTCAGCTGGTCGTGTAAGGCCGACGAGGCCGTTGCGATCTACTTCAACGCCTATCACGCGGCGCTCGATCATCCAGTCGAACGCAAACAGCCACGCGTCGTCCCACGGCTTCGCGCGGCCGCGCCAGTCGACCAACCGGAATGGCTGCAATGGGCGACCACGCTGATGCAGCCGCTACCGGCCGACCAGGAGCAGGCGTTTCGTCGCGGGTGGCAGCGGTTTGTGCAGTTGATGCGCGACGCCTATCCGGATCGACCTGAAGCGTTTTTCCAGATCGTGCGCATGGGAGCGCTGCAGATTGGCGTCGGTAGCGGTCTCGAGGCAAAGATCTTGATTCGGATCGCCGGGCCGACCGCCGCTCCCGAGGACGATGTGATTCTCGAGGTGCGCCCCACGAGAACGTCGGATGGAACCGAATGCGTGTCTCGCCCGACTCATGGTGGATCGATGCAGGTGATGATGTTCGAGGCGCTGCTTGGCCCGCGTCTGCCGGAGGTCGTCGGCTTCCTGCCGCGGGAAGGCGCGCGCGAGGCGCCGGAGTTGTGGGTGCAGTCGTGGGACCCTGGCTATCGCGAATTATCGATCGCGAACCTGCAAAGCCAGACGGAGCTGAACGAGTTGGCGCTCGACGCCGCCACACAGCTGGCCGGATATTTCTGGACAACGTTCCCGGAGCCGCTGCGGCGCGCATCAGCGATTCGCGCAGCTACGCGCGTTCGAAATGACCGGCACGCGTGCCCAACAGGCGGCGCGCGAGTTTGCCGGAGAAACGATCACCGAGTGGGAGCGTTTTCGACGCGCGCCGAAATAAACGCAGCGCCCCGAAGAGGAACGCCGAGCCCGCCAAGATCGCAGAGTCTGAATTTCACTCGGATTCTCTGCGTGCTTGGCGAACTCTGCGTTGATCGTGAAGAGGTCCTACTCCGACCGAAGCGCTTGCAGCACATCGACCCGCGACGCACGCGCGGCGGGCGTCAGCGACGCAATCACCGCGGCGGCAATCAGCACTGCCGTCGCGCCAATCACCGGCAGCGCGCCCGGCAACTGCACGTTTGGAACAAACCTGGTAGCCAGACGTGCCAGTGCGAAGCCCGCCCACAGCGCCGGTCGCGACTCCGATCGACGCGATGACCACGCCCTCGCGGAGTACGAGACGCAACAAATGACGCGGGGCTGATCCGACGGCGAGACGCACGCCAAACTCGCGCGTCCGCGCGCTCACGGAAAACGACAGAACGCCGGCGACGCCGACCACTGCGATCAGCATCGCGATGCCGGCGAATCCCGAGACGACGAACGCGTTCAGCCGCTCCGGAGCAAGCACCTCGGCACGCACAGCTTCCAGCGTGGCGGCACGTTCGACCGGCTGGTCGGCAGAGAGTTCGCGGATCACGCGCGCGACATGTTGGAACGAGGGCATACGGATCACCTGCGGCGCGAACGAACATCCGTCCGCCGACTCCCATCTGCAACACCGGCATGTAGATCGTCATCGCCGGCTGCCGGATCACGTTCTCGTCGTCAACGTCGGCAACGACGCCGACGATGCGGCGCGGTTCCGGCTTGCCGCCGAGACCGGTCCACCACACATGGCGGTTGATCGCTTCGCCGTTCGGGAAGAGGCGCTGCGCCACGGTCTGGCTGACGATCACCACGAGTTCTTTGCCGGCGCCGTCGTGGTCGGTAAACTCGCGACCGGTGAGCAGCGGAACACCGAGCACCGCAAAGAGATCCGGACCGGCGAGGCGCAGCCGCGCGCGCGGTTCCTCCTCGCCGTCCGCGCGGGTGTAGCCTTCGACGGCGAACTGGACGGCGGGGCCGAAGCTGCCGGCGTCGCGCCACGGCACGTTGCTGCCGACCGCCGCGGCTTCGACGCCCGGCAGCTCTTTGATACGACGGATCGCTTCGCGATAGAACGCAAGCACCGGGGCGCCGCCGAAACCGGTTGCCGGCATTGGAACGTCGAAGGCGATCACCTGGCGCATGTCGTATCCGGTGTTCGCATTCTGAAGTGCGATCAGCGTCATCAGCAGCATGCCCGCACCGGCGAGCAGCACGAACGAGAACGCGATCTGCGTCGTCGCGAAGATCCGCAGCCGGCGGTTCGTCCCCGGCGTGATGCGAACGCCGCCGGTCGCGAGGCCGAGCCCAGCCGGCGCGTGTGGTGACGGCAGGCGCGGGACGAAGGCAAGGACGACCGCCGCGGCAAGCGCCAGGCCGACGCCGACCCACAACACGCTGGCGTCGACGGTCACTTCAAGGGCGCGGATCGAGAAGCGGGCCGCAAACGCGCTGACCATCGCGACAAACGGGCGCGCAAACAGCAACCCCAGGGCGGCGCCGCCGCCGCAAAGGAGCAGGCTTTCAGCCAACAGCGTTCGTCGCAGCGCGCCATGACCGGCGCCGAGGGCCGCGCGCACCGCGAGCTCGCCCTCGCGGCGCACCGATCGCGCGAGGATCAGGTTGGCGACGTTCGAGCACGCGATCAGAAACACGATCGACGCGGCGGCAAGGAGGACCAGCAGAATCGTCCGCGCCGGCGCCGCGATCTGATCGCGGAGCCGGGTGACTTGCAAGGGCGTCTCGGTCTTCGACGGATACGCTTCCGGATGCTCGCGCTTCATGGCGGCCACGACGGCAGCCAATTCGGCTCGCGCGGCCTCGGTTGACGATCCTGGTGTGAGGCGTCCGAACAGCTCGGTCATCCGATGCGAACGATTCGTGACCATCGTCGCGCCGAGGTGATGCGGGCTGGTCACGATATTCGCGATCAGCTCGGTATCGGCCGGATACGGCACCGAGGGCTCGAGAACGCCGATGACGGTCGCCGTGCGCTGACCGAGACGGATGGTCTTGCCGACCACGCTCGGATCGCTGTTCAACGAATCGCTCCAGAACCGGTAAGTCAGCACCGCCGCGCCGGCCGCGTTCGGGCCATCGTCGCCGTCGTTCAACAGGCGGCCGAGCGCCGGACGCAGGCCCACCACCTCGAAGAACGAGCCGTTCACGACGCCCGCTTTGACCATGCGCGGCTCGCCGCCGAGGCCGGTCATGGCGAAATCGACCGTGGAAAATTCGCCGAAGGCGCTGATCGTCCGCACGCGAGCGCGGAAGTCGTTCACTTCAGGCACCGAGAAGGTTGCGTGGCTACCGGCGACGCCGGGCGCGGCTCGGCCGACATAAATCAGGCGATCTTCGTCGCGATTGACCAGCGGGCGCAGCAGGACACCGCGGACAACGCTGAAAATCGCCGCATTCGCGCCGATGCCGAGCGCGAGCGTCACGACGACCGTCACCGCGAGGCCTTTCGCGCGAAGCAGCGCCCGCAGCGCGAAGCGCAGGTCGCGGGCGAAGCACTCGGCGCTGTCGAACCAGCGCTGGCTGCCAGACACGACGGATCGTCTCGCGCGTCAGCGTGAGGTTGCCGAATTCCTTCAGCGCGGCCAGCCGGGCGGCCTCCGGATCTTCGCCGCGGTCGATCCGCTCCTTGACGCTGATGGCGAGGTGGCCGCGAATTTCCTCGTCGAGGTCGTCGTTGTCCGGGATTTGCGATCGCATGCACCTATTCCTCGTTCGCGCGGGGGTTCATCACCCGCCCAATGGCGTCGACGATCATGCGACCAGCGATCGCGCTCGCGCGACAACTGCGCCTTGCCGGCGGCCGTCAGCTGATAGAACCGCGCGCGCTGATTGGCTTCGCTGACACCCCATTCCGCTTTCAGCCAGCCGCGCTTCACCAGCCGATGGAGCGCCGGATAGAGCGAGCCGGTTTCGACCTTCAGCAGGTCGTCGGACTGGGCGCGGATCGCCTGGCCGATGCCGTGGCCGTGTTGCGGCCCCCATTGCAGCGTCCGGAGGATCAGCATGTCGAGGGTGCCCTGGAGCAGTTCGAGGCGGTCGGCGTCGCGCTGTTTGGTCATGGTCGTAGACAGTCTACGGCTATAGACGTAGGTTGTCTACGGCTTGTTCCGAGGGCGGGACGGGCTGGTCATCTGGTCCCGTTGCTCGACGCTCGTCTCGTTGCTCGTTGCTCGAGCTGTGCACAGAGACGACAAGAGACGAGAGGCGAGAGACGAGAGGCGAGCGACGAGAGTCGAGAGCTGCCAGATGGCCGGTGCAGCCCCTACGAACTCACGGCATGCCGTGACCACCCGCCGAACTATCGGAGGCACTCCAGCGGCAGGGGTCACGCAACGCCGCAAGTGCAAGGAGAACTCTCGATTTCCGCACCAGCGCGCACGGGCGCGACTCTTGCGGTACAGTTGCATCTCATCCTTTTCGTTTTCGTGGCGTCTCGTTGCTGGCCCCGGGCAGCCGGGGCAGTTGGAGGTTCGTATGCGTCGGATTGTGATCGTTCTCGCCGGTTTCGCCGTCGTCTCGATCGCGGCGGAGAGCAGGCTCAGCGGCCAGGGGTCGCAGCATCGGCGTCCCTCACGGTCAGCGCCACCGTGTCGAAGAACTGCACCATTACGACCGCGCCGGTGACCTTCGGCAACTACGACTCGGTGGCCGCCAACGCCACGGCGCCGCTCGACGGCATCGGCACCATCACGGTCACCTGCACAAAAGGGGCGGCGGCCAAGGTCGGGTTGAACCCCGGCAGCAACGCCCAGGGCACCACGCGGCGGATGGCCGGGGGCGCGGCCGAGTATCTGACCTACGAACTCTACAAGGACACCGCACGTGCCACCGTCTGGGGCGATACCGCCGACACCGCCCTCGATGTCCCGGCGGCGCCGAACCAAACCCCGCGCGACTTCACGGTCTACGGACGCGTGGCTCAGGCACAAGACGCCACGGTCGGCACCTACACCGATACCGTCGTGGCGACGGTGAATTTCTAAGGGGACGGAGATCATGCGACTTCACCTCATCCCCGTCGCAATCGTGGCGCTGCTGCTTGCGCCTCACGCCGCGATCGCGTCCAACTTCACCGTCACGCCGACGGAGGTCAACCTCTCGGCGTCGGCGACCAGCGCGCTCGTCACGTTGCGCAATGGCAGCAAGTTGCCGCTGCGATTCGAGGTCACGCTCGTCAGCTGGTCCGAAGACGAGCATGGCAAGATGACGCTGAACCCGTCTTCTGACGTCACGTTCTTTCCCAAACTGGTCGAGCTCGCCGGCGGCGCGTCGCGCAACATCCGCATCGGCATCAACGCCGGCATGGCCCGCGACGTCGAACAATCGTTTCGCCTGTTCATCGAGGAGCTCCCGGATCAGTCGGCGCCGGCGGCCAACGCGGTGGCCCTGCGCACCAAGATTGGCATCCCGGTGTTCGTCCGGCCGGCGAAGCCGTCGCGGACCGCAGTGATCGATGGCGTCTCGGTCGAGAACGGCAAGGTGCTGGCGCGTGTTCGCAACACCGGCAACCTGCACATCAGCGTCGATACCATTTCAGTCAAAGGCACTGGTGGATCGGCCGCCCCCACGTTCACGAAGGAAGGACCCGGTTGGTACGTGCTGCCAGGCGCGACGCGAATCTTTGAAGTGCCGATGACGGCCACGGAATGCAAGTCGACGACCTCCGTCGCCGTGGAAGTGTTCGGGCACAACAAATCGCTCAAGGGCGCAAGCCAGGTGTCGCCGGCTGCGTGCGCTGCTCCCTAGGAACGATTGTCGCCGCGGCGCTGGTCGTTGCCACGTCGGCCGCGCCGGCTTTCGCGCAGGAGCGCTCGATCTGGGCCCTCGTGATCAACGACGAACCGAAGGGCGACATCGAGATCCTGCTGACCGCCGATGGACCGTGGGTCGATCCAGCGGTCCTCGTCGCCGCCGGCGTGCTGAAGGTGCCGGACGGCCGGCGACAAGTGTTCGCGCCGGACACGATCTCGCGCGTGTCGCTCGCCTCGCTCGCGCCTCAAATCACGTTCACCCTCGACGAAGCGGAGATTCGCTTGATCATTTCCGCGGACCCGGCGCTGTTGAGCGCGACCGAGCTGGCGATCTCCAACCCGCGCCCACCCGGATGGAAGGTCAGCTCGAACAACGCCATCTTCCTGAACTATTCCGCGAACTGGTCGACCGACGACAAGACCACCGGTTACGGCGAACTCGGCGTGCATCTCTTCGGCGCGCTGTTCGAGACCGCCGCCAGCGTCGACGACACCGGCGCGGTCACGCCCGGATTGACCAGCCTGACGTTCGATCAGGTTCGCGGCCGGCGCCGCTGGGTCCTCGGCGACACGATCGGGCGATCGACGACGCTCGGCAGTTCGCCGGTGGTCGGCGGCTTCAGTCTCTCGACGCAAGCAGGATCTCGATCCGTACTACGCCATCTATCCTGCGCCGCAGATCAGGGGCGCCGTGCGCACGCCGTCGACGGCGGACGTGTACGTCGACGGCCGCCTCGTCTCGTCGGTGCGGTTGCCGCCCGGACGATTTACGCTGAACGATCTGCCGATCGAAACCGGCCTCGGCAACGTTCGCGTGATCATTCGCGATGCCTTCGGCCGCCAGCAGTCGATCGACCTTGGCTTTTACCTCTCGACGCAGTTGTTGAAACGCGGTGAGCAGGACTATTCGTATGTCGCCGGGCTGGAACGAACGTCGAGCGGCACCAAGGTCGAGTACGGGCGCGCGATGGGCACGGCGGTCCACAACATCGGCCTCACCGATTCGTTGACGATCGGCTTCCAGGCCGAAGGCGCAAAGGATCTCGCGATGGCCGGCGCCGGGTTCAACGCCAGGCTCTGGCGGCTGGGAACGTTTGGCGCCGAGGGACTGGCCAGCCGAGACCGCCGACGAAGGCACAGGGCTATGCCGCGACCGGCGTCTACTCCTTCCTCTCGAACTGGTTCAGCACCGAGATGCGCGGGACGTGGATCGGGCCGAAGTTCCAGAATCTTTTTCTGACACCGGCCGACCAGGAGCAGGTGAGCGCCGACGGGTCGGCCAGCCGTTTCGCTCGGCCGGTTAGGTTCGCTCACCGTCGGCGGGACGCTGGGCGGTCCGGACGCGCTCACCGCGCGCATCTCACAAATCGATCCGGATCTCATCGGACGCCTCCCCGAATCGGTGAAAAGGAGCCTGCAGGATGCGCTCGCGACCCAGCACGATAAATTGTTGCGACTGGGCTACACCCTGAACGTCACGTCACGCGCACAGCTGTCGGCGAACGCGACCCGCGTTGACAAGGCGGGGATCGCCAGTCGCGTGGGAGGGCTTTGCCTCGCTGACCTTTGCTCTCGGCTGGCGCACCGTGGCCAGCGCGGTGACGACGGTCGATGCGGCCGGTGAGGCGTTGACGTCCGTCAACGTCCAGCGATCGTTGCCGCTGGGGCCCGGCTTCGGTTTCCGCATCGACGCCGACGCCCAGGAGCCGTACCGGACTTCGGGAATCTTCGAAGTGCAAGGCCGGCGCGGCATCATCGGCGTGCGCGCCGACGGTTCTCAAGACGACAAGACGATCGGCACCATCAACCTCGCCGGCAGCATCGTCGCCATCGGCGGCGAAGTGTTGCTGTCGCGGCCGGTGGACGACGGGTTTGCGCTCGTGAAAGTGCCGAAGCAACGGGGCGTGCGCGTGCTCGCGAACAATCAGCTGGTCCGGACGCACGGGAAGGCGCGGATCGCTGTTCGTCCCCGACCTGCGTTCGTACCTGTCGAGCCCGATCGGGATCGTGCAGGACGATCTTCCCGTTGAAATGAAGCTGGGTGCGATATCGCAGGACATCGCGGTCCCGTATCGCGGCGGCGCCGTCGTGGTCTTCGAAGCCACCGTCATCCGCGCGCTGACCGGCCGTCTCGACGTCGGCGGCAAGGCGCCGGAATACGGCACGCTGACGGTGACCGTTGGCGCCACCGAGTTCAGTTCGCCGCTGAACGCAAGCGGCGAGTTTTATTTCGAGGATCTGCCGCCCGGCGATCATCCGGGCGTTGCCAGCTGGAGCGGCTCGCACGTGCCGGGCGACGATTCACATGCCGGACAAGGCGCCGCCGATGACCGATGCCGGCGTGGTGACGTGCGTGGAGGAGCCCGCAGTGACGCCCGGCTCGATCGCTGTTGATCGCGATGGTGGCAGTGGTCCTGCTGATCGGCGCTCGTCCGATCGCCGGGGACGAACAGTTTCCGCGCGGCCTGCTGGCCGGCGCGGATCCAAGAGTAGGCCAAACCGCTCCTGCACGATCGAGACACGGCCGCTGAGTTTTGGCATCTACGACACGCTCGCAGACGGCGACGTTGATGCGATAGGCCAGATTATTTACACCTGCACGACGGAACGGTAACGGTGGCGGTGGCGAGGCGGTGGCGGTGGGCCTCCTCCGGTCGCGGGGCGGCCAGGAGCACAACAGCCGCGAGGCAAACGGGCATCCGCATCGAGATGGCGCAGGGCTCCGGGAACTCGTTCGCCCCCCGTCATATGGTGGGGCTCGGGGTCGACGATCTCGAGTACAACATCTATCTCGACGCGACTCACCGCACGGTCTGGGGCACTGGCGAGGGCCCCACTCAGGTCTATATCGATGCGAACCCCCCGAACGGGACACCGGTGATCGTGCCGGCGTTCGGGCGCATCTTCGGCAGGCAGGATGTGCAGGCCGGGCCATACGCCGACAACGTGCCGGTGAGAATCCTGTTCTGACGCGGTGCGAACCGCGAAGCGCGAGCTTGCGAATGCGAGGACTTAGAAATCGATGATCAGGACCGCGTCGCGAACTTCGCTGCGGCGCGGCGCGATCGGACGCTGCACGCGCGGCGTGGTGCCGCGACGCGCGCAGGTCACGGCGACCGGCATGGTCGCGAAGGTCGAGGCCTCCGCCGATCGCGGAACGTCCACTTTGCACGTGGAGACGACGGTCGCCGTGACGATGAGAGGCGCTGATGCGGATTGCGCCTGAACGAGCGCCGGCACGCCGGCGAGAATCGCCGCCGCCAGAACTGTTCGAACCATCAAACCATCGTAACAGAACACGGACGATCGGTTACTGACGCTTTTCGACTTCTGCTTTCGCCGCGGCCCGCCTGTCGCGTTGGTTGCTGAGCAGCCGATAGGTGATGTAGTACTTGTAGATATTGCTCACGTAAGTGACCGTTTCACGACCGATGCGTTCTGACGCGACACGCTCGACGTTGCCGAACCAGACGTTCGGATCGAGTCCTCGCTTCTCTGCCTCGCGCCGGAGTTGCTTCACGCGTGCCGGGCCGGCGTTGTATGAAGCAAAGGTCATCAGTCCTTTGTTCAACTGGTCCATCGGCTCGTCCGCGAAGTACTGGTCCATCATGAACCGCATGTACTTCACGCCGGCGTGCACGTTGGCGTCGACCTTAGTGATGTCGCCGACCTTCAGTTCCTTGCCGGTCGGCGGCATGACTTGCATTACGCCGATTGCGCCGACCGGACTCTTGACATTCTGATCCAGCGTCGATTCCTGGTAGCCCTGCGCCGCCATCAGCAGGTAGTCGACGTTGTACTGCTCGCCGTATTTCTTGAACAACTCCACCACCGCCTGGAACTTCTTGCGCTCGGCGTCGGCGGCAGCGTTCTTCGCGTAGGTGACGCTCTTCAGATAGCGTCGCTCGATGACGTTTCGGAATGCGTCACCTTTTCCGTGCTTCCGGATCCAATCATTCACGACTTCCCGAAGCTTGGGATTGTTCTTGCGAAACGCGATGGCGAGGTTGCCACCTGAACGGACCGCGACGTCCTGATGCACCTGATGCCGGTGAAGACCTGGCTCCAGAACCCGGCCAGGTAATCGTCCACGACGGTAATCGGCGCGAGGCCGGCGTTGACCATCTCGAGGATATCGTCGTCTTCGAGGACGTCGGGCGCCTCTTCGATGACGACCGCCGGCTTGCCGCGCGTTTTCAGTTGCTCGTTCAGGCGGGTGAGCGATCCGTAGTAGGCGCTCGCCCTCCTGACGAACACCTCCTGACCGGCAAGATCGTCGAGCGTGGCGATCGGCGGCGCTCCCGGTCCCGTCACCACGACCTGGCTGACGTTGGTGCGCGTCGGCTCCGAGAATGCCGCGAGCGCCTCGAGTTCCGGCCTGACGGTCACCATCGCGGCGATCATGTCGACCTTTCCGTCCGCCAGCGCGGGATACAGCTGATCGCGCGACATCGGAATGATCACCACGTGGACTTTCAGGTTGCCGGTCTTCCTCTCCGTGTTCAGATCGGTCTCGAATGCCTTCAGCGCCTCGTACGACATCCCGCGCTCCTGTCCTTTGTCGATGAAATAGTGCGTGCGATTGAACGTTACGGCGACTCGAATCGCGCGCCGCTTCATCATCGCGTCGAAGTCGTCCGTGAACGGCTTGTCCATGATCTGGCGTAGGCCTTCCGGCAGGGCGTCGAGCGGTGAGGCGGTCGGCGGGATTGGCTCGTCCGCAGCTGGCCGCCGGCACGCCGATGTCGCGGCAGGAGCCGCGGCGGCCGGCGGAGTCGGCGCGCTGCGTGCACGCCGTGGCCGAAGCGGTCAGTATGGCCAACGTCAGGAAGTGCTTGCGCCGAGCAGAACTCTTCTGGTCATTATTGCGAACTCTTCGACTGGACTCACCTCGAGCGTGATCTTGTTGATCTTACCGGTGAAACGCGTCTCCGCGCCGACGCCGATTCCCTCGGCGACCGGTGTCTGGTTGTCGATGCCGACGTCGGCCGTCTCGTCGGCGGAGAAGATATTCGGCTGAGTCTTCTCCACGCGTCCCTCGGCGACCTGCTTTGCCGTTCACGTAGAGCGTCGCCTTGCCGCCCTTGCCGGCTCCGCCGCCGTCGTAGGCGAAGTCGAGCGTGACGGTGACAGGACCAGGCGGAAGTGCTTGCGGCGCGGCGACGGTGTAGCGCGCCAGGCCGAGGAAGTTATAGGTGTAAGCGGGCTTGCCATCCTTCATGTACAACGACCAGCCGCCGAAGCGCCCGCCTTGCGACAGGATCGCGCCGTTGGCGCGACCAGCAGGGATCTCGAGCTCCGCGGTGACCTTGCTCGATCGGTTCTTGATGTTCATGAAGGTGTTTTCGAGCATGCCCTGCATGCCTTCGTACAACGTGAGCGAGGTGCGGTCGCCGAGCACATCCGGCCGGCCCGCGAGCGCCGGATTAGTGCGCTCGATCGTCCGGTCGTCAATCGGCAGCACGTGGTATTTCTCGGCTTCCGACATGAACAGGGCCTGCATTTCTTTCAGCTTCGCGGCCTGCTCGGCCGCGAGGTTCCTGGTGAGGCTGAAATCGTTCCTGCACGTCGTAGAGTTCCCAGACGTCGGACGCCAGCGGCTGCATGCCACTGGTCTGCCACGGCGCACGGTGGATGGTGCGGGCCATCCAGCCCTCGTTGTAGATCCCGCGGTTGCCGAACATCTCGAAGTACTGCGTCTTGTGCCGCTCGGGCGCCTTCGCGTCGTTGAAGGCGTAGACGAGACTGGTGCCCTCGATCGGCGTCTGCGGCGTGCCATTGACCGACTTGGGTTGCGGCAAACCAGCAGCCTCGAGAATCGTCGGCGCAATGTCGATGACGTGCGAGAACTGACTACGGAGGCTACCCTTGTCTTTGATACCCTGCGGCCACTGGATGACCATCCCGTTGCGGGTGCCGCCGAAGTCGGACGCCACCTGCTTGGTCCACTGGAACGGCGTGTCGAACGCCACTGCCCATCCCGCGGCCATGTGCGGGAAGGTTTCGGGACCGCCCCACTTGTCGATCAACGGGATCAGGTCCTCGACCTTCTCGGTCACGCCGTTGAAGTAGGTCATCTCGTTGTACATCCCGACGAAGCCGCCCTCGGCGCTGGTGCCGTTGTCGCCGGCGATGTAAATAAACAATGTATTGTCCATCTCGCCGATGTCCTCGATCGCCTTCGCGAATCGTCCGATCTCAGCGTCGGTCTGCTCCAGGAATCCTGAAAAGACTTCGGCCTGACGCGCGAACAGACGCCGTTCGGCTGCGGGCAGCGAGTCCCACGCCTTGAGGTCTTTCGGCCGTGTGGGCCAGCTGCGTGTCTGCCGGGACCACGCCGAGCTTCTTCTGACGCTCGAGCGTTTCCGCTGCGGACCGCGTCCCAGCCCTTGTCGTACTGGCCCTTGTACTTGTCCGCCCACTCCTTCGGCACGTGGTGCGGCGCATGCGTCGCGCCGGTCGCGAAGTAGACAAAGAACGGCTTGTCGGGCGTCATCGACTGCTGCGCCTTCACCCAGTTAATGGCCTGGTTGGTCATGTCCACGGTGAAGTGGTAGTTGGGCATCTTCGGCGGATCGACCTTGATCAATCCGTCGTAGATCAGCGGATACCACTGGTCGGTCTCGCCGCCGATGAATCCGTAGAACTTGTCGAAACCCTGGTGCGTGGGCCAGCGATCGTACGGGCCCGACACGCTGGTTTCCCAGGCGGCGGTTTCGTGCCACTTGCCGAAGGCGCCGGTGCTGTAGCCGTTGAGCCGCAGCATTTCCGCCAGCGGCGCGACGCTGTTCGGATTCTGGCCCGTGTTGCCGGGGAACGCGGTCGCGGTTTCCATGATCGAGCCGGTATTCACCGTGTGGTGGTTCCGTCCGGTCTTGAGCGCATTGCGTGTCGGCGAGCACAGTGCCGTCGTGTGGAAGTTGTTGAAGCGCAGGCCACCCTGGGCGAGCCGATCCATCGTCGGCGTGCGGATCGGGCCGCCGAACGTGCTGGGCCCGCCGAAGCCGACGTCGTCAATCAGCACGATGACGACATTAGGTGCCTTTGCGGGCGCCTTGACCTCGAACCGCGCCGGCGGTTTCGCGTTGCGCGCGTCGAGCTCCTTGTAGGTCGGAGGTTTCGGTTCCGCGATCGGCAGCACGGTTCGATCGAGCCCGCCCGCGGGCGCGGCAGGCGCGGCAGCCTGCTGCTGCGCCGGAGCGCCGCAGCTCGCACGGCGAGCGCGACGCAGGCAGCGAGGAAACACGATGTTCCAGTCTTCATCATCACACTCCGAGTGGTAACAAGTTGTAGCAACGAGCCAGATCGTTGATGCTCGCCCGCAGCACACTCCACCAATAGCGCTCCGCCTCCGAGCCGTGCTTACGCGCACCTGGAAAGCGAAGGCGCGTCCGTTTGTGCGAAGACCATCGGCGGTCGTCTGCAATCCCGGCATTCTGGATGCGATGCCGCCCACAGGGGCAGAGGAGAAGTACAGGGGGATGAGCCCCGAAAAACTACGGGGGCCGAGCCTATTGTCTTGTGAACCGGAGCCACTGCCATCCGACGCTGAGAGTTCTGAAATTCGTCCCTGTCCTGACGGCCAGGCCGGAACTGTATGAAAATTTCAAAGACTGCTGCCGACTCATCGGAAACGACACGGTCGCACCCAGCCGCGCGTTGTTCATACTGCCAACCGGCTCACCGCCGTCGACACTGGCGCCGCCACCGTTGTACCAGGTTGCATCGGCGGCCGCCCAGAGGCGCGGCCGGAACGTGTAGCTCGCATGGCCCTGCAGCGCCACCACGTGATCTTGCGAGCGTGTTCGGCCACCGGTGAAAAAATTATCGTTGTCGGTGAACAGCCAGACTCCGAGGTATGCGTCGATGTCCCAGCGCCCCTTCGGTACTGCCACACCGACTTCTGGCTTAAAACCCCACCGGTTCGTCCCGAGGTTGATCAGCTTCGTGCCGTCGTACTGGCCGGTTGGCATCGTCACCGTCAGGCTCGTTCCGACGATGGCTCTCCTCGGGGCCTTCACATACTCTCCCAGCCGCATCGCCGGGTTGCCGACCAGATTGATCGATAGCTTCGCTCGAGCGTCAGTGAGGCCCGAGCGCGTGACGGAGCGGGCCTCTTCGCCCACGACGCCGCTCACCTCGCCCCAGGAGTAGGGCAGCGCCGCAGTGACCAAAGCGAGTCTGCCGAACAGCCCGAACGTGTAGCCCGCTGCGACCGGTACACCGTTGATCTTCGCCTCGATGTTGGTCAGCGGCAGCGTCGGATCGGTGAGGACCGACCCGGTCGATCTCGCGAGGCCGAGGACCAGGAAGGCGGCTCCGACCGGACTCGCGGAATACGCCTTGGGCTCGAGATCCTGCGCATCGGCGGCCGATGCGCAGATGAGGAGCGCCACTACCAACCCGACGGGCGCGACAATCGGACGAACACGGCGCGGCTTCGCGAGTCTGGTCAGGTTGATACCCAGGACTCATTCACCGGTATCACCGCTGCCGGAGCGGCTTCGACCCAGCAGTCCGTTCCTGATCATTCACACCCCCAGTGGCGTCAAGTTGTAGCAACGCGCCAGATCGTTGATGCTCGCCCGCAGCACGCTCCAATAGCGCTCCGCCTGCGAACCGTACTTACCGCGCACCATGACCTGGTTGATTTTCCGCGCGTCTTCCATCACGTTTTCGACCTGGGGACGCGTTTCCATCCACTTGTCCCCCGGATCGAATTTGCGCCGCAACCGGTTCGTCGAGCCGTTCAAGTCCGAAAGTGCATCGTCCAACTCGTCTTTCTTGTCACGAGCCGAGGACTTCTGCGACTCGGTTGGCGTCTTACCGCGCGTGCGGCCCGAACCCTGGGCCGGTTTCTCTTGGGTTTTTCCTTGCTCGGCTCGCTTCTCTGCCCAGCTTCGAAATTCATCGACGCCGTCCTCCACCTTACGGATGCGGTCGCCGACTTGTGCTTTCGTAAAAGCGCCCTGCGCAACTGCCAGTCCGCTCACCGCCACGCACGCGAGAATCGCTCCGACGAGAATTCTTGTTGTCTTCATAAAACCTCCGCGACCTTCCCTTGTCTGATTGCTTCGCCTCTGATATCTCGGAGGACCAACGACACCCCGAGCGTTTGTCGCGGGGCACCGGACCATCATCAGCGAAATCGAACAGGCTCGTAACTCGCTCAGTTCAAGCCGTTTTCGTCCCGCTGACACGCCGATCGTCGCGACATGCTTTCGGTGGCGTGTTTGTCCGAGCGGATAGGAAGGCAAAAGCCAAGCCGAAAATGTCGATCAAAGCAGGATGACGATTGAGACGGCCGACGCAACAATCACCAGCCCCAGAGTGCCTGCGACGATCGTGCGAAACTGCGGGTCGCCAAGCAGCAGCGCGATGCACGCCTTCAGGCCGTTGTTGGCGAGGATCCCGACGGCGATCGCCAGGGCGGCCGTTTGCATCGACAGTGTGTCGGCGACACTCTTCGTCATCGACACGGTGAGCGCATCGACGTCGGTCAGCCCGAGTGCCGCTGCCGTCGTCAGCACGCCGGAGCGTCCCCACGTGTTCTGAGCAAGGTGCACGACTACGAGAACGGCCTGAAATAACGCCGCCATCCGGAGAGCCGCCGAGAGCTGCAGCGGATTCCGCAGCGTCCGGCGCCCGACGTCATCCTCGTGTGGATCTTTCTTCGTACCAAATGCAGCGACAATCCCGGCCACGAGCGCTGGCGCTACGACAAAGGGAGCGAGGATCGGCAGCACCGCGGCATTCAGCACCGCGACTGCGGTGAGCACACGCGGGTAAAGCATCGCATTCGCCGCGATGGCGCCGAACGCGAGCGACCGTGAATGTGCGGCGTCGTGCCGGCTCGAACGCGCAAACGTGAACGTGACGTTGGTGGACGAGATCAACCCGCCAATCGCACCGCTGACCAGCGCGCCGCTATGCGGGCCAACCACTCGATTCAGCACGTCGCCGAGAAAACTCAATCCGGAAAAAAAGAGGACCAGCATCCAGAGCTGACGGGGCCGTACGCTGCCAAACGGTGGATAAGGGCCCTCCGGAAGCAACGGCAGGATCACCAGCGCCATCACCGCAAACCGGACCCCGGCCCGCAACTCGACGTCGTCGATGCGACGCACCAGCGAATGGAGCCGTGATTTCTCGACCAGGAGCAGCACTTCGACCGCGACGATACCGCTCGCCACTCTGAGCTGGCCCATTCCGGCGAGGGCGCCCGCGGCCATCACGACGAGCGCGGCAACCTCTGTCGTGCCGTCGATCTCCTGACGACTCGCCGCGACGTACGCGGCGACAGTGATCGCAACGCCGCCGGATAACAGAACGACCGCGAGCAGCGCCCCGCCACTCGACAACAACCAGCCGCTCAATCCGCCGAGCGCGCCCAGCATCGCAAACGTCCGGATTCCGGCGAACCGCGCCGACGGTCCGTCGGCATGTCCGGACCACTGGCGTTCCAATCCGACCGCTGCGCCACCGAGGGCGGCCACGACGAGTGCGATCATGTCGGAGGCGTTCATGACTGGAGCACCGATGCGCTGAGAAGGACGGAGTCAGGGTTCGTGTTGCTCAGGACCTGATCCCGGTATCCACCTCACTATTTGCTTGGATCATTCTGGCTTCGCTGCTTCTCTGCGTCGAAAAGATTGCCAAGGCGATCCCCGCGATCGGAAGGGCGTAATCCGCTCGTACGTCGAGGAGGAACGCAGCGGATCCTGCGATGAGAGACCAGAGCACCGGAACGATTGCTAACCGGCGCCAGCGCGGCGCGGCGAGCATCAACACGCCGGCCGTGAAGATCGTCGTCGGGCACGGAACTCCGAACGTGGGGATTCTCGACAGACTTAGATGCTGCACCGCGTTGATAGCGGGATATACCAGCGCGTACACGACGAAGACCCACGCCACCGGTGCCCACCCGTTGCGCGAGGCAACGAACGACAAACGCCGCTGCACGATTCCCACCCAGACGAAGAGCGCGGCCTGCACGAGGAAAAGCATCGCGAAGATCCATGCGGCCGGGTTGATGCGGGTGAAGAACGCGGCGTGGTACGCCAGCCCGGACCAAGCCCAATGCGCCGCCAGGAGGGCACTGACCCAGCGACCGGCCGGCGGCCGCGACAAGAGCAGCAATAGGCTGACCACAACTGACGCGATCCACAGCGCGATGAGGGCCGGCCACAAGGCCTCGTTGTACGCGGCAAACAGATCAAAGAACTGCTCCTTGGTGAACGGCGGTTCCATTGTGCCCATCGCTTTCACCGCATCAGAGAGCAGGCGCGATGCCAAGGTCCAATCGAGGAAACGATTCGTCCGCCCGCCTCGGAACGGGCTGATTTGCGGCGGCCTGGCGGTGTCGCCAGCGTCGAGCACCTGCCGAAAATTCGGCATCGCAGTGGAGCTTTCTCCACGCACATGAACGGGATTTCGGCGCAAACGCCAGACACAGCCCGCGAAAGACCGTCAGACACGCGGCAAGGTTTGTGCGTTTAGAGAGAGTTGTCCGCAGGAGCCTCACGATGCATCGCCCACCTGTTTCGCCATCTCCGGCATTCGAAGCCGTCGCCCACGGCGCCCAATTCCGCGACCGTATTGGCGTCGTTGTCAAGGCGCCGCCAGAGTCGATCTTCGAGGCCCTCAACGAGATCACACTGCGCGACATGAAATTCGCCTGGGCATTGGGTGAGCTCCGCTACCTTCCGTCGCGCCTCGCTGGTCACATGCCGGCCGCTGACTGGAAGCGGCCATTCATGAAAGCGCTCGTCGATGGGGGCACGCTCATCCTGCGCGACAGTTCGCCGAACGAAGTGATCACCGGATCGGCCGCACAGCTTCACCGTGTGCATCAGGCGCCACAGCGATTCGCCAACCGAGAGGCATTCGAAGCGTTTGACGATCCGGACCACGAGAAGCTGTTCATGAGCGTACGTGTAGCGCCGACTGGCCGACCGGGCGAGTACTGGCTGGTCCTCGAACATGCGACCCGTGCGCTGTCGCCACTCGCGGAACGCAAGTTCGAGCGGTATTGGCGCGTGATCAAGCCGATGGGAGCGTTTGTCACCTGGCAGCTATTGCGGGCAGTGTGCCGGCGCGCCGAGCGTGACGCGGTTGGCCCGTTGGCGCCTCGCCGGCTCTGGCCGTCGGTCCACGCGACCAAGGACGAACGCACGCGCAAACTGCCGGGCGACAACCGTATTCCACACGCGATCGACACACTGACGCATGCGACGACGATTCGACGGGGGCCGCGTGATGTGTGGCCTTGGCTCGTCCAGATGGGAGCGGGCAGCCGGGCCGGCTGGTACAGCTACGACTGGCTCGATAACGGTCGGCAGCCGAGCGCCAGGCACATCGTGATGGAACTGCAGTCTCCGGCGATCGGCACAATCTTCCCTGCGATGCCCGGCATCGCGGAGGGATTCACCCTCCTGGAGATCGAACACCAGCGGACCTTGACGCTTGGCTGGCTGGCGCCGAACGGGACGCTGGAAGTGACGTGGACGTTCGTGCTCGATGAGATCGGGCGTGACGTGACGCGTCTACTCGTGCGCGCCCGTGGCGGACCGGGCTACCGTTTCCACGGACTACCGTTGGTGTTGACCAGGCTCGTCGTCCGCATCGTCCATTTCATCATGCAGCGGAAACAACTGCTTGGTATCAAGCGCCGCGCCGAATCGATGCCTGCGAGCACGCCCGCACTGCTCGATCGCGCGCCGGCCGCAGACAAGGACGCCGCATGACGGCGAACTTCTGAAGGCCGTCATGCAGATGGAGGACTTATGTTGACCGTCGCATCCCCCGTAGAGGGACATGTCAGTCGCGGTTTCGAAGCGGTGCGCGAGGTGTTTGAACAGAACTTCGCCCAACGCGGCGAGTTAGGTGGTGCGTGCTGCGTCTACGTTCACGGCGAGAAGGTTGTGGACCTTTGGGGCGGCGTCCGCAACAAACGGGGCGAACCGTGGGAAGCCGACACCATGGTGGTCGTCCACTCGGCGACGAAAGGCCTCGCCGCGATGACTCTCGCCATCGCGCACTCGCGCGGCTGGCTCGACTACGAAGAACGGGTGGCGACCTACTGGCCCGAGTTTGCGCAGTTGGGAAAGGAGACGATCACCGTCCGCCAGCTCCTCGCGCATCAGGCTGGATTGTTCGCGCTCGATGAACCGGTCGATCGTGCCGTCGTGGCTGACCTCGATCGTCTCGCGAAGGTGCTCGCCCGCCAGAAACCAAAGTGGGAGCCGGGGACTCGCCAGGCCTACCATGCGCTGACGCTCGGTTTTTACGAAGGTGAGCTGCTGCGCCGAATCGATCCACGCCATCGCAGTCTCGGACAGTTCTTTCAGGAAGAGATCGCCACTCCGCTCGGCGAGGACATCTACCTGCGGTTGCCCGAAGAGATTCCGAACGCTCGCCTCGCTACCTTGGCGCCCCCGACCCGGTTACGCATGCTGACCGGATTCCCATTTCGGTTCATACTCGAAACGATGAATCCTGATTCGAACATCTACCGCGCGCTCGTGATCAATCCAGGCACGGCCGTCTATCAGGACCAGCAACGCGTCTACGCGCGCAACCTCGAAGTGCCGTCTGGTCTCGGCGTCTGTACAGCACGCGGCATCGCCCACGCCTACGGCGTTTTCGCTGCTGGCTGGTCGTGAGTTCGCGTTGCGTCCGGAGACGCTGGACCTTCTGGCTGCGCCGGCGATTCCTCCTGCCCGCGGGTTCTACGACGAATGCATGAAAACCGACGGCATCCAGTTCTCACTTGGGTTCATGAAGCCCAGCGCGATTTGGCCGTTCGGTGGCGCGCGCTCGTTCGGATCGCCCGGCTCGGGCGGGTCGTTGGGTTTCACGGACCCCGACGTTGGCGTCGGCTACGGGTATGTGACCAGCCAGACCGGGACCGTGTTGACCGGCGACCCGCGCGATGTCGCGCTCAGAGAGGCGCTGTACTCAGCGCTTTGAGGTTGGTCTCCGAGTCGAAGGGCGTCATCAATATAATGTCGTTGTGACTATGGATACCAGGACCGAGGATCACGAAGAACGAATCGCGACGCTTGAAGCGAAAGTTCAAGAGCTCGAAACGTTGGTCAACATTGCGCTTCGTCTGTCCGCCGCCGAAAAGCCAATTTCCGCCCTGCTTTCGCGATACGGCGCGACGGAAGCGGAAACGCTCGCCGTCCATGCACTGCTCGACGATGTGCTGAAACGCGTGCAGGCGGGCAGTTTCTATACCCCGTCGTTCGCCGGATTCTTCAGAGACTTGTGCAAGGCCTGTCCCGCGGCCAAAGACGACCGCGAGTTCGTCGCGCTGCTGCTCGATACGTTGAAGACAGACCGGCCGTCGTATCAGGAACTGCACTTGTTCGTGGCGGCACAAGGATGGCCTGACTGGCGCTGAGGGTGGGCGCCAGTCGGTATGAAGACAGAACTACCCGCGCTGCACGTGACGAGTCGCCGGCAATGGCGCTCGTGGTTGACCAGGCATCACACTTCGAGTTCCGGGGTCTGGCTAGTGTTCTTCAAGGCCCACACAGGGGAGAAATCAATCCCCTACGAAGAGATGGTCCGCGAGGCGCTTTGCTTCGGATGGATTGACAGTCTGGTCAAACGTCTCGATGACGACCGATACGCGATCAAGGTGACGCCGCGAAAGCCGGCGAGCAAATGGTCGGAGATCAATCGGAAGCGGTGGGCGGAACTCAAGGCCGCAGGCTTGCTGACGACGGCCGGACTCGCGGCCGCGCCGACGAACAATACCTACGCACCACGACCAGTCATCCCTCAGCTACCGGTCTACATCGCGAAAGCGCTCAAGACGAATTCCGGCGCGTGGAAGTTCTTCCGCGAGCTGGCGCCTACCTACCGGCGTGATTTCGTTGTCTGGATTCATACCGCCAAACGACCGGAAACGCGCGCCAGGCGTGTTCGCGAATCGATCGAACTGTTGGCTGCTGGAAAGAAGTTGGGCCTGAAGTAGGTCAACGTATTACGCGGAGGCATTGACAGCCTGTGCGGGATTGGGACGGCGGCGTTCCGGTTCCGGACGTGCCAGGCTCGCCCCACCCGTTAACGGCCTCGCGCATTCAACAGGTTACGGGGAGTTACGGCTCGTTCGGAACGGCACGATTGCTGCCTTCGGCGAATTCGATTCTATCCAGCAGCGACAGGCCCAAATGATCAACGACATCCGCATCGCATTCCGGAATCTGACTCGCGTGCCGGGATTTGCCGTCGCGTTCGTGCTCACGCTCGGGCTCGGCATCGGCGCGAACACGGCGATTTTCAGCGTCATCAACGGCGTGCTGCTGCGCCCGCTTCCGTATCCCGAAGCAGACCGCATCATGGCGCTGCGACAGCCGCAGGTCGCCGCCGGGATCGACGATTCGTCGTTCTCGTTTCCCGAGGTGGCCGACTATCGCGGACGGTCGAAGACGATCGACCAGTTCGTCGAGTTCGGCGACTTCACGTTCAGCGTGCTCGGGCGCGGCGAGCCGCACCGCGCCGTCGGCGGGCTGGTGACGGCGAACTTCTTCCCGATGCTCGGTGCGCAGCCGCTGGTCGGACGGATGCTCGTGCCCGCCGACGAAGTCAAATCGGCCCCGCCGGTCGCGGTGCTCACCTATGCGTACTGGGAGCGCGTGTTCGGGTCGGACCCGTCAATCGTCGGTCAGACACTCGACCTCACGGCCAAGAAAGCGGAGATCGTCGGCGTGCTAAAGCCTGGAGCGCATTACGCGACGCAGCGTAAACAGGACTTCTACGTCAACTACGCCTCCCACGATCACTACATGAGCTCGTCGATGCAGAACGAGTGGCCGCATCGGATGACGACCGTGTGACGCGCGACTCAGGCCC
>CAVOHK010000002.1:0-13894 GCA_963695635.1 uncultured Acidobacteriota bacterium
GCGTCGCCCGGACGGTGATGCCGCGTTCGCTTAGGGTGCCTTCGATCGTCAATTCATAGTGTTCGCTGCGGGAATCGGCGATGCCGTCCACCGGAAACACCGCATGCCAGTGCTGTCCATCGGTTGAATACTCGACGCGCTGGATCGGCGAGTGATCGTCTTTGACGTCGAAGCTCACGATTGTCCGCCCCCGATCGGTGCGGGTGCCGCCGATCGTGAAGGTGGGTGGGGTGTTGTCGATCTCGAAGGCGACGCTGTCCATCTCGCCGGTCAGCATGTCGCCGGCCGAGTTCGATGGCGCGTCCGACGCGACAATTTTCACGAAGTAAGTGCCGTTGGGAACGGTCGTTGTATCCCACACCAGAATCGAGTCGCTGACCGCTTTCCGTAGCGTCTTCCACGACGCTTCGCCTTCACGCCGATACAGCACGTCGAACAGCAGGTCATCGTCGTTCTCGTCTTCGGCGCGCCAGACCAACGTTTGCAGGCCCTTCTGATAGGTGCGGCGGCCGACCGAGGGCGACGGGCCGCCGGTTTGCGCGGCCGCCTGCGCGGCGAGCTTTCGATCGGGCGTGGACTGATCGTCAAAACCGGCCAGTTCCGGATCACCGGTCGAAAACGGCTTCTGAAAGACGATGCCGGGCGGATGCACCGTGATGGAGCGGACTTGCGGCCGGAGGTTCCGCTGCAGGTAGGCGGCCGTCACCGAGGTCACCACCGGGCTGGCGTTCTGTCCGGTCAGTACCGCTCGCCATTGGAGGTAGCGTGCCTTCGGACTCTTGATCGGCGTGCCTTCCGGATTCGAATAGCCGGACGACCAGACGCTCCACGTGTCGTCGGGAGTTTCGGTGTTGCCCGAGCGCGTGAACAACTCGACGTGCGTGCCGGACGGCGCGAGCCCGCGCCAGCTGATCGATCCCCACGTCGCCACCATCTCCGCGTCGCGCGGCTCGGACTCGTAGGTGCCGCGGTTGGCGCGGTCGTTTGAGAGCCGGAACAGTTTGCCCGGATTCGCCGTCGCGTAATACAACCGCCCGCGCTGGTCCTTGTAGAAGGTGGTGATCTGCTGGCCGCTGGCGCGCGCGATCAATGTCGGGCGCAGCGGCTCGCCTTCGAGTCGATAGAGTTTTCCCTTGTTGCCGGTTCCGATCAACAACCGGCCATTCGCGTCGAATGCCAGGTCGTACGGCAGGTCGTCGCGCGATTCCCACAGCTGATCCCAGATACCGTCCGGCATGATGCGGTAAACGGCGCCCTTGACGCTGCGTCGATCCTCGCGCGGCTGTGCACTACTGGCGCCGCCGCCGCCGACGTCCACTACCGACACGGAAGTGATTTCGGCGGACACCGACGGAACCGGCTGACGCTGAACTTCTGGCGCGGTCGGAACGTTCGTCTCGGTCGTGGTCGGCGATCCGCCCGACGAACCGCGGCCATTCAACGCCGCGACGTAGAGTGCGCCCCGGTCGTCGAACCGGAGCGAACGGATTTCCTGAAACGGTGAATCGAGCAGGACGAACGGCTTGCCATCGGGATCGATCCGCAGCACCTTGCCCGGTGTGCCGGTGCCGACCAACAGGTTGCCGTTCTTATCGAACGCCAGAGCAGTGGCGTGCGTGGCGTTGGTTTTGTAGAACGGCGCGCCTTTGCCGTCCGGCGAGATCTTGTAAATCACGCCTTTGTCGCCGGTGCCGGCGTAGACGTTGCCTTTGGCGTCGACCGCCAGTGCCCAGATGTACTTGTCGTCGGCCGAAAAGAATGTCTTGCTCGCGCCGTTCCGATCGACGAGATAGACCTTGCCGTCGGGCGAGGTGCCGACGTAGATGCCGCCATTCGGCGCCGGGGCCACGGCGTGCACTTCGAGTTCGGTGCTGTCAAAAAAAGTTGTCCCCCGGCCCTGGCCATCGATCTTGAACACCTTGCCTTCGTTGCCGCTGCCGACAAACATTGTCCCGTCGGGCTGCGCGGCGATGGTCCACAGGAACGGCGCGGCCGATTCGTAGATCAACTCAGCCGCCGGCCCGAGCGACAGCTCGCCGCGGCTGTCGATGGTCAAGTTCTCGACGTCGCCCTTCAGAAACTCGGTTTGCGTGGCCGCCTGAAAGAACTTCGGCGACGAGGCGTGCAAGGGCAGCGCGAGCGCGATGACGGCGGCAGCCGCCAGCAGGCGCGAGTGCAGATGATTCATTAGTTTTGCGAAATCGTGATCGTCAGCGTTTTGCTGCCGCTGACCGCGTGGTTCGTCGCCAGTTCCCATTCACCGAGCGTGGCCGTATGCAGCGGACTGAAATTTCCGCCGTTGCGCTCGCCTTCGAGCACACCCAGTACCGACGGTGGCAGCGACGAGAGCGCCTCGCCACTGACGACCGCGCCGGCGTCCGAGCTGAGCAGCTTGACGTACAGCGTGTTGTTGCGGCGACCTTTGTTCAGCGACTTGATCACCTGATCGACGCTCTTGGCCGAGGGCGATCGCGCCTCGCGCTGTTCGGCGATACCGAGCCGGGCGCCGTCCGAGACGAGAATCGACAGCGCGCCGCTGGCGTTGGCCGGTATCTCGATCGGCACGGTGCGCAGTTCGTCCTCGCCACGGTAGGTCCGCAGCAACATTTTCAACGGCACGGTGCGGCCGGCGCGCGGACGCGGATCGTCGAGCCATACACGCTCGAGAACCGCGGTTTGCGGCCGCTCGATCGTCGAGATCGTCAGATCGAGGCCGTCGAGATCGATTTTTTCGAAATCGTTGCCCATCAGGTAGATGACTGGCGCGATCACGTAGGCGGCGGCGTTCACCGACGACTGATCGCCGGCAAAAATATTGTTGAACGTAATCGGGTCGTGGTTGCGGATTGTCGCCGTTCCGCGAACCGTAAACGTTGCCGCTTCCATGCTGCGTTCGTAGTTGAGTATGGTGTTCAGCAGGCTGGCGTAGGTCATCAACGGCCCGAACAGCGGATCGTTGACAACGGTGAACTTGAACGAACGCTTGGTGTTGGAACCTGGTTGACTGCGAGCGGTGCCTGGCCGCTCGAGCGTCACGGACACCGGAATCATCCGCGGGCCCGGACCGAGCCGCCCGGCGATGGTCGTCGCGCGATCCTGCAGGACGGTTCCGATGATCTCGCCGGTGCTCGAGAGCTTCATCGACGAGAACAGGCTGGGAAGCACGGTGTAGACGTACGCGCGGGTCATCGGAAATTCGGTCGGTCCGAGGCTATACATCGGATGACCAAACGCGTACACCTTGTCGCCGTCGATATGGGTGACCGTGCCCGTGCCGCCGAGCATCAAGTCGCCCCCGACCAGCATCACGCCGACAGCGTCGCCCGGTTTCAGCGGCCCCTCGTACGGCTTTTCGCCACGCGGCGGTCCGGCAACTCCGGCGCCGCCAGTCGGCACGAAGCCCTGGTCGCGGAACGCACTGCCGAGGAGGTCGGCCATTTCCGGTTCGAAGCCCGACATCACGAGCGGCGTCGCGATTGGGCGCATCAGTGCCCCAATCTGGCCGGCGCCGAGATCATCGACGGACGAAAACGACTGGCTGCGAACATCTGCGGGCCGATCGGCAAACGGGCGATTCCAGTTCAGCGCCTTGCGAAAGGCCGCCGTGAGGTTTTCGCGCGTCAGCGGATACTCGATTCGAACGCGAGCGGATGCAGGCCGCGCGTCGGTCAGCGCCGCCGCGTCGGTCATTTCGCCAATCGGTGTAATGCCGGCAATTGGTTCTTTCGGGAAACTGCCGAGCGAGTACGACACCGCGCCAATCAGTTTGCCGTCGATGTAAACAGGGCTGCCGCTCATGCCGGCAATCACGCCGGTATGCGCGAGCGGCCCGCCTTCGAGCTTGGTAAGAATCAGATTTCTCCCCGGCCCGATCATGTTCTGCAGGACGCCGATGATGTGCGCCTTGAATTCTTCGACATGCGTGCCATCGAACACCGTGTGTCCGATGCCGACCATGCCGGGCCGAATGTCGTCGACGCTCATCACCGCCGTGGCGGCCGACAACCGCGCGCGTGACCCGGCGAGCAGCGACGCTCCGGCCAGGACTGCACAAAGCGTCATAACAAGCCGTCGATGAAGCATTTGAGTCATTTTGACATGGATCGGCCTGGTTTGTTATCGTGAGCCGTTCATGGTTGGACACCGGGCAACCCTTCAGTCGTTTAACGCCGCGTGGCGGTGGTATTGGACCTCGACTGAAGAGGCGTCCGCCTTGGCCTAACCACACCAAAGCGCGCGAGTTTCCCAAGCCTCTTCAGCCGATACGCTGAAGAGGCTTTTTTTTCCGGGACGGGAGCCCCGGTTCAGACATGGCCTTGATCTGTGCCACGGTGACGGCCGCGACGACCGCCGACCTGCGCCGCCAGCGCGATGCGGTGGCGAACGCCGACCTGATTGAACTGCGGCTCGACACCGTGAGCGATCCGGACGCCGCCGGCGCCCTGGCCGGGCGGCGCGCTCCGGTCATCGTCACGTGCCGCTCAGCGGCTGAAGGCGGCCACTTCAAGGGGTCTGAAGAGGAGCGCAAGCGCATTCTGTTGGAGGCGGTGGCACTCGGCGCCGACTACGTCGACGTCGAAATGCAGGCAGGTTTCGACGACCTGATCAGGCAGCGAAGTGGTCGGGGCCTGATCGTTTCGTTGCACGACTTCGACGGCATTCCAGCGGATCTCTCATCGAGGATTTCGGCGATGCGCGCCACCGGCGCGCAGGTCGTGAAGATCGCCGTCACCCCGAAGCGCCTTGCCGATTGCAACACCCTTCTCGCCATCAATGGTCAGCACGGCAAGCACGGTGAACTCGTCGTGCTGGGACTGGGACCGTTCGGGTCGACGACGCGGATTCTGCCGGACCGGTTTGGTTCGGCGTGGACCTACGCGGGCGCGTTGCAGGAGATCGGGCAGCTGTCGGTGAACGCGCTGGTCAAGGCGTATAACTTTCGCTCGATCGACGCGTCAACGGAGATTTACGGCATCGTCGGCGGCAGTGTCGCGCATTCGGTCTCGCCGGCGATGCACAACGCCGCGTTTCGCGCGTTGCAATTCAATGGTGCGTACGTGCCGCTGCCAGCAGTGGACGCCGCGGATTTCGTCGAGTTCGGCAAAGCGTTCAAGATCAGCGGCGCCAGCGTCACGATGCCTCACAAAGTGACGCTGTTCGATCAGCTCGACGAAGTGTATTCCGTTGCGCGGCGCATCGGCGCGATTAACACGGTGCGCGTCGAGAACGGGCGCTGGATCGGTGGCAACACCGATGCCGCAGGTTTCCTCGAGCCGCTGCGCGAGCGCATTCCGGTGCGCGGTCTGCAGGCGTCGATCCTCGGCGCCGGCGGTGCGGCACGCGCGGTCGCGGTAGGACTCGCGTCTGCCGGCTGCAGTGTCCGGATTCACGCGCGCGACGACGCGAAGGCGAAGCACGTGGCGATGCAGACGGGGTCCGAAGTCGGCCCGTGGCCGCCGAAGCCGGGATCGTGGGATCTACTGGTCAACTGCACGCCGATTGGCATGTACCCACGCGCCGACGAGACGCCGATCGATCGCGAGCAACTGACCGGGCGTTACGTCTACGACATCGTTTACAACCCGACGCAGACGCGGCTGATGCGGGAAGCGGCGGAGATGGGGTGCCAGACGATTGGCGGGCTCGAGATGCTCGTCGCCCAGGCGCAGGAGCAGTTTCACTGGTGGACCGGCCTGCGGGCAGCAGCCGGCTTGATGCGGGAGGCCGCGCTGAAGCGGCTGGCGGAGTTTTCGCGCAATGAAAATCACGTCGTTTGAAGAATTCACCGATCTCGCGCGTCGCGGTACGTTCGTGCCGGTCTGCAAAGAGATCGTCGCCGACCTGCTGACGCCGGTGTCGGCATTCTTGAAGATCGCGGAACACGCCGATTACGCGTTCTTGCTCGAGAGCGTGGAAGGCGGCGAGCACGTCGGACGCTACTCGTTTCTCGGAAAGGATCCCTTTCTGATTCTGCGGGCGCCGGCGGGTGCTGGCGGCCGTACCACCATCGAACGCGCTGGAGCGGTGACCGAGAGTGACCGGCCGCTGGTAGAAACGCTGCGCAGTCTGATGGCCGACTTCCGGTCGCCGTTCGTGCCGGATCTGCCGCGATTCACCGGCGGTGCAGTCGGTTACCTTGGTTATGGCGCTTCGTCGTGGTTCGAACCGGTGCTGGGTGATCTTGGCGCAGGCGTTGACGGCGCCGACCAGGCCGGCTTCATGCTGTTCGACACGGTGTTGGCCTTCGACCACGTGCAGCATCGCATTTTGATCATTGCGAACGCACGCATCACCGCCGACGAAGATCTCGCGTCGCTCTATCAGTTCGCCTGCGCGAAGATTCAATTCCTCGAGCGCGAGTTGGACCGCAATCTGTCGCGGACGCGGACCGAGTCGGGCGCCGCGCTCGAAATGACCTCGAATCGAACGAAAGAAGAATACGAAGAAAGCGTGCGGGCGGCGAAGGAGCATATCGCGGCCGGCGACATTTATCAGGTGGTGCTGTCGCAGCGCTTCGAGGCGGAAGTGGCGGCCGATCCGTTCACCGTCTATCGCGCGCTGCGGCACGTCAACCCGTCGCCGTACATGTTTTTCATCCGGATCGGCGGCGTATCGGTGGTCGGCTCGTCACCGGAAATGCTGGTCCGCGTCGAAGGCTCGCGCGTCGAAACGCATCCGATTGCCGGCACCCGGCCGCGCGGCCGCACCGACGACGAAGATATGCGGCTCGCCGAGGAGTTGAAGCGCAACGAGAAGGAACGGGCCGAACACGTCATGCTCGTCGATCTCGGACGCAACGATGTCGGCCGCGTGTGCGCGTACGGGTCGGTGCGCGTTCCGCAGTTCATGGGCCTGGAAAAGTTTTCCCACGTGATGCACCTGACCTCGATCGTCGAAGGCAAGCTGGCCGACGATCGCGATCGCCTCGACGCGCTGGTGTCCTGTTTCCCGGCCGGAACCGTTTCGGGAGCGCCCAAGGTTCGAGCGATGCAGATCATTCGCGAACTCGAGCCGTCCGGCCGCGGCCTCTACGCCGGCGCGGTCGGATATCTCGACTTTGCCGGCAACCTCGATTTCTGCATCGCGATTCGCACCGTCATCATGTCGAAAGGCAAGGCCTACGTGCAGGCGGGCGCAGGCATCGTGATGGATTCGAACCCAACGGCGGAATTCGAGGAAACCAAGGACAAGGCGCGCGCGTTAATCCGCGCGCTCGAGTTGGCGCAGGCGGGACTATGAGCAATCTGCAATTTGCAATCTGCAATCTGCAATTCGAAATCTGATGGTTCTGGTCATCGACAACTACGACTCGTTCACCTACAACCTGGTCCAGTATCTGGGCGAGCTGGGGGCCGAGGTCCAGGTGATGCGCAACGACGCGGTGTCGGTCGATGACGTTGCGGCCGCCAAGGCAGATGGCATCGTCATTTCTCCGGGCCCGGGTCGGCCTGAAGATGCGGGCGTGACGATGAGCGTGATTCGAACCCTTGGCGAGCGGACACCGATTCTCGGCGTGTGCCTGGGGCACCAGGCGATCGGCGCGGCGTTCGGTGGTGCCGTGGTCCGCGCGAGCGTGCCGATGCACGGCAAGACCTCGACGATTGAGCACGATGGGTGCGGCGTCTTCAGCGGTATCAGCGGCGCCTTTGTCGCCTCGCGTTACCACTCGCTGGTGGTCGCCGATCAGGATCTGCCCGGCGACTTGCTGGTGACAGCACGGACGAAGGAAGACGGGATTGTGATGGGCCTGCGGCACAAACAGTGGCCGCTGCACGGCGTGCAGTTTCACCCGGAATCGATTCTGACCGGCGAAGGCAAAACGATTTTGCGGAATTTTCTGAAATGTTCCCACAGCTGATTGAAAAGCTCTCGCGTCACGAAGACCTGACGACCGACGAAGCCGCCGGCGCGATGGCCGAGGTGATGGAAGGCCGCGCTGCCCCCGCCCACATCTCAGCCCTGCTGATCGGGCTGGCGATGAAAGGCGAGCGGCCGGCCGAAATCGTCGGCCTCGCTCGAACGATGCGCGCGAATGCCGTCCCGCTGTCTCGGCGTTATGACGATGTCTTCGATACCTGCGGGACCGGCGGCGACAAGTCGGGCACGTTCAACATCTCGTCGTGCGCGGCGATCGTGGTTGCGGCGTGCGGCGTGCGCGTCGCGAAGCACGGCAACCGGTCGGCGTCCAGCAAGACCGGCGGCGCTGACGTCTACGAAGCGATGGGAATCCGGATTACCGCTCCGCCAGCCGTCGTCGAGCGCTGCCTGGCCGAAGCCGGGATGGGGTTTTTCTTCGCGCCGACGTTTCATCCTTCGATGAAGCATGCGGCGCCGGTCCGTCGCGAACTGGGCGTTCGCACCGCGTTCAACCTGCTCGGACCGCTGACCAATCCCGCCGGCGCAACGCGGCAGTTGGTCGGCGTGTCGCGGCCGGAATTCACCGAACTGCTGGCGCGCGCGCTGATGCTGCTCGGGACGAAACGGGCCTGGGTCGTCCATGGCGCAGACGGTATCGACGAGTTGACGACCGCCGGCTACTCGAAAATCTCCGAGTGTCGCGATGGCGCGGTCAATACCTTCTACCTGCATCCGTCGGACGTCGGCCTGCCGAAGTCGCCGACCAGCGCACTGGTTGGCGGCAACGCGCAGGAGAACGCCCGCATCGTCGAAAGCGTCTTGCGCGGCGAGCGCGGTCCGGCGCGGGACGTCGTGCTGCTGAACTCGGGCGCCGCGCTGTTTATTGCCGGCGCCGCGCCATCGATCGAAGACGGAATCGCGATGGCCTGGCGCGCGATCGAGCGCGGCGACGCGAAGCGAGTCCTGGAGAAACTGATCGCGATTTCGACCGCCGAAGAATCTGCAGCAGGAGCTGCCGCTGGATGACGGCCCAATCGCAAGTCACGAGTCGCCAGTCGCCAATCGCTACGGCAGACCTGCTGGCGACCATCGTCGCCGCCACGCGACGCATCGTCGAGGTGCGCGAAGCAGCCGAATCGCGCGCCGACCTCGAACGGCGCGCCGGCTATCGATCGATGCGGCCGAACGCGTTCCAGGCGGCACTCAGCCGGCCAGACCGTATCAATGTCGTCGCCGAGTGCAAACGGCGATCGCCATCGCGTGGCGTGTTGCGCGAGAGCTACGACCCGGTCGCGATCGCGACGGGCTACGCCGAGGCTGGTGCGGCCGCGGTTTCGGTGCTGACCGAGCCGACCTTTTTCGACGGCTCAATCGAGCATCTGCAGGCGGTTCGTGGCGCTGTCGGGGTGCCGGTCCTTCGAAAGGATTTCATCGTATCGGAGTACCAGCTGTTGGAAGCGCGAGCGGCCGGCGCGGACGCGGTCCTGTTGATCGTGGCGGCGCTGCGGCCGATCGAACTGAAAGTGCTTCACGATCACGCGCAGCAGCTGGCATTGGACGTTCTGGTCGAAGTGCACGATGCGACCGAGCTGGCGATTGCGATCGACGCCGGCGCGAAGATCGTCGGCGTGAACAACCGGAACCTCCGCACGCTCGAAGTGGATGTGAATACGTCGGAAGCGTTGATCGAGCAAATACCCAAGGACGTAGTCGGGGTGAGCGAGAGCGGGTTGAAGTCGCCGAGCGACGTGATCCGTTTGCGCGACCGCGGATACAGGGCCTTTCTGATCGGCGAACGATTCATGACGCATCCGGATCCCGGGGGCAGCTTCAGCACCTGCTCGAGGGCTGCAGCGACTTAAAAACATGACCGGCATGTTCGTAAAGATCTGCGGCATCACCCGCGTTGAAGACGCGGTCGCCGCGGCCGAATTGGGCGCTGATGCAATCGGGTTCATCTTCTGGCCTGGAAGTCCGCGTTTCGTCGATCCGTATCGCGCGCGCCGCATTGCAGCGGCGCTGCCACGGATGGTAAGAACCGTCGGTGTGTTTGTGGATCAGCCGGTCGACTACATCGCTGGCGTGGCGAATCTGGTCCGGTTGTTCGCGGTCCAACTACATGGCGATGAAACCCCGCACGCCGTCGCGGCGGTCGGGCGGCCCGCGATCAAATCGATCAAGCCGAGCACCAGCCGCCTGGAACAGTGGCCGTCGAACGTGACATTGTTGCTCGATGCCCACGATCCGGTGAAGAAGGGTGGAACTGGCACTGCGGTTGACTGGAATGCGGCGGCGGCGATCGCGGCCAAGCGTCCCGTGCTGCTGGCCGGTGGATTGACGCCAGACAATATCGCCGACGCGATCGCGCGTGTGCGGCCGTTCGGCGTCGACGTGTCATCGGGCGTGGAAACGTCGCCCGGAGTCAAAAATCACGCGCGCATGCAGGCGCTGTTCAAGGCGATTCATGGACATCACAACGTCCCGGCGTGATCCGGACGGCGCGCGGCTACTTCGGCGAATTCGGCGGGCGTTTTGTTCCCGAAACGCTGGTCGAACCGGTAGAGGAACTCGAACGCGCCTACTTCGCGGCGCGCGACGACGGGGCCTTTCACGCCGAACTCGGCCGTCTGTTGAAACATTACGTCGGCCGTCCAACGCCAGTCTACGAAGCGGCACGGCTGACCCAGGCCGGCGGGGGCGCGACGCATCTATTTGAAGCGCGAGGATCTGACGCACACCGGCGCGCACAAGATCAACAACGCGCTCGGCCAGGCGCTGCTCGCCCAACGCATGGGCAAACAGCGCATCGTCGCGGAAACCGGCGCTGGACAACACGGCGTGGCGACGGCAACCGCCTGCGCGTTGCTGGGTCTCGACTGCCACGTCTATATGGGCACCGACGACATGGAGCGGCAGGCGCTGAACGTCTTTCGCATGCGGCTGCTAGGGGCGGAGGTGCGTGGCGTGGATGCCGGCAGCCGGACGCTCAAGGATGCCATCAACGAAGCGATGCGCGATTGGGTGACGAACGTCGCCGACACCTATTACCTGCTCGGCTCGGTGCTCGGTCCGCACCCGTATCCCTTGATGGTTCGCGAATTCCAATCGATTATTGGCCGCGAAGCCGAGCAGCAGCTGCTCGACCTGACCGGACGGTTGCCGACCGCAATCGTCGCCTGCGTCGGCGGCGGCAGCAATGCGATGGGCATCTTCGACGCGTTCGTCGAGGATCGCGAGGTGCGCCTGATCGGCGTCGAGGCGGGCGGAGAAGCGATCTTGCGCGGCCGCCATGCCGCCCGATTCGCCGGTGGCAGCACCGGAATTCTCCAGGGAACGCGGACGTTCGTGCTGCAGGACGATGATGGAAATATCGAGCTGACCCATTCGATTTCGGCCGGCCTCGACTACGCCGCAGTCGGTCCAGAGCACGCATGGTTGCGTGCGGTGGGCCGCGCGGAATACGCCAACGCGAGCGACCAGGAAGCGCTCGACGCCTTCCAGACGCTGGCGAAGCTCGAAGGCATTCTGCCGGCGCTCGAGTCGTCGCACGCGGTTGCCCATGCGCTGAAGCTTGAACGCCGCCGCACGCTGGCATGACGGCAAGCCGGTTACTGCCCGAGGACGTTATCTTCTCCTTCGACGTGCTGAAGAAGAACAGCCCGATGTACAGCGCGTACTACCAGCACGTCGTTGAAGTGCGGAATCCGGCGAACGCGAGGTCAAGTTTACCTTCGATGCTCCGGGTAATCGGGAATTGCCGAGCATTGCGGGTGAATTGCCGGTGCTGCCCAAGCACTGGTGGGAAGGCACCGACGCGCAGGGTCGCAAGCGCGATGTGACGGCGACGACGCTGCGAGATCCCGCTGGGGTCCGGACCTTATCGCATCAAGGAGTTCGTCGCGGCCCGTCGGTGGTGCTGGAACGTGTTGCCGATTACTGGGGCAAGGATCTGCCGGTGTCCGTCGGGCAGATACAATTTCGACCAGCTTCGATTCGAATTCTTCGCGACGACACGGTCGGGCGCGAGGCCTTCAAGGCCGATCAGCTCGACTGGTTTTCGGAGCGCAGCGGCAAGCAATGGTCGACGGCCTACGATTTCCCGGCCGTGCACGACAAGCGCGTGATCAAGGAACGTTTCCCGGTAGGAGCTCGGGATCGATGCAGGGGCGGGGCTTCAATCTGCGCCGGCCGCTGTTTGCCGATGCCAGGGTCCGCCGCGCGTTCGTCTATGCCTATGATTGGGAGGAGTCTGACCGGCAACTCTCGAACGGCGAGTATCATCGCGACGGCAGCTATTTCGATGGCATTCCGGATCTGATGTCGTCGGGGCTTCCCGAGGGCGAGGAACTGGCGATCCTCGAAACCGTGCGGAATAAGGTGCCTGCCGAGGTCTTCACGATGCCGTACAAAGAATCCCGTGGGCGGTAATCCGGAAGCGGCCCGCAACAATCTGCGGAAGGCCACGCGCCTTCTTAGAGAGGCCGGCTACGAAGTCCGCGACCGCGCAAGCCGACGAATCCTTCAGGACAGCCTGTCAGTGTCGAATTCCTGTGCCAGGATCCGCGGACGAGCGAGGGGTGCTTTTCTACAAGCCGTATCTGGAGCGTGCTTATTATCACCGTGAATATCCGCACCGTTGACAGCGTGCAGTACCAGAATTGCATGCGCAGTTTCGACTTCGATATCACCACGGCGGTTTGGGACAAGTCGCTGTCGCCCGGCAACGAACAGCGCGATTGGTTCGGCGCGCCGGCCGCCGACCGGCCCGGTTCGCGCAACGTCGGCGGTATCAAGAATCCCGCGGTCGACGCCCTGATCGAACGCATCATCTTCGCAAGAATCGCGCCGAGCTGGTGGCGGCATGCAAGGCGATCGACCGCGTTCTGCTCTGGAATTTCTATTGCGTCCCGCAATTCGCCTTCGGCTATCAGCGCTATGGCGGCGGGATCGCTTCAGCCATCCCAGCCGCCGGCCAAATACGGCGTTTCCGGATTTCCCGACCGTGTGGTGGTGGGACGCCGAAAAGGCAGCCAAGATCGGAAAGCGCAGTTGAAGGAAGCGGACTGCTGCACCTCAATCGCCGGCACGTGCTCGGCGTCGGCGCGCTGAGTGCTGTTCATTTTGGGCCGGCCATCGCCGCTTCCGAGGCGGATGCCGAAGCGCACGGCATGTCGGTGTTCGGCGACCTGAAATACCCCGCGACTTCAAGTATTTCGACGGCGACTCAATCGCATGCGCCAAAAGGTGGATCGTTTTCCACGATCCCCTCGACCCGCGCCTACAATCAATCCTTCCAGACGTTCAATTCGTTCAACGCCTTCATCCTCAAGGGCGAAGGCGCGAAGGCCATGGAGCTGACCTTTGATACGCTGATGGCGCGCGCCAACGACGAACCCGACGCGATGTATGGCCTTGTAGCAAAATCGGTGTGGATTTCACCCACAAGCTCACCTACCGGTTCACGATGCGCCCCGAAGCCCGCTTCCACGACGGTTCGAAGATGACGGCGCATGACGTCGCCTTCTCGCTGAATATTCTGAAGGAAAAAGGCCACCCGCTGATCGTGGTCCAGTTGCGCGACATGGTGAAGGCCGAGGCGCTCGACGATGCGACGGTCGCCGTGATGTTTGCGCCCAATCGTGCGCGTGACGTCCCACTCGATGTCGCGGGCCTGCCGATCTTCTCCAAAGCCTATTACGCGACGCGCCCGTTCGAGGAATTGACCGTCGAAATTCCGCTCGGCTCGGGCCCGTACAAGGTCGGCAAATACGAGATCAACCGCTACGTCGAATACGACCGCGTGAAAGACTCGGTGGGCGGCAGATCTGCCCGTCAACCGCGGCAGCTACAATTTCGATACTGTGCGCTATGAATTCTATCGTGACCGCGATGTCGCGTTCGAAGGCTTTAGCGGCAAGAATTATCTCTACCGCGAGGAGTTCACCGCGCGGATTTGGGCTACGCGTTACGACTTTCCGGCGATCAAGGACGGCCGCGTCAAGCGTGAGACCCTGCCGGATGAATTGCCGTCGGTGGA
>CAVOHK010000003.1:0-65866 GCA_963695635.1 uncultured Acidobacteriota bacterium
TGCTCGCCCCATCGAGCGGACAGGCGACCGTGGCCGGCTTCGACGTCTACAGCCAGAGCGAGTCGATCAAGCGGCACATCGGCTATATGAGCCAACGGTTCTCGCTCTACGAAGATCTCACCGTTTCCGAGAATATCCGTCTGTATGGCGGCATCTACGACCTGACGGATCGGCAGATTCGCGATCGGACCGACGCGATGCTGTCGCGTCTGGGCTTTCGCCACGCCGCGCGCGACCTTGTCCGATCGATTCCATTGGGCTGGCGTCAAAAACTGGCGTTCTCGGTCGCCCTTCTTCACGATCCCAAGATTGTCTTCCTCGACGAGCCCACCAGCGGTGTCGACCCGATCACGCGTCGTCAATTCTGGGAAATGATCTACGACGCTGCGGCGTCAGGAACGACCGTGTTCGTGACCACGCACTACATGGATGAGGCCGAGGTACCTGCGACCGCATTTCGATCATGGTCTCGGGAAAGATTGGTGCGATTGGGACGCCGTCGGAGTTGAAGCGCCAGTTCGGCACCGACTCGGTCGATGAGGTGTTTGTCCGTCTGGCCCGCCCGGCGGCGAACGAGCCGCCCGAATCGAGGCCTCGCGCCTGATGGCGTTCCGCACCCGTTCGATCGCCTTGCTGGGACTGCTTCGGAAGGAGGCCTACCACATCCTGCGCGATCGCCGGACGCTGATCGTCATCACGCTGATACCGATCGTCCAGGTGGTGATCTTCGGCTACGCGATTCGCACCGACGTCGAACACGTCCGGCTTGCGATCGTTGATCCATCGCCGGATTCCGCAACGCTCGCCCTGCGCAGCCGCTTCGGCGCGACCGGCATCTTTCGGATCGTGGGCGTCGTCCCCAGATCGGCTGATGTCGACCGACTGTTCCAGCGCGGCGAAGCGCAGGAGGCGATTGTGTTCGAGCCCGGATTCGCCGAACGGCTCGGGCAGGGACTGCCGGCCCGGGTGCAAATCATTACCGACGCGACCGAGCCAAACACCGGCAGCGCGATCCAGGCGTACGCGCTGCAGGTCATCCAGGAATACGAGCGCGAGATAGACTCCAGCGGCCGGAACGATTCGCATCGTGCCGCAGGTGCGCACGCGGTTCAACCCCACGCGAGAAAGCTCGAACCTGTTCGTGCCGGGGCTGATGGCGTTCGTGCTCACCATCATCTCGTCGTTGATGACGGCCATCTCGCTGACCCGTGAAAAGGAAATGGGCACGCTCGAAACGCTGCTCGTTTCACCGCTGCGACCGTGGCACATCATCGTCGGCAAGGTGGCGCCATACCTTCTGATCGGTTTTGTGTCGGTGATTGGCGTGATCGTCGAGGCGCGTCTCGTCTTCAACGTGCCGCTGCGCGGCAGCCTGGCGCTGCTGCTGGCCGAAGGGCTCCTGTTCATCCTGGTATCTCTGTCCCTCGGCATCCTGATCTCTGCCCGTACGTCGTCGCAGCGGGTGGCCATGTTCGGTGCGATGGTCGGCACGATGCTGCCGACCATGCTGCTGTCCGGGTTCATTTTTCCGCTGGAGAGTCTTCCCGGGCCGCTCCGCCTGGTGTCGTTCGTGGTACCGGCGCGGTGGTTCGTGACCGTCGCCCGAAGCATCATGTTGAAGGGCGTCGGCCTGACCTACCTCTGGCGGGAAACGCTCGTCCTCGTCGTGATGGCGGTGGCGTTGCTGACGCTGAGCACGCGGTCGTTCAAGGAGCGGCTGGAATAGGCCATGCGGCGCATCAGGTTTCTCGCGTGGGCCGAGGTTCTGCACGTGATCCGGGATCGCGCCACGCTTGCCCAGGTGCTGGTGCTGCCTCTCGCGCAGTTGCTGATCCTGTCGAACGCGGCCACGTTCGAGATCCGCGATGTCCCCATGTATGTCGTCGACCTCGATCGGTCCACGGCGTCACGGGGCCTGGTCGATCGATTCGCCGCGTCCGGGAATTTCGATATCGTCGGCGATTCGACCTCCCTGGACCTGGCGAATGACGAACTGCTCAGGGGACGGGTGACGCTGGTCGTCACGGTGCCTCACGATTTCGAGCGATCGTTGATGCGCGATCGAGCGGCGCCGATACAGCTCGCGGTGAACGCCGAAAAAGGCTCCGCTGCGGGAGTTGTGCAGTCCTACGCACTCACAATCCTGTCAACATACTCCGCGGAACTCGGAACGACGCTACGGCCGACGCAGGCCAACGTGCGCTCCGCGTCGCGCGATCAGGCACCGATGCGCGGTGCGGCGCGCATCGAGGTTGCAGTGCGAAACCGCTACAACCAGACCTTGAACTACAAGCACTACATGGTGCCGGGGCTGTTGGTTGCGCTTGTCACGCTCATCGCCACACTGGTCAGCGCGCAGAACATCGCGCGCGAGAAGGAGCTCGGAACGCTCGAGCAGCTGAACGTGACGCCGCTGACGCGTGGGCAGTTCATCGCCGCGAAGCTGCTGCCCTTCTGGGTGCTCGGAATGCTGGATCTCGGAATTGGTCTCACCGCGGGCTGGCTGATCTTCGACATCCCTGTTCGCGGCAGCCTCGTGCTGCTTTTTGGTTCGGCCGCCGTCTATCTGGTTGTGGCGCTGGCCATCGGGCTGTGGATTTCAACGCTTGTGGAAACGCAGCAGCAGGCGATGTTTGTCACGTTCTTCATCGTCAACATCTATCTGCTGATGAGCGGACTGTTCACGCCGATCGACAGCATGTCGCCGTGGGTGCAGACCGTGTCGCTGCTGAATCCGGTGCGTCACTTCGTCACGATCTCGCGGGCGCTCCTCGTCAAAGGAGCCGGGTTGCAGGAGATCGTCCAACCGCTGGCGATTCTCGCCTTGTTCGCGGTCGTGACATTGGCCCTGGCGATTCGCCAGTACTCGAAGCGCACCGCGTAAACAGCAGCGCAGCCTAATGGGTGCGCGAGCGTTCCACGCGTCCCAAGGCCGGAGGGCGTTTTGCCGGTGTGCGGAGTCGGTTTCCGGAGCGAATGGGCCGATCCGAACAGCCGCGGCGCGAGGTATCGAACGCCAGCCGCGTCACTTCGACCGAATCCGAGTGAGATCGCTGTTCAGCTGGATGTCACTGCACGGCGGTTTTCGACACCGCAGCCGCCACACGGGACGTAAACCATTTCGCGACCCGGGCATGGTTCACTGTCCTGACCATCCGACATCGTCGCGAAACCCGCATTTCTTGCAGTGCTCCCGCTGGTCCCGGTCTTGCCACGCGCCCTGGGCAAAGGTGATCTGCAATGAAGCGTTACGTGATTCTTCTCGCAATCGTCATCGCCGCGGCGTGCAGTAAGGACAGTTCGCCGATGGCGCCGTCCGGTCCGAGGATGAGCTTCTTCGTCAGCAGCGCGACGAGTGTCACCGGCAATCTGGGAGGTCTCGCCGGGGCGGACGCCACCTGCCAGCGGCTCGCGGCCGCGGCCGGGCAGGGTGCGCGGACGTGGCGCGCATACCTGAGCGTTGAGCGCGACGCGTCAAACGGCAATCGACCAACGAACGCGCGAGACCGAATCGGCACCGGTCCCTGGTACAACGCGAACCTCGTGCAGGTCGCTGGCAGCGTGGCCGAGCTGCATGCACGGACCGGCGATGCGGCGGTGTTCATCGACGAGCGTGGTCAGCGTATCAACGGACAGTGGACCGGGTCGCCGGCTCCGGTCCAGCACGACATCCTGACCGGATCGAACGCCGACGGGACGCTGATGGCCGGAATGACGTGCGCCGACTGGACGTCGGGTGACGCGTCCGTCGCAGGGCAAGTGGGTCACTCGGATGGTATGGGCCCCAACCAGAGCACGGCCGGGGCGCTCTCGTCCTGGAATTCGGCACACGCGAACCAGAATTGCGCCGATACCGCACCGCGCGGCGGTGCCGGCCGCATCTACTGCTTCGCGCCGTGACGGACCGTCGTGCCAGCGTCGCGCCGGTCTACGTCAATGCTTCTCGGGCTTGACCGGCTTCTGGGGTGGCTTCTCGTAGATATCGACGACCGGCGGCCTTTGCCCAGCGGTTGAAAGGCCCGCCGCCAGCATCAGTCGCGTTACCGCGTCAATCGTCGCGGGATCCGGCCTCGGGAGCCGCCCGATATGGCCTTCGGCCGCGAACAGCGGAGTCACACCCTGTTTGTTGGGTCGATTCCAGATCGTCGGGTCGGCGCCACGGTCTGCCAGCAGTTTTACGACCAGCGGATAGTTGTTATACGCGGCGCCGTGCATGGCGGTGTCGCCGTTGTTGTCCACGGCATTGACGTCCGCGCCGAGGTCGAGCAGCATCTTCACCGCTTCCACGGCTTCAGGTTCCTCACCGGCTTCTTCGAGCGGCTCCGTCGTTTCGAGGCCGGCCGCAACCATCAGCGGCGTCGTCTGGTTGTCGTTTGCCTGCAGGGGATCGGCGCCCAACTCCAGGAGCAGCCGCATCAGCGGAACGTCCGAGCGATCCGCAGCGAGGAGAAAAGGCGTCGCCCCCTCGGTGCCGATCCGCGAGGACGTGTTGGGGACGTTCGGTGTGCCCTTGTCGAGACGCAGATTGACGTTCGCGCCCCGCTTCACGATCTCGCGCACGAACTGCAGGCTCGTGATCCGGCCAGACCCGAGCGGCGGCGGTTCGCTGACATCGCTGGAATCCGGCTTTCGAACCCACGTGAGCGTGTGGAGCGGCGCGAATCCTGTTCGCCGATCGTTGGGATCGGCGCCAGCATCAACGAGAGCGATCGCGAGCTCGAAGTGGCCGTTCTGCACCGCGAGCAGCAACGGGCTCGTGCCCTTTCCGACCGGCTTGTATGGAGCGGGACTGCCGGGCGCCCTTTCGCCTTTCTGCAGGGTTGCGTTCACATCGGCGCCCGCCTTCAGAAACGCGCGCGCGACGTCGATGTGCCCTTCGCGCACGGCAAAGAAGAACGGGGTGAATCCGGAATCGAGCCTGGCGTTGATGTCGGCTCCAACGTCGATCAAGGCGCGGACAACGGCGGCGTGGCCTTCGGCCGCTGCCCACATCAGGGCGGTCTGCCCGCGACGCTCACGCGCGTCGTGTCTGGCGCCGCGCGCCAGGAGCGCGCCCACAGCCTCGAGACTTCCCGATCGCGCCGCCATCATCAGGACGGTCTCTCCGCTCTTCATCGTGGCGTTCGCATCAGCGCCGGCGGCCAGCAACAGCTTGACGACACTGCCGCTCCCGTTCTCGCACGCCACCGACAGCGGCGGCAGGCCGTAGCGGTTCACGGCGTTGACGTGGGCGCCCGCTCGCACTAGCAATGCCGCGGTCTCCGCATCATTGTGGTACGCGGCCCAGTGCAATGCCGTCGTTCCGTCGATCTGGGCGGCGTTCACGTCGACGCCCTTCTCGAGGAGGGTGCGGACGCGTGCCTGGTCGCGTTGCTCCGCGGCGTCGGCAAGCGCGGCGCGCTCTGCGCCACGTGCTGCGACGGACATTCCCAAGACTAAGAGAATGTCCAGGAGAAGGAGTCCACCGGTTCTTCGGCGATGCATGTGCGTCTCCCTCACGTGACTTACAGCGTCACGGGGTCGAAGAGGTCTTCGACCTTGCCGTTGCTGTCGCCGAACGAATCCAGGTGGACGCCGACGCGGTCGAGGAGCGTCAGGTGAACGTTGGCCAATGGCATTCCCGTGTCGTACTTGATATGCCGGCCACCCTTCAGGCCGGTTGCGGCACCGCCTGCGACAAGAAGCGGAAGGTTCTCGTGATCGTGCAGGCTGGGATTGCCCATGCCGCTCCCGTACATGTAGACGGTGTGATCGAGGAGCGAGCCGTCACCATCGGGGGTCGCCTTCATCCGCTGCAGGAAATCCGCAAACAGCGAGACGTGGAACGTGTTGATCTTCGCGATCTTCGCCACCTTTTCGGGATCGTTGCCATGATGGCTGGTTGGATGGTGAGGGTCGGCCACGCCGATCTCCGGATACGTCCGATTGCTCTGCTCGCGCGTGAGCTGGAACGTGATGACGCGCGTGATGTCTGCCTGGAGCGCGAGAATCTGCAGATCGAACATGAGCTTCGCGTGATCCGCGAACGCTGCGGGAACTCCGACCGGCCGATCCAGGTCGGGCAACGCGTCATCCATCGTCGCGGCCTCGGCACGCTGGATCTGCCGCTCGATCTCGCGAATGCTGTCGAGATAGTGATCGACGCGAACACGATCAGGGATGCCCACACGCTGCTTGAGCCGCGCGATGTCGCCGCTGAACGAATCGAGCAGGCTGGCGCGGCTGCGAAGTGCTTCACGACGCGCGGCCGCGTTGCCGCCGTCGCCGAACAGGCGCTCGAAAACGACACGCGGGTGCGCCTCGGACGGAAGCGGAGTGGTCGGCGACGACCACGAAAGGCAATTCTGATACACGCACGCGTAACCGTTGTTGCAGACGCCGGCGAGCGGGTTCAGATCCATCGAGAGTTCGAGCGACGCCAACTGCGTCTCGCCGCCGATGTGCCGGGCGGCAATCTGGTCGACCGTCGTGCCCAGAAAATAATCCGAGCTCTCGGTGTGTTTGGCGAAGGCCGCGCTCAGGAACCCCGCGTTGGATGTGTCATGCGTGCCCGGATAAGCGGGCTGCAGGCGCGTATTGGTCATTACCGTCACTTGGTCTTTGACCGGTTCGAGCGGAGACAGAATCGGCGACAGCTCTGCGAGCTTCGATTGACCCGGTGGGGTCCATCGCGAGTGATCGCATCCCATCGGGATGAATACGAAGCCGAGCCTCGGCACCGGCTTGGCCGGCGTCTTCGCCCACGCTGTTGCCGCCGGAATCATCGCGTCGAGCAGAGGCAGCGCCAGTGCGGCTTGAGCGCCTTTCAGAAATGTCCGCCTCGGTATCGCCTTCTTCATGATGATCATGACGACTGCCTCATTTGAAACGGCGTGCTCTTCACAATACCGAGGATCAGCGACGAGAAGCGATAGCCGTCTTTCCCGGCATCGCGCACGATCCTGCGGACTGCGGGCGCATCGTAAAACTCAATTCCTCGTCCCAGCGCGAACGTCAAAAGCTTCTCTGTCAGCGTTCCGGCAAACAGCTCGGGACGGCTCAACAAGGCGTTCTCGAGGCCCGCGACTCCGCGCAGCTCGCCGGCTCCCGGCAGCGCTCCCGACACGTCAATCGGCAGGTCGTCGGCCTCGTGATCGCGCCACTGTCCAATGGCGTTGAAGTTTTCCAGCGAGAAGCCCACCGGATCGATCGTGCGGTGACAGGTGGCGCATACGGCATTGCTGCGGTGTGCGGCCAGCCGCTCGCGCATCGGAAGACTGGCGGACACGGTGCTTTCATCGAGCGAGGGCGCGTTCGGGAGCGGCGGCGGCGGCGGTGCGCCGAAGATACTGCCAAGCACCAACACACCACGATTGATCGGCGACGTTCGCGTAGCGAACGAGGTCACGGCCAGCACGCTGCCGTGCCGCAGCAGGCCGCCACGCTGGCTCTCGGGTCCCAGGGTCACACGGCGGAAACGGCTGCCGTAGACATCCGGAATCCCGTAGTGCCTGGCCAGGCGCTCGTTCAGAAATGTGTAGTCCGCCTTGATTAATCCGAGCACGCTGCGATCCTCGCGCAACACGGAGTCGAAAAAGAGCTCGGTCTCCTGCCGGAACGCTTGACGCAGATTGTCATCGAAGTCCGGAAAGAGACGCGCGTTCGGATTGACCGCTTCCAGATTACGTAACCTCAGCCACTGCCCGGCGAAGTTGCTTGCAAGGTTGAACGAGCGCCGATCGGCGATCATTCTGCGCGTCTGCCTCTCGAGCTCCCCCGGGCGACTGAGCTTGCCGGCAATCGCCGCGGCGAGCAATTCATCGTCCGGGATGCTGCTCCAGAGGAAGAACGACAGGCGGGATGCCAGCTCGAGATCGCTGATTCGGTAGACGCCGCTGGCGCTGATGTTCTTTGGTTCGCTTTCCACTCGGAAGAGGAACTCTGGATTGATGAGCACAGCGCTCAACGCGTTCCCAATTCCAGCGTCGAAATCCTTTCCGGCGCGGCCCTCTCGATAAAACGCCATCGGTCCCTCGACCTCCGCCTTCGCGATCGGCCGGCGATAGGCGCGCCGCATGAGGGTGGCGAGAATCGTTTTGGCACAAGCCTCTTCCTTGTCCGCTTCAGGCCGGCACACGAACAACCGGCGGCGGCTCGGTGTGTTCTCGGCGCCTTTCGCCGCGTACGGTCCGGTCATCGAAATCTGGCTGATTGCGGGCGTGTTCCGCGGATGGCGCCTCTCGTTGAAGTGCGCTTGCAGAGGCTGTCGAGCCGATTCCTGCAACGACGACCCATCTTTGACGAACGTGACAGCGATCTCGTGCGGGCCTGCCTGCACGGTGACGCGCGCTTTCAAATCCTTGTCGAGCACCGTGGCGTCGGCGCCGGCGGGTTTCTCGATCGTGAAGTTGGCGACCGGCTGCCGGTCGACAAGCACCATCAGATCATGCGCACGCGGCTCTCGCAATCCGGCGACGTTTCCTTCGAGATCGCGCGCAAGCCAGATTTGAATCTCGGTACTCACCGTCGCGGACGAACGTGTGGGTGACCGACACGCCGCCGCGCGTTCCCAGAGGCAGGCCGGCCAGGTGATCTTCCTGTGTCAGGTCCGCCGGCAGTCGAATGATGTCGCTTTGTAGAGACGACTCCGTGCTACCGATCGCCAGGCGGCTGATTTTCTGTGCGGCCGTGATGTAGCGGTCCAAGAGTGTCGGCGGCAGGTCGCCGACCGTCACGTTGTCGAAGCCGTGACCGCTGTCATCGGCTGGCAGGAGTGAGGCGGCGTCGACATCGAGAGCCAGCAGGTCTCTGATGGCGTTCTGGTACTCGGTGCGATTCAGGCGGCGTAGCGTGTCCGTGCGGCCGGGATTGGGTCTGGCGGCGGCCGCCGCATCGAGTGACGTTTCCAGCCATGTCAGCAGCGCGCGCCGGTCGTCCTGGGAAAGCTGTGCCACGTTGGACGGTGGCATGGTGCCCGTGTGCACCTTGCGCACGACCTTTTCCCAGATTTCGGCTTCAGCGCCGGGGTTTTCGATGTCGATCCGATCCAGCCTCAGGTCCGCGATCTTGAGGCGTTCGTTGTGGCACGTGACGCAGTACCGATCGACCAGACGACGGGGGCTCGACGCGGGCGTGACGGCACCGTTAGGCTGCACAGGCGTTTGCGCCTGGAGGCAAACGCAGAGGGTCACCGCCACGGCGACGAACCAAACCGTCAAGACGCGGGCGAAAGGGAAGAGCTTCGTCATGTGACTCCGCCGCGAGATGGCGCCTGCGATCTGCGCTCCAGTATGCCCGTACCCGGTGCGATTGGACCTGTGCCAACGAAATTTTTTCGCCTGGAACCAAGAGCCATGAAAGGTGAGCTGTGTCGCAGGCCGCGCTGGCAAGCCTACGGCGTGCACGACGGCTCGAGCATCTCGAGCGAGACGACGTTGACGGCGTCGCCGTCGTCGCGTCGTACGAGAAACCCTGTTGCCGCAATGCGGTGACCGCGATGGGCGGTCGGACTCGGAAACGGATTCAGCAGGACGAATCGTCCGTCCTCCGGATCGTGGCGAGGATTGACGGCTACTCGCCTTTGAAGCGGTATCGAGCGTGGTGCGCTCTGGTTCGGTCGCGCTGGTCAATTGCCACTCGCGATCGTCGCGCAGCTCGAGACAGCCGGCGGTCCGGACGAGCGTGCCGGTCTGAGCCGGAATCGGCCCGCTCTTTCCAGTGATCTGGATCGTCGCGAGCGCATCAGCGTCGGACGGCAGCTCCGCGCGGCCTTCGGGAAACCCGTTCTGCTGGAGCAGGTACGCCAGGACGTCCAACTTGTCGGCTTCCCCGACGGTGAATGCCTCGCCTGGAGGCATGGTGTCGCGCATGCGGTGAAACAGGTCGGCGAGCGTCCGCGACTCCCAGTGCTCGGCAAAACGATCGCCGGAAAGCGGATTGCGGCTGTTCGCGGGATCGTCTCCATGGCATCGGCTGCAGTGCCTGGCGTAGGCTGCTTTGCCGCGATCAGCCTGCGCGGGAGCGTAGACACCGCTCCACACTGATGAATTGGTTTGAGCGATTGGCGTGTGTGCGCCAGCGTGCGCCGAAAGAACGGCGGCCACTGCCAACGAGGATGCGATGCCGATGGTACCGCCGATCACTCGGCTTCTCAACTGGAAGGCACCCGCTGCGCGCGGACGATAACCCTGGAGACTTCTAATCAGCAAGTTCGGTTTGCTCTCGCGCGACTTCTTGTGCGACGACCGTCACGGGCAAAGGCAGGCTCCCGGCGGAGAGATATCGATACGCCACGACGACGGCGATCGCCAGGCCACCGCCGGCGAGCGTGTCGAGGACGTAGTGGAAGCGGCCGTACACGGTGGCGATCAGCAGACCACCAATGATCGGGGCGAGCAGGTACGCGAGCCAACGCTGGTGTCGCCACGCGACAAGGATGACGACGACCGCGCCCGACACGTGTGCGCTGGGAAATGCGCCGCCGCGCGCGCCACCACGATCCGACATCTGATGAACGAGATCGAAAAAGAAATGGCCGGAGAGCGGCGGGCCCAGGCGCGGCGACCGATAGTACGGACTGTCTACCGGCAGCAGGATGAAGAACAGGTAGCTGCCGAGCAACACCGTCGAAAGCATCAGCAACAGCTCGCCGAAGGCCGCCCGCCGTCCGCTGACTTACCAGTACGCTGTCACCGATGGAATGACGATCACGTAGGACAGGTAGCAGAAATGCAGGTACTCGGACAGCGGCACGAGCGCCAGCCGTTCGCTCAGGTACAGGCTCGGCTGCCCGGCGAACAGCGCCGACTCCCATGCGGGAATCGCCGCCGTCAATCGCCAGTTGCCGATGGCCGGCGCGAGAACCTCCACTTCCTTGTAGAGGAGAGGAAACAAGATCAATGGATGCCAGTCGCGAATCACGGGAAGGATCCCCGCCGACGGCTTCGCGCGGTTCAGGATCACCAACGACGCGGAGAGCGTCAGGTGCATCGCGACCAGCCAGATCCGGCCCGGAACGCCGTTTCCGAGGACCGCGATCAACCCGGCCGTAATCGCGAGGTACGACGCCGTGAGCCTCGTCGTCCAGCGCGCACAATCAACCGGCGGCATTCGACGTTATGATCCTAGTAGACTTTCTCGCATGGTTTACTGCCGCTCGCCCATTCACGATGAACGCAGAGTTCGCAAAGAACGCCGAGCATTCGCATGAAATTTACACTCGGCGATCTTCGCGGCCTCGGCGTTCCTCTTGGTGCCAGTACTGCGTCTGAGGATACGCTCCAGTAGTATGCCGCGGCCGCAGCGCACGCTCCGAGTCGTCGACCGCAAGTGGCGAGAGGCCAAGATGGTGGCGCGCGGCTTCCAGTCCGCAAACCATCCCATCCTCGCGCAGATCGTTCCGATTCGCCGCTGCAACCTGGCGTGCACCTATTGCAACGAGTACGACAAATACTCGCCTCCAGTGCCAGTGGCAACAATGCGCGAGCGCATCGACCACCTGGCGCGGCTGCGCACGGCGAACATCGAGATCAGCGGCGGCGAGCCGCTGCTGCACCCCGAACTCGACGAACTGATCCGGCACATTCGCGGAACCGGCGCGCTGGCGGGACTGATCACCAACGGCTACCTGCTCAACGAGAAACGCATCGAGCGCTTCAACAACGCCGGGCTCGATCACCTGCAGATCAGCATCGACAACGTGACGCCCGACGACACGTCGAACAAGAGCCTCAAGGTGCTCGACGCGAAGCTGCAGATGCTGGCAAAGCACGCAGCGTTCAGCGTCAACATCAACTCGGTGCTCGGTGGCGGCTTGAGTAACCCCGAAGACGCGCTGACGATCGCCAAGCGGGCGATCGAACTGGGTCTGACGACGACCGTCGGCCTGATCCACAACGGTCACGGCCACCTGATACCGCTGACGCAGGAGCAACTGCGCGTCTACGGCGAGATCACTTCGCTGTCTGCGCCGTTCTATACGGTGCAGAACCAGAACGATTTCCAGCGGAACCTCGCGCTCGGGCGCTCGAACGACTGGCAGTGCGGCGCCGGCGGCCGTTATCTCTACATCTGCGAGGACGGCCTCGTGCATTGGTGCTCACAGCAGCGCGGACATCCAGGCATCCCGCTCGCCGACTACACCATCGCGGACGTGCTTCGCGAGAGCACGAGCGAGAAGAGTTGTGCGCCGCTCTGCACCGTGTCGTGCGTGCACCGCGTGGCTCTGCTCGACCGCATTCGCACGCAACCGCTCGAGGCCCTCGACGAGATGATGCCGGCGAGCGGCAGCGGCGCGGTCAGCGTGCGCGTGCTCCGCTGGATGTTCGTGACCGGCCCGCAACACCACCGCTTCCGCGCCGTCGCCGCACGCCTGCTCGGCTCGCGCTCGTAGGAGGGCTTATCGCACCGTGAAAACCAGGCCGTGCTGCACCGGCAGGAAATCGAGGATCCGGTCCAGATCGAATCCGATCGGTTCAATCTCTTCGCGAATCTCGTCGAAGCTCATGGTGTGCAGCCTCGACGCCGGCGCCAGCCTGTTCTCCTTCGCGTACTCGACGATCACCAGGCGCCCGTCCGGTTTCAACGCTCGGCGGATCGCTTCCATGATCGTCTGAGGCTGCGCGAACTCGTGATAGGAGTGCGCGATGAACGCCATGTCGAGTGACGCGGGCGGCAGCCGCGGATCGGTGTCGCGTCCGAGTACGTAGTCGACATTGACGAGACCGTGCTCCCTGACCGCCTCCCGAGCGAGATCGAGCATGCGCTGCTGGACGTCCACCGCGATGACCTTGCCGGTTGGCCCCGCCGCCATGGCGAGGCGCCAGGTGAAGTAACCGGTACCGGCGCCGATGTCGGCGACGGTATCGCGCGGGCGAATCTCGAGCGCCTGGACCAGCGCGTCGGATCGCTCTTCGGCCGCGCGTTCGGGCCGGTTGAAGAACGGAACGTTCTCCGAGGCGGTCGGAATCTCCCGAGTCCGCTCGCGCGGGTCGACCGGCCGGATCGCACGAAGCGTGCGGAGGTAGGCGACGAGTTGCTCGATCTCCGCGGGCGAGCGAGGCGGCATCGACGTGTGTTCGAGCAGCGCGCGACGCAGCGATTCCGGGGTCCGCAGCAGGCCGATCCAGTTCAAGCCCGGCCCACGCCGACGACTGGGCGTGTCTAGCGAGTGGCAGTTCGCGCACTCGCCACCGCCCTCAAACAGCGCCTTGCCGGCGAGCACGTCGCGCTCGGCGCTCGTGAGCGGACCTTGCGCCGCGAGCGCGACCAGCGACAACAGAGCGGCGGCGGCGCAGTTGCCGGCGCAAAGAGAGCAAGACTCGCCTCTTTGCGCCGGCGCGCGAAACGTTCACGCGCAGCACCCAGGCGCGCAGCACGACTTCGGCTTCGACGCACGGATAAACGCGCTCATGAATTTGCCCTCGACCTGCGGCGCGACGGCATCCACATCGATGCCCTGCCCCGACAGGAAGCCGCGCGCGTCCTCGATGTTGTAAACGCGCGTCGGTTCGATGCTGATCGCTTCGAACCCTGATGCCGCGAGCTTATTGCGATAGGCGTCATCATCGAGCGCACCAGCGATGCAGCCGACCCAGAGCAACATGCTCTGCCGAACTTCGTTCGGCACCGCACCGCGAGTGACGACGTCGGAGACCGCGAACCGGCCACCGGGTTTGAGCACGCGAAACGCTTCGCGCAGCACCTGGTCCTTGTCGGCCGAGAGATTGATGACGCAGTTCGAGATGATGACGTCGACCGAGTTGTCGGGCAGCGGAATGTGCTCGATTTCGCCTTTGAGGAACTCGACATTCGAGACTCCGGCCTTGCGCTGGTTCTCGCGCGCGAGTGCCAGCATCTCGTCAGTCATGTCGAGGCCGTACGCTTTGCCGGTTGGACCGACGCGTTTGGCCGACAGCAACACGTCGATGCCACCGCCCGAACCGAGATCGAGCACCGTCTCGCCCGCATTGAGCGCCGCGAGTGCCGTCGGGTTGCCGCACCCGAGCGACGCACGCACGGCTTCCTCTGGCAGCGTGCCCGTCTCGTCTGCGCCATACAGGTTCGACGTGATGGGATCACAACAGGCGTCTGCCGCAGCTGACGCACCGCAGCAGGAACTCGTCGCGCCACTCCTGGCGCGCAATGCGGCCTGCCCGTATTTCTCTTTGACGACCTCTTTGATATCCGTGGTACTCATACTGCCTCCTAGCAACAAGTGCGTGATGGCTTCCGGCTTAATGGCTTTGTTTCGCGTGCAGCACTCGGCGTACAGGAAGCCGAGAAGTTCCTGCAGCGTCCTGGTGTTCGCCGCGTACCGAAGAAAGGTGCCTTCGCGTTGGACCGTCACCAGGTCTTCGTTCTTGAGCTTGTCGAGATGGTGCGAGAGCGTGGATCCCGGGACATCCAGCTCCTCTGCGATTTCGTTGACCACCATCCCATCGGGGTGCGCCGACAGCAGCAGGCGCAGGATCCGGAGTCGGGACTCCGTTCCCAACGCAGTGAACATGTCCGCGTAGCGATGGATCTGCTTCGTCGAGTCAACCTTCATGATTCGATAGTTCTACTATTATCGAAATACTGTTGTCAAGCGGCATGTGAAGCGAATCAACCCGCTGGTTGCGGTCAGGCGGGCAAGTCGCCGCCGCGACGAGCTGTGATAATGCGGCTAGATTTTATTGACGACCGCGGCGAGGTAGTCGAGACGAGCGGTGAGAGCGGTCAGTTGGCGTTTGAGCAGGTCGTTCGTCAGCAGCAGGTCGTCGCAGCACATCTCGACGCGTGCGAGCCGCTGTTCGAGTTCGACCGTCTTCGGCGCGGTCGGCCCCAATTCCTTCGCGGCCGCCGGCACCGCCCTGATCGTGGAACGTCGAGACAACGCGCGGCAATAATATCCAACCGCTCATGCGATTGTCACTATCAACAAATGCCGAGCTGGAAGAAAGTGTATGAGGTTCAATCACGTTGGCATCCCCACAACGATTCGCTTTGAAGGGGAAATCGATCTTCCCCACCTGAAAGTCACCGTGAGTGACCATCAGAGCAATCCCTTCGGCATTCAATGGCAGCGGTACTGGGAGGGGGCGCCCTATCCCGACCTCGTCAAGACAGTCGCGCATGTGGCTTTCGAGGTGGACGACCTGGAGCAGGCCCTGCGCGGGCAAGAAATCATCATTCCGCCGAACAGCCCGAGTGCGGGAGTGATCGTCGCTTTCATCAAGGTTGCCGGCGCTCCGGTCGAACTGCTCCAGATAGATCGCACGATCAGAGGCGATCTGTGAGCAATCCGCGCGTTTCCTGGTGAACACCAGCCGCACACCTTCACAGTGCCCTTGACGGTCATCGAATTTCTTCCATAAGATAGAAGTAATTATGAAGCGCCACAATGGCAGCCTCGAACTGATGATCATGCTGGCGATCATGCGGCTGGAGGACGCTGCCTACGGCGTTCCCATTTCCCGCGAGATTGAAGAGTCGGCCGGCCGCGAGGTGGCGATGGCAACAGTCTACGCCTCGCTCGATCGGCTCGAGGCGCGCGGGCTGGTGAAGTCCAAGCTCGGCGATCCCACCCCGGAGCGCGGCGGACGCGCCAAGCGCCTCTTCACGATTACCGCCGCCGGCATCCGCGAGGTTCGGGACGTCAGACGAGCGCTGACGCAACTCTGGAACGGTCTGCCTCAATTGAAAGGACAGTTGTCATGACTATCCACCGACCGCCGCGATTCGCCACCTGGATCCTGAAGCGTCTTGGCTCGACCATCATCGAAGACGCGCTGGTCGGAGATCTCTTCGAGGCGTATCAGACGCGGCGCTCGGCGTTCTGGTACTGGCGGCAGGTCGGCGTGGCGATTGGCGTAGGGGCGTGCCGCGACGTCTGGCACCACCTGCCGGTGGCCCTCGGCGCCATCGTCACTGGCCTCTTCGTCGCGGCCGTGCCCGTCTGGTGGCTGGTCAACACTTCCGCCGCCTCGCTGTCGAACGTTTCCCTTCCGGTCTGGATCCAGATCCTGGCGCCGTGGCTCGTCGTGTTCGGTTCGGCGGTTCTGAGCGGCTGGCTGGTAAGCCTGCTGTTCCGCGCACATCGCGCGGCAGCCGTGTTGTCTCTCGCCGCGGCGATTGTGGTCGCTGGCGCGATCCTTCTCAGCGCAGCCGATCTCGGCCCCCTGGCGCTCGGCAGCGTGCTCGTGCTCGATGCCCTCGCAGCCATTGGCGGCGGATCACTGACCGGCGTTCGCGAAAGAACGGTGCAAGGATAGCGCAGCTCCCACGTCGCCGAGCCGATGGCAGCCGCTACATTCCGAGGAACGTGGCGGCGATAAGAAACCGCAACGCATCTAGTCGCTGACGAAAGCCTTCAAGAAGGCGTGCGGTCAGGCTGGCTTCCCGGGTCGCATTCCGATGACCTGCGACGGTCGGCGGCGCTTTGGAACGCCGCGTCACGTGAGTTCTTCAGCAGCGAACGGCGCACCAACACAACGAGATGGACACCCGGGCCAGCCATCCCCGCGATAGCGCCCAAGCAGGGTGCCAACCGTGACGATCACTCGAAACAGCACGGCTTGAATCGGCCGCGGCATGATCAGTAAGGTCTGCGTATGACGATGCCGTAAGAGGAGATGGGCCATGTAGAAGAGCGGAGGCCGGTTGGCCGAGCCTGCGTTGAGGACTTCGAAGATCGCTTGAAGAAATCGGTCCAAGTCCACTGCGGGCCGCGCATAGCCTTCGAACACCAGGGGTTCATTCCCGTCGTTCCACCACCGGTGGGTCGATCCGCGAGGGAGCGACACCCGCTCTCCCGAGCCTGCGGTGAATCGGCGACCATTGAGCACAGCCGACAGCGTGCCGGATCTGACGACCCCTTCTTCATCCTCCGCGACGTGAATATGGAGAGGAGGCCCTTGCCGATGTGGGGGGAGCGAACCTTTCAGTTCCAGCCACACTTCGTCGCCCCGCTTTACACGCCGCATCGCCAACCGCTCGCCGCTATGCCGATTCTCGATAATCAACTCGCGAACACCGCTGTGGCCATCAGACTCTCCGGTTTGACGGGCGCCCAGGCTTCCCTTCCAGGCCATCCGATTCGACGAGTTAATCATAAGTCCGTGCCCAGGGGTTACGCTCACGAAGGCCGGATCGGAGCGCGAGTGAATGAAGCGTTGAAGTAATGAGTAGTCGCCCAGTGTTTACCCGGCCCAGGGCCTCCGACGGGAGGGTTTTGTTACGTGGATGGACTCCTCCCGGTTCTTCGACATCGTGACGTTGGATGAGCGCCGCCCGGCAGTTCGAACCAGGAGGTGCCAGAGGATGCTACGACGATTGCAGTGGACCTCGCAAAGACGTTTTTGCCCTTGCGGTCGCCAAGATCTTTTCGCGCGGTCTAACGGCACCGCCTGACTCGAGCGCGATCGAGCGGTGGCAGTGACGAACCCGCGGCGCATGTCGTGAGGAGCGTTCGGCTCGACGCATATTGGGCGCGAACGGCGCAGCGGAGCGGCCATCACGCGACCCTGTCGCACGAGCGATGTGCGGCCAGACGTGCGTCGGCGCAGACGATCGGACCGATGTGGAGGATTGCTCGTGGCGATCCGGAACGTGTGCACCCGGCGGTGGCGATCAAAACGTGCGCAGCGGAGTGTTGGCGCTGACATCGTGCTACGACAGCAGTCGATGCTACCCGCACGGCGACGACCTACGCGAAGCAGCACGCCGTCTGAACACCCGCTAACCCGCCAGCCCCGGCCACCCCGCCGGGGCTTTTTTCCATAATAATGCCAGTTGGCTTTTGCGGACTGAGGGGCAAACAAAATGAAGATCATTAGATCGATCACACTTGTTGTTGTGGGAATTGTTATTGGCGGCCTGGCGGCGGGGTATTGGTCTCCAGTCATCGCGCAGATTCCCGCCAGATTCTCGGCCGCGGAGACAGGGAAGGTCGGATCGTCAACCGTGCTCCTCGTGAGGGACGCGAAGAGCCCAGGCTGCTGGTTGTTGGTTCAAGGTGGAGGAGGCAGCGTAGCGCTCGCGCAGGCTCCTGCGGATGCGTGCAAGTAGGGAATCGTTTGGCGGCGGCTGGAATGAAGCGATGATTTTCAGAGACGGCGAATTCGTGATCTCGAGATTCGCGCTCAAGGAAGCGGCGATTCGGATGGGCGAACGAGCAACGCGGCGATATTGAGAAAGGCTGGGCGGAATGAATCAAGCGTAAGCCCCGGATAAGCCCCGTTTTCTGAAAAGGGCGCAGGTTTCTTAAGCCCCGCCGCTCACAAACCGTGTTTTTGTTAGGAAAGATTGGAGGCGCCGCCCGGATTTGAACCGGGGGTGGAGGTTTTGCAGACCTCTGCCTTACCTCTTGGCGACGGCGCCCCTAGAAACAGCACGCGGGCCACGAAGGCCCGCTGGTCTCGCAGGGCTGAAGCCCTGCGCCACATCGACAGCTGGCGACGATGAAGTCCACCTTCGCGCGCTCCGACGTTGCGCGAGTGCGCGCTACGGGTGGACACTTTTCGCCTGGATTCCGAAGCGAAAAGTGGAGCGGGAAACGGGATTCGAACCCGCGACTTCGACCTTGGCAAGGTCGCACTCTACCACTGAGTTATTCCCGCCCGAATCTTCAACGTACCATCAAAGCCGGACCGAACGCAAGACTTCGGCGGCCTCTTCCGGCGCTGTCGGATTGATGTAAAACCCCGTGCCCCACTCGAATCCGGCGACGCGCGTCAGCTTCGGCATGATTTCGAGATGCCAATGGTAGACGTCGGCTGTCACTTCGCCGAACGGCGAGGTGTGCACGATCAAGTTGAACGCCGGCGATTCGAGCGCGCGGTCCATCCGCTGCAGCACATTCTTCAGTATCCGCGCCAGCCCTTCGTATTCGTGCCGCGCCGCATCTTCGAAACGCGCCCCGTGACGCCGCGGCAGCAGCCAGGTCTCGAACGGAAACCGCGGCGCGTAGGGGGCGAGCGCAACCACGTCGGCATTCTCCGCGATCAGCCGCCGGCCGTCGCGCGTATCCTCGCGGACGATGTCGCAGAAGACGCAGCGCTCCTTGATCTGAAAATGCCCGCGCGCCCCATCGAGTTCTTCCTGCACGAAGTCGGGCACAATCGGCAGCGCAATCAACTGCGAATGCGGGTGTTCGAGCGTCGCCCCGGCCGCGGCGCCGTGGTTCTTGAACACCAGGATGTACTTCAGGCGCACGTCTTTCTGCAGATCGAGAATCCGCTCGCGATACGCCCAGAGCACGCGCTCGATTTCCGATTCGGCCATCGCCGCCAGCGGCCGATCGTGATCCGGTGTCTCGATGATCACTTCGTGCGCGCCGATGCCGCTCATCCGATCGAACATTCCGTCGCCGACCCGATCGAGCGTGCCCTCGACCTGCAGCGCCGGGAACTTGTTCGGCACCACCCGCAGGTCCCAGCCGGACGAATTCGGCGCGCCGCCGTTCTGGCGATACGAGACGATTTCGGGCGGAGTCATCGCCTCGTGCCCGGGACAGAATGGGCAATTGTCGCGGCCAAGGATAGCCGCGCGCTCGATCCGGAAATCGTTTGGCCGCTTCTGACGATCGGTGGAGATGATCACCCAGCGGCCGGTAACCGGATCGCGACGCAGTTCAGGCACGCCCGCACTCGTCGAAGGCGTTCGGATACACGGTCACGACGCTACGGCCCGCATCGCGGTGAATCGTTACCACGTCGAATCGGCACGGCCGGTCAATCCACCGCTGCTCCACCACATACGTTTTCGCCAGCCTCACAATCGTCCGCCGCTTCCTCATCGTCACCGATTCCGCCGCATCGCCGAAATCGTGATCCTCGCGCGCCTTCACCTCGACGAATACCAGCGTCTCGCCGTCACGCGCAATGATGTCAATTTCGCCCGCGCGATTGCGCCATCGCCTGGCAACAATTGCGTACCCGCGTCGTTCGAGTTCGGCGACCGCGAGATCTTCACCGGTTTTGCCGAGTGCGACGCGTTGCTGGGTCATGCGCGCATTCGCCAGCAACGCTCATTCCACCGCTTCAATCACGAAGCGCACGAAGACGTTGGAACGCAGAGGCCGCGAAGGCCGCCGAGAACATTGTGCTCGGCGTATCTTGGCGATCTCGGCGTTCGATTTCTTTAACGAGGGCGTTCGACTTCGGTCAATGCTTCGTCAAATACTCCGACCGCCTCGTCTGCCTGCTCGCGCGTCAGCACCAGCGGCGGCGAAAAGCGGATGGCGTTCTTCCCCGCACCAAGAACCAGCAACCCGCGCGCGAAGCAGGCGTTGACGACGGCATCACGCTCGTCGGTGGCGCGTTCCTTCGTGGTGCGATCGCGCACCAGCTCGACGCCGATCATCAGGCCGCGGCCACGGACGTCTCCAATCAACGGATGTCTTTCCATCAGCGCGGCCAACCGAGCCTGCAAATGGGCACCGACCGTTTCTGCGTTGGCGACGAGACTACCTTTCAACAACCGGATCGTTTCGAGCGCCGCCGCGCACGACACCGGATTTCCGCCGAAGGTGCTGGCGTGGGCGCCCGGCGGCCAGGCCATCAGGCCGCTGCGCGCCACCGCGACGCCCAATGGCAGCCCGGAAGCGATGCCTTTGGCGGCTGCGAAGATATCGGGCTCGACGCCGGTGTGCTCGATCGCAAACATCTTTCCGGAGCGCCCCATCCCCGACTGCACTTCATCGGCAACCAGCAGAATGCCGTGCCTGGTCGACAGCGCGCGCAGCCCCTGCATGAATCCGTCCGGTGCGACCACGTAACCGCCCTCGCCCTGAATCGGTTCGACGACGATCGCGGCCACTTCGTCGGGCGAGACGAGATGCGTGAAAATCTGATGCTCGATGTAATCGAGGCAGGCGTCGGCACAGCTCTCCGGCGTCGATCCGAGTGGACACCGATAGCGATCGGGGTACGGCGCGTGATAGACGCCCGGCAGCAGCGGACCAAAACCGCGCCGCTGGATCGCTTTGCTGGCGGTCAGCGCCAGCGATCCCATGCTGCGGCCATGAAAGCCGCCGAGAAACGCGATGAGGTTCTGGCGTCCGGTTGCGTAGCGCGCCAGCTTCAGGCACGCTTCGATCGCTTCGGTTCCCGAATTTCCGAAAAACGACCGCCAGCCGCCGGCCTGCTTGCTGCCAGGCGCGCCTGGCGAGATTGCCGCCAGTTCTTCGGCGAGCCGGACCTGCGGCTCGTAATAAAAGTCTGTCCCCGACATGTGGAGGAACTTCTGCGCCTGATCGACGATCGCGCGGACGACGTCGGGATGCGAGTGCCCGGTTGAATTGACCGCGATGCCGGCCGCGCAATCGAGAAACACGTTGCCGTCCACGTCCTGGACCAGCGATCCAAGACCGCGCTCGATCACCAGCGGATAGCCGCGGGTGTACGACGGCGAGACGACCGCCTGATCGCGGCCGATCAGCGCCGCGGCCCTGGGGCCGGGCAATGGGGTTTTGATGGTTATTTTCGTTTCCAACGCGTGCCGCCTGCACTGTCTTCGAGCAGCACGCCGCGTGCCGCCAAGTTGTCGCGGATGCGATCGGCGGCGGCGAAGTCGCGCCGGCGTCTGGCCGCCTGTCGATCTTCGATCGCCTGCTCGATCTCGCTGACCGGCACCGGCGGTTGTTCGTCCTCGGCCTGGCGCAGGCTCAACACCCCGAGCACGGCGTCGAACTGCGCGAATGCCTCGCGGATTCCGGCCACGTCTTCTCTGCCGATCTGACCGGCATCGATCGCCGAGTTCAGCGCGCGCACCGCCTCGAACATCGCGCCGATCGCCGCGGCGGTATTGAGATCGTCCTGCATCGCTTCGCTGAACGTCTTTCGCGTTTCGGCGACGCGATCGGTAATCTCCTGATGCGTTCCCGGCGCCGTGATCCCTTCCAACCGGGCGAGAAAATCGGTGAGCCGGCGCAGCGATTCTTCGCACGCCGACAGACTGGCCCAGGTGAAATTCAGCTGCTTGCGATAGTGCGCCGACAGCAGCAGAAATCGAACCGCCGACGGACGGAATCCCTTCGCGATGACGTCGGGGATCGTGTAGGTGTTGCCGAGCGATTTCGACATCTTCTGTTCGTCGACGATCAAATACTCGACGTGCATCCAGAAGCGCGAGAACTGCTTGCCGGTAGCGCCTTCGCTCTGCGCAATTTCGTTCTCGTGATGGGGAAAGATCAGATCGATGCCGCCGGCGTGCAGATCGATCGGCGCGTCGCCGAGCAGCCGCAGCGCCATCGCCGAGCATTCGAGATGCCAGCCCGGACGTCCCGGCGGATCGACGACATTCCAGGTCGGTTCGTCGGGCTTGGCCGCCTTCCACAGCACGAAATCGCGCGCGTCTTCCTTCGCGTAATTGTCGGAATCGACCCGCGCGCCAGGCTTCATCCCGTCGTGGTCGAGCCGCGCCAGCTTGCCGTATTCCGGCAGCGTTGAAATCTTGAAATAGATCGAGCCGTCGCTCAAATAGGTGTGGCCGCGCGTTTCGAGCGACGCAATCAGGTCGGCCATCGCCCGCAGGTTGGCTGCGTCGGTGGCGCGTGGCCGCTCTTCGACCTCCTCCAACCCGAGCGCGCGCGCATCGTCGCGGAACATCGTGATGTATTGATCGGTATAGGCGCGCAGCTCCATGCCGGCCTTCTGCGCGCCGATAATCGTGCGATCGTCCACGTCGGTGAAGTTCATCACCTGACGGACCTGATATCCGAGCAGATGACGCAGCGTCCGCCGCAGCACATCGACGCAGACGAACGTGCGGAAGTTGCCGATGTGTCCGCGCGCGTACACGGTGAGGCCGCAGGTATACATCCGAACGGTTTTGCCGTCGCCTGGCGCAAACGGTTCTTCGCTGCGGGACAGCGTGTTGTAAAGACGCATCAATGAGCCGCTGTATCTTATGGGAGCGGTCGCGTGGTACGCCACTCGTCGCGGCCGGGGTAGGCCACGGTGATCACCAGTTCGCCGGCCTGCGCTCGGAAGCGCACGTCGCAGCGGCCCTGGCCGTTGACGGTTCCCGACGACAGCGCCTGCTTGATGGCGCCGCACAGCTCTTCGACGGCCGCGGGCTGGTAGCCCACGTACTTCAGGACCGTGTCGGCGAGCTCGCCGAGCATGGTATCGAAATGCCGTTCGTCGGACAGGTCGAGGGCGAACAGGAAATCGTGGTCGGACACGATGCGCGATTTTACAGTGAAAGCCGATCGAACAGCACGCGCGCGCGCTGACAATCGGCTTCGATTTGCGCACGCAGTGCGTCGAGCGATTCAAAGGTCCGTTCGTCGCGCAGGCGCTGGACGAACCCGATTCGCAAGGACGACCCGTACAAGTCCTTATCCAGGTTGAAAACGTGCGTCTCGATGTGGGTTTTCCCCGTTTGATCGACGGTCGGCCGCGTGCCGATATTGGTCACCGACGGCAGCACAAAGGCCCCAAGCCGCGCGGTCGTGGCATAAACGCCGTTGGGAGGCAGCAGTTCGTTTTCGGTACAAAGGTTCGCAGTCGGAAAACCGATGGTCCGACCGCGATGATCGCCGTGCACCACCGTGCCGTCGATCGCATATTGATGCCCGAGCAGCGCGCCGGCTTCGTCGACCCGCCCCTCGCTGACCAGTCGCCGGATGCGGGTGCTGCTGACGACGAAATCTTTGTAGCGCACCGGGTCGATCTTTTCAGCCTTGAAACCGTAGCGTGAACCAAGCGCGCGCAGCAGGGTGAAGTTGCCGGCGCGGTCGCGGCCGAACAGAAAATTCGCGCCGACCCAGACTTCCGAGACGCGCAGCCAGTCGACCAGGACCGTCCGGACAAAGGTCTCCGGGTCCCATCGCGACAGATCTTCGGTGAAGCGAACGATCGCGGCGCCCTGCACGCCGGCATCGTCCAGCGCCTCCAGTTTCTGCGCCTTCGTCATCAGCAGCGGCGGCGCCTTGTCGGGGCGGACAATCCGCGGCGGGTGCGGATCGAACGTCATCACCACCGGTGTGGCGCCGCGTTCTCCGGCGACTCGCCGCACGCGCTCGAGAATCTTGCGGTGACCGCGATGCAGGCCGTCGAAGTTGCCGAGCGCAAGCACCGGCGCGCTCCAACGGGAAGGGCGGGGATCCTCCGGGAAATGTATGACGTCCATGCTCACGACGAGGAACGCCGAGACCGCAAAGACCGCCGAGCAATCATTTCTCGGCGTTCTTGGCGTGCTCCGCGTTCATCCGTTGATCTCCACCACCAACCCATCATAAGCCAGTTCGATTCCGGCCGGCAGTTGCGCGTTGGTGGCGATGTGCCCAAGATCGTGGCTGATGTGCGTCAGGTAGGCGCGTTCGGCACGCATCCGACGCACCGCGTCGACTGCTTCGGTGACGCTGAAGTGCGTGGAATGCGAGCGGTGGCGGAGGGCGTCGATAATCACGGTCCGGACGCCTTCGAGCAGCGGCCACGATTCATCGGGGATCCGGTTGCAGTCGGTCAGGTAGGCGAACGATCCCACGCGAAATCCGAGGATCGGCAGCCGGCCATGAAACAGCGGCACCGGCACGATCTCGATCCCGCCGAGGGTAAACGCTCCGGCAATTTCGAACAGTGAGAGCTGCGGCAGTCCCCCGCCCTTCTGTGACGGTGGTTCGAAGATGTAACTGAACATCCGCCGCAGGCTTGCGACGGTGCGGCCGTCAGCGTAGCAGGCAATCGCCGACTTCTGCATGTGATTGAAGCGGCGGACATCGTCGATCCCGAAGACGTGATCGGCATGCGTGTGGGTAAAGAGGATCGCGTCGACGCGACGCACGTTGTTGTCGAGCGCCTGGGTCCGCAGGTCAGTGGACGTGTCGACCAGAATCGAACGAACGGCGCCGGCAAACGGCGACGGCTCGCTGCCGTTGAGCTCGAGCAAGATTGATGGCCGGCTGCGGCGGTCCTTGGGATCGGCAGACGTGCAGATTTCGCAATCGCAGCCGATTGCCGGCACACCGTGCGAAGTGCCGCTGCCAAGGACGGTGACTCTCATTGTTGCTCGTTGCTCGTCGCTCGCTGCTGGTCGCTGGGTGCTGGTCACTCGCGAGAGTCAGGGCTCGATGATCAGGCGTTTTTCGCTTCCCTGCTTCGCTTCGACGAAGCGCATACGCAGCTCGTACAGCACCTGCTCGAGCAGCTGGCGTTCTTCGGCAGTGAGATTGCCGCGGGTTTTTTCTTCGAGCAGTGTGAGGATTTCAATCATCTGGGCCGCGCCCTCGAGGTTCGGCTCTGCCTTGTTTCCGGTCACCGGGTCCGGCAGATCACCGAAATGGATCGCGGCGCTGCTCGCAAGCGAGAAGACGAACGCGGCGAAGGTCAACGGCGGGTCGTGTGGTTCGGACATTCAACTAAGATTATCAAATGTCCGATTCCGCGCGCGGTGCCGCCGAATTCGTGCGGCTCGTCGAAATCATGGCCAGGCTTCGCGGTCCAGACGGCTGCCCGTGGGACCGCGAACAGACCATCGATTCGTTGAAGCCGTTTGTCCTCGAGGAAACCTACGAGGTGCTCGAGGCGATCGACCGCCACGACCACGACGCACTGCGTGAGGAACTCGGCGATTTCGTGTTCGAGGCGGTGTTCGTCGCGCAGATGGAGGCCGAGGCTGGACATTTTACGATTGCCGATTCGCTGAAGAGCATCGCCGACAAACTGGTGCGGCGGCATCCGCACGTGTTTCAGCGAACTGAGGGCGAAGAGGCATTGCAGTCGGGCGAACAGGTGAGGGTGCGGTGGGAGGAGATCAAGGCGAAGGAACGGTCCGCTGAAGGCGAGTCGAAGAAATCGAAGACCTTACTCAGCGGAATCGCGCCAGCCCTGCCGGCGCTGCTGCGCGCCTACCACATCGGGAGCCGCGCCGCGTCGGTCGGGTTCGACTGGGCACGCACCGATGATGTCGTGGACAAGATCGAGGAGGAAGTCCGCGAACTGCGGGAAGTCGCCAACGACGCCGAGCGCGCGGAAGAAGAAATGGGCGACCTCCTCTTCGCGATCGCCAACTTGGCGAGAAAGATGGGGATTGAGCCAGAGACCGCGCTCCGGAAGGCGAACGAGAAGTTCACGCGCCGGTTCACGGAGATGGAGTCGCGCATCGCGGCGAGTGGTAGAAAGATGGCCGAGATGGGATTGGATCAGCTCGAGGCAGAGTGGCAAAGGGTGAAGGCAACTGCATGAGCGTTCTAATGACAGCCTCACGCCGCGGCTGACCGGATCGGCCCATTCGCTCCGGAAACCGTCTTCGCACACCGGCAAAACTCACTCCGAACGCGCGAAACACGAGACACGAAGCCCGAAGCCACGATGAAGGACCTGAGTCCGGTTCAAAGCACGACGCGTTTTGCACCGTCGACCTGCGCCGGTTTTGAAATTCATCAGCAGCCCGGCTCTTAGTTCGGCGGCCCAAGGTAACCAGAACCTGCGAACGATGGCCGGGCAGGAGCGAGTCAACGCACTTGATCTCGACGATCGACGGCCGCCAACAACGAGATCCAGCCTGCATCGATAGACCGTTTGTCTCGATATACGACACGAACAAGCTTCTCTCGTTCGTAAGCAATACCTTGGACGTCGAACTCGAGGACGAGTGCGCGCGCATAAGCCTTCTCGGACAACCAGATCCGAGCGCCGTATGGACTGCGATGCCGCAACCGATTACGCGTTGGATGAGTTGGTCCGTCTCCGCGGCAACGTGGAGGCAACTCGCAACATCGCTAGTCTTCGTGGCTTCGCGTCTTCGTGGCTTCGTGGGTGACAACCGGTGGAATCCGCACGTGCGCTCGTTCGTAAAGGTGTGCACAGTCCAACGAGTGATCCGTCGGTCTCTACGAAACACCGCCCCGTCGCGGTCCGTCCGGAACACTGTGGCTCCCTCAGCTTCGTACCTGCGCAGCACCTCCGGCGCAGGGTGACCGAAGTGGTTGTTCCTCCCGGCGCTGACGACCGCGATCGTCGGCTGCAGCGCCTTCACGAACCCCTCGGAACTCGACGTCAGGCTGCCGTGATGCGGCACCTTCACCACTCGCAGCGGCGCCGGCGGAATCTCTGCCTCGAGGTGTTGCTCCACCTCTCTCCCGATGTCGCCAGTCAACACGATTGACACATCGCCCCACCGGAGTTCCAGGACGATCGAATCGTCGTTACGGACTTTCTGACGTTCCCAGTCTTCGAGCCGCGGATGCCATGCGCGCAGCTGCACACCGTCGATCAAGACCCGGTGCGGGCTGTAGACGTTCGCCCAGGCGCCGCGCTGCTCGAGGGCGGCGGTCCGAAGCAGCGCCAGCGGTTCTGACCGCGGCACGGGTATGCCCTCCCATACTTCACGCGGCCTGAATTCGCTGATGATCGACGCGGCGCCGCCGATGTGATCGCCGTCGCCGTGTGTCAACGCGACGCGGTCGAGCCGTCTGATACCGGCGGCGCGCAGGGCCGGCGCCACCACGCGATCCCCGATGTCGAACGTCGACGTCGTGCCGAGGCCGCCGGCGTCGACCAGCATGGTCGAGCCGCGCGGAAACACGACCAGCATCGCATCCCCCTGGCCGACGTCGAAAAACGTCACGTGCAGGCGGCCGTCGCCGCTTGCCGCGAATAGGGCTGGCGGATTGACGAGAATCCAGAGCGCCGCCGCGACAGCGAGCGGTACCGATGCCAAACGACTGCGCCGCCACCACCACATCGTCGCCAGCGCGGCGTAATAGACGACCGACGCGGCGAGCGGTGGCGCCGCTATTCTCCATGTCAACAGCGGAACAAAGCGGACAAGGTTCGCGGACCAAATCAAACCTGCGGCACCGGCGTGGGCGACCCAGCCGATCGCCGCCGCCGCCGGCGAGGAAACCAGCGCCACGGGTATCAGCATCATGCCCGCAATTTGCGCGACGCCCATCAATGGAATCGCCAGAAAGTTCAAACCGAGTCCAGCCAACGTGACGCGTTCGAACAGGGTCGCGCCGATCGGCAGCAGCAACAGCTCGGCTGCCGCCGATGCGACGAGCATCGATGCCAGCAGCGATGTTCCTCGTGGCAATCGACGCCGATCCACGGCCGGGACGACGATCAGAATCGCCAAGGTTGCGCCGAACGTCAGGAGAAACGCCGGATCGAGAATCGATAGCGGATTGGTAACGACCAGGATGGCGGCAACCGCGGCGAGCGCGTTCAGCGGTGAGCCACGATGATCGATCGCGCGCGCGCCAAAATAGACCACCGCCATCAGCGTCGCGCGATCGACCGACGCACCGCCGCCGACGAACTGGGCGTAGACCACCAACAGGACAACTACGGCGAGCATCGCCGTCCGACCGAGCAGCCCGGCGATCCGGAATGCTGCGAGCAGCAGGCCGGCAAGAATCGCAATGTTGCCGCCCGAGATAGCGATCACGTGATAGGTGCCCGCTTCCTGCAAGCGCCGCTGCAGCGCTGCGTCCAGCGAACTGCGGTCGCCGATAACGATCGCCGACACAATCGCTGCCGACTGCGGATTCCAGCGGCCGACGTGCCGCGCGATGATCTCTCTGGCGGCCGCGCGACCCGAAGCCAGCCATTCGTTCCACCAGCCACCGCCCGCGACGAGCTCGACCAGCGCGCCGCTCTTAACGGTTCCGACCAGCGTGACGCCGCGCCGCGCCAGCGCACGCTCGTAATCAGGAACTCCGGGATCGAGATAACGTGACGGCTGCCGCAGCTGCGCCGGCATCCGCACGCGACGACCGGCGCGCCAGTCGCCCACGTGTTCTTCCGCCAGCGCGCCAACCACCGTGACGTTAATAGACCCGAGAACCTTCGGTTTCTCCCCGCTCCACCCGCCGTGCGACTTCCGCCCTCCCTGCCACAACGCGTCGACGTCCATCGCCAGCACAGCGCCGTTCTCGCCGGGCGAGGCGTCGCTGCGTAACGTGCCCTCGACGATCAGCGTCGCTTCATCGTCGAGTGGCAGTCGGCGGCCGTCGCGCGCGGCCTCAGCTCGTTCGTCGCGTGCAGCCGCCTCGAACGCGAGTCGCAAGGGCGGTCGCCAGGCGCGTTGCCAGCACACCGCCGCCAGCAACACCGCGCCGGAAAAAAATGCGCCGGTGACGAACAGCGCGAACAAGCGCGCGCTTCCGAAGCGCCAGCACCAGAACGCAGACACGGCGGACGCGGTCAGCGCAATCGAGACGGAAAGTGTCGGAGATTCGGGGAGAAACAGGCCAAGCGCTGCACCGAAGAGGAGGGCGAGGCTCGGAAGCGCTGCGATATGCCGCACGCGACGCGGCCCTGCAACAATCGGTGCGTCGATGACGTCATCGAGCTACGAAAACACGAAGCCACGAAAAAGCCTTCATTTTCGATTGCTTCGTGGCTTCGTGGTTTCGTGTCTTCGTGACTTCGAAGGTGGAAAGTACGCAGTTCCTGCCCAGCGCTAGACTTTTTCCGCGGCAATTCCTGCGTAGTAGTCCTGCAGCGCGCGAACGCCGAGGCCTTGCTGCCGCAACGCGCGGATCGCCTGCACCGCCGCTGCCGCACCGGTCAACGTCGTGATGCACGGCACTTCGTGCATCATCGCCGCGCGGCGAACAGTGCGATCGTCGAAGAACGACTCGCGGCCGAGCGGCGTGTTGATCACCAGGTCGACCTTGCGATTGACGATTTCGTCGGCGACGTTCGGCCGGCCTTCGTTGACCTTGTAGATCACTTCGACGTGCAGGCCGTAGGCGCGCAGGAATGCGGCGGTCCCACGGGTCGCAATCAAGCGAAATCCAAGCTCGGCGAGATCACGCGCGATTGGCAACAGGTTCGCCTTGTCCTTGTTGTTGACGCTGACAAAGGCGGTGCCGCCTTCCGGCACTTTCTGTCCCACTGCCAGTTGTGCCTTGGCGAACGCGACACCAAAGTTCGACGACCCGCCCATCACTTCGCCGGTCGATTTCATCTCGGGACCGAGAATCGTGTCGACGCCGGGGAAGCGCACGAACGGAAACACCGGGCTCTTCACGAACGTGCCGGCTACCTGCAGGTCGCTGGTCAGCCCGAGATCGGCCAGCGTCCGACCGGCCATCACCTTGGCCGCGACCTTCGCCAGCGAAACGCCGGCGGCCTTCGACAAGTACGGGATGGTGCGCGATGCGCGCGGGTTCACTTCGAGCACGTACACCACATCATCCTTGGTGGCGTACTGCACGTTCATCAGGCCGACCACCTGCAGCGCCTTGGCGATGCGCCGCGTGTAGTCGCGAATGGTCTGCAGGTGCCGCTCAGGGCAGATGAACGGCGGCACGACGCACGAACTGTCGCCGGAGTGGATGCCCGCCTCTTCGATGTGCTCCATGATGCCGCCGATCACCACTGCCCCGGTTGCATCAGCCACTGCGTCGACGTCGAACTCGAAGGCATCTTCCAGGAACTTGTCGACCAGCACCGGGTGCTCGGGCGACGCATCCACCGCTTGCGTCATGTAACGGTCGAGGGTGACGACGTCGTAAACGATCGCCATGCCGCGGCCGCCCAGCACGTACGACGGTCGGACCACGACTGGGAAGCCGATCGCCGCGGCAACATCCCGCGCTTCCTGACGCGAGGTCGCGGTGCCGCTCGCGGGTTGCGTGATCTCGAGATCCGCCAGGAGCTTTGCAAAGCGTTTCCGATCTTCTGCCAGATCGATCGAGTCGGGCGAGGTGCCGAGAATCTTGACACCCGCATGCTGCAGCGCGAGTGCGAGCTTCAACGGTGTCTGCCCGCCGAATTGCACGAGGCACGACACCTCACCACCGGCGGATCGCTCGGTTTCGATCACCGACATCACGTCTTCGAACGTCAGTGGCTGGAAATACAACCGGTCTGCCGTGTCGTAGTCGGTCGACACGGTCTCGGGGTTGCAGTTGACCATGATCGTCTCGAGGCCTTCTTCCTTCAGCGCGAAGGCGGCGTGACAACAGCAGTAGTCGAACTCGATGCCCTGGCCGATCCGATTCGGACCGCTGCCGAGAATCACGACCTTGCGGCGGTCGTTCGGCGCCGCTTCGTCGCTGTATTCGTAGGCGCTGTACAAGTACGGCGTGAACGATTCGAACTCGGCGGCGCAGGTGTCGACGCGCTTGTAAACCGGCTTCAGGCCGTCGGCAACCCGGCGCTCGCGCACCGCGGTTTCGCTGGCGTTGACGGCGATCGACAATTCCTGGTCGCCGAACCCGGCGCGTTTCAGCCGCCGCAGTTCCGGCGTGGTCAGGCCGTCAAGGCCGGCGGCTTCTGCATGCTTCCGCAGTTCCGCGATTTCGGCGAACTGACGCAGAAACCACGGATCGATTTTGGTGATTTCGTGCAGCTGATCGATCGGCCAGCCGCGCCCAATCGCGCGGAACAAGTCCCACATCCGGCGATCGCTCGGAATCGCCAATCGCTTCCGCAGCGCCGCGTCGTCTTCGTCGTCCATGCTGGAAGGCGCGAACAGCAGGCCGCTTCGGCCCAGTTCCAGCGACCGCACACCCTTCATGAAGGCTTCTTTGAAGGTGCGGCCGATCGCCATCGCCTCGCCCACCGATTTCATTTGCGTGGTCAGGGTGCGGTCGGCCTGCGGGAACTTCTCGAAATTCCAGCGCGGAATCTTGACGACGACGTAGTCGATGGTCGGTTCGAATGACGCCGGTGTCAGCCGGGTAATGTCGTTGGGGATCTCGTCGAGGTGGTAGCCGAGCGCCAGCTTGGCCGCGATCTTCGCGATCGGGAACCCGGTGGCCTTCGACGCCAGCGCGGACGATCGCGACACCCGCGGATTCATCTCGATGACGACCATCCGGCCGTCGGCCGGGTTGACCGCGAACTGAATATTCGACCCGCCGGTTTCGACGCCGACTCGGCTGATGATGCGACGTGCTGCATCGCGCATCCGCTGATATTCCTTGTCGGTCAGCGTCAGGATCGGCGCCACGGTAATGCTGTCGCCGGTGTGGACGCCCATCGGGTCGATGTTTTCGATCGAACAGATGACGACGAAGTTGTCGGCAACGTCGCGCATCACCTCGAGCTCGAATTCCTTCCAGCCGATGACCGACTCCTCGATCAGGACTTCGTGCACCGGGCTGAGCTCGAGGCCGCGTTCGGCGAGCTCGCGAAACTCTTCGATGTTGTAGGCGATGCCGCCACCGACGCCGCCGAGCGTGAACGATGGACGAATCACAATCGGGAAGCCGAGCGTGCGCGCCAGGTTGACCGCTTCATCGAGCGTGCGCGCCAGGCCGCTCTGCGGAACGTCGAGACCGATCTCGCGCATCGCGTCCTTGAACAACTGGCGATCCTCGGCCACCTTGATCGCGGTAATCGACGCGCCGATCAGCTTGACGTTGAATTTCTCGAGCGTGCCGGCCGCCGCCAGATCGACGGCAAGGTTCAGGGCGGTTTGGCCGCCGACCGTCGGCAGCAACGCATCCGGCCGTTCCTTTTCGATGATCGCGGCGAGCACTTCGGGCGTGAGCGGCTCGACGTAGGTTCGATCGGCCAGTTCCGGGTCGGTCATGATCGTCGCCGGATTGCTGTTGACGAGAACGACTTCGAGGCCTTCGGCGCGCAGCGCCTTGCACGCCTGACTGCCGGAGTAGTCGAACTCGCAGGCCTGGCCGATGACAATCGGCCCCGAGCCGATGATGAGAACCCGTTTGATGTCGGTGCGTTTCGGCATATGCGGAGGGTGGACTGGGATGCCCGCTGTAGTCTCTTCCTAGTCCCTCAGTCCCCTAGTCCCCTCAATGAGCTCCAGAAAATCGTCGAACAGATAGTCCGCGTCGTGCGGGCCGGGTGAGGCTTCCGGATGATACTGCACGCAGAACACCGGACGCTTCGTGTGCTTCAATCCCTCGACGGTGCCGTCGTACAAATTCAGATGCGTCACCGCCACGTCGTCCGGCAACGATTTCGGATCCACCGCAAAGCCGTGATTCTGCGAGGTGATTTCCACCTTGCCGGTGTCGAGTTTCTTCACCGGATGATTGGCACCGCGATGGCCGAACTTCAGCTTGTAGGTGTTGCCGCCCATCGCCAGGCCAAGAATCTGATGGCCGAGGCAGATGCCGAAGACCGGCGTCTCCGACGCGACGAGCTGTTTCGCGTTATCAATCGCGTAGGTCAGCGGCGCCGGATCGCCGGGACCGTTGCTGAGGAAGACGCCATCGGGTTTGGTCGCGAGCAGTTCTGACGCCGGCGTCGTTGCCGGATAGACACGGACATCGCAGCCATGCGCGCTGAGCCGGCGCAGGATGTTCCACTTCATGCCGAAATCGTAGGCGGCAATTTTCAGGCGTCGTTTCGCGACGCGCGCCGGCGAAATGCCGAACTCGTCCGGATCCTCACGCGGCCAGTCGAACGCAGCCTCCGTGGTCACTTCGCTGACCAGGTCTGAACCTTCCATCTGCGGGATCGCATTGGCCGTCGCGATCAGCGCTTTCTCGTCGAGCTGATTACCGGTACCGATAACGCCGCGCATGACGCCACCCGACCGCAGCTTCCGCGTCAGGTCGCGCGTGTCGATATCCGAAATGGCGACAATCTTATTGTCGACGAGATAACCGCGCAGCGTTCCTGCGGCGCGCCAGTTGCTCGAGATCGGTGACTCGTCGCGGATGATGAAGCCGGCGACGTGCGGCCGCCGCGACTCGACGTCCTCCGGCGATACGCCGTAGTTGCCGATTTCGGGACAGGTCATGGTGACGATCTGCCCGGAGTACGACGGATCGGTCAGCACTTCCTGGTAACCGGTCATGCTGGTGTTGAAGACCACTTCACCGCGGGCTTCGCCTTCGGCGCCTGCGGCCTGGCCGCGGAACCAGGTGCCGTCTTCTAGTGCAAGAATTGCATCCATGTGTTTCATCGCCATCCGATCATCACGAAACCACGAAGACACGAAACCACGAAGAAGACGTCGCCGTCATCTCTCGAGTGATGCCGTCACCCGATTCTGCTCCGCCGCCACCACTCGCACCGACGACGACCAGCGCCGGTAGCCGTCTCGTTCGAGTCTGATCGCGTGCTCGCCGGCCGGCACGGTGGCGATCGTCAGCGGCGTCGTTCCGACCAATCGCCCATCGAGAAACACTCGCGCGCCGGTCGGCCGCGAATCGACAGTCAATCCGCCTTGATAGCGGCCGCTCGTCGCGGACGCTGGAGGCGGCGGGGGCGGGGGCGGAGGACGGCGAGACGATGGGCGCTCTGGTGTGGGGCGAGCAGCGGCTGACCGGCTCGGCGCGGGCGATTCGCGACTCGCAGGGGGCGCGGTAGGTTCGCGGCGCGCCGGGGGGCTGGGCGGCGTCGCCGGCTCACGCGGTACTGCCACCGGCGACACCGCCTCGGATGCAGGCGGTGGTTTCGGCTCCGCAATCGCAACGTCGGTCGCATCCCGGCCCGCCGGCCGTTCGGCGGAAGGGGACGCGGACGCCAGCGGCCGCTCGCGCGTGCCGACGCCGTAGCCGCCGGCGAATCCGAGCGCCAGTCCGATCACCAGGGACGCGACCAACGGCCAGACCGCAGAGCGCGACTGTTCGATCATCGAGATCGGCGGCGGTTCCTGAATCCGCGTGTCGGGCTGGTCACGGATCGGGGCGATGTCTTCCGGTGCAACCAGTGTTGGTGCCGATTCGACCTGCTCAAAACGTGCTTCTTCGGCGGCACAAATGTCCAACGCGCTGGCATCGAACGCCGGCGCCGCTGCTTCAGGAATTGCCGCAACGGCCGCAACTGGCGCCACCGGGACATCGTGCGGCGGTTCATCCAGCGGCAACTGCGGTTCGAATTCGGTCGGTCGCCGGCTGACCTTTTTGCGGCCGACCGGCTCTTTGATCGTGACGTCGGGGAAAGCGTTCTTCAGCGCATCGACGAATTCGAGCGCTGTCTCAAAACGCGCGTCAGGCCGATCGGCAAGGGCCCGCGCAAAGACGCGTTTCAGCGCGGCGAAGTCGGTGCCGGGAATTGCCGTCAGCGTGTCCGCGATGTGATCGCCGGTTCCGGTGATTCGCTTCGCCCACAGCAGTTCGTGAATCAACGATGCCAGGCTGAAGACATCGGCGCGGCGATCCCAGGCGCCGCCGGCGATTCGTTCCGGCGCGGTGTAGGGACGCCGAACCGGGACCGCGACGCCAACCTTCTCGAGCGCGCGCGCGACACCGATCCCGGTCATTCGCGTTTCGTCCGCCGACAGCAGGATGTCGCGGGGATGTAACGCGCCGTGCGCGATGTTGACCACCGCGCCAAAATCGAGCGCGCCAGCGAGCTGCGCGGCGACGCGCAACGCGTCGGCGGCGGGTGCCGCTCCGTACTCGCGCACCGCCAGGTCGAGCGACTCGGCGGCGACATAGTCCTGCGCGAGATAGGCGGAAACGTCCGCGATACCGGTTGCCAGCGGCACCGCCATCGCGGGATGCGTCAGATCGGCCGCGATCAGTTGTTCAAAATTGGCCACGAGCTGATGCACACGCTCGGGCGGCAGGTCCAGCTTGAAGAGTTTGACTGCAACCAGTTTCTCGCGCCCGGCGTCATATGCACGAAACACCGGTCCCAACGTCCCCGCACCAATCTGATGAAGAACACGAAACGGTCCGAACGCGTCTGGGGGCGCGGTACTCTCCAGCGGAGACTCCTGTGTGGAAGGCGCCTAAGTTTAACATGGTTGACAGTTTCCGCGACGCTCTGAGACAGTAGGCGCTTGGTGCAAGTCAACTCAACTTCACCCGCATCGGCCGCGTCCGAAGACCCTTCCGTCCGAATCCCCGTCGATGTCCGGCGCTTTCCCTGGATTCGCCGCCTCGCCGCCGATTACGCGTACGATTTTCGGGCGGTCGAGCCGTTCTTTTCAGGCAACCCAGCCGATCGTGCCGCCTGGGCCGATGCGATTGCGCGAACGCAAGCGCACGACCGTCGCCGCGATGCGATCGCCGACGTGATCGGGCGCCAGCAATCTCGACGTGGTGCGCCGCCGAACGCCATCGCCGCGGGCCGCCTGCTTGCGGATCGACGCACGGTCGCAATCGTCACCGGCCAACAAGCCGGGCTGTTCGGCGGACCGCTGTTCACGTTGCTGAAGGCGATGACGGCGATCAAACTGGCCGAGCAGGTCACGCGCGATCACGACGTTCCGGCGATCGCGGTGTTCTGGATCGACGCCGAAGATCACGACTGGGAGGAGGTCCGGTCGTGTACCGTCTTCGATGACACGCTGACGCCGCGCACGGTTTCGCTTCCGGCGCGGCCCGGCGCCGACCCTGCCCCGGTTGCCACCATCCGCCTCGACTCCGACGCGATTAACAAAGCCCTCAACGAACTCGAACAGCTGTTGCCGCCATCGGAATTCCGCGACAACGTGATGGCCGGACTGCGACGAGCCTACGAGCCGGGCATTGGAATGGCCGACGCATTCGGCCGCTGGGTCGAGCACGTTCTCGGCGAACGCGGCCTGGTGGTCTACGACTCGTCCGATGCCGCGTCCAAGCCGCTGGTCAGCCAGGTCTTTGCCCGCGAATTGTCGATGCCGGGCCAGACCGTCAAGCTCGCGGCGCTCGCCGGATCGGATTTGACAGCGCGCGGCTATCACGCGCAAGTGCACGCGCAGGACGACAGCCTCGCGCTCTTTCACCTGAAAGGTGGCCGGCGATCGATCCGTCAGCAGGACGGCAGTTTCATCGTCGGCGACGATCGATATCCCGCCGCGACATTCGTGCAACAGGCGACCGAGCGCCCGTCCGGATTCAGCCCGAACGTGCTGCTGCGACCAGTGGTGCAGGACACTCTCTTCCCGACGATCTGCTACGTGGCCGGGCCGAACGAGCTCGCCTATCTCGGGCAGTTGCGCGGCGTCTACCATCACTTCGGCGTGCCGATGCCGCTGATGTATCCGCGCGCCACCGCCACGCTGGTCGATTCGGCATCGGCGCGCTTCCTGAACAAGTACAAGATGCCGCTCGAGGCGCTGCAACCGCAGGACGAAGCGGCGCTGAACGACCTGTTGAAGACGCAGATTCCGGCGGCGGTCGAAGAATCGTTCACCGATGCGTCGCGCACGATCGAGGCACAAATGGAGCGCGTCGTCCAGGCGATGCCGGCGCTCGATCCGACACTCGAGGGAGCAGCGCGATCGACGCTGTCCCGCATGCAGCACGACCTGCAGACACTGCACAACAAGATGATCTCCGCGGCGAAACGCCGCGACGAAACCCTCCGCCGCCAGTTCATTCACGCGCGCGCGTTGGCCTTCCCCAGCGGCCACGCACAGGAACGCACGATTGGCTTCGTTTCGTTCCTGAATCAGTACGGACCGGCGCTGATCAGTCGTTTAGACGAGGAGCTACCGCTCGACCTGGGGCGTCATTGGATTGTCACCATCTAAACCTGCCGTAACACGGTTGAAGATTCGCATCGTCGGCATCTGGCGAAAGCGCTGGGTGCGGATGACGGCGCTTGCCCTGACGGTTCCGCTGGTGATTGGCTGTTTTCTCGCCGCCTACTATTACGTCCGCTTCGCGGGGCTGATCGACGAGCGGCTTCACGGCGAACGCCAGACCACCCTGCCTCGGGTCCTGGCACGGCCGCTCGAACTGCGACGCGGGCAGTCGCTGACCGATCGGCAGTTGATCGATCGCCTGAATGACCTTGGCTACGCCGAGCGGACGACAGCGGAGCGTGCCGGTGAATTTGCCGTGGGCACCGGCACCGTTTCGCTGGTGCCCCGCGGCCCGGAGTTCAAGGGACAGCTCGTCAAGGTCGTTTTTGAGCGGCCAGCTCCGGCTGCGGCGCGCGCCGCGGCCACGCGCAAACCGCCGCCGCCAAAACGCCCTGCCGACCGCGTGCTGCAGCTCGAGCTCGGCAACAAGCCAAGTGAGCGGCTCGTTCTCGACGCGCCGGTGCTGACGTCGCTGATTTCCGGTGAACGCGAAAAGCGCCGGCCGGTTGCGCTGTCGACCATCGCGCCACGAATGACCCAGGCGGTGTTGGCGATCGAAGATCACCGCTTCTACGAACATCCTGGCGTCGATCCGATTGGCATGATCGGCGCGCTGTTTTCGTATGTGACCGGACGCCGCGGTTATCTCGCCGGCGGCTCGACAATCACCCAACAGCTGGTGCGCAACGTGTTCCTGCCGAAGTTCGAGGGGATGAACATGACGCTGCAGGAGGCGCGCGCCCGTTCGCCGAAGCGCAAAGCGCTGGAGATCTGGGTTGCGCTGGTGCTGACGCAGCGCGCCTCGAAGGACGAAATTCTCGAGATGTACTTGAACGATATCCCGCTCGGCCAGCGCGGATCGTTCGCGGTATTTGGCGTGGCCGAAGCGTCACGCTTATTCTTCGGCAAGGACGTCAGCAACGTCTCGCTCGCCGAGGCCGCAACCATCGCCGGCGTCATCCAGTCGCCGTCCGCCCTCTCGCCCTTCAACAATCCAGTTCGTGCAAAGGAACGCCGCAACGTCGTGCTCCAGGCGATGGCCGACGCCGAATACGTCACACAGCAGGCAGCAGACCAGGCGGCCAAGGAACCGTTGATCATGGTGGCGCGCGCCCTGGAAGCCGAAGCGCCGTATTTCGTCGACTACGTCACTCAGTCGCTCATCGACTCGTATCCCAAACTGACGACGACCACCAACCAGTCGGTCGATGTGTTCACCACACTCGATTTGCATCTTCAGCGCGTCGCGCAGGACGCCGTCCGCGACGGACTGACCAACGTCGACAAACTGCTGTCGCGCCGCAAGCGGAACGGCAAAGCCGAAGCTGCCCTGATTGCCGTGGATCCGCGCACCGGTGAAATTCTCGCGTTCGTCGGCGGCTGGTCGTACAACCAGTCGCAATACAACCGCGCGATTCTCTCGCGACGGCAACCGGGATCGACTTTCAAGCCGTTCGTCTATCTCGCGGCATTCGAACAAGCGGCAGCCGAAGGACGCACCGACATCACGCCGGCGACGATCACCAACGACGAGCCGGAGACGTTTACCTTCGACGACCAGGTCTGGGAGCCGGCAAATTACGAGAACGAGTATGACGGCCCGATCACCTATCGCCGGGCGCTGGCTAAGTCGCGGAACCTCGGTACCATTCACGTCGCCGAGGCCGCAGGTTACAACCACGTCTCGAACCTGTGGAAGTCGCTCGGTATCGGCAATCCTCCGAAGCCTTATCCATCAATCGCGCTTGGCGTGTTCGAAGCGACGCCGTACGAAATCGCGACCGCCTACACGATTTTCCCGAACGGCGGCATCGAGCGTCCGCTCAAGAACGTCCTGCGCGTGATCAAGGGCGGTCAGGACGTGACGCGCGCCTCGAGCGAACGGTCGAAGACGGTGACGCGACCCGACACGACCTATCTGGTCACGAACATGATGCGCAGCGTGATCAACGAGGGGACTGCCGCGGCGGTGCGATCGCAGGGTTTTGCACTCGACGCGGCGGGCAAAACCGGAACCACCAACGATCTGCGTGACGCCTGGTTCGTCGGATTTACCCCGGAGTTGCTGACCGTCGTCTGGGTGGGGTTCGACGATAACCAGCCGGTCGGACTCAGCGGCGCGCAGGCGGCGTTGCCGATCTGGATCCAGTTCATGAAGGCCGCGCTCGCCGGCCGGTCCAGCGTGCCGTTCGACGTCCCGGACGGCATTACCTTTGTCGACATTGACCCGTTGAGCGGAAAACTGGCGACGCCGGCGTGTCCAAAACCGTTCAACGAGGCATTCCGGGCGGGGACGGAGCCGACGACCGCCTGCGAGTTACATCGCTAGTGGACTCGCATGATTTACTATCGCTCGCTGATGCACGCGAACGCAAAGTTCGTCAAAGAACTGCAAGAGAATACCGCCGCCGGTATAATCCGCTTAGACCATGAACCAGGAAGTCTTCGCCGCAGTCTCTGACGCGCTCGAACGGGGCGAATCGGCGGCGCTCGTCACCATCGTGTCGACAATGGGTTCGACGCCGCAGCGCGTCGGCGCGAAGATGCTGGTGTTCGCGGACGGCCGAATCGTCGGCACAATCGGCGGCGGCTGCTACGAAAACGACGCGTTCTGGAAAGCGCGCGAGGCCATCAAGACGCGCCGGCCTGAACTGATTCACTACGAGCTGTCCGACGACTTCGCGCAGGAGACGGGGCTGATCTGCGGTGGCACGATGGACGTCTATATTGAACCGATCGAGCCATCGCCCGAGCTATACATCATCGGTGCCGGCCATGTTGGCTTTCATCTCGGCCGCCTCGCCGCCGACGTCGGTTTTCGCGTCCACATCGTCGACGACCGCGAGAAATTCGCCAACAGCGAGCGGTTTCCGCAGGCGGTCGAAGTCGTCGTCGACGACATTCCGGCCTGGATCGATCGCGCGAATCTCCCGGCGCACGCGTATGCGGTGATCGTGACGCGCGGCCACACCAACGATCTCGAAGCGTTACGTGTGCTTGCCCCGCGCGAACTGCGCTACCTCGGCCTGATCGGCAGCCGCGCCAAAGTGGCACGGATTTACGACGCGCTGGTGGCCGATCACATGGCGCCCGAACTGCTCGCAAAAGTGCACGCGCCAATTGGTCTCGACATTGGCGCCGTGACGCCGCAGGAAATTGCCGTCAGCATCCTCGCGGAGCTGATCGCCGTGAAACATGGCAAGGAACATCCGGCGGCGATGAGGTGGACACCTCGGAAGTCTCGAAGTCTGAAGTCGAAAGTCGGAAGTCTGTCGAAGTCGAAAGTCCGACGTCGCCGGTCGTCAGCTCCTGTTCGTCGTGAGCTCGCTGCTCGTTCGGGGCGGCACCATCGTTACGATGAACGATGGTTTCGACGTCGTTCAGGGCGACCTCTCGATCCGCGACGGACGGATCGCTGCGATCGGGTCGAACCTCACCGATCGTCACGATCGAGAGATCGACGCAGCCGGCGGCTACGTCCTGCCAGGCCTGATCCAAACTCACATCCATCTCTGCCAGACGCTGTTTCGTGGCTATGCCGACGACCTGAAGCTGATGGATTGGCTGCGCACGCGCGTGTGGCCGATGGAGGCGGCGCACACACCGGAAACGCTGCGCGCCGCCGCGCAGCTTGCGACCACCGAGTTGCTGTCGAGCGGTACGACCACGGTGCTGACGATGGAGACGGTGCACGACACGGACGTGGTGTTCGAGGAAGTCGCGCAAAGCGGCCTGCGCGCCACGATCGGTAAGTGCATGATGGATTACGACTCCGAGGTGCCGAAGCGGTTACAGGAACAGACCCGGACATCGATTGAAGAGAGCCTGGCAATTCGGCAGCGCTGGGACGGAGCGGCGGGCGGCAGGCTGCACGCGGCATTCGCGCCGCGGTTTGCGGTGTCGTGCTCGCGCGAGCTGCTGGAATCAGTAGCGGCGCTGTCGGATCAGGGCAACGTGCTGGTTCACACGCACGCCGCCGAATCTCGCGACGAAATTGCGATCGTCAAGCAGTTGTCGGGCGCGCGGAGCAACATCGAGTACCTGGCGAATCTCAAGCTGGCGTCACCGCGCCTGTGCGCGGCGCACTGCGTCTGGGCAGACGATCGCGATCAGGAGCTGCTGGCAGCTCACGACGTCAAAGTGATGCACTGCCCCGGCTCGAATTTGAAGCTCGGTTCAGGCATCGCGCCGGTGCCGGAGATGCGGGCGCGAGGGATCACCGTTTCGCTCGGTGCGGACGGCGCAGCCTGCAACAACCGCCTCGACATGTTCGAAGAAATGCGGCTCGCGGGAATTCTGCAGGCGATGCGCAAAGAACCGGGCGTGCTGCCGGCGCGAGAGGTCTTGTGGATGGCCACTCGGTCTGGCGCGCGAACACTGGGACTCGAACACGAAATCGGGTCGCTCGAGCGCGGCAAAAAAGCCGACCTGATCATCGTCGACCGCGACCGCCCGCACCTGGCGCCCGGTCCCGATCCGTACTCGACGCTGGTCTACGCCGCCCGCGGCAGCGACGTCCGGACGACGATCGTCGATGGCGAAGTACTGGTGGACGACTTCATCCCGCTGCGCGTCGATCGAGCAAAGGTCGCGGCCGACGCGCGCGCCGCGGCGCGGAAGCTCGCGGACCGATCGGTCACTTTCGGCGAGCGCGGGCGCGCGTAACTGCTGGCAAAAGATCACCACCGAGTCACAGAGCCACAGAGCGAACGGGTCTCAGTTCGGCGGGTGGACCGGCGAAGCCGGTCCCACGGAAGGACGCAGCGATCCGCGCAAATGAGACGCACCGGAGCCTGGCGTTTCATTTGCGCCGATCGCTGCGTCCTTCCGCGGCGCTACGCGCCGCCCGCCGAACTGGACGGTCCTGAGGCCTTCGCCGCTCGCCGCTCACTCTCTGTGTCTCGGTGTCTCTGTGGTTCATCTCTCGGTGCCGCTGTGGTTCACTTAACGACCGTCAACGTCACGTCGATCTTCGTCACTTCTCCATTCACCTTGTCCACCGCGCTGGTGAACTGGCCGCTCTGGCCGTCACGCAGAATCATCGAATTGGTGGCGCGAAACGACCGGAACGAGGGTTGATCCGCCGGCTTGCCCGACTCGTCGGCGTACACCGACGTATCGTCAACGGTCACTTCAACGCTGAAGCGGCCATCGGCAAATGCGATGGTGCGGCAATCGATGTTGGTACCCACATCCTGGTACTGAACCGGACCGCCTGTCGGCATCTTCTGGCCGTCGATCACCGGCATGATCAGCATCTTGATCGGAATCTTCGAGCCCATGCGGATGCTGCCGACGCCCTGCCCGCCTGGCGCCGCGCCAAGCACGTTGAATGCGAGCGTGTACGGCATGCTGCTCACCTTCTTCTCGCCTTGATAGCGCGACAGCACCACCTGCACTTTGAGAGGGGTCACCACATCTTTGGCTGCCGGCTGGGGCTGCGCCGCGGCCGGAACCGCAAGTCCGGCACACAGCGCCATTGCCATCCATTTCACATGCTTGGTCACTGTCGTACTCCTTCGCTACCGATCGGCAGCGGTTCAATCGACAGCGGCGTGATTTCAATCGCCGCCAGAGTTGTCCCGACGTAGGGTTGGTCGATGTTCAGCGGCGGCCCAAACACCAAACGCCGCAGGGTGTTCGCTTCGGCCCGATCGATCACGACCTCCGATTCAGGCTTCGCACGCGCAACCTGCAGCGTGGCCGGTTCATAAACCTGCAGTTGCGGCGCGGCGATGTTCGGCGCCATAACGGCCGGCAACGTTCGCGATTCGAGCAGCGGCACTCCTTGTGAATCGACGCCGGTGGCCGGCCGCGAGGCGAATAGCGCCGCCAGCATCACCACCAGCGCGGCCGCTGCGGGCGCGGCGAGCCACCAGATCCGCCAGCCCCGCGGTTGCGGCTGGTTCGCGATTCGCGTGCGCACCCTGGCGACGAATTCGGGCGACGGCTCGACATTGAGCGCTGCCCGCAATTCCTGATCGATGGTCATTGCAACAGCTCCTTCAACCGCTGGCGGGCCAGAAACAGCCGCGACTTGACCGTGCCCTCCGGAACGTCGAGCAACGCGGCGACTTCCGCAACGTCGTGCTCCTGCATGTTCGCCAGGACAACCACCACGCGCAGCTTTTCAGGTAGCGCATCGATGGCCGCCCACAGCCGGCGCGCGCGCTCGCGTTGCAGCACGGTTTCCGCGGCGTCCGCCTCGGTTGTCGCTTCGACGACCGACTCTCGCGCGAGCCGCCGCCGGCTACCGCGCTGAAAATCGAGAGCGAGACGCCAGGTTGTTCGCACCAGCCACGAACGAAAGCGATTCCGATCGCGCAGCTGTCGAAAGCCGCGGTAGGCCTTCGTTAAGGCTTCCTGCGCGCAATCTTCCGCATCCTGCCGATGGCGAAGGACGCTGAATGCAACGCGAAACGCGAGGGTGGACGACTCGATCAGGCGGGTTTCAAATTCCCGCTCGAGCTCGGCGTCTGGGCCGCTCACCGTAATCGCCAACGTCTCGGCCGCTTCACGCATCGGCTGGTCACGTCCTCGTCAATCAGGCAAGACGCCGCGCCTCGCGGCCTGGTTCACTGCTGGCACTCGATCCAGTACTGCCGGACCGTCTTGCCGGTCCGCTTCGACGTCACTCGTCCGTCCAGGACGCCGCCGTTTCGCTCGATCACAGCGATCGAGCCGATATTGTCATCGTCGCAGGTTACGCGGACTCGATCGATTGCGAGCGCTTGCGCTTCGACCAGCGCCAGCCGAAGCAGCGCTGTTCCGTATCCGCGGCGCCGCATCGAAGGACGAACGTCGTAGCCGATGTGACCGCCTTCCTCGAGGAGTTCAGGTGTCAAAGCGAGTCGAAGGCGGGCGCAAGCGACAATCCGGCCAGCGTCTTCGAGCCAGAACTCGGCCGCCGGAACCCAGCCAACTGGAAGGTCAGTAGCGCGGCGACCAGCCTCAACCTTACTGAGATAGGCATCGAAGTCCTGCAGCGCGGGCGCGTAGCGATGCTCCCCGGCAGCCTCGAAATCGCGAGCCATCTCGAGAAACGCCGACCGCCATTTGGGCGAAGGCTGTTCGAGCCGCACACCTTTACTTGTATAATGACTTAGCACTCTCAGGGTTTGAGTGCTAATTAGTACGGTACCCGAACTCAGCCCGACACCACATGGAAACACACGACCGCTCGCGACGCGTCCTGGCTGCGCTGGTACGTGAGTTCATCATCTCGGGGGAACCCGTTGCGTCGTCTGTACTTGTGACGGCAGCTGGGCTCGGAGTGTCGTCGGCGACCGTGCGCAACATTCTGGCGCGTCTCGAAGAAGAAGGGTTCGTCCAGCAACCGCACACTTCCGCCGGCCGAATCCCGACCGACCGTGGTTACCGTTTCTATGTTGACCTGCTGCTCGAGGCGAAGCGCCCGAGCCGAGCCGCCAACGCCGTAGAAGCACGGCTCCGGCGCGAGACGAACGACCGCCGGCTCGACACGTTGCTGCCGCAGGTGTCTCATGTCCTGTCCGAAGCCTCACGTTCGGTCGGGTTCGCAATCCGCACCTCGAACGAAGGCGCCGTGTTCGAACGCGTCGAGTTCGTTCCCCTTTCTGAAACGCGTGTGCTGGTCGTGATCGTCGCGCGCGGAGGGCACGTGATTCAGAAAGTGATCGACCCGGGCGAGCCGCTGCTGGCAGACGACCTGCGTCAGGCCGCCAACTATCTCAACGCGGAATTTTCTGGAACGCCTATTCATCGGGCACGCGAAGCAGTGCTCGAGCGCGTCGATGAAGAGCGGTTGATGTATGACGCGCTGCTGGCACGCGCGATGCGTCTGGCTTCGTCGACATTTGCCGACCTTCCGGATCAGCCGGCGATTTATGTCGAAGGCGCATCATCGCTTCTCGAAGACGGCAGCGGCCTGTCGATGACGATGCTGCAGGCGCTGCTGGCGATGATCGAGGAAAAACGGCGGCTGTTGAACCTGCTGAACGAATACATCGACGGTCCAGGCTTGACGGTCGTGATCGGCGCCGAACACCTTGATCCGAGTCTGCGTCCATTCAGTCTGGTCGCGTCCACCTACGACGCAGGCACCGGCTCGGGGACGGTCGGTGTAATCGGACCGACGCGCATGCGCTACTCGCGCGCCATCGCGGTCGTGGACGGCGCGGCGCAGGCCGTGTCGCGAGTGCTGCGCGATCCCAATTAACCAAGGGTGATATGAGCGAAGAACACGTTTCGGACCCGGTGGAAACTACGTCGGCTGCGGAGGCGCCGGCCGATCCGACCGCCGACTTGCAGCGCGAGCGCGACGACTATCGCGATCGCTGGATGCGCAAAGCGGCAGAGTTCGACAATTACCGGCGGCGCGTCGAAAAAGAGCGTCGTGAACACGCGGACGAGGCGGTCGAGAACTTGCTGCAGGACCTGTTGGCGGTGGTCGACGACTTCGAGCGCGCCCTCACCGTTGACGCCGTAGCGGCCGCCGACGGCGGCGATTCGTATCGCAAGGGTGTCGAGCTGATTTATGCGAAGCTGCAGGATCTGCTGCGTAAGAAAGGCATCACAGCCATTCAATCGCTCGGCGCCGACTTCGACCCCAACATCCACCAGGCGGTTGTCCACGAAGTTAGCCCGGATCATCGCGAGGGTGAAGTCACCGGCGAGTTGCAAAAGGGTTATCGCATCGGCGAGCGCCTGCTCCGGCCCGCCATGGTGAAGGTGGCAAAAGCGTCGTGAGCAAGCGCGACTACTACGAAGTTCTCGGCGTCGAACGCAGTGCGTCCGATTCGGAAGTGAAAAGCGCCTACCGCAAGCTGGCGATGAAATATCACCCGGATCGCAATCCCGGCGACCACGCCGCTGAAGAGAAATTCAAAGAAGCCGCCGAAGCGTACGCGGTCGTTGCCGATCCCGAAAAGCGGCAGATGTACGACCGCTTCGGCCATGCTGGCGTCAGCTCCGCGGCCGGTGCAGGCGGTGGTTTCGATCCGAGTGTCTTCACCGGCTTCGAAGACATTCTCGGCGGACTCGGCGATATTTTTGGCTTCGGCGACATCTTCGGTGGCCGTCGTCGCGGCGGTCCGCAGCGTGGCGCCGACCTGCGGTACGACCTGGAAATCACCTTCGAAGAAGCGGCGAAGGGCACGGAAACCTCGATCCAGATTCCTCGACAGGAAAACTGCGAGACCTGCCAGGGATCCGGCTCGGCCCCCGGATCGACGCCGCAAACCTGCTCGCAGTGCCGCGGCCAGGGACAGGTTCGTTTTCAGCAGGGATTCTTCACCGTGGCCCGCACTTGCCCGCAATGCCGCGGCGCCGGCAAGGTCATCACCAAGGCATGCACGACGTGCCGCGGCGCCGGACGGATCACGCGCGAGAAAAAGCTGACGGTTAAGATTCCCGCCGGCATCGGCACTGGTCAGCAGTTACGGCTGCAGGGCGAAGGCGAATCGGGAATTCTCGGCGGACCGGCGGGTCATCTCTACGTCGTCGTCCAGGTGCAGGAGCACGAGTTTTTCCGGCGCGACGGCATCAACCTGTTCTGCGAAATTCCCGTCAATTTCACCACGGTGGCGCTCGGCGGCGAGATCCAGGTGCCGACGCTCGACGGATCCGAATCGGTGAAAGTGCCGGAAGGCACGCAAACCGGGACGACGTTGCGCCTGCGTGGCAAAGGGATGCCGGACGTGAACGGCCGCGGCCGCGGGGATCTGTTTGCGACGGTCCAGGTGCGCACCCCGCGCCGGCTGACGAAAGAGCAGCGCCGCCTGCTCGATGAACTGGCGAAGGTGCTGCCGGCGGAAAAATTCGAGCCGCGCCAGCGTGAGGACGAAGACGAGCGCAATCTGTTCGATCGCGTGAAGGACATGTTTGGATAATCGCAAGCAGATTGGATGAAGAATTATCCCGCCCTCGATTTGCGATTCACCGACATCGATCTGCTCTACGCTGCGCTCGACGATTTCTCACCAACCGCGATTGAGGAACGCGACGACGGCGTCCGCGCATTTTTTCTGACGGTGAGCGACCGCGACGCCGCGCACCGCGCGCTGGCGCCGCAATTCCGAACGTCACCAGTCGAAGTGCCCGACGACGACTGGGCGCGCCGCTCGCAGGAAGGGCTGCCACCAATCACCGTCGGCCAAATCACCGTCTTCCCCACTAATCCCCAATCCCCAATCCCCAATCACCTCAGCATCGTGATCGCGCCCTCCATGGGCTTCGGCACTGGTCACCACGCGACGACGAGGCTTTGCCTTGCAGCGCTGCAGCAGATCGACGTACGGGGCAAGAGGTTGCTTGACGTCGGCACCGGATCCGGAATTCTGGCGATTGCGGCGCGAGCGCTCGGCGCGGTCGGCGTCACCGGAATTGACGTCGATCCCGATGCCATCCAGTCGGCGCGCGAGAACCTTCAGCTGAATCCTCGGACTTCCGGCGTCACGTTCACGGTTGCGGATCTCGGTTCGGCGGCACTTGAACCGGCGGATATCGTCACGGCCAACCTCACCGGCGGCACTGCTCGTCCGGGCGGCGTCGAAGCTCCTGGTCGGCGACGGTGCCCGGCGGAACGCTGGTGCTGAGCGGACTGATGACCGGCGAGAGCGACGAAGTGCAGGCGGCGTTTCGTCCGTGCAGTGTCGTCTGGGAACAGTCAGAGGGCGAGTGGATCGGATTGGCCGTGAAAAAACCGTGACAGTCAACCGCTCTGCGGCGGTTCCTGTCTAATAGGGTAGGTATGCGCTGGGTTGCGACATGTACGTGCATCGCGGGGCTCGTCGCCGGACTGACGGCGCAGCAACCGCCAGCGTCGCAGCGGCAGCGACCTCAGCAGCCGGCTCGCGACACGTCGGCCTTGCCACAGGATCAAGCGCCAACACCGACCGGCCGGATCACCGGCCGCGTCGTCGCCGCTGACAGCGGACGTCCAGTCAAGCGCGCGCGAGTATTCATCAACGCTGCCGAACTTCCCGGTGGACGTGGCCTGTTGACCGACGAGAACGGCGCGTTCGATTTCAGCGAACTCCCGGCCGGCCGCTACACGGTCAACGCCTCGAAGTCCGGTTTTGTCGCCCTTTCGTACGGGCAGCGGCGTCCGTTGCAGGCGGGAACGCCGCTGCAACTCGGTGACGGACAGCAGTTGAAAGGCGTCGATTTCCAGCTGCCGCGCGGCAGCGTGATTGGCGGCCGGATCATGGACGAAGACGGCGAAGCGATGGCCGGTGTGATGGTGCGCGTGATGCGCTACCAATACCTGCAAGGCGATCGCCGCCTCACGCCGGCGGGAAGCGGACAAACCGACGATCGCGGTACCTACCGCGTCTGGGGCTTGATGCCGGGCGACTACTACATCAACGCCATCGCTCGAATCAGTCTTCCCGGAGGCGGCCGCGGTGGACGTGGCGGTGCGGGCGGTCCAGGTGGATTCGCTGGGCGCGGCGCCTTCGGCGGGCCTGGCGGACCGGCAGCAATCGCGGCGCTCGGTGGCGCGAACGTGGCCGCACTCCTCGACAGCAGCGATTCCGACTACGTCAGCTACGCACCAACCTACTATCCCGGCGTATCGTCGTTGACCGATGCGAAGCCGGTCACACTCGGCCTCAGCCAGGAGCTGCTTGACCTGAACTTCGGCATGCAACTGGTGCCGATGTCGCGGTTGAGCGGCCACGTCACCAATCCAGACGGCTCACCGGTGACCAGCGGCAACGTCAACCTGATGATCGATGGTTCCGCCGGGCGCGGCAACCAGATCGGCATGACATTCGGTGGGCGCATCCAGTGGGACGGTGCATTCACCATGACCAGCGTGCCGCCCGGCCGCTACATGCTGCGGGCGCGAGGCGACGATGGCGACGTGCCGCAATACGCGTCGGTGCCAGTGACGGTCGGGGGCGGCGACATCAACGACATGGCGATCGTCCTGACGCCCGGCGCAACGATTTCAGGAGTCGCCAGTTTTCCGTCGGCTGCGACGTCGCCACCCGATGTGACGCAATTCCGGATGACTGCGCCGTCGAGCGAGCCGGGTTTCGTCGGTCCGCAGCCGAATGCGCGGCTGGATAAAGACGGAAAGTTCGTTCTCGAGGGCGTCCCGGCCGGGTCGCACTTGATCCGGCCAGCCGGCAACGCGCGCGGCTGGACGCTCCAGTCGGTCAGCGCCGGCGGCCGCGACATCACCGATACGCCGATCGAGCTGCGCAGCGGCGAATCGCTGTCGAACATCAGTGTGGTGTTCACCGACAAGATCAACGAGATCAACGGAACCGTGACAACGGATCAAGGAGTGCCCGCATCGGAATACACGGTGCTTGCCTTCTCGACCAATACTGCCTATTGGCGCCCCCAGTCGCGGCAGATTGCGACGGCGCGCCCGGATCAGACCGGCCAGTATCGAATACGAACGCTGCCGCCTGGCGAGTACTTCGTGGTGACCGTCGATCCGGCGGAACAAGGCGAGTGGTTCGAACCCGCCTACCTCGACGAACACCGCGCCGGCGCCACTCGAGTGACGCTGTCGGACGGCGACGTGAAGACGCAGGATTTCAAGATCAGAAAGTAAGAATTAGGAATTAGGAAGAGGTTCTAAGTTCTGAGTTCTAAGTTCTAAGTTCTCAGTTCACAACTCACCCCAGAGGAACTGCAGTACGCTGATCGCGGCAATCGGCACAGCGTCGGCTCGTAACGTTCGCTGTCCGAGCGTGACCAATTGAACGCCGTTGCGCTCCGCCGCCGCGCACTCGTCGTGCGTCCAGCCGCCTTCCGGGCCGACGAGCACGGCGGCGTCGTGGGGGGGCCGTTGCCCTTGTAGAAACGACAGCGTCCGTACCGGCTCGGCTTCTTCGCCTGCTTCAGCTGCCTCACTTGCCTCATCACCCTGACCATGCCAGCGGGTCCTGTCCACGTTTCCCGCGGCTGCGGGCTCTACGAGCATCAGTCTCAGCGCTGCCGGTGGATCGCCCAGATATGTTTCAAGCGTCAACGGCATCCGGACTTCGGGCAGGACGGCGCGGCGCGATTGTTTGACCGAGGCGAGCGCGACGCGCTGCCATCGCTCGACGCGGGCACCGCGCATCAGCGCCGCGACCGTGGTCTCGGATCGTCGCGTCACGATCGGCTGGATCGCGGTGACACCCAGCATCACCGCATCGCGCACGACGTCGTCCATTTTGTCGGCCTTGAGCACCGCCTGCACGAGCGTGATCGCCACCACCGGTTCGCTGGCGGGCTCGAGTCGCGACAGCAGTTGGACCCGCACTTGACGTTTGGCCGCGAGCGCCACTTTGGCGAGAAACTCGCGGCCGCGCCCATCGAACACGGCAACCGTATCGCCGACGCCGAGCCGCAAGACGCGCGTCAGATGTTCCGCCTCGTCGCGGGGCAGGTCCACGCTCTCGTCGCCAGGGTCCATCGCGGGAGCGAAGAAGCGGTGCACTGCAAAATTATAGGTGCTTGGTGCTGGGTGCTGGGTGCTGGGTGCTGGTGTCGGGTGCCGGGTGCTTGGGTGCGGGGTGCTCGGGTGCTGGGTGCTCGGGTGCCGGGTGCTCGGGTGCCGGGTGCTCGGGTGTCGGGTGCGGGCGAGTAGGTTGTTCCCGGCGCGGGAAGTCTGTTCCCGCCGTCGCGTTGTTGCGGCGGCGTGGGCGTGGGGCTTCGCTGGCTTCGAGATAGGCAATCAGGCGCACGCAGGCGCCGATCGCGCGGTCGGCGACATGCAGCAGTGAGTCGGCCTGTTGCGCGGACCAGAATCGGCGATCGACGCCGTCGCGCAGATGATTCTGCGTCTCCATCAGCGACGATTTCGCGATCCTCGTATGTTTTGCGAATTCCGGATGCCGATAATACCCAAACCCCTCCGCCAGATTCGCCGGCGCAGACGCCGCGGCTGCCGTGAGCTGGTCGCAAAATCTGCGATCCTTGCGCGCGTTCGTCCGATCAAGAAGTGCGTACACTTTTTTCTTCAATTCATCAGCCAGTTTCCACGCATCGAGTTCTTCGAATCGACGAGCAGCCATGCGAACATGGTCAGCAACCGAAGTGCCGCACACCAGCACCCTGCACCCGGCACTTCGCACCCGACACCCGACACCAAGCACCAGCACCCAGCACTCAGCACCAAGCACCCGGCACCCTGTGCCCTGCCCCTCCTGCTATACTCCGCCGCGGAATGTTTTTTCGCGGTCAGATCATTGGCAAGTACAAGATTCTTCAAACGATCGGCAGCGGCGGCTTCGGCACGGTCTATCTTGCCGAAGACACCTGGATCGACAAGAAAGTCGCGCTGAAAGTTCCGCACAAACAGGGCGTCGACTTCGGCGAGCTGCTGCGCGAGCCGCGGCTGCTCGCCAGCCTCAACCATCCCAACATCGTCACCATCCTCACGGCGGAAAAGCAGGAGAACATCTTCTTCATCGTGATGGAGTTCGTGCCCGGCGAGACTCTGGAAACGATCATCGTCCGCGAAGGCGCGCTCGAACTGTCGCGCGCGCTCGACTACACCTGCCAGGTTTGCAACGCCGTCGAGCATGCGCACCGGCAGAACGTCATTCATCGCGATTTGCGGCCGTCCAATGTGCTGGTGACCGATCGCGGCCTGCTCAAGGTCGCCGATTTTGGAACCTCGCGGTTCCTGGAAATCGCTGCACACGGCACGACGGTGATCGGCAGCCCGCCGTACATGGCGCCCGAGCAGTTTTACGGCAAGGCGGTGTTCGCCTCGGACATCTACTCGCTGGGCGTGACGATGTATCAAATGCTGACCGGTAGCCTGCCCTACGACACGCCGTCGCCGAGCGATCTCGAGCGCTTGATGCGCGGCGAGATGCAAGTCGGTCCGAAGCTGAAAAATCCGAAGGTTCCGAAGGCGATCAACGACATCGTGCTGAAGGCGATGGCGCCGGACATCCCATCGCGTTATCAACGGGCCGGCGATCTGCTGGACGATGTGCTGGCGGCACGGGATCCGGCGCCGGCGCGACGCACCCCGACTCGCGTCACAACGGCAACCGACGCCGAAACCGCGGCGGCCGCCGCCGAAATTCAGTCGCGCCTGAAAGCCCGCGAAGCGCCGTCAGCCACGCTTTTGCTGGCACTGTCGCAAGCCGCTGCACGCGAGAGCCGACCGCTGCCCGTTTTGCGGTGAAACGCAGTAGGAAGGCTTCGTGCCAATCTCCCAATTTACATTACCACTTACTAATCCCTCTGCTAGAATCGACTTATGGGTTTTTCCGGTACCGGCAAGATCTGGATGAACGGCAAGTTGGTCGAGTGGAAGGACGCGACGATCCATATCGCGTCGCACGTGATCCACTACGGCAGCGGCGTGTTCGAAGGCGCACGGTGCTACGACACGCCGAACGGCTCGGCCTGCTTCCGCCTCGACGCGCACATGCGCCGGCTCGAACACTCCGCCAAGATTTATCGCATGTCGTATCCGCTCGATCTCGCCGGCTGGAACAATGCCGTCCTCGAGACGATTCGCGCCAACAACATGAAGGCGTGCTACATCCGTCCGATTCTTTATCGCGGCTACAATGAACTGGGCGTCAACCCGAACAATTGTCCGGTCGATGCGGCAATTCTGCTGTGGGAATGGGGCGCTTACCTCGGTAAGGAAGCGCTCGAGCAGGGAGTTGACGTCGCCATTTCGTCGTGGTCGCGGATGGCGCCGAACACCTTTCCGGCAATGGCCAAGAGTTCGGCGAACTACGCGAATTCCGGCCTGATCAAAATGCAGGCGTTGGCCGACGGCTACAGTGAAGGTATTGCGCTCGACGTCAACGGTACGATCAGCGAAGGCAGCGGTCAAAACCTGTTCATCGTCCGAGACGGCACGATCTTCACGCCGCCGCTCGGCTCGTCGATCCTCGGCGGGATTACCCGCGACTCGGTGATCACGCTGGCACGCGATCTGGGGTACCCGGTCACCGAATCGATTCTGCCGCGCGAATCGCTCTACATCGCCGACGAAGCATTCTTCGTTGGCACCGCCGCCGAGGTGACGCCGATTCGAACGGTCGACAAGATCACCATTGGCAACGGCCGCCGCGGTCCAATTACCGAGGTCATTCAAAAACGGTTCTTCGACGTCATCAGCGGCGTCGCCCCCGACATCCACGGCTGGCTCACCTACGTGTATCCCGATCAAAAACGCGCCGCGAGCGGCGAACAGCGAGCGGCGGTTCATGCACGTTAACGATCTCCTCAAAATCGCCGTCGAACATGGTGCGTCGGACCTTCACCTGAAGGTCGGCAGCTTTCCGATGATGCGGTTGCGCGGTGCGCTGTCGCCGGCATCGGAAGACAAGAAACTCGACCACGAAGATCTGGTCGCGATGAGCGCGGCGATCATGTCGACCACCCAACGCCAGAAGTTCAAGGAATCGCAGGAGGTCGACCTCGCTTATAGCGTTCCGGGGCTGGGACGGTTCCGCTGCAATATCTTTCAACAACGCGGCACGGTCGGCCTGGTCCTGCGCGTCATTCCGATGCGGATCCGAACGATCGACGAGCTCGGCCTGCCGGTGATCCTGAAGGCGATCGCCAGCGAAGAGCGTGGACTGGTGCTGGTCACCGGCACCACCGGCAGCGGCAAGAGCACGACCCTGGCCGCGATCATCGACTACATCAATCGGACGCGGTCGTCGCACGTGATGACCGTCGAAGACCCGATCGAATTCCTGCACCGCGACGACAAATCGATGGTCAACCAGCGTGAAGTGGCCGTCGACACGCGGTCGTTCGCCCAGGCGCTGCGCAGCGCGCTACGCCAGGATCCGGACGTCATCCTGGTCGGCGAAATGCGCGACTTCGAAACGATCGAAACCGGTCTGCTCGCCGCCGAAACCGGCCACCTGGTGTTTTCGACGCTGCACACGCTGGATGCCACCGAAACGGTCAACCGCATCATCGCGGTGTTTCCGCCGCACCAGCAGAAGCAGATCCGCTTGCAGCTGGCCAGCGTGCTGAAAGCCGTCGTCTCGCAGCGCCTGATTCCCCGGGCCGACGGCGAAGGACGCGCGCCGGCGGTCGAGGTGATGATCAGCACGCCGTTCATCCGTGATTGCATCGTCGACAAGGAAAAGACGCACCTGATCCATGGCTCGATCGCCGCCGGCACTTCGCAATACGGCATGCAGACGTTCGACCAGTCGATCTTCTATCTGTTCGAACAGAAGCTGATTACTTACGAGGAAGCGATGCGGTGGGCCTCGAACAAGGACGAATTCAAGTTGAAGGTCCAGGGTATCTCGACGACGTCCGGCCTGAGCCAGGACGCGATGGCCAAGACCAGCGTCGGCCAGCCGGAAATCACGAGGTTTGGCGGCTAGCGCAGCCTACATCGACGGGCTGAAGCTGCTGGCCCGTCGCGAGCTTTCCGAACAGCAGGTCCGCCAGCGGCTTGCCCGCAAGGGCCACGATGCCGGACGCGATTGACGATGCCGTCGCCCGACTGCGCGGCGAACGCGCGATCGACGACGCCCGTGTGGCCGAAGCGATCGCCCGCACCGAGACATCGCTGAAGCGCCGTGGCAAGCTGCGCGTGCGGATGCAGATCGAACGCGCCGGGATCGCGAAGAACGTCGCCAAATCCGCAACCGACGCGGTGTTCGACGGCATCGACGACGATGTGCTGATCGAAGCGGCGCTGCAAAAACGGCTGCGGCAACGCGATCAGATTGCCGACGACAGGGAGTTTCAGCGGCTCTATCGTTTCCTGGTTAGCCAGGGTTTTGAGCATGACCGGGTCATTGCCGTGTTGAGCAAATACAAAAGACCACAGGAGACACCACGAGGATTGAGCGCCTGCGCGCATCCGCGCCGCGCCTTTTCCAATTTTTCAGGGCGCTTCGCTGAACCCCGCCTCCGCGCCGAGGCACGGAGCGACAGAGGACACGGTTTTATTTGTGGCGTCGCGGATGCGCTGCGAATGCGCGAGCGGTAGAGCGGGCAGGACCATCCAGTTCGGCGAGCGGCGCGAGCGCGCGGAAGGGCGCCGCGATCCGCGAAGCCGCGACGGCGTCCGACTGCGAGCCCGTTGCGAACTCTGTGTCGCTCTGTGGCTCTGTCTGTGTTGAATCTTTTGCCAGTAGGGTAAGGACCAGTCTCGCGCAACCAGGAACGTGGTCCTTGGTGTCCATCGTGTCCTTCGTGTTTAATGTACCGTGATGACCTCCAACGAAATTCGCGCGTCGTTCTTGAAGTTTTTCGAGAAGAACGGCCACCGCGTTGTCCCCAGTTCCCCGCTCGTGCCCGGCGACGACCCGACATTGCTGTTCACCAACGCGGGGATGAATCAGTTCAAGGATCTCTTTCTAGGCCACGAAAGGCGCGCCTACACCCGCGCCACGACCTCGCAGAAAGTGATGCGCGTCAGCGGCAAGCACAACGACCTCGACAACGTCGGGCCCTCCTTCCGCCATCACACGTTCTTCGAGATGCTCGGCAATTTCTCGTTTGGTGACTACTTCAAGAAAGACGCGATCGCGTTCGCCTGGGCGCTGCTGACCGACGTCTGGAAGATGTCGCCCGATCGGATGGTCGTCTCGGTCTTCAAAGGCGAGAACGGCATCCCGCGCGACGACGAGGCGTACGACATCTGGCGCAGGTTCGTGCCCGCGGAGCGGATTCTCGAACTCGGATCGGACGACAACTTCTGGCAGATGGGTGAAACCGGGCCGTGCGGCCGCTGCTCGGAGATTTACTACGTGCGCGGCAGCGGCACCGACCCTGAAATCGAGATCTGGAACAACGTCTTCATGGAATTCGAGCGCAGCGCCGATGGCGTGTTGAAGCCGCTCCCGGCGCCGTCGATCGACACCGGCATGGGGCTCGAACGCATTACCGCGGTGATGCAGCAGAAAGATTCGAATTACGACACTGACCTGTTCATGCCGCTGCTGGCGGAGATCGGCCGCCAGTCGGGCCATACCTACCGCGGCAGTATGGAGCCTTCGGACGTGTCGATGCGGGTTGTCGCCGATCACATCCGCTCGACGACGTTTCTGATCGGCGACGGCGTGATCCCGTCGAACGAGTTTCGCGGCTACGTGCTGCGCAAGATCATGCGGCGGGCAATGCGTCACGGCAAGCATCTCGGCTTCGACAAGCCGTTCATGGGATCGCTGGTTGGCGTCCTGGCTCGCGAAATGGGCGACGCCTACCCGGAATCGCCTCGATCGCCGCTTCGTCGTCGAGCTCGCCGCGCTCGAGCGCGTGCCGGAACGTGCGGCCCGGGACGTACTCGTAGGCGATGTAGACGTGACCGTCGTCGCGGGCGAGCGCGTAGGCGCGCAGGCAGGCGGGGTGCCGGAGCTGCGTGGCGGCGGTCGCCTCGCGCTCGGCGCGCGGGCCGGCGGTGCCTGCGCGGGGGACGATCTTGAGCGCCACCTCGCGGCCCTTGCGCTCGTCGAACGCGTGCCAGACAGAGCCCATCCCGCCGCTGCCGAGCGGGCGCAGGGGCCGGTAGCGGCCGAGTACGAGGCCGTGCGAAGCAGGCTGAGCCGAGGCCTCCGCCATCCCCCGGAGAGGTTTCCCATCGACGCTCGGAATCCTCTGCAGGCGAGGATTGGGCTACCCTTGCCCGAAGTTCCTGCAAAGACCCATGTCCGAACACGACGACGAACTCGATTTCGACTTCTTCGACGACGAGCCGCCTGCGCGGACCGTCGTCGAGGAGGAAGAGCCCGCCGCGCGGGCCCCCGCCGGAGACGGACGGCGGCGGCGGCCGGCCGCCGCGGCGACCCCCGACCGCCCGCGGCCCGATGGGGATGACGCCGCTCCTGCGGCTGGCGGGCCTGATCGCCTTCGCGATTCTGATCGTCGTCCTCCTCGTCTTCTGGATCTCGAGCTGCCAGGGCGCGAGCAAGAAGAACTCGTACAAGAGCTACTACGAGAAGGTCGCGAATGTCTCGAAGGCATCCGACCAGATCGGGCGGGAGCTGAACGACGCGCTGACGACGCAGGGGATCAAGTTCAGCGAGCTCGACTCGAAGCTGACCGGCCTCTCCCAGCGCGAGCAGCAGGACGTCGCGGCGATGCGCGGGATCCACGCGCCGGGCCCGCTGCGGCAGCAGCACCAGGAGGCGATCGAGGCGCTCGAGTTCCGGGTCAGCGGGCTGCGCGGCCTCGCCGAGGGCTTCCGCCAGGCGTCCGCGTCGCCGAAGAACGTGACGGGCAACGCGCTCAGGCTCCTGCAGCCTCCCGCCGCCCGCCTGGTCGCGAGCGACGTGATCTGGGCGGATCTGTTCCAGGCGCCCGCGCAGGGGAACGGCGGCGTGCTCCAGCGCGAGGGGATCAGCGGCGTCGCCGTCCCCGGCTCGCGCTTCGTCACGAGCCCGGATTACGCGAGCTCCCGCTACTGGGAGGCGATCCTCCAGCGGCTCCAGGGCGCGGCCACCTCCGGCGGCGGCGGCTCCGGCGGCCTGCACGGCACGGGTCTCGTGCCCGACGGGGTGAAGGCGCAGCCCGGCAACCAGGTGCTCTCCACCGACACGGAGAACACGGTCACCGCGACGCACCGATCTCGGCTTCTCGGTCGACGGTCGAGGACACCGGCGACTCGCAGGAGGTCCAGGTCAAGGTGACGCTGACCATCCAGCAGAGCCCGTCGCCGATCGTCCAGACGAAGACGATCGACCTGATCAACCCGGGCGAGCAGAAGACGGTCACGTTCAACAATCTCGGCCAGGTGCAGTTCGCGACCCGGACGATCGTCAAGGTCGACGTGGCACCGGTGCCGGAGGAGAAGAACACCTCCAACAACTCGGCCGAGTACCCGGTCATCTTCTCGCTGGGTTAGTGGAGCACGAAGTGGATGCGGCGACCGTGATCGCGATCGCCGCGGTCGCCGTTGCGGCCGTCGCGCTGGTCGTCGCCTGGCTCGCCTTCTCGAGGCTGTCCGCGATGCGGCGCGCGCAGGAGGTGCTGCTCGGCGGCGACGCGAAGCAGGACGTGGTCGAGTTCGCGGTCTCGCTTCAGGGGCGGATCGACGACCTTCACCGCGCGGTCGACGAGGTCGCCGCCGCGCTGGCCCGCGTCGACCGGCGCGTGGACGAGTCCTTCTCGCGCTCGGCCCTCATCCGCTACGACGCGTACGAGGACACGGGCGGGCATCAGTCCGCCTCGATGGCCATTCTCGACTCCGCCCGGTCCGGGATCGTGCTCACGGCGATCCAGGGACGCGACTACGCGCGCGTGTACGTGAAGCAGCTCGACCGCGGCCGCACGCCGATCGCGCTGTCGCCGGAGGAGCAGCAGGCGGTCGAGCGCGCGATGGCTCCGGTCGTGTCCGAAAGCCCTTGAGGGGAGCTTGGCGTTACGCCAACCCTCCTAAATCCGCGGGTCGCTCCGGTACCCTTAGCGAGGCCTTGGGTCAGGTTCTCGTCCTCAATGCGAGCTACGAGCCGCTGAACGTCTGCTCGGTTCGGCGCGCGCATGTGCTCGTGTTCAAGGGGAAGGCGGAGGTGCTCGAGGAGCACGAGACGCCCTTGCACTCCGCCACCGACACGTTCGCCCGACCACACGTGATCCGGCTCGTCCAGTACGTCCGCGTCCCCCAGCCGGACAAGCGAAAGATCTCCCGCCGGGCGCTCTTTGCCCGAGACGGCTGGAGCTGCGTCTACTGCGGCACGGCCGGCGGCCGGCTGACGCTCGACCACGTGGTGCCCCGCTCGCGAGGCGGCGACTCGAACTGGGAGAACGTCGTCACCGCCTGCGCGCCCGTGCAACCTGCGCAAGGGCGACCGTCTCCCCGAGGAGGTGTCGATGACGATGCGCCGCTCGCCGCGCGCGCCCTCGCCGACGCTCTTCATCCTCCTCGCCGCTCCGTCGGAGCTGCCGACGACCTGGAACCGGTACCTGCCGGGCCACAGCACGGCGACCGCGGCCGCCTGAGCCGCGACGCTGTGACATACGTCCGCCCGGCGGCGTATAGAAGGCGAGATGAAGATGCTCGCCGCCCTCGGATTGGCCGCCGTCGTTCTCGTCGCCGGGGTGCTCCGGCGCCTCGACGGCGACGGCCGCGCAGCACTCGATCGTCGTCACCGGCGACGGCAGCGTCACGTCCGTCCCCGACCGCGCGCAGATCTCCTTCGGCGTCTCGACCGACGCGCGCACGGCCTCGGCCGCGCTGCGCGGCAACGCCGCCGAGATGACGAAGGTGATCGCCGCGATCAAGGGCCAGGGGATCGCCGGCCGCCGACATCGGACCGAGGTCGTCAGCCTGTCCCCGCGCTACTCGCAGAACGGCGAGTCGATCATCGGCTACCAGGCGACGAACTCGGTGTCGGCGACGATCCGGAACCTGGACAAGGCGGGCGCGGTCATCGACGCGGCGGTCGAGGCGGGCGCGAACCAGGTGAACGGCCCCAACCTGACCCGCGGCGACCAGACCTCGCTCTACCGGGCGGCTCTGCGCGCGGCGATCGCGAACGCCCGCGGCAAGGCCCAGACGATCGCGAAGGCGTCGGGTCTGCACATCCGCCGGATCATCGGCGTCACCGAGTCGAGCGCCGCACCGCCGCTGCCGCTCACGGACACCGGCCGCGTGTCCGCGCCGGCCACCCCGATCGAGCCCGGCACGCAGGTCGTCCAGGCGACGGTGAGCGGTTACGTTCTCGGTGTCGTAGTCATCGCGCCCTCGCTCGCCGAGGTGACGAGCGCGGCGTACTTGGCGAACACGCCGTCCGCGTAGCGCGGCGGCGGCGCCGTCCACGCGGCGAGACGGGAAGTCGAGCTCGTCGTCGGAGAGCTCGACGGTGAGCTCGCCGGTGCCGACGTCGATGCAGATCGTGTCGCCCTCCTGGAGCGCGGCGATCGGCCCGCCGCGGAACGCCTCCGGGCAGACGTGGCCGACCATGAACCCGTGGGTCGCGCCGGAGAACCGCCCGTCGGTGATGAGCGCGACGGAGTCGCCGAGACCCTCGCCGATGATCGCCGCCGTGACCTGGAGCATCTCCGGCATGCCGGGCCCGCCGGCCGGGCCTTCGTAGCGGATCACGACCACGTCGCCCGGCTGGATCGCCTTTGCCTTCACGGCCGCGAACGCCGACGGCTCGTCGTCGAAGACGCGCGCCGGCCCGCGGTGCTGCTTGTGGTCGACGGTCAGCTTGACGACGCAGCCGTCCGGGGCGAGGTTGCCACGCAGGATCCGCAGCGAGCCGCTCGCCTTGACCGGCGCGTCGATCGGTCGCACGACCTCCTGGCCCTCCTCCTCGACGACGGCCGTCGCGGACGCGGCGAGTGTCATACCGCCGACCGTCGGCCGCCCGCCGTCGACGAGCCCGCCGCGGACGAGCTCGCGCGTGACGAGCCCGAGCCCGCCGGCGCGGTAGACGTCGGTCGCGTGGAAGCGGCCCCACGGCTTCATGTCGGCGATCACGGGCGTCCGCGCGGCGATCCGGTCGAAGTCGTCGATCCCCCAGTCGATCCCGAACTCGCGCGCGATCGCAAGCAGGTGGAGCACGCCGTTCGTCGAGCCGCCCGTCGCGACGACCGAGGCGGCCGCGTTCTCGATCGCCTCGCGCGTGACGATCTGCGACGGCCGCACGTCGTCGCGGACGAGGCCGACCACGAGACGCCCACACTCCTCCGCCGCCTCCGCTTTGCGCGGCGAGAGCGCGGGGATCGCGTTGAGGCCGGGCGGCGAGATCCCGAGGAACTCGAGGATCGTCGACATCGTGTTCGCGGTGAACTGCCCGCCGCAGGCGCCGGCGCCGGGGCAGGCGACCCCTTCGAGCTCGTGCAGCTCCTCCGCCGTGACAGTTCCCTTCGCCAGGCCGCCGATCGCCTCGTAGACGTCGTTGACCGTTACGTCGCGGCCGTGGAAGATCCCCGGCGCGATCGTGCCGGTGTAGAGGCAGAGCCCCGGGACGTCGAGCCGTGCGAGCGCCATCACCGCGGCCGGGTTGGTCTTGTCGCAGGCGACGAGACAGACGAGCCCGTCGAACATATGCCCTCGCGTGACGAGCTCGATCGAGTCGGCGATCACCTCGCGCGAGACGAGGCTCGCGCGCATGCCCTCGGTGCCCATCGTCACGCCGTCCGAGATCGCGATCGTGTTGAACTCCATCGGCGTCCCGCCGGCCGCGCGCACGCCACGCTTCACGTCCTCGGCCAGCTCGCGCTGGTTGAGGTTGCACGGCATCGTCTCCGTCCACGTCGTCACGACGCCGATGATCGGCTTCGCGAGGTCGTCGTCGGTAAAGCCGACCGCCTTCAGCATCGACCGCGCGCCGGCGCGGTCGGGCCCATCCAGGATCGCGGCGCTACGCCTCGTCACCGGACGATCCTATGCGCTGCTACCAGATCGACGCTTCGGTCTCGGGGTCGAAGAAGTGGAGGCGCTCGGCGTCGAGGACGACGCGAAGCGGCTCTCCTGTGCCGGCGCGGCTGCGCGGGTTGAGCCGGGCCGTGATCAGCGCCTCGCCGCTCGCATCCGCAGCGAGGAGCGTCAGGGCCGAGGCGTCCTCCGGCCCGTCGGCTCCGCCGTGCACGGCGCGCATCGACGCGCCGGTGATCGGCCGCGCCTGGACCGGGAAGTGCGCGATCACCTCTGCGCCCATCGACTCGGCGAGGCCGACGGTGACGTCGAGGCTCGAGCCGTTCGCCGACGGGGCGAACGCCGCGTCCTCGATGTCCTCGGGGCGCAGGCCGGCGATCACCGGCTTGCCCACGTACCCGCGCAGGGAGGGCCGCGCCGCGAGCAGGCTGTCGGGAAGCGCCAGGCTCGCGGTGCCAAAGGCCGCGTGGATCCGCCCGTCCTGCTCCGTCAGCTCCGAGTGGACGAGGTTCATCGCCGGCGAGCCGATGAAGCCGGCGACGAAGAGGTTGACGGGGTGGTCGTAGAGGCGCTGCGGGCGGTCCACCTGCTGCAGGTGGCCGTCGCGCATGACCGCGACGCGGTCGCCCATCGTCATCGCCTCGGTCTGGTCGTGCGTGACGTAGAGCGTGGTCGTCTGGAGACGCTGGTGGAGCGTTGCCAGGTACGCGCGCATCTCGACGCGCAGCTTCGCGTCGAGGTTCGAGAGCGGCTCGTCCATCAGGAACGCGTCGGGCTCGCGCACGATCGCCCGGCCCATCGCGACCCGCTGCCGCTGTCCGCCCGAGAGCTGGGACGGCTTCCGCTTGAGGAGCTCGTCGATGCCGAGCATCTGCGCGGCGGCGTTCACGCGCGGCTCGATCTCGCGCTTCTTCAGGCCGTGGAGCTTGAGCCCGAACGCCATGTTCTCGTAGACCGTCATGTGCGGGTACAGCGCGTAGCTCTGGAAGACCATCGCGATGTTCCGGTCCATCGGCGGGACGTCGTTCATGACCTCGTCGCCGATCCAGACCTCGCCGCTCGTCGCCTGCTCGAGGCCGGCGGCGATGCGAAGGACGGTCGTCTTGCCCGAGCCCGACGGCCCGACGACGACCATGAACTCGCCGTCGGTGATCTCCAGGTCGAGGTCGTCGACCGCCTTCGTCCCGCCGGGGAAGGTCTTCGTCAGCTCGCGGAAGTCGATCCTGGCCATCGCGTCACGCTCCTCCGTTCGCCGCCGCGATCCGGTCGCGGTACCAGAGCGCGCTTCGCTTCGGGATGCGCCGCTGCGTCGGGAAGTCGACGAAGACGATCCCGAAGCGCTTGTCGTACCCGTGCTCCCACTCGAAGTTGTCGAGCAGCGACCAGACGTAGTAGCCGCGCACGTCGGCGCCCTGGGCGCGGGCTGCCTCGAGCGCCTCGATGTGGCCCTTGATGTAGGCGAGCCGCCGGTCGTCCTCGACCACGTCGCCGCCGTCGAGCACGTCGTCGAAGGCGGCGCCGTTCTCCGTGATCAGGAACGGGACGCCGCCGTAGTCGCGCTCGAGACGGAGCAGGAGCTCGGTGAGCGCCGACGGGATCACGGCCCAGCCCATCGCCGTCTTCTCGGCGTCGGGCTCGACGTCCTCGGAGGGCGAGCACGGAGCCGTCGTCGGCCGCGGCCGCGTAGTTCGGCCGGTAGAAGTTCACGCCGAGGAAGTCGATCGGCTGCGCGATCATCGCGAGGTCGCCGTCCTGGACGGCGTCGAGCGGGCCGAAGCGCTCCTCGTACCACGCGAGCATGTCCGCGGGGTACGAGCCCCGGAAGACGGGGTCGAGGAACCAGCGGTCGTGGTGCCCGTCGAGCCGGGTCGCGGCCGCGGCATCCTCCGGCGAGGGGCCGGCCGGGTAGGCGACGGTGAGGTCGAGCGTGATCCCGATCTGCCCGGTCAGGCCACGGTCGCGGTACGCCGCGACGGCCGTGCCGTGCGCGAGGAGGGAGTGGTGCGCGGCTCGCAGCGCGGTCGGCCAGTCCGCGATTCCCGGCGCCTTGACGCCGTAGCCGTACCCGAGGAACGACGTCACCCACGGCTCGTTGTGCGTGATCCAGCCGGGGACGATGTCGCCGAGCGCGTCGAACATGATCCCCGCGTACTCGGTGAAGCGCCCGACGACGTCGCGCGAGGCCCAGCCGCCCTCGTCCTGGAGCGCCTGGGGCAGATCCCAGTGGTAGAGGGTGGCGAGCGGCTCGATCCCGCGCTCGAGCATGCCCTTCGACGAGCGCGCGGTAGAAGTCGATCCCGCGCTGGTTCGCCGGCCCGCGCCCGTCGGGCTGGATCCGCGGCCACGCGATCGAGAACCGGTAGCCCTGGAGGCCGAGCGAGCGCATCAGGTCGAGGTCGCTCTCCCAGCGGTAGTAGTGCTCGCAGGCCGGGTCGCCGGTGTCGCCGCGGGCGACCTTGCCCTCGGTCGCGGCGAAGCGGTCCCAGATCGACTCGCCGCGCCCGTCCGCCTTCGTCGCTCCCTCGATCTGGAAGGCCGCGGTCGCGGCGCCCCAGACGAATCCGTTGCGGCCTGTCGTCATCCCTTCACTGCTCCTTTCATGATCCCGCCGATGATTTGCCGGCCGAGCACCAGGAAGATCGCGAGCAGCGGGAGGATCGAGATGAAGGTGCCGGCGAAGACGAGCGAGTAGTCCTGGACGTAGCCGCTCTGGAGCGTGGAGACCGCGACCTGAACGGTCGGGTTCCCGGGCGTGAGCACGATCAGCGGCCAGAAGAAGTCGTTCCAGGCGTTCATGAACGTGAGCAGCCCGAGCACGGCGGCGGCGGGCCGCACGGCCGGCAGTACCACGTGCCAGAAGACGCGGATCGTGCGGCACCCGTCGACACGCGAGGCGTCGATGAGCTCGTTCGGGACCGAGGAGACGATGTACTGCCGCATCAGGAACACGCCGAACGCCGAGACGAGCGCCGGCGCGATCACCGCCTGCAGGTGGTTGATCCAGTGCAGATGCTTCATCTCGATGTAGAGCGGGATCACGCCGAGCTGCACCGGGACGAGCAGCGTCGCGACCACGACGACCATCAGCACCTTGTTGCCGCGGAACTGAAGCTTTGCGAAGGCGAAGCCGGCGAGTGTGCTGAACATGACGACCGAGAACGCGATCGCCCCGGCGACGATCGCCGAATTGAGGAGCGCCGTCCAGAAGTCGATGTTCACCTCGCCCGAGTTGAAGACGCGCGCGATGTTGTGGAAGAGCTCCCGGCCCGGCGTCATCACGGGCGGGTAGCGCGGCGATCGCCGAGTTGTCGTGCGAGGCGACGACGACCGACCAGTAGAGCGGGAAGATCGAGAGGATCGCCACACCGAGCAGGAAGAGGTACGTGAACGGCCCGGCGGACTCGAAGCGGCGGGTCAGCGTCTCGGCGCCTCGTGCGGCGACTTGCCTGTGCTTTCGGTTCCGCGACGGCGGCCATCGTCTACGACTCCGCCGACCTGATCCTGCGGACGATCAGGAAGTTGATGAGCGAGATCACGGCGATGAGCAGGAACAGGCACCAGGCGATCGCCGACGCGTAGCCGAACTTGAACTGCGAGCTGCCGAACGACTTCTCGTACAGGTACATCGAGATCGTCTGGTACTGGCGTGCCGAGCCGCCCATCGCCCCGTTCTTGACCGGTTGGAAGAGGTAGGGCTCGGTGAAGAGCTGGAGCCCCCCGATCGTCGAGATGACGACCGTGAAGATGATCGTCGGTCGGATCATCGGCACGGTGATGTGGCGGAACTGCCTCCAGCGACGTGCGCCGTCGATCGCGGCCGACTCGTAGAGGTCGTCGGGGATCGCCTGCATGGCGGCGAGGTAGAGGAGGGCGTTGAACCCTGTCCAGCGCCACGTGACCATCACAGAGAGCGCGACCCAGGACGAGAAGCGTCCCGGCCTCCCAGTCGACCGGGCTGATCCCGATCCCGCCGAGGAGGTAGTTGAACAACCCGTAGTCCCGCGAGAACAGCTGCGTGAAAATCAGGGCGACGGCGACGAGCGAGGTCACCTGCGGGAGCAGAACGCTCATCCGGAACCACGTTCGCCCGCGGAGCCCGGTGTTCAGCAGATGGGCGAGCGCCGAGCGCGAGCAGGAGCTGCGGGACGGTGGAGAGCACCCAGATGCCGAGCGTGTTCTCGACCGCGTTCCAGAAGTACGAGTCGTGCAGGAGCTCGGTGTAGTTCTGGAACCAGA
>CAVOHK010000004.1:0-62964 GCA_963695635.1 uncultured Acidobacteriota bacterium
TTGTAGTTACTGGTTCAGGTTCAGTTGTTTTGCTGTCATCTGGTCGATCTAGTTTGCATATTGATTCGTCGATTCAATCCAATGACCGAATGACCAGATGACCAGATGACCAAATGTAAGACTACGTGCGTTTTAGAAATTGTGGCTGTTCGTCAAGAAATAGCTGACCGGCACAAAGTTCAGCAGCACAATCGCAAATCCGACAGCCGACAAATACGCCGGCCCTGCGACCACCCCAACCGATCCGGCGTGCCGCAAACAGCTCAAACGAATACACGAACCAGCAAACCAGCGCCACGAAAATTTTCGGATCCTGCAGCGACATCGCCTGACGCGCGGGTCGACGCCATACCCGCCGCGCACTTGCATCGCCCGAGATCGCGCCGACGATGATGCCGATCGTCAGGAAAATCCAGCCGACCACGACCGCCACCTGGTTCATGCGGTCGAGCACTTGCAGCGACGGCAGGCGCGCATAGAAAAATCCGAGATGCTTCGCCTTGATCTCCTTGAACAGCAGCACGTAGGTGATGCCGATGACGCAAGCCAGCGCGAAAGACGCGTACGCGAACAGCAGCGAGGAGACGTGAACGCCGAACAGTGGTCCCTGCAACACCGCCGCGCGATCTTCGACGCCGGGACGCAGCGCCGGGATCGACTGCAGCGTGACCAGCAGCGGCAGGATGAACACGCCCATCGCGCGTTCATCGGTGGTCAGTTCGGTGTAAAGGTAGGCGAGACCGAGCAGCCAGACAAATGTAGAAATTGCGGAGGTCGGCCCGGCTACCGGTACGTGACCCACTTCCATCGTCTGCATGCCAATGACGAACGTATGCGCCAGCGCTGCGAAGATCAGCAGGGTGGTTGCAGTGCGACCGACCGTGGCGTTCCGCTGGGCGAAGTGCCACGCGTAGGCAGCGAGCGCAACGGCGTACAGAACCAGTGGTGCGGCGTTCATCCCACTCAGCGCGCCGGCGCGAAGTACCCTTGTTTGGTGCGCGCCGTCGTGTTCGGCCGGTTGACCCGGACGATGACGCAGCGCCACGATCCATCGCGCTTGGGGTTACGCGGCGTATAGCCGACGGTGTACGGCTCGACAACTCGTCGGAAATCTGCCCGTAGACGCCGTTCAACTCACCGATCTGGTTTGGAAAAAATGCGCGGCCGCCGGTTTCCTGCGCCAGTTGCCGCAGCACGAACTCCGCTTCGCGGAAACCTTTGGACTGCAGCGAACCGTTTTCGGGCGATCGCAGGCCGATGGCATAGATTGCCGTTTCCGACCGTTTCGACAGGTCGAGCACTTCTTCAAATGGCAGCAGGCTCGACGTATCTTCACCGTCGGACAGCACGACGATCGCCTGGCGCCGGATTTCGTCCACGTTCTTGGCGACCGCCTTCTTGAGATCTTTCAGCGCGATGTAGATCGCGTTGTACAGCGAAGTCGATCCGCCCGCCGCGGTCTTGTGAATGGCCGCCTCGATCTCGGAGGCGCTACTGGTGAAGTTCTGCAGCACGACGACGCGGCTGTCGAAGTCGATGACTTCGGCCAGATCCTGCGGTCGTAGCCGTTTGGCGAATCCGATCGCCGCTGCCTGGGCAGTGCTGAGCTTCACGTCCATGCTGGCGCTGGTGTCCAGCAACAGCGACAACGCGATCGGCAGGTTCGACTTGTTGAAGAAGGTGACATCCTGCTTCACACCGTCTTCGAAGACGTTGAAATCCTCCTGTGTAAGGTCGGTCACGTACTTGCCGCCGCCTTCGGTGACGATGACGTTCAACGACACCAATTCGACGCCGGCGCGGAACGATGGTTGTTGTCCCGTTGCGCCGCGCGCCCCCTGGGGAGTGTGGGGGAGGTGGCGGTGGCTGTTGCTGCTGCGCCGAAATTCCGCGTGGTGCGGTCGCGCAGAGTGCGAGCGCTACGGCCAGCGAGGCCGCGGCGGTGACGCTTTTCACGGCTGTCCTTCTTTCACCGGCGTTCCACGGGCGACCAGGCCGTTCTTCACCGCTGCCACCGTAATTTTTTCGGGCGGAATCAGCGACTCGGGGCGGCCGTAGGTAACCTTGTACTGATGAGTGAGCTGAGCGGCGAGCGTCGCCATGCGGTTGGGCAGGCCGATCGGCGATAGCACCTGCTCGTGGACCCGCCGGTGTCGCGGGTGCCCTCGTCGAACACTTGTGCGCGCTCGCGCGATTCGTCCTTCAGGCTGGTGTCCGGCTGCCCGAGCGCCATCACGTAGAGCGCCGCACCAATCGATTTCACCGGCGTCATTACCTGATCGTGATGCCGGATTGCTGAACTCCCGTCCGCTGGTCACGATTGCGATCAGCACCGGGCGCCCGGCCTCACGTTTCTTCGGCCCTGCGACGACTTCGATCAACGCATCGAGCAGGTAACATTCCGGACTGATTCAACGACCAGACGCGATCGATCCCTTTCTGCAACTGCTGGGCATCGGTCGAATACTCGGCGAGGACGGTCGGCCGTTCTCCGACACCGAAGACCGCGACTTCGTTTTCTTTCCGGCCGCGTTGGCTTTCGTCAGCTCGGCGACGAATGGCGGCAGCGCGAGCCTGATGTGCTGAATGGCGTCGCGCGCCGCCTGGCTGGTATCGACGAGCAGGGCGACCTGCATCGGGTCGGTGGCCGGCGTCACGCGAAGCACTTCCCGCGTCACGTTGTCTTCCTTGACGGAGGAAGTCGGATGGACCAGATTCGGGAACCGGGGCGCCGTTCGAATCCACGAGCGCTGACGTAGAGCGAGCGCTCGCGCGAACCGCGCGAACCCTGGCTGGAAATGCGATCGCCGAGGACCAGACACAGCCCCGCGACCATGAACACAACCGTGATGCAGCGCGGACGGTTCATCGTTTGAGTATAGGTCAAAAACATGTGACGGCTCTATGAGTTGCGGGAAATTGCACCTGCGCCGCAGCGTGTCGTATAAACCGCTCGCTCGCCCAGATGGTTCAAGCCTACATCCCTATCGCTATCTTTGTTGTCGTCGCGACCGGTTTCGCGTTGTTCACGCTCGTTTTCACGAGCCTGATACACCCCAGTAAGTCACAACAAGGTTAAGCTCGAACCCTACGAATGCGGCATCGAGCCGGCCACCGACGCACGCGACCGTTACAGCATCCGCTATTACCTGGTAGCGATGTTGTTCGTGATTTTCGACGTGGAAACGGTCTTCATGTTTCCCTGGGCGGTCATCTTCGACAAGCTGCTGCTTTTCGGCCTGATCGAGATGCTTGTCTTTATTTTCATCCTCGTGGTCGGCTACTACTACGCTTGGCAGAAAGGCGCGTTAGAGTGGGTGTAGCGTAGATGGCCGACGACCCGAAGACGCCCGAAAGCCCAACTCCACCGCAAGCTGCAGCGGACAAACCGGCCAGTTCGACGCCCGCGGAACCCGCCTCCGCTCCCGAGGCGGCTGCAGGAGCTACGGCGGGCACGCCTGTGGCAACGGCGGCCGCGAAGCCGCTGTGCCGGCGGCGGCGAAACCCGCGGCCCCTGCGGCAGCGAAACCCGGTGCGCCTGCGGCAGCTAAACCTGCTGCGCCAGCCGCGGCGAAAGCCGCGCCACATCCACCGCCTGCTGCCGCGCCGCCGAGTGGACCGACCGACCCGCCGCCGCCCCCGGATGCTGCCGTGCCGGCGTACATCGCATCACTGCAGCTGGCGATTCCCGGATCGGTGGAAGCGCTCAGCCTGTATCTCGGCGACTGGACGATCCTCGCGTCGCTCGCGCAGATCGAAAAAACGCTGATGTATTTGCGCGACGCGCGCGACGCGCAGTTCGACTATCTGTCGGATCTCACCGCGACCGACTGGCCGCCGCGCAAGGACGCGCGGTTCGACGTCGTCTACTGCCTGTATTCGACGCGCCTGCGGCATCGCGTGCGCGTGAAGGTAAAGGTTGGCGAGCAGCAGGGCTTGCCGTCAGCGACCAGCGTCTGGCCGGCCGCGAACTGGCTGGAACGCGAAGTGTGGGATATGTTCGGCGTGAACTTCACCGGACATCCCGATCGGCGCCGCATTCTGATGCCGGACGACTGGCAGGGCTTTCCCCAGCGCAAGGATTACCCGCTCGAAGGACCGGGCGAGCTGCTGATGGAAAACCCGTTGGACTGGCTGAAGCTGCGGCAGGCCAAGGAAGAAGCGGACATTGAGTAGCACCACGCAGCCCTTGTTCGACGTGCAGCCCGGAACCGTTCGCGGTGCGATGTTCGACACCGACGAACTGGTGATCAACATGGGGCCGCAGCATCCCAGCACGCACGGCGTGCTGCGCGTGATCCTGCGGCTCGACGGCGAAAAGGTGGTCGACTGCGACGTCGTCATCGGCTACCTGCATCGCGGCATCGAGAAACTCAGCGAAAACCGCAACTGGACCCAGATCATCCTGCTCACCGACCGCATGGACTACGTCGCGGCGGCCACCAGCAACGTCGGCTACTGCGAGACGGTGGAGAAGCTGCTCCAGCTGGAGGTGCCGCGCCGGGCGCGGTACGTGCGCACGATTCTGATGGAGCTCCAGCGGATTGCGAGCCACTGCCTCTGGGTGGGCACGCACGCGATGGACATCGGCGCGATGACGGTGTTCCTCTACGCGTTCCGCGAACGCGAGCTGATTCTCGACCTCTTCGAGGAATTCTGCGGCGCGCGCCTCACCTACAACTCGATGCGCGTCGGCGGCCTGCCGCTCGACATTCCTCCGGCCTGGGACAAGAAGGTGCTCGAGTTCTGCGACATCATGGACTCGAAAATCGACGAGTACGAGACGCTGCTGACGCACAACCGCATCTGGCTCGAACGGACCAAGGGCATCGGCATCATCTCGGGCGCCGAGGCGATCGGCCTGGGGCTGTGCGGACCCGCGCTGCGCGGATCCGGCGTTGCGCGCGACGTGCGGAAAGACGAGCCGTACGCCGCCTACGACGAGATGGAATTCGACATCCCCGTGGGCACTGAAGGCGACACCTACGACCGCTACCTGGTGCGGATGGAGGAGTTCCGGCAGTCGCTGCGGATCGTTCGCCAGGCGGCGCAAGGGATTCCGGAGGGGCCGATCGTCGGCAAGGTGCCGCGCCTGATCAAGCCGGCAGCGGGCGAGACCTATCACGCGATCGAATCGCCCAAGGGCGAACTCGGATACTTCATTGTCAGCGACGGCAAATCCACCAACCCGTACCGCTTCCGGGTGCGTCCGCCGTCGTTTGCCAACCTGCAGGGCCTTCGACGGCTGGTACGCGGTCACCTGGTGGCCGATGTCGTCGCGCTGATCGGTTCGATCGACATCGTGCTCGGCGAGGTGGATCGCTGAGATGTCGCGCAGCGATCAGCGGCGAACGAATCGACGAGCCCTGAGGTGGCGGGGCGGGGCCCCGCCACATATGAGAGAAGCCCGGTAATGGTCGACGACTTCGTCATTCCACTGCTGAAAATCCTGATCGTCCTCAACACGACGCTGGTCAGCGTCACCTACATGGTGCTGCTCGAGCGCAAGGTGATTGCCTGGGCGCAGTCGCGGCTCGGGCCGATGCGGGTCGGGCCGTACGGCATCCTGCAGCCGGTCGCCGATGCCGTGAAGCTGATGATCAAGGAAGACATCACGCCGGTGCGCGCCGACAAGTGGGTGTTCACCGCGGCGCCGATCATCTCGATGGTGCCGGCGCTGATCGTCTATGCCGTGATTCCGTTTGGGCCGGAAGTCAGCCTGTTCGGCCGCAAGGTTTCGCTCTACATCACCGACATCAACGTCGGCCTGCTCTATGTCGTGTCGGTCGCGTCGGTCGGCGTCTACGGCATCATCCTCGCCGGCTACGCCTCGAACTCGAAGTACCCGCTGCTGGCGAGCCTGCGCGCATCGGCGCAGTTGATCTCATACGAAGTCGCGGTAACGCTGACCCTGGTGAGCGTGATCCTGATGGCCGGGACGCTGAGCATGGTCGGCATCGTGCGGGCGCAGGAAGCCGGTCACGTCTGGTTCGCGTTCGTCCAGCCGGTCGCGTTCGTGATCTTCTTCATTGGCGGACTGGCGGAAACCAACCGCGCACCGTTCGACCTGCCGGAAGCGGAACAGGAATTGACCGGCGGCTTTCACACTGAATACAGCGGCATGCGGTTCGCGCTGTTCTTCCTCGCCGAATACGCCAATATGATTGTCGTGTCTTCGGTAGCGACCACCCTGTTCCTGGGCGGGTGGCTGCGCCCGTTTCCCAACGTGGCGGCGTTGAGTTTCCTGGACCTGATTCCCGGTTGGATATGGTTCCTGGTCAAGTCGTTTGCCTTCCTCTACATCTTCATCTGGGTGCGCGCCACGCTGCCGCGATACCGCTACGACCAGTTGATGCGGCTCGGTTGGAAAGTGCTGATTCCTGCTCGCGATTGCCAATCTCGTGGTGACCGGGATCGTCCGAGTGCTGCTGCTGCGATGACTCGAACGCATTTAATGGTGGCTTGATGGGCGAAGCGATCGCCTTCTATACGCTCTCGGCATTCATTCTCGGGTTTGCCATCCTCGTCGTGACGACGAAGGACACGGTGCACAGCGTTCTGTTCCTGGTGCTCGATTTTCTGTTCGTCGCCGCGCTCTACGTATTGCTGCAGGCGCCGTTTGTCGCTGCGATCCAGGTGCTGGTCTATGCCGGCGGCATCGTCGTCTTGTATTTGTTCGTGGTGATGCTGGTGAATCTCGAAGCGGCCGCCTGAAGCGCACCAGGATCCGCATCGCGCATCGAAGCTTGGCTTGGGTCTGGCCGCGGCAATTCTGGTCGAGCTCGCGCGATCGGCGTGAACGGCTACGTCAACCCGCCGCGCGCGCTCGCGCCAGCGGCGGCGATTCCGGTCACCGGCAACACCGAACAGGTCGGCTGGCTTCTCTATACGAGCTATCTGATTCCGTTCGAAATCGCGTCGATGCTGCTGCTGGTCGCGATGATCGGCGCGATCGTGCTGGCGAAGAGGGAACTGTGAATCTGGTCATTGGGTCATCTGGTCACTGGTCATTGATTGATCAATTGAACAATCCAATGAGCAAATGACCAGATGAACAAATGAACAAATGTGCTTACGATGATTACCCCCACTCATTACATGCTCCTCTCCGCCGCGCTGTTCATCATCGGCGTGGTTGGCGTCATGGTCCGCCGCAACATCATCATCATTTTCATGTCGATCGAGTTGATCCTGAACGCGGTCAACATCAACCTGATCGCCTATTCAGCGCAACTGCAGAACGTCGTCGGCCAGGTGTTCGCGATTTTCGTGATCGCGGTCGCGGCGGCAGAGGCGGCGGTTGGCCTGGGAATCATTCTCGCGTTCTACCGAAACAAGGAAACGGTCAACATCGACGAAATGAACTTGATGAAGTTTTAGATGGGAAGGATGCGGGGTTGGATGGGTAGGGATTAAGGTCGATGCGTTATATCTGGTTGATCCCTTTGTTGCCGCTGTTCGGCGCGGCCGTCAACGGCTTGTTCGGGATCCGTTCGTTCTCGCGCAGGACCGCCGGCGCGTTTGCCACGGCCATGATGCTTGGCGCGCTCGGGCTGTCGCTGGTCGCGTTCTGGCAGCTGCTGGGATTGCCGGCCGACGCACGGGCCTACGACGCCAACATGCTCGAGTGGATTCCGAAAATTCCGCTCGCGACCCACGACGGCATCGGCAACTTCGAAGTCACCTGGGGCTTCCGGCTCGATCCATTGTCGGCGATGATGATCCTGGTCGTCACCGGCATCGGCACGCTGATTCATATTTACTCTACGGGCTACATGGTCGACGAGCCGCGCGGCGGCTACGTCCGGTTCTTTTCCTACCTGAATCTGTTCTGCTTCTTCATGCTCATGCTCGTCCTGGGGAACAACTTCCTGGTGATGTTCGTGGGCTGGGAGGGTGTCGGCCTTTGCTCGTACTTGTTGATTGGCTATTGGTACGAGAAGAAAAGCGCATCGGACGCTGGTAAGAAAGCGTTCATCACCAACCGCGTTGGCGACTGGGGATTCATCCTCGGCGTGTTCCTGATTTACTCCACGTTCGGCACGCTCGACTTCCGTGCGGTGCAGAACGCCGCCGCGGCGCTGCCGGTCGAGACCGCGCAGTTCGGCGTGGTCTCGCTGATTTGCCTGCTGCTGTTCGTCGGTGCCACCGGCAAGAGCGCACAGATTCCGCTGTATGTCTGGCTGCCGGACGCGATGGAAGGGCCGACGCCGGTTTCCGCGCTGATCCATGCGGCGACGATGGTGACCGCCGGCGTCTACATGCTCGGCCGCAACGCGGTGCTGTTCCAGCACGCGCCGCAGGTGATGACGATTGTCGCCATCGTCGGCGTGTTGACGGCGCTGATGGCGGCGTCGATCGGCCTGGTCCAGTACGACATCAAGCGCGTGCTCGCGTACTCAACCGTGTCGCAGCTCGGCTACATGTTCACGGCGATAGGCGTCGGCGCGTTTTCGGCGGGCGCGTTCCACTTGATGACCCACGCGTTCTTCAAGGCGCTGCTGTTCCTCGGCAGCGGTATCAGTGATCCACGCGATGGCCGGCGAACAGGACATGCGCCGGATGGGCGCGCTGAAACAGCACATGCCGGTCACTTTTGTGACGATGCTGATTGGCACCCTGGCGATCGCCGGCATTTTCCCGTTGTCGGGGTTCTTCAGTAAGGACGAGATCCTGTTTCGCGCGTTTCTGGCGAACAAAGCGGTCTGGGTGATCGCGGTGATCACCGCGTTCATGACGGCGTTCTACATGTTCCGGCTCGTGTCGATGACGTTCTTCGGCAACTACCGCGGTCCAGCGTGGGAGACCGGCAGCCACGGTGCGGTGGCGACCGCCGCGGCGCACGGCGTCAAACATCCGGCGGATCCCCACGCGCACGGCCAGGCGCACAAAGTCGATCACGAGGTCAGTCACGGCCCTGCGGATGCTCATGCGGCGCACGACGATCACGGCGGCGGTCACGGACACGGACCATGGCATGGACCGCATGAATCACCGCGCGCGATGACGTTCCCTCTGCAGGCGCTGGCGGTCGGCGCGGTCATCGCCGGCTTCCTCGGCATTCCGACGGCGCTCGGCGGCGGCAACGCGATTGAGCATTTCCTCGAGCCGAGCTTTACGGCGGAGCATGCGGTGCGGAATCCGCGAAGTTTTGCGAATGCGGATCCCAGCATCGCCGCAACCTCCGCAATCACCCCTCCGAGGAGGAGCCGCACGTCTCGCGCGGGGTCGAACTCGGGTTGATGGCGTTCTCGTTGATTGTCGCGATCACCGGCATCGCGATCGCCTATCGCTTCTACGTCACCCATCCGGAGACGTCAGAGACTCTGGCCGAGCGGTTCGCCGGCGCGCATCGAACGCTGTCGAACAAGTACCTACGTCGACGAGTTTTACGGGGCGACAGTCATTTCCGGCACCTTCGCCGCCGCGCGCAATCTCTGGACCGTCGATCGCAAGGTGGTCGACGGTGCGGTCAACGGCGCCGGATGGCTGACGGTGATCAGTTCGTGGTTCTCCGGCCTCACCGACAAGGGCGTCGTCGATGGGCTGGTCAATCTGGTCGGCTGGATCGTTCAGGAAACCAGTCAGGGCTTCCGCCGGCTACAGACCGGGCTGGTGCAGAACTACGCGATGGTGATGTTGTTGGGGATCTTCGCGTTCGTTACCGTGTACCTGTTCGTGCGATGAAGACTTTGAACGCAGAGTTCGCCGGGATCGCCGAGACATTTGATCTCGGCGCGCTTGGCGGTCTCGGCGTTCCAACGTAATTTATGAGTTATTACCTTTCGCTGATTCTGTTCACCCCGCTGGCCGGCGCGGCGCTGCTGCTGTTCGTCAACAAGCAGAACGCCAACGCTATCCGTTGGATCGCGAACCTGTTCGCGCTCGCCGGCTTCGTGGTGTCGGTGCCGTTGTGGTTCTGGTACAACCCGGCAACCCGGAGTTCCAATTCATCGAGCGGTTACCGTGGATTCCGTCGGTTGGCGCCGATTATTTCCTCGGCGTCGATGGCCTCGCCGTCCTGCTGATCCTGCTGACGACGATGATGGGAACGATCGCCACGCTGTCGTCGTGGACCGCGATCGAAGAGCGCGTCAAGGAGTACTACATCTTCCTGCTGGTGCTGCAGACCGGCATGCTGGGCGCGTTCATGTCGCTCGATTTCCTGCTGTTCTTCCTGTTCTGGGAAGTGATGCTGGTGCCGATGTATTTCCTGATCGGTATCTGGGGCAGCTCCAACCGGCTCTACTCGGCGATCAAGTTCTTCCTCTACACGCTGGTCGGCAGCGTCGTCATGCTGCTCGGCATTCTGGCGCTCTACTTCTACAACCACAGCGTCACCGGCGTCTACACGTTCGACGTCACCCAGTTCCATCGGCTGAACGTGCCGTTCAACCTGCAGTGGTGGGTGTTCCTGGCGTTCTTCCTCGGCTTCGCGATCAAAGTGCCGATGTTCCCGTTCCACACCTGGCTGCCCGACGCGCACACCGATGCGCCGACCGCCGGCTCGGTGATTCTGGCGGCCGTCCTGCTGAAGATGGGCACCTACGGCTTCCTGCGCTTCAGCCTGCCGATTCTGCCGGAAGCATCCCGACATTTCGTCCCGATGATGGTGCTGCTGTCGATCATCGGCATCGTTTACGGCGCGCTGGTCGCGCTGGCGCAGAAGGACTGGAAGCGGCTGGTCGCGTACTCGTCGGTCAGCCACATGGCGATGGTGATGCTCGGCATGTTCGCGCTGAATCCGGTGGGCATCACCGGCAGCATCGTGCAGCAGCTGAACCACGGCATCTCGACCGGCGCACTCTTCCTGCTGGTCGGCGTCGTCTACGAACGCCGCCATACGCGTGAGATTTCGGAGTACGGCGGCCTGTCGAAGGTGATGCCGGTCTACGCCGCGGTCTTCCTGATCATGACGATGTCGTCGATCGGTTTGCCGGCGCTGAACGGTTTCATCGGCGAGGTCCTGATCCTGCAGGGCGTGTTCGTCGCCAGCAAGATGTGGGCGGCGTTCGCGGCGAGCGGCGTGGTGCTTGGCGCGGCCTACATGCTGTACCTGTATCAGCGGACGATGTTCGGCAAGATCGAGAACCCGAAAAACGAATCGCTGCTCGATCTGAGTCAGCGTGAATTCGCGACCTTCGCGCCGCTGTTGATCCTGGCGGTCTGGATCGGGATTTATCCCGCACCATTGATACGACGGCTGGAAACATCGGTGCGTCACATCGTGTCGCGGGTCAGTCCGCAGTACGAAGCGAAGTACGCCGCCAACTGCGATCCGACGCCGACGCCGGAGCGGGTGGCGGCGATGCAGGCGACGAACCCGGCAGCGAAATTCCTGAGCGCGGTTCCGTGCGACGTCAATGGCAACCCGTTGCCTCCGAACTCCGCGACCCGCGAACCCCGCGAACCCGGCGAACCTCGCAAGCCCCGTGAGTCGTTAATGCCTGCTGGCCTCTCGACGAGCGACTTCTATTACATCCTGCCGGAGCTGGTGCTCACGGCCGGCTCGCTGCTGGTGCTGGTAGTCGACGTGCTGGTGGGGCGGGCGGCAAGTCGAACGCATCGACGCTCGGCTGGGTGTCGTTGGCGGTGATCGGCGCCACGCTCTACTCGCTGACGCCGTTTACCGCGACGCGTGTCGAAGTCGCGCACGGCCTGCTTGCCGTGGACAACTTCGCGTTGTTCTTCAAGGCCGTGTTCCTGATCGCAGCGGCCATCACGGTGCTGATCTCGATTCGCTACCTCGAAATCGAAGGCGCATCGCCCGGCGAGTACTTCTTTCTGATCCTGTGCGCGACGCTCGGCATGATGATCATGGCCGGCGGCATCGATCTGATCACCATCTTCATCGGTCTCGAGACGATGGCGGTGTCGTTCTACATCCTGGCCGGCTTCATCAAGCCGAGCCAGCGCTCGAACGAGGCCGCGGTGAAGTACTTCCTGCTTGGCGCGTTCTCGCTCGGCATCCTGCTGTACGGCATGTCGCTGATGTACGGATTGTCGGGAACGACGAACCTGCGCGTGATGGCGACGCTGTTTGCCGGGCAGGAACGCGATCCGCGGCTGGTGCTGGCGGTGATACTGGTGGTCGCCGGCGTCGGCTTCAAGATTGCGGCAGTGCCCTTCCACATGTGGGCGCCCGACGTTTACGAAGGGGCACCGACACCGGTCACGGCATTCCTGTCGGTCGGCTCGAAAGCCGCGTCATTTGCGATGCTGCTGCGGATTTTCCTGGAAGGGCTGCCATCGATGGCGCGGCGACTGGAAACTGCTGTTCGCCGTGCTTTCGATCCTGACGATGACGGTCGGCAACGTCGCCGCGGTGACGCAATCGAACATCAAGCGGATGCTCGCGTATTCGTCGATCGCGCATGCCGGCTATCTGTTGATGGGTGTCGTTGCGGGGACGACGCGCGGCGTGACGGCGACGCTGATCTATCTGCTCGTCTACACCTTCATGCAGCTCGGTGCGTTTGCCGTCGTCATCATGCTGCGCCGCGCCGACGTGGTCGGCGACGAGTTGAAGGATTTCAGCGGCCTGCATATCCGCAATCCGTTCGCGGCGTTTGCGATGCTGCTGTTCATGCTGTCGCTCGGCGGCATTCCGCCGACCGCCGGCTTCATGGGGAAGTTCTGGCTGTTCAGCGCGGCGATCGATGCGCATTGGTACTGGCTCGCGGTAATCGGCGTGCTCAACAGCGCGATTTCGCTGTACTACTACATCCGCGTTGTGGTGTTCATGTACGTGAAAAAGGAAACGATGGGCTCCGAGCCGGTCCACAGCGCACCGCTGACCGCGGCGCTGGCGGTCGCGGTGGCGATGACGCTGGTGATCGGCGTCTATCCCCGGCTGCTGTTCGAGCTTGCCGACATTTCCGCGAGAACCCTTGGCGCTGCCGGAGTTATCACCGCGGCGCGATGAGCGGATGAGGGTAGAACGTGAACTTTTTCACAAGGTACGTTATACTCTCGCTCGTCGAAACGGCAGAGGAGTAATCCTTGGCCGATCGGCGCTTTCCAGGGTGGGTTCGGTATTCCGGCGTCGGCCTGGAACTCGCCGGCGCGACCGCAGGACTCGCGCTTCTCGGCTACTGGTTTGATCGGCACTTCGGCACGACCCCCTGGGGTTTTGTTGTCGGTGTCATCATCGGGATTGTCGGCGGACTGTATAACCTCGTCAGGGAATCGTTCGCGGCGATTCGCGAAGCCAAGGTCGAAGACGACGAGCGCGGTGGGTAGGCGTTACGCGACTTTCGTTGGACTGGCGGCCGCGATCGTCCTGGCGCTGTGCGTGGTGGGATGGCTGCCGACCCGGCGTCTCGCCGGTGCCGACGGTGTCCCCGCGATGATCGCCGGCTGCATCATCAGTTTTGTGTCGGGCGCCCTGGCAGGCGGCCTGCTGATTGTGGTCGGCGCCGAGACGCCCGAAGGGCGCATGAAGCGCAGCTTCCTCGCGATGATCGTGAGGCTGGTCGTCGTGGTCGTGCTCGGTACCGCGGCGGCGCTCAGCGGGGAATTCGCGCGCGCCCCCCTGCTTATCTGGATCGGGATGGCGTACATCGCGTTGCTGCCTCTCGAAGTAAGACTGGCGATTTTATGATCGGACAAGCGCCCACGCACGAAGCCCCGGCGGCTCACAGCGAAAACCCGCTCGAGCACATCGTTCAACATCCGTTGATCGAGCGGCCGGCGAACCTCGGTCCGCTGACGCCGGACGGCAAGATCACGCTGTTCTCCGATCAGATTGCGATGCTCGTTCTGGCGGGTGTCCTGCTGATGGCGCTCGTGCCCGCCATGGTCAGGCGCCGGCGTGGCCGGAACGGCGTCGAGGGCCTCGTGGCGTCTGGTCCCGCGAACATGCTCGAGGCCGTCTGCGAGTACCTCCGCAAGGAGGTCGCAGCGCCGGTGCTTCACGAGCACACCGATCGATTCATCAAGTACATCTGGAGCGTCTTCTTCTTCGTGCTCACGGTGAACATCCTGGGGCTGATTCCGATACCCGCCGTGTCGGGTCTGTTCGACATTCACCTGGGCGGAACGGCGACGGGCAACATCTGGGTGACGGGGACGCTCGCGATCATCACGATGTTCATGATGGTCATCAACGGCCTGCGGATTGGCGGCAAGTCTTACATCGCGCATTTTTGTCCGGGCCCGCTGTGGCTGGCGCCGCTGCTCGTACCGGTCGAAATCATCGGATTGATCGCCAAGGTGTTCGCGCTGGCCGTTCGACTTTTCGCCAACATGATCGCCGGGCATATTCTCCTGGCCGTGCTGCTGTCGTTCATCATGGCGGCGGGCGCGGTGAGTACGGGCCTCGGTCTCGGCGTCGGCCTGCTCGTCGTGTCGGGCAGCGTCGCGATCAACCTGCTCGAACTGTTCGTGGCGTTCCTGCAGGCGTTCATTTTCACGTTCCTGACCACGCTCTTCATCGGCATGTCGGTCGTGTTCCACCACGACGATCACCATGCGGAGCACGGTCATCACGAAGAAGCGGCGGCGCACTGAAATCGGCCGCGGCAAGTTTCGACTATTCGCCATGCCCGCCAGGTTCGGGGCGATTGCGGGCCGTGAGGCGTGACTGCGATGGCGATCGGAGACGGCCGCTCCCCGCGGCGGCAGCTCGGGGGACAGGGTCCCGGATAACACTGAAGAGGTATGACGATGGATCGTAAGCAGGTGGGAAGACTGATGCTCATGTGCCTCGCGGCAGGCGCGGCGATGTTGGCGATGCCGTCGGCGGCGTTCGCTCAGGCAGCCGGGGCGGCCGAGCACGCGACGTTCCTGACGAGCAGCGGCGCGGCCTGGCTCGGCGGCGCGATCGGCGCGGGCCTCGCCATCATGGGCGGCGCGGCCGGCATCGGCCGCATCGGCGGATCGGCTGTGGAATCGATGGCCCGGCAGCCCGCAGCCGCCGGCCAGATCTCGACGGCGATGATCATCACGGCGGCCATGATCGAGGGCGCGACGCTGTTCGCGGTCGTCGTCGGCATGCTCGCGGTGTTGAAGGCCTAGGAGTTCGAGGGACGCGGCTCGCCCCGCGTCCTTTGATTCCGATATCGAAGCGAAATGCCATGAAGAAGTTGTTGACCGTTGCGTTCGTCGCACTCATCGCGCTCCCCGTCCACGCCGCACCGGAAGCGGAGGCGCTGAGCCCGTTCGCCGGCAATCTCGGCAACGCCATCTGGACGCTCCTGATTTTTGTGGTCGTCGTGGTGGTGCTCGGCAAGTTCGCCTGGGGGCCGGTGCTGTCTCTGCTGCGCGATCGCGAGGATTTCATTCTCCGGTCGCTGTCCGACGCCAAGCGTGATCGCGACGACGCCGAAGCCCGATTGAAGGAATACGCGGCGAAGCTGCAGTCGGCGCATGCCGAGGCGGTGACCATCGTCGAGACGGCCCGCGCTGACGCCGAGCGGCTGCGGCAGGAGTTGCGCGAAAAAGCCAAGTCTGAAGCCGAGGCGCTGATCAAGAACGCCCAGCAACAGATCCAGCTCGAGACCGCGCGCGGCGTGCAGCAGATTCGCACGGAAGCGGTCGAGCTCTCCGTGATGATCGCGTCGAAGCTGATTCAGAAGAACATCACGAAGGAAGACAACGAGCGCCTGATCGAAGAGGCGCTCAAGCAGGTGCAGGGTCCCCAGCATTAGGTCTAATCCGCCGTAGCCTTGGCGAAGGCGGAACTCCGCCACACGCGCACATGACCGTGCTCGATGCGCTGCTCCTGGCGATGGTGGTCATCTGGGGCGCCAACTACAGCATCGTCAAATCTGCGATCCGCGACGTTCCGCCGCTCGCCTTCAATGCTGCCAGACTGATTCTCGCGTCCGCAGTGTTCGGCGCGGCGTTATGGATCCGTCACCGCCGCGCAGATGCTCAGATCCTCAGATCCTCAAATCCTCAGATCCGCAGATTCGCAGATCCGCAGATCTCGATCCTCAAATCCCCAAATCCTTAGATCCGCAAATCTCTGGTATCTATCGCTGGTAGGGAACACCGCCTATCAGTTGCTGTTCATCGTGGCGCTGTCGCGGACGACCGCCGCGAACAGTTCGCTGATCATCGGCTGCACGCCGGTGTTCGTCGCCTTGATGACCGCGGCGCTCGGCCACGAACGGATACCGCCGGCGCGGTGGGCCGGCGTGGCGCTGTCGGCGGCCGGCATTTATCTGGTCGTTGGACGCGGTGCCGGCGTCACCCGAGAGTCGCTGCAAGGCGACCTGCTGATGATCGCGGCGGTGTTTTGCTGGTCTGCAGCGGCGATCATCTCCCGGCCGTTGCTGGCGCGCGAAGAACCGTTTGCGGTCACCGCGTGGTCGATGATTCTCGGCAGCATCGTCTATCTGCCGTTCGCGATCACACAGATGCGAGCGGTGACATGGACCGCCGTTGCGCCCGGTGCCTGGCTGGCCATCGTGTTTTCCGGTGTGTTCGCGCTTTGCGTCTCTTACGTGATTTGGTACACGGCAGTGCAGCGGCTCGGCAGCACCCGCACGGCCATCTACTCGAATATGGTGCCGGTCACGGGGCTGCTAATCGCGTGGGCCGGATACGGTGAAACCATAGGTGCCGTTCGCCTTGCAGGCGCCGCGGCCATCGTCGCGGGACTAGTACTGACTCGCGCCTAGGCCACCATATCTACGGCGGGCCGAATTGTCCCCAAACGGAAAATTGGATTTCAGTGGTTCCGTCCCAATAACGGACGTCGGGAAAACCTCGTAAACAATTGCCCGCCTGTGGGTTCGATGTTACGCTGTCGAACTTCAAGGTCCAGCACGGCATTTGCGTTGCCGTTAGGACTACTTCTACCCACAACCGTGCACTGACCGCACAGTGGTCGGACAACGTGCACGTGGGATGTCAGTGATGCCGGGTTTTTACAGGAGGACGTTTCATGAGACGTCGAGGGTTGCAACTGGTCGTCGCCGTTCTGGCCGCGTGCTTGATGGCGTCCACCGCGTTTGCGCAGGGCGGCGGCGCGAGCACCACCGGATCGATTAGCGGCAAGGTCAGCGACACCAGCAACGCCGTGTTGCCGGGCGTCACCGTCAATGCCACCAGCCCGTCGTTGATGGGCGTTCAGATCGTCCGTCACCGACGGCGGCGGAAATTACCGGTTCCCGGCGTTGCCGCCTGGAACGTACACACTCAGCTTCGAGCTGCCAGGCTTCAACACGCTGAAGCGCGAGAATATTCAGATTGCGATGGGCTTCACTGCGACGATCAACGTCGAACTCGCGGTGGCGTCGCTGCAGGAAACGGTGACGGTCACCGGCGATTCGCCGGTCATCGACACGTCGTCCACCCGCGTGCAGCAGAACTTCAAGCTCGAAGCGCTGCAGGAAATTCCGAACTCGCGCGATCTGTGGTCGCTGCTTGCGCGTCACGCCGGGCGTCGGGATGCGGCCGCATCGACGTCGGCGGCAACCGCGCCGGCACGCAGACCGGCTACACCGCGTACGGCTACAGCGGCCAGAACCGCGTCCTCGTCGAAGGCATCAACACGACGGAAGGCACGGCGGGCGCCGGCTTCTACGTCGACTACGGCTCGTTCGAAGAAGTGTTCCTCGGCACGATCGGCCAGGGCGCGGAAATGCCGACGCCGGGCGTGCAGAGCCAGATGCTCGGCAAGTCGGGCGGCAACAAGTTCCAGGGCGAGCTCTACCAGGACTACGAGACCAACGGCATGATTGCCGACAACATCACCGGCAATCTCGATCCGAAGTTCGCGTACAGCCCGACGAACACCGAGCGGTATCCGCGAGCACAGCAACGAGACGGTGAAGTATCGCGACAGCAACATCAACGTCGGCGGTCCGATCATGAAGGACAAGACGTGGTGGTACTTCTCGTATCGCAATCAGAAGACCTCGGTCGGCCAGCCGAACTTCGTCGGCGCTGCTTCGGGCCAGTTGTTCGACACCAAGCTCTGGAATCCCTCGGCAAGGTGACGCACCAGATCAACAAGAACAACAAGTTGATCGGCTACTACCAGTGGGGCCAGAAGGAACAGCCGAACCGCCTGCCGTCGTCGACCAACAGCTACACAGAGCCTGGACTACACCCTCGCGCAGCTGTCGGGCAGCTGGATTTACAAGGGTGAGTGGAACGGCACGCTGAACAACAGCACCTACGTGGAAGCGCGCTACGGCGTGTTCGGCTACTACTTCCCGCTGATTGCGAACACCGACACGACCGCGCACCAGATCATCAACAACCAGCTGGCGCAGTACTTCAACGGCGACCAGAAGGAACAGACCGACCGTCAGCGCCGACAGGCGACCGGCTCGATGACCTACTTCAAGGACGGCCTGCTCGGCGGCTCGCACAACTTCAAGTTCGGCGGCGAGTGGCTCGGCGAGACCGGCTGGTTCGGTTACACGCAGGTGGCCTCGGGAAACATCCGCGAGACCATCGGCACGAACGGTCTGCCGACGACGGTGTCGATGTACGCGCCGACGGCGACGTCGGTCGGCTCGCTCGGCGACGGTCCGAACGGCAACCTGCTGAGCGTGTCGAAGCTGAATACGATCGACATGTTCCTCACCGATCAGTTCACCATCAAGCACACGACCTTGAACCTCGGCTTGCGCTTCGACCACTACGATGTGTTCACGCCGGATCAGCGTCAGCTCGCCTATACCTTCCCGACCGGCGTCTCCATCCCGGCGCAGACCTTCGCCGAGACCCATTACGTGAAGTGGAACTCCGTGGTGCCGCGCCTCGGCGTCAGCCACGACCTGATGGGCGACGGCAAGACCGTCCTGAAGGCGAATTGGGGTCTCTACAAGTTCAACCCCGGCGTCGGAGTTGCGGACACCGCGAACTCGAACCAGGCGACGAAGAGCCTCACCTACACGTGGACGGACACGATCGCTTGCGCGACCTGCGTACCCGGCAACAAGAACTTTGAGCCGGGCGAACAGGGCACGCTGACCGCCAGCGCGCTCGCGGGCGCAATCTCGGTCGATCCGAACCTGAAGCAGCCCAGCTCGACGCAGTCGACCATTTACCTCGAGCGTCAGCTGACAGAGGGCGTCGGCCTTCGTACGGGCTTCGTGTACTACACGGTGCACGACCAGACGAACAGCTATCAGCCGCTGCGTCCGGCCAGCGCTTACACCGTGCCGTTCACGTTCGTCGATCGTGGACCGGACAACATCGTTGGCAGCGCGGACGATCAGAACCTGACGTTCTATGGCATTCCGAGCAGCCAGATCAGCGGATGCTCGTCGTCGGTGACGGCGCCGACGCCGACCTGCGCGTTCCCGACCAACCAGGTTCTCCAGAACGCCGCGCAGGACGGCACGTACAAGACGTTCGAGATCTCGCTGAGCAAGCGTCAGAGCCACAACTACTCGCTCGGCGCGGGCTTCGGGTACACGTGGAAGCACGACTTCCCGTTGACGTTCCCGAACACGCCGAACGGGCCGTCCGAGTACGATTACCGTGACGTCGGCTTCAAGATGAACGGTACCTACAACGCGAAGTGGGGCATCAACATCAGCCCGCGTGTTCCGCTATCAGGGCGGCGTGAACTTCGCTCGCACGTTGTCGGTGTCGGCTCCCGCGTCCTGCGCCTGCACGTTCAGCGCGGCGCGCGGCGGCAGCTTGACGAATACCACGGTCTACGCCGACAAGTACGGCGACAACGCGCAGGACGACATCAAGGTGTTCGACGTCCGCGTCGAGAAGAGCGTGGCGCTCGGCAAGGGCGTTCGCGTGCGTCTGTTCGGCGACGTGTTCAACATCATGAACTCGTACGCGGCCGAGACGATCACGGTCTCGACCGGTGCGTCGTACCTGCAGCCGACGGCGATTCTCGGTCCGCGCACGGGCCGGATCGGCGCGCGACTGGTCTGGTAGGTCGGTCTAGCGTAGGAACGCAGAGCACGCCGAGAACGCCGAGAGCAGAGTTTTCTCTGCGACTCTCTACGTCCTCCGCGGTTTCTTCGTTCTGACAGTCGGCCGGGTGGGAAACCATCCGGCTTTTTTTATTTTCGGGCATCGTTCGATTCTGCGACTCGAACAGTGCGCCGCCGTGTTCGGACAGTGTCCGTCGTGAAAATTGAATCGACCCGCACCGGTCGCAAAATGATCCGCTGATCACGCGCGATCGCCGTTGTCCCTCCTGAAATCGCGATGGTAGGTTCGCGACAACCGAGGAGGGTTCCTGATGAACAGAGGGTTTACATTCGTGGTCGGCGCGCTGGCCGTGTGCCTCGCGTTGATCGCGCCGGCAGCCGCGTGGGCACAGGGCGGCGGCGCGAGTACGACGGGGTCGATCAACGGCCGCGTCGTCGACAATAGCAACGCCGTCCTGCCGGGCGTGACGGTGAACGCGACGAGCCCCGCCGCAATGGGCGTTCAGACGTCGGTCACCGATGGCGGCGGAAATTATCGGTTCCCCGCGTTGCCGCCCGGCACCTACACGCTGACCTTCGAGCTGCCCGGCTTCAACACGCTGAAGCGCGAGAATATTCAGATTGCAATGGGCTTTACCGCGACCGTCAACGTCGAATTGGCGGTCGCGTCGCTGCAGGAAACGGTGACGGTCACCGGTGATTCGCCGGTGATCGATACCTCGGCGACACGCGTGCAGCAGAATTTCAAGCTCGAACAACTTCAGGAAATTCCGAACTCACGCGACCTCTGGTCGTTGCTCGCCGTGACGCCGTCGGTGACGATGGGCCGCATCGACGTCGGCGGCAACCGCGCCGGCACCCAGACCGGCTACACCGCCTATGGCTACGGCGGCCAGAACCGTGTGCTGGTCGAAGGCATCAACACCACCGAAGGGACGGCGGGCGCCGGCTTCTACGTCGACTACGGATCATTCGAGGAGGTATTCCTCGGCACGATCGGCCAGGGCGCCGAAATGCCGACGCCGGGCGTGCAGAGCCAGATGCTCGGAAAATCGGGCGGGAACCGATTCCAGGGCGAGCTGTATCAGGACTACGAAACCAACGGCATGATCGCCGACAACATCACGGGGAACCTGCCGGCGAAGTTCGCGTACAGCCCGACCAACACCAGCGGCATTCGCGAGCACAGCAACGAGACCGTGAAGTACCGCGACAGCAACATCAACGTCGGCGGTCCGATCATGAAGGACAAGACCTGGTGGTACTTTTCGTACCGCAACCAGAAGACGTCGGTGGGCCAGCCGAACTTCGTCGGGGATATTTCGGGCACGCTGTTCGACACGAAGTTGTGGAATCCCTCGGGGAAAGTGACGCATCAGCTGAACAAGAACAACAAGTTGATTGGCTACTACCAGTGGGGCCAGAAAGAACAGCCGAATCGGCTGCCGTCCGCCACTAACAGCTACACCTCGCTCGAGAGCACGCTGTTCCAGAAGTCGGGCAGCTGGATCTACAAGGGTGAGTGGAACGGTACGTTGAACAGCAGCACCTACGTGGAGGCACGCTACGGCGTGTTCGGCTATTACTTCCCGCTGATTGCGAATTCCGACAGCACCGAGCATCAGGTCGTGAACGCGCAGTTGGCGCAGTACTTCGGCGCGGATCAGAAAGAGCAGACCGATCGGCAGCGCCGTCAGGCGACTGGCTCGGTCACCTACTTCAAGGACGGCCTGCTCCGCGGCAGCCACAATTTCAAAGCCGGCGGCGAGCTGCTCTACGAGACCGGCTGGGTCGGTTACCTCCAGGCCTATGGCGGCAACGTGCGCGAGAACATCAACAGCGCGGGCGCCGCTACGAGCGTGATCATGGCGGCACCAACCGCGACCCAGGTTGGCTCGCTCGGCGACGGACCGAACGGCAATCTGCTTAGCATCTCGAAGCTGAATACGATTGATGCGTTCCTGACCGACCAGTACACCATTGGCCGCGCGACGTTGAACCTCGGCGTCCGGTGGGATCACTACGACGTCTTCACACCGGATCAGCGTCAACTCGCCTACACGTTCCCGAGCGGGCTGTCGATTGCCGCCCAGACGTTCAGCGAACAGCACTATGTGAAGTGGAACGGCATCGTGCCGCGCCTCGGCATCAGCTACGACCTGCTCGGCACCGGCAAGACCGTGCTGAAGGCGAACTGGGGTCTCTATAAGTTCAATCCCGGCGTCGGCGTCGCGCAGGACGCGAACGGCAATCAAAGCCTCAAGACCATCACCTATGCGTGGAGCGACACGAAGGTCTGCGCGACCTGCATCCCCGGGGACAAGAAGTATCAGGCGGGTGAAGAAGGCAACGTCACCGCGTCGGCGCTGGCTGGCGCGATCAGCGTCGATCCCGATCTCGAGCAACCGTCGTCGACGCAGTCAACCGCCTACATCGAACAGCAACTGACGGAAGGCGTCGCGGCGCGTGCCGGCTTTGTCTATCTCTCAGTCAAGAATCAGACCGGCACTGCGCAGCCGCTCCGGCCGGCGAGCGCCTACAGCGTGCCGTTCTCCGTTGCCGACATCGGTGCCGACGGCGCCGCCGGAACATCAGACGATGCGTCGCACACCTTCTACGGAGTTCCCAATGCCTTGATCTCGGGTTGTGCTGGCGTGACGACGGTGACGCCGAACTGCCAGTATCCGACGAACCAGATCGTCTCGAACGCTCCCAATGACGGCCAGTACAAGACGGTGGAGTTCTCGCTCAGCAAACGTCAATCCCACAACTACTCGCTGAGTGCCGGCTTCGGCTACACCTGGCAGCACGATTTCCCGCGTGGCTATCCGGCAACGCCGAACGCGCCGGGCGACTTCGACTTCACGTCGTACAGCTTCAAGGCGAGCGGTACTTACAACGCCCGCTGGGGCATTCTGATTAGCCCGGTGTATCGGTTCCAGGCGGGCGCGAACTACGCGCGTCAGCTGACCCCGACCGCGCCGGCGTCGTGCGCGTGCACCTACAGCGCAGCGAACTTCGGTCCGGCGAGCGGACCGACCGCGTCGAGCCTGACGTCGAACGTCGCCTATGTCAGCGATTACAACGCGTTCCGGCAGGACAACATCTCGGTGGTGGACGTGCGAGTCGAGAAGAGCCTGAAGTTGGGCAATCAGATGCGTCTGAGACTGTTCCTCGACGGGTTCAACCTGCTGAACGCCTACGCGGCTGAGACGATCAGCTTCAGCACCGGCGCGGCGTTCCAGCAGCCGACGGCGATCCTCGCGCCGCGCACCGGTCGCGTCGGCGCGCGTTTTGTGTGGTGAGCCGTCGATAGTACTGAACGCGGACAAAGCGAAACCGCGGAGATCGCAGAGTAGCGCAGAGAATTAATTCTCTCTGCGCCCTCTGCGCTCTCGGCGGTTTCTTCTTTTGACCAGTGTTTTCGCCAGCGTTTTACCGCGGCGCCACTCCGAGGCCACGGACGCGGGCTCCCGGAATCCGTACACCGATCTTCGGATCGACGGCGTGCGATCCCACCGGCACGATGTATTCGATCAGCAGTTCGCTGGTCAGCCGTACCACTAACCGCTCGAGCGCAGGCGTGTACGACGGCGCGGCGAAGATTGCGGTGTAGCCGCCGTGCGTTTGCTGGGCGAGGCCGCGCAGGGTCTGGCCGGTTGCGGCGACCCCACGGTCGTTGGCCACCACGTGGACGACGGCGCGGCTGTCGACGATTGGCGCGACGAATTCTTCGGCGGCCGTTCCGCCGACTTCGATCGGCGACGCCGTGGCCAGCACGATCGTGGAAAACAGCGCGCCGGTGGCCGAGATTGTGCGCGCCGCCAGCGCCAGGGCGCGCAGCGGTTGGCCGTCCACCGCCCGAGGCGGATCGATCGCCTCAATTTTTTCCGCCAGCGTGTCGTGTTCGTCCTCGAACGCCGCGATCAGGTTCGGCGCTCCGGCGGTTGTCACAATCGCCAGCGGCCGCTGACCGATCCTTTCGACGAACCGCAACGCTGCCGCTTTGATCGCGGCGAAGTCCGCGCTCGCCGCACTGCCGTTATCGAGTACCAGCACGACCGGGTAGTCGGCAACACGAACGTCGAGCACTTCGCGAGTGACGTTCCCTTCCTGCACGACGAAATCGTCCTGGCCGATGTCGACGATCGCTTTGCCCTTGGGGTCGTTGACTAACGCGAGCGCGAAGCGGCTGGCTCCCGCCTGCGCACGCCGCGCGTGCTTCGGCGAGGCAAGCCCTCCAATCGCCTCTCCGCGTGCTTCGGCGAGGCAAGCCCTGCCTTCGCATACTCGGCATGCTTCGGCGCGGCGAGCGTGGAGGCAGCGAACCACGCCGCAAAGCAGACAACGGTCATCCCGCTCAACCACGGTCTTCGTGTTTTCGTGTCTTCCTGTCTTCGTGCCAGCATGGTCGAATGCGTGGTTTCGTGCCTCTGGTTTCGTGGTTTCCTGAATGGCATTATAGATTTGACCAGATGCCGCGACCTTCGCTGCTGCTTGGGCTCGCCGCGACTGCGCTGCTGACCTCGGTGGTCTACGGTCAGCGAGGGCCGTCGCCGGCTGAACCGGCCGAGTACGTCGGCTCGGAGTCCTGCCGCACCTGCCACGAGGCGGAGTACAGCACGTGGCGGAAGAATCTCCACGTGCAGATGACAAAGCCGGTCGCTGACGCGCGTGTGGTCGGCGACTTTCGACCGGGTACCGAACTTCGCCACCAGGCTCGCGCCTATACGATGGAGTCGCGCGACGGCCGCTACTTCATCTCGGTGGCGCGGAATGGCCGTCCGCCCGAACGGTTTGAAGTGCACTACACGCTCGGGGCGCGCCGCTTTCAGGGATACCTCTCGAAACTTCCGGACGGCCGCATCTACGTGCTGCCGGTCTTCTGGCACCAGGAAACGCAGCGCTGGATCGACTACGAAGAGATCACGCCGATTCCCGCGGACAGCTCGCACGATTTTCGTCAGATTTGGAACGTGACCTGCGTCAACTGCCACGCCACGAACCTGGTCCGCAACTTCGACGCGACGAAAAACCAGTTCGCGACGACATGGACCGAGATGGGCATCGGCTGCGAGGCGTGCCACGGTTCGGGTCGCGCGCATATCGCCGATCCGGACCATTTGAAGATTTTCACGATGAAGAAAGTGGCGCCGCGCGAAATCTTCGACGCCTGCGGTTACTGCCACGGCAACAAGAACAACGTGTTCTTCGGATTCAAACCGGGCGATCGCTACGACGACTTCGCGATGCCGTTTCTGATCAGCCAGCCGATTCCGGACAACGATCCGCAGGGCGACTTCTGGCCGGATGGCCGCCCCAGCCGCTTCAACCGGCCGCAGGCGCTGACCGAAACCGGCTGTTTCCGAAAGGGTGAAGCAACCTGCACCAGCTGCCATCGCATGCACGGCTCGGAGAACAGCCACGCGCTGAAGGTCGAGATCGAGCAGCCTGCCGCGCCGAAGCCCGGGTTATCGCGGGTGGGCGAAGGCGGAGGTCACACACGCCAGAGCGATCAGCTCTGTACGCAGTGTCACGCTCCGGCCGCGACGGCTGACCAGCCCAATCCTCGTGAGCCCGCATATGTCCGCGACCTGCCGCAGGCACGGACCGCGCGTTCGTACGGAACCGCCCACACGCATCACGCGGCCGAATCGCAGGGCAGCCGGTGCATCAACTGTCACATGAGCGATGTGAACTGGCGGCTGTTTACGCGACGCCTCGATCACACCTTCCAGCCGCCGGTGCCGGAAATGACGGCGCGCTACGGTGTGCCGAACGCGTGCACGACCTGTCACGAGGATCGATCCCCGAGTGGGCCGGCCGGCAGATGGACGCCTGGTACGGCGACACCGCGCGGCGTCGCGCGGTCGTGGCACTCGGCGACACGATGTATCGCGCCGGAGCTGCCGACGTAACGGTGTTGCCGGAGGTGGCGAAGCTGACGGTCGATCGCTCGCACGGAACGCTGATTCGCGCCAGCGCCGCCGAATTTGCCGGCCAGTTGATCGCGAAGTCAGGTGGGGCGCAGGACATCAGCCCGGTGATCGTCAACGCGCTGATCGGCGCCGCGAATGATTCGGAAGCCTGGGTCAGAATCGCGGCAGTGCGGACGCTGGGGACGCTTCCCGAGCAACCGCGCGTGATGTCGGCGATCGCGGCGCACCTCGCTGATCCATCACGACTGGCGAGGGTGGCTGCGGCGGAAGCGCTGCTCAACAAAGGCCTGGCGAGCATCGAAGGTCCGGCGGGCGCGGCACTGACGCAGGCCCAGACGGAGTGGGCTGACAGCCTGCGCACGTTCAATGACGACCCCCGCGACCAGACGACATTGGGGTGGCTGGAGAGCGCTCGCGGCCGGTCCGAGGCCGCCGAGCAAGCCTTCAACACCGCGATCAGGCTGGACCCGGCAGCGGTGCGTCCACACGTGCTGTTGGGCGTCCTGTTCGCACGTGCGAGTCGGTTTGACGAAGCGCTGCAGCAGTTTAGGGCCGTTCGAGCGGTCGATCCGAGCTACCCGAACATCGACCGGCTGATCGACGAAGCGCAGAAGCGGCGATAACAGTTCGCTGCCGCTTTCCCGGAATCGAACACCCCAATTCAAACTGACCGCTAGTCGCATCAATATTTCATAAATTGTCGCCAAATCTATCGAAATGTAACGAGCCACGGCGCTACTATCTCGCCCAGTTCACCCGTTTCCCCCCACTACGGAGGTTTTCGATGAAACCGAAAGCGGTGGCCTTGGCCATCCTGATGGTCGCGACGCTGGGCGCGATCCCGGCAGCGGCGCAAATCACGCCTGGCCGGCTGACTGGTCTGGTGACCGATGCGCAAAGCGCCGTGCTGCCTGGCGTGACGGTGACTGCGACGTCACCCGCGCTGATCGGCAGTCAAACGACCGTGACGCAAGCCGATGGACGCTACTTGTTCCCGGCACTGCCGACCGGCACCTACACGCTGACGTTCGAGCTGTCCGGGTTTCAAAAGCTGACGCGCGAAAACATCCAGGTCGTCGACCGGTCAGACGATCTCCGTCGACGCGCAGCTGCCGATTGCCTCGCTGGCCGAGAGCGTGACCGTCACCGGCCGCGTCGCCGGTGGTCGATGTCACGAGCGACCAAAGTCGGGACTCACCTGAAGGGCGAAGCGCTGATCGCGGTTCCGAATTCGACCGACGTCTGGGGCGCGCTGTCGGAAGCGCCCGGCATCCGGCATGCAGGGCTTCGACGTCGGCGGCAGCCACAAGAGCCAGCAGTCCGGCTACGAAAGCTTCGGTATTCAGAACCAGGCGAAAGTCGTCTCCGACGGCATCGATCACACCGAGGGCGTCGGCGGCACCGGCTTCTACGAGGACTATTTCGCCAACGAAGAAGTGTCGGTCGGCGCGCTCGGCAGCGACGTCGAAATGAATTCGCCCGGCGCGTCGATCGTGACGACGATCAAGAGCGGCGGCAATCACGTTCAAGGGACTCGAGCACTTCTCGTACGAGCCGGGTCGTTCGTCGGCAGCAATGGTGACGTTGCGACGTCGCCAAGCGCGGCTACGTCTGTCCGCCCAACGGCGTCGGCGTCCAGCAGTGCAACAACCCGAACCTGCTGTTCTGGGAAGGCCACGTGGATCTCGGCGGACCGATCGATGAAGGACAAGGTGTGGTTCTACGCGGCCTACAACCACTTCAAGATCGACAAGCAGGTGTGCCGGCGTCGCGCAGAACGTCGCCACCGACCTCGGGGTTTTCGACAACTACACGTCGAAGGGCACCGGGAAGATCTCGAAGAACAATACGCTGATCGGCTACTTCCAGCGCGGGCGCAAGCAGAAGCCGATGCGCGGTCTGTCGACGCTGGTGCCGCCTGAATCGATTCTGGCGCAGGACAGCTGGTCGTGGATGTACAAGGGCGAGTGGCAGTCGGTGCTGAGCGACCGGGCGTTCCTGACCGTCAACGTCGGACGCTTCGACGCTCGGCTGGCCGATGGTCACCGCGGTCGATTCGGCCGCCCGGCCATCGCTGCAGTTCCGTGGCGACGGCTCGACAGACCGGCGCCGGCTGGAACGCCTTCAACAGCAACCGCTCGAAGCCGCAGGTCAAGGCGCAGATCGACCTACTACCTGCCCGAGCAAGGGCGGCAGCCACGACTTCAAGTTCGGCTTCGAGGATCGCTCCACGACTGGTATCGCCTCGGCATCAACGGCCAGTCCGGACCGTACCGCATCTCCTATCCCGGCACGTCCGCCGCGCCGGCAACGCCGATCGCATTCGCTTCGTCGGACGTCGGCGCGCTACAGCGATTTCGACAACGGCTGGAAGACCGCGGCCAACATCGATCAGCACTACGCGTTCTACGGGCAGGATCGCTGGGCGCCGACCAATCGGCTGTCGATCACCGCCGGACTGCGGATTGATTACCAGGACCTGTCGTACACCGATGGTCATCCGCAAGCCGGTCGTCTCGACGGCCACCACGGCGGCGCAGGTCGGCGACGGCGGACGCATCTTCCCGGCACGAGACGAACGTTACCGGCGCGTCACTGCTGACCAACACGGACCTCGCGGCGCGGATCGGCGTCAGCTACTACCCTCGACCGCAAAGGCCAGAGCGTCCTCAAGGCGTTTTACGGACGCTATTACAACAACCTCGCCGACAGCTTCTCTGCCGCGAATCCGGGCGGCACCAACTACATCGAGTACAACTTCAACGACGCGAACAAGAACGGGAAGTACGACGGCGTCAGCGAGCTGGGCGCGTACCGCACGCGCATCGGCGGTGCCGACGCGCCGGTCGACCCGGACATGAAGACGGGACACACCGACGAGATACAGCGTCACCTACGAGCGGCAGTTCTGGGGCGAGTCGTCTATCCGCGGCACCTACGTGCGGAAGAACCAGAAGGACTTCGTTCCCTACTACGCGACGCCGATCGTCACGGCGTGGCTGGGACATCTGACGGTGCCGAAGACCGCGTCGGTCGGCGGCGTCGTCTACAACTTGCTGGACGTGCCGGACTCGCTGGCCGACGACACGGGTACTGAATACACGAACTATCCCGACAGCGACTTCAAGTACGACACGATCGAATTCGCGTTCAAGAAGCGGTTCGGGTCGAGAATGTTCTTCCAGGCGAGCGCCGACTATCAGTGGCGCGATGAACTCCGCACCGCTGACTTGACCAGTCCAGCGTCGTCGACCAGCCCGCTCAGCACCGATCCGATCGGTGTGTTCCCGCAGATCTCGGTGAACCCGAACGCGGGCAACCGTCAGCAGACCACGATGTATCACGCCCAGCTGGCGGGTCGATACACGATGAAGTACGACATCGGGATCGGTGTCAATTACCGCTTCCAGAGCGGCTTCCCCTACGCGCTGATTGCGCCGGACGGCGCGGTGCCGTTGAACGTCTGCAATTTCAACTGCTCGTTCTTCACGCAGAACCTGGACACCAACCGCTCCGAGACCGTGAATTTGTTCAACATCCGTTTCGACAAGAGCGTTCCGATCCAGGGCCGCTACAAGGCGTCGATCATGTTGGACATCTACAACCTGCTGAACTCCGATCCGGTGACGAACTTCAACTTGAACGTGACGGCGCCGCGCACCGTGATCGCGGTGCTCGATCCGCGCGTCTTCCAGTTGGGATTCCGGTTCGAGTTCTAGAAGTGCGCCACCGAAGAGGCGAATGAACGCAAAGTTCGCAGAGGACGCAAAGATTAAGAAACCTACTTTGCGACCTTTGCGACCTCGGCGTTTTTCTTTCAGACGGTACTCAGCGCGCGCCGACTCGCCCTAGGTTGGCGCGCGCATCTTCGAAATCCGGCCGAATCCGCAACGCTTCCTGCCATTCCGCGACCGCGCGCTCACGATCGCCACGGCGAATGTAGGCCACACCCAGTGCGTTGTGGGCGCCTGCGAGCGTCGGGTTGATGGCGACCGCGCGCGACAGTGCGTCGATCGCCTCGGCGTCGCGCTTCTGCGTCAGATACAGCGCACCGAGGTTGGTCCACGTCGAGGCCGCGCTCGGTGACGCGTTCAGCACCCGCCGAAATAACGCTTCAGCGTCGGCGCCTCGGCCCATACGCGCATAGGTTTGCGCGAGTGCATCGAGCGTCTGCGGATCGACGCCCGAGTCGGCAGATTTCTTGACGAGCGGTTCCAGAATCGCGGCGGAGCGAGCGAGATTCCCCGCATCGCGATGCATCGAGGCAAGCGTGCGAAGCAACGCGCTATCGGCGTAGCCCTTGCGCGCCGCATCGTCCACCAGGGCAATCGCCTCGGGGAGACGCCCGGACGCACGAAGGATGAAGGCCAGTCGATCGTAGGCGACGGTCAAATCCGGCCGCTCGCGGATTACCGCGCGCAGCGTGTCCACCGCTTCGGCACTGCGGCCGGCGCTCCATTCGGCGACGGCGCGGTCGAGGGCAACGTGCAGATGGACGAGGCGTTTGGGATCATCATCCGCGGTGTAACGCTTCGCCGGACGGCTGGTACCGCCGACGACATAACCGAGCGAACGCAGGCGCGCCTCGGCGTCCGCATCGAGCGGCGCAGTCGCAGAGGGCAGCGCCGGCTTTGCGCCGGCGGCATCGAGCAGCGCTTCGAGCGGCCTGGCGCGATCGCGCTGCGACGCGTAGAGGTTGCGGCTCTCACCCGGGTCGGCCGCGAGATCGTAGAGCTCCGGCAGTGGCAGATCGATCAGCTTGAGGTTGTTGACCGTCACACCCTTCAACGGCGCCCAATTCCGCGTCAGGTTCGCGTTCAATGCCTCGAAGTAACTCGCTTGCTCACCGTTTGCTGCCGGCGTGCCGATCAAGGACAGGAACGTGCGCCCATCCAGTTCGGAAGGCGCGGTCACCCCGACCAGGTCGAGCAGCGATGGCATGACATCGACCAGGCGCGCCGGCACACTGACCACGGACGGCTTGAACGGATCGCCCCACACGATCAACGGCACGCGCAGCGTCGATTCATAGGCAAACAGGCCGTGGGTTTGTTCGCCGTGGTCGCCTAGAGCTTCACCGTGGTCCGACGTGATGACGACGACCGTGCGGTCGAGGGCGTGCCGGGCGCGAAGCGTCGCCAGGAACGATCCAAGCGCCGCGTCCGCATAAGCGACCTCGCCGGCATACGGATCCGAGGCGTACCGCGAGCGGTACGGTTCGGGCGCGTCGTATGGTTCGTGCGGGTCGTAGAGGTGGATCCAGGCGAACCAGGGCGTGCTTCGGCTTCGGGTGCTGGGTGCTGGGTGCTGAGTGCTGGGTGCTGGTGCCGAGGTGTCGGGTGCGGTGCCGGGTGCGGGGGTGCCGGGTGCGGAGGTGCCGGGTGCGGAGGTGCCGGGTGCGAGCGGTGCCGGGCGCCGGAGGTGCCGAGCGGCGAGCGACGAGCTGTGCGAGCGACGGCGAGCGACGAGCTACGAGCGACGAGTGACGAGCGACCCGTCAGTATCCAGTCAGCGGCAGGGGCGAGCACCTGCTCGGCGGTTCGCTGCACGACTTCGAGCGTCGCGCTGTTGCCCATCATCCGGTCGTCGTAGACATCGAAGCCGCGATTCAGGCCGAAGCGTGCGTCGAGGACGAACGCGCCGACGAACGCGGCGGTTTGATATCCGGACGATTTCAGCACCGTTGCCAGCGTCGGAATCGAAGCGGCGAGCGGCGCAGCGCCGTTGTCGTGCACGCCGGTTCCGGGCGGGTAGCGGCCGGTGAAAATCGTCGCGTGCGACGGCAGCGTCAGCGGGACGTGCGCGCGCGCGACGGCAAAGCGAACGCCTTCGCGCGCCAGGCCGTCGAGTGTCGGCGTCAGGCCAAGCGAGCTGCCGTAGCTGCCGACGCGATCCGCCCGCAGCGTATCGATCGTGACCAGCAGCAGGTTGTATCCACGGCCGGCGCCGCTGGTCGATTTTTCTGGAACCGGGATGCGGTTGCAGCCGGCGATCAGTAACGACAGAGCGATGAACGCAAGCCGCCCGGGCGAGGCGGTCATTTCGAACGGCTCTCGATCGCCTTCAATCGCTGCTCGACGCGAGCGATGTCCCGTTCGTATTGAGGCCGTGGCGCCTCCGCGACGAACCGCCGCAGATAGGGAACCGCTTCGTTCGCCGGGCGATGGTCGGCGATCAGCATGGCGACGTTGAACAGCAGATCGTAGTCGCGCGGCAACAGTTTTTCGGCATTTCGCCACGCCTCGATGGCTGCGGCGGCATCGCGTTCGACGAGTGACGCACCGAGGCCGTTCCATGCATCGCCGTACGACGGATCCCGTTCGACGGCGCGCCGGAACGCGCCGGCAGCCTCGCTGCTTCCGGCCGGACTGGAGTTCCACGAGCCCGAGGTTGTACCACGCGGTTGCCGGAGCGCCTTCGACAGCCGCGAGGGATTCGAACAGTGCGCGGGCCTCGCTGGCGCGGCCGAGTGCGGCATACACCGTCGCGAGATTCTGTGTCAGCTCCACGTCGTCCGCGCCGGCGTTGCGAGCCGCTTCGAGCACGGTTGCGGCTTCGCGCATCCGGCCAACCTCGCGGAGCGCGGCGCCGAGCCGAATCGACCACTCGGCGGACGCATGCTGCGATGACGGCGCCTCCTCGAGCAGTCGCACCGCGTCGTTGCCCCGTCCGCTGTTCAGCAGAATTGTCGCTGCGCTGGTTCGCGCAGACAGAAAATCGGGACGCTCGCGAAGAATCGCGACGAACTCGCTGAGCGCCACGTCGGCGCGGCGCTCGTCGAACGCCGTCAACGCCGAGTTGAAACGCTCGTTGAGCGCGACCAGCCGCTTCGGGTCGTCTGCCGCAGACGGGTGCGCATTCAGCGGAGCCGCTCGTCCGACGTATCCGAGTGATCGCAAACGGCTCGCGGCGTCTGCATCGACCGGAGCGGCTGTTCCTGGCAACTCAGGGGCACTCGACAGTGTGCGCAACACCGCCCGCATTGCCGCGGCGCGCGGATCCTGCGCGACGCGATTGTGTTCTTCACCGGGATCGACGTCGAGCTCGTAGAGCTCGTCCTGCGGCAGGTCGACGTACTTGACCGCTCCCTGAATGACGCCTCGCAGCGGCGCCCAGCCGCGGGTGAGGTAGGCATCGAGCGATTCGAAGTAGATCGGCCGATCAGCGGTCAGGTCGCCGAGCAGAGACTGGCCATCAAGGTTACGACGCGGCGGGGCGCCGGCACAACGATGTCGAGAATCGTCGGCATGATGTCGGCATGCGCGACCGGAACGTCGACACGGCCGGTGCCGGCGCCGGCGATGATCAGTGGAACCGCGAGCGTCGGGTTGTAGGCGAACAATCCGTGAGTAGTCTCGCCATGCTCACCCAACGATTCGCCATGATCCGCCGTCACAACGATCAGCGTCCGGTCGAGCGCGTGGGCCGCGCGCAGCCGATCCAGCAGGACGGCGATCGCGCGATCGGTGCAGGCAACCTCTGCGTCGTACGCCGATCGTCCGTCACCGCGGCAGTCGACCGCGGCGGCATACGGTGCGTGCGGATCGAATAGATGGATCCAGGCCAGCCAAGGCGCAGTTGGGGGCTGCGACTGTTGCGACACGATCCAATCGCCGGCGAGTTTCACCACTTCCGTCGCGCTGCGCTCGGCGACATGGAACGACGCGGACCGGGCAAGCGGAACGTGGTCGTCGTAGACGTCGAACCCGCGCGCGAGTCCGAAGCGAGCGTCGAGGACGAACGCGCCGACAAATGCTCCGGTGCGGTACCCGTCGGCCTTGAGGACTGTGGCCAGGGTGTCGATCGATGAATCGAGCCGCGTCAGCGTGTTCGTGTGCACGCCGGTGCGGCGTGGCGTCAACCCCGTCAGGATCGACGTGTGCGCTGCGAGCGTCATCGGCACGTGCGCGTAGGTACGTTCGTACCGAATACCGTTTGCCGCCAACTGATCGAGCGTCGGCGTCAAACCGCCGCGTCCGCCGAAAGCGCCGACGCGATCGCGGCGCAGTGTGTCGATGGTGATCAGCAGGACGTTGCCGCGAGGCAGACGACTCGGCCGCACGGCCTCAGTCGAGGTCGGACGCGAGCAACCGGCCGTAGCGACCAAGCTCGACCATGCAACAGCAACTCGAACGAACCATGCGGCAAAGAATCGACGGCGCACCTACGGCGGATCGTAGGCTGTTAATAGGGATGGGTTCAAATCAGCGCCGGCTGTGGCATAACCGGACGGCATTCCAGCCGTCGGTACCGGAATTTGGATCAGACGCGTGAACTGACCGGGTTTTGCGCAATCAGAAGGCATTGACTTCGAGGATTTCGATATGATGTCCGGCGGTGGATTATTCAAGTTCTTGTCGTCCACCTGTGGCATTTGTACCGTTCTCGATTTGGTAAGTGTCCCAATCGACACAGCTCTTTAGAGGAGGAGCCGCGGACATGAACTGCAAGATCGGTAAGTTCGCCACGCTATGCGCTGCGTTCGCTCTCGTGTTCGTCTTCGCGTCCACGGCGTCTGCCCAGGTCTTCACCGGGCGCATCGACGTGACCCTCGAAGATACGACCGGCGGCCGACTCCCAGGCGTCAGCGTGGATCTCACCGGACCGGTTAATCAAAACCAGGTCTCGGATGCAAACGGTGAAGCGCACTTCCTGAACCTTCCCGTCGGCATTTACACCGTGAAGGCGACGCTTTCCGGCTTCAATGAATTCACCAACGCCAACGTCCAGGTGGCCACCGGCGCCGCCACCCCAATCGCCGTCAAGATGGGTGTGGCCGGCACGTCGGAAACCGTCAACGTCACCGCCGCCACGCCGATCATCGACGTGAAGCGTGAGACGACGACCACGAACGTCACGCTCGAGGAACTGCAGAACATTCCGAGCGCGCGTGATCCGTGGGTGGTGATGCAGACCGTGCCGACCATCTATGTCGACCGCGTCAACGTCGGCGGATCAGAATCGGGACAGCAGTCGAATTACATCGGCAAGGGGACGACGACAGCACGAGAACACCTGGAACCTCGATGGCGTGCCGATCACGGATATGGGCGCGACCGGCTCTACGCCGACCTACTACGCAGTTCGACATGTTCCAGGAAATGTCGGTCACGACGGGTGGCGCGGACGCGCAGAATCCCACACCGGGCGTGGCAGCTGAACCTGGTGCTGAAAAAGGGCTCGAACACGCCGCACGGCAATGCCAGCACGTACTTCGAGAACGAGACGCTGCAGGCGACGAACATTCCCGACGACCTGGTGGCGACGCTGGGCGGCACCGGTAAGAAAGGCAACCGCACCGACAAGTATCTGGACAGCGCTTCGACGTCGGCGGCCCGATTCTGAAGAATCGTCTGTTTGCGTGGGGCTCGCTCGGCTACACGGACGTTCGCAACCTGACGCTGACCAGCCAGCTCGATGAAACGAAGCTGAAGAACTCGGCGTTCAAGGCCGACGGCAACATCAACGACACGATCCGCGCCAACTTCGCCTTCTTCCGCGGCGACAAGCAGAAGAACGGCCGCGGCGTCGGCCCGACGCACCTGATCGATACCGCCTGGAACCAGACCGGCCCAACCACCATGTACAAGGGCGAGGGCAACTTCGTCATCGGCCAGAAGCTGTTCGCGGCGGCGCGCTACGCCTACGTGTCAGGCGGTTTTACGCTCGACCCGATCGGCGGCCGCGACAAGGACTTCTACAAAGACGACGCCGGCGTTTGGCACAACATCGTACTACTACTTCACGACCAAGCGGCCGCAGTATTACGCCGGCGGCGACGCCAGCTACTTCGCCGGGAAGCACGAAGTGAAGTTCGGCTTCGCGTGGCGCAAGACGCCGGTCGACTCGACCTCGCAGGTGACCGGCGATCCAGATCTTCGACATCCACGTCGGCTACCCGGATCATGGTCGCCTACGCGCAGCGCGACAGACAACCTGGGCACGGAAGGTCGATACTTGAACGGCTTCGTCACCGATACGATCTCGCTGGATCGGCTGACAGTGACGGCCGGCATCCGGTTCGACCATTCGACCTCGTCGTATTCGGAGACGACGCAGTCCGGCGATGCACCGGGATTCCACTGCTTGCCTGACGATTACGGCACCAGGCGGTGGACGAACGCCTACAAGTTCAACACGGTCGGCCCGCGAGTCGGCGTCACGTACGCGCTCGACGAGGGTCGAAAGACAGTCGCTCGGGCCAGTTATGCGCTCTTCGCCTCGCAGCTGCCGGCCAACGCCGCTTCGTTTGTGTCGCCGATTCAGCCGTACACCTATGTCTATTACAACGCGGTCGATCGCCAGACGAATGGACAGCCGTGCGTGACCGTCGGCGCCAACGGCTGCAACGGCTACGCGACCCTGGGCGAGATCGACTTCGCGGCGGGGGTGCAGGGATCGAACAACGTCGACCTGACCAACCCGAGTCGCGCGACATCTGCCAATCGGGTCGGCGACCTCACGGCACGCGCGGACGCAGGAACTGATGTTCGGCGTCGATCGTGAACTCATGCCGAACTTCGGCGTCAGCGCTTCGTTCACGTACCGGTATCTGAACAACTTCCTATGGAACCCCGGGATTGGTCTGACGCCTGCGAGCTACGTGCAGACTGGGACGTTCACCGGCACGTTCGCGAACGTCGGAACGGTTAACATTCCGTTGTACGCCGTCAAATCCAGTCAGTGGTCCAGGACGTGAAACCCTGAATCGTCCCGATTACCATCAGCGCTATCTCGGGTTCGAGATCAGTGCGACGAAGCGGCTGTCGAACAAGTGGATGGGAAGGTTCGGCTTTGCGACGACCAGTTGGAACGAGTACTTCGATGGCGCCGAATGCCATCCTCGACAAGACAGTGGGACCCTACGCTTCGAGTGGGTTCGTCGACTACACGCGGGCAGGCCCATTGGTCAACGGCGGACCGGTGGTCGTGAATTCAAGCGGCAGCGGCAAGAGCGGCATCTATCTGTTGCCGCCGAAATACCAGCTAACGGCGAACGGCCTTTACCAGGGTCCGTGGGGGCTCGACTTCGGCGCGAACCTGGTTCTGCGCCAGGGATACGGCGAGCCGTTTTATCGCGACCGCGTGAACACCGGCGACGCCCTGGTCGCCAACAAGTCGGTCCTGCTCACGCAGGGCGCGGACGAGTTCCGCCTCGACAAGGTCAGTTCGCTCGACGCGCGCGTCGAGAAGATGTTCAAGTTCGGCAAGACGAGCCTCGCCGCTGACTTCGACGTGTTCAACCTGTTCAACAACGCCACCGTGCTCGGCAAGCAGTACAACGCTCGGGTGACGACGTACAACCAGGTGCTCGAGATCATGAACCCGCGGATCGCCCGGTTGGGCGTGCGGTTCTTCTTTTAGACGCAACGGAGAGTACGGAGGCACGGGTTCAACACGGAGCAACGGAGTAACAGAGCAGACAAATAGAACAATACAATTTGTTCTTCTCCGTTTCTCCGTTGCTCCGTGTTGAATCCGTAACTCTGTCCCCTCCGTGACTCGCCAGAAAATTCGCGAACGTCGCAAGACAACTTCGGCGACTTCGCGGCCTTCGCGTTTTTCTCCCTCGGTTCTCTCCGTCTTCGTCGCCGGATCTCCCGCTCGTCCTCGCTCCCAAGCTCGATTCGGCTGAAATGGGGTTCGCAGCGAATGCGATCGGAAGATGATTGATGCCTTACGGTCCGAGCCCCCATCGCGAGCGGTGACGTGTAATCACTGGCAAAAGAAACGGGCCACAAAGTCACAAAGCCACAGAGGTGTCAGTTCGGCGGGCGGCGCGAAGCGCCGCGTTCGGACAAATGATCCGGTCGAAACGAGTCGCCGCAGCATCCAGAGCGACTCGCTTCGGCCGGATCATTCGTCCGAACGTGAGCCCGGCTCTCGGCCGGGCCACCCGCCGAACTGGATGGTCCTTCCATCAATGCCGCTCGCGCGCAGATGCGCATCCACGCCGCGACAAACACTCCGTGCCTCCGTTCCTCCGTTGTCTCGGCGCGGAGGCAGAATCCGTCGGAGCGCCCATTTCTTTGATAAGAAAAGTGCGGCGTGGATGCGTGAGCAACGAGCAGCGAGCGAGCAAGCAACGAGCCGAGCAGCGAGCGACGAGCAACGAGCAACGGCTACTTGGCTACCCATTTCAGCCGAACCAGTCCCTCGCGCGCGGCATTGGAGTACACACCGCCGAGTTCAATGTAGCGCTCGTAATTCTGCGCGGCATCGGCGCGGTCCGATTCGTTCGACACCCAGCGGCGAAACTGCTGCACGTAGCGTCGGGTCCGGAAATACCGTAGCTCGAGCGCTTTCCCGAGGTTGAAGTAGCCGGTGGCGTCGGTTGGAGCGACGGCGACCGCCGATTGAAACGACTTGACCGCATCGTCCAGCGAGCCGCGCGCTGTCTGGATGACGCCGAGTGCGTTGGAGAGTTCCGGGTCGCGCGGCCACCGTGCCAGCGCAGCGCGAGCGACACGAATCGCTGCGTCGTGCTCTTTCTGCTGTAAGTAGCTGTCGACGAGATCAAAGTACACCGGCTCGAAATCCGGCGCCGCGCTGCGGACGTGTTCCCAGGCGACTGCCGCCTCGCGAAAGCGGCGAAGCGCGTAATCCGACATGCCGAGCGTGTAATACACCCAGGCGTCGGCGCCGCTCCGGGTCGCAGCCACCGCCAGGCGCTCGCGCGCAGTTTCGACATCGCCGCGTTGATAAGCCTCCCAACCAGCCGTGGCGTCTGCGTCTTTCGGGGCGCGGCCTGCCGCAAGCGTCGTGGCGTGCGCATCGGCGTCGGGACGGACGCGAAGACCGGTGGACGATTCGACACGTGGCACCAGCGTGCCTTCGACCGACACCGCCTCGGCAGGCGGCGCGGCAACGGGTGACGGCTCTTCGACGGTGGCTGCCGGTTCGGGCGTCACGGCTGGCGCTTCGCTACGTGCCGCCGTCATCGTTTCCTTTGCGGCAGGGCGAGGAACCGCGACGTAGCCACGTCGAGCGCGGACCGATACACCGGGACGCGTGACCTTCACACGAATCGGATGAAACTTTCCATCGGGTTGCGCGGATGGACGGATGCCCAGTACGTAGTAGTTGCCGGCGTCGTCGGCAATGCGGGCAATCGCCTGGTCGAACTGATTCGTGTTGCGAACGACGAATCCACCGCTATCGACCGCCAGGCTGTTGATCGAGTCGGCGCCGAAATCCATCTGCTCGAGAAGCCGGGTGCCCGAGTCGGCAGGCGCGTCGTCGAACACCGAAGGCAGCCCGCGTTCGAGGCCTCGTGCGTCGAGCGTGTAGATGCGCGCGTTGGCTCGCGCCGCCAGCGTAACCGTTTCAGCCACCAGCGGCCACTCGTCTTCGGCGAGGAATCCTTCCGACATCAGCACGATCGTTTTTCGACCAGGAATCTTGGCCAGCCCGGTCGTCAGCGTCGTCAGCAGCCGCAACGTCCTCGCGCTTTCGGCGCGCGCCGTGTCAGCCAGCAGCGACGCCTTGGAGCGGACCTGCGGCTCGGGATCGATGCGTTTGCACAACTCCGGGTCGTCATTGCAGGCGCGCCGTATCGCTTCCTCCAGCACGACGCGGTCGTTGTTGAACGCAATACGCACCGCCTCGATCTCCGTCAGCCGCGGCCATTGCCGCTCGTCGAACAACCGGCTGTTCTTGTTGGTGTTCGGCTTTGCGTCCTTGACCGCCTTCAGCAGATCCTCGCGATCGGTCGTCAGCCGGTTGTTTGCCATCTGTCCACGCGTGATAACGCCACCGACGTCACCACTGCGGAATTGCTTCGTGAACAGCAATTGCGCCGCGGCTTGCGTCCGCTTGAATCCCGACGGCGTGAGATGTTCGTCGTCGAACACGACGACAAAGACACGTTGCGGCGGCGCCGCGACGCCGACTGCGCCGGCCGAAGTCGTCGTCGCGCCGCGTCCGCCGCGGCCGTCGCCCAGGTCGACTGAGTAGCCAGATGCAGGTAGAACTGCTGAATCGGCTGCGCGACGCCGCTTTCCTCGACGACAAAGTCGGCAGCCGAGAGATCGGATACGAACGCGCCGTCCTTGTCCGTGCACGACGACGTCCACTTCGACCAGATCCGTTCCGCCGCGAAACACCGGTGGCGTTTGCGGCGGATTCTGGGGACCCTGCGCGATCAGTGCCGCGGCGGCCCACAAAGCCGCGGCTGCGACGATGACCGCGGAGCGGATGCGCATACGTTCTACTGCACGGTCAATTCTGAGGTGGTCAGCTGATACTTCTTGCCCTTGCGCTCGATCCACGCCAGGCGCTTGCCGTCGCTCGACCATGCCGGCAGCAGCGCGGCCTTCGTGCCGCTGAGTTCCTGCTTCGAACCGGCTGCATCGAGGACGATGATTGGACCGCCTTCCCGGCGAGCGAAGGCCAGCAGCTGTAACGGTGCGGGCGCCCAGCTGAAATTTGTCCCCGGGCTCACCGGGGCATTTACCCACTCACCGATCGTTTCATTCCTGACCTTCAGCGCGAAGATGTGCAGCGTTTGCGAGGTATCCGCGGCGTGCGCGACGTCGCTCAACGTCGAGCCGCCGGTTGGATCGGCCGTGCCGCCGCGCGCCAGGTCGCCTCCGGTGGGCGCCGACGGCGGCGCGCTTGGTTTCGGTGCGTTCGTCGACGCTGATCTTGAACGACGCGCCCGCAGGCGAGGCCTGACCGGATTTCCATTGCCAGTATTTCGCCGCCCAGGCCGGCTCCTGATCCACATCTTTGACGTTTTTCGATGTGGTCGACACGAGGTAATGATGCGCGGCCTTCGGACTGCCGGTCCGATCGCGTTCGACGGTCTGGATATAGAACTCCGAACCATCATCCGACCAGGCGAGCCGCGCGAGCTCGCCTTTCAGCTTGCCGGTGTCGATTTCCGCGACCGGTTGGGGAGCGGCCATCGAAATTTGAACGGCAGCAAGCGCGGTCAACAGCAGCGTCATGGCTGTCCTCCCAGGCGGGTGAGCGCGGTTTTTGCGTCAGCGAGCCCCGGTTCGAGGCGCAAGGCCTCGCGATATTCGGCGATTGCGGTTTTCGTGTCGGCGCGCGCTTCAGCGATTTGTGCCAGGCCGAAATGCATGCGCGCCGGCCGATAGCCCATCGCCAGCAGGCGCTCGATATGCGGTTTGGCGATTTCGTACTGTCGCGCGCGCATCGCGAGGCTGACCAGGCTGGCGCGCGCCTGCGTGTCGGAACCATTCAATCGGATCGCCGCGTCGTATTGCGCCAGCGCCTCGGCGCCGCGACCCATTGCTTCGAAAATCGATCCGCGGACCAGGGCGAGTTCACTGCTGTTTGGCTCGATCCGTGCCGCGGCGTCCACCTTCTGCTGCGCGCGCGCGAGATCGTTCATCGCCAGGTAGACGCGCGCTTGCGACACGGCGGGGGCACTGCTGCGCGGGTTGAGCAGTGCGGCGGCGTCGTACTCGCCAAGCGCGGTTTCGAATTGGCGTTTCGCGACGTAGGCGTCACCGAGAAAAAGGTGCAGCTCGTACGAACGGTCGTTGATCGCCATCAGTTTTTTCAATTCGGCGATGGCTGCGTCGGGCGCCTTTCGCTCGAGTGCGTCGACCGCCCGACTGATCCCGATCTTGAACGTCTGAATCTTGGGCAGCATGTCTTTCGGATCTGCGCCGCGGACACCCGGTGTTGGCGCGGCAATGCCGACGTAGCCGAGGCTGCGCAGCCGCGCCAGCGTTTCGGCATCCGGGTGTTGGCGCTTCGGCCGAGGCAGCGGCCCCGAATCCCGACTGCAGGCGATTCAGCTCCGTGGACAGTCCGTTGGCAAGCGCGCCGCGCGCGTCGATCGCGTTGCGCTTTTCGAGCGGCGTCGGCGCGCAGGTCGAACAACTCGGGCTTCGGCGCATCGATGTACTTCCAATCGCCGACTCGCACCGATTTCAGTTCGCTCCAGCCGAAATGCCATTTCGGATAGAACGTCTCGGCGTACGACGGCGACGGATCCCGAGGTGCAGCGCCACGGATGAACGGGACGACGCTCTCGCCGTCGATCCGCGACATCGCAATACCGGCGAGCGCCGCGAGCGTTGGCGTGACGTCGATGCCGCGCACCTGGGTCTTCACCACCGTGCCGGCCGATTCTCGAGCGGGCAGACGCATGATCCACGGAATCCGGAGCACCGAATCGTAGAGGAACAATCCATGTTCTTCCTCCCCGTGGTCGCCGAGTCCTTCGCCGTGATCGGCGATCACCGCCACCACGGTGCGATCGAGTTGACCGGTCTGCTCGAGCGCGGTGATCAACTGCGCGATGCAGTTGTCGACGTAAGCGATTTCGCCGTCGTAGGGCGACGCGGCAAAACGCGCGCGGAACGGCGCCGGCGCTTCGTAGGGCGTATGCGCGTCGTAGAGATGGACCCAGCCAAAAAACGGATTGCCCGAAGAAGGACCGCGCAGCCATTTGACTGCCGCATCGACTACTTCGCCGCCGCGGCGCTGCGCCTGCAGTTTCGATCCAGCGGTGAATTGCTGAAACTGCGCGTCGAAAACGTCGAAGCCCTGTGCGAACCCATATTCAGAACCGAGAATGAACGCCCCGACGAAGCCGCCGGTACGATAGCCCCTGGCCTTGAACAACGACGCGGCGGTTGGCGTCCCCTGCGGGATCGGCGTCGTCGCGTTGTCGCGGACGCCGAGGCGGCCGGGGTATTGGCCGGTCAGAATCGCCGCGTGCGCCGGCCCGGTTAACGGTGCCTGTGACGTCGCGTCGGCGAACCTCACGCCTTCGCGGGCCAGGCGATCGATGGTCGGCGTCGCGCCCTTCGTGTAACCGTAGGCGCCGATCCGATCGGCGCGAATCGTATCGATCGTAATCAGCAGCACATTCGGCGTGGGCGCTTGCGCTCTGCCGCCCACACTCCACGCGGCGATGCCGAGCAGCACGCCTCCGACGACGAATCGAACCGCTCGGCTCAACGCCGCTCCAGCCGCGTCAGACGTTCGGCCAGCTCGGGCGAATCGGGTAGAACGGCAAGTCCGGCGCGAACCGCTTGAAGCGCCAGCGCGGGCTGCGACAGGCGGTTGAATAGATCGACCAGCGCAAGATGGGCTGGTACGAACGTCGGATCGAGATACGCGGACCGCCGCCATGCACTGATCGCCTGACGATCGTCGCCCGCACCGTGATATGCCCAGCCGAGAAGAAATGCGGCGGCGGCATCGCGCGGCTCAACGCGTAACACCGTCTCGAACGCCGCGACCGCGCCCGGAAAATCCGCGGCTGCGAGCCGGTCCACGGCGCGACGGGCGTCGCCGGCAGCCGCTGACGACTGACGCGTGAGCCGTGCCGACGAACTCACGCGATACGATGGTCGACGCCACTTCGCGGGCATCAAAGGCCGGGATCGTCATCGGCCGCGCGCGACCGCCGGCCGTTGGCCAGCGCGGACGACGACTTCACGAACCGCTTCGGTGACGGTGTCGGGGCCGACCGTCACCTTCGCGCGAGCCAGATACGCGCCGGGCGCGACCGACTGCAGCGGCAGTTCAACCCTCGCTTCGCGCACCGCGCCGCGGTCAGTCGCGGTGACGTCGCGGAGGTCGGCGAATCCGGACACGATCGCCGTAGACTCGCCGATCGCGACCAGATCGATCACGACTCGGGCAGATGCGAGCTGTTCCGTGGTCCGCGCGTACAAGGGAAGCGCGGCTGTCAAACCGTCGCCGGTGTATGCCGCCGCGCGAACCGGCAGTTCGCCGCGCGCGCTGGTGACCAGCAGATCGCCGCTGACGATTCCCGGACCATCAAGCGCCCGCACCGTGAATCGCCGATCGGCGGTTCCGACCAGTCCGCCCGGCTCGCGAACCGCTGCACGCATCAGGTATTCGCCGGCCGGGAGGTCGAACTGCACGCGGAACGTTCCGGTGCCGGTAGTGGCGCCGGCGCGCGCATGCGTCGGCAGCGCGATGACATCCTTACCGCTCGCCACGACGCGCCCATCGGCAATCGATCGCACGGCGAAAACGACGTCAGCGGCATGCGCCTCTTGCGACGATGCAACCGGCAGCTCGGTTTCGAGGCTGAGTACAGCGGTCTGGGTTCCGGGCGTGTTGCCGCGAAGCGTGTAGGTTGTGTACTGAACCGGTAGGCCCTGCTGCGCGAATGGCGCCGCCATCGCGCGCTGCAGCGCTTGCTGGCGATCCATATGGGCGGCAGCGTCGCTCAGCGCGAAGCCGGTTCGCGAACTGACCCGCGCGCCCGCTCGCTTGACGCGGACCGACACCCGACGGTATTCGCCGGGCTGGCCGTGCGTCTTCGGCATGAAGCCGATCAGGTAATAGTCCTGGGACTGTTCGGCAATCGACGCGAATGCCTGATCGGCGCGGGCCGCCACGTCGAGCACCAGCGAACCTCCGGTTTCGGCAGCGAGCGTTCCGAGCGGCGACAGCTTATCGTGGATGTTGTTCGCCTGATCGGCGCCGACTGGTTCGTCGGCCGTGATGTCGACCTCACGTCGGTTGATGTCGAAGGCGTGAACGACGCTGTACGACTCAGCGGCCGCTGCGGCAACACTCTCGATCTCGCGCGCCAACCGGTCGCCTTCAAAGCCTTCCGAGATGAACAGAATCGTTTTGCGGCCTTCGATCGCGCGAAGCGGCCGAAGTACGTCTGAGACGCGCGCCAGCACCGCGCGGCTCTCGCCGTCGGCGGTGTTGGCGATCTTGCGTGCGTCTTCCTTGACCAGTTCAGTCAGCGGCAGCGTGCCGGTGGACAGCGCCGACGCGCCACGGGTCTGCGCATCGCTGCCGGCCTGACTCTGATAACGCGCTGCGACACGCTGCAGGATCAGTTCGTTGCCGCGGATGATCTCGAATGCTTCATACCGCGTCATCGATCCGAGCGCACCGAACGACACGCGGCTCCGCGGTGCCGTGAATGCCGGCGAGTGCCGCAGCCACGCGACGGGCGTCCGGCGTGAAAGCGATTTGCGGACCAGGACCGGGAAGGGCATAGAGCGCCACACGATCGCCAGGCCTGAGCCGCGTCGTCACAAATTTCTGCGCGGCCAATCGCGCCCGCTGTTCATTGCCGGGTGCGATGTGCAGCTGATCGAAGAGGATCAAATACAGTTGGCCGCGCGCGGCGCCCTGGTTGGTGGAAACCTCGCCGGCCACCGTGTGGCTCGCGGTCTCCGCAAACGATCCCTCCGGCTCCTGGACGTGTTGAAAAAACACGATCGGCAGCGAACCGCCGTCGACGACTTCAAATTCGTCCTGACGAAGATCGGTGATCGGCCGGCCGTCGGCGTCGGTTACGCGGACGTCGAGGCGGACAAGCTCGACGCCGGCTCTGAATGTCGGCGGGGACTGTGCGGGCGCAGACTGACTGAGCGCCGCCGCGGCAGCCAAGGCATAAAGAAACATGAATCAAAGCAATTTTATCGAAGACGGTTGTCTGGGTACCGCTGCTACTTTTGATCCAGGATGCGACGGATTTCCGAAATGTCCTTCTCGTAGAACGCAGGTGGGGCGGATTGTGCGAAGCGTTCCAGAAACGGACGGGCTTCATCCAAATGTCCGTTACGAGCGAGCGTGGTTCCGAGGTTGTAAAGGGCGTCGAAATTTGTCGAATCGAGCTCAACCGCGCGCTTCCAGGCGGTGACCGCCGCGTCGGGCTGACCGGCCTTGAGGGAAACGACGCCCAGTCCGGCGTGCGCCTGTGACGATGTTGGATCGACCAGCGTAGCGCGCTCGAAAAAGCCGCGCGCAGCAGCCACGTCGCTGCGCTCGAGGGCGAGCGCCCCGAGGTTGGCGAGCGCCATGCCGCTCGACGGATCGATGGTGAGCATCCGTTCGAACGTTTGCTGTGCCTGTACGCGACGGCCGGCCCGTGCATAAGCAATCCCCAGCGCGTTCAGGGCGTCGGCGTCGACGGCCTCGCCAGAGGTGAGAGGCTCGAGCAGAGGAATCGCGGCGCCGGGATTGCCGGCCTCGGCGAGGTAGTTGCCGAGCTGCGTCGTGACGCCGCCATGCGGTACGCCGGCGGCGATTGCCCGCTGCAACACTTCGATCGCCTCGCGCGGTCGTCCGATTTCCCACTCGACGAAGGCGAGATGGCGATAGGCGATCGCCATGTCCGGACGCTGGCGAATGATCCCCTGGTAGACCTGAATCGCCTCGTCGTATCGGCGCGCGGTAAACAGATCGACACCGCGGTGCAACTCCTGATCGATCGCGATCAGCGTTTTCGGGTCGTCGGCTTCGGTGTAGCGCGCCTTGAGGGGCGCGTCGCCGGTGACGTAGCCGAGCGATCGCAGTCGCGCTGCGGCTTCCGGATCTTCGGCGCGTCGGCGGCCGGGCAGCGCGGCGTTGAACGCACGCAACGCCGCGACGAGCGTTCGGTCGCGTTCCGCGACGCGCCCGGCCAGGTTCGCCGCTTCGCCGGCGTCGGCCGCGAGGTTGTAGCGCTCGGGAAGCGGGACATCGATGTACTTCTCGCGATCGGCAACGATTCCGGACAATGGCGCCCAGCCGCGGTTCAGCATCGACGTCATCGCCTCGAAGTACGACGGCCGGCTGTTCGACGCTTGACGCTCGCTTGCCGGCAGCAGCGTACGACCGGGCAATGCCGCGGGCGGCGTTTGTCCCACCGCATCGAGAAGCGTTGGCAGGATGTCGATATGTCGCGCGGCGACTGATGACACTTCGCCGCCGCGCGATGCCGGCAGCTCGGCGATGATCAGCGGCACGCGAAGCGTCGCTTCGTAGGCGAACAAGCCGTGGGTTTGCTCGCCGTGCTCGCCAAGCGACTCGCCGTGATCACCGGTGACAATTACCAGCGTCGGCTTTCCGCTGGCGCGCAAGTCCTGCAATAACGGCGCAAGCGCCGCGTCGGTTGCGGCAACTTCGCCGTCATACGGCCGCGAGTACTGCGTGTCGAACGGCGGCGGCGGTTTATACGGGGCGTGAGGATCGAAGACGTGGACCCAGCAGAACCACGGCGGTGCTGGGGGTGCTGGGTGCTGGTGCTGGGTGCTGCGGTGCCAGGTGCTGGTGCCGGGTGCCGCGGTGCCGGGTGCCGAGGTGCCGGGTGCTGAGGTGCCGGGTGCGACGGCCTGTTGGCGCAGCCAATCCCGCGCGAGCGCGACGACCTCGGTCGCGGGACGTTCGGGCATGACGAATTCGGTCGGCGCGCGGGTTTCGCCGAAGCGATCGTCGTACACGTCGAAGCCGGCGTTCAGTCCGAAGCGCGAGTGCAACGGAAACGCGCCGACGAAGGCAGCGGTGGCGTAGCCGGCTTTCCTCAACAGCGTGGCGGCGGTCTGCGCGTTCGCCGCCAACCGGTAGCCGCTGTTATCGCGGATGCCGTGTTGGTATGGATAGGTCCCGGTCAGGATGCTCGCGTGCGACGGCAGTGTGACGACCGCGTGCGCGTGCGCGAAGTCGAACCGGACTCCGCTGGCGGCGAGCGCGTCGAGCGCCGGCGTTGCGGCGATGCCGCCGTAGCTGTGCAGCGCATCGCCGCGCAGCGTATCGATGGTGATCAGCAGAACGTTCTGATTGGGGATGCGCTCGAGCGATGCGGTCGGCGTGCGGCGGAGCACGCTGAAGATGATGAGCACGCCAAGAGCCGCGGAGCCGATGGTCAAAAGAAGAAACCGCAGAGGACGCTGAGTTCGCAGAGATTCGTTTGCTCCGCGTTCTCGGCGTTCTCTGCGGTTTCTTCTTTTGGCCGCGCTCACCGTGCAGCGGCGCGCGGCGGCGCACCGAACGCGCGCTTGGCGTCGGCGCGGACCGCTTCGGCCTCGCGGCGGTTGCCGAACATCGTGAACAATCGCGATGCGAGCGCGTAGGTCTCGGGCGTCGGCGAAATCCGCAGCATGTCGCGCAGCGTCTGGTCGGCGAGTTCGGCGCGGTCGGTCACCTGATAGATCATCGCCAGGCCGCCGCGGGCGCGGGCGTTCTGCGGATACAGCCTCAGTTCTTCGGCGAAGGCGACTTCGGCGTCGTGATAGCGCTCGAGCCGGCCGAGGGTATCGCCCGCGTAGTAGTACAACTCGGGAACAGCCCGCGAGCCGGGTGTGCGGAGCAGGGCGATTGCCTGTTCGAAATGCGGCATCGCTTCGTCGAAGCGGCCCTGGTCGTAGGCGAGCCGGCCCTGCACAAACGCGACCGTCGGCATCGCCGGGTCGGCCTCTTCGGCCTGTCGCGCCGCCTCGACGGCGCCTTCAACGTCTTTCTGGGCCACCGCCACCCGCGCCACCATCTGATAGGCGGCGGCTCGCGCGCGCTTGTTGTCGCCGGCGACCGTTGCAGAAAGCTCCGCGTGTTCGCGCGCCTCGGCGTACTTACGCAGCTTCAGCAACGTATTCGCGGCGCCGACCAGCGGCGCCGGTTCGGTCGGTTTCAACGCGATGTAATGCTTGAACGCATCGAGCGCGATGTCCTGCCGATCGATGCGGCCGGCAAATGTCGCAAGTTGTGCCCAGACATCGGCCATTTCCGGATCGTCTTTGAGAATCTGTTGCAGCAACGCGATCGCCTGGCCCCAGCGGCGCTCGCTGGCCGCGTCGACCGCGGCGCGGTAGCGCTCCAGGATTTCGCGCTTGTCCTTCGGATCGGCCAGCTCGGACGTCGCCGAGGAGATCGGACCGCTCTGCGCTCCGACGTAGCCGAGCGCCTGCAGGCGTTCACGCGCATCGGCCGACACTTCGGTCGGCGCCTGAATGGTTGCACCGGCTGCCAGTCGATCGAGCACGCCGCGCATTGCCTGCGCTGCCTGCGCCCGATCCGGAGCGAGATTGGCGCGCTCCTTCGCATCTTTCGCGAGGTCGTAGAGCTCTTCGCGCGGCGCTTTGATGTAGCGATACCGCTCGTCGGTCAACGCCGTCAGCTCGCTCCAGCCGAAGTGATAACGCGCATACAACGCTTCCGAGTAGACCGGCGCCGGCGTCAGTTTGCCGGTACCTTCGAGCAGCGGCTTCAACGACCGGCCGCGCAGCTGATTCGGGATCGGCGCTTTGACGAAGTCGAGCAGCGTCGGCACGATGTCGATGTGCTGCACCACGTCGCGCGCCCGGCGCCCGGCGCCAGCGTTGCCCTCCTGTTTGATGATCAGTGGAACGTGAATCGCCTCGTCATAGACGAACAGGCCGTGTTCCTGCTCACCATGATCGCCGAGGCCTTCACCGTGATCCGACAGCAACACGATTGTCGAGCGGTCGTACAACTGATGCGATTTGAGGTAGCGCACCAGGGTGCCGATGATTTCGTCGGCATAAGCAATCTCGCCGTCGTACGGCTCGTAGGCGGCGAAGCGCTCCGGCGCCGAGTACGGTTTGTGAGGTTCGTAGAGATGCAGGAACAGAAACGCACGAGCGGTGCCGACCGATCCGAGCCATTTCTCGGCGATCGCCTCCGACTTGGCGCCGTCGCGCTGAATCTGGCCGATCGTTTCGTCGGCCGCCGCTGCGGGCATCTCGCCGTCGAAGAAGTCGAAACCTTGCGCAATCCCGGTGTCCTTGCGCAAGACGAACGAGCTGACGACGCCGCCGGTGGCAAAACCGCGATCGCGCAGCATTTGCGGCAACAGCCGCACATCGCTGCCGATCGTAAAGCCAATGTTGTCGCGGACGCCGGTTTCGAAGGGCAGACGTCCCGACAACAGCGCCGCATGCGCCGGCAGCGTCTGCGGCGCGTGTGAATAGGCGCGCTCGAACAACACGCCGTCGGCCGCGAGCGCGTCGATCGCCGGCGTTTTTACTCGCGAATAACCGTAGGCCGGCAACCGATCGGCGCGCAGCGTGTCGATCGAGATCACGACAATCGGACCGCTAACCGGCGACGAAGCGCGCGCGTATCGCCACCCGCCGGCGGCCGCTAATCCGACCGCCAGCGCGACGATGATCAGAATGAATGTGTAACGGAAAGGCCTGGACATGGCTAATGGCTGATGGCTAGTGGCTGATGGTTTGATGGGTCCATTGACCCTATGCCATTAGCCGTCAGCCATCAGCCATCTCACTTCTTCAACTGCTCGACCACCGCTTTGGCCTGCGCCGCTTCCGGCGAGGTCGGATCCACTTCGACCACCTTATTGAACGCGTCGATCGCGCCCTTGGTGTCGCCCTTGTTCAATGCCACTTTGCCGAGCGCGAACAGCGGCTTGCCCCAGCGCGGATCCATTTGCGACGCCCGCGTATACGCCGCCACCGCATCGTCGACCTTGCCCTTGGCGAACTCCACTTCGCCGAGGTTATAGAACACTTCGCGAGTGGCGTTGACGCTCTGCGACGCTTCTTTCAGCGTTCGCTCGGCGGCTTCGATGTCGCCCTTCTCGAGATTGGTCATGCCGACGCCGATCTTCGCTTTGTCGTTGTTCGGATCGGCCTTGAGCAGTTCGTTGTAGGCGGCGAGCGCCGCGTCGTAATCCTTCTTGTTGCGATAGGCCGCTGCGATCTGCAGATTGATGACGCTCAGCGACGGCGCCTTGGTCATGATGGCGCGGTACGCGGCGATCGACTCGTCCCACTTCTGCGCGTTGTACAGCGAGTCGGCGTTGGCCAGTTCCGCCTGCAGGTCTTTCGCCGCGACGCCGCCGAGCGCGCTGGCCGAACCGCCGCCGCCACCTTTCTTGAGATTGAACGACAGCGGCGGGTTGGGCGTGCCGATCGTCTGCACCTGCAGTTCGCCGGATTCCGCACCGAAGCCCGGCGCCTGGACGGTGAACTTCCAGCGGCCGGATCTCAGACCGATGATCGAAAAGCGGCCTTTGTCGTCAGTAGTCGCTGTGAAGCTGCTGGGCGACGCGCTCGGATTCTCGGCGGTTACGGTCGCGCCCTTGATTGGTTGTCCGGTGTCGTCTTTCACCTGGCCGCCGACCCGGCCGGTTTGTGCGCTCGCCACCGTCGCGAGCATCAACACAGCGAGCGCGATAAATCCGCTTCTCAAAAAATGACCCCGTCCGAAATGATGCTGATGACGCATAGAAATGTCCCTTGACCCTTCGACCTGCCGCCCGCGATTTACCCTGTTGCACGCTCGGTCTTGCCGAGCGGAGTCGAAGGGCGAAAAGCCGCTAAATACGTGACAGCGCTCAGTATATATTGAATCGCGTGAAACGACCTCTGGCCGCGGCGATCGTTGTCGTTGGACTGGCCGCGGCGCCGCGGGCGGCCCAGGCGCCACCCGATCTTTCGCCGATCGAACCGCTCGTCGGCGCGGCCATTGAACGACACGAATTGCCGGGCGCGGTCGTGCTCGTCGGTCGCGACGACACCGTCGTGTATCGCCATTCGTTCGGCCAGCGAGCCGTGCAGCCAACAGCCGAGCCGATGACCGACGACACGATCTTCGACGTCGCGTCGTTGACCAAGGTGGTGGCGACGACGACGAGCATCATGCAGTTGGTGGAAGCAGGCCGGATCCGTTTGAACGATCCGGTAGCTCGCTACATTCCCGAATTCGGTCGCTACGGAAAAGACACGATCACCATCCGGCATTTGATGACCCACACCTCGGGCTTGCGTCCCGATCTCGAGCTCGAAGTTGAATTCTCGGGCGCCGATGAAGCGATTCGCCGGGCGATTGACGAAGTGCCGACCGCTCCGCCCGACGAGCGAATGATCTACAGCGACATCAATTATTTTCTGCTCGGTGACATCGTCCGCCGGGTCAGCGGCGAACGCCTCGATCGCTACGCGAAGGCCCACATTTTCGAGCCGCTCGGCATGAAGGACACGACGTTTCTTCCGCCTGAGGCGCTCCGCCCGCGCATCGCACCAACGGAACGCTGTCGCCAGCGAGAATGGCCCTGCCCGCCGACCGGCCTCGCAGCAGACGGCCAGCCGATTCCATTCCTGCGCGGCGTCGTCCACGATCCAACCGCGCGCCGGATGGACGGCGTTGCCGGACATGCCGGGTTGTTCAGCACGGCAGCGGATTTGTCGCGGTTCTGTCGGATGCTGTTGAACGGTGGAACGCTCGACGGCGCGCGCGTTCTCGCACCTGCCACGATCGCGCGGATGATCGCGCCGTCGACGCCGGCCGGGATGCGCGACGTGCGCGGACTGGGCTGGGACATCGATTCGAGTTTCTCGTCGAATCGAGGCGAGCTGTTTCCGATCGGATCGTTTGGCCACACGGGTTTCACTGGCACATCGCTGTGGATCGATCCGCAGTCCAAGGTCTACGTCGTGTTCCTATCGAACCGCGTGCATCCCGACGGCAAAGGCGACGTGACGCCGCTGCGCGCGCGAGTCGCAACGGTAGCCGCCGCCGCGTTACTCGGAACGACCGATCTGCAGGCGTCCGCTTCCGCCTTCGCTTCCGCCTACGCTCGCCTGCCAGCTGAGCGAGCTTCGGCGAGAGCAGGCCGCCCGCCGACGCACGCGCCGACGTTGACCGGGATCGACGTACTTGCTGCGGAGGGTTTCGCACGGTTGAAAGGGAAGCGCATCGGCTTGGTCACCAACCAGACCGGACGGTCGCGGACCAGCGCGAGCACGATCGACCTGTTCGCCGGCGCGAAAGACCTGAAGCTGGTCGCGCTGTTCAGCCCGGAGCACGGCATTCGCGGCCAGCTCGATCAGGAGAACGTTCCATCGACGCGCGACGAGAAAACCGGACTGACGATTCATTCGCTGTACGGCGCCACGCGCCGGCCGACCGATGCAATGCTCGACGGGCTCGACACCCTGGTCGTCGATCTGCAGGACGTCGGCGTCCGCTTCTACACCTACTCGACGACGATGGCCTACGTGCTCGAGGAGGCGGCGAAGCGCAAGCTGGCAGTTGTGATTCTCGATCGTCCCGATCCGGTGAACGGTTTCGACATCGAAGGGCCGATGCTCGACCCGTCGGCGCTCGGGTTCATCGGCTACATGCCGATGCCGATTCGGCACGGACTGACCATGGGCGAGTTGGCGCGGTTGTATAACGGCGAAAACAAGATCGGCGCCGACTTGACGGTGGTCACGATGAAGAATTGGCGCCGCGACGACTGGTTCGATCAAACGTCGTTGCCCTGGTTCAACCCTTCACCGAACATGCGGAGCCTCGTCGCCGCGACCCTCTATCCGGGGATCGGCGCAATCGAGTACTCGAACGTGTCGGTCGGGCGTGGCACCGATACGCCGTTCGAACAAGTCGGCGCTCCGTGGATTGACGGCGTGGCGTTGGCCGGCGCGTTGAACGCGCGCGAGCTTCCCGGTGTCCGGTTCTATCCGGTCAGCTTTACGCCGGTCGCTGGACAGAAATTCGGCGGCGAGGAATGTCATGGCATTTTCCTGCTGGTTACCGATCGCGACCGGTTACGGCCGGTTCGTGTCGGGCTCGAGATTGCGGCCGCTCTGGTCAAGAGCTATGGCGCACAATTCACTCTCGAACAGTCGAACACGTTGATCGGGTCGAAAGCGACGGTCGAAAAGATTCGCGCCGGCGTCGAACCGGCGCAGATTGCCGCATCGTGGCGGGCGGATGAAGAGCGGTGGCGGCTGCTGCGCGCCAAATACTTGCTGTACTAACGGAGGTCCCATGCGTCGCCCCGGTGTGCTTGTCGCGCTGACCGCTTTGCTGTTCGCGCCTTCGTACGTCGCTTTCCAGACCTCGGCGAACGGCGCGATCAACGTCACTGTTTCCGAGGGCACGTCGATGTCGGTCGCCGTGTCACCCGACGGACGGACGCTCGCGGTCGATCTCCAGGGCAGCATCTGGACGATTCCCGCGGCTGGCGGCACGGCGACGCGCATCACCGACGTGTTCAACGACGCGCGGCAGCCGGCGTGGTCGCCCGATGGCAAGTGGATTGCCTTCTTCGGCTATCGCGATGGCGGTTACGACTTATGGGCGGTTGCGCCCGACGGAACCGGTCAGCACAAACTGACCTGGGGCGCGTACGACGATCGCGAGCCAGCCTGGTCCCACGACGGCACGCGGATCGCGTTTTCATCCGATCGCGGCAGCCCGTTGGGCAGCGACTACAACATCTGGGTCCTCGACGTCGCGTCCGGATCGGTACGGCAGTTGACGAAGGCGCCGGCCGAAGACTTCATGCCGACCTGGTCGCCCGACGACAAGGAAATCGGCTTCGCGTCGACGCGAGAGGGCGGCACATCGGTGTGGGCCGTCAGCGTTGCCGACGGCACCGAGCGGAAGGTATTGACCGCAACCGGCCGCGTCGATGCTCCCTCCTGGGGACCGGCGAGCGAGCGAAGCGAGGCGAAGGGACAGATCGTCTACCACGTCGCCACCGGTGGCCGCGGCGGCGGCAACGCACCCGAGACCTCACGCTACGAGGTGGATGGCAAGACGATCACTGGCAGCGAAAACGTTTTTGCATTCCGCGCGTCGTGGGTTTCCGGCAACCAGCCCGAAGCGTTCTATTACGTCTCGGACGGCAAAATCCGCAAGCGCTCGCCGTCGGCGGGTGACGCGCAGACCGTTCCGTTCACCGCGACGCTGCAGGTGATTCGCGCCGAGCGAGCGTATCCGCATCGCAAGCGCGATTTCACGACGACAACGCCGCGCCAGGCGCTCGGCATTGTCCGGCCGGTGATTTCTCCCGACGGCAAAGAGATCGCGTTTGCGGCGGTTGGCGACATTTACGTCATGCCGGTTGGTGGCAAGCCCACTAATGTCACGAACGACGCCGCGCTGGATACCGATCCGGCCTGGTCCCCCGACGGCTCGCAGCTGGTCTACTCGTCCGACAAGAACGCCGAGCACCTGCAGCTTTGGATCCGCGACATGAAGAACGGCCAGAGCCGCCAGCTGACGCACCTGACCACGCAGCCGCAGGGAGCGGCCTGGTCGCCGGACGGCAAGAAGATCGCGTTTTTCAACGTCGACGGCATGTGGCGCGTGGCCGAAATGTCCGTGCTCGACGTCGCCAGCGGCACTGTTACCAAGATCCACGATTCCCTGCCGCAGCCTGGTGCGCCGACCTGGTCGCCCGACAGCGCGCGCGTCGCGTTCGCCAACGTCGCGCCGATGTCCACGCGCTTCCGCGAGGGGACGAATCAGGTGATGACCATCGAGGTCGCAAGCAGCACGAATCGGGATAACTGGCGGCCGACCGTCGCCATGTTGTCGATCGATTCGCGTGGCGGCTGTGGACCAGCCTGGTCGCCAGACGGCTCGAAGATGGCCGCGATCGTCGAAGGGGTCCTGAAGGTGTGGCCGGTTGCACCGTCTGGCGAGCCGCTCGGTCCGCCGCGCCAGGTGACGTCGGAAAGCGCGCACGCGCCGAGCTGGGCCGGCGACTCGCGGCACATCCTCTATCAATCACTCGACAAACTGCGGCTGGTCGACATCGAATCCGGTGAATCGCGCACCATCCCGCTCGATCTGCAGTGGACGCCCGCCATTCCGACTACCAAGACGGTCGTGCATGCCGGAAAACTGCTCGATATGAAAACCGCCACGCCGCGCACCAACGTCGACGTGATGATCACCGGCAACAAGATCGTGTCGGTCGTAGCGCATGCCGACGCGAACCACACCGGCGCGCACGTGGTGGACGGCAGCGGTCTGACCGTGATGCCCGGGCTTACCGAGTTCCACTCGCATCTGCAAAAAGACTTCGGCGAATCGCAGGGACGGGCGTGGCTGGCGTTCGGCATCACCACCGTCCGCAGTCCGGGCAACACGCCCTACGAATATGTCGAAGATCGCGAGGCCAGCGAAGCGGGTGTGCGTCCGGGACCGCGGGTGTTCGGCACTGGCTACCTCACCGAATGGGGACGCGTCTACTACAAGATGGGCATCGCGATCTCGAGTGTGTCGCAGCTGGAAATGGAGCTGCAGCGCGCCAAGGTGCTGCAATACGACCTGATCAAGAGTTACGTTCGGCTGCCGGACCTTCAGCAGAAGCGGATGGTGGAGTTCGCGCACAGCATCGGCATTCCGGTGGCGACGCACGAAATCTATCCCGCGGCACTGGTTGGCGTTGACAACACCGAACATACCGCCGCAACCAGCCGGCGCGGCTACTCGCCGAAGATGGCGACGCTACAGCGCGCCTATGAGGACGTTGTCCAGCTGTTTGGCAAAAGCGAGCGGATTCTCTGTCCGATGATTTCAGGCAGTGGTGCGCGTCGTCTGTTCGAGCTCGAGCCGGCGCTGAAACAGGACCCGCGTTTCAAGCTCTATCCCGAATGGATTCAGCGCCAGGTCGCAGCGCAGCCGACGCCAGCGAATCCGGGCGGCGGCGGCGACCCAACTGGCGGCAGCGGCAGGATGGTGCTTGACGTGATGCGCGCCGGCGGTTTGATTGTCGCCGGCACCGACACGCCGAACGCCATCAATCTCCACGGCGAGCTGATGTCGTACGTGCTCGCCGGCATGTCGACGTTCGATGCGCTGAAGGCGGCGACCGTGAATCCGGCGAAAGCGCTCGGCCTCGATGCGGGCACCATCGAAGCCGGCAAGCTGGCCGACCTGATCGTCGTCGAAGGCGATCCGCTGGCCGACATCGCGGCGCTGCACAAAGTGAAGCGCGTCGTTGCCAACGGCCGTCCGTACGAGGTCAGCGATCTCGTCGCTGGTTCGGCGACGACGAAGCCGCCGACGGCGGGAGGGCAATGACATTCGACTCGCGCGAGGTCGTACCCGCTTTCGCTTTGGGGACGAAGCATCTCGGCGTCCCGAGTTCCGCACGCCGGAAAAACAACGCGCCGCTCGAACTCTGACGCTGCGCGACTGTCCTACCGGTTTGAGACATCGCTCAGAGCAACTGGTACCGTTCGTGGTAACCCGTTACGCCTGATGTGACATCGTGACAGACAGTCGCGAAGCCTCGCTTCGCGTTGTTTTTCCCGGCTTGAGGACGGCGTGCTCCAACGGGACGCTGCACGAGACGCTTCCTCCCCAGCCGAAAGCGTGTTTATCGTCGCGCAGACATGTTGAAGACATCAGCGAGTCGAACGCGCGCCGATCGGTGCGGTGCCAACGAAGCCGCTCCAAAGACGAAACCGCAGCGGCGTCGGTCGCAGAGACACATGTCACTCTGGTTATCTCGGCGAACTCTGATCACTCTGCGGTTGATTCCAGATCTGTGCGCTACTTCCGCGGCACGTTGAGCAGCGTCTCGATCGAATAGACGTTGCCGTCCGCGATCACCGTACGCACGCGCATGGTGTCGCGGATGTTGACCAGCGGATTCCCGTCCACGATCACCAGATCGGCGAGCTTTCCCGGCTCAATCGTTCCGAGATCGTTCTCGACGTTCAACAGCCTTGCCGTGTTGACCGTCGCCGTCTGCAGCGCCTGGAACGGTGTAAATCCCGCTTCGACGTAGCCGGCGATTTCGGTGTGCAGCGCTGCGCCGTAAGGCACCAGCGGCGCGTCGACGCCTGCGATCAGCGGAACACCAGCCCGCAGCAGATCCATCAGGGTTTTCGCCGAACGCTGAATCGTTTGTCGGAACGCATCCGGACCGGTGGCGCCACCGCCGCGGCCGCCTCGTCCGCCGCCTCCGCCGGCCGCCCCTGGCTGCGCCCACGCCGGCTGAAGCCGCGTCATGCGCGGATCCTGCGCAATCGACGGGTCCGACGCGACCGCCGCCTGATATCCGCCGAGCGCGATGGTCGGCGTGATCGTCATTTTCGATTTCGCGATGATCTGAATGACGTCTTCGTACGATCGGCCCATGCCCGATTGCTTCGGAGAATAACCGCGCCGGCTGGTTGCGCCGGTGTGCTCGACGCTGTCGCTGCCCGACAGTCCGGCAGGATAGATCTCGTGCGAAGAGGTCGGGATGCCGATCCGGTGCGCGCCTTCGATCGCACGCCGCTGCAGCAGGTCGGGTAGCCGCACGTAGGTTTTGATCAAGTCGTAATCGAGACGACGTGCGCGTTCGACTTCCATGTCCACGACCGCTTCGGTCGGCGCGGTGGACGCGATCGGGTAATACGGCCTCCAGCCATCCAACAGATATCCGGTCATGAAGATGCGCGGGCCGATGCGTTTGCCGGATTCCATCGCCTCGCGATCTTCGAGGCCCTCATACGGCACGCCGCCAGGGCTGCGTACCGTCGTCACACCGTAAGCCAGATGCACGCGGCCGAACAGCAAGCCGTCTTCCTTCAGTTGATGTCCGTGACCCTCAATCAAGCCCGGCATCACCGACGCGCCCGATGCATCGACTACCGTACCGGTGTGGAGGTCGGCGCGATGCGGTTCGACCGATCGAATGCGATGCCCTTCGATCACGACATCGACGTCGGGGCGAGCAGTCGCCTGCTTGCCGTCGATCAACCGTCCGGCATGAACGACCGTCCGGCCAGTCGCAATGCGCCGCTGCCACGTCAAGTTCACCGGGATGTCTTTGACCGATCGACTGGCGACGTCGACCAGCTTCAAGCGATCGGTGGCCATGTAGAGGATCTGATTCGATCCGGCCCAGCTGATCGAATCGGTCAGCTCGTTCGTGATCTGCCGTGGCGGGCCAGTGGGGTCGCCATTCGCAGACACCGGCATTACGTACAAGTATTCGTTGGTGACGAATGCGATCTGCCGTCCGTCCGGCGACCAGGCGGGTCCATCGCCGGCGCGCTTGCCGATTGGCAGATCAGGCGCGGGGACGACGGTGCGCGATGCGCCGCTGACCGATGGGACGATGTTGTAGTAGTTCATCCCTTCGCGATAGCGGGTCGAGTACGGCTTGAACGAGGGCGTGATCACGAAGCGGCTGTCGGGCGACCACGAGGGATAGCCGACGCCGAACGTCCGGTCCATGATCTTCCGCGGTTCGCCGCCCTCCGCCGGGACGATGTAGGTTTCGCTCTGCTCGAAGTCGGCGCTGCTGATGAACGAAATCGACTTGCCGTCTGGCGAAAACGCCGGCGCGGTGTCGGCGTTCGGCAGCATCGACAGCCGGCGCTCGGCCTTGGTCTTGAGGTCGTGGACCCAGACGTCCATGCCGCCGCCGCGATCCGACGAGAACGCAATCTTCGTCCCATCCGGCGACCACGCCGGATCGGTATCCACGAACTCGTCATTGGTCAGACGAGAGGGCGCGGTTCCCGGCGGTGACAGCGGCATCGTCCAGATGTCGCCGAGCGCGGCGAACGCCAGCTGCGTGCCGTCAGGCGAAATCGTCGGGCGAATAATTCCTTTCACCGGCTGCGGCGCGGTCGAATCGAAGTCGCGCTTCTTCCGCGTGTAGACCGGTGGTGCGACCTTCAACGTCGCGGAGAAGGCGATCGTTCCGGTTGCTCCTCGCGCCAGCGACCGCCGCTTGATCTGTCCGTCGGCGGTGTAGAGGAATTCGTCGTTCGAGAGCCACTGCGCCTTGAACGGAAAGTAGTCCTCGTCGGCGGCGAGCTCTTGTGCGCCGAGCATCAGCGACGTGCGGCCGGTCGCGTTGAACCCGCCGCCGGGCAGCACGCTGAACAGCGCTTTCCCGTCGGTAGTCCAGACCGGCGCGCCAATCGATCCATTTGAGCCGTGCACCAGCCGTTCCTTGCCATCGAGCGTCGTCGCGTAAACACCGGGAGCCGTGGGACGATTCGAGACGAACAGCAGTTCGCGGCTGTCGTTCGACCACGCCGGGAAGAAATCGTTGGCCGGGTCGCGGGTGATTTGGCGAACCTGGCCGCTGGCCACGTCGAGAACCCAGACGTCGTAGTTGCCGCTGCGGTCCGACGAGAACGCGATGCGGGTTCCGTCCGGCGACCAGTGCGGTTCTCGATCGTCGAACGACCCGCTGGTCAGCGCCTTCGCGTCCGATCCGTTGGCAGCCATCGACCAGATCCGCCAGGTGCCGTCGCGATATCCCTGATAGGCGATGCGGCGGCCATCGGGCGACCACGACGGCTGGCGAGCGTCGCTGTATTCATCGGTGATGCGTGTCGCAGTGCCGCCGCTTGCCGGCAGCGTCCAGAGACCGCCTTGCAGATCGAGCACGAGCGTCCGCTTGTCGGGCGACAGCGCGATGGCCATCGAAGTGCCTTCATGGACGGTCACGTCAACGGTTGCTGGCTGCTGGCTGATCAATCCAGGAACAGCAATCAGAATCAGGAAGAGAGCAATGAAGACTCGTCGCATGGTTGTTGGAGGTTAACTCAATACATGTACACAAAGGACACCAAGGTACTAAGGACACAAAGGCATTCCCGCATGGTTTGAACAGCCGAGTCCTTCGAACCATGCTGAGATGCCTTCGTGTCCTTTGTATCCTTTGTGTCCTTTGTGTTACTGGTTTGGATCTATTCGCACAGACAGCGGCACCGTCGACGTGCGCCCGGCGACGGTCAATCGGACGGTGTAAGTGCCGGCAGACACCGTCTGTGGCGGCAATCCCGGGCCTTCGGGTGGACCGATCGCCGCAGATCCCACGCCACGCGATGGATACCCGCATCGTTCGCCGCTTCGAATTCGCGGACCGTGGCGCCCGACGCGTCCACTACCTGGAGCGTGACTTTTCCCTGAACCGCGCTCTTCAGGTAGTAGCTGAGAATCGCATCCGGCGGATTCTTCGCGCGAAACAGTTCGTCGCCGCCGCCATGCCATGTTCGTTTGTCCTCGTCCCACAGCGTCGCCGGCCGTGGCCGGAACAGATGCTCGCTGCTGGCGAGCACCTCGTCGCTCAACTGCTGTAGCGGCGAGATGTCGTCGAGCACATAAAAGCTTCGCCCGTGGGTCGCGAGGACGAGATCCTGATCGCGCGGGTGCACCACGACGTCGTCTGAAGTGGTTGCAGGCAAGCCCGACATGAGGCGCGACCACGATTTGCCGCCATCGAGCGAGATCGAAATCCGAATTCGCTGCCGACGAACAGCAGATTGCGGTTGAAGCGGTCTTCGCGGACAACATTGATATGACCGCGGGCGGGAAGGCCGGCGGACAGGTCGATCCAGCTCTTGCCGAAATCGGTAGTCTTGAAGAGATGCGGACGGTAATCGCCGCTGTAGTGGCCGTCGAACGCGGCATACGCGGTAGCCGGGTCGAAGTGTGATGGCTCCACGGATTGCACGTAGTAGCGTTCAGGAAATTTCGCGGCGTTGTCCGCGACATTCGTCCAGTTGGTTCCACCATCGCGCGATACTTGCAGGTTGCCATCGTCTGTCCCGACCCACAGGATGCCCGGAGCGATCGGCGATTCGGCGATGGCGACGATCGTTCCCCAGTTCGCGACGCCATCATTTTTCGCGGTCATCGGCTGAGAGCCGCGGACGCTCATGATCTGCAGGGCATCGCGGTCGGCGCGCGCCGTCAGGTCGCGCGTCGGTGTCCACGAGTCGCCGCGGTCGTGCGAAATGTAGAGACGATTCGAGCCGAAGTAAATCGTTCGCGGATCGTGTGGCGACATCGCCAGGCCCGGATTCCAGTTGAAACGCGGTGTTTCGTTCGGCTCGAGCGCACCGACGATGTTGCCGGACGCCGGAACGGCGGTGGCGCCGCGCCCGGTGGCCGCTCCGGCAGCGCGCGGCGGCGTCGGCCGGACGAATTTCTGCTCGCCGGTGCGGAAATTCTGGCGCCACAGAAACTGGCCGCCGTTTCCCGACACCGAGATGTAGACGACCATCGGATCGGTTGGGTCGGCGGCGACGTGGAAACCGTCCCCGGCGTTCAGTTCGAACCAGTGTTCCCTGGTAATGCCGCCGTTGTTGCGAACGCGGCTCGGCCCGCCCCAGACGCCGTTGTCCTGCGCACCGCCGTAGACGTAGTACGGTTCCTGCATGTCGACCGACACCTGGTAGAACTGCCCGAGCGGCATCCAGTTCTGCAGCTGCCAGGTGCGACCTGCGTCTTGTACGAAAAATCGACGCCGCCGTCGTGTCCAAGGATGATGTGTTTCGGATTGACCGGATCGATCCACATCGCATGATGATCGGGGTGGCTTGGCGGCAGCGGATCTGACAGGGAACGATCGAACGGCGCTACGAGCGACGAAGGAGTCTGCAGCGGATTCGGGATTCGAGACAGGATCGATTCGGGAATGGTCGAAAACGTGCGCGCACCGTCGGTCGACTTGAACAGCGTGCGTTCCAGCGCATACACGGTGTTGGCGTCTTTGGGGTCGACGCGAATCTGGCTGAAATACATCGCGCGGCCGTTATCGTTGCTGGTCAGCTTCCAGGTCGCGCCTTTGTCGTCCGAGCGCCAGATGCCGGCGCGGTTGGGTCGAGCGCGACGTTTTCTCCGGATTGACCGGCACGCCCGCCACCCTCGCCGCCCCCTCCTTGTTGAGGGCCCGGTTCGATCATCGCGTAGACCACATTGGGCTCGCTGCGCGCGAACGCCAGACCGACGCGACCCCAGTTTCCATAGGCTGGCAGGCCGCCGCCCTCTACTTTCTTCCAGGTTTTGCCCGCATCGGTGGTTTTCCACAGCGCGCTTCCCGGTCCGCCACCGTTGAATCCCCAGGCGGTCCGTCGCCGTGATACGAAGCGGCGATCAGGACCTGACTGTTCGACGGATCCATGGCGATGTCGATGAATCCGGAGTCGTCGTCGATGAATTTCGATTTCGTCCAGCTGCGGCCGCCGTCGACGGTCTGAACAGCCCGCGCTCCCGATGCGGCTTGAAAAGATCGCCGGCTGCCGCGACGTAGACGACGTCCGGGTTTCGCGGATCGATCAGGATTCGGCCGATCGTGCCGCTGTCGGGAAGCCCCATCGACGTCGAGCTTCGGCCGGTATTAATCGACTTGAAGACGCCTCCGCCGTAGCTCGTGCTCTGCCGCTGATTGGTTCGCCTGTCCCGACCCAGACCACATCCGGATTCGAAGGCGCGATCGCGATGTCGCCGATCGACAAGTTTGGCTGGCCGTCGAACACTGGCAGCCAGGTCGTCCCGTTGTTGACGGTTTTCCAAACGCCGCCTGAGGCGGCGCCGACATAGATCACCGCTGGGTCGCGCTTAACCGCTTCGACGTCGTCGATCCTGCCGCCCATATTTGACGGTCCGATCGACCGCCAGACGAACTCCTTCAGGAGCGGATGATCGACCGGCTGTGCCGATGGCAGGGCAATCAACCCTGACGTCACCACGACGCAGAGACTTCCAAAGACAACGCGGCGGCTGTTCATGCGTCGCACCTTACAACACATCCAGCCGCATGGGATCCGCCGAAACAGCGACAGAATCGGCGCTCATTATGGTTGCGTTACGGAGGTGACGCCGTTAGCATGCGCCCGATCGGGAGATCGGGCGGTGCGTCCAATCCGGGCAGGTCTTCTCCCGGCGCA
>CAVOHK010000005.1:0-211621 GCA_963695635.1 uncultured Acidobacteriota bacterium
CGCGCGGCGTAGAGCGTGGCGCGTCGCAGGGTTTCCATTCTTACGATCACCGGGGTCTTCGGCGTCAACAACGCCAGCGTATCGTCGACAAGACGCGCCGCGTCGTACGAGCGGTCGATCGATTCCCATCCACCGGTGCCAACCGGCAGCGACGCGGCTGTGCCAATCTCGAACGGGAAACACAACAGCGGCGGACCGGCGAGCGCGGGTTGAGCGAGCAGGAGCGCAGCAGCTGCGGTCATCAGAAGCGGTCGAAGGCGGGGCAAGTTCATCATGTTCCTCCTGCCGAACAAGACGGACCGCCAACCGGCGTTGTTAACTGGACCAGGACGCTCGCGGCGGCTCGACGTTTGCAGCCGTCCAGCTCGTGTTCAGGCGACTCTTTGCCAGCGCGGCCGTTGCATCCTGCACTCTGCTCGTTCCGGCCCCGTCGTCCGCCTACTCGGTGCTCGCGCACCAGTCGGCGATCGATGCGCTGTGGGACAGCGCGATCAAGCCGGTCTTGACTCAGAAGTTTCCACGCGCGACGCGCGGCAGACCTGAGGCAGGCGCGGGAGTACGCCTACGGCGGCTCGGTCATTCAGGATCTCGGCTACTACCCGTTCGGCAGCCATTTCTTCAGCAACCTGCTGCACTACGTGCGCAGCGGCGATTTCGTCGAAACGATCGTTCGCGACGCGCACGATCTGAACGAGTACGCGTTCGCGCTCGGCGCGCTCGCCCACTACGCGGCCGACAACACCGGGCATCCCGAAGCGGTCAACCGCTCGGTCGCGCTGATGTTCCCGAAGCTGCGCGCGAAGTACGGCGAGCTACGGTCACGTACGCGGAGTCGCCGTCGACGCACGTGGTCGTCGAATTCTCGTTCGACGTCGTGCAGGTCGCGGCCGGCTGCGTACCGGCGGACGTCTATCACGAACTTCATCGGCTTCGAGGTGGCGAAGCCGGTGCTCGAACGGGCGTTTCGGCGACACCTACGGCCTCGAGATGAACGACGTGTTTCGTCGACGAGGACCTGGCGATCGGCTCGTACCGGCACGCGATCAGCGAGCTGATTCCCGAACTGACGCGCACCGCGTGGAAGCGACAAGAACGAGGAGATCGACAAGCTGCGCTGCCGGGAATCGCCGAAGATCGCGTTCGTCTGCGACCTGTCGCGAGAGGATTACGACAAGCGCTACGGCACCAGCTACAAAAGCCCAGGCCTGTTCGCCCGGTTCCTGGCCTTCCTCTACCGGCTGCTGCCGAAGATCGGTCCGCTTGCGCCCGCTGAAGTTCGAGACGCCGACGCCCGCGGCCGAGGCGCTGTTTCGTCGAAAGCCTCAAGGACACGCGCGAGCGCTATCGCGCCGCGCTCGCATGCGGTTTCGGCCGGACGGCTGCGATCTCGCCAACACCGATTTCGACACCGGACAGGCCGAGCGTGCACGGCGAGTACCCGCTCGCCGACGAGACCTACGCCGAGCTGCTCGATCGGCTCGCGCAAGCGGAAGTTCGAACAGTCGTCACGCCGGCGCGTGCGGCGCGAACATTCTGGCCTTTTACGATCGCGCCGACCAGCCGGCACCAGTGCGCAAGGAACGCCAAGCCGAGTTGAGAAATCCGCAGGCAGCTTGATCGTGCGGCGCGCGGCCGCGCCGAAGTCACGACCAACGCCGTCCTGCATCCGGACGATCCGCGTCGCGAACTCGCGGCGAAGTCCTCGTCGTGCGTCGCAATCGACGAGCGTGCGGCCCTGCGCGCAGCAGATCCGCGCAGCAGCGCGCCGAGCTCGGTTCGCCGCGCCGGATCGAGCGACGCCGTCGGCTCGTCCATCAGCAGCAGCGGCGGATCGACCGCCAGCGCGCGGGCGATCGCGACGCGCTGCGCCTCGCCGCCCGACAGCTGTCGCGGCAGCGCGTCGGCGCGATGCTCGACGCCGAACGCGCCGAGCAGCTCGCGGCCCGCGTGCGCGGCGTCGGTCGCCGTCGACGCCGATGCGCGTGCACCGGCGCGAGACAGACGTTCTGGATCGCCGACAGGTGCTCGAACAGGCAGTGGAACTGGAACACCATGCCGACCTTGCGCCGCAGCGCGCGCAGCGCCGCTGTCGGGATGTCGCGCCGCCGGCCAGCACGACGCCGTCGACGTCGATGCGCGCCGCCGTGAAAGCGCTCGAGCCCCGCGACCGCACGCAGCAGCGTCGTCTTGCCCGAGCCCGACGGTCCCATCAGCGCGACCAGCTCGCCGCGCGCGACCTCGAGCGTCGACGCCGGACAGAATCGGGCGCGTGCCGCGCTGCAGGCGCAGGTCGTCGACGCGTAGGCACGGCAGCTCATTCCGGCGGCGACTTCCACTTCGCTTCCAGCCGCCGCGCCAGCGGCGGCCAGCGGCAGCGACATCGCCAGGTACAGCGCCGCGCACATCGTGCCGGGAATCACCCAGCTGCCCAGGTTGGTCGCGAAGATCTGCGTCTGCTTGGTCAGCTCGAGCACGGTCAGCACCGACACCAGCGACGAGTCCTTCAGCATCGCCACGAAGTCGTTGGTCATCGGCGCGAGCGCGAGGCGAAACGCCTGCGGCGCGCGCACCAGCGTCAGCACCTGCCGCTCGCTGAGGCCCGAGCGTGCGCGCCGCCTCGAGCTGGCCGGCCGGAATCGCTTCGAGCGCCGACCGGTAAATTTCGCTCTCGTAGGCCGCGTAGTTCAGCGCGAGCCCGAGCAGCGCGGCGACGAACGCCGGCAGCCGAATCGCCTCGGCGAGCCCGTAGTACAGCACGAACAGCTGCAGCAGGATCGGCGTGCCGCGAATCAGCTCGACGTAGCCGGTCAGCGCCGTGCGCGCGAGTCGGCCGCCGTACACGCGCCCGGTCGCGATCAGCACGCCGATCACGACCGCCAGCCCCATCGACAGGCACGACAACACGATCGTGACGACCGACGCGCGCAGCAGCGACGGGAAATAGCGTCGCGCCGCTTCCCAGGACGACACGTCGCCACGCTGGCACGAGTGTCGAAGCCGATGACCGGCGGGACCGGCATCGCCGGCCAGCACCTGCGCGTACAGCTTCGGCTGATCGTCGTTCCAGACCGACCACTTGCGGAAGATTCGCTCGAGCGTGCCGTCGCGCATCGCGCGCGCGCAGGATCTCGTCGATGCTGGTCGCGCAGCGGCGCGTTCTTCGGCGAGAGCGACGCCGACGTAGTGGCCGATCGCGACGGTCTGCGGCTGAATCGTGAAGCCGTCGATCGCGCGCTGACGACGTTCGGCGAGCACGTTGTCGAGCAGCACGCGCGTCGAGACGGCCCGATCACCAGATCGCTGTACGGATGCACGTCGTCTTCGTACGACACGGCGTGAAGGCCGTAATCGTGCTGCGGCGCGCAGCAGGATTTCGTAGGCGATGGTGCCGCCCAGCGTCGCCGACCGTCTTGCCGCGCAGATCGGCGAGCTGACTTGAATCGCGACGCGTCGGCGTCGCGAACGCTGAGCACCTCGCGAAACTCGTAGTAGGGCACCGTGACCGCGAGCGCTTGCGCGGCGCGCCGGCGTGTCTTCGATGCCGCTCAGGCCGATGTCGGCGTCGCCGCGAGCGATCGCTCTGATCGATTGACTGGAATCGGATGTTGACGAACTCGCGGCCGGCGCCCGAGGCCGCGCGCCAGCAGCGCCGCGATCTCGACGTCGAACCCGACCAGCGCATCGGGCCGCGACGGATCGGCCTCGACAAACGGTGCGCCGCCTTCCGGATCGCCCGCCCAGCGGAGAACGGGCGGCTGAGCCGCAGCACCCGCACCCGCACCGAGCACCCCGCACCAGCACGCAGCACCGCGCACCAGCACCCGGCACCAGCACCCAGCAGCCCAGCACCCAGCACCCAGCACCCGCGCACGTCGCCATCGCCGCCAAATTGTACCGACGTCGCAATCACTGCCGAGTAGATTGTAGCGCGGAGGACGCGATGGCGAAGGTGGCGTTTCTGGGAACCGGGCTGTTGGGCAGCGCGATGGTCGAAGGCATGCTGCGCCGCGGCGATGCCGTGACGGTGTGGAATCGCACCGAGGCGAAGGCGCGGGCGCTCGAGGCGCTGGGCGCCACGGTCGCGGCGTCGCCGGCGACTGCCGTGGCGGCGCCGACGCGCGTTCACATGACACTTCCCGACGACGCGGTCGTCGATCGCGATGATCGGCGAGTTCCAGTCGCCGCGGCTCCGACATGGACGCGTCGTCGATCGATCACTCGACCACGTCGCCCCGCGGCACGATCGCGCGGCTACGCGCGAATGCTGAAGGCGCGGCGTCAAGTTCCTCCACGCACCGGTGTTCATGTCGCCGCAGATGGCCCGTGACGCCGTCGGCATGATGCTCGTGTCCGGCCCGCAGTCGATGTTCGACGCGGTCCGCGACGCGCTCGCAGAAGATGACCGGCGAGGTCGTGGTACCTCGGCGACGATCCGGGCGACCGCGGCCGCCTACAAGCTGTTCGGCAACTCGATGCTGTTCGTCATCACCGCCGGCGTGACCGATGTGTTCGCGATGGCCAAGGGCCTTGGCATCGCGCCGGCGGACGCGCTGCCGTGTTCTCCAAGTTCCAGCCTGGCGGTCTCATCAAGGCGCGCGGCGAGAAGATGGCGCGTGGCGATTTCAGCGCCAGCTTCGAGCTGACGATGGCCCGCAAAGATATGCGCCTGATGCTCGAGGCGGCGGACGCCAGCCGATGGTGGTGCTGCCGGGCATCGCACGAGGGATGGACGACGCGATCGCGAAGGGTCACGGGCAGGGACGATCTCGGCGCGATCGCCGCGGAGGTGGTGTGATGAGGTAGCGGGCAGGACCGGATGGGCAGGTAGGCCGGGCAGGTGGGTGCCTGGCGGTCGTGCGCCATGGTTGCGCTGTTCGTCGTGGTGCAGGCCTCGCGCCTGCCGTCGCAGAGCAGCCGAACCCGAGCGCGCGCCGCCAACTTCGTCAAGGTCGAGGCGCCGGTCGTCGCGCTTGACCCACGCCCGCGTGATCGACGGCACCGGCGCGCCAGCGCGCGAGAATCAGACGCTGGTCATTCGCGACGGCAACATTGCGTCGGTCGGCGAGGCCTCGCTCGATTCAACTGCCGGCCGGCGCGACGGTCATCGATCTCACCGGCAAGAGCGTCATTCCCGGCCTCGTGATGATGCACGAGCATCTCTACTACACGACCGGCCCCGGCGTGTACGGCCAGCTCGGCGTCAGCTTCTCGCGCCTCTATCTCGCCGGCGGGGTGACGACGATGCGCACGGCCGGGAACGTGAACGGGATCATGGACATCAATCTCAGCCGCCGGATCGCGGCCGGCGAGCTGGCTGGTCCCGTCGATCGACGCGACCGCGCCGTACGTGAACGGGCCGAACACGTTCCTGCAGATGCACGCGGTGAAGACCGCCGAACGAGGCGCGCCAGCACGTCGCGTATTGGGCGGAGCAGGGCTCGACGTCGCTGAAGGCCTACATGCAGATCTCTCGCGACGGCGCTGAAGGCGGCGATCGACGAAGGCCACCGGCGCGGCATGAAAGTCACCGGTCACTTGTGCTCGGTGACCTACGGCGAGGCGGCCGATCTCGGCATCGACAACCTCGAGCACGGATTTTTCGCGGCCACCGACTTCGTCGCCGACAAGCAGCCGGACGTCTGCCCCGGACAGGGCGTCGGCCAGCAGACGGTCGCGGCGCTCGACGAGAACGGCGCGGCGTTCCAGGCGCTCGTCAGAAGCTGGTCGACAAGCACGTCGCGCTGACCTCGACGCTGACGGTGTTCGAAACCTTCACGCAAGGGCGCCCGACGCCGCCGGGGCTCGACGTGCTTGACGCCGTCGCTGAACGCGACGCTTCATGCGCGCCTACGATCGCGCGCAGCAGAACCAGCAGTCGGTCTACACGACACTGTTCCCGAAGGGCGATGGCGCTCGAGCGTGCGTTCGCGAAGGCTGGCGGAACGCTGCTGGCCGGCACCGATCCGACTGGCTCCGGCGGCGTTGTTCCGGGCTACGCCGACCAGCGGCAGATCGAGCTGCTCGTCGAAGCCGGTTTCACGCCGCTCGAAGCGATTTCGATTGCGCACGCTGAACGGCGCAAAATATCTCGGCCGCGAGTCGCGGATCGGGTCGATCGCCACCGGCAAGCAGGCCGACCTGGTCGTCGTCGCTGGGCAATCCTTCGAAGACGATCGGCGATATCAGGCGCGTCGAAACCGTGTTCAAGAACGGCGTCGGCTACGATCCACAGAAGTTGATTGATTCGGTCAAGGGCCAGGTCGGAGTTTTCTAATACATGCTGAACGACTTTCGCTACGCGTTTCGGTCGCTGGTCCGGCAGCCGACGTTCGCCGCGGTCGCCCTGTTGACGCTGGTGCTCGGCATCGGCACCAATACCGCCATCTTCAGCGTCATCAAGGCGGTGCTGCTCAACCAGCTGCCGTACGACGATCCGTCGCGGCTCGTCGTGCTGACCGAGCGCAACCCTGAAGGCAACGCCGATCTGGTCGCACCGCTCACGTTCGGCGACTGGCAGGTGGCGTCGAAGACGGTTCCCGCGATGGCTGCGTATCGGCAGCTTCGCTACGCGTTTGCCGGCGCTGGTGATCCGCTCGACGTGCCGAGCGTGCGGGCGACGCCGAGTTTGTTGCCGCTGTTGCGCGTCAATCCGATACTCGGCCGGACGTTCACCCAGGCTGAAGGCGTTACCGGAGCCGATCGCGTCGCCATTCTCAGTCAGTCATTCTGGGCGCGTCACTTCGGCGCTGCGCCGTCGGTGATCGGCCAGACGATTCAGCTCGACGCGCAACCCTACACCGTCGTCGGCGTGATGCCGGCAACATTCGATTTCCCGCCGAGCGCACACGTCGATGTCTGGACGCCGCTCAGTTTCGATCCGCGCGATCAGCATGGACGCTCCCGGAAAGCACGGTCGTTGAGCGTGGTCGGCCGGCTCGCGGACGGCGCGTCTGGCGAACAGGCGCAACGCGAGATGAGCGTGATTGCGTCGAACATCGCGACGTCGTTTCCGGACAGCAATGCCGGATGGGGCGCGCGCGTCGTGTCGGCGCAAGAGCAGCTGGTCACCACCGTGCGGCCGGCGTTGCTGCTGATTTCGGCCGCGGTCGGATTTCTGTTGCTGATCGTCTGCGCCAATGTTGCCAACCTGGTTCTGGCGCGGCTGTCCAGCCGCCGCACCGAGATTGCCGTGCGTGCGGCGCTTGGCGCGGGCCGCTGGCCGCTGGTGCGGCAAGTGCTCGCCGAAAGCCTGCTGCTGGCCGGCGGCGGCGGCCTGCTTGGTTTAGTTGTCGCCTGGGCCGGCGTGCGATTCGTGCATGGCCTGCCTGAAGGCAGCTTGCCGCGGATGCAGGAGGTTCGGCTCGACGCCGGAGTGCTGCTGTTTGCCCTCTTGACGTCGATCGTCGTCGCGCTGGTTTTTGGACTTGTTCCCGCGCTGCAAGCGTCGCGAGCCGGATTGAAAGACACCATCCACGCGTTTTCGGGAACGACCGGCCGCTCTGGCTCGCGCCTGTTGAGCGCGCTGGTGGTCGCCGAGGTCGCGCTCGCGCTGATGCTACTGGTTGGTGCCGGCCTGATGACGCGGAGTTTCGCGCAGTTGATGCGCGTGTCGCCCGGCTTCGAGCCCAACAATCTGCTCGCCGTGCAGGTCTATCTGCCGCAGGCGAAATATCGCACTGCCGCCGACCGGACCCGTTTCTATATGGATGCGATGCATCGCATCAGCTCGCACCCGGGCGTCTATGCGGTTGCCGGCGTCAGCGCCTTACCGATGTATCCGGTCGGCATCGACTTCGCGCTGCCGTTTACGGTTGAAGGCCGGGCGGCACCGGTGAACGGCGAAGAACCGCGCGCCGACATCCGGATGGCCACGCCGGGTTACTTCGAGACGATGAAGATGGCGCTGGTGCGTGGCCGCTTCATCGACGACCGCGATCGCGCCGGCGCGCCAGGCGCGATGGTGATCAACGAAACGATGGCCCGCCGCTATTTCGGGGGCGAAGATCCGATCGGCCGCGTGGTGCGCAATCCGCACGGTAAGGCCGAAGTGGTCGGCATCGTCGGCGACGTGAAGCATTACGGACTCGATCGGGAGCCGCGCGCTGAACTGTTCATGCCGGCGTGGCAGCAATCGTTGAATGGAATGGCGTTCGTGGTCCGAACCGCGTCCGATCCGAACGGCTTCATCGATGTCGTCCGCAAACAAATTCTGGCAGTGGATGCCGAGCAGCCGATTTTCGATGCGAGCGCGATGGTTGACGTCGTGGCCCAGTCGGTGTTCCTGCCGCGCATCAGCATGGTCCTGTTGCTGGTGTTCGCCGCGACGGCGCTGCTGCTGGCCGGCGTCGGCATCTACGGCGTCGTCTCGTACACCGTGACCGAGCGAACGCGCGAACTTGGTGTGCGGATGGCGCTCGGCGCCGACGCGGCGTCGACGCTGCGCCTGGTACTGATGCGCAGCATGACGCTGGTCGGCGTGGGAACGCTGGCTGGCCTGATCGCCTCGTTCGCCATGACACGCGTTCTCGGCGGACTGCTTTACAACGTCAGCCCACTCGATCCGATCGTGTTTGTCGGCGTGGCACTGCTCATCGCGGGGTGCGGGCTGGCGGCGAGCGTCATCCCGGCGCGGCGCGCGACGACCGTGGATCCGATTGTCGCGCTGCGGTTCGAATAAGGAAGAACGCCGAGCACGCGAAGAACGCCGAGTAAGACGATTGTCTCTGCGACTTCTGCGTTCTCTGCGGTTTCTTCTTTGTCCAGTGCTACTTCTTGAGCGTTACCTTCTGCACGCGCCAGTTAATCAGCTCGCCGACGAACAGCTCGTTCTCGCTGCGGCAATCGATGGCGTTGACCGTGTCCGAACTCCTTCAGCGATCCGTCCGGCCCGTGCCGAACTTGCCGACGATTTTGCCGTCGAGCTCGAGCTTGTAGATCTCGCCGTTGTCGAGCGTTTCCGGGTCGTTCGAGTTCGAGCTGTAGATGTACTGATGTGCGCCGGGCGTGATGCAGATCGCCGTCGGCACGCCGATGCCGGCGATCTGTCGCTTCGCGTTGCCGTCGCCGTCGAACACCTGGATGCGCTTGTTGCCTGCGTCGGCGACGTAGACGTTGCCCTGTGCGTCGATCGCGATGCCGCGGAGCGCGTTGAATTGTCCCGGCTCGCTGCCGCGCGCACCCCACGACTTGATGAAATGCCCGTCCTTGTCGAACTTGGCGACGCGCGCGTTGCCGATGCCGTCTTGCTGGCGCCGTCGGCCACGTAGATGTTGCCCGCGCTGTCCCAGGCGACGTCGGCGGTGCGGATGAAGCTGTCGCCTGGAATGCCCGACCCGGGAGGTCCGGGCGGTCCGAGCCTTCCACCGGCCGCCTGCCGGCGCCGCTGCCGGCGCAGGTGGCGGGTGCCGCCGAGCTCCGGCTGGCGCCGTCGGAGCGGAGGCGGACGCCGCGGCCTGTCGCGGCGGCGGCGCCGCGTCCGGACCGCCGCCGCGTCCTTCGCCGGCGCCCGGACCACCGCGGCCGGCGCCGCCGCCCGCCGGCCGCACCGAAATCGCTTCGGGCTTGCGGCTCAGCACCAGCTGGATGCCGCCCTTCGGGATCGAACTTGATCACGTTGCTCGATCCCTGATCGACCACCCAGATGTTGTCCTGTGGGTCGATGCGCACCTGCCTGCGCGAAGTTCAGGCCGTAGACGCCGGACGCCGATCTCGCGCACGAACTTCCCGGTCTGATCGAATTCGAACAGCCGCGAGCCGGCCTTGTAGAAGGTTCGCGACGATGCCGACCGTCGCATGCGGCAGCGCCGGTGCGCGTGTAGACGAAGATGTGGCCCTTCGAATTCGTCGCCACGCCGGCCGCCTCGCCGAGATGAATGTTGTCCGGCAGCTTCAGGAGATCGGCGTTCGCGTCGTACGGCAATCTCGGGAATGGCCTGGGCGGCGAGCGAGGTGCCGAGCGAGCCGCGGCGTGCGAGCAGGAATGAGCGTCTTCATTCATGCGTCGTCCTCCTATCGTCCCGCCGACGATTTCGCCGCCTGCGGACTGAAGAATGATTTTCTGCACGCGCCAGCCGGTGATCTCCGAGACGAACAGCTCGTTGGGGTTGCGGCAGTCGATTTCGTGCACCGTGCTGAACTCCTTCAGCGCTTTGCCCGCCTTGCCGAACTTGCCGATGATCGTGCCGTCGAGCTCCATCTTGTAGATCTCGCCGGTCTGCGCCGCCGCCCGCGAGTCGCCGTTGTCGGGCACCGAGTTCGAGACGAACAGGTACTGATGCGGACCCGGCGAGATGCAGACCGCCCACGGATTGCCGACCTGTCGTAGATCGCCTTGAAGTTCAGATCGTTGTCCCACACCTGAACGCGCGCGTTGCTGCGATCGCCGATGTAGATGTTGCCCTGCGCGTCGATCGCCAGCGTGTGCGGCAGATCGCAGCTGTCCCGGACCGATTGCCGCGCGTGCCGGCGGATTTGATGAAGCGGCCGTTCTTGTCGTACTTCACGACGCGGTTATCGCCGTAGCCGTCGGTGACGAAGATGTTGCCCTGCGCGTCCCAGCCGACGTCGGTCGGACGATTGAACGAGTACGGCTTGTTCGACTGCGGCGCGGCAGCCCTGACCGGTGACATTGGTCAGCTCTTCGACCGCTTCCGGCCGCCGGCCGATCATCATGACGACTCGGCCCTGCGGGTTGAACTTGATGACCATGTTCGACCCTTCGTCGACGGCCCAGATGTTGTCGTCCTTGTCGACGCGCACGGCGTGCGCGAAGACGAAACCGTAGAGACCCTGACCGATTTCGCGAACGAACGCGCCGTTCTGATCGAACTCGAACAGCCGCGTCTCGCCGCTGCGCGTGTAGACGAAGACGTGCCCCTTGGAATTGGTCGCGACGCCGATGCCCTTCGCCGAAATAGATGTTCGGCGGCAGCTTGAAGAAATTCGGCACCGAGTCGTAGGGAATCTCCGGGACGTTTTGCGCTTTGGCCTTGCTTTGCGCCAGCGCAGAACCGCCCGACAACCAAATCGCGCAGACGGCGGCGAGCGTGATGACCCGTTTCATAAAAGGCCTCCGAGAAGGCTGCAATCTACCACTAAAGCCGGCCGTCGAGTCGGGTAGCATCTATCCCGGCACTCGTTGGCGCTGCCCCCTGGCACACGGCTCGGTCCCTACGAAGTGATGTCGCTGCTCGGCAGCGGCGGTATGGGCGAAGTGTACACAGCGCGTGACACGCGGCTCGGCCGTTCGGTCGCGGTCAAAGTCATCGCCGAAGGCTGGGCTTCGAATCCCGACGCGCGCGCACGATTCGAGATGGAAGCGGTGGCCATTTCCAAACTCGATCATCCCCACATCTGCTCGCTGTTCGACATCGGCCATGACGCCGGCACCGACTACCTGGTGATGCCACTGCTCGATGGCCAGTCGCTCGAGGAGCGGTTGAGGAAGGGTCCCTTGCCGTTGCGCGAGGCGATGCGGTGCGCGCTGCAGATTGCCGATGCGCTCGACAAGGCACACCGTACCGGCGTCGTGCATCGCGATCTAAAGCCCGGCAACGTCATGCTGACCAGGGACGGCGTAAAACTGCTCGACTTCGGGTTGTCGCACTCGCTCGCCGCCGCGGCCGATGCCTCCACCGACACGGATCGAGGCAGTTCCGCGACGACCCGCCGGCTGGTCGTCGGCACGCCTCGTTACATGGCGCCCGAGCAGGTGGCCGGCCGTGCCGTCGACCGTCGCACCGATCTCTTTGGGTTTGGCGAACTGGTCTACGAAACCATCACTGGCGTCCGGGCCTTTCGTACCGATCCCGCCGGGACTATCGTGTTCGATCGCGAGCCGGCCGCAATGGCGACGGTGGTTCCTGAAGTGCCGGCGCCGCTCGAGCGCGCGGTCGCGAAATGTCTGCTGATCGATCCCGAGGATCGCTGGCAAACCGCTCGCGATCTGCTGGACGAGTTGAAGTGGATCGACGCTTCGTGGAACGACTTGCCGAAGGTCGATCGCGTACCGGCGAAGTCTCGCCAGGGCGTGGCCGCGCTGATCGTCGTTGCGGTCGCGGCGGCCGCCGCGGCCGGCGGCTACGCGCTGCGGCGGACGCCCGATCGTCCGACCGTCCGCTTCGCGGTGCGTCCGCCATCCGGCGCGATCATCGGCGATTTTGCCGCCGGCCCCGACGGTCGGCAGATTGTTTACGTCCAGCAGTTCGGTGGCACGTCCACGTTGTGGGTGCGGTCACTCGACGCGGCCGAGGCGCGTCCCCTGGCCGATACCAACGATGCGCACGATCCGTTCTGGTCCCCTGATGGCGGGGCGATCGCCTTCTTTGCCGACGGCAAGCTGAAACGAACTCCGGCGGCCGGCGGTCCGGTCCAGATCATTTGCGATGCGCCCGCGGCGCGAGGCGGCAGTTGGGGGACCGGCGGGCTGATCGTATTCGCGCCGAACATCGTCGGGCCATTGCTGAAAGTCGCGGCTGCAGGAGGTACGCCGTCGACGGTGACCGCGCTTGATCGATCGCGGCAGGAAGACAGCCACCGGAAGCCGCATTTTCTTCCTGATGGCCGGAGGTTTTTGTTTATTGCGCGTTCGCACAAGGCCGAATGGACCGGCGTCGACGTCGCTGCGGTCGATTCCGGGGAGCGGAGTCGGGTGCTCGATGTCGAGGCCGCGGCGGCCTACGTGCCGAGTGGGCACCTGCTCTACCTCCGTGACGGTACGCAGGGTGCCTTGATGGCGTTGCCGTTCGATGTCGATCGCGCTCGCGCGACCGGAACCGCATATCCTGCCGACGATGGGCTGACTTACGACTTGACGGCCTTCAGTGTCGGCCCTGGTCTTCTCGCATACACGCCGGCGACGCCGAGCCACTTCGTCTGGTTCGATCGCACCGGAACAGCGTCTTCGTCGGTGACGCCGCCCGGCAGATATGGTGGTATCGCACTATCGCCCGACGGCACTCGGGCCGGCCGTACGTCGTGTCTTTCAGGGAAACGCCGACTTGTGGTTGAGCGATCTCGAGCGTGGTACGACCTCGCGGATCACCTCCGACCCGGCTGCAGACGACGATCCAGTGTGGGCGCCGGATGGGCGCCGGCTGGCGTTCAGTTCGACACGGCAGACGACTTCGAACATCTATCTCACCGACACATCCGGTGCGGCGCCGGAACAAGTGCTGCTGAAAAGCGACCTGTCTGCGGCGCCGGCCGACTGGTCGTCGGACGGCCGCACGCTGCTGTTCGTGCAGTACGATCCGAAAACACTGAGCGACATCTGGGCGCTGCCGCTTGACGGCGACCGCAAACCGTTTGTCGTGCTTCGTACGGAATTCACCGAGTCGCAGCCGCGGCTGTCACCGGATGGGCGGTGGATGGCCTATGAATCGAACGAATCGGGCCGGTGGGAGGTGTTCCTGCGCGGTTTCCCGCAATCCGGCGACAAGCGACAGATCTCGATTGCCGGTGGTGCGCAGCCGCAATGGCGACGCGACGGTGGCGAGTTGTTCTATGTCGACACGCATGGCGTGCTGTTGTCGGTGTCCGTGCGCGCGAACGGCAGCGTTATCGATGTCGGCACGCCGACGCCGCTCTTCCAGACCCGGCTCGAGGATTACGCGATGTCGGCGCGTTACGCACCATCACCGGACGGCCAGCGATTTCTGATCAACGTGCGGCTTGACGAAACGCTGAACGACCCGCTGAACATCGCGGCCGGCTGGCGCGTCAGGCGCGCGCAATAGTGCCTGAATCATTCTCTTCCGATTGTCGCGTCCCGCTACTCGTAGCGCAGCGCCACCATCGGATCGACGCGCGTCGCCCGTCGCGCTGGTAAGTAGCCCGCCAGCAATGCCACGGTGGCGAGCACTGTCGCTGAGGCGAATAGCGCCGTCGGGTCGTGTGACGACAACTCGAACAACTGCGACTGCACGAGGCGACTGAGTACCAGCGTCAACGGTACGCCGATCGCCACGCCAAGGCCGACCATCAACGTCACTTCGCTGAGCACCAGCCAGAGCACCGACGCGCGCTCGGCGCCGAGCGCCATCCGGATGCCGATCTCGCGGGTTCGCCTGGCGACCGAGTAGGACATGACGCCGTAAAGCCCAATTGCCGCCAGCAGCGTGGCGAGACCGCCGAACGCCACCGACAGGGCCGCGACCATCCGTTCCACGAACAGCGATTCATCGACCACCGTCGTCATCGCTTTGATATTGAACAACGGCAGGTTCGGATCGACTTGTCGCGCCACTTCGCGAACGGAAGCCGTCAGCGACGTCGCTTCGCCGCGAGCGCGCACGTAGAAGGTCATCTCGCCGAGTTCCGTTTCCTGCGCGTAGGGCACGTAGACGAATCGTTTTGGTTCCTGGCGCAGCGTCGCCATCTTCGAGTCGCGCGCCACGCCGACGATCTCGATCGGCGTGCCGCTGTCGCGGCCCCAGCCGATGTGACGGCCGAGCGGACTCGATGTGCCGAAGAAGTACCTGGCCATCGTCTCGTTGATGATCGCGACGCGCGGTGCGGTCGCGGCGTCCTTGATGGTAAATTCGCGTCCCGCGACCAGCGGCTGCTGGATCGTGCCGAAAAAGTCCGGCCCGACGCCGTTCACGAGCGGATTCATGTCTTCGCCTTCTTTCGCGGCGTAGCCCTCGACCTTGACGGTGCTGCTCCATTCACTGTTGGTCAGCATCGGAATCACCGATGCCGTCGCGTGGGTGACGTCGGGCAGGCGAGCGAGCTGATCTTGCAGCCGCTGAAAGAGATCGACCGCCCGTTCGCGCGAGTAGCCATTCAGCGATGGGTCAATCGAGACCGCCAGCAGCTGTTCGGTCTTGAAGCCTGGATTGAGCGTCTTCAGGTTGTAGAGGCTACGAGCGAAGAGCGTTGCTCCCGCCAGCAGCAGCACCGACATTCCGACCTGTATGACGACCAGGCTTTTCCGGAAGCGCGCGTGACCAGTCCCGCCGACGACGCTGCCCGATTCGTCTTTCAAAGTCGAGGTCAGCACCGGACGAGTGGACTGCAGCGCGGGTGCGAGTCCAAAAACGATCGCCGTTACCACGCCGGTGACGAGTGCGAACAAGGTGACGCGCAAGTCGGGCGCGGCGGTCAGCGTGCGCGCTGCAGCGTCGAACGGCAGCGCGCGGAGCAGCACGCCGCCAGTCCACCACGCGAACAGCAACCCCAGTACGGCGCCGGCCGCCGGACAGAATCAGGCTTTCGACGAGTCGCTGACGCACGATCGATGCTCGGCTCGCGCCAAGCGCAACGCGAATCGCCACTTCTTTCTGTCGCGCGGCTCCTCGAGCCATCAGCAGGTTCGCCACGTTGGCACAGGCGATCAGCAGAACCAGTCCGACCATTCCCATCAGCACGAGGATCGGCGTGGAGAATTCCTGCCGAAGATCGGATCGGCCGCGCTGGCCTTCGCGCAGGAACAAGTGCTTGTTCAGAAAACGTTCGCGGAACGTCTTCGAGGTGGTCTTGATGTCCGCGAGTTCCTGCTCGTTGATCTGGCGGTAGATGACGTTCATTGCCGCCTCGGCCTGCTCGCGCGACACACCTCGCTTGAGACGCGCCATCACCGTCAGCCAGCGGCTGCGCCGGTTCTGCAGGTCATCCCAGGTCGGCGTCATCTGAGCCTTCATGCTCACCGGGACCATCACGTCAGGGTTTTCGCCGAGCACGATGCCGTTGAACCCTGGCGCGGTCACGCCGACGACGGTCATCGGCATGCCGTTGAGCGTCAGCGTGCGGTTGAGAACGCCCGGATCGCGGGCGAAGCGGCGCGTCCAGTAGCCGTCGCTCAGCACGACGATCGGGTGTCCACCCGGCGTCGTGTCATCGTCGGGTTTGAAGGTGCGTCCGATCTGAGCGCGGGCGCCGAGCACGTCGAAGTAGTTGCCGGTGACCAGTTCGCCGGCAACCCGCTCGGACTGGCCGTTGGTGATTAACGTGAGTGGGGCAGGAAAGCGGCCGATCACGCCGTCGAACACGGTGCGTGCGGTCGCGAAAGTCGCGGTACATCGGGTACGAGAACGTGCCGTTGTTGAACGTCCGGCCCTGAAATGCGCCCGGGCCATCGAGCAGCACCAGCTGCTGCGGGTCTTTCACCGGCAGTGTTCGCAACAGCATCTGATCGGTCAGCGAAAAGATCGCCGCGTTCGCGCCGATTCCCAACGCGAGGGTCACGACGACGACCGCCGTGAATCCCGGACTCTTCCGTAAGGTGCGTAGTGCGTAGCGAATGTCGCCCATAGCTGCTTCCGAGTATTTCTGAAGGTGAGACCGGATGTCAACGAAGGCCTTCGTAGAGCGTCGCAATCGCCGAGGAGGACAGGTTATACTCAAGGTTCGGCCGCAGCAGAATTTCTCCACCAGCGGAAGTGGCGGAACGGCAGACGCGCTAGCCTCAGGAGCTAGTTGGAGCAATCCAGTCGGGGTTCAAATCCCCGCTTCCGCACCATCAATCAATTCAGCGAGTTAGACGGATTGGCCCTCGACGTTGGCGCGGTGGTCGCGTTGCGTCGTGTGCGAACCGTGTGCGAATCCTGCGTGCCCGTCGCCGCCGACGCCGTCGATCGCTTTGCGCGGTGCGTTTCGAACGCCTTGAGTTGCTGCTGGAGATCGGCGCTGCTGGCACGTAAGTAGCGCGACGTGGTAAATGCCCGTGCCGCTGTTTCCTGCTCCCGGTGTGATGGATGGGCGTCCACTGAGACAAGGGATTTTCACCAACCTCGACACGCTGCATTTGGGTCAGCTCAGCAAACCGCGAATCGCGCACGTCAAGACTGTCTTCGCGTCTTCGTGGTTGTGTGTCTACGCCACGGGCTTTTTCGCGCGGACTTGTTCGGCGCGCTGCCGCTCCAGAGCAGCGGCGGCGCGATCGCCGATCTTGTCGTAGGCGTCGGCAAGGAATTCGTGGGCTTCGGCCGATGACGGCTGCACGTCGACGGCCGCTCGCAGATGCGGAATCGCCGAATCGGCGTGCCCCGACAGCGCGAGAATCCGCCCGAGGAGGAGGTTGGCGCGGAAGTGACGCGGCTCGAGATCGATCGCCGCCTGCAGCTCACGAGTGGCGTCGGGCACGCGATCGATCCGCGCGTACACAGATCCGAGCGAGTAGCGGACGTCGGCCGATTTCGGCACCCTCGACGTGACCACCTCGAGCTCTCCGGCCGCAGCTTTCAGATCGCCCGTCTGGTACAGCGCGACGCCCAGCTCGTAGCGCGCGATCATCACGTCGGGCTCGAGCGCGACGGCCTTGCGCAGCGGAGCGAGCGCGCGCGCGTACTGGCGCTGGCGGGCGCGGGCGACGCCAAGGTTCAGCTGCGCGATCCAGATGTCTGGCTCGGTGGCCGTGACTTTCTCGAGCAGCGGAACCGCCTTTGCGAAATCGCCGTCCTCGACAGACATCACCGCGTCGTGGAGCGCATTGGCGACTGCGACTTTGTCCTTGGGGTCGACGCCTGAAGGCGCGGGCGTGGCGGAGCCGCTGACATATCCGAGCGCGGCGAGTCGCGCCGCGACTTCCGGATCCGACGTGGCCCTCGTGTCGGTCGGGGCCGCGCCGCTCGAGCGCTGGAAGAAGTCGCGCAGTTCGCGATCCATCGCGTCGGCGACGCGCCCGCGCGTCGACACGAGGTTACCAAGCGACGCCGCGTCCGTGATTTGATCGGGAGAGCTCCGGCCTCGGCGCGCGGACGAACAGGAAACGATCGGCGCGCCACGATGCCAGCGACGCCCAGCCGAAGCCACGATGCGGGTATTCGGTTTCGGTGTACGCTGGCCGATCGACGCTCGCGTTCAGGAGCGACTCTCCCTGAACCGCCGCCGGCACGGTCAACCCTGCGGCCTGAAGCACCGTGGGCGCGATATCCGCAAGCCTGACGCGCGTGGCAACGCTCTTCCCAGCCTGCTGCGGGCCCGGCAGGCGGACGATGAGCGGCACGTGCAGCGTCGCGTCGTAGAGAAACAGACCATGAGTCTGCTCGCCGTGGTCGCCCAGCGCTTCTCCGTGATCCGCGGCAATGACGAGGATCGACTGGTCTGACAGCCCTTTGCTCTTCAGTTCCGTGACCAGACGTCCGATGAGCTGATCGATCCACGCGATCTCGCCGTCGTACCGCACGGACGCGAAGCGGCGCTTCAGATCGCCCGGCGGATCGTAGGGATCGTGCGGATCGAAGAAATGCACCCACAGAAAGAACGGCTGACGGCTCTGCGCTGTCGCCCAAGCCAGCGCCCGCGTCAGGACCTCGTCTCCCCGGCGTTCGATCGTCCGGTATCGATCTTCTCCCGGCCGACGCATGCGATAGCCTGCGTCGTAGGCATCGAAGCCCCGGTCGAATCCCGGAGCCGTGCCGGTCCGCGGATCGAGAATGAGCGATCCGACGAAAGCGCCCGTCCGGTAACCCTGCTGGCGGAATGAGATCAGGGAGGTACGGCACCGACGCAGGCAGCGGGCGGCCGAAGTCGTTCACGCGGTGCGCCGGCGGAAACGTGCCGGTGAGAATCGTGGCGTGCGAGACCGTGGTGATTGGCGCCTGGGCGTAGGCGCGCGTGAACACGATGGACTCGCGCGCGAGTGCGTCGAGGTTCGGCGTGAGTCCGCGGGTCGATCCGAGAAAGCCCATCCGATCCGCGCGGGTTGTGTCGAGCGTGACGAGGATGATGTTGGGCTTGCGCTGGGCAATCGTCCGCCACCCACTCAGGGCGAGCGGAAGAGCGATGCCGAGAACCAGCCACCTGCGCATAAAAGGCGGGTCCACAAGGACCCGCCATACAAGTTACCCCGTTTCGCACTAATTGCTAATCCCTACTACTCGCTACTCCCCAGTCCCTGACACGCTTCAGAAGATTACCTTCACCGCCCATTGCATCGCGCGCGGGCCGCCCTGCGCGATCACCGGGTTGCCGGCGTCGACGTCGGGCGTTGAGTTGACGATCGCGAACGATCCGCTGCGAACGTTCGTGCTCGGGAAGTTGCCCAGGTTCACCTGACTAAAGAGGTTGAAGATCTCCCAGCGCGCCTCGATCCGTGCGCCACGGGACAGATGGAACGACTTGAGGACATTCAGATCGAGCTGGGTCAGACCGGGCAGGCGCGCCGAGTTGCGCCCGCAAGTTCCGAGACTGCCGTTCGCAGGCGTGCCGAACGCCTGCGCCGCGTTCGTGATGAACGGAAGCGACGTCTCCGAGCCGGCCGGATACAGATAGCTCGGATCGAAGTTGTACTGGGGGTCTGCGAGGCAGTCCGCGCGCAACGATCCGGTGTCCTGACCCGAGCGGTCGCGGCTGCCGACGTTCGGCGTGAACGGGCGTCCGCTCAACGCCGTGAAGACCGAGCCGACGGCCCACCCGCCCGCAACCGGACCGTTGCCCGGTATCGAGTAGGTGCCCGCAAGATTGAAGTTGTGACGCCGGTCGAAATCGCACGGGCCTTTGTTCGCCGCGGGGTTGTACGGATTGTTGGCCTGTGGAAAACCATTACGGCCGCGGACGTTGTCCGAGTTGTAGTCCTCGCACTTCGACAGCGTGTAGTTGTACTGCGAGTTGATGCCGTGCCACTGGTTCTGGCGATACGACAGCTGCATCGCGTCGTACCACGACTTACCGTCGTTGTTCATCTGGATGATGTGCGCGAGGTCCGGCGCCACGTTGTAGAACGGGCGGTTCTGTTGGATCGCGTTCAGCGCGGTGCCGAGCGGCGGCCCGTTGATATCGCGGAACCAGTTCAGATCGCGCCCGCGCGACATCACGTAGGACACGGTGACGGCGTTCGATCGTGAATATCTCTCGCTGCAACGTCGCGTGATAGTAGTGGACCATCGGCGTCTTGTAGTTGTCGATGATCGACCACGCGTTGAACGGCGGTTGCCCGTTCGGACTGTTGCCGTACAGCGGCACGCCGGGCTGCGCGCAGACGTAATCGCCGGGCGTGCCCCTGTTCGGATCGATGCACGTTGCCAGCTTGCTGTCCGGCAGCTCCGACGTATTGCCAACGAGATTCACCGAGAAGACGTCGAGGTCCGGATTGGTCATCGCGCCCGCGCGCGCGCCGAGACCGCTCCACGTCGTATTCGGCGAGTGGACGAACTTGAAGTCGGGTAGATCGTAGGTCAGCGCGTAGCCGGAGCGGAAGCTCGTTCGGCCGTCGCCGGTGAGATCCCATGCGAATCCCGCCCGCGGCCCGAAGTTGTGACTCTTGTCGTAGAGCGAATCGATCCCGTTGCCGACGCGGACGAGCTTTCCGAGACTCGGAACGAATTTCGATTCGAGGTTATTGGCTTCGCTGATCGGCCAGTGGATGTCGTAGCGCAACCCGCCGCTGACCGTCACGCGCGCCGAGACCTTCCACTCGTCGTTGAAGAAGACGCCGACCGACGGCTGGCTCATGCTGCGATCCGTCGAGCCGAACGATCGGCCCGCTGTGTCGAACCGTCCGAGAAGCAGCGCGGCGAGCGAATCGACGTTGTCGAACGTCCCTCCGCTGGCCGTGAGCACGGTCCGTGCACGATTCCGCAGACTATGGTTCTTGCCCAGATCCCAGCTCCCGCCCATCTTCATCGTGTGCTGGCCTCGCGTGTGGGTGAGCGCCGATGACACGCTCCACGACGAAGTGGGATTCGTTGATATTGGGTACCCGCCGACCCCGCCGATATAACCGAAATACCCGAGATACACCGCGGGAACGCCCAGATCCGCCGGATCCAGCGGTCCGGTGTCGAGGCCCAGCGACTTCGGGTCAATTTTGTTGTTCTTCGGATCGAGCGTCTGCCCGATCGTGTTGTACCCCATACGCGTTTCGAGCAGCGTGTGCGAGGACAGCGTCGAATTCCAGACCAACCCGAAGAGTGCCGTATTCTGCGGCGGGCTGATGAACGTGTTGAACATGTCGGCTGGGCCGGCGCTCGCCGGCGGCACGATCGTCGCCAGTGTTCCCAGCCGGAGCGGACTGGTTGGTGTACCCGTAGAAGAACCGGCCGTTGACGAGGTTGTTGCTGTTGAAACGATGGTCGATTTTCACCGAAAAGGTGTCCATGTCAGCGTAGCTGACGCCGTTGATCGTTTGCTTTCCGGATTCAGACGTCGGGTAATACTTCAGCAGATTTTCGCCGATCGGATTGACCGTCATCCCGGCCGACGCGATCCGGCCCCGCGCCGCGGCGATTTCGGAAGGACGCGGAACGAACACGTCGTACGGAGCCACAAAACTTACCCGCTGTCCCTCGTAATATCCGAAGAAGAACGTCTTGTCCTTGACGATCGGGCCGCCGAATGTGCCGCCGTACTGCTGGTTCTTGACGTCGGTCGTGTCGCCGTCCGCTGCGCTCGACGAAGAAGTTGGGCGAGTCGGTCCACTTGTCGTGGCGGAAGTAATAAGCCGTTCCGTGCGGCTGATTCGTGCCGGACTTCATCACGACGTTGATCGCGGCGCCGCCCTTGACGCCGAATTCAGCCGACGGCGTCTGCTGAATCGTGAACTCCGCGATCGCATCCATCGGCACGAGGGTTGCCGGTACGCCGAGAATCGCCCACCTGGTTCATGACCGAGTCGCCGTAGTACCGATCGTTGTTCGAGATGCCGTCGATCATGTAATTGTTCGACGAGTGGCGCATCCCGGCAATGCTGACGGCCATGAAGCCGCCGCCTGGCTCGCGCGTCACGCCGGGCGTCACCGCGAGCAGCGAGTTGAAGTCGCGGCCGCTCAGCGGAATCTCGACGATGCGCGCGGTGTCGACGTTGTTATTCAGCTTGTCCGAGAACTCGATGAGCGGTGACGCGCCTTCGACGGTGATCGTCTCGGACTGCGCGCCGACCTCGAGCCTGAAATCGGCCTTGGTAACGGTGTTGACCGCCACCTGCACGTCGCGCGTGACGCCTTTGAACCCCGAGAGCTCTGTCGTGACTTTGTAGACGCAAATCGGCAACTCGGGCAGGCTGTACGCGCCCTGCGCATCGGTGGTGACCGAGCGCGTCACGCCGGTCGCCGCGCACGTAGCCGTCACGGCGACGCCGGGCAGCACGGCGGCGGTGCTGTCGGTCACCGTGCCCGTGATGTCGCCCGTCGTCTTCTGGGCGAAGGCGCTCGCCGATAGGCTCACGATAAAGACGAAGCCGAGTAGGCTGGTAAGGGCCCGCCGTCGCAGCATCAGGTCCTCCATGTCTCGCATTGACTGAGTTTCTGAAGCCCGCCAGAACGGAAGTCAAGCACCGACTTGCCGCGATCGAACCGCGATGACCGTCGGTGATAGAAAACCGATCGATGGGCCGCCTGAGGTCGAATTATCCGAGGAGAAATCCTCGCGTCTGTCGCACCGGGGAAGGGCGGACCAGGGACCGAGAACGCCCGCTATGGTGCCTTGACCCGGCGGAACATCCTGGCAATGGTCGCACGCGAGCGCGCGAGGGCCGCAGGGCCGCATCCGAGGATCCGGTGCGCGTTGCGACCGCGGAGCGCCAGGAGAACAAACCGGTTGTCACATCAGCCGAGAAGAATTTACAGCAAAAATCGGACCTGACCGTTTCGTCTGGTAGTCCCTCAGTAATTTGCTGGCTATAAGGAACATCTTCTGACATAGTTCTTAGGATCACCACGAAAAAAGAGAAGTCTTCAGGACGGCGACTCTGTGCCGATGAACTTGTGGCCAGGGGCGCCTGTTATGAAGATTGTAAGCATGTCCGCGGCGGCGGTTCTCTGTACGTTCTTTGCTCTATTCCCGGCCCATGCGAGTGCTCAGAAGCTTTCTGACTCGTTCAATGTCTGACTGGTTCAATGCGGACGCTGATCAACCTTCGGTAAGTCAGTCACAAACCTCGCCAACCGCCCGGCCGTCCGACAAGAACAGGCGGTTCGTTAACCCTAAAAATCGACTCGCTTTTAAGGGTTTCGGCTACGCCGACTGCAAGTCGGCGGACTATTCATAGCTCGGCCCTTCCGGTCCCAGCACCCGTCTCGGTGTTAGGCGGGATGGGGCAGGTCTATCGAGCGACCGACACGAAGCTGAGGCGCCCGGTCGCGATCAAGATTCTGCCGCCCTCGCTCGCGGCTGATCACCATCGCCTCGCACGCTTTCAACGCGAAGCAGAAATACTCGCCTCGCTGAACCATCCAAACATCGCCCAGATTCACGGCCTCGAGGAGAGCGGCGGCATCAAGGCGCTCGTGATGGAACTCGTCGAGGGTGAGGATCTCTCGCAGCTTCTCGCGCGCGGCGTGATGCCTCTCAGCGAAGCATTGCCGATCGCGAAGCAGATTGCAGAGGCCCTCGAAGCGGCGCACGAGCAGGGGATCATTCACCGCGATCTGAAGCCCGCCAACATCAAGGTGCGCCCGGACGGCACGGTGAAGGTGCTCGACTTCGGGTTGGCGAAAGCGAACGACCCGTCGGGTGGCTCCACCGCCGACGCGAACAGCCCAACGCTCCCTGCGCACGCGACGCTGATGGGGACGATTCTCGGCACCACCGCGTACATGGCGCCGGAGCAGGCGCGCGGCGGCACGGTGGACAAGCGCGCGGACGTGTGGGCCTTCGGCGTCGTGCTGTGGGAGATGGTGGCGGGCAGACGGGTCTTCGAAGGCGCGACGGTGTCGGACACGCTGGCCTTCGTGCTGACGAAGGATCCGGACCGGACGACGCTGCCGGCGACGACGCCGCTGCGCCTGCAGCGGCTCCTTGCGCGGTGCCTGGATCGCGATCCGCGCATGCGGCTGCGGGACATCGGCGAGGCGCGCGTCGAGATCGAGAGGACCATCGCGGGCGTGGGCGATGGCGCGGTCACCTCAACGTCGTCGCCAGCCACGTCATCGGCGCCACGCCGACGGCTGCCATGGATGATAGCGATTGCGGCTGTGCTCGCAGCAATCGCGTTCGCCATTCCGGCAGTGCAGTATCTGCGCGAGACGCCGCCACCGGAGACGCGCACCGAGATCGTCACGCCCGCCACCGACCAGCCCGCTTCGTTCGCGCTCTCGCCCGACGGTCGGCAAATTGTCTTCGTTTCCTCGGGAGACGGCACCTCACGTCTGTGGCTGCGGCCGCTGGCGACGACGACGGCGCAGCCGCTGGGGGGGACCGGGGGGGCGGCATCCATTCTGGGCGCCCGATAGCCGTTCCATCGGCTTCTTCACCGACACGGCGCTGAAGCGGCTCGATCTCGGCGGTGGCGCCCCGCAAACAGTGGCTCCGGTCAGCAGCGGTGCCGGAGGGACGTGGAGCGCGGACGGGTTCATCGTGTTTGCGCCGAGCCCGACCGGCCCCCTGATGCGCGTGCCCGCGGCCGGGGGCTCGGCGGTGGCCGCGACGGTCTTCGGCCCGCGCGAGATGGGCCACCGTTGGCCGCAAATGCTCCCTGACGGTCGGCGGTTCCTGTTCTACGCGGGAGGCCTGCCGGACGCGGCTGGCATCTATCTGGGCACGCTGGATGGCAGCCCCCACAAGAGGTTGACGCTCTCCGAGAGCGCAGGCGTCTATCTGGCTGCCGGGCCTGGGCGCGCCGACACGTCTCGCGGGCGAGGCTGGCTGCTGTGGGTGCGCGCAGGGGCGCTCGTCGCCCAGCACCTTGACGTCGGAATGGCGGCGCTCACGGGCGAGCCGGTCGCGCTCGCCGACGGAATCGACGTCGACATGTCTGAACGCAGCGCCGCGTCGGTGGCAGCGACGGGGCTGGTGGCGTACCGGACGGGCGCGGCCAGGCAGCGCCGACTGACGTGGTTCGACCGGTCGGGCACGGCGCGGGGCACCGTCGGCGGCACGGACGCGACATGGGGTCGTCCCCGCGTGTCACCTGACGGCCGCCGCGTGGCCGTCGGTGACACGGTGCAGGGCAACCAGGACCTCTGGTTGCTGGACGGGACACGGACGAGCCGCTTCACATTCGATTCGGCGACCGAGGATATTTGCATCTGGTCGCCCGACGGCACGCGGATCGTGTTCACCTCGACCCGGACGGGCGGCGGTGACCTCTACCAGAAACTCACGAGCGGCGCGGGGATGGAGGAGCTGCTGGTGGCCTCCGACGGCGTCAAGACCCCCAGCAGTTGGTCGGCTGATGGTCGCTTCGTGCTATACCACAGCACCGACCCGCAGACGAGCAGCGACCTCTGGGTCGTGCCGATGGCGGGCGATCGGAAACCGTCGGTGTTCCTGAAGACCCCCGCTCGCGAGGTCTGGGGCGCGTTTTCACCAGACGGCCGGTGGGTGGCCTATCACTCGAACGAGTCGGGGCGTGCGGAGGTCTACGTGCGGCCGTTTGTCCCGCCAGGCACGGCGGCCCCGGGAGGCGTGTGGCAAGTGTCCACGGCGGGCGGAATCCATCCGGTCTGGCGGCCCGACGGCAAGGAGCTGTATTACCTCGATCCGGCGGGTGCGATGATGGCGGCGCCGATCACCATCACGGGAGCCACGCTCGAACCAGGCGCGCCGACGGCGCTCTTCTCCACCCGCATCCTCGGCGGCGGCGTGGACGCCGGACAGGGTCGGCAGTACAGACGTCGCCCCTGACGGACGGTTTCTGATCAACACGGTGCTGGACAACGCGGGGGTGCCGATCACGCTCATCCAGAACTGGCAGCCCGACGCGAAGAAATGACATCTTCTCGGGACTACTCCGCATAAGTCGTTAGCGTTATCGGAGGTGCCTCGGCGCGACTAGCTGGACGAGCACCTCGATGCCGGTGCCGAGACACCTTCGATAACGACTTGAAGGAAGCTGCTGGCGCGGCGGGGCTATGGAGCTACAAGCCAGGTTCCACGGAGGTGGGGTGAGCGTCATCGGTTGTGTGGGCGATGCCCCGGTGGCGGCGCGAGCGCGACGCCGGGCATCCGGACGCTGGCGAGACGGGACGGGCAGCGTCGCACTCGGCTGGACGCACACGATCTCCAGACATCGATGACCACATCGACGAGGACGCGGCGGATCAGGCGTAGAGTCAGTGGTCATAAGGTATCGAAACCGCGTCCTATTTACCAGCACCCCGAAGGCGTCATCGCAAGGAAAGTCTAAGACGCGTGTGCGAACCGTGTGCGAATCCGGCTGACGGATGGGACTACATCAGTCCTCCGCTGTCCAAAACCCGTCAGTCAGATCCGCATGTGTCTCTATGGGTCCACGTCTCCGTCAAACCTCAGGAGCTAGTTGGAGCAATCCAGTCGGGGTTCAAATCCCCGCTTCCGCACCAATTGTTTTTTCGATACGTTAGGCGCTTGACGTAGCAGAATGACTGCTTACAGAGGGACCGTTCGCAGCAGCTTGGCTCAACATCAAGGACATAAAGTGCTCGTCGGCCGCCTGCGAGGCGAGCACAAGATCGCCAGCTTCCCGTGCTCCGGCGCCTCCCGGCCGAGATCTGGTCGTGCTCGAGTGCGGACAGAGGGGCGGTACGCAAGTCGTCAAGCGCCGACCCGAAGACCCTGAGGACCGTCACTGACTCCGCGGCCTACCGTGCCTACATCGACGCCGCCGAGACAGAATTCCGCCAAGGCGTGGTGCATTAGCACTTATCATCCAACCTGAAGGGGCGTGCGCCGTGATTCTTCGAACAGTCTCGGTAGTCTTGTTTCTTTTGTGCGCGCTGGCGTCGGCCAGTGCCCAGCCGTCGAATGCGCCGGATGTGTTCGACCGCGTCAAGCACGGCTACGCCGTGTCGGATGCGGGCGTGAAGATTCACTACGCGACGCTCGGCGAGGGTCCGCTCGTCGTGATGATCCACGGCTTCCCGGACTTCTGGTACTCGTGGCGCCACCAGATGGCGGCGCTGGCGGATCGATTCCAGGTGGTCGCGATCGATCAGCGCGGCTACAACCTGAGCGACAAGCCGAAAGGCGTCGAGAACTACGACGTGCGGCTGCTGGTCGGCGACGTCGCGGCGGTGATCCGGCATCTCGGCCGCGACAAGGCGACGATCGTCGGGCACGACTGGGGCGGCGTGGTCGCGTGGCAGTTCGCGATCAACCTGCCGCAGATGACGGAGAACCTGATCATCCTCAACCTGCCGCACCCGAACGGCCTGAGCGCGCGAGCTGCGGACCAACCAGGATCAGATCACGAACAGCGAGTACGCGCGCAACTTCCAGACGAAGTCGCCGACCGACCCGACGGTGTTCTTCGGACGGCCGATGACGGCGCAGAACCTGTCGGGGTGGGTCCGGGATCCGGCGGCGCGCAAGCGTTACGTCGAGGCGTTCGAGCGATCGGACTTCGAGGCGATGCTCAACTACTACAAGCGCAACTACCCGCGCGCCGTCCGGCGCGGACGCGGCCGGCGCCGCCCGAACCGCCGAAGGTCAAGATGCCGGTGCTGATGTTCCACGGTCTCAACGACACCGCGCTCAACGCGGCCGGGTTGTCCGGGACCTGGAACTGGCTCGAAAAGGACCTGACGCTGGTGACCGTGCCGGGCGCCGGTCACTTCGTCCAGCAGGACGCCGCGGATCTGGTCACGTCGACGATGAAGTGGTGGCTGACGATGCGCAGCCCGGCGGGTAAGTAGCGCGCCGCACAGTGTGGAAGGGTTCGGGCGTTGCCATCGCGATCGGCGCGATCTGCTGCATCGTTGCCTGCGCACGAACACCGCTGCAATCATCGACGCGGCTGACTGCCGCGGAGATTTCGCTCAACAACCGCGCCGTTGGCCTGATGGGGCAGTTCGAGTATGGCCCGGCGCGCGACATCTTTGCGCGGCTGGCCAAGGGCCATCCCGATAACCTCGATCTTCAGGTCAACCTCGCCATCGCTACGCTGCATCGGCAGGGCGAAGGCGACCCCGTCGCCGCGCAGCGGCTCCTCGAGCAGGTTCTCGTCAAGAGCGCCGAACACTTGCGCGCGCACTACAACCTCGGTCTGCTGCTGTTGCACGATGGACACGCGGCCGAGGCGCTGCCGCATTTGTCGCTGGTCGCCGCCCGCGATCCAGAAAACGCATTTGCCCAGTACTTCGTCGCGCAATGTCGATTCCAGCAGTCAGAATTCACGGGCGCACTTGCTGCCTACGAGCGGGCATTCACACTCAATCCGCATCTGCGCAGCGCCGCCTACGGGGCGTTCCAGACGCGACAGCGTCTGGCACGTGCCGATGCGCCGCAGATGCTGGAGGCGTTTCGCGCTCTCGAAGCCAATCCGCAAAGCGAGGTTGCCGAGTTCAAGTACACGCGACTGGGGCGGCTTGCTGATGCCGCAACCATCGATCAACCCCTCGCCGTGGCCGCAGCTCGTCCCGCTGGAGCAGTGTTCGAGCCTCGCGCTATTCGGATCGATCCGCTACCGCCGCTCGTGTCGTGGCGCCGGATCGGCGTAGCGACCGGCACTGATCGGTCGCGGCCACTCAGCATCACCGCAGCCGATATCGACGGCGACAACCAGATCGATTTATTCATCGCCGGCGCCATCGAGGATCACGGCGCCGTGCGGAACGCGGTGCTGTTCAATCGCGGCGATATGCGATTCACGCTCGAGCTGCGACATCCACTCGCACAGGTATCCGACGTCGAAGCCGCTCTGTGGGGAGACATCGACAACGACGGCCTCACCGACGTTTACCTCTGCACCAGGAACGCGAATCAGCTCTGGCGTCAAACGGCTCGAGGCGAGTGGTCGAAAGCCGGGATGAACGCGAGCGTCGACGGTGGTGGCGGCACGACGGTCGACGGTGTGCTGTTCGACGCGGATCACGACGGCGATCTCGATGTGCTGCTCATAAAAGAGACCGGCGCGAACGAGCTGCTCAACAACAATGGTGACGGAACGTTCCGCGCCCTCGGTCAGACGATCGGTCTAAGTGCGGACCGTCGTCCCTCGCGCGGCATTATCGTTGCGGATCTCGATGGCGATCGCGACGCGGACATCATGGTCGTGCGCGGCTCGCCGCCGCACGACGTGCATATCAACGATCGGATGTGGCGATACCACGCCGATCCGGCATTCGGCGGCATCACCAGCGTTCCAATCGCCGCAGCAGTCGTCGGCGACCTCGACGCGGACGGTCGTGTAGCGATTTACGCCAGTTCCCGCGACGGAATCTTGTCTGGGGTCAGACCCCAGACAAATGGGGTCAGACCCGAGACAAGGCTCGTGGCGGGGACCGAGGCGCTGGCGAACGCGCGGCAGTTGGCGCTCGCCGACGTTGACGGCGACGGCCGACTGGACTTGATTGGGACTTCCACCGACGGTCGATGGCGGGCACTCGCCGTACCGGCCACCGGTAATGCCACGCCGATTTACCTCGAAGACGGCCCGCCGCTCGCAGGATGGGCGATCGCGCAGCTCGACGCCGGCCGTGGTCCGTCCATCGTTGCGATCGCCGCCGATTCGAACGATGGACCGCTTCTATGGGGCCCGGGGAGTGGACGTTTTCCGTTCGTGACCGTTTCGTTGAGCGGACGCGATGCGCGCAGCCGACAGATTCGGTCCAACACTTCAGGAATCGGCACGCAGGTTACGGCCAGGGCCGGATCGCGGTGGACGGCGCTCGACACCTACCGTCCGCAGTCTGGCGTTGGTCAAAGCCTCCAGCCAATCGCCATCGGCACCGGCGGCCTGCCGCAGGTCGACTTCCTCGCATTGCTCTGGTCGGACGGCGTCTTTCAAACCGAACTCGATCTCGTACCGGGTACGCCGCGGACGATTGCCGAAACACAGCGCCAGCTTTCCAGCTGTCCGGTGCTGTTCGCGTTCGACGGACGCCACTTTGCGTTCGTCACCGATTTGCTCGGCGTGGGCGGCATCGGCACACCGACTAGTCCGGGTCGCTACGCCGATCCCCGGCCGCGCGAGAACGTGCTGATTCCCGAAGGCGTCCTTGCGCCTCGCGCCGGCCGCTTCGCTGTGAAGATCACCGAGCCGATGGAAGAAGTGGCCTACGTCGATTCGGCGCAGCTGGTTGCCTACGACCTGCCTCCGGGCTGGCAAATGGTGCTCGACGAGCGACAGTCCACCGCTGATCCGATCGCCACCGGCGAACCGCGCTTTTATCGCGACGAGCGCCTGCCGTTTCGAGCGACAACAATCGACGCTGCAACCGAGGACGTAACGGCCGCTATCACCAAAGCCGACGGCGTGGCTGCTCCGCCCGGTCGTATCGACCCGCGGCACATTGGCCGCACCGACCCGCATCAGTTGGAACTCCGCTTCGATCGTCGACTGGACGTGGGTGACGGGTGCTCCCATGCTCGTGGCCGACGGGTGGGTCGAGTATCCGTACGCGCAGACCTTATTCGCGGCATGGCAGGCTGGGGCGGCCTACCGCGCGCCGACCATCGAAGCGCGCGGTACCGATCGCCGGTGGCAAGTGCTGCGTGAGGCGTTCGGCTATCCAGCGGGAATGCCGCGGCGGATTTCAGTACCACTCGGCCGTCTGCCTCGCGGCACCACCGAGCTGCGCGTACACACGACGCAGGAAATTTATTGGGATCGAATCGCAATCGCCTACGCGAGCCGAGTCTCCACTGATACGGAAACAGACGGCCGCGCTTGCGGTCGCACAGCTTGCTCGCACCGGATTTGCCCATCATGAAGTTGCCTCTCAGCGTCGGCCTTCGTACGACTACAACCGCCGCTCACCATTTTGGGATGTGCGATATCCGCGCGGCTTCTACACAGAAGAAGGCGCCGCGACCGATCTGCTCGCACAGTCGGACGGCGCGGTCGCAATCCTCGGCCCCGGAGAAGAACTGCATCTCGAGTTCCTCGACACCCTGAAGCCGTTACCCGCTGGGTGGACGCGGCGCTTCGTGCTCGAAGCGCGCGGCTGGTGCAAGGACATGGACTTGTATACGAGAGACGGCGATACCGTGGAGCCCATTCCAGGTGTCCGCAACGCGGCCGCGGAGCAATTGCAGCGGCACTACACGACGCGTTACCAATCGGGCCGCTGACTGCGGCTACTTTCGTCCCGGCTCCGCGTCGCAGCACGACGATGCGATCTGCCTCGACGTCGCCGAACCGTTCGATGCTCCCGTCGCTCCAACGAACGGTCACGTTCCGCGCGATCGCCTGATCGCCAAGCCCGACGTGAACGCGAGGATCGTTGCTGGCGAGATAACTTGAACCCGAGCGCACGTCGCGCCGGACTGCACGCGACCCAACCGCCATCGTGACGACGGCTCCGAGCGCGTCGGCGCCGCCACGCTCGAGCACGCGCAGCAACGTCCAATGGCCTTTCGACTTGTTCACGTTGTGCAGCACAAACGCGCGGCTGTCGCGATTGACGACGACGATGTCGATCGCGCCGTCGTTGTCGATGTCGCCGAAGGCCGCGGCCCGGCCCGACGCGACCAGCAGCGACGGTGTACCGCCACGCGGCAAGACCTCTTCGAACCGCGGCCCGGCGAAGCCCCGGAACAACTGGCTTGGTTCGGCATACGGATCGGACGAGTAGGCGACCGACTGCCGGCCAACCCGGCCATTGGCCTCGAACAGATCCAGGTAGCCATCATTGTCGAAATCGCGCAGTGCCGTTCCGAACCGTGTGAACGGCCGGCTGGCGGTGCGTAGACCGGCGCTCACGGTGTCATCGACGAAGAATTTGCCCTGGTTGCGAAAGAATGAATCGGATTCGCCGTCGAGATTGACAATCAGCAAGTCGAGATCGCCATCGTCGTCCACATCGACGGCGTCGATGCCCATTCCGGACTTTGCAATGCCGTCCTGGTCCACGGCGCAACCGAATACCAGCGCGGCTTCACGAAAACGGCCATCGCCCTGATTCAGCCAGAGGTGATTCGGTGTACGGTCGTTCGCGACCGCAAAATCAACACGGCCATCGCCGTCGAAGTCTCCCGCGACCACGCCGAGACCGTTGCCGACCGCGGCGAGCAGCCCGGTGCGCGCCGAGACGTCGGTGAAGGTACCGTCGCCGTTGTTGTGAAAGAGTGTTGACGCCGACGGCAGGTCGTAGCTCGCAGGGCTGCAATAATCGGGAACCCCGGTCAGGCTGAAGCATTCGACTTCCGCCGCCAGTTGCCAATTCAGATAATGAGCGACGAACAGATCGAGCGCGCCGTCGCCGTCATAGTCGACGAACGTGGCGCTCGTGCTCCAGCCTGAACTTGCGACGCCTGCCTGGCGCGTGACATCGATGAACCGTCCGTGGCCGTCATTCTTCAACAGCACGTTGCGACCGAAATTCGTGACATAGAGATCGGTGAATCCGTCGTTGTCGAAATCGCCCGCCGCCGCGCCCATGCCGTAGCCACGGATGCCGGCACCGCTGCCATCGGTAACGTCTGCGAAGGTGCCGTTGCCGCGATTGCGGTAGAGACGATTGCCGCTGCCGCCCGCGGGATTGAGCAGGTTGCCGCTCTGGACGAAATAGACGTCGAGCCATCCGTCGTTGTCGAAGTCGAGCAACGCGACGCCGCCACCCATGATCTCGGGCAGGTAATGACGAGTTTGATGGCCGGACTGGTGAACGAAATTGATACCCGCCGATTCGGCGATGTCCTCGAACCAGGCTGCTGCGTTTGGAATCGATTCGATTCGTCGACGGGGCATCGCGTCGGCAGGCGGCAACGAATGCGAGCGCAACCACCAACACGGTGAGCGCAGCCAACCCCGGAGCTTTCGTCATCGAGCGTGCTGCATCGACTGCAACCGGTCGGTCGTCTGCTTCACGGCTGCGCGATCGGGTTGAAGACGTTGTGCCTGCTGCAGCGCGGCAGATGCGGCGTTCAGATCGTGCCGGTTCATCTCGCCGTTCGCGATGCCGATCCACGCATCGACATTGGTGGGGTCTGCCTTTGTCGAGCGCTGAAAGGCAGCGACCGCCTCGGCCGGCTTGTCCATGTTCGTGTAGGCCATTCCCATCCACACCAGCGCCCGCGAGTTACGCGGGTCGCGTCGCACGGCATCCTCGAACGCGACGATTGCGGCGCGCGGATCGCCGCCGCGCCACAGTACCAGCCCGAGCGTTTCGTACGCCGGTGCGTACGACGGATTGATCGAAATGGCTCGATCGACAGTGCGCCGAGCGTTCGCCAGATTGTCCTGGTGCATGTAACCCGTGGCGAGATCGACGAGTGCTTCAAAGCGTTCGGGTGCGGCGGCGGCGACCTGTTCGAGCAGCGGCACGCCACTCGCATCGTCGCCCGACGCTACGTAGACCTGACCGAGGTGCGCCAGCAAAACGACGTCGTCCGGCTTCTCGCGCCGAAGCTGCTCGAGAATGCGAATCGCCGGCGGAAACTGTCCGGCGATGATATAGGCGGTTGCTTCCTTGAGCAGCGCGGCATATCCGCGTCGAAAACCAAGCATCTCGTCGGTCCAGGGGTCGTTCCACTGCGGCTCGCCGCGCACGCCGGCCGCGAGTGCCGACGCCGACTCGTCACCGCGCCCGAGCCGACGATACGCCGTACCCAGAAGTTGAAGGGTATAAGGGTCTGCCTGGCCGGCGGCGGCGAGCCGTTCGAGGATTTGCGCCGCCTTGGCGGCATCGTCGCGTTGAAGAAACACACGCGCCAGGCCGAGCCAGCCGGCGCGATCGGCTGGATCGAGTTCGGTCGCGCGCGTGAACGCGCGCTGCGCGTCGTCGAGATGATTCTGATCGAGGAGCAGCAGCCCGAGTCGCCAATAGGCTGGAGCGAATCGGGGGTCGATTTCGATTACGCGACGCATCCCACGAACCGCTTCGTCTACCTGGCCGAGCCGTCCGTCGACGCGCGCGCGATGAAACGTCCACTTTGCCTGCGACGGTTCGAGCGTCGCGGCCGCCGCGTAAGCATCACGGGCAGCGGCCGGCAAGCCATTCGCTTCGCACGCCATCGCGAACCGTGCCCAACGGGCGGCGTTGCGCGGCGCTTCGACAACCTGTTGCCGTTCCTGCCTGACAAGGTCCGCTATTTCCGGCGCAAGCGCACCGAGTTGTTCGACGACCGGTGGTTGAGGCACCGTTGCCCGCGTCACGCGCAAAGCGACGAAGGCCGCGGCTGCGACGACCGTCGCAATGATGGTGATTGCGGCAAAGCGATGCCGCGCGGAACGGGGCGGGGGTAAAGGTTTGCGGGATTTTGCGACGCGGCGGGCCCGGGACACGGAAAGCTGATCGATGAACAGTGCGGCTCGAGGAGGAGCGATGCTCCTCCTCGAACCAGTGGCCTACGAATTACCAGTCAAACTTCGCGCCGAACCGCCACAGCCGCGGCGGGCACGATCGTCGTCGGCTGGAGGAACGTAGTGCCGGAACCCCAGTTGATGTTCTGGCGCGGCGTTGGTGTTCGTCAGATTGTAGCCGTCGATGAATCCGGCAACCGTCCTGCCCTTGCCAATCTTGAAGGCCTTCTCCACGCGGGTGTCGACCAGATAGATATTGTCTTGCTGCCGCGACCCGAACGGCTCCGCCAAGAACCTCTGCGCGCCGTAGTTCATGGTCGCCTGGAACGTGCGTGCATACGGCTGCCCCTGCTGCAGACGGAAGGCCGGCGTAAAGCGGAGACCCCACTTCGCATCGTAGCTGACCCGTTGATCTTGGCGGTCCACAGGCCAAAGACGTACCGGCCGTCTTCGGTGTTAATCGTGTCGTTCGGGTTCGCAACGTCCTGTCTGACGCGAAGGTTCTGGCCGAAGTATCCGTTCGCGTTGTCCGATTCCAGCGATACGCATACGACGCGTTCAGCGACCAGCCATGGCTCATGCGACGGTTCGCGGCCAGCTCGAGGTTGTAGAAGTCGTCCTTGCCCGGCGTGTTGTGGAGGAAGTTGACGACCGGCGCGAGCCTGTTCGATTCGGCCAGGTTCCACGCCTGCATCGTCGTGCCCGCCGCGCAGTGATGGTGCCGTTGGGGTTCGGGATCGGGACGTTGATCGGAACGTTGTAGGCGCTGACCGGACGATTCAGGTTGTCGCTCTGGTACAGCTGATCGATCTGCCGGTACACGAACCCTACGTGAACGCCGACGTTCGCCATCAGCTTCGCGTTCGAGGAACGTCGCGAACTCGCGCGTCCGCTGGTCCTTCAGGTTGGGATCCAGCACAGTGCTGCCCACGCCGCCGAACGACGACGTCGGCTGGGCTCCCTGCTCGCCGTTCTGCCAGACCCTGTCTCCGGGAACGCACGTTGCGCACCCGACGACCGCCGTGTCAGTCCAGTTGTACCGTCGATACCAGTCGGGCGCGTTGGGATTCACAGCCGAGTCGATTGACGTCGTCCCCGGATTCCACCAGTACGTCGCGTAGTTCGCTTTCAGCACGGTCTTACCGTTGCCGGTCAGGTCGTAGTGAGGCCGCCGCGTGGCGCCAGTCAGTGTTCCAGGTGATCAGGTTACTGACTTCGGGGAAATTCACCAGCGTCGCATTGAAGGGCCCGACGGGCGGACCGGTCTGTGCGGGAAGATACGACTGGTAGCGGTCGTAGACGAGACCGAGCGTGAACGTCAGCTCTGGAGCTCACCCGCCAGACATCGGAGGCGTAGAGGCCCGTCGTCCAGAGCCCGTTCAACGAGGCCGACGGCGTCTGAAACAGGATGACCTCGGTTGGCACCCGGTTTCTCGTAAGCATCAGCACGTCGTTGGGGACCTGGCCGAGGCCGTCCTGACCGCGCAGGTCGTCGTACCGCTCGTTGAAGAACTCGCCGCCGACCTTGAAGTTGTGATTGCCGGCCCAGTTGTCCTTGAAGTAGCTCATCGATCCGAGGACCTGGTTGCGCGTGATGTCGCGGAACCAGCCGTCCTGGTTGCCGCCGGTGACGATGTTGGTCGCGAGGTCCTGATACGCGGGTGCCTGCGTGTAGCGTGTGTTCGGCCACAGGTAGTGGAACTGGCCGCCGTGAACCTCGAAGAACATCTTGTCGCTCTTCACCGAATCCCACCCAAGCTTGTAGGTGTGAGCCCAGTACCGATTGATTCCACGTCGAGTCGGCGCTGTTGTGAATGGCGGCGGTCGCGCCGATGAGGAATGTGTCGAGCCGGTTCGGCTGCTGCTTTTTGCCCCACTGCGCGAACCCGACGATCTTGTTGTTGTTGTTCACCGAGTAGGTGCCCTTGCCGGTGATGTTCTGGAGATGCGTCTCGAACGGCTTGACGGGGAAATTCGGCGACAAACTCTGGACGTTCTGATCACGCAGCGAGCTGTACCACCAGAGCTTGTCTTGCTTGATGTATCCTCCGACGTCCCCGTTGAGGTCGTGATAGCTGTGCATGCGGTTCAGATCGGTCGCGCTCGAGACCGCCGCCGCCAATCACGCCGAGATTCTGCTGGTCCTGATCGATATTACGCGACTGGATGTTCTCGTTCTGGTAGTCGGCGTAGATTCTGCCGTGATAGGTGTTGCCGCCGGACTTCGTGATGAACTGCGTCATCACGCCGGCCCACGGCATCTCCGGCGTGTTGGCGCCGGTCGTGACCGAGACCTCCTCCATCGACCCGTAGTCGTAATAGAAGCCGGCAGCGTTGGTGCCTTCGGTGTTGACAATGCCCTCGACCATCGGCCGATGCTGATCCGACTTCGTGTCATACGTGGAGTAACCGGTTTGCGTCCCGGCGGCGCTTCCGCCGACGTCAATCCGCTGCATCTGGATCGCCGGGGCGGCGGCCAGAATTGCCCAGAAGTCTCGAGCGTTCGGCAGCGCTGCCAAGGTCTGCGCGTCGAAGTTCGTCGAGGTCTTGGTGGTCGCGATGTCGACAACCGGCGACGCGCCGCTGACGGTGACGCTTTCAGTCAGCGACGCCACCTTCAATTCGGTGTTGATCGTGGCGGTGAAGCCAAGACCGACGCGGATGCCCTCGCGAACCACCGTCGAAAAGCCGGCCAGCTCGTAGGTGATTTTGTAATCGCCCGGAGGTACTGACGGAAAACGGTAGCTGCCTTCCTCGTTGGTCACCGCTGTCCGCACGCCTTGCATCGACGGACTCGCGATGGTGACGGTGACACCAGGCATGACGGCCTGGCTCGCGTCGGTGACTTTCCCGTTGATTGCGCCAGTGGTGGCGCCCCCGGTTTGCGCTGCTGCTAGTGCCGGGATGGTGAGGCTGATCCCGGACACGAGCAACAACAGAGCGCAGAACTGCAGCCGCCTCATACAGCTTCCTCCGTTCAAGAAGGTCGTGACGCCGTGCTGACGATGATGCCGGGGCCGCTGCCGCTATGAAAAAGCGAACGAACAAAAACGCGACGCGATTATGATTTGCGTCACCCTACACCGTCGGCAGCGCCGATGCAACGGTGTTTCGGAGGCTGAGAGGTGTTTTCTTCGTCTCCACCCAAAAGATGGATCGCGGGTATAGGATCACTCCGTCGAAGTCGTTGACCGGCGCATTTGGAAGGTGATACACGCCATGCATATGCTGAAACCCACGCTCGTCGCCTTCGTCTTGGCCGCACTCGCCGGCGCGGGTTGTACATCGCAAGGGGCGAAGGCTGAGCAAAACGCGCCACCGCGCGCGCCAGCGAAGCCGAAGCTCGGCATCCGCCCGGCCGGCGACACCGAAATCCAGCCGGACATGACGAAGATTTCGTCAGACGAGCTGAAGAAGGTTTACGGCTACATCGACGAGCACATCGACGAGCACGTCGAGAACCTGCAGAAGTGGATTCGCCAGCCGAGCATCTCCAACAGCGGCGAAGGCATTCCCGAATCCGCCGAGATGGTGAAGGGCTTCTTCGAACAGCTCGGCTGCCAGCAGGCGCGGGTCTACGACGTCGGCATCACCGAGTGGGGCGCGCCGGGCAACCCGGTGGTCTACGCGAAATGCGACTACGGCGCGCCGCGGACGATCGCGATCTACTGGCAGTACGACACGATGCCGGTGACGCAGCCCGACGCGTGGAAAGAGCCGCCGTTCGAGGCGCAGATCTGATCGAACAGGGGCCGTATAAGAAGGTGCTGATTGGCCGCGGCGCGAGCGAACTCGAAGGGTCCGGAGCTGGCCTACTGGAACGCGCTGATGTCGATCAAGGCGGTGACCGGCACGATGCCGGTGAACCTGATCTTCGTCGCCGAAGGCGACGAAGAGCGCATGGACATCGGCCTGCGCAAGTTCGTCAAGGATCATCCCGATCTGTTTGCGGGCGCCGAGGCGCTGATCGGCGAAGGCGGCGGACAGAATCCGAGCGGCAGCGCCGGCGTCGGCGGCGGCTCCGAAGGCTGCGTCTACATCGAGCTGACGACCAGCGGCAAGGCGTGGGGCCGCGGGCCGGTGCAGTCCGACATCCACGGCTCGAACAAGCGCGGCGTCGACAGCCCGGCCTGGCGTCACATCAAGATGCTGTCGTCGCTGGTCTCGGACCCGACGGCAACACGCCGCTGATCCAGGGCTTCACGCAGGGCATGGAGCCGATGTCGGCCGGAAGAGACGGCGGCGTTGAAGAAGGCGGCCGAGAAGACCGACCTCAAGGTCGCGGCCGAGAACATCGGCGTCGCGCGGTTCATCTCCGACGATCCGTTCACGATGCTGAAGATGCAGCGTTACGGCATCTCGTTCAACCTCGACGGCGTCTGGAGCGGCAACATGTACGCGGGCGGCGCCGGCGCGATTCTGCCGAACAAGATCACCTCGAAGCACAACATGCGCTACGTGCCGAAGATGAACGGCCTCGAGATGGTCAAGCGGATCCGCGAGCAGCTCGATCGCAACGGCTACAAGGACGTCGAGATGAAGGTGATCGGCGACGTGCCGTGGTCGAAGATGTCGTACGACACCGACATCGCGCGCGCGATGACCGACGCCTACGAACAGTTCAACATCCCGCACGGCGAGCCGGCGCACTACTCGTCGATTCTCGGCGGCTACTGGCCGGCGTATCTGTTCTCGAACCAGGAAGTCGGCCAGCGGGTGTCGAGCCGGTCCAGATGCCGATCGGCATGGGCGGAGCGGGCCACGGCGGCAACGCGCACGCCGCCAACGAGTACTACATCATCGAAGGCGCCGGCAAAGTCTACGGCATGGCGGGCGCCGAAAAGGTCGCCGCGACGATCATCTACAACTTCGCCGGCAAGAACCGTGTGCCGACCGCGAAGACGACGAACTGATGGCGCTGCTTCGGGTTCGCGATCTCGTCAAGACTTACCAGGTTGGCGACGTCGCGGTGCGGGCGCTCCGCGGCGTCACGCTCGACATCGACGCGGGCGAATTCGTCGCCGTGGTCGGGCCGTCGGGATCGGGCAAGTCGACGTTCATGCATATCCTCGGCTGTCTCGATCGTCCGACGTCGGGCAGTTACTGTCTCGAGGATCGCGACGTTTCGCACTTGAACGACGACGAGCTGTCGGCGATTCGCAATCGTCAGATCGGGTTCGTGTTCCAGGGCTTCAACCTGCTGGCGCGGACCTCGGCGGTCGAGAACGTCGAGCTGCCGCTGCTCTACGGCACGGAACGCGTTTCGGCCGCCGAGCGCCGCCGGCGCGCGCTCGCGGCGCTCGACGCGGTCGGTCTGGCCGATCGGGCCGAGCACCATCCGAATCAGCTGTCCGGCGGCCAGCAGCAGCGCGTCGCAATCGCCCGTGCGCTCCTGAACAATCCGTCGATGCTGTTCGCCGACGAGCCGACCGGGAATCTCGACAGCCGGACCAGCGTCGAGGTGATGGACATCTTCCAGCGGCTCAAGGACAGGACCGCGGCATCACCATCGTGCTGATCACGCACGAACAGCAGGTCGCCGAATACGGCTCGCGCATCATCGCGTTCAAGGACGGCCAGATCGTTTCCGACCAGCGCCAACGAGCGGCCGCGTCTGGCGGTGGGCGAGCTGGCGCTGCTGCCGGCAAGCTAGCCATGACCATCGGATCGAGCCTCGCGTATCGCATTCCGGGCGCTGTCGCGCAACAAGCTGCAGACGGCGCTGACCACGATCGGCATGACGATCGGCGTCGCGACCGTGCTGACCATGATCGCGCTCGGCACCGGCGCCGAGACGGCGATCGAGCAGCAGGTCCGCGCCGCCGGCATGAACCTGATCGTCGTCACAGCGGGCAACTACAAGACCAAGACGGAGGACGACGTCGGCGGCGTCGTGGATCACCAGGCTGCCGTCACACCGCTGTCGCCCCGGTGTTGCCTCGCTTCGTTCCATCCCGAAGACGATCCGATGGAGAAGCACGACCACCCGACGTCGCGCCAGCGGCTCGGCGACGTCGAGGCCGGGCTCGGCGCGGCTGCGACGCTGACGCCGGCCGACGCCGAGGCGATTCGCGGCCTGCGCGGCGTTCAGTTCGTCTCGGAGGGTATTCACGAAAACGTGCATGCGATCGCCGGCGACAAACGCTGGTTCACACGCCTGCATGGCGGCGATGTCGAACTTACCGTCGATCAGGCGATCGTGGACCTTTCACGTACGGCCGGTTTTTCACGGCGCGCGAGCAGTCGCGCCGCGCCGCCGTCGTGGTCCTTGGCTCGTTCGCCGCGCAGAAGCTGTTCGGCGATGCCAACCCGGTAGGCCGGCAGGTGTTCCTCTGGAAGCAGCCGTTTCAGGTGGTTGGCGTCGTGTCGAGCGGAAGCTGGATGGTCACGCCGGCGGCCGGCGACGATCAGTTCGACGCGGTTTACGTGCCGTTCACGACAATTCACCAACTGCTGAACCTGTCGAAGCTGAACGACATCACGATTACCGCGGCCTCGACCGGCGAGGTGACGCGGGTGGCGAACGATGTCACCGAACTGCTGCGCGCGCGCCATCGGATCGCGCAGAAGGATCCAGACGACTTCACCGTCGCGACCCAGGCGCGGCAGTCGCTGGCGAAAGGCGGTCTGCGCCCCGACGTGGCGCGCGCCGTGGTCGGCAACGTCGGCGGGCTCGAAAAAGTGACGCTCGAGCAGCTCGGCCGAACGCTCGACCGCGCGACGAAGACGATGACGGCGCTACTCGCCAGCATCGCCGCGGTATCGCTGATCGTCGGCGGCATCGGCATCATGAACATCATGCTGCTGTCGGTCACCGAGCGGACGCGCGAGATCGGAATTCGACGCGCCGTCGGCGCTCGCGCGGGCGACGTGCTGCGGCAGTTCCTGGTCGAAGCCGTCGCGCTTGAGCGTGATTGGCGGCGTCGCCGGCATCGCGCTCGGCGCCGTCGCATCCGGAATCATCGCGCAAATGCTGCGCTGGTCGACCGCGCTGTCTGCCGCTGTCGATTGCTGTCTCGTTTGCCGTCGCCGCGGCGGTCGGCGTCTTCTTCGGCTATTACCCGGCACGGCAGGCTTCGCGACTCGATCCGATCGAGTCGCTGCGCTACGAGTGATGCCGCACAGTCTGCGAATCGCGCTGCGCGCGCTCGGCCGCCACAAGCTGCGAACCGCACTGACGACGCTCGGAATGACGATCGGCGTCGGCGCGGTGATCACGATGGTGGCGCTCGGCACCGGCGCGCAGGAGACGGTCGCCGACGAGGTACGATCGGCCGGCACGAACATCATTCGCGTCGACGCCGGCAACTTCACGCGCGGCGGCGAGGAATCGAAGATCGCCACCGGACTCGGCGCTGCGATCGACGCTGACGCCCGACGACGCGGCGGCGATCGGGGCGATGCCCGGCGTGAAGTACGCGTCGAGCGTGGTCAGACTGCGCGGTTGGGTGACGTCGCCAACACGCCGACCCGCGAGTACCTGCAGGTCTTCGGCACTGATGCCGCCTACCCGCAGCTTTACGGCTGGCGTGCGGCGCGCGGAAAATTTTTCGAGGCCGCCGAAGTGAGCGCAGCCGCGCCGGTCGCCGTGCTCGGCAGCGGCGCGCGCGATCGCTTGTTCGGCGTCGACGTCAACGCGGTCGGCCGCAAATTCAGATCCGTGATACAGCGTTGCGGATCATCGGCGTCGCTTCGGGCGGCGACGATGACCAGATGGACATGGTGTTCGTGCCGTCACGGTGCTGCAGCAGGTGCTCGGCATCTCGAACATTCACGCCGTCGTCGTTGCCGCCGAGCAGGCCGGCGACGCGAGCGCCTGGCGAGCGCCATTCGGCCGCTGTTGCGCGCACGCCATCATCTGGACAGCGACGCGGCGATGGCGAGGCTGCGCCAGGGCGGGCTGCTCGGTAATCAGATGCCAAGCCGGCAGCACGCGGAGTGCCGGACGACTTCACGGTGAAGACGCAGGCCGCCGAGGCGCTGACCAAGGGCCTCTACACGTCGGTCGCGGCGTTCGTCCTCGCGAACATGCCGAAAGTGGATCAGGTCAATCTCGAGGAGATGAGCGGCACGCTCCAGCGAGCCGGCACGACGATGACGACGCTGCTCGCGGCGATCGCGGCGATCTCGCTGGTCGTCGGCGGCATCGGGATCATGAACGTGATGCTGGTGTCGGTGAGCGAGCGGACGCGCGAAATCGGACTTCGGCGCGCGGTCGGCGCGCGCAAGCGCGACGTGCTGCTGCAGTTTCTGGTCGAGGCGGTGACGCTGAGCTGTTGCGGAGGCCTGGTCGGTATCGTGTTCGGCTTCGTCGCTGCATTCATCATCACCAAGGTGCTGGAATGGCCGGCGGCGGTGTCGCCGTCCGCGGTGGCGCTCGCCTTCGGCGTCGCCGCGGCGGTGGGGGTGTGCTTTGGCTACTATCCGGCACGGCGCGCGTCGCGTCTTGATCCGATCGACGCCCTTCGATACGAGTGATTGCGCGCGTCACTCGCTCGCACTGGGTGCATCCGTCCTGTTCGCTGCGTGCGGCGGCCGCGCCGACGAGGTGCCGTCGGTGGCGGCTGCGCAGCCGGTGCCGACCGTGTCGCCGGCTGCGGCCGGCGAGACCGTGCCGCACGGCGATCACAATCCGCATCACGGCGGTCTCGTCCTGATGAACGGCGACTTGCATTTCGAGGTGGTGCTGGGACGGAACGGCAGCCATCATGTGTTTTTTTCACGACGCCATTCGTAAGGATCTGCCGGCGGCAACCGCGTCGGCAGTAACGGTGACCGTCGAACGAAAGGGCCAGCCTGCCGAGACGATCGCGCTACAGATCGACGACAGCGGTGAGAGCTGGGTCGGCCGTGGCCGGCCGGTGGACGATCCGGCAGCAACCGCGCGGGTTGCGTATACCGCCAGTGGAACGCCGTACTTCATCGATGTTCCGTTTCCGCGCTGATCGATCGCGCGCCCAGATCGTTCTCACACTGGTCGTCCTGACGTTTGCCGGATGCCGACGCACATCCCAGGCAGCGTCGCTCGATGACGCCGCGCGACGTTTCGTACGGTTGGCGGTGGCGCTGGGCGAGCGCGACACCGATTCGCTGGACTTCTACGCAGGACCGGCGGAATTGGTCGCCGACGATAAGCGCAACCCGCCGCCGCTTGCCGCGATTAAGCGCGACGCCGCAATTCTGTCGGCGGATCTCTCCCGCGAATCCAGCGGCAGCAACGCGACTGACAGCGATCGTCTGCGAACGATGCTTGCCGACCTGGCCGCGATCCAGGCCCGCATCGATCTGTTGACCGGCGCAAGGCTGCCATATCGGACGGAAAGCATCAGGTTCTTCGGGGTCGCTCCGGAACCGGTCGATAGCCGGCGGATGGATGAAACGCGATCGAGTGTTGCCGCTCTCGTAGGACGCGGCGGGCGGCTCGTGGATCGGTTCGCGGCATTTTCGAAACGATTCATGGTTGCCCGAGAGCGGCTGTCATCGGTACTGGACGCTGCGCTGCAAGCCTGCCGGCAACAAACGCTCGCGCATCTAACGTTGCCGCAGGACGAGGGCGTTGCGATTGCGTTCGTCGATGACAGGCCGTGGAGTGCGTTTTCGCGGTACCTCGGGAATCATCAGACGGTGATCCAGGTAAACACCGATTACCAGTTCACCGTCGATCAATTACTTCAGCTGGCATGTCACGAGGGCTATCCGGGACATCACACGCGCAGCGTGTTGATGGCGTCCGTCCCCGACGCAGCGCGCGGCTGGCCGGAGCGTTGGGTTCAGCTGACCTTTTCGCCGGGATCACTGGTGTCGGAAGCGTCGGCGATGGCTGCCGTCGACGTCGCGTTTTCGCTGGAAGAGCGCGCCCGAATCGAGCGCGAGCAACTGTTGCCGCTCGCGCACCTCGACGCCCATGAAGTTGAGCGTCATGTCGCTGTCGAGCGGCTGGTCGGCCAGCTGCAAGTGATCCAGGAGGATGTCGCTCGACGCTACATCGATGGCGAACTGGAGTTCGCGCGAGCGGTGAGCGAACTCGAAGAGCTGGCGCTGGTGCCTCACGCCGAGGTCGTCATCAAATACGTCAACCAGTACCGCAGTTACGTGACGACCTACACGACCGGCCACGCCGTCTTTGCGGGGCGGATGGCCGCCTGCGCCGGAGCGCAGCCGACCGATGCGGTGCGATGGCGATGCTTTCGGGAGTTGATGCTGAAACCATCACTCTAACTAGTGGCTGTCCCGCGAGCGCTGGCGGCAGCCACTGCAAAGGCAAACACGCAGAGACGCGCAGAATGCCGCACGAGAACCTCGCAGCACGCCACATCGATCGGACTGTGACTTCTTCTCCGTTCTCGGCGCGGAGCTGGCCAGCCGCGCCCTAAAAATTGGAGAGAGCGCGTGCGCGGACCATTCGAACATCTCGACGCGTCATTCGTACCGGAGCGCGACCGCCGGATCGGTGCTTGCGGCGCGGCGCGCCGGCAGCAGACACGCAGCGACCGCAATCGGAAGGAGCACGATCGGCGCAAGCGCAAACGACAACGGATCGAGTGCCGTGATGCCAAACAACGCGGTTTGCATCAATCGCGTCGTTGCGGCGGCGCCGACCAATCCCAGCGTCAGACCGATTCCGGTCACCCTCAAACCCTCGGCGATGATCTGGCGCACAATCGTCGATCGCGACGCGCCGAGCGCGGCGCGCAATCCAATCTCTCGACGCCGCTGGGATACGCCGTACGACAGCACGCCGTAGAGCCCGACCGACGCGAGCGCAAGTGCCAGCGTCGCAAACCCCAGGAGGATGATCATCGCGAAGCGAGGCTCGTCCACTGACTGCGCGAGCCGTTGCGGCATCGTCAGGGTTTCGACCGCCGCGGTTGGCGCGAGCTCGCGCAGCAGCGACCGTATGGCCGGTGCCAGCATTGCCGGATCGCCTGCTGTTTTTGCCACGATCTCGAAACGGCCGCTGAAGCGCGCGACGCCTTTTGCCAGCTGATAGTTCTCCGGCTGGACCGACGTGTCGTTGCCGTTTTTCAGCGTATTCGCGACCACGCCGACGACGACGTTGATGCGTTCGGGCGTGGCTGCCGTCGCCGGATAGGTCCATTGGTAACCAATCGGGTCGGGCGGAAGATACAGGCGCGCGAATTCTTCGTTGACGAGCCACGGCGTCAGGCCGCTTGGTGTGTCGCTGTCGGTAAATACGCGGCCCTTGCGCAAACGCAGACCGAGCGTTTCCGCATAGCCGGGCGTAATGGTGTAGGTGAGAGAGCGCGCGGTTTTTCGCTCGGCACCCGGTGCGGTCCACGGTGACGGGAAGCCCGAAATCATCGTGCTGCCGTCGAGCGGCATCATATTCGTCGCACCGGCCGATTGGACGCCGGGCAACGCGCGCGTGCGGGTCAGGATGGCCTCTGCCAGCGCGCGCATCGACTCGGCTCTTGCGGGATCGCCGCCACCAGGGACATTGATTTCCGCCGTCAATACATGGTCGGCCGTGTAGCCGGCATCGACCTGCGTCAGCCGGACGAAGCTGCGCGCGAGCAGAATCGCCGCGACCAGCAGCATCACCGCGAACGCGGCTTCGGCGACGAGCAGGCCATCGCGCAGCCGGCGCGCACGCACGCCCCGGAACCCGCCGGCGCTGGCGCCGTCACCTCCGTGCAGCGACTCGGCGAGGTTAAAGCGCGCACCGCGCAGTGCCGGAGCGAGGCCCGACAGAATCGCGGTCGAGAGCGCCGCAAGCGGCGGTGAACGCGATCGCCCGTCCGTCGATGACGATCGCGTCGAGCCGCGGAAAGTTGCGCGCCGCCAGAACCGGCGCGAGACGAACCAGCGCCCACGCCAGCGCCAACCCGAGGGCACCTCCGACCGTCGAGAGCACAAGGCTCTCGGTGAGGAGCTGCCGCGTCAGCCGACCGTGGCTGGCGCCGATTGCGGCGCGGACCGTCAACTCGCGCTGCCGTGCGACGCCGCGCGAGAGAAATAGATTCGCGACGTTGGCACACGCGATTAGCAGCACGCAGACCACACCAGCGGCGAGCACCAGCAATGCGGGACGGATCCGCGCTGTCATTTCCGAGACCACGCTGCGCACGTGGACAACCGGCGGTCCGCCGATTCCAAACAGCAGGTTCGCGGCCATCGGCCGAATCGTCGTTCGCGCCGCGGCCGTGCCCTCCGCCTCGGCTTGTAGCGTCGTCACACCTGGGCGTAAGCGCGCGTAAGCGGTGATGACGTTCATGGTGCCGCGCTGGCCGGCGACGGCGTCGGGGGCCGGCTTGGTTACCTCGAATGGCGACCATAGCAGCGTGTCGCGCCGCGGAAAGTAGAAGCCAGGCCGGGCGACGCCAATCACTTGGTACGGTTTGCCGTCGACGATCAGCGAGCGACCGACAATGGCAGGATCGGCGTTGAAGCGTTCGCGCCAGCCACGATCCGACAGCACCAACAGCGCGTTGGCGCCTTCACGACCTTCGTCGGGCAGGAAGAAGCGGCCGAGCGCCGGCGACTGGCCGAGCAGCGAAAACATCGACGGAGTCACTGCGGCGCCGGTCAGCCGTTCGCCGCCGCCAGGCAGCGCCATCGTGAAATACATCGAACGGTAGGCCGCCGCCGCTTCGATTGTCCGTGCGTTGCTCCAGGCGTAGAACGTGAGGTTGCTGAGGAACGGCGCCTGCAGCGGCGACGCCGCGCCCGGATGCTCTTCGGACAGTTGCACGAGGCGATCGGCCTCGGGATAGGGCAGCGGCCGCATCAGCACGCCGTAGACGACTGAAAAGACCGCCGTCGTCGCGCCAATGCCGAGCGCGAGCGTCAACAGACCAGCTGCCGCAAAGCCAACATTTCTGCGCATCGCGGCAAGCGCGTAACGAACGTCGCTGAGCAGTGCGTCCATGGCCGGAATATATACTGGGAGGAGCGTCAAAGGTGCCAAAGTGCCAATTGGCACCTTGGCACCCTGGCACTACCACCGACAGAGGTCATATGGCTCGCCGCGGTTTTGCCGTTCTCTTCACGCTGCTCGGTGCAGCGGTGTTCTTTTCGATCGCCGGCTTCTTTGCGCTGTATCTGTTGTTCGGGCGCGAGCCGGCGGTTGCTTCGAACTCGACGCTGGTCTTGCAGGTTGGCGGCGACTTGAGCGAAGTCGCTCCCGAAGATGTCGTCGGCTACCTGCGCGGTGTGCGAGTGCCGACCGTGCGATCGGTGATCGACAACCTGCGCAAGGCCAAGGTCGACTCGCGCGTCCGCGGCGTTATCCTCAAGCCGACCAGCTTTTCGTCGCCGTTCTGGGCCAAGGTCCAGGAAATTCGCGATGCGGTCATCGACTTCCGCAAGTCGGGCAAGCCGGTCTACGCGTATCTCGAATACGGCGGCGACCGCGAATACTATCTGGCGACCGCCGCCGACAAGATTTTCCTGATGCCGTCCGCGCCCCTCGATCTGACGGGCGTCGCCACCTACGAGGTGTTCCTGCGCGGCACGCTCGACAAGATCGGCGCCTATCCGGACCTCCATCATGTCGGCGAGTACAAGACGGCGGTGAACACCTTCACCCAGAAGTCGTACACGCCAACCCACAAGGAGATGGATGAATCGCTGACGCACGATCTCTACGATCAGATCGTCCGTGGCATCGCCGACGGCCGGAAAAAGCCCGAGGCCGAGATCCGGGCGCGGTTCGACGACGGGCCGTTCCTCCCCGAAGATGCATTGAACGCCGGCCTGATTGACGATGTGGCGTATGAAGATCAGGTGGACGAGAAGCTGCGCGCTGGTGAACATCGCGAGCGGCTCGACGCCGAGGATTACGCCCGGGTCAGCTTGAAAAGCCTCGGCCTCAATCGCGGACCGCGCATTGCCGTGGTCTACGCCAACGGCGCCATTACCAGCGGTCGAAGCGGCTACGACCCGATTAACGGCGCGGTAGTCGGATCGGACACGCTGATCGAGCACATCCGCCAGGCGCGCAAGGATTCCCAGGTTCGCGCCATCGTGCTGCGCGTCGATAGCCCGGGCGGTTCGGCAGCCGCGTCCGACGCGGTCTGGCGCGAGCTGATGATCACCAGGCAGGAACGCGCCGACCGTCCACTGGTGGTCTCGATGTCGGACCTCGCCGCGTCGGGTGGCTACTACATTGCGATGCCCGCCCAGGTGATCGTCGCCGAACCGTCGACGTTGACCGGCTCAATCGGGATTTTCGGCGGCAAGGTGGTGACCGGCGGTGTCTACGGAAAACTCGGCGCCAACATCCAGTCGACCAGCGTCGGGCGCAACGCGGAAATCAATTCACCGGCTCGTCCCTACAACGCGGAGGAACTGAAAAAACTCCAGGAACAGCTCCAGGCTTTCTACGATCAATTCGTCGAGAAAGTCGCGGACGCCCGCCATACCACGCCGGAAAAAATTGATGCGATTGCGCAGGGCCGCGTCTGGACCGGACAGCAGGCCAAGCAGAACAAGCTGGTCGACGAGCTCGGCGGACTCGATCACGCGATCGCGATTGCGAAACAGCGCGCCAAGATTGCAGCGGATGCCGACGTCGAAATCCAGATTTTTCCCGCGCCGAAGAGCTTTTACGAACTGGTGTCGGACACCTTCAACGGCACCAGCACCAGCCTCACGATGGGGCAGTGGTTGAACCAGAACCTGACGGCGGGCGAGATCGATGCGTTACGGGTGATGCGGGGACCGCTGACGTTGTTCCGGCGCGGCGAGCCGTTGGCGTTGATGCCGTTTCAGTTCTTGCGGTGAAAATCGAACGCCGAGCTCGCCGAGTACGCAGAGCATGATTTTCTCGGCGATCTTGGCGGCCTCGGCGTTCTTCTTGTTAGCTTGACGCGCGCTGCAGCGACTCCTGGTTGACTTCGATTTTCATTTTCTGCTTTGCCTTCACCATATAGGCGCTGAAGAATCGATTGCGGCGTTCGTTGAGCAGCTCTTCGCGGAACCGGTCCTTGGCGCTGACCCAGTCTGACGGCGACACTTCCTGGCGCTCGACCACCTTGATGATCGCTGTCCCGTTATCGGTGGCGATGGCGTCACTGACGCTGCCGACCGGCAGCTTGAACGCGGCATCTTCGACCGCGGCGGCGACGCCGAGATCCGGAATCGGCTGATCGCGGGTGAGCAGTTCGGTGGTTTTCGCTTCGAAGCCGGCGGCCTTGGCTGCCTTGTCGAAGTCGGCCGCGCCCTTCAGTCTGGCGGCGATTTCCGCGGCCTTGGTCTTGCTCAACTCGCGAGCGCGCTGCTTGACGACTTCCTCGCGGACCTTATCCTTCACTTCCTCCAGTTTCGGAACGTAAGGATCCTGCTTCGCGGTCAACGTTTCGAACACGAAGCCGCGTGACGCGCGCAGCGCACCGCTGACTTCGCCCTGGTTCATCGCGAACGCTTTCGCTGCCACTTCCGGCGAGGGGCCGAGCCCGAGAATCGGTTCGTCGCGCGCGAACAGTCCCGATTCCTGTACGGTCAGTGACTTTTCCTTCGCCACCCGATCCAGGTCCGCCGACGTCTTGATTTCCTTCTCGAGCGACGTCGCGAGGTCGCTCGCCTGTGCCTGGGCGCGTTCGTAGGCCAGCTGGTCTTGCAACTGCTGGCGGACGTCGGCGAGCGGCCGGGTGGTTGCCGCTTTCTTATCGGTCACCTTAATAATGTGGTAGCCGAACTGCGTTTTCACCACGTCGCTGATCTTGCCCGGTTCCAGCGTGAACGCGACCTGATCGAACTCGGCGACCATGCGACCGCGGCCGAAGTAGTCGAGGTCACCGCCGTTCGCCTTGTTCGAGTCGTCTTCCGAGTACTTCTTCGCCAGCTCGGCGAAGTCGGCGCCACCGCGTACCTGCTTCAGCAGGCCTTCCGCTGTGGCCTTCACCGCCGCGTCGTCTTTGCCTTCGGTCTTCAGCAGAATGTGACTGGCCCGCACCTGCTCGGGCGTCGAGTACTGCTCGATGTTGTTGTTGTAGGCGCGATCGATCTCCGCCGACGGGACGACAACTTTCTGGCGCAAGGCGTCGATATCGAGCAGCAGGTAGCGAATCTTGCGTTTTTCGCCGATCTTGAACTCGTCTTTGTGGGCGTCGAAATACGACGAGATGTCGGCGTCACCGACATTGACGTCTTTCCGAAAGCTGTCCGCGGTGAACGAGACCACCGCGAGCTTCACTTTGTCGTTCTTGCGGCGGTACTCCTGTTCGAGATCTTTGTCCGCGACCGCCAGCCAATCGGTCACCGACGATCGCAGCTTCTGCACCGTCAGCTGCTTGCGCAGGTTCTCTTCAAATTCGGCCGGGGACATCGGCGGCCGCTGCATCCGCAGCAGCTGCTGATAGCGCTGCTCACCGATGAACGCGCCGTTTTCCTGGAAAGCCGGAATGGTCAGAATTCGCTGGCGCACTTCGGCGTCGCTGACGTTGATCCCGAGGCGGCGCGCTTCAGCGAGCGCGGCGCGCTCGTCGACCATCTGCTGCAGAATCTGACGGTCTACGCCGAGCTGCTTCAACAACTGCTCGCTCATCTGGCCGCCGTAGGCCGAGCGATAAGCTTGCATCTGCGCTTGATAGGTGCGGCGGAATTCGTTGGCGCTGATGTCCTGACCTTCGACGCGCGCCACGGTATCGCCCGCTTCGGCGTTCGCGCCGCCTGATCGGAGGAAGTCGGGAATGTAGAAAATGACGAACGCCAGACACACGAGACCGAGGCTCCATTTCAGCCAGCTCATGTGCCGACGCATCCGATCAAGCATTGTCATACGTGCACCTTGGGAAACCCTGATCGTATGCCATGAAGTGATACTGTGGCAAGCAGTTACCGGCAGCCGTGTGGTATATTGGCACTGTTCATAACGGTTTCCAGGGAACGTTGACCAATCCGGGGACCCCTACGTCCCGGACCAACATTCAACAGGATGTCTCCAGCCAGTCGAGCCTCTCGCGCGCCCGGGCAGCCCTTGCTCCATGCTGTCGGCTCGGCGGGAAAAAGCGGATCGCGGTTGCGTCGCGCCGGCGAGCTCTCGATCAACACGCCGGGACTCGATCTCGCGACCAAGCTGCGGCTGTTTCAACGCGCCCTTCGCAGCCGCATCGAGCGTCGCGACGCTCTGCTCGACATCGTCCGCGTGGTCAACGCGACGCTCGAACCGCCGAAAATCGCCGAACAGCTCGTCGATCGGGCGGCCAGCTGGATTCCGGCGCCCTGTTGGGCGGTCGTCGCGTCCGACCAGGCAGGCCAGTTGTCGGTGCTTGCCGACCGGGGTCTGTCGCCGGAAATGGGGCCCGCGGTCTATCGCATCGCGACCTGGGTGATGAATCGCAGTCAGGAATTCGTGTCGTCAAATTTGCGCGAGGATGCGCGCCTTCAGGACTCGTCGATTGGCGCGGTGATGGCCTTTCCGTTGGCCTGCCGCGGCCGTCGGGTCGGTGCGATCATTGGTCTCGACCGTCTCGCCTCGGCTCGCGAGCCACGGATGGCCGTCGGCATGCTGCGCGCAGTTCGCGTGCTGCTCGAACCCGCGTCGGTCGCGCTCGATAACGCGCTGCTGCTCAAGCGCGCTGAAGCGCTATCGGTGACCGACGACCTGACCGGTCTCTACAATTCGCGCTACCTGAACGCCGTTCTGCGGCGCGAAACGAAGCGCGCGTCACGCAGTGGGCGGCCGTTATCGCTGCTGTTCATCGACCTCGACGGCTTCAAAGCCGTCAACGACACGCACGGCCACTTGTTCGGCAGCCGTGCCCTGGTCGAGGCCGCGGCGGTCATCCGCAGCAGCGCGCGCGAAACCGACGTGGTGGCGCGGTTTGGCGGCGACGAGTTTGCCCTGATTCTTCCCGATACGGGCGGCGAAGGTGCGTTCGCGGTGGGCGAGCGCATCCGCGAGCGGATCGCGTCGCACACCTTTCTCGAGCCTGACGCGCTCGCCATCCGTTTGACGGCGTCGGTCGGCGTCGCGACGCTGCCCGACGTTGCCGCCTCGGCGGAAGAGCTGGTCCAGGCCGCCGACAAAGCGATGTACGCGGTGAAAGATTCCGGTAAGAACGGTATTCTGGCCGCCGCTGCACCCGCCGATAACTAACCCGAGCCAGTCATTCGTCACCGGTCACTTGTCAAGGGCGTGCACATGAGTTCACAAAACTTCCAGCAGGAGTCTTTCTTTTGAGTCTTCGTTCGATGCTTTCCGTGTTTTCGAGTGACCTGGCAATCGACCTCGGCACTGCCAACACCTGCGTTTACGCCCGTGGCAAGGGGATCGTCGTCAACGAGCCCTCGATTGTGGCGATCAACAAGGTGAACGGCCGGGTCGAGGCGGTCGGCAAAGACGCCAAAGATATGCTCGGGCGGACGCCCGGCAATATCGTGGCGATCAAGCCGATGAAGGACGGCGTCATCGCCGACTTCGAGGTCACCGAAAAAATGCTGACCTACTTCATCAAGAAGGCGCACAACCGCAACGTCTGGGTCCGGCCGCGCATCGTCATCGGCGTGCCGTCGGAAATTACCCAGGTGGAAAAACGCGCCGTGAAGGACAGCGCTTACCGCGCCAAGGCCAGCGAAGTGCATCTGGTGGAAGAAGCGATGGCCGCGGCAATCGGCGCCGGCATGCCGATCACCGAGCCATCCGGCAACATGATCGTCGACATCGGCGGCGGCACCACCGACATCGCGGTCATCTCGCTCGCCGGCATCGTCTACAGCAAGGCGGTGCGGGTCGCCGGCAACGAGATGGACGAAGCGATCATCCAATACATCAAGAAACAGTACAACCTGCTGATCGGCGAACGGACTGCCGAGCAGATCAAGATCGAGATTGGCTCGGCGTTCCCGCTCGAAGATCGCATGACGATGGAGATCAAGGGGCGCCATTTGATCGAGGGCGTGCCCAAGACGATTACCATCACCGACGAGGAAATTCGCGAAGCGCTGGCGGAAACGGTCAACGTCATCGTCGACGCGGTGCGGGTCGCGCTCGAACGGACGCCGCCGGAACTTTCGGCCGATATCGTCGATCGCGGCATCGTGCTGACCGGTGGCGGTTCGATGTTGAAAAACCTCGACAAGCGCCTGCGCGAGGAAACCGGCCTGCCGCTGGCGATGGCCGAGGATCCGTTGTCGTCGGTGGTGCTCGGTGCCGGCAAGATGTTGTCGGACTTTAATCTGCTCCGGAAAATTTCGATCGATTAACCGTGGCGGTGGGCGCTATCCGGCAGCGTTCTGGGTATTTGTTCCTGGGCGTCATCCTGGGCCACATCCTGTTGATTTCCGCGCAGGTCAATTCGCGCAGCGGCGTGCCGGTGCTCGAATTCGTCACCTTTGGAGTCTTTTCGGAAGTGCAGCGGGTGATCGCCTCAGGCTTTGGCGGCGTCCGCAACGTCTGGGGCGGCTACATCGGTCTGCGCCATCTGAAGACTGAAAACGAAACCTTGAAGCGCGAGCTCGCCGACGCCCAGATCGCGGTGCAGCAGCAGCGCGCCCTGGCGGATCGCGCGCGCGGCCTGCAGCAGCTGCTCGAACTGCGCGATCGCTCCAACCTGAAGACCATCGCCGCCCAGATCATCGGCGACGCGCCGACGCCTGACTTCCGGACGATCACCATCGACAAAGGAACGTTGCACGGCCTGAAGACCGACATGGCGGTGCTTGCGCCGGCGGGCGTGGTCGGCCGGATTGTCAAACCGACTGGGCGCGCGGCGATCGTCCAACTGCTGATCGATCGCAACGCCGCAGCCGGGGTGATTATCGAACGCTCGCGTGCGCAAGGCGTCGCGATGGGTGCCGGTGACGGCCGCCTGCGCCTCGAGTACATGTCCGAGGCGTTCGACGTCGCGGTGGGCGACGAAGTGGTCACCTCGGGCATCGACAACATCTATCCGAAGGGTTTTGCCGTCGGCAAGATCGACAGCATCGAGAAAAGCGGTGCCGCGTACCGGCGCATCACCATCAAACCGGCGGTCGATTTCTCCGCGCTGGAAGAAGTGCTGATCGTACTGACGCCAACGCCGTTGCGCGAAGTCAGCCCTGGGGGCCCGGAGTGAGAGCTGCCGGGATTGTGCTGGTGGTGGTGGTCGCGGTGGCGCTGCAAACGACGTTGAACCGGTTCATCGTCCGCGAAAACTTTGCCGTAGACCTGGTGATGGTCGCGGTCGTCTATGTGGCGCTCACCGCAGGGCCGGTAGCCGGGATGATGGCGGGTACCATTGGCGGGTTAATTCAGGACTCGCTGTCGAGCGGGATCATCGGTATCGGCGGCCTCGCCAAAACGATTGTCGGTTTTCTGGCCGGTGTGCTCGGCACGCAGTTCATCGTGGCGAACTCACTGCCGCGCTTCGTGGTGTTTCTGGCGGCGACGGTGGTGCATGCCATCGTCTTCATGGGCCTTTACGTGGTACTCGATCTCCGGCATTTCGGCACCCCCTATGCGCAGGTCGCCGGGCAGGCGCTCGGAAACGCATTTGTGGGGGTTATTGCCTTCCAGATCGTTGAGCTTTTACCCGGAGCCGTGGACCGTCGCCGCGCCCAGCGCGGGCGGTTAAGGCGCTAAACTCTAACAGGGACTTATGGCCATCGAAGAGCGACGCCGCGCCGGTATCCGCCTGACGGTGCTTCAGTACATCATCACCGGGTTGTTCTCGGTGCTGGCGGTCAGCTTCTGGGTGCTGCAAGTGGTGCAGCACGCCCAGTACAAGGAACTGGCCGAGAACAACCACCAGCGCACTCTCGCCCTGCGCGCGCCGCGCGGGTTGATTTTCGATCGAGACGGCAAGGTGCTGGTCGTCAACCGCGGCTCCTACAGCATTTCGATCGTTCGCGAGCACACCAAAGACATGAACCGGACGGTGAAGCTCGTGTCGCAAGTGCTCGGCCTGGAAGAGAGCGCGGTGCGCGCGATTGTCGATCGGCATCGCCGTGAACCGACCTACCGGCCGATCACCATCGTCCAGGATGCGACGCTCGCGCAGGTCGCTGCAGTCAGTGCGCGGCGGCTCGACTTCGAACTGCCGGACGTGGTCGTTGAACAGGTGCCGACGCGCAGCTATCCCGGCACGATGGCGGCACACCTGTTCGGCTACGTTGGCGAAGTCAGCGACAAAGATGTTGCAGACGACGAGAGTTTGAAGAGCGGCGACATCGTCGGTCAGGCCGGTCTCGAAAAAGTTCGCAACGCGCTGTTGATGGGCGACGACGGGGCCAAGCGCGTGGTGGTGAACAGCGTCGGCCGCGAAATTCGAACGCTCGAAGAGGAGGAGCCGATCGAAGGCAAGCGCGTACAGCTGACGATCGACTCCGACATCCAGAAGGCGATCGAAGACGGATTCGACGCCATTGGTCTGAACGGCGCGGCGGTTGTGCTCGAACCGTCCACCGGCGGCGTACTCGGGTTTGCCAGCCGGCCAGCCTACGACCCGAATGCTTTTGCCGCCGGCGTCGATCGATCGACGTGGAACGCGTTGATGACGGATCCGGATCGGCCGTTGAATGATCGGGCGATTCAGGGGCGTTTCTCACCGGGCTCGACCTTCAAGATGGCGGTCGGCCTGGCCGGTCTGGAAGAAGGGCTGATCACGCCGGATTTCAAGGTCTACTGTCCGGGGCACGCCAACTTCTACGGTCACGATTTCAAGTGCTGGCGCTTCAGCCGCGGCGGGCATGGCTCTGTCGATTTTCGACACGCGATTCAACAATCGTGCGACGTCTATTTCTATACCGTGGCGAACATGCTCGGCGTCGACAAGATCAACAAGTGGGCGACGTTGCTCGGCCTCGGGGTGAAGAGCGAAATCGACCTGCCGAACGAAGTGCAGGGGCTGGTTCCGTCCACCGAGTGGAAGCGCGAACGGATGCACGAGAAGTGGTACGCCGGCGAAACGATCTCGGTCGGCATCGGACAGGGCGCAGTAGCCGTGACGCCGGTCTCGATGGCCGTCTACATGGCGACGTTGGCCAACGGCGGGACGCGGGTGAAGCCGCATTTGATCAAAGCGGTCGATGAAGGCGGCGGCTGGAAACCGTTGCCTACGCCCAAACCGCTGTCGGTGATCGACATCGATCCGCCAAAGCTGCAGGCGATTCGCGATGGATTGTGGATGGCGGTCAACGAGCCGGGCGGGACCGGCGGCGCCGCGAAGATCCCCGACCACGACGTGGTCGGCAAGACCGGCACGGCGCAGGTGATCTCGAACACCGGCCGCGCCGCGGCGCAGGGCAAGACCGAACGCAACCTGAACGATCATGGCTGGTTCGTATTTTTTGCACCGCGCGATAATCCGCAGATTGCCGGTGTGGTGTTTCTCGAGCACGGCGTCCACGGCGGCAACGCCGCGCAGGTGACGCACCACATTCTCGACACGTTTTTCGCGAAGAAAGACGGGCGGCCGCTGCCGCCGAAGCCGGTGCTGAAGCCGAATATGAATCCGTCGATGGGGTAGCCTGAAAGATTCAACGCAAAGTGCGCTAAGGACGCAAAGTAAAAAGTAAGTGTTTACTTCGCGAACTTCGCGAACTTTGCGAACTTTGCGTTTGATTTGAGGTATTCGGAAGCAACCGAGATGTTCGAGCGACGTCTTTATCACCATATCGATTGGGCGCTGCTGATGGCGATTCTGTCGCTGTGCACGCTCGGTGTGGTGATGATCTACAGCACGACGTCCGATCCGACGCGCGGCGTGTCGAAGCTCTACATCACGCAGCTCTATGCGATTGGACTTGGGTTGGTGGCGATGATCATCGCGATGACCATCGACTATCGGACCTTTGCCGACAAGTCGCACATCATTTTCGCCATCCTGATCGCACTGCTCGCATATGTCCTGTTCAGAGGCGTCGTACAGATGGGCGCGCGGCGGTGGATCGGCCTGGGCGGGTTCAATTTGCAGCCGTCGGAGTTCGCCAAAATCGGCGTGGCGCTGGTGCTGGCGAAATTCTTCGGCGACAACCGTGGCGCGCCTGGCCCGATTGATCTATTGGTCGGCGGCATTCTGACCGCCATTCCGCTGCTGCTGATCGTCAAGGAACCCGATCTCGGAACCGCGGTGACACTCCTTCCAGTGTTCCTCGCGGTGGCGTATCTGGCGGGCATGCGGATGCGGATTCTCGGCATCATCGCCTTGTGCGGACTGCTGGCGGCACCGGTCGCCTGGAAGTTCGCGATGAAGGATTATCAGAAACAGCGGATTTCGACGTTCCTCGATCCGGCCCAGGACGCGAAAGGCGCCGGCTATCAGCAGATTCAGGCGCGGGTCACGGTCGGATCGGGCGGTCTGACCGGCAAGGGTTTCCGGCAGGGCACGCAGGGACAGTTGCGGTTCCTGCCGGTCGCGCACAACGATTTTATTTTCTCGGTGTTGGCCGAGGAACAGGGGTTTGCCGGCGTCCTGGTGGCGCTCGGCCTGTATTTGTTCGTGATTCTGCGCACGTTGGAAGCGGCCCGCCTGGCGAAAGATCGCCTTGGGGCGTATCTCGTGCTCGGTGTGCTTGCCAGCTTCACCTTCCAGGTGATTTACAACGTCACCATGTCGGCCGGACTGGCTCCCGTCAAGGGACTGACGTTGCCGCTGATGAGTTACGGCGGCTCGTCGATGATCGCGACGCTCGCAGCCTTCGGGCTGGTGCTGAACGTGCGGATGCGCAGATTCACGAACTAACCACCAGGTGATTGGGGATTGGGGATTAGGGATTAGTGGCGCAGTGACTAGTCACTGACCGCCACTAATCCCCAATCCCCAATCCCTAATCACCGACACGGCAGGGGGTTAGTGGTGAACAAAGAAATGATCGTCTCGACCAATGGTCACGAGACCATGGTCGCCATCCTCGAAGAAGATCAGGTTGCCGAGGTGTTCGTCGAACGCGAACGGCACCGCGGCGTCGTCGGCAACGTTTACAAGGGCCGCGTGTCCAAAGTGTTGCCGGGCATGCAGTCGTCGTTCATCGATCTCGGTCTCGAACGCGACGGGTTTCTTTATGTCGCCGACGTCATCGACACGATGGAAGAGTTCGACAAACTCGAGGCCGACGAAGACGCGCCGAGAAACAATCGCGACGATCGCAACAAACCGCAGCCGAAGATCGAAGAACTGCTGAAGGAAGGGCAGGAGATCCTCGTGCAAGTGGTGAAGGAGCCGCTCGGCACCAAGGGGGCGCGCCTCACCTCGCACGTCACGATGGCCGGGCGCTTTCTGGTGTTCATGCCGACGGTCGATCACGTCGGGGTGTCGCGCAAGATCGAGTCGCGCGACGAACGCGGCCGGCTGCGCGGCATCGTCAAGGAGTTTCGCGAGAGTCATGGCTTCACCGGCGGCGTGATCATCCGGACTGCCGCGGCCGGCCGCCCCAAGGAAGACATCGTGGCGGACCTCGAGGCGTTCCACACCATCTGGAAAGAAATCCGCCACAAGACCGAAACACAGCGCGCGCCGGCAGTGGTCTACCGCGAGGCGAGCCTGGTCTCGAAGCTGCTGCGCGATTTGCTGACGGAAGAGTATCAGTCGATTCGCATCGACAGCGAGCACGAGCACCGCAAGGTGATCGAACTGGTCGAGCGGATCATGCCGAGCCTGGCGCCGAAGGTGAAGCTTTACACCAAGCCGTACCCGATCTTCGACGAGTACGGCGTCCAGGGGGAGATCGACAAGGCGCTGAAGAGCAAGGTGTGGCTGAAGTCGGGCGGCTCGATTGTCATCAACCAGACCGAAGCGCTGGTGGCGATCGACGTCAACACCGGCCGCTACGTCGGCAAGAAGTCGAGCGGGCGGCTCGAGGACACGATCGTCAAGACCAACCTCGAAGCGGTCAAGGAAATCGTCCGCCAGGTCCGGCTGCGCGACCTCGGCGGCATCATCGTGCTCGATTTCATCGACATGGAGGAGAAGAAGAACCGGCAGAAGGTGCTTCAGGCGGTGGAGCTGGAACTGAAAAAGGATCGCTCGCCGTCGAAAGCGCTGCAGGTGTCGGACTTCGGCCTGATCATCATCACGCGGAAGCGCGTCAAGCAAAGCCTCGAGCGCGTCCTCACCGAGCCGTGCCCGTATTGCTCCGGCACCGGCGTCATCAAATCGAGCTCGACAATCTGCTACGAGATTCTCAGCGAAGTCAAGAAAGTCGGCCCCGACCTGAACGGCCATCGCCTGCTGTTGCGCGTCAACCCCGACATCGCACGCGCTTTGAAGCAGGAAGAAAGCGCCGTGCTGCAGGATCTGCGGAATTCAATCGGCAAGGACGTCACCATCAAGAGCGACGTGCACCTGCACCACGAACAGTTCGACGTGATGGCGGTTTGAGATAGCGAAATTAGGAACTAGGATAATTCTTAATTCCTAATTTCGCGCCAGCACATCCCGACCTTGTGCATCTCGCAGAGTGACGCCGGCGAGCCGCGCTAGCGTTGGCGCGATGTCGCGCATATCGATGCGTCCGAGCGAGCGGTGCGGGATGCCGGCGCCCGACAGGAAGAACGCAGAATCCATCTCGTGCAGTTCGCGCAGCAGTCCGTGCGTGCCTGCCGGCGCGTGGTCCTCGACGAGCGCCCCGGTGACCCGCCCGCTGATCGCAAAGCCAGGCCGGACGCCGACGATAAACGCCGCATCGGGGAAGCCCTCTTCCTTTCGAGCTTCGGCGTTATCGAAATAGCGGAATACGCCGCTCGAGGAATCGGCCACCAGCGCCTCGAGCGTGGTGCGAACGGTGCGGCTGGTTTCCGCGTTGGCTGGCTCCTTGATCATCAGCGCATTGCTCCACATGATCGCGCGCCAATCCGTCACACGGCCGGTTGCGTCCACGTCGATCAGCCCGGCCTTCTGCAGAGCAACGTTCACGGAAACGGTCTTGTCGTAGCGCGCAAACCCGTGGTCTGAAACCACACAGACGATCGATCGCGGATTCGCGGAAATGGCGGCCTTCGCCACGCGATCGATCATCCCGTCAATCGCTTCCAGCGTCGCAAACACTTCTTTCGCGAACGGACCGTGCGCATGCTCGACTTCGTCGAGCACGCTGAAGTACGAAGTGTGAAGGTGAGGCTGTTTCGCGCCGATCAGCCACGCCGCGAATTCGGCCCGTCGTGTATCCGCTTCAACCGTGTAGAGGTATCCGGCAGGGTAGCGGCCGACCGCCTTCTCGCCCTCGTCGAGCAGGCCCGGCGTAGACAGCGCGCGCAGCAGCTTGTGGTCGTCTTCAGTGGTTGCGCGCCAGTACTGCACGATATTGAACGCGATCGGCGCGCCCACGGTCACGGGCCAATCGACGCTCGACGAGACGAACCCGGCGTTCCGCGCCGCCGCCCAGAGCGTCTCCGCCTTGATGTCTTCGGCATACCACATCCATCCATCCTGATTCCGATGGAGCGGATCGAACGGCGAGTTGTTGAGGATGCCGTGCGTCGCCGGCGCCACACCGGTCACCAGCGTGGTGTGGCTTGGATAGGTGACCGTCGGCAGCACGCCGGTGACCGCCGACGCAGATGTGCCCTCGGCAACCATCCGGCGCAGCGTCGGGATCTTCAGGCCGTAGCGGTCCGCATCGAGCACGTACTCGGGCTTCAGTCCGTCGACGGATATCAGAACAACCGGGACACCGGACCGCTGTCCGTTACATGCTGAAAGCCAGGCCGCAAAGAGTCCGACAAACGCTCGCTTCACGTCGGTGATTGGGGATTGGGGATTAGGGACTGGTGTTGGTCAGGGATTGGTGAATCAGAGATTGCCGGTGATCACCCATTGGCCGAAAACGGTAGGGTGGGGTCTCGCGAATCACCGGGCATCACCGAACCCCGGGCTTCACGAATCCCCAATCCCTAATCCCTAATCCCCAATCACTTCTTCAAGCGCCGGTCGGCAGGTTGATCAAGTAGTTGGTGCCGCCGTGGTTGATCCACACGCGGTAGTAATCGCCGCCCTTGAGCAACTCGGTTGATGAACCGTTTTTCGCCGGTTTCTTGCCCTTCGCGATCTTGCTGATGTCTTCGGCGGAAATCACGGTCGCGACTTCGCGTGCCACGACCTTGCCGCCTTTGACAAATTCCACGTACTTCTCGGCGTCCGCAGCCTGGCCGACGCCCGGCTTCGGCGCATCGTTCGTGAGCCGAACCTGATAGGTCCCGGGCGCGAGCGGCTTGCCGTCGGCCATCACTTTCTTGCCGATTGTCACGCTGCCGAGTGTCGCGTTGGCGGGCTGCGCGAAGGCGCTGCTCGCGGCGAGCAAACCAACCAAGGCACCGACGAAAACCATACGCTTCATTCCGGCCTCCAGATGAGCTCGAACTTGCCCAATTATAGCTAGAACCGATAGCTAGAAACCGAGCAAGCGGAATGCCAATCTCAGCGTTTGGAGATGACGATGTCGCCCGAGAAGGTCCGGACCGTGACGGTCGCGCTGCCGTCACCGTAAGTAGCGCGCATCGAACGATTTCCCATGAGCCCGTAGCGCCCGCCACGCCGGTCGCGGTCGGTGTCGCCACCAATGGTCATCGGCAGGTCGGAGCGGACCGACCCGCTGAAGCTGTTGGCGTTCAATACGAAGCCCGACGGATTCGCAAGGATGAGGCGAACGGTGCCCGAGTGCACGTTGAACTCGTACGACCCGTTATGCGTCAACGTGCCGTCGTACTCGACGCCGCCGCTGACCGACTTCGCCGCGAGCCGGTCGCAGGTGACGTCGGTCAGCTTCACGTTGCCGCTGACCGTGTTGAGGTCCAGCGCATGCACCTTCAGTGAGCGCGCCGAGACCGTGCCGCTGATGCTTCCCGCTGAGAGATCGCCGTCGGTCGACACGCCCGACAACGTGACGTTGCCCGACACGCTCTTCGCCACTTCGAGCTTCGGCGAATCGATCGCGTTGACGTCGCCGCTGATCGTTTCAGCGCGCACCGCGCCGCGCAAACCGGTGACTTTCAGCGATCCGGACACTGAATGCATGTCGAGCGACGCGGTGGCCGGCATGACGATGGTGTACTCGACGGAGACGTGGTCGCCGTAGCGCTCGCGATCCCGCCGGTTCTGTTCGTGTTCGGTTCGCACTTCGACACGACCGGGGCGTTCGTCGACCACGATCTGTACGCGGGACAATTCTTCGCGGTCGCCGGTCGTCCGCTTCACCGCTTCAATCGACACCTCGTCGCCGGACGTCGTCGTCACCGTGATGTCGCCGGCGATGTTCGCGACGCTGAACCGGCCGTCGCGGCCTAGCTTCACCTTGCGTGAGAACCGTTCGGTCTGTTCCGAACCGCGATTGCGTCCCTGGTAGGCATGCGCGACGACGGTTTTGGTTTTGATTGCCGGCAGCGAGCCGATGACATCGCGAACCTGCTCGCGAATGACAATCCGCGGATCCGGATCGTGGGGGTCCTGGGCCGCGGCGAGCGGCGCCGCGGCGGCCCCGACAGTAACGCCAGTAACGACCAGTACGCAGAGTGCGTCGCATGACTAGTTGCCCTTTTGTTTGAGCCCCGAAACGACGCGTGCCGCGCCGGCCTCGTTGCCCTTTCGCATTTCGTTGATCAACGCGACGGTGTCTTGCAGCAGCGCCAGCTTGCTGCGGAAACTCTCGAGCAGGCTTTCACGCGCCGGCTCGCTGGTCGGTTGCGCGATCACCGCGGCGCGACTTTCGTTGATCGCCTGGTCGATGACCGCCAGGTTCTTCTGGAGCGTTGCCGCCGTGTTGGTGTCGAGCGCCCCCTGTTCGGCGCTGGCGATCTGTTCAAGGCCTTTGATCGCTTTGTCGTAATGTTCTTCGGCAGCGCGCAGTTCGGCTTCCACGACCGCTGCTGACGCCTGCGTCCGCGCGGCGTCGTCTCGCGACGCGGGCGTCGACGCGGCGGTTGCCGGAGTGTTCGGGCGCGCCGGCGCCACCATCAGGTAGCGCAGCCCCGCGACGGTCGCGACCACCAGCACCGCCGCGGCGGCCGCAAAGCCGATCCACTGGCGGAACGGGCTGCGCGGCGACCTCAGGCCGCGATCGCTGAGTGGGCCGCGGCCAGACGCGTCCTGCAGATGTTCCTGCTCGATCTTGATTGCCCGCTCGAGACGCGCCCAGGCGCGCGCCGGCGGCTGCCGCTCGTCGAGCGTGCCGGCGACGCGGCGGATCTCGCGGAAGTCGTCGATCAGGCGACGGCACTCGCGGCATTCCGCGAGATGACGTTCGACGCCTTCGCGTTGATGCGGCGCGAGCGTTTCGTCGACGTAATCGGTGATGACCGCTTCTTCGAGATGCATGATATTCGGCGCCCTCAACCGGCGCCCGTCCCGCTATTTCAGCAACGCGCGCAGCTTCAAGCGCGCCTTGAACACCTGCGACTTCGACGTGCCTTCCGCAATTCCGAGCCGCGCCGCCACTTCCTTGTGGTCCAGGCCTTCGACGTCGTGCAACACGAACGCTTCACGGCAGCCGTCGGGCAGCCGTTCCAGTGCGCGATCCAGATCGAGCCGCGCGATCGGAGTGTCGCGCCGCCCGGCCGGTTCAACCGCCGTTTCCGCGTCGAGCGAGTCGGTGAGCTTGGTCATTTTCGCCTGCCGGCTTCGCACGTAATCGAGGCAGTGGTTGAGTGCCAGCCGATACAACCACGTGCCGACCGACGATTCCCCTTTGAAGCTGCCCAGCTTCCGGTAGGCCTGGAGAAAGATCTCCTGTAGCAGGTCTTCGCCGTCCTCGGGCGAACCTGCCATGCGGCAGGCCAGCGAGTAAATTCGCGGGGCCTGTTGCCGGTAGATCGCCTCAAAACTGTCTTCGGAGGTCGCTTCCCCCCGATTTCGCGGTGGATCCGCCACCAAATCCTTAGACGGAAAGGGGATGGGCTGGCGTTGCTTTACAGCGGACACGTCAGGAAATACGAAAAACGGGGTTCGCGGGGTTCAAGGGGTTCGAGTGGTTCGCGAGGTTCCGAGGTTCGCGGGGTTCACGAGGTTCCGAGGTTCGCGGGGTTCACGAGGTTCCGAGGTTCGCGGGGTTCACGAGGTTCTCGGGTTCACGAGGTTCGCGAGGTTCTTGGGCGGAGGCGGACGCGGTTCAGGTCGCGGACGCGCGCTCCTGAAACCGTAATCCCTTCGGCAATCAACAGGGCGCGCTTCAACACTTCGTTGCCGCCGTAGCCGCCGAGGCGCCCGCCAGCGGCAATCACGCGGTGGCACGGCACGTCGCGTCGGCCGCAGGTTTTCATCACGTTCCCAACTGCACGCGCCGCTCGCGGACGTCCGGCCATCGCCGCCACGTCCCCATAGGTTGCTACACGCCCCGGCGGGATGCGCCGCACTGCCGTGAGCACGCGCGCCGTAAACGGATCAGGTCGTCTCGCGCCGGGCATCTTCAATCTGCAATCTTGCAATCTGCAATTCTTCTACAGCAACGTCAGCGGATCCACGTTGTACTCGGCCGGATCCACCGGTTTGACGATCGTCGACGGATGGCCGTGGAGGTTGGCGCCGTCTATTTCCCACAAGTTCACATCGTAAGACAGGTCGAGCCGTTTGCCTTCCTTGGTGAAGACGACGCGTACTTGCGGACGCTGCGGATCGGGCGCGTAAACCTTCATCACGACCGCCACTTCGCCAGTGTCGAGTCGCACGAGGTTGCCGACCGGGTAGATGCCGACGAGCTGTGAGAATCGCCGCACCAGGTGCTGATCGAACTGCGTGCCGTCGTTTCGGCGCAGGACTTCAAGAATGCGGTCGCTGGCGAACGCCTGCTGATACTTCCGCTGCGATCGCATCGCGTCATAGACGTCGGCGATGCTGCACAGCATCGTGCCGACGTTGAGCGACGCGCGCTTAACGCCGTCGGGATAGCCGCTGCCGTCCATCCGCAAGTGATGTTCAAACGCGACCACCGGCGCGAGCGCCGGAATATCCGGCGTCTTGCGGAGAATCTCCGCACCGTCGACCGTGTGACGTTTCATGATCTCGAATTCCTGATCGGTCAGCTTGTCCGGCTTGTTGAGAATCTCGAGCGGCGTCCGGACCTTGCCGATGTCGTGCATCAGTGCCGCCAGGCCGAATTCGCGCAGCAACCCGCCGTCGATGCCCAGGCCGCGCGCCTGGCCCATCACCAGCAACGACACGTTCACCATGTGGGTAAACGTGTAATTGTCGTAGTTCTTCAACGTTGTCAGCGCCAGCAGCGCGGTCCGATTCTGGGCCACCGCTTGCGCCAGGCCGTCGATCATCGTCCGCGCGACCGCGACGTCCGGCTTGCCCTCGGTTTGGGCGCTGTCCCAGACGGCGTTCGCCGAACCGACCGCCTCGCTGTACATGCGCTTCAGCGTGGCCATGTCGGAGAGATCCTCTTCGACGCGATGTTCGACGGTCACCCGGCCGACGCGGATGTGCGGAAGCGCGGGAAATGCGGCTTCCTGCTTGCCGTCTTCGCGTGCCGTGTCGGCAGCGGTTACGGCTTCGACGAAGCTGCGGAGTTCGTCCAGTGTCACTCCGCGATCGAAGGTGATCCGCTCGATGCCGCTTTGCTGCAGCCGTTTCATCAGCGGCCCGAGCGCGTCGGCGCGGCCCATCGGCGTGTCGTCGACGATCACCTGCTCGCCGACCAGGCCGATGACGGTTGATGGCGCCAGGGTGTGCAGCAGCTGCACGGCGTTCGACAGCGATTCGAGATTCGCGTTGATGATCGGATGGCCCTTCGAGTACAGCTGCAGCGCACGCAGCGCCGCCGCAAAGCGGCGCAGCAATTCGTCGGCGAGCTGCTGCCGCGGCGCGGTCATGCGCCGGCTCCCTGGCGACCGCGCCGTGAGCGCGCCACGTGGGGCCGCGCCGCGTTGCGCACGCCGCGCAGACGACAGCTCGCCGCTTCCTCGAGGACGTCGAACGCCGCCGGCGTGCCGATCCGCGCCAGCGCAGTCGCCGCGGCGGTCCGCAACGTCGCGGTTCGGCGCGGTGCCCACCACTCGCCTTTGTAGAGCGACTCCTTCAGCGGTTCGATGCCCCCTGGATCTTTCAGGGCGCCGAGTGATTCAATGGCGCGGACGTAGACCGACATCAGCCGCCCGCGATGATCGACATTTCGCAGGATGTACACGAACAACGGCGCCGCCCGTTCGTCGCGCACCGAACTGATGGACTGCATGATTGCTTCGCGCGACTGGTCGGTGCCGCTCGACAGCGCTTTTTGCAGAATCTGGAACGCCGCATCGGTCCCGATGTTCAGGATCGCGCGCACTGCTTCGCGCTGCACCTGCGGCTCGTTGTCATCGAGCAGCTGCGTCAGGTCGGGCAGCGCCTCGGTGCCGCCGTACTGCCGCATCAACAGAATCGCGGTGCGGCGCACCGCCGGATTTTTCGACTCCTTCAGCCGCTCGACCGTGCGTTTGCCGACGGCCCCGAAGGCAATCAGAATCACCGTCAGGCGCTCGCGCGGCCTTGGCCGTTCTTCAATCGACAACGCTTCGGCCAGCGGTCGAACCAGTCACTTCGCCGAGCGATACGCACATCGCTTGCACACGGCCGAACGTTGCCTCGTCGATGGTGGCGAGGTGGGTCGAGATGTGGCGCATCATCGAGCCGGCGATCAGCGTGTCGATCGCGGTGATCGCGTGTTGGCGGCGCGCCGTCGGTCCACTGCCGCCAGCCTCGGAGACCAGCACGGCGATCAGCTGGATGGCGGCGTCGAAGTCGCCCACCAGCAGCTGCTCCTCGAGCAGCTTAATCACCGGGGTCATCAGTTCGCCCCATTTGTCGACGTCCTGTTCGATCCGTAACAGGTCGAGCACGACCGCGAGGTCGAGCGACCGCAGCGACGTCGTGGCGACCGTGTTCAGCCACGCGCTGATTCGTTCCGGCGGATCGTCGTTGATTTGCTCGATTTCGACCGCTTTGGAGCGGGCCAGCGAGAGCTCGCGTCCGTATTCCTTCGAGACGTACGGCTCGTCCGAGTATGAGGTCAGCAGCTTTTGCGCGACCGTTCCCCACACCGCTTCAAAGCCTTCGGTGTTCCCGAGCGGCGATGCGTCGATGTCTTCCTTGGCCAGGGCAAGCAGGCGGGGACGCTGCTCTTCGTCCTGCACCAGCGACTGAAACGCCTCGGCCAGACGATCGGTTGCCGTGCCCTCGGCCACCACGTTGCGCGCCACGAATTTCGCGATCGTCCCATCCGACATCCGGCTGACCACCGCGTTCATCAAGCGCGGACCGTCGTCGCGGTCGCCGCGCTGACTGAACATGCCGAGCATCATTTCCGGCGACAATCCGCCGACCGCGCTCGCCATGTTCCGAAGCGCCGGCTCCATCCGTTCAGGGTCGCGGTTGGACACCGCTTCGACGATGCCGCGGAGCATCCGCATTAAGGCGGCGGTCTTCGCGGTAACCCCTGCCGAATCTTCCACAGCGCCTTCAACCGCCGTCAGGAGCTCGGCCAGCTTTTCGGGATCATTGGCGACCCCGAGCAATTCAGCAATCGACTCTTCGTCGAGGTTGAACGTTGTGGCCTGCAGGCAGCTCTGAATCACCTTGTCCCAGGCGGCCGACTGGCCGCTTTTTCGTTCTTTCAGGACTTCGCTGTAGTCGATTTCGCGGAGTTCGAGGTGACGTCCGGCCATCGTCGCCCACACCCGCGCGATGCCGCCTTCGGCCCGAACCGACTCCGGGCTGCGCCCGAGCAACAGCAGGAAACTGCGCCACGCCTCGATGTCACCGCCCGGCATGACGATCAGCAGTCCAATCAGATGGCTGTGGAGCAGCGTCGCCAATTCGCTCAGCGCCGCGTCGCTTTTCGCCGGCGGACGCTCGTCGAGCAGCAGCGCATCGGGCATCACGGTGATCCGCAACGGCGCGGCGAGGGCAGCAGACGAGGTGATCGTCGCGATGCGGCCGAGCGTGGCGGCGATCGCCGGGTGTCCTCCCGGATAGAGCAGCACCGCGCGGGCCGCGGCCTTGAAGGCCCGCGCAAATTCGATCAATCGCGCGGTTTCAGCCGGTTCGAGCGGGGTAGGCGCGTCAACGGGCATCGAGAAACGTCACCACACTGGACACGATTATCGTAACCGCAGCGCCCCTTTCGCCAAATCCGGCTCGACCTCCGAAGCGTTGAACATGGACCGTCGAAGTATACTGCCCCGACCCACGTGCGAGCCGTAGACATCATCATCAATAAGCGGGATAGTCGTGCGCTTTCCCGCGATGAAATCCGCTTTTTCGTCGACGGCGTCACCGCCGGCACGCTGCCCGATTACCAGGCGTCGTCACTGCTGATGGCGATTTTGCTGCGTGGAATGACCGCAGACGAAACCGCGTGGCTGACCGACGCGATGGTCCACTCCGGAGTGCGCCTGGACCTCCGCGACATTCCGGGGGTGAAGGTCGACAAACATAGTACCGGCGGCGTCGGCGACAAAACCTCACTGATTCTGGCGCCGCTGGCTGCCGCCTGCGGGGTGCCGGTGCCGATGATGTCGGGGCGGGGCCTTGGCCATACCGGTGGCACGCTCGACAAGCTCGAATCGATTCCCGGTTTCCGCGTCAATTTGACGCTCGACGAGATGAAAGCGGCGCTCCGGAAAACCGGCTGCGCGATGATCGGTCAGACCGCGCAAATCGCCCCTGCCGACAAGAAGCTGTACGCGCTGCGCGACGTGACCGGCACCGTCGAAAGCATCCCGCTGATCAGCGCCTCGATCATGTCGAAGAAGATCGCCGAAGGGATCGACGCCCTGGTTTTGGACGTCAAGACCGGCAGCGGTGCGTTCATGAAGACCGAGGCGGATTCGCGGCGTCTCGCCGAATCGCTGGTGTCCATCGGCAACGCCTCCGGCGTAAAAACCGAGGCGATTATTACCGCGATGGACGCACCGCTGGGCGTCGCGGTCGGCAACGCGCTTGAAGTGATCGAATGCATCGATGTGCTGAAGGGACACGGGCCGCAGGATCTGATTGATGTCTCGATCGAGTTGACTGCGCGAATGCTCGTCCTCGGCAAAGTGGCGGACGATCGTGCCGACGGCGAACAGAAATCGCGCGACGCGATTGCTTCCGGTGCCGGCCTGCAACGCTTGCAACAGATCATCGAGGCACAAGGCGGCGACCCGCGGGTGGTTGACGACTACACCCGACTGCCAAGCGTGCCCGGCCGCTACCTGGTGAAGGCCACCCGGGGCGGCTTTATCAGCGCGGTTGACGCGGAACTGGTAGGCCGCGCCTCGGTATCACTCGGCGCCGGCCGCGACCGCGTCGAGGATCCGGTCGACTTCGCGGTCGGCATCATCGTCCACGCCAAGCCAGGCGACCAGGTGGTCGCCGGCGATCCGCTGCTCGAACTGCACGTCCGCGACACCGCAAAACTCGACGCGGCGCTCGCGCTCGCCGGTCGGGCGGTGACCATTGACGATGCCGCTCCGCCGCCGCGGCGGCTGATCGTCGGAGAGGTGCGCTGAATGTCCGGGATTTTTCAGCCGATCTTTGGGGCCATCGTCATTCTCAGCATCGCCTATGCCTTTTCGACGGCGCGGCGCGCGATCAACTGGACGACGGTCGCGTGGGGATTGGGCCTGCAGGTGCTGTTTGCGTTGATCGTGCTGAAAACCAGCCTCGGACAGCGCGTGTTTGCGACGCTCGGGGCTTACATCACCAAGCTGCTCGGGTTCTCGGGGGTCGGTGCGTCGTTCGTGTTCGGTCCGTTGGGCGATGCCGGCGTGTGGGGCAGGGTGATGACCGCCACTCTGGGAGGTGAAGAAGCCGCCCGGTGGACCGTCATTTTCGCGTTTCAAGTACTGCCGACGATTATTTTCATCGCCGCGCTGTTTGCGATCCTGTATTACTTCGGCGTGATGCAGATCATCGTCCGCATTTTCGCGGTGGTGATGCAGCGGGTGATGGGCGCCAGCGGCGCGGAGTCCTTGAACGTTGCGGCCAGCATCTTCATGGGACAGACCGAGGCGCCGCTAACCATCCGTCCCTACCTGCCGGAGATGACCCAGTCTGAACTGATGACGGTCATGACATCGGGCATGGCGCACATTTCGGGCGGCATCATGGCGGCCTACATCTTGTTCGGGATCGAGGCGAAGCATCTGTTGACGGCGGTGATCATGACCGCGCCTGGCACGATCATGATGGCGAAGATGATGGTCCCTGAAACCGAGACGCCGAAAACCAGGGGATCGGTCGAGCTTGTAGTCGAACAGACCGATGTCAACGTGATCGATGCCGCCGGTCGTGGCACCGGCGAAGGGTTACATCTCGCGTTGAACGTCGGCGCCATGCTGATCTCGTTCCTGGCGCTGATTGCGCTGCTGAACGCGATTCTTCACACAGTGCCGCTTGGTGGCGCGCCGCTCAGCCTCGAGCGGATTTTCGGGTGGGTGTTCGCGCCGGTCGCGTGGTCGATGGGCGTGCCCTGGAAAGATGCGCCGGCGATTGGCAACCTGCTGGGAACGCGGATGGCGGTCAACGAGTTCGTGGCCTATTCGCAACTCGGACCGATGAAGGCATCGCTCGATCCCAAGTCGTTCACCATTGCCACCTTCGCCCTGTGCGGCTTCGCGAATTTCAGTTCGATTGGCATTCAAATCGGCGGCATCGGGGCGTTGGCCCCGAATCGGCGCCACGATCTGGCACGACTCGGGCTGCGGGCGATGTTCGCCGGCACGCTGGCGAATTTCATGACGGCCACTATCGCCGGATTCCTCCTGTAACCCATGGCTTATTACGATCAGGTCAAAGAAGCGGCCGACGCCGTTCGCGCCCGAATTCGCACCGTTCCCGAAATTGCGATCGTGCTTGGCTCCGGGCTCGGCGATTTCGCCAACAATTTAGCTGATCCGGTAGTGATGCCCTACGACACGCTGCCGCATTGGCCGGCAGCGCGGGTGGTCGGCCATGAGGGCAAGCTGGTGGTCGGATCGATCCGCGGAAAAACGATTGCGGCGCTGGCCGGCCGGTGCCACCTTTATGAAGGTCATCCCGCGGCGACGGTCACCTTCGCGGTCCGCACGCTCGGCCTGCTCGGCGTCAAGCTGTTGGTGCTGACCAACGCCGCGGGTGGCGTCAATACCGGCTTTGCTCAAGGCGCGTTGATGATCATCGACGACCACATCAACCTGACCGGCCACAACCCGCTGGTTGGCGCGAACGACGATCGGTTCGGTGCGCGATTTCCGGACATGACCGAAGTGTATTCGCGGCGGCTACGCGAGATTGCCGATCGCGCCGGGAAGGCGATGAGCCTGCTGCTGCCGCACGGCATTTACGTCGCGCTGCTCGGTCCAAGTTACGAAACGCCGGCCGAAATCCGCTATCTCCGGACGATTGGCGCCGACGCCGTCGGCATGTCGACGGTCCCGGAGGCGATTGCCGCACGTCACCTGGGAATGGAGGTGCTCGGCATCTCCTGCATCACCAACATGGCCGCCGGCGTGTTACCGCAGCCGCTTAATCACGACGATGTCATGGCCACGGCGCGACGCGTTCGCGGCCAGTTCATCGCGCTGTTGGAGGGAATTATTGAACAGCTCTGAAGGCAGTCGGCTGTCGGTCACACTGGTCGATGTCTCGCCGGACCACGAGAGCGATTTCGCGGTGGTTGCGACCGCGCTCGAGGCGCTGCTGATCCGCAAGAATTACGGCCGTGCGGACATGATTCGCGACGAGTCCGATCCGCTGCGCTATTACGCGGTACGGCACTGGAACAGCGCCACCGCCGCGGAACAGTTTCACCGCGACCCCGAGGCGCAAACGGTGATCGCGCGCCTGTCGCAGATCGCGCGCCTGATCCACGTGGTTAACGGCGTCCGCAGAATTGATCCGGTCCGTCTGATCGTCGACGACCGGCGATCGGCCGTGCAGGGGGATCGCCGCGCTGGTTTCGATCGGCGCGCCAAGGACACCGGCCACCACGCCGGGGCCAACCGGCGCTCCTCCAAAGACCGTCGCCTCGGTCCGCGCCGTTTGCGCGATCGTCCGGGCGAAATCGACTTGGTCGAGGCGGCGCGTCGCGCCCGAGAGTTTGCCGATGCCGCCTATTCACGGTTCAAGGTCGGCGCTGCGCTGGAAGCGGCCGACGGCACCGTGATCGGCGGCTGCAATGTCGAGAACGCGACTTACGGGCTGACCGTCTGTGCCGAGCGGGTGGCGATGTTCAAGGCGCTGTCAGAAGGCCATCGCGTCTTCACCAGAATCGCCGTTGTGGCCGACACTGACGCGCCGACTCCGCCGTGCGGCGCGTGCCGCCAGATCCTGTGGGAGTTCGGTGGCAACCTCGAAGTGCAGCTGGCGAACCTCACCGAGAAGAAGGGTACGTATCAGCTGAAGGATCTGCTGCCGCTGCCGTTCGACGCGAGGCTGCTCGTAGGCTGTCGCTCGTCGCTCGTCGCTCGTCGCTCGCCACTCGAGAGGCGAGCAGCGAGCCGCGAGAATCGGTACAATTCCGCCATGCTTCCCACCGTCGCGCGCGAGGCCGACGCGGTCGTGATGATCGACCAGCGCAAGCTTCCCGCCCAGGAAATTTACGTTCGCTGCAAGACTGCCGCTGAGGTCGCCAAGGCAATTAAGACCATGGTCATTCGCGGCGCGCCGGCGATCGGTGTCTCGGCGGCGATGGGCATCGCGCTCGGCATGCGCAAGAGCAAGGCGACCGGCACCCTGAAGTTCGGCGCGGAGTTTCAGAAGACGTGCGACCTGATGGCGGCGACCCGGCCGACCGCGGTCAACCTGTTTTGGGCGATCGAGCGGATGAAGCGGACGTTTGCGGCAGCGGCGCAAGCGGGCGACTCGGTTGAACAAATCAAAGACAAGCTCGATCGTGAAGCGGACTTGATTCACGACGAAGACGTGGCCAGTTGCCGCGCGCTGGGTGCGTTCGGCGCCGACGTCGTGCCGGCCGACGCGCGCGTCTTGACGCATTGCAACGCCGGCGCGCTCGCGACCGCCGGATATGGCACGGCTCTCGGCGTTATCCGCGGCGCGGTCGAAAAAGGCAAGCGCGTCGCGGTGTTCGCCGACGAAACGCGTCCGTTCCTGCAAGGTGCACGTCTCACCGCCTGGGAACTCGTCAGGGACAACATTCCGACGACGGTGATTACCGACAACATGACGGCGGCGCTGATGCGCCAGGGCAAAGTGGACCTGGTGGTCGTCGGCGCCGACCGGATTGCCGCGAACGGTGATACCGCGAACAAGATCGGTACCTACGGCGTGGCGGTACTCGCGCGCGAGCACAAGATCCCGTTCTACGTGGCCGCGCCGCTTTCGACGATCGATTTGAACACGCCCGACGGCGACCACATCCCGATCGAAGAACGCAATGCCCGGGAAGTGACCCATGTCGGCGGCACGCAACTCACGCCGCGCGGCGCCGAAGTGTGGAATCCGGCGTTCGACGTGACACCGCACCAATACATCGCCGGCATCATTACCGAGCGCGGGATCTTCAGGGCGCCATACGTGGAATCGTTGAAGAGCGCGTTCGAAGCGCACGAGCTTGTGAAGCGTTAAAGCACGACGCATGCTGATCCTCGGAATCGAAACTTCCTGCGACGAAACGGCGGCCGCCATCGTCGAGGAAACCGGCGATACGGCGAAGCCATGGGCGATCCGCTCGAACGTCATCGCCTCGCAGGTGCCGATTCATCGCGAGTGGGGCGGTGTGGTCCCCGAGCTGGCATCCCGGCAGCACATTCGAGACATCTGCGGCGTTGTCGAGCGCGCGCTGGAGGAGGGCCGGACATCGTGGCGACAACTGGGCGGCATCGCCGTCACCCAGGGACCTGGTCTGGTCGGGTCGCTCCTGATCGGTGTGTCGTTCGCGAAAGCAGCCGCGGCCGCAACAGGTTTGCCACTCGTACCGGTCCATCACCTGGCCGGACACATCGAATCGCTAGTCCTGCAGAACGGCGAGATGCCGTTGCCCGCCGTCGTGCTGGTCGTGTCTGGCGGACACACCAGCCTGTATCACGTCGAGCGCCCGGGCGAATACCAACTGGTCAGCCGCACCCGCGACGATGCCGCCGGCGAGGCTTACGACAAGGTGGCCAAGTTGCTGGGCCTCGGCTACCCCGGCGGTCCGGTGATCGACCGGCTGGCGAGGACCGGCGATGACCGCGCGGTTGCCTTGCCGACAATGCGCTTGACGCACGCCGATCGCAATGCGCCGCAACTGAAAGGCGATCTCGATTTCAGCTTCAGTGGCCTGAAGACCGCGGTCCTGCGATACGTGCGGGAGCGTGCGACGGCAGAGCCGCTCAGCCCCTCTGAAGTCGCCAATCTCTGTGCGAGTTTCCAGCGGATCGTCGTCACCGTATTGATCGATCGGCTGTTCGATGCGGCGCGCCGCTTCGCCGCTCGCAGCGTCGGCATTGCCGGCGGCGTATCCGCGAACAGCCGCTTGCGTGAAGAGCTCCAACGCCGCGGTGAGGCGCGGGAGATTCCCACGTATCTGCCGAGCCTGGCGCTCTCGACCGATAACGCCGCAATGATCGCTGCCGCAGGACTCCGCCGTTTCCACGCCGGCGTTCGCGCGACGGCCGATCTCAATGCCGACGCGTCACTGGCGCTGATGAAGGGTTTTTACCGATTACCTCTTTTTCAACACCAGGAAGCGCCAGGAGTTCGTTCGCATCACCGACGACATCCAGGCAATCGTCACGAAGAGCGGCGTCAGTGACGGCACCGTGTTGGTGTCGGCGATGCACATCACGGCCGGCGTCTACGTCAACGATTGGGAAGACGGCCTGATTCACGACTTTCAGGAGTGGCTCGAAAAGTTGGCGCCGGCCGGACTGAATTACCGGCATCACCAGACCGGAGAAGACAACGCCGACGCACACTTGAAGCGGACAATCATCGGCCACCAGGTGGTGTTGCCGATCACCAACGCCAAACTCGATCTTGGACCATGGGAGCAGGTGTTTTATGCCGAGTTCGACGGCCAACGGAAAAAACGTGTTGTCGTCAAGGTGATGGGTGTCTGACCGGGAGTTTCCGGCGCGCCCGATCCTCGGCGTCGGCGCGGTGGTCGTTGACGACGACCGCGTTCTACTGGTGCGCCGCGCCAACGAACCGCTCAAAGGCGAGTGGAGCCTGCCGGGTGGCGCCGTCGAACTTGGCGAGACACTTCACGCGGCGATTGCCCGTGAAGTGAAGGAAGAGACCGGTCTCGAGGTGGAAGTCGGGCCGATCATCGACGTACTCGATCGCCTGCGCTTCGACGCCGACGGCCGTCCGCGTTTTCATTATGTCCTCGTGGACTTCATCTGCCGACCCACAGGTGGAACGCTGGCCTGCGGATCGGACGCCGCCGGTGCAACGTGGGCCGACCTGGTCGAACTGCCTGAATACGGTGTTGCCGAATCAACGGTCAGTGTTATCGTCAAGGCCTTCGATCGGTTGAAGTCCGGACCGTGGATCGCACGCGAGGTTTGCTGAAAGACCGACCATTGGGTTCGTTTCCGCTTGCGGCGATCCGGCGTGCGGTCGTGACCGGCATGCTTCTGATCCTCGCGCCGGTGTCGTCGGCATTGCAGAACCCGACCGGCGATCTGGTGGAACTCGATGTCGCCGTCGTGGATAAGTCGGGCGCAACCATCGGCGAGCTCAGGCAGTCGGACTTTCAAGTCAAAGAGGACGGCAAAGCGGTCGAGATCAAAACCTTCACGCCGGTTTCGGCCGACGGTCTCTCGCCAGACACCAACCGTCAGCTCGTGCTGTTGCTCGACGACACGCTCCCGGTCGCAGGCACGCCGGTCATTCAGCAGTTGGCCAAGGCCGTCCTCTCGCGCTCACGTCCCGACGACGAAGTGACTGTTGTGCGACTACACAACGACCGCGACGAGCCATTCGGCGATCTCGATACGGCGCTGACGCGGATCAGCGGCTACCGTGCCGGCGCGGTCCCGTTCCAGCGCCGCGCTACCGCCGAACGAATGTTGAAAGTGCTCACCGGCATCGCCCGTCAGCTCGAGACGGTGGAACACCGCCGCAAGGTGGTCGTCTGCGTCGGCTGGCCGAATGTCTGCAACGTCCTCGAGCCGCAGCCGCAGGGCTACAACCCGTTATGGCCGTCGTGGGTCGCGATGCTGTCTGCGGTCTCGCGTGCGAACGCGGCGGTTTATGGTGTGATGCCGGTCGCGCCCGGCACGCTGGTCGGCGTTGGAAGTGGTCTGGTCGAAATCACCGGCGGCAACGCGTTCTTCAACACTACGAAGTTGGAGCCGTTCGTCGACAGCGTCTGGCGAGAAGCGAGTCAGTCACTATCTGCTCGGCTACTGGCCGCAGAATTCCAAACGCGAGCTGCACGACATCCAGGTGAAGGTCACGCGTAAAGGACTACGAGTGCGTGCGCGCACGCGTCGGTAAGCGCTAATTCTTCGGGCGCCAGGCGAAGTAAACCGGCACCCCCAGCAGCACGATGATCAGTCCCGGCCAGGTGGTCGACGACCGATAGATGAACAGCACGATCAGGATCGTGGCCGCGCCGACGATGTAGAGCGCCGGGACGACCGGATAGCCGAAGGCCCGGTACGGACGGTCGATGCTCGGCCGGGTCGGCGCAGCCGGAAGATGCCGGCGATGGTCAGGATGTAGAAGATCAGCGCGGCGGAGATGACGTAATCGAGCAGATTGTTATAGAGGTTGCCGTACGCGTCGGTCGCCGGATCGAAGGTTCGCGGCAGCACCAGGAAGACCGCCCACACCCCCTGAAGCAGCAGCCCCCAGGCCGGCACTTTGGCGTCGTTCAGACTGACCGGCCGACCGGAAGAACAGGCCGTCTCGCGACATCGCGTAGTAGGCACGCGCGCCGGCGAGAATCAGGCCGTTGGTGCAGCCGAAGGTCGAGATCATGATGCCGACCGCCATGATCGTCGCACCGAACCCCGGAAAAATGACGTTCAGCGTCGCCGTCGCCACGCGATCGCCCGGCGCGTGCTGGATCTGGTCGAACGGCAGCGTCACCAGATACGCCACGTTCGCCAGCAGATACAGGCGCGATCACGATGAACGTGCCGAGCGCAAGCGACAGCGGAATGTTGCGGCGCGGATCTTTCACTTCGCCGGCGGTAAAGGTGATGTTGTTCCAGGCGTCAGCGGAAAACAGCGATCCGGTCTGCGATACGCAAATCGCCACGAACAGACCGAACGCCGTCAAGCGCGGACAGGCCGGGAACGATGTCGACGGTGCCGCGAGCCTGCCACAGGTTGCCGAAGTTATCGGCGACCGCGGTGCTGTTCCAGCCAATCAAGACGCCGACCAGGATCAGCCCCACCAGGGCGCCGGTCTTCGCGGTGGTGAAGACGTTCTGGATGATTTTTCCGTATTCGAGACCGCGCGTATTCGTCCAGGTGAGCAGCGCAATCATCAGAACGCCGACCAACTGCGTCGTCGACAGCGACAAGGCGTAGCCAGTGCTGATGTGGACCGGCGCAATCAGGTAGTTGTCGTCGCGAATCCACGGCACGCAGTGCACCGAAATAGCGCGCGAAGCCGACGGCGACCGCGGCGATCGTTCCGGTCTGGATGACGAGAAACAGCGTCCATCCGTAGAGAAAGCCCCAGAGCGGCGAGAACGCTTCGCGCAGGTAGACGTACTGACCGCCGGCGCGCGGCATCATCGCTGCCAGTTCGCCGTACGACAGCGCACCGACCACGGTCAGCAGGCCGGTCAGCACCCAGGCGCCGAGCAGCCAGCCGGGCTGCCGATGTTGCGCGCCATATCGGCCGAGACGATGAAGATGCCCGAGCCGATCATCGATCCGACCACCACCATCGTCGAGTCGTAGAGCCCGAGGCCGCGATGGAATTCCGTGTCGAGCGCGGTGGCGGCGCGTTGCCGGTCGTCGCTCGCATAAGATGCCAAACCTAGCATGCTCAAGCTGGATTTGATCAACGCCGTCGCCTTCGGCGGCGCGATGTCGGATTAATCGCCGCGTCGTTGGCCGCAGTTCGAGATTTCATCAACGCCGTATTGATTACGTTTCGTCTGAACCTATGGGCCTGAATCGAGACGACGCCTGGGCACTGCTCACCGAGTACACCAAGAGCGAAAGCCTGCTGAAACACGCGATGGCGGTCGAGGCCGCGGTCCGCGGCTACGCCCGTCAGTTTGGCGAAGACGAAGACGACTGGGGCGTTACCGCGCTGCTGCACGACTTCGACTACGAGCGTTGGCCGACGCTCGGCGACCACCCGAACAAGGGCGCGGAAATTCTGCGTGCCAAGGGCTATCCAGAGTGGATGATTCGTGCGATTCTGTCGCACGCGATGGAAATCACCGGCGTGACCCGCGACAGCCAACTCGAGAAGACGCTGTTTGCGTGCGACGAACTCGCCGGTTTCATCACCGCGGCGTCATTGGTGCGTCCCAGCAAGAGCGTCATCGATCTCGAAGCCAGCTCGGTGAAAAAGCGGATGAAAGACAAGGCCTTCGCGCGCGGTGTGAAGCGTGAAGACCTGCGTGGCCGGCGCGGAACTGCTCGGTCTGCCGCTGGACCAGCACATTACGAATGTGATCGGCTTCATGCGTGAGAAGGCCGACGACTCTCGGACTGCGCGGAACCTTGTAGGTCCGCCGCTCCGTATAAGACAGAGGATGACCGAATCAGCGACCGTTACCGCGCCTGAAGCGATGGTTCGGGTGTCCCCGGATCCAGCGTTGTCACGCTCGAGAGCGTCACGGTTACGTACGGCAAGAATGCCGCGCTGCGCGACGTGACCGCGTCGTTCCCGGCCGGCGCCGTCGGACTGCTCGGCCCGAACGGCGCAGGCAAGAGCACGATGATCAAGGCGCTACTGGGGTTTCTGGTGCCGACCCGCGGCCGGATGCGCGTGCTGGGCCTCGACGTCGCGGATGTTCCGCTCGAAATTCGCGCCCGTGTCGGTTACATGCCGGAAAGCGACGGCCACATCCCTGGCATGAACGCGGTGTCGTTCGTCGCCTACTGCGGTGAACTGGCCGGGCTGCCGCGGGTCGACGCGATGCAGCGTGCCCACGAGGTGCTGTTCTACGTCGGGCTCGGCGAAGCGCGCTATCGCAACGTCGAGACGTATTCCACCGGCATGAAGCAGCGCATCAAGCTCGCCCAGGCGCTGGTGCACGATCCCGACCTGCTGTTCCTCGACGAGCCGACCAACGGCATGGATCCAAAGGGCCGAGACGAGATGCTCGAACTCGTTCGCGACCTGGCGCACAACAAAGGCGTCAATCTGATTCTGTCGTCGCACCTGCTGCCCGACGTCGAATACACCTGCGATCACGTGATCGTGCTCGACAAGGGAACCATCGCCACCGCCGGTCCGATCAACGCGCTGAAACAGCCGCGCGGCCGCGTTTACGAATTGCGGGTGAAATCGGCAGCGGCACTCGAGGCGTTCATCGAACGGTTGCGGGTTGCCGGGCTTGATTGCCATGCGACCGATGAAGATGTCATGCGCGTCTTTGTCCCGGGCGCCGGCGGCGCGCGTGAAATTTTTGCGCTCGCGGCGGCGGATCGGGTGCAGGTGCGCCACTTGCGGCCGAGCGTGCCGACGCTGGAAGACGTGTTTGCGAAAGCAGTTGGAGAGGAGTAGCTGAACGCAGAGACCGCCGAGATCGCCGAGCTACTGGATTCTCGGCGCGCTTCGCGAGCTCGGCGTTCTTCGTAACGCATGCCCATTCATGATCAAGGCTACCGCCGCTACGGTGGTGGTAAGGCGCGCGGGCGGGGCTGGACGGTGATTGCCACCGCCGGCATTCGCACGGTGCTGGCCAAGAAATCGTTCATCGCGCTGATGCTGATGGCGTGGTTTCCCTTCATCGTCCGTGCGGTGCAGATCTATGCGGCCGCCAACCTGCCGCAGGCGGCGTTTCTCAGGCCGACCGCTGAAACTTTCCGGCAATTTCTCGACCAGCAGCAAATCTTTGTGTTCTTCGTGACCGTCTACATCGGCGCCGGCTTGATCGCCAACGACCGCCGCGCCAATGCGCTGCAGATCTACCTGTCGAAGCCGCTCACCAGAGGCGAATACATCTTCGGCAAGCTCGCCGTCTTGATGACGTTCCTGTTGCTCGTCACCTGGGTGCCGGCAATCGTGCTGCTGATCGTGCAAATCGCCTTCGCCGGCAACTTCACGTTCTTCCGCGACAACATCTACCTGTTTCCGGCGATCACCGTGTTTTCCTTCATCATGGTGACGATGGTCGCGGCGTCGATGCTGGCGCTGTCGTCGCTCTCGAACAGTAGCCGCTACGTCGGCATTCTCTATTCGGCGGTGATTTTCTTCACGCAGGCGATTTACGGCGTCGTCTACGCTGTGACCCGCAGCACCGCCCTGTCGTGGCTGTCGTTTTCCGCGAATCTCGCCCAGGTCGGCGACGTGATCTTCCGGCTGCCGCCAAAATACGACACACCGTGGATTCTCTCGCTGGTTGCCATCATCCTCGTGATCGTCGCGTCGGGCCTGGTGCTCGAACGGCGCGTCCGCGGCGTCGAGGTGATCGCATGACCGCGAACGACGCGCGCGGGGCAGGGGCGCCGGGACTGGACGTCGTCACCGCCGACCATCTTTCCAAGTGGTACGGCCAGGTAATCGGCCTCAACGACGTTTCGGTGTCCGTCCCTGCCGGAATCACCGGATTGTTGGGTCCGAACGGCGCCGGCAAGTCCACCTTCATGAAGTTGATCACCGGTCAGCTGCGGCCCAGCAAAGGCTCGATCGCGGTGCTCGGCGAACCGATCTGGCAGAATCCGAAGCTGTATTTCCGGATTGGCTTCTGCCCCGAGCAGGATTCGTTTTACGAGCGGATGACCGGCCTTGAGTGGGTGACCGCCCTGGTCCGGTTGAACGGCGTCAGCGACAGCGACGCCGACGCGATGGCGCGCCGGGCGATCGAAGCGGTGGATTTGACCGATGCGTCGAACAAGAAGATCGGCGCCTACAGCAAAGGCATGCGGCAGCGGATCAAGATGGCGCAAGCGATCGCGCACGATCCGGAACTGCTGATCCTCGACGAGCCGCTGTCCGGAATGGATCCGCTGATGCGCCGCAAGACGATCCGGATGATCAAGGACTGGGGCCGGGCCGGGCCGCAGCATCATCGTGTCGAGCCACATCCTGCACGAAATCGAATCGATGACCTCGAACATCCTCCTGATCAACCAGGGTCGCATCCTCGCTGAAGGCAACGTCCACCAGATCCGGGACCTGATCGACGAACACCCGCACACGGTCTACGTCAAAGCCGACCAGACGCGTGCCCTCGCGCGCGAATTCCTCGCCTACGACGATGTGTTGAGCCTGAAGTTCGAGGAAGGCGCGGTCGTCGTCCAGACCGGCAAGCCCGATGCGTTTTACGCACGGCTGACCGACCTGGCGGCCTCGGAATCGATCGGCGCGATTCATGAAGTGACGTCACCCGACGACAACCTGCAGGCGGTTTTCCAATATCTGGTGAAACAATGACGCCGTCCGTCCTCTCGTCGGCATTTCGTATATTCGATTTGTCGCTTGGCCAGATGCTGTGGTCGCGGCGTTCGGTGTTCCTGGGCGTTCTGCTGGGCGGACCGGTCGTGCTGGCGATTGCGCTGCGCGTCATTTCCGAGCTCTACACCAACGGTTTCCGGGTGAACGGCGCGATGGCCGGCGGCGAAGCGATTTTCGGGATGATGATTTGGCTGCTCTATATTCGATTCATCATTCCGGTCCTCGGCGTGTTTTACGGCACCGCGTTGATCGCCGACGAGGTCGAAGACAAGACGATCACCTATCTGTTTACCCGGCCGATCCCGCGGAGTGCCGTTCTGCTCGGCAAGTTTCTCGCGTATCTGGCGTGCACAGTTCTGCTCGTCCTGCCATCAATCGTGCTCGTGTTTTTTCTGATTGTGCCGATCGGCGGCGGTCGCATCGGTGCGGCATTCCCATCGCTGGTGAAAGACCTCGGCATGGTAGCGGTCGGCCTTGCGGCGTACGGATCGCTGTTTGCGTTCGTCGGGACGCGGTTGAAGCGGCCGCTGGTCGCCGGGCTGGTGTTCGCATTTGGCTGGGAGCCGGCTGTCTTGCTGTTTCCTGGGTATTTGAAACGGTTGACTGTGGGCTATTACATGCAGGCCCTGGTTACCCACGAAATGCCTCAGGATTCGGCGATCAGCTTGCTGATGCAGGTATTCCGGGAAATGCCGGGTATTTGGACCAGTTTGGCCGCGCCTCGCCGTCATCGTCACGGCGACCCTGTGGCTCGCGGGGCGAACCGTTGAGCAACGGGAGTACGTTTTGGAACAATGACGGTTAACATCCCGTCTTAAGCTGTTGAGGGCGTAGGCCATGACTGCGAGAACCCGTTATTTCGTGATCGTTTCGCTTCTGGTGGTGGGCGTCGGGCTCGGCACCGGGTTGGTGGCGTATTACGTTGGTTTCCCGGCCGGCGCGTTTACCCAGGCTGGCGGGCCCGCCGAACTGCAGTTGGTTCCGCGCAATGCCACCGTCGTCGCCTACGCCAACGTCGGCGAGATCATGGCGTCCGACCTGCGGCAGAGGCTGCGCCGCGCCATTCCGATTCACGAAGACGGTCAGAAAGAACTCGAAGAGCGCACCGGCATCAACATCGAAACCGACATCGACCGGATCATCGCCTGCCTGAATCCTGACCCGGAGAACACGAGCGGACCGGGCGCCGGCATGGTCGTCGCTCGCGGCCGTTTCAACGAAACCAAGATCGAATCGTTGATGCGCGAGCACGGCGCGCAGGTTGAAGACTATCGCGGCAAGCGCCTGATCGTCGCCGACAGCCACGTCAGCGGCACCGAAATCGGGGATCGGCGATTTGCCGCCGCGTTCATCGAGCCTGGCCTGGTTGCGCTCGGCTCCACCAAGCTGGTTCGTTCGGCCATCGACCTCCATCAAACCGGCGACAATCCACAGGCCGGTCTGCAAAGCGTTACCGGCAATGAAGAGTTGATGAATCTGGTCCGCTCGCTCGAGAGCGGCAATGCGTGGGCGGTGGGACGCTTCGACGCGCTGCAGTCGCAGGCGCGGTTGCCGCAGGAACGTCGTCGTCACGCCTGCCGGCGATTACCTGGTTCGCGGTCAGCGGCCACATCAACGGCGGCCTCCGCGGAACGGTTCGCGCCGAGACGCGCGACGAAGAGGCCGCCAACAACCTTCGCGACATCGTCCGCGGGTTCCTGGCCCTCGGCAAGATGCAGTCGACTGGCCGACCGGAGATTGCGGCGATGATGCAGTCGCTCGAACTGAGCGGCACCGGCAAAACTGTGGCGCTGTCGTTCACCGTTCCTGCCGAAATCTTCGACGTCATCGGCACAATCGCACCGAAAAAGCCCGCCGTTCAGTAACGCTTGTCACTGGTTGTAAAGGGGACCGGGTTACAATCCGGTCCCCTTTTTCGCGTACACTCCTCCGCACATTGACCGACCTGGTGTTCTTCTACGGCACCTTGATGAGCGGCTTCAAGCGCGAAGGGCGTGCGCGGATGGACACCATGCTTGCGCCGCAAGGGCGCGCATCCATTGACGCGGCGTTATTCGACCTCGGCATCTATCCAGGCGCTATTCCGGCTCACGACAGCAAAGTATGGGGCGAGGTCTATCGGATGCTCGAAACCGATGCCGTCCTGACGACCCTCGACGAGATTGAGGGCGTCCGCCCGGGGCGGCCGGACGCCAGCCTTTATCGTCGCGAAGAAACCTCCGTGACGTTCGTCGACGGCCGTCGCGCAGCCGCCTGGGCCTACTTCTACAACGCGCCGCTGGGCAGGGCGCAGCGGATCGAATCCGGCGACTACCTTCAACATCTCAAGGTGAAACGATGACCACTTGGCAGGTCTGCGTGAAAGCGGCGGTTCGGATTGCGGTTGTCGTGCTCGCGCTGGCGTCTGGACTCAGTCAGCCGGCGTACGCCCAGCAGATCGGATCCACGAATTACGCAGCTCGTTGTCAAGGTGTCCGAAGAGCGTCTGAGCAACATCCTCCGGAAGCTGCAGAGCTTCGAGACGCGCAGCTCGCTGTCGTCGACGGACTCGCACGACGCGCGGCGTCGGCGCCGCGCGCGAGTGGATTCTTCAGGAGATGAAGAGCTACAGTCCGAAGCTGCAGGTGAGCTTCGACAGCTATCATGGTTCCGCCGCAGGGGCAGCGCATCACCGCGCGACGTCGATTTGCGAAATGTGATGGCGATTCTGCCCGGGCGCAGCCCGCGGCGCATCTACATCAGCGGTCATTACGACACCGTCGCGCGCGCTGGCGGCCAGGGCGCGTCGAACGCGTCAGCCCGCCGCCGATCCCGACGCGGCGCCGGCGCGACCGGCCGATCCCGAGTGCGCCGCTCGACAACCTGGCGCCGGGCGTCAACGACGACGGCAGCGGCACGGCGCTGACCATCGAACTGGCGCGCGATTTTCAGCCAGAGCGGCATCGACTTCGACGCGACGCTGGTGTTCATGTGCCACGTCGGCGAGGAGCAGGGGCTGGTCGGCGCGCGGCTGCACGCGCAGAAGGCGGTCGGCCGAGAAGATTCCGATCGAGGCGGTGCTCAACAACGACATCGTCGGCAACGACAAGGGCGGCAACGGAATCATCGACGGCGCGACGATTCGGGTTTATTCCGAGGGACCGGAGGATTCGTCATCACGCGCGCTGGCGCGCTTCGTCCAGCGCTGGGGTGGCATGCTACGTGCCGTCGCACAAAGTCCGTCCGATGTCGCGGCCCGATCGATTCGGGCGCGGCGGCGACCACTCCGCATACAACCAGTTGGGATTTACCGCCGTCGGATTCCGCGAGTCGCGCGAGAATTTCACGCGGCAGCACGACGTCCGCGACACGTTCGAAGGTATTTCGCTGCCGTACCTCGCGCAGAACGCGCGCGTCAACGCCGCGGCCGCAGCCGCCCTCGCACTGGCGCCGCCGCCGCCGGCCGTCACCTCGCGAGCGCGGCCAACCGATGATCACGCGCGCGCCGTCCGGCTACGACGCCAACCTGAAATGGATCGCGTCGCCGGGCGCGGTTTCTTATCGCATATTCTGGCGTGAGGCGTGGGGACCCGACTGGCAGCACGACGTGCTGGTCGGGCAACGTCACGAACTTGGTGCTGCCCAACATGCAGATTGACGATTACGTGTTCGGGGTCGCCGCCATCGACGCCGCCGGCCACGAAAGCATCGGTCTCGGCCTACGTCACGCCGCCGCGGGCGAGCACGCCAATCAAAACGGTCGCAAAAACCCGATCGTCACGGCACGGACGTCAGGCCAGAGTCGTCATCTGCATGGATGTCTGCCGACTGCGACGACTGCGTCTTTAATCGCCCGGCGACCGTCTTGATCGCGTCAATGAACTCGACCACGACGTGTGCGACGCGCTCGGCCGGTTCGATGAATTCGATGCCGGAACGGTAGACCACGACTTCCTGGTCGACGTCGCTGATGCTGCAGTGGACGATGCGTCCCTTGACGACGACCGAGCGGTCGCCGAGCGACAGGCGGAAATCGTGGAGGGAATCGAGCTGGAGGGGGAACGCCGTTTCGATCTGCATGCCGCCGCGGCTGATTTCCTGATGGCCATCGGCTCGAAGACCATCACTTCGCCGTGCAGCTCTCCGAGGATCTCGATGCGTTCCGCGTCGCGGTCTTTTCGCTCCTGCACGCGGGCGGATTATACCTATTCGGCTGCAGCCGACTTCGATTAGTCCACTTAATTCATCCACGCCGCAGGTTTCGGAACAAACATCTCGGTGTCGGACGGATCAGCGACCGGTTCTTCCGCTTCGTCGGAGTCACCTTCAGTGGCGTAGGTCAGCACCGGAATGCCGCGGGTATCGTCATCCAGCTTCAACATTGACAGCACTTGGAGACCGTCGCCGTCGTCGCATGCGGACACACAGGATCACCAAGTCGGGCTGCACGCGTTTGATTTGCGAATAGGCATGCTCGCTCGATTCGACGAAGACGACGTCGTAGTGACCGGCGTCGAGGACGGTTTCGAGCAGCTCGAGGACCTCGGCGCTGCCGTTGACGATGACGACCTTTTGCGTGGTCGCGGCTGCGCTGCGACGATCGGCGGTGGCGCGTTGGTCAGCATCGCTGGTCCGTCTCCTCGGACATCCGGAACAAATTCAGGATCCGTGCCACGGCCGGCGGGCGCAAAACGTAGCAATTCCGGCCACTTTTCTGTCGGTTCCGCCGGGCCGTTTATCTCCGGCTGACCCCGAAAGGTTCCATACCATCGTCGCCATGGCACCTGCGTCGTTCATCACAACTTTATTGACGGCCAATGGGTTCCGTCGGTTTCGGGCGACCTGTTCGAAAACCGGAACCCGGCCGATCACACGGAATCTGATCGGCCTGTTTCCAGCAGATCGACCCGCGCTGACGTGGCACGCGCGATCGACGCGGCGCACCGCGCCTACGACACGTGGCGGCTCGTGCCTGCACCGAAGCGCGCCGAGCTCCTGTTCCGCGCCGCGCACCTCATCGCGGACCGGAAGGAATCGCTCGCGCGCGACATGACGCGCGAGATGGGGAAGATTCTGGACGAAACGCGCGGCGACGTCCAGGAGGCCATCGACATGACCTTCTTCATGGCGGGCGAGGGCCGCCGGCAGTACGGTCAGACGGTGCCGTCCGAGCTGCGCGACAAGTTCGCGATGTCGGTGCGCCAGCCGCTCGGTGTCTGCGCCGATCGTCACGCCGTGGAACTTCCCGATGGCGATTCCCTCCTGGAAGATCATTCCGGCGCTGGTCTGCGGCAACACCGTTGTCTTCAAGCCGGCGACGCTGACGCCGCTCTCGGCGCTGAATTTCGTCAAGATTCTCGAGGAGGCGGGTGTCCCGCGCGGCGTCGTCAACCTGGTGACCGGCGGCGGCGGCGAGGTCGGCGACGCGCTGCTCGTCAGCGACGACGATGCGCGTCGTGTCGTTCACCGGGTCGACCGACGTCGGTCGCTCGGTGTCGGAGCAGGCCGCGCCGTCGTTCAAGAAGGTTCACCTCGAGATGGGCGGCAAGAACGTCATCATGATCATGGACGACGCGAACCTCGAACTGGCAGTCGAAGGCTGCCTGTGGGGAGGCTTCGGCACGACGCGGCCAGCGCTGCACGGCCGCCAGCCGCGTCGTCGTCCACGAAAAGGTCTACAAGCCGTTTCTTGCGAGCGTTCGTGAGCGCGTGCGCGCGCTGCGCGTCGGCGACGGACTCGATCCGCGAAAACGCAGATGGGACCGTCGGTCAGTGACGGACAGCGCGAGACCGTGCATGCAGTACGTCGAGATCGGCAAGAAGGAAGGCGCGACGCTTGCGTGCGGCGGTCAGCGTCTTGAACAGCGGGTGCTTTCGCGAAGCGGCTTCTTCCACGAACCGACAGTTTTCGCTGACGTCGCGCCGTCGATGCGGATCGCGCAGGAAGAGATCTTTGGACCGGTGGTTTCGGTCATTCCGTGCACGATCGTTCGACGATGCGATCGCGATCGGCAATGGCGTGCAGTACGGATTGTCGGCTTCGATCTACACGCAGGACATCAACCGCGCGTTCGCCGCGATGCGGGATCTCTACACCGGAATTTTCTACGTCAACGCCCCGACGATCGGTGCCGAAGTCCACCTGCCGTTTGGCGGCACCAAGGCCACCGGCAACGGCCATCGCGAAGCCGGCACGGCGGCGCTCGATGTGTTCTCCGAATGGAAATCGGTGTACGTGGATTTCAGCGGCAAGCTGCAGCGGGCGCAAATCGACGCGTAACGCGCGGGCTCGACGCAGACCCTTCACTGACGCTGCCGATCAGCTGAGCGCGGGTGCTAAGATGGATGGTTTATGGCAACCTCCGAGGTCGTCATCCTTAGTGGCCAGCGTACGCCGATCGGGAAGTATGGCGGTTCCTTCAAGGACATCCACCCTGCGGAACTCGGTGCGGTTGCGGCGCGCGCGGCAATCGAGCGTTCCGGCCTGACCCCGGCTGACATCGATGAAGTGTTGATCGGTCACGGCCGCCAGGCTGGCTCTGGTCCGAACCCCGCGCGTCAAGTGGGCCATCGCGCCGGTGTCAGCGATCGAGCGCCGGCGTTCACCATCAACAAAGCCTGCGCGTCTGGGATGCAGGCGGTGGTCTCGGGAGCGCAGTCCATTCTGCTCGGCGAATCGAATGTGGTTCTCGCCGGCGGCATTGAATCGATGAGCCGAATGCCTTATCTGATCGATTCGGCCGATGCCCGCTGGGGCCACAGGATGGGCAACTTCACGCTGGTGGACGCGATGTATCGCGACGGCTTCCAGTGTCCGTTGTCGAACCTGATCATGGGCGAAACCGCCGAAGTGCTCGCAAGACAGTACGGCATCAGTCGCGACCAGTCGGATTGTTTCGCGCTCGAGAGCCAGAAGAAAGCAGCCGCCGCGATTGCGGGCGGTCATTTCACCCGCGAGATCGCGCCCGTGACGATCACCGTCAAGGGTGCTCCGGTGACCGTCGATCGTGACGAGCATCCCCGCGACACCACCATTGAGACGCTCAGGAAATTGCCACTCGCCTTCCCCAAGGTAGAAGGTGAGACCGGAATTATCACGCCGGGGACGGCGTCGGGCGTGACCGATGGGGGAGCGGCACTGGTGCTGACCTCCGCCGAGACAGCGCGGCAACGCGGCTTGCGGCCGCGCGCCAGGATTCTCGGCTGGGCGAGCGCCGGCGTCGATCCACGAATCATGGGAATCGGCCCGGTTCCGGCGATCGAGAAGCTGCAGCAGCGGATTGGCCTCGGCGCGGCCGATTTCGACCTCGTCGAGCTGAATGAAGCGTTCGCGCCGCAGGTGCTGGCGGTGCTCAAAGACGTTCCGATTTCCGGCGACCGCTTGAACGTCAATGGCGGCGCGATTGCCCTTGGGCATCCAATCGGTTGCACCGGCGCCCGGATCATCGTCACGCTGCTCCACGAGCTGGAGCGTCGTCAACTGAAACGCGGCCTGGCGACGCTGTGCGTCAGCGGCGGAATGGGAATGGCGATCGCCATCGAGATCGCGTAAATGCGGGTCGCAGTCATACCCGGCGATGGCATCGGCGTGGAAGTGACCGCTGAAGCCGTCAAGGTGTTGCGGCGAGTCGGTGAAGTGTTCGGACGACAGTTCGACCTTCATTCGCTGCCGTGGAGCGCCGATCATTTCCTGAAGACTGGCGAAACGATTCCGGCCAACGGCTACGCGATGCTCCGTGACGAGTTCGAAGCGGTGTTGATTGGCGCGCTCGGCGATCCGCGTGTGCCCGACAATCGTCACGCTCGCGACATTTTGCTCGGCACCCGTTTCGAACTCGACCTCTACGTCAACTATCGTCCGGTGAAACTGCTTCACGAGCGACTGTGTCCGCTCAAGAACCGGCAGCCCGCGGACGTCGACTTCGTGGTGTTTCGCGAAAACACCGAGGGCTTGTACGTCAACATCGGCGGCCGGTTCAAAGCCGGGACCGATGATGAAGTGGCGGTGCAGGAGGAAGTGAACACTTACAAAGGCGTGCATCGCATCGTGAAACACGCGTTCGAGTTTGCCCGCGGCAATGGCCGACGTCGTGTCTGCATGGCCGATAAGAGCAACGCGATGACGCACGGCCATGCGTTGTGGCAGCGGGTGTTTCGCGAGCTTGCAGCGCAGTATCCGGAGATCGAGGCGCGGCATCTCTACATCGATGCGCTGGCACTGCTGATGGTGCAGGACCCGTCGCAATTCGAGGTGATCGTGACGAACAACCTGTTCGGCGACATCGTCACGGACCTTGGCGCAGCGCTGCAGGGCGGACTCGGCCTCGCCGCGTCGGGCAATCTGCATCCTGGCCGCACCTCGATGTTCGAACCGGTTCACGGCTCGGCGCCGCCGCTGGCCGGAAAAAACCTCGCGAACCCGATGGGTGCGATCCTTTCGGCCGCCTTGATGCTGCAGTCGATGGGACTGAAACTGGAAGGCGCGGCCGTCGAGGCCGCCGTTAAGCAGGCAGTCGTGAACGGCCAGGGCACGAAGGAAATCGGCGGATCGCTCGGCACACGTGAAACGGGTGACTACATCACGAACGCGATCACCACATAGTCTTCGCTTCGTGTTGAAACGTTATCGAACGAGGGAACATGCGGCCTGCCACCGCCTGCATCGGCGGCGGCCAGAGCATCGCCGCAATCGTAGAAACGATCTGAATTAAGTCATCTAGTCGTCTGGTCATTTAGTCATTTGATTGGTCAATTGATCAATGCAATGACCAGATGACCAGATGACCAATGACCAGATTCAGTATTGAGGTATTGATGGCGATTAAGACGGTTGGCGTTCTGGGCTGTGGCCTGATGGGATCCGGCATCGCGCAAGTGTGCGCAGCGGCCGGCTATAAGACGGTGGTTCGCGAAGTGGACGACATCGCGCTTGCTCGCGGCGTCGGCCGGATCAAGAAATTTCTCGACGATGGCGTGGCGAAAGGGAAGGTTGAAGCGGCCGCGCGCGAGCAGACGCTCGCCAATCTTTCGGGGACGACCAACTTCGACAGCCTCAAGGACTGCGATCTGATCATCGAAGCGATCATCGAAAACCTCGACGACAAGCGGCAGACCTACGCGTCGCTCGAAAAGATTGTCAAGCCTTCGACGATCTTCGTGTCGAACACTTCGTCATTGTGCATAACCGAGCTCGCCGCGACGACCTCGCGGCCGGATCGATTTGGCGGCCTGCATTTTTTCAACCCGGTTCCGTTGATGAAGCTGGTTGAGGTGATCCGGGCGTTGACGACCAGCGATGAAACCTACCAGGCGGTCTTCAGCTTCGCGCAATCGCTCGGCAAGGAACCGATCACCGCGCCCGACCGTCCCGGGTTCATCGTCAATCGGCTGCTCGTGCCGTACCTGCTCGATGCGATTCGCGCTTACGAAAACGGGCTTGGCACGTTGGAAGACATCGACAAGGGGATGAAGCTCGGATGCGGCTACCCGATGGGGCCGTTCACGCTGCTCGACTTCGTCGGACTCGACACGACTTACTACATCGCGAACATCATGTTCGAAGAATTTCGCGAACCGGCGTACGCACCGCCGCCACTGCTGAAGCGGATGGTGCTCGCCGGGCGGCACGGCCGGAAATCGGGGCAGGGCTTCTACAAATACGACTAAGGCCTAAGGGTTCGCGGGTTCGCGAGGTTCCGGGGTTCGAGAGCGCGGCGCGCAGACGCGCGAGCGACGACTGCATCAAGGCCTCGCCGGCCGCGGAATCCGGGCCGAGTTGACCGTCGATGGTCAGCATCGCAATGCCGTGCGACGTTGCCCAGACAAAGCGCGCGAGCTCGCCAGTGTCTCCAGGCTGCACCTGACCGCCGCGTTGCAAGGCCGCCAATGCGTCTACCAGCACCTGGAACGCCGACGCGGCGTCGGCGGCCAGCTCTGAATCGCGATCGCACAGCTCCTTGAAACCGCCGAACATCACGCGGTAATGGGCGCTGTTGTCCAACGCGAATTTCAGGTAGGCAAGCCCCATCGCATCGAACCCGACCAGCCCGCCGCCGGCGTCCGCCCAGACACGTTCGAGATCCGCACGAAAGCGCTGGAACCCTTCCCGGGCGACCGCCGCAAGCAGCGCCGCCTTATCCGTGAAATGGCGGTAGAGCGCGGTGCGCGACACGCCGAGCCGCCCGCCAACCGCCCGCAGGGTCAAGGCATCGACGCCATGGCTCTTGATCGTTCGCGCCGCCTCGCGGACCAGAGCCTGGCGGAGGTTGCCGTGGTGATAGGCGCGTTTCTTCGCCATTTTCGGGCGATTATAACACACATGTTGACATCGTTAACATTCGTATGCTACGCTCGGCTCCATCATGTTGACGATGACAACATTTCGCCGCTTCGACCGACGCCTCCTCACGACTGCCGCCCTGATGCTGGCCGCCCTCGGCGTCGCCATCATCGGACTGGCCGTCGACCCGCGAATCATTGCCGGCGCACCCGCGTGGCTGAAGCCGGCGAAGTTTGCCATCTCAACCGTCATCTATAGCCTCTCGCTGGCATGGGTCTTCACCTGCTTGCCGGAGTGGAGACGTACCCGCGCGTTCGTCGCTTGGTCGACGGCGATCGTGTTCGTCTTTGAAATTCTCGTCATCGACGCGCAGGCCTGGCGCGGTACCACCAGCCATTTCAACGTCTCAACGCCGCTCGACGCCGTGCTGTTCGCGTCCATGGGCGCCGCGATCCTGTTCCAGACGATCGGCAGCGTCTCGGTGGCGGTGGCGCTGTTCCGACAGCGGTTCGACGACGAGGCCCTGGGATGGGCGCTGCGACTCGGCATGACTATTACCATCGCCGGCGCACTCTCAGGCGGCTTGATGACGCGGCCCACCGGAACGCAACTCGCTGCGGCGCGCGCGACCCACACGATGGCCACGGCCGGAGCGCACACCGTTGGAGCACCAGACGGCGGTCCCGGCCTGCCGGGCACCGGCTGGAGCCGGGCCCACGGCGATTTGCGCGTCGGCCACTTCATTGGCCTTCACGCGTTGCAAATCCTGCCGCTGCTGACGTTCGCGGCGCGCCGCCGCCGGACGGTGATCGCCGCAGGCGCGAGTTATGCGGCGCTGTTCATGCTGTTGATATGGCAGGCGCTCCGCGGCGAAGGGCTGATCGAGCCGGGCGCGCTGACGTCGGCCGTGGTCGCCATCTGGGCTGTTGGGACTATTGCCGTCCTCCGTCGGCCTGCCATCAACGAGGCCACGGAGGACAGGGAGGCACGGTTCAACACGTTCCTCCGTCCCTTCCGTTTCACCCGCGGGGGGCGCTGAAAAGAAACATCGCGCCGCGCGCTTGCGTCATAAAATGCGCCCGAAAGGCGGTGTCCAATGCTGAAGAAGTGGCTGACCGTGCTCGGGCTGGCGGCGGTGTCGGTATGGGGCGTGTCCGCCCAGGACGCGAAGACCGTCGTGGCCAACGCGTCGAAAGCGATCGGCGTCGACGCGCTGAAGTCGGTGCAGTATTCGGCGACCGGGATACGACTTCGCGCTCGGCCAGGCGCCGAATCCAACGTCGCCGTGGCCCCGGTTCATCGAGAAGAGCTACACGCGGTCGATCGATTTCGAGAACGCCGGCGTCGCGCGTCGATCGCGTCCGGCTGCAGGGCGAGAATCCGCCGCGCGGCGGCGGCCAGCAGCCGATCGTCGGCGAGCAGCCGCAGACCCAGACGATCATCGTCGGCGCCGAGACGCCGTGGGCCGCAGCAGCTCGAGATCTGGATGATGCCGCACGGGTTCCTGCGCGCCGCCGCGGCTCGAAACGCAACCGTTGAGATCGAAAACGATCAGCGGCAAGAAGCTACCAGGTCGTGAGCTTCGTCGGCGACAACAAAGCCAAGGTCAACGGCTACATCAACGACCGCAATCTGATCGATCGCGTCGAGACGTGGATCGACAACCCGTTCTCGGCGACATGCTGTTCGAGTCCATTTACTCCGACTACAGGGAGGCTGGCGGCGCGCCAGTTCCCGACGCACATCGTGCAGAAGCAGGCCGGTTATCCGATTTTCGACCTGACGCATCGCCGACGTGAAGGTGAACGCGGCGGTTGACATTCAGCCGCCGCAAGGGCGCGGTGGTGCCGGGGGTGCCGCGCCGGCGGCCGCGGCGGCTTCGCCGGCATCGGAGAAGCTGGGCGAAGGCATCTACCTGATTACCGGCGGCTACGCGTCGATCGCGATCGACTTCAAGGATCACATCACGATCATCGAAGCCGGGCAGAGCGAGGCGCGCGGCCTGGCGGTGATCGCCGAGGCAAAGCGGCTGATTCCCGAACAAACCGGTGACAGTCGTCGTCAACACGCACAGCCACATCGATCACTCGAGCGGGCTGCGCGCAGTCGGTCGCGGAAGGCGCGACCATCCTGACGCATCAGATCAACAAGGCATACCTCGAGAAGACTCTGGCGCTGCCGCACACCTTGAACCCCGACAAGGCGCAGCAGAACGGCAAGAAGCCGGTGGTGGAAGCGGCCGGCGCAAAGCAGGTGTTGACCGACGGCACGCGCGTCGTCGAGCTGCATCACCTGCCGAACTTCGGGCATCACGATGGCATGCTGCTCGCGTACTTCCCGAAGGAGAAGGTACTGCTCGAGGCCGACGCCTACAATCCGCAGGCGGCGAACGCGACGCCGCCGAGCCCACCGAGTCCGTACACCGTCAGCCTCGTCGACCACATCCAGCGGCTGAAACTGGATGTGCAGCGGATCGTGCCCGGTTCACTATCCGGCCGACAACCGCGTCGTGACCCTCGCCGAGCTGACGAAGTGGGTCGGTCGAGCGCCGACCCATTGATGCGAACCGGCGGCGGCCTGCCGGCTACTTCACGGTCGCCAGCAGCCGCCGCGCCTTCGCCTTGAATTCCTGATCTTCAGGCGTCCACTGCGGGTCGAGCGGCGCGTCGAGCACCTCCTGCAGTTCGGCGCGCGCTTCGCTCTTGCGGCCTTCGTCTAACAGCACTTCGGCCAGGAAAAAGTGCGTCACGGTGCTGGTCGCGTTGTATTGCAGCGACTTCCGCAGGTGCGCCTCCGCCTGTTTGTTGCTGCCGCCGAACAAGGCCGGAACCTTGAAATACCATCGGCCGAGCGCTCGGTCCGCGGATCCCTGTTGAAACGCCGGATCGATTCGCAACACGGTTTCGAGCGCATCCTTGATCGGCTTGCGGTACTTGAGGCCTTGGCGCAGCCCGAACGATTCGGCGAGTCCACCCATGTTTGCGGCCAGCCAGAAGTGCCCTTCAGGCCGATCGGGTTTGAGCGCGATCGCTTTTCGTGCCGGCATCGATACCGGTTTCGAAAGCTGCGTCGCTGCTCGGCTTCGGGCACGTGTCCGCCGAGCCAGTAATCGAGCGCGCGCCAGCTTCCACGCGGCATCGAAGGCTTGCGGATTACGCGCCAGCTCGTCGCTCCATGCCGCCGCCGCACCGCGCGCGCTGGCGAGGTTGGTGCGGTCCGCGTACAGCGCGTCGGCGGTTTGCGCCAGGACCGGGATATAGAATAGGAAGATGCAGGAACTAATTAAGAATCTGCTGATCGAACTCGGTGAAGATCCGAATCGCGAGGGCTTGCTCAACACGCCGAAGCGGGTCGCTAAAGCGTACGAGTTTCTGACCAGCGGATATCGCGCGGACATCGATCAGGTGCTGAACAACGCACTGTTCACGGTCGATTATAGCGAGATGGTGATCGTCAAGGACATCGACTTCTACAGTCTCTGCGAGCATCACCTGTTGCCGTTTTTCGGGAAGTGCCACGTCGCCTACATTCCCAGCAACAAGGTGATCGGTCTCAGCAAGATCCCGCGCCTGGTCGATGTGTTCGCGCGCCGGCTGCAGGTCCAGGAACGCCTGACCAACCAGGTTGCCGACACCATTCGCGACGCGATCAAGCCGCTGGGCGTCGCGGTCGTCATCGAAGCGACGCATTTGTGCATGTCGATGCGCGGCGTCGAAAAGCAGAATTCGTTCGCGGTCACCAGCGCGATGCTTGGGGCGTTCCGCGATCAAGGCCGGACCCGGATGGAATTCCTCGAGCTGCTCAAACTGCGCAGCACCGTTCCCGGCCTGCAACATCAGCAGGCCGGGCTCGCGTGTATTGGGGAAGAGTAGCCAGGTACCCTTCAGAACTTGAACGCTCCTCGGAAAACGATCGTCCTCGGTCCGAGAATCGCTGCTGGCGAGAGGAACTGCTGCAGCGTCGCGCGCTGACCGGTCGTCGGATCGGTGAACGTCGCGGCTTCCGTGCGGTTGCGAACCTGCCAGACCGTGTCGGAATTCAACAGGTTGTCGAAATCGACGGTTCCCTCGAAGCTCCGGTTGCCCGAGAGCCTGAACAGCTTGCCGACGCGCACGTCGATCTTGTTCAACGTGTCGATGCGCGAGTTGCCCATCGGCTCGAGGTTGATGATCTGGTTGGTCGCGAAGCCGACGGCGCGGCTGATTTGCCGCGTGTAAGCCGGTCCCTGCTGCGAGCTGAAGTTGCCGCTGAGGATGACGTCGTGCCACGGTAGCAGATACATCCCGGTCAGCTTGAACTGATTCGGCCGATCGGCGTTCGATGCGCCGCAGCCGGCGCATCGCGTCGATCCGCCAACGCCGGCGTCCGGGCTGATGTTGCCGTTGGCATTGATCAGGAAATTAGGAGAGGTATCGAGCGTTGCGTCGACCAGCTCATTTTTCGAGAACGTGTAACCGGCGAGCATCTGCCAGCGGTTGGTGAGACGCTTGTTGAGGGTGATTTCCAGACCCTTGTAAACTCTCTTTGCGTTCGGATCGTTGGTGATCACCGACCGATTTGCGGCGGAAGTGCGAGCGTAGAAACCGTAGGTACCGTCGTCCGCAGTGCCGACCACGCCGTCAATGCCCGGGTCGACAGCCGATGTCAACGTTGTCGCGTAGGCGTTGTCGGGATTGATCGACACCTGCAGGTTGGTGTCCCGGCGATAGGTAAACACGACGCCGAGCTTGGTATTGGGCATCACCTCGCGGTCGACGCCGGCACTGAATTCATCCGTGTAGGGACGGCTGAACCCGGAGTCGATCGACGTGAGAATGGCGCCGTTGACGACGACCGCGCTGACCACTGGTACGCCGGTTTGCTCGCCGAGCTCGAATTTGCGGTTGGCGTTCGCGTCGTTCCAGGTGTACTGCTCGCTGTAGTTGGCGTTGCGATTGACCGCGCTGACGCCGCCGCCGCCGGTAGACAGCACGTAATAGTAACGTCCGTACGATGCCTTCGCGGCGGTCCTGCCGTCGCCGGTTGCGTCGAACACCGCGCTGACGCGCGGCCCGGTGGTATTCCACTTCACGATGTCACGCTGCTCGTCGTAGCTGCGCGGCTGAGCCGCGAAGCCGCCGATGTTTGCCGTCGCGAACGGCGAGGGCGGGCTCGATTGCGACGGCAGGTAGCCTTCCAACTGTTCGAATCGGAAAGCCGCCGATCAGCGTCAGGCGCTTTATCGAGATAGCTGTCCTGAGCGAACAGCGCCAGCACGTTGAGCGCGGTGGCGTCGTTTTGCGGTGTCGCGTACAACGTCACGTTGACCGGCACGAACGCACCGGTCGCCGATGTGTAGGTAGTCTGCACGTTGTCGACACGGTGCGTCTGGTTCTTGGTCACCGCATGCGAGTAGTCGAAGCCGAACTTGATTTCGTGGCGGCGCCGAGCGCCTGGTCGACGTAGTACTGTCCGGTGGCGTTGGCCTGATAGCGGTCGCGATTGCGGATCACTTCGGTGGTGTTGTTCCCGTAGATGATGCCGGTCGCGTTGTCGATCGTCGACTGGTTGTTGCCGCCATTGAAATAGGTCGGGAACAGAATCTTGTTCAGACCGCCGCGAGCGTCGACGAAGAAGTTCTTGCCGAGAACGGCGTTCCACAGGCCCTGCGCGAGGTCGAACATGTCTTCTTCGTCAACCGTCGATTCGGTACGGTTATCGACGCGTTGTTGAGCAGCCGGTTCGGCTTGCTGTAACGCTGCCGCGAATAGAACCCGGTGAACCGATGATTCTGATTGGCCTGGTAGGTGAAGTTGCCGAGGCCCGAGGTGATGTTGGTCTGGTCGAGGACGGTCTGTGAATTCTGCACCGGCACGTTCTGGTGAACGCGCCAGTCGCGGAACGACCCGAAGAACCGCAGCTTGTTCTTCACCAGTGGACCGCCGGCCGAGAAGTTGAAATCTGATACGAAGTCCGAGGTGTTGCCATCGGGTCGAAACCCGTACTTCTGGAGGTCCGGATTGTGATCGTTGCGGCCTTGCACCGGCTCGCCGGTCCACGTGCCGGTCGCCGTTCCGTTCCAGCGGTTGCCGCCGGTCTTGGTGATCATGTTCAGGAACACGCCCGAGGTCGGCACGGTGATGTCGTGCGAGCCGGTCGATACCTGGATGTCGTCGAAGGCGTCGAAGTCGTAATAGAAACCGGCCGCGCCGATTGCCGCCGGGTCGCCGACGTTCACGCCGTTCAGGAACGAGGTGTTCTGTGCGCTGGTCGTGCCGCGCGCGCTGAACGTCCCCTGCAGGCCGCCCGACGTGCCGCCGACGTCCGGCCGGCTGATCACGAGGCCCGGTACCTTTGCTTCGACCAGCGCCCAGATGTCGCGCCCGCCGGGAGTGCCCTGAATCAACTGCTCGCTGAGGTTGACCGCTACGTTCGCGTCGTCGTGTCAACGGTCGGGGAGAGGCCGCTCACGGTGACTGTCTCGGCCAGCGTCGCGACTTTCAGCGACACGTCGATCGGCGTGGTTTGCCCGACGATCACGACGATGCCTTCGCGGAGCAGCGTCTGAAACCCCGACAACTCGAGCTTGACGCTGTAGGTGCCAGGCACGAGTGACGGGAACCGTAGCACGCCGCCGGTGTCGGTCACACCGGTCATCGAACCGGCGACGAGCACCGGGCTGCTGATCGTGACGCTGACGCCGGGCATCACGGCGTTCTGTTCGTCAGACGCCTTCACCAGAATGCTGCCGGTCTGAACCTGAGCTTGCGCCACTGTGGCGGCTGCCAGAACGAGCAGCAGCACAAGACTTCTACTTACCAATCGCATTGCGTTCCTCCGTGCGGTCAGAACGGGACCAGATCCGATCGGGATTGTTTTAGCAGGTGCCCCGCGGCGAGACAACGAACTCTATAGGACAATTCAGAAAGATTCCGTTAATGACTGCGCCGGTTACGGAATCTTGAATGTCGGTGGCGTGGTTTGCGACAGCTGGGTCCGACCGATCGAGCGGCTCCGACCAGAACGTCGCTCCCGAACGGCGGAACGACTCGCTATACTGCGCGCATGAAGAAACTCGCTGTTGCCGGAGCCCTTGCATACGCCGTCATAACGGCCGCGCCGGTGGCGACGCAGTCGTCGCAGTCGTCGTCGCCCGCGACAGGTCTCACGATCGATCAGCTGATCGATATTCGGCACCCCGTCAAATCCGATGTGGACTCCCGACGGCAAATCGGTGGTCTTCGTCTGGGATCGGGCTGGAATTTCGAGCGTGTATATCGCGCCTGCGGACGGCAAAACGGCGCCGCGCGAACTCCGAGAGGCCGGTGCATCCTTGAACGGCGCGTTCTGGAGCACAGATGGCACGGCGTTGATGGTGGCGCGCGCTGGCGACTTATGGCGCGTGCCGCTCGATGGATCGGCCGCGAGCGCCGTATGGACGACGCCGCAGAGCGAAACGAATATCACGCCGTCGCCGGATGGGACGCGCGTCGCGTTCATCCGGTCGGCGGTTGATGCGAACGCTGCGCAGTCGTCCAGCGGCGCTTCGACCGGCTCAGGGCGAGGCGGTCGAGGCGGTGGTGGAGGAGGCGCTGGCACCGAACTGTGGATTCGCTCGCTGAGCGACGGCCGGGAAACGAAGGTCGCCGCGCAGTCCGGCATAGGTGGTATCAGTTGGTCGCCCGACGGCCAACACCTCGTGTTCACCGTCCGGCGCCGGGGCGATCCGGCACGAGCAGACACCCGCGTACTCGGGCGCGAAAATCATCTACACGATCAACGAAAACGTGCCAGGCCAGACATCCGTGGTCGCCGCGTCCGGTGGCACGCCGACAGTCGCTCGCCGCAGGCGGTGGATTCGGTGGTGGCCGTCGCTGGCTCGACGCGCGGCACTTCGTTTTCGACCGCACATCTCCGGACTACAAACGCCGCACTTCTCTGCTGGTTGATATCAACGGCGGCGAGCCCAAACCGATCGTCGAAATCGTCGGAGGAGAAATTCTGGAGCATGACCGGCGACGCCAACGGCGACGCGCAGCCGTCACCCGACGGCAAATGGATTGCGTTTCTCAGCGACCGCGACGGCTGGGACCACCTGTATGTGATGCCGGCGGCAGGGGGCGACCCGGTCCAGATCACCAAGGGCAAGTTCGAGGCGTGGCGGCCGCAGTGGTCGCCCGATAGCCAGCGGATCGCCTTCGACGCCAATTCCGAAGGCAAGTATGGCGTTCGTCAGCTGTACGTCGCGACGATCGCCGGCAATCCCTCGCACGCGCGGATTGCGCAGGTGACGACCGAGCGCGGCACCAACATCGCACCTCAATGGTCACCCGACGGTAAGCGGCTGGTCTATCAGCACACCGACCCGCATAATTCGGCAGACCTGTATGTCGTGAACGTCCCTGAACCGCCGATTGCGAACCAGGTGTACGGCGTCGCGCAGCGGCTGACCAACTCGATGCCAGCGTCGGTCAACCACGATGCGTTCGTCGAGCCGGAAGTTGTCCATTACGCCGGACCGGATGGTCAACAAGTGCCCGCCTACCTCTTTGTGCCGAAGAATCTCGATCGGTCGAAGAAGCATCCGACTGTGGTGTGGATTCACGGCGATGGTGTGAACCAGAACTACGACGGCTGGCACGTGCAGCGGAATTACGCGGTCTATTACAGCTTCCACCAGTACCTGTTGCAGAAGGGCTACATCGTCATTGCACCCGACTATCGAGGCAGCATCGGTTACGGCCGTGCGTGGCGCGAAGGCGTCTACATGGATGTGGGCGGCAAAGACGCACAGGACGCCTGGATGGTGACGAACTACTTGAAGACGCTGCCGTACGTGGACATGAACCGGGTCGGCGTGTGGGGGCTCAGTTATGGCGGCTTCTTCACGCTGATTGCCGTCACCGATCAGCCCAAAATGTTTCGCGCGGCGGTCGATGTCGCCGGCGTCGTCGACTACGCGATGTATTACGAGGATCCGTATCACGGCGGCTGGACGGCCAGCCGAATCGGAACGCCCGAGCAGAACCCGAAGGTCTATGCCAACGCGTCGCCGATTTCGAAGATTGATCGGCTCGAGACGCCGCTACTGGTGCTGCACGGCACGGCGGACGTCAACGTCCCGTATCTGCACTCGGTCCGTTTGTTGGACGAGGTGATGAAAAAGAACAAGAGTCACCTGGTCGAGTTCATGACCTACCCCGGTGAATTTCATTACTTCACGCGCGAGCACGTGCTGCGCGACGCGTGGCGGCGGGTCGACGAGTTTTTTGACACGCACCTCAAGGGTAGTACGGCGGCCACCCACTAGGGTACGATGTTGACATGCGGGTGAAACCAATCGCGTGGGGATTATCAGTCGCGTGGGTTGGCTGGGTATGTTTCGCGGGGCTCACGGCTCAGACGACCAAACCGCCGGCGAGCAAGCCTGCGGCCCCGCCCGCTTCTGCTCTGAAGAAAGAACCGGCCGAGGTGAGCTGTCCAGCGCCCCTCGGCGTCGGTGTCAAAACCAAGACAGCTTTTTGTAACGTGATCGCCGGCCGCGAACCGACGGCCGGCGTGCTGATCAAGATTCCGCCGCATCGCGGCATCGCGACGCTGACCTTCGATCTGCACAACCTGCATCTGTATTCCGAAGAGCAGGTCAAGGCTAAGAAGGCTTTCGCTCGCTACACGGCGACGATTGGCGTGCTGACCATGGATAACACGTTGGTCAGCCGTGCGGCAGTGATGAGTGAATTCAGAACCGCCGCCGACTTTGTTGACCGTGTCAGCGGCGGAGCAGGCCCCGGCGGCGTCAAAGCGGTCGGCCCGACCGGCGTCGAACCGATCGTGATTCAAGTTAACGAAGCGGACCAGCAGGTCAGCCTGCTCGGTGAAAAGTTGACGGTCGAAAACATGATGGGCCCGCCGACAACCTTCTCGCAGCCGGGCCGGCCGATCGCCGTCGTCAGCAACGCGATGGTGGAGTACCGGCCCGCGCCGCCGAAACCTGCCGGTCGCGGCCGCCGCGGCGGCGGCGGGTAGACAGATCTCGGCGACCTTCGCGGTCTCGGCGTTCATCTTCGGCTGCTTTTAACGGAGGGACGATGCGTTTCGCAATCATTGGAGCCTTGCTACTGTTGCCAGTCTTCCTGACGGCGCAGACGCCGCGGCCGCATATCAAGCGGACGAATCCGCCGACGCTATCGAAGCCGACCGGATACACCCATGTGGTTGAAACGGTCGGCGCGGTGAAGACCGTTTATATCTCGGGCCAGATCGCCTTTGATGGCAACGGCAACGTCGTCGGGGCCGGCGACATGAAGGCGCAGGCCGAGCAGGTGTTCAAGAATCTCGAGACGGCGCTCCGCGCGGCCGGTGCGACTTTTGCGGACGTCGTGAAGATGAACAGCTACACCACCGACATGTCGAAGGTCGCCGACGTTCGCGAAGTGCGGGCTCGATACTTTGGCGCGAACGCACCGGCCAGCACCTTTGTGGAAGTGAAAGGGCTGGTGCGACCCGAACTGATGTTGGAAATCGAAGTGATTGCCGCTGTCCGCGAAGGCGTCGGTGTGAGGCCTGTTTCGCAGTAGATGACGACGCTCGACGCGCTCGAGCGTTGGCGAGCCACCGGGGCGATCACCGGTGAGCAGCATGCCGTGCTCACGACGATCGTCCGCAAAGATCGCTTTTCGGTCTTCCTCGAACTGAACGCCCTGTTTTATCTGGGCGTGCTGTCGTTCGTCGCCGGCCTTGGTTGGACGGTATACGAACACTTTGCGCGCTTGGGCGACGCCGCGGTCGTCGTGCCGCTCGGCGCAGTCTTCGCTGCCTGTCTTTACTACTGCTTCGCTCACGCGCGGCCGTACGATCCAGGTCGCGTCGACTCGCCGAACTTCGCCTTCGACTACGTGCTCTACCTCGGATGCCTGGTTTTCGCCGTCGAGCTTGGCTACATCGAGTTCCGTTTTCAGCTGCTGCGCGCGAACTGGGATTTCTACCTGCTCGCGTCGGCGATTCTCTACTTCGCGCTCGCCTATCGATTCGACAACCGATTCGTTCTGTCATTGGCACTCTCGACGCTTGCCGGGTGGTTCGGCGTGCGCTTTACCATGCTCGGGTTTCATATCGCCGGCTCGTTGCGCGGCGATGCCCTGGCCTACGCGACGGTTACTGCCGCGGTTGGATGGTCGCTGTATCAGTTGGCGATCAAGCCGCATTTTCTTGAAACCTATCTCCATGTCGCCGTGAACGCCGCGCTCGGAGCGCTGCTGTCCGGCGTCTTCGACAGTGACTACCGCAGCCTGTGGCTGGTCGCGTTGCTGGTGGGGAGTGGGGTGACGATTTACCGTGGCGTGCAGGGACGTCGATTCGTCTTCGTTGTTTACGGCGTGATCTATGGTTACGTTGGATTGAGCTCGCGGGTGCTCGGGTCGCTGAAGGGGGGCATCTCGCTGATGTTCGCTTATTTCATCGTTTCCGGCATCGCTGTGCTGGTGGCGCTCGTCGCCTTGTCGCGGCGGGTGGGACGCGAAGAATGAGAGCCTACTCGCGCGACGACGAGGAACGCGTCCGCCTGCAGGCACAGGTGCGGGAGTGGGCAGGGGCCGGCCTGATCGACGCCGCTGTCGGCAGTGCGCTCGACGCTGAACTCCGCACCGATCTGCGCCGCACCAACTCAATGCTCCGCAGCGTGCTCGCGTTCTTTACCGCCATTATCGTCGCCGCGGTGGCCGGCTTCGTCGTCGCATTTTTTCAGATTCGCGACGATCGGAGCATTGCCTGGTGGCTGATGATCGCTGCCACCGTGTCGATCGTTGCAACCGAACGGTTGATTGCAACGGCGCGACTTTACCGGTTCGGCGTCGAAGAGGCGCTGGCGATGATGGCGGTCGCGCTCGGAAGTCTGTCGGTGGTGCTGGCGGACGAGGCCTCGACGACGGCGTTGGCGGTGTTGGCGTTCGCCGCCGTCGCCTGCATCGCCATCTTTGCGCGCTACGGGCTGGTTTACGCCGGCGTGGCGTCGCTCGCGTGCGCGGCGCTGATGCCGTTCCAACTGCACCTTGCCGAGTGGATCGAGCGCACCCTTTCCGCAGCGCTACTGCTGGTCGCGTTCGTCGCGGCGCGCGGTCATCATCTGCGGCACGGCGACGACTATCCAGGCGACGAATCGGCAGTACGACAAGCCGCCGCCTGGCTGGGCGCCTACCTGGTGATCAACGTTCAGATCACTCTTCAGTTGCTGGTCGGCCTCGCTCAATCGCCGGGCGCGCGAGGGTTTTACTGGACGACATACCTGCTGACCTGGGCGATGCCGGCTGTCGGGTTATGGCTGGGACTTCGGGAAAAAGATCGACCGTTTATCCGAGCGAACCTGGTGCTCGCGATCGTCACGATCGCAACCAACAAGGCGTATCTCGGGTGGCCGCGGCATTCCTGGGACCCGATGATTCTTGGAGCCCTGTTGTTCGGCGCGGTGCTCGTGATTCGGCGATGGCTCGCGAGTGGTCCGGGGGCGCAGCGGTCTGGATTTACCGCGTCGCGAATCCTGGAAGGCGATCGTGACGTTGTGACCGCGCTCGGCCACGCGTCGGCGCTCTGGCAACCCCATGCCGCCGCACCGCCCGACCGATCCGAACCCGGTTTCGGGGGCGGCCGGTCAGGCGGGGGCGGAGCAACGGGAACTTTCTAAAACGCGAAATCCGAACGCCGAGCTCGCCAAGAACGCCGAGAAACAATTGTTCTCTGCGGCCTCGGCGAGCTCGGCGTTCAACGTGTTCTCAGAACAAGAACTTCGCCGCGAACTGAATCTGCCGCGCCGACCCGGAGTCGCCGGTCGGGAAGCGGGTATTCGAGATCACGCCGAACGACGTGCTGCCGACGGCGGCCGTGCGGCCCGGCTGGCCGAGGTTCCCCTGGTTGAACAGGTTGAACATTTCGACGCGGAACTGAGCGCGCGAGCTGCCGACCAGCTTGATGTTCTTGATGAACGACAGGTCCGTATTGCCGAAGCCCGGTCCGTACATCACGTTCCGTCCAAGGTTACCGAAGTGCGCGACGCCCGCTGCGTTGTACGGCAGCGCGAAGATCGACGAGGACGTGCAGGCGCCGGCGGTTCCCGCGGCAATGCGCGGATCGCAGACCGTCGTCTGGCCGTCAAACCACTGGTAGCTCACCGGGAAACCATTCTTGTCGTTGTTCGGTGTCGCCACGATGGACGGCAGCGTTCCGATGAGATCCGGCCGGACCGTTGCGGTGCCAGTAATCGTCGTGATGTTCGTGACGATGTTGAACGGGTTGCCGGTCTGGGCCTGCTCGACGACGACGATCTGCCATCCGTCCTTCAGGCGGTTGCCGTGGAACGGAAGATCCCACGACGCGTTCACCGACATGCGGTGGCGGACGTCGAAGTCCGATGCCCCCACCTGAGCCGGCGAGGTTCGTGTTGTCCTGGGCCGTCAAGGTGCCGTCGTACGAGTTCGTGTCCGTCGACTTCGACAGCGTGTACGAGCCTGAGAGCTGCAGGCCGTGCGAGTAGTGGTGGTTCGCCGTCACCCACAGCCCTTTGTAATCCGACCAGCCGAGGCTGGTTGCTTCCGTGATGTTGCCAAGCGCCGCACCGGGAAGAATCGGCGAGGTCGCCGAGAGCTTGGGATACGGACGCACCGTGCCGCCCGGCGTCGTGAACTGATTCAGGTTGATCGGAATGCGCTGCCGGTCGCCGTGCGATCCGAAGTAGCCGACCATCACGCCCATGCGGCCGATCTCTCGCTCGACGTTGACGTTCCAGGACTGCATCCGACCCGGCAGGAAGTTCGGGTCGGTGAAGGTCGGCGCGGACGACGTCGCCGCGCCCGCTCCGTTGATGGCGTTGTCCAGCTTGATGTTGCTGGCCGCCGTGCCGCTGGCTTGCGCCGACAGCGGCGTCACGATCGGCGGATTCCCGGTCTCGCCGGTAAAGTAGCCGGTGTTGCTCTGGTTCACCATGACGGCATAGGCGCCGCGGACCGACAGTCTTGCCATCACCCGTGGGGTTCCAGATGACGCCCGACGCGCGGCTGGAAGTCGCTGCCGTTTTTGGTGACCTGCGTGAACCCGCCCGGGCCGTTGATCTGCAGCAGCGACTGCGTCGCCGGATCGAACGCGACGAGCTTGTCGTCAGCCTCGGTCGGCGACGGCAGGTAGTCGTACCGCAGGCCGAGATCGAGCTTCACGTTCGAGCCGAGCGAGACTGAATCCTGGACGAAGGCGCCGATGGCGTTCACGTAGGCGTTGAACGCCTGCGTGCCGAGTGTGGTGGCAAAGGCGCTGCCGAATCCCTGCTGAAACGCTGCGACGCTGGGATAGGTGAAGGTGCCCGGATTCTGGCTGAAGCCGTAGTGCTTGACGCGCCGGGCTTCGCCGCCGAACTTGATGATCTGCTTGCCGTGCAGATACGTTGCGGTGTCGCCCACCGCGAACGTCGTCACCTCGCGGCCGCTCGGGAACCCGGCCGGACCTCCGAAGATCAGGCCCGGACCGGAAATCGTGATCGCCGGCAGCGCGATCGGCATGGTCGTTTGGCCGACGTTGATGCCGAGAGCGTTCGTGTCGACGAGCGTCTGCGGGATGAAGCGTGATGCTGATCCGGTTGTATCCGGCGCGCACTTCGTTCACCAGCGCCGAGTTGAAGATGTGCGTCTCGTTGACCGTCATGATCTGGCGGTGTCCGCCGCGCCGGTCCGGGAAGCCCGGCACAGTCTGTCCCTGCGCGTTCGACTCCAGGCGGGAGTCCTTCTGGAACGCGTAGTAGAAATGGAGGTCGTCGCTCTGCCGCAGGTTGTTGCGTGAATCGATCGTGTATTGATCGATGGTGACCGGCGCCAGCGGCGAGCTGATCGCGCGCGTACCGGTCAGGTCGTTGGCCTTCGGGATGTACTGGAGCAGATTCTTCGCCGTCGGATCGGTGACGCCGGCGCGTTGCGCGTCGGTCAGCGTGCCGGAATTCAGGTCGACGCCCTGCTCGTGGCGAAGCCCTTCGTAGCTGCCGAAGTAGAACGACCGGTTCTTCACCACGGCTCCGCCGAGGTTGACGCCGAACTGCTTCCGGTTGAACAGCGATTGCTGCGTGGTATTGCCCGACGTGTCGATGCTCGGCGGGATTGAAGTAGTTGCGCGAATCGAACTGGTCGTCGCGGTAGAAGTCGAACGCTTCACCGTGCATCTGGTTGGCGCCCGATCGCGTCGCGACGTTGACGATGGCGCCCGAGTTGCGGCCGTACTCGGCGCTGAACGTCGAGTTGTCCACCTTGAATTCCGACACCGTGTTGATCGACGGCTGGAACGTGACCTGCGAGTTGGACAGGTCGTTCAGGTTGATCCCGTTCAGCATCATGTTGACGGACGTCTCACGGTTGCCGGCCGACATGAACGAAAACGATCCCTGGCCGCGGAGCGGCGCGCTGAGGCCCGCGTTCTGTGGCGACGTCGAGCCGCCGGGCATCAGCGGACCGAGGTCGACGAAGTGGCGCCCGTTCAGCGGAATTTCCTGCACGGTCTTTTCCTGCCATCGCCTGGCCGACCGACGTCGTCGCGGTATCGATCAGCGGGGACGAACCGGTCACCGTCACGTTTTCGGAAAGCGACGCCGAGGCCGAGCTTCAAATTGAGAACGATCGTCTGGGCAGGCCCGAGATCGGTTTCGCCGTTCTGGTCCTTGAAGCCTTCCAGGTGCGCAACGACCGCGTAGTGGCCGGGCGGCAGCGATGCCGCGACATACTGCCCAGCGTTGTCGCTGACCGTCGTCCGTTCGATGCCGGTCGCGACGTTGCGGATCGTCACCGTGACGCCCGGCATGACCGCACCCTGCGCGTCGGTGAGCAATCCCTGAAGGGTGGCGGTCGATTGGGCGTGTGCCGGGACGACCGAAACGAGAGCGACCGCCAGGACGAAGGAAACGAAACGAACCATCGATCCTCCTTATGCGAACAGTGGCTGAAATTGGCATCGGATCGTAACGGGTTGCCTGCCCGCCAAATCACAAGGAAATCAAAAGGAAGGCGATTCTTGCAGCGGTCTACGGAAGGATGGATCGAAGATACCCAAAAAAGCGAAGGGCGCGGCCAGGTTTCCCCGACCGCGCCCTTAAGGGTCGTTAGATCCTAATCCCTGAATCCCCAATCCCCAATCCCTAATCACTACACGATCGGCTTGTGCAGCACTTCCGCCGGCTCCTGGGCCTTCTTCTTGCCGCCCAGGCCCTGAATCTGCAGGGTCGGTTGCTCTTTCAGCACGTGCTGGCGATAGAGCTTGGCCATTTCGGCGTCGCGCGCGAGTTCTTCGGGCGTCCTTGTCTTGTCCGGGGCCCCTCCCCCGGAGTGCTTGTCCGGGCTCCTCCCCCGGAGTGCTTCCGCGCCTGCGCCGCCAGCTTCTCTTCACGCGCGTTCTTGGCGATACCGAGATCGTCGAGGTCGGTCTGCGCGCCGGCGGCCACGGCCTCGTCGTTCAGCACCAACGAATGTTCGTTCGAATTCAGCTGCACGCTCTTGCCGCCGGCGAAGATTTCGTGGCGGCCGTGCTCCTCGTACCACTTGGTGAGCGTGGCCGTCATGTGCATCTTTTCAATAATGTTTCTCCAGCCGATGCCGGTGTTATACGCGCAGAAGGAAATTTCGCCCTGCTGCGTGGCATACGGGATGATGCACATCTCGGTGCGACGGAAGTCGTAGTTGAAGAGATCCTGGAACCACATGCCGGCGACGAACAGGAAGTTCCAGCGATCGGCGCGGCGCTTCGCGATGTCGTCCATCGTCCGATCGCCCTCAACCCGGCCGTACTTGCCCTTTTCCGCCGACTTGGTCGCACCGAAGGTCTTGTCGAACTTCTTCAGCAGATCGGTCAGCTTGAAGTGGGTCGGCGAGTTGAACGAATCGTAGTTGCGGACGAGCGACAGCGCCATGCCGAACACCGACAGGAATCGGCCGCGGCCCGCGTCTGTCACCTGGGCAATATCCTTGGCGAGTTGTTCAGCCTTGAGGAACTTGGTGACGGGAACCGCTTCTTTGGTTTCCTTGTCGATCATGATCGCCATGCCGACGCCGCAGTTCGGGTGGCAGCCGCAGGTCAGCTGGCCGAATTCCTTTTCGGCGCCGTGCGTCACGTCGGCCCAGTCGGTGAAGCTGCCCATGAAGGAAATCGGGAACCAGTCACGGACCGGCTCGCCGATACCGGTCTGGTTCTTCACGTCGTGCGCGAGGTGCGACAGCGTGTAGCGCTGCGCCGCGCGCCGCTCCGGCGTCACTTCTTCGTCCCGGCCGGTGAACGATACCGGCTGGAACGAGAGGAAGTTGATCTTCTTCGGGTTGTCGAGCGCGAACTCGATGATGCGTCCGACCTGCTCGTTGTTGACGCCGTTGACGATCGTCACGACCGGCACGATGTCGACGCCGGCGCTGTAGAGGTTCTCGATCGCGCGCAGCTTTACGTCGAACAGGTTGCCGACGCGGCGGTGCGAGTTGGCCGCGTTGCCGATGCCGTCAAACTGCAGGTAGGCGTAGCGCAGTCCCGCTTCAGCGGCCGCCTTGGCAAACTCCGGGCTCTTCGCGAACTCGATGCCGTTGGTGGCGGCCTGAACGCTGTTGTAGCCGACCTTGCGCGCGTAGCGAACGGCGTCAAGGAAGTATGGGGAGATCGTCGGCTCGCCGCCCGAGAACTGGACCGACATCTGTCGGCGCGGCTTGATGGTGATCGCGTTGTCGAGCACCGTCTTGATGTCTTCCCAGCGACAGCTCATGCACGAAACCAACCTGGTTCGCGTCCATGAAGCATGGGTCGCACATCATGTTGCAGCGGTTCGTCAGGTCGACCGTAAGCACCGAGCCGCGGCCGTGCTTGATGGTGCTCGAGCCGTGGTTGTGCAGCTTATCGTCGTTATGGGCGCGGATGTCGCGGCCTGGGAACACTTCTTCGAGATGCTTGAAGAAATCGGTGTCGATCGCCATCACGTCCTCGAAGTGGCCGTGAATCGGGCAATCCTTCACCATGAGGATCTTGCCGTCGCGCTCGAGAATCGTCGCTTTGATTTCGCCGACCTTCTCGTTCAGCAGGACGCTGACGTCTTTCTTACCGTCGAGAATCGCCTGCCGCGCTTCGCGCGTGCAGGTCGGGCACAGCGAGTCGGTCTCGCGCGGCCAGCCAAGTGGCGGTTTCGTCTTTTCGTAAGACTTCAACAGCGGCTTGTCGGACCACTTCGGCGTAAAGGAAGGTCGCTGGTTGATTTTGTTCAGCGCATTGAAGACCACCCACGCACCGTTCGCGGCAATCGACAGGCCCTTCTCGGCGTATTTGATAGGCTCGTGCATCCCTAAATAATAGAGGACAAACAGCTTACTGGATTACGTTTTCGGTGAACGGGCGTACGGACGGTGTGAAATGGCAGGAATCGCTGGTCGGATGGCCAAAAGACGACCGCAGCGGTCGGAGTTTTGGCGGATCGTTTAGGGGACTGAGGGACTAGGGGGACTGAGGGACTGGGGAACTGCGGGCTGGAGTGACTCAGGACTAGTTTCCTAGTCCCCTAGTCCCCCAGTCCCCATTCTTCAGAACTTCATCTGCAGCCCGAACCGTGCGAACCGGCCGTCGACGATGCCGGTCGGCGTCAGCCACAGGTTCGTGCCGGTCGCCGCGTACGTCTGGTTCACGCTCGTGACGGTGCCGAGCGTTGAACACGTTGAAGACGTCCATGAAACCCTGGATCCTGTACCGGTCGAAGCGGAACGTCTTGCCGAACCGCATGTCGAACCGATGCTGGCGTGTCGAGGAACAGGGTGTCCCGATTCCACCAGGTTGACGACCGTCGATGTCGTCGCCGGCCGTGGATCCGATGATCGGACGGCCCGCAATCGCCGCCGTCACCGTGTAGTTCGCCGCGATCGTGTTGGGGGCAGGAATCGGCCGAGAACGTAGCCGCTGACCTGGATGTCCTAGGGGAACGAGTAGGCGCCCGACGCCTTGACCGTGGTCCGGAACGGCGGCAGCCGAGTCGCAGAAGCGCAGCGCCGTTCGGATTGTCACGCGTCGTCGCCGGCGTTCGCCGTCGCAGTCGTCGAGACGCGGCGATCGGTCGTCACGCCACCGAACAGCAGGTACTTGGCGCCCCGCGCGTTGACCGTGAACTCGACGCCGTCGTAGGTGGTCTTGTTCTGCGTCGAGTACGTCGCGCAGGTTGTCCGTTGCGACGCCGACTTTGCTGCTGTTCAACGTGTACATCGAGATCGGCTGTCCCGCCAGCGGCAGCCGCGAGTCGGTCGGCGTGTTGATGCGTGTAGCGCGGTCCAGTCGGACTCGGCCCGACGTTCAGGTTGTCGTTCACCTGGAGGTTGTAGAAGTCGCGGCGGTAGTAGCCCGCCGTCGCCGACAGGCGCGGCCGCAGTTCGCGCTGCAGCACGACGCTGTATTCCCAGTTGTAGCCGCGCGGCAGGTTCGGATCCGGCCGCGACGTGACCTGGCCGAAGTTCGACGTGCCGCCGAGCACTTCGTTGGTCTGGATGCGAGCCGTCGGCGTTGAGGATCGTCTTGTCGCCGTTGGCGTCGTTCCAGCGTGCGCGTCTGCGGCACACCGGCAAGGGTGCCGCTCATGCCGTTGAACGTCTGCGCGAAGCCGGCCGCCTGCGCGGCGACGTACTTGCCGACGTTGCCCTTGAGCGCCGTCTTGCCGTCGCCGGTCAGGTCGTACGCCGCCGCGAAGCGGACCGCCCAGTCGTTCCAGTTCGGCACGTTCTTGATCTCGGCGAAGTTGCGCGCGCCGATCCAGGTCGACGCCGGCGACGATTCCGCCGGAATCGACGCGTTGAAGTGCTCGAACCGGGCGCCGTAGTGCAGCGTCAGGCGCTTCATCGTCCAGGCATCCTGCCCGAAGAGGCCGAGGTCGCTGTTGACGTTCTGATACGACGGTGGCCGGTGAGTTGTAGACCGAAACCTGCGAACGGGAAGTCGATGAGCGGATCGTCGTGCCCGGCATGACGATGTTGACGGTGATCAGCGTGTTGATGTTCGCGCGCGGCGCGAACGTCCGCGAGTTCTCGCCCCAGAGGTTCGTGAAGCCGAACTTCATCGCGTGGCGAGCCGGTGACGTAGCTGGCCGACGCGAGGACGTTGTAGTCGTTGGTCGTCGCTCGTGTACGGCGGAATCAGGTAGCCGCAGCGGCCCGTGAGCAGGCCCGTCGAGACATTGAGCTTGGGCAGCGCCATCGGGTTGGTCGCGTTCGCGAGCAGTTCTGCTCGTACGCCTGGTTGTACTGGGCGATGCCCGCCTCGAGGAGCAGCTTGTTCGAATGCGCGCGCGTCCAGCGCACCTGCGGAATCCAGCCGACGCCGAACGCGTCGGTTGACGCTTCAGGCGTCATGACGGCGTAGGTATTGAAGCCGTTGTAGAACTCGCCGTTGTATTGCTTCTCGATATATGCGCGGACCTTGTCCTTGCTGCCCAAAGCGACCGTCACGCGTCCGGCCCCGCTGTAGTTGCCCATCAGATTGCGATACGCCTGGCTGCCGTCCGGGAACTTCGCGCTCGGGACGTAGATCTTGCATCCTGGTACTTGTAGGTGAAGAAGAACCAGGCCTTGTCCTTCACGATCGGGCCGCCGAACGCCGGATTGACCTGCCAGTCGTACGCCGTGCCGGCGATGGCGATGAGCGGGAGCCCGTTCGCCTGAATCGCCTTCATCTGATCGGTGCGGTTGTCCGACTGCAGGCCGCTGCCCTGGTACGACAGGAAGAAGGATCCCGAGAAACGGTTGCCGCCGTCTTTCGGCACCTGGTTGACGCGGATGCCGCTGCTCTGGATTTCGGCGGATTCGGATCCGGTCGCGTAGCTCAACTCCTGGATGGCGCGCGTCGTTCATGTAGAAGCCGCTGTACTGACCGCTGCCGCACAGGTTGTTGACGCGCAGACCGTCGATCGCCATCGTGAAGTCGGACGTCGAGGACCCGTGACTCGTCAGGTTGTACTGACCCAGCACGAACGGCGTCACGGTTGTTCCTGGAATCAGCAGCGCCCGCGCCGTGGTGTCGCGCCGGGTCGTCGGAATCGCGTCGAGGACGTCGCGGTTCGCGACGAATTCCTTCTGCGTGTTGATGACGTCGACGGTCGGCGTTTCCGCCGTGACGGTCAGCGTCTCTTCCATCGCGCCGACCTGGAGCTCGACGTTGATTTGGGCGACGAACGTGCCCTCAATCACGATGCCGCCGCGCCGGACGGTCTTGAAGCCTGTCAGCGTATAGGCCATCGAGTACGTCCCGGGCGGAAGGTCAACGATCTTGTACTGACCTGCGCCGTCGGTTATTGCGGTGCGGCTCTTCTCAATCAGCGAGTCGCTGGATGCTTCAACGGTGACGCCGGGCATGATGGCGCCGCTGGTGTCTCGCACCATACCGGCAATGCTGCCCTGCGCGAGCGCAATAGCCGGGACGAACAGAACGAATAGCGCGACCGTGAGTCGCACGCACAGCTTCCGCATCGGCCCTCCTCCGAATCGGATTCCACTTTCGACGGGTGTTTCGCGGACGTTAACACCGACCGGACGGTCGGTCAATCAGCTTTTGGCGCTGCGGGGCGCCGTTGCGGAGGGCGATCCGGAAGTCCGTATCAGCGGCGATTTGTTCGGATTTAGGCAGATTTTTGCCGTCACTCGGCACTCGCCGCTCGCCCTCGCCGCTCGGCCTTCGCCGCTCGGCTGCGCCAGCAACGAGCGACGAGCGACGAGTGACAAGTGGCGAGCGACTAGATGCCGAGGCGGGTTTTCAGGTCGCGGACGCGATCGCGCGCCACGCTGAGCTCGGTCTTGCGGTCGTCTTTCAGTCGCACCAGCACCCCACCGTCGACCGCCGGATACAGTTCCTGCACGAATCCGGTATTCACGATGGTCGCGCGATGAATCCGGACGAAGCGCCGCGAATCGAGCCGTTCTTCGAGTTGCGACAAGGTGAGATCGACGACGTGGTCGCGCCCGCCGACAACTGCAAACGTGAGCTTGTCGCGGGCGACGAAGTGCGTCACGCGCGCCACGTCGAGCAGCGTGGTCCGTTCGCCAACCTTTGACGCAATCCGATCCAGCTTGCGGGAGGGCGAGAGCTGCGCCGCCAGTTCGCGGGCGAGCGCACGGACGTCAGGTTGCGGCGGCTGCTGAGCGTACCGCTCGACCTTGTCGAGGGCGCGCTCCAAACGTTCGGGTTCGATTGGCTTTAACAGATAGTCGATCGCGCTGGTCTGGAATGCGTTGAGCGCGTAGGCGTCGTATGCCGTTGTGAATACAACGGTTGGCGGGCGCTCGAGCCGTTCGAGCAGTTCGAACCCGGTCATGCCCGGCATTTGAATGTCCAGGAACAGCACGTCCAGTGCCAGCTGGTTCAGCGTTTCCAAGGCATCCTGCGAATCGGTGGATGTTCCGACGATTTGCACACGACCGGTGTCGCGCAGCAGCCGTTCCAACCGCTGCACCGCCAACCGTTCGTCGTCAAGGATGAAGGAACGGATCATGCCGGGCGGTCGTGCGTTTCGGGGACCGTCAGGATGACGACCGTGTGGCCGGGAGAGCTGTTGATTGTGACGCTCGCCGACTGATTGAACAGCAGGGCGGTGCGATCCTTCAGCAACGCCAGGCCGTGGCCGGCGGTCACGACTGCCGGGTCGAACCCGGGACCGTCGTCTTCCACAGAAATCCTGAACGACGTCGGCGCAGGCGGTCTCGACGTCGACGCGGTCGCCGTGATTGTGATCGACGCGCCCTGGCGGCTCGGCGAGACCGCGTATTTCACGCTGTTTTCGACGAGGGTTTGAATGCTCAGGCGTGGTATGCGTGCGCGACGGGCCGGCTCGTCGACGTCAATGCGATAACGCAGCCGCTCGCCGAACCGCACCTGTTCGATCGCCAGATAGTCACGGACGGTTTGTAATTCGTCGTCCAGTGCGACGAGCGGCGTTGCCTGTTGATCGAGCGACGATCGCATCAGCGATGCCAGTTGGCCGGTCATCCGCTCCGCGCCTTTCGGATCCTCGTGAATCAGCGCCGCAATCGAATTGAGTGTGTTGAAGAGGAAATGCGGTTGAACCCGCGATTCGAGCGACGCGAGCTGCGCTTGTACCGTTGCCTGGGCAACCCGCGCCTTGGTCATCTCGTAGGCCGTAATGAACAGTCCGATGGTCAGGGTAACAACGATCGCGATGCGAATGCTCCCGCGAAACCAGTTGGCGAAATCCGTCGCGGGAATCATGCCGATGCCGAGCAGCACCGCGATCGCGGCCAGGCTGCCGACGATCGCCATTGCCGCCATTGCGATGGCGATGACGATCCAGTTCACCGGAAAGTGCGTCCGCTGCCATACCCACGGCGCGAGCCGCGGCATGACCGCCCCGACGAACGGTGCGATGCACGTGGAAAATAGCAGTGCGATGGCGTAAGCGCGAACCACCTGCGGTCCGGGCGTCCGCAGGGTGACGCCGCTGAACGCGAACAACACGACCGCCGACGCGATCAGGTTGCCGACGAAGATGCGGCGCCAGTAGCGGACAGTCTCGGGATTCACTTGTGGCAGCCGACGCAGCCGAGCCCCTGGATCTTTGGCGCTTCACCAGTCGCCAGATAGTCCTTCGCTTGCGGTGCGTGACCCGACGCCGGTGCGTGCTCGATCAGCTGATTGAAGTAGGTGCGCGCCTTGTCGGGTTGTCCCAGGCGCGCGTACCCTTCGGCAAGCCCGAACAACAATTCGCCTTTCGGATGATCGCCGAGCGTGGCGAAGACGCCCGATTTCGACTGGATGGCGAAGGTTTTTTCATAGTCGCCGAGTGCTTTTTCGATCAGCGGCCTGGCCATCTCGGGCGCCATGAACCGCGTTCCATTGAGCAGCACCGCGCCGCGGGGGATCAGCACACCAACATTTTCAGGCGCGAGCGCGACGGCGTCATCCATTTCCTTTATGCCGCGTGTGAACAGCTCGATGCCCGATTTCTGATCGCCCTGCTGAAACGCCATTCCAGCCTTGAAGTACAGACCCGACCCGTGCCAGACGAGCGCTTCGGCATGCTTCGGATTTTCTGCGAGTGCGCGCTCACAGGCGTCGAGTCCTTTCTGCAGCCGCGCCATGTCCCCGGCGAAACCGGCGAAGAAATCGTTGCGTACCTGCATGTCGAACCGTTCAGGCGCCTGCGCCTGGACGGCGATGCCGATCAGCAGAGACAAGAACCAGGTGACCACCGAAGCGATGAATTTCATGTGACGTTCCTCCAATACGAATCTAGCGGTCTCGGAGGAGCACCGGGGAGTCGCGCCGACGAACGGCGCCGCTTTTCGGATGAACGGTTCCTTTTCTCGGCGGTCCCGGCGGTCTCGGCGTTCTATCGTTTCGTGGGAAGCTCGCCACGCTATGGATTGGTGTAGGCGGCGGTCTTCTTCCCCTGGAGCCATTGATCCATCCAGCCGACGATGTGCTGGAGCCGTTCGATGCGGTGCCACGGTTCGCCCGAACGCGACAACTCGTGCGTTTCACGCGGGAAGCGCACCATCACCGTCGGAATCTTTCGATATTTGAGAGCGCGGAACATCTCTTCGCCGCCGTTGGCGGGCGGCGTCCGGTAATCCTGATCACCGAGCACGAACATCGTCGGCGTCGTGACGTTGGCGACGTGGGTGATTGGCGAGCGCGCGATGAAATCCTGCGGATCCTCCCACGGGGCTTTCCGGAACCACGTCGGCTGGAACAGCGTGAAGTCCGCGGTGAACCAGAAGCCGTACCAGTCGGCGATGTCGCGTTGCGCCACCGCCGCCTTGAATCGTTGCGTCTGGGTGATCGTCCAATTGGTCAGCAGTCCACCGCCGCTTCCGCCGGTCACGCCGAGCCGGTTCGAGTCGATGTATCCCTTCTTGAGAATTTCGTCGACGCCGGCCATCAGGTCTTTGTAATCGTCGCCGGGGTAGTGGTACTGGATGATGTTGCCGAAGTCCTGGCCATACGACGTGCTGCCGCGCGGGTTGGTAAACAACACCACGTAACCTTTCGCTGCCATCCACTGGAATTCGTGCGTGTAGGTGTTGCCGTAGGCGGCGTGCGGCCCGCCGTGGATCTCGAGAATCAGCGGATACTTCTTCGCCGGATCGAAGTCCGGCGGTTTCAGAATCCAGCCTTGAATATTGCGGCCGTCGAAACTCTGTACCAGATTTCTTCAGGCTGGCTTTGGGTGATGCCGCCGAACAGTTCGTCGTTGACGCGGGTGATCTGGCGCGGTTTTTCACCCGGTCGGCGCAGCACCGCGATGTCGTTGATCGCCGTTTGCGTCGACAACGTCATCGCGATCGTCGATGTATCCGTGGTCGCGCTGTAGGCGATAACGTCCTGCAAGCCATCGGTAATCGGTTCGATCGCCCCGGACGCAATCGTGATGCGCTTCAGGTTGGCGCTGCCTTTTTCGGCGGCGACCACCAGCAATGACGACTGATCGGCTGACCACAGAATCGGTTTGCGATTTTGCCCGCGCGGCGCCGCCTGATCGCCGCCGATGCCGCCGCTGATGTCGTAGTCGTAGGTGGCCGTCAGGTTTTTGGGCGTGCTGCCCGGCGTCGCGTCGGTCACCCACAGGTCTGACTGGCTGTACGAACGGATCGGTTTGCCGCTCAACGCCGCGACAAACGCAATGCGTTTGCCGTCCGGAGAAACCGAGATGCCGCCGATGCCGCCGTCGATACTCGCCACCTTGGTCAACTCGCCGCCCGCGGCCGGCACGCTGAAGAGTTCAGCGCCCGCCTCGGTGTAGTACGGCTCCGAGACGCGTGTGGACGTGAAATAAATCTTCGATCCGTCCGGTGCCCACGCGATGCCACCTTCGTCGAACTCCCCGTCGGTGAGCTGCATGGGCGCGGGCTTGTCCATCGCGTCCGCAGGCACGCGGATGGTGAAAATGTGGGTGTGATGCTCGTTGTCCACGTAAGTCGGGTTACCGTTGGCGCGATACACGGCTCGAGTGATTACCTGCACGTCACTCTCGTGTGGTTTCTCCGTGTCTTTCCCTGACTGTGCATCCTGCGCTTCCTGCTGCTTTCGCCCGGTGGACGCGCTGAACGCGATGGTTTTGCCGTCTGGAGACCATGTCGGGTTTCCGGCGCCGCGCTGCACGTCAGTGATCGCGCGCGCTTCGCCGCCGTCCATTGCCAATAAATAGATCTGCGACGGCTGGGGTCTTGTTGGCATTGTCTCCACCGCTCGATTGACTCGCGGGCGTGCGGACGAAGGCCAGCAGCCTGCCATCGGGCGACCAGCGCGGCGTGGTGTCGCGGATGCCGGACGTCAATCGCCGCGGTGCCGTCGATCCATCCGTGGGCACCGCGTAGAGAGACGACTCGTAACGGTTTTCCTTTTCATTCACCGTCACGCGAACGAACGCCACCGTCGATCCGTCAGGCGAGATGTTCGGATCGGCGATCCAGGTGAATTTGAACAGGTCTTTTTCGGTAATGAAGCGTTTGCTCTGGGCGTGTGGTGAAACCACGCACAACACCACAACGGCGGAAACGGCGACCGCGACACGGCGCACCATGAAGTAGCTCCTTGAGAGAACGCGTTATTATCAACCGGATATGTCTGTTCGGGATGTCGTCATCATCGGCGCCGGGCCATCGGGACTGGCCGCCGCAATCGCTGCGAAAAAACGCAACCTCGACTATCAGGTGCTCGAACAGGGCGTTCTAGTCAATTCGATTTATCGCTTTCCGCCCCACATGGTGTTCTTTACGACACCTGAGCTGCTCGAAATCGGCGGCATGCCCTTTGTCTCACCGCACGACAAGCCATCGCGCGGCGAAGCGTTGACGTACTACCGCAAGGTGGTCGACCGCTTCGATCTGCCGATCGTATTCGACGAGAAAGTGCTGTCGGTCACGCACGACGGCGGAGAGCAGCTGTTCGAGCTCGAAACTCGGTCGTCGAAAGGCGCTCGCCGTGTGCGGCTGGCACGAAACGTGATCTTCGCGATCGGCTATTACGATCATCCGGCGATGCTTGGCGTTCCCGGCGAAGACCTGCCTCATGTCAGCCATTACTTCGGCGATCCGCACCTACATTATCGTCAGCGCGTGGTGATTGTTGGCGGCGGCAACTCCGCCGCAGAGGCTGCGCTGCTGCTGTATCGCGCCGGCGTCCACGTCACGATGGTTCATCGCCATCCGGCGTTGAAGCGGACAATCAAGTATTGGGTTCGTCCCGATATCGAGAACCGGATCAAGGAGGGTTCGATCGCGGCCCGGTTCAGCGCGCAGCTGACCGCGATCCGGCCGACGTCCGTGATCGTGCAGTCGATCGCCAATCCGGCCGCCGACGACGAAACGGCGCGACAGCGGGAATTGCTGGCCGACGCGGACGCTTCACAGGCGCCGGCCTCGACGATCGCATCGCCGGCGGTTGCGGATGCGTCCGCGGTCGAGGAAATTCCTGCCGACGCCGTCTATCTGTTGACCGGCTACCGCGCCGACGCGGACCTGCTGTGTCGTGCGGGCGTGCGACTGAACGACCGCAATGCCCCGATGCACGATAAAGAGACGTTCGAAACGAATGTGCCGGGAATCTTCGTCGCCGGCGGCGCGATTGCCGGAGTCGATACCGGAACCGTCTTTATCGAGAATGGCCGGTTTCACGGTGAGAAGATTGTCGAAGTCATAGCCAGTCGCGCGTCCAGCTAGAATCGACGCCGGTCTCCGCGTATGCGATCGCGGTTCGAAATCACCCTCAGCAGCCTCGCGTACGGCTACGTCCTGCGCGTCCCCATCCTGGTGTGCCTCTCGCTGCTGGCCCTGCCGTTCATCGCCATTCCAACCGACGCCATTGCCGGTCCGCTGCTGCGCGGTCTGTTTGACATTACCGATCAGTCCGCCCCGGCTGGCGGCGCCTCGTTCGCGCAAGTCGTCGTCGCCTTCGCACTGGTCACAGTGCTCGCGCTGATGGCCGCGGCCACGATCTGGGTAACCGCGTCGCTGATCGTCGCCGACGGCGAAGAGCGATTCGGGCTGCGGCCAGTGGAGAAGTCGGCAGGACTGCAACTGCTGCTGCGGCTCTTCCCACTCCTCGCCGCCGTCGCTGTTGTCGGCGGCGCCTTCATTCAGAGCACCGGCACGGTCTTCGGCGGCCTGCTCGGCGCACTGTTCGGCATCGCGGTGTTCGTGTTGCTGATCCGGGTGCGCGAGATTTGGTGGAAACTGTTTCCGGCGCGCGCGAAGTCGGGATTGGCGCACTTTCTGTTCCGCCCATTCGTGTGGGTCGTGTCGCTGACGCCCGAGGGATTCACCGATCCGCAAACGCGAGAGGTTCGGCTCCGCCATCTGTTTGCCCTCGTTCAGCTGTTCATCTCGATGCTGTTGTATGCGGTGCTGTTCGCGTTGAAATACGATGCCGACCTCCGGCCGATTCTTCGCGCCATTCCGACACTCTGCATCGTGTTGCTGCTGTCGATGATGCTGTGCTGGGGCTTGACGGCCATCACGTTCCTCTTCGATCGATTCCGCATCCCGGCCTTGCTGGTGCTGGCGACTTACGGGACGCTGGTCTCGGTTTTTCCCCAGGGCGACCACTTCTTCGCGTCGATTCCGACCGCGCGCACCGAACTACCCGTGCCTGCCGCGACCGTGCTCGCCCGCCGTAACGGAGACGTTGCGGTCGTTGTTGCCGCAACCGGCGGTGGCATTCAAGCGTCGGCCTGGGCGGCTCGGGTGCTGGCCGGCATTCAACACGACTCCGTGGCCTGCCGCACCGGCTTCGATCGAGCGCTGGTAGCAATCAGCGCCGTCTCGGGCGGTTCGGCGGGGGCGATGTTTTTTCTGGATGCCTACGACCCGGCGACCGGCGCGTTGCCGCCCATGAGCGACATCGACAGCGAGCCTTCGGTCAAGGCCGCCGAAGCATCGAGCCTGGATGAAGTGGCGTTCGGTCTGGCATATCCCGATTTAGTCTGGACGGTCGCGCCGTTCTTGAAGGGCCTCGACTTCAACCCGCCGTCGCTGTGGAACGGTCGCAACCTGACAGCCGATCGGGGGACGGCGCTGGAAGACGCATGGAAACGAACGGCGTCGCTTGGCACGTCCACGCTTCTGTCATGGCGCGACGACACCGCCGGCGCGAAGCGGCCGGCGGTGATGTTCAACGCGACGGTGGTGGAAACCGGCCAGCGCATGGTGCTCGGTTCAACCACGGTCGCAAAGGCCGAGCGGCGCAGTCCGCTGCTCGATTTCCGTGAGGAATATGGCGACGTCGATCTGCTGGTTGCCACCGCGGCGCGGTTGTCGGCGACGTTTCCATACGTCTCGCCGCCGGCCCGCGTCAAACGTCGTGGAGTGTTCGAGAACGCAGTCCACCTCGTCGACGGCGGCTACTACGACAATTACGGTACCGCCACGCTGGTGGAATGGCTGGACGAGGCGCTCAGCGACGGCACCGCCACGCCTCGCCGGATCGTGTTCGTGCAGATTCGCTCTTCTCCCTCGGGCGGTTTCGATTCAACCGGCGGCAGCCGCGGCTGGTTGTTCGAGGCATTCCAGCCGCTGACGACGACGCTGGCAGTGCGCGGCACCGGGCAGTTGTCCAACAGCGACCTGCACGTGCAACTCCTGCGGAATCAATACGGCGGCCATGTGATCGTCCCGGTGACGTTCGAGTTTCCACGCCGGCTGAATGCCGAAACCGACGATGTGGCACCGCCGCTGTCGTGGCATCTGACACCCAAGGATCGCGGACGGCTGCACGACGCCTGGAGCCTGATGCGCCGCGAACGACTTGAACTGCAGCATCAACTGAACGACGCGAACAATGCGACTTGCGTTCAATAGATTGTCGATCGCGACATTTTGGGTCGGCCTGGTGGCTGCAGGCCTCGGCCTGTGGACCGCGGCGCCGGCGCGATTGCGGCCGGCGCGGCCGCTCCCCGAAGGTGTCCATTCGCCGATGCTCGCGTTGGAGCTCCTGCGCGAACGGGATCGCGTGCATCTCCCGGAGTTTGTCGATCCACCGCAACAGGCAGTGTTCGGTGCGGAAGCGATCGGCACACGCGTCCGGCCGACGCGCGAGCGGGAGCATCTTCTCCGCGCGGTTCGCCGCGACCGCTATTTCATCGCTGCCTACGATGCATTTCTGACGCTTGCCGGCACGCTGGCAATCAGGACACCGTTCGGCATCCCGCTGATCGTCGCGGCAAACGCCGCCGCTTACTACGATGTTCAGGAAAACCGGTTGCTCAACGGCGTGTTGACCGATGCCGCTACTGCGGTGCCGCGAGAGCCGTCGCTGAAGAAGTGGGCGTTCGTTTTCGGGGCGTTTCTCCTGATGGCGCCGGCGCTGGTGCCGCGCCGCGGTGCGATCTTCTGGCGGACGCTCGGCCTGGCCGGGGCCGCGTTTGCGCTGGTCGGCGGCGTTGAGGGTTTGCTCGCTATCGTTTACGCGAACGATCAACTGCTCGAATCCGCCGCCGGTCGTCTGACCGTGGCCTTTGTGTTCGCCGCGATATTTTTTGGTACGTGTCGCGTGCTGGCCGAAGGCTTGCTGCCGGCGCTGGATCGCCTGGCGGCGACGCGCTGGCTTGGCTGGTTGTCGCGCTGGCCGCGGTCGGAGCCGAACGGACGTAACGGAGGGAAGTGCCTCCGTTGCTCTTTCAGTGAGCGACGTTGGATGCGGCAGGCGTGCGCGCCGCCATCATCTTCATTTCGAGCAGCTCGACCAGTGAGGTGGCGCGCGCCCGCAAGGACGGACGCTCGAGCAGCGCCTGCTTCTCCAGCGGTTCGAGATCCAGGTACTGCGACAGCGCGTTGACGAGATCTTCGTCCGACATCGCCGCCGGCATTTTCGCGTCGAGGCGGACGTCCGGCGCGCCGGCCCGTTCGATCGCCGGCGCCAGAATCGATTCGAGCTTGGAGCGGCAGTTGCGGATTTCGTCGCGGTCGCGGGCGATCAGTTCGCCTTCGACCAGCGGCTCGATCAGCGCGCGGCGATAGCTGCAACCGTGATCTTCGTCGAGAATCCCGAAGCGCTCGAGGCCGCGCAGCACGATATTGTAGCGACCATCAGGCAGCCGTTCGGCGTGAGTAATCACACCGCTGCAGCCGGTGCGATAGACCGGCGGCCGGCCCTCGTAATCTGATTCCCAGCCCGGTCGCAACAGCACCATCCCGATCAGCCGGTCGGCGCTGAGCGCGTCCGCCACCATGTCGCGATAACGCGGTTCGAAAATGTGCAGCGGCAGGAATACATTCGGAAACAGCACGACGTTCGGCAGCGGAAAGATCGGCAGAAGGTCTGACATCAGTGAATCGTTCGCGTTTTCTTGTTCACGTAGTCCATCAATACGTACTGGCCGAGCGTGTAGGGTGTGGTGAAATACGCCTTGCCCTTGCAGATTTCGGCGACGCGGCGCACGAAGCTGACCAGGTCGTAATCGCGCGCCAGCATGAAGGTGTTGATCATGATGCCGCTTTTACGGCACGCCGCGACCTCGGCGCAGGTTTCGGCGACGATGAACGGGTCGAGGCCGAATGCATTCTTGTAGATCCGGCCGTCCGGCTGGGTCAACGCCGACGGCTTGCCGTCGGTGATCATGATGATCTGCCGCATGTCTTTCCGCTGGCGATCGAGAATCCGTCGCGCCAGCCGCAGCCCTTCGCGGGTGTTGGTGTAGTAAGGACCGACCCTGACGCGCCCGAGTTCCGCGAGCGGAATTTCTTCGGCCGAGTCGTGGAACAACACCACTTTTAGCGCATCGCCCGGGTACTGCGACTTGATCAACTGCGCCAGCGCCAGCGCGACCCGCTTGGCCGGCGTGAAGCGATCCTCGCCGTAAAGAATCATCGAGTGACTGCAATCGAGCATCAGCACGGTCGCACACGAGCTTTGATACTCGCCTTGGGTCACCATCAGGTCGCGGTGAGTGACATGAATGGGACGACGGGGTGCCGCGTGCTGGGTGCTGGGTGCTGGGTGCTGGTGCTGGGTGTCGGGTGCGGGTGCGGGTGCCGGGTGCGGGTGCCGGGTGCTGGTGCGCTCTGCTTCCGCTTCGCGCTGGACGGCGTTCAACAGCGTGCTGGTGGCGTCGAGGTTGAGCGTATCGCCAAATTCGTAGGGCTTTACTGCGCCGGTCGTCTCGACGCCGGTGGCCTGCTCGCGGGTGTCGTGGCGGCCGAAGCTGCTCTTGCCTAGCGAGCCGAGCAGATCGCGCAGCGCGCGATAGCCGAGGAAATCGAGTGCCTTGTCGGTCACTTCGAACGTCACCGGACCCTGCTGGCCTTCACCCACGCCGCCGCCGCGCGCTTGCCGGCGCTCGCGTTCGGCCGCGAGATCGGGCGGCGTCGAAATGTAGCCTTCCTGGCCCATCCGCTCGATGATTTTCTGGATCAACTCTTCCAGCTTCGACCGCGCGTCCGATTGATCCGCGTCGGCCGGATCGCCGAGCAGTCGCTCGATGGTTTCCTCGGGTAATACGCCGCCGTTGAACAACGCATCCAGAATCGCGTCATGCAGCGCCTGCATCGTCCGATCGTTTTCGTCGGTCGCGTACGGGTTGCTGAACCCGCTGGACAGCAGCAGATCGGAAAGCTTCGACACCAGATCCTCGAGATCCAGTTCGTCGAGCTCATCGCCGGTGAATTTCGTATATCGGTACTTCAAACAGTTCTCAGTTCTCAGTTCTCAGTTCTCTAGTTCTCAGTTCTTAGTTGTAGTACTCTTCTTCCCGCCCGGCATCCGAATCTCTTCGTCCAACGTCTGCTCTTCGCGACGTGTCGGACGGCGCGAGGCGGTTTCGGCGGCCGCGTAGCCGCGTTCTTCGCTGCGGCTGATCTTCTTCTGCGCGTAGAGGCCTTCGAGCACGAAATCGATTGCCGCCGCGACGACTGGTGCCGGGGCGCCCGGCGGCAGGCCGGCCTTTTCCGCCAGGTCGCGCAAGCCCTGAACGCCCTGCGCCTGCCCAATCACATCGTCCGACGACGTCGTATCGCTGAGCGGCAGCGACCCGCCGAGGTCGAACCATTCGACCACCTTCCGGGTGTCGATGCCGTCGAAGATGCCCGAGAAAACCGTTCCGACTGACGACCGGATCAGGTCGCGCGCCACTTGCTCGGCGCCACGTAGCTCGCCTTCGTACTCGAGCTCGAACTTGCCGGTAATCGACGGCAGCGCCGCATAGACGTCGGTTACCCGCGGCACCGCTACGCCTTCGTTGTTGGCCAGCGCGCGACGCTCGGCGTTCGACACCACGAGCTCGAGCGTGGTGATCGGCAGGCGCTGGCTGACGCCCGATCGTTTGTCGATCTTGCGATCGGCTCGAGCCTGAAAGGCCACCTCTTCGATGACTTCGCGCACGTAATCGGGGATCTGCACGTTGACCGCGCCGGTTCGATCGGTCCACGCTTCCTGCCGCGTAATCGCGAGGGCGTTATGGCGGGTCGCCGGATAGTGCGTGCGAATTTCCGAGCCGATCCGATCCTTCAGCGGCGTGATGATTTTGCCGCGCGCCGTGTAGTCTTCCGGGTTTGCCGTGAAGACGAGCATCACGTCCAGCTTCAGCCGTATCGGGTAGCCCTTTATCTGAACGTCGCCTTCCTGGAGGATGTTGAACAGGCCCACCTGAATCTTGCCAGCGAGGTCGGGCAGCTCATTGATCGCGAAGATGCCGCGGTTCGCCCTCGGCAACAGCCCGTAATGCATCGTCAGCTCGTCGGCGAGATCGAGACCGCCTTGTGCCGCCTTAATCGGGTCGATGTCGCCGACCATGTCGGCAATGGTCACGTCCGGCGTGGCGAGTTTTTCGACGTAGCGATCGTCGCGCGACAGCCACACCACCGGCAGGTCGTCGCCTTCGCGCAACACCCGTGCACGGCACGAGGCGCACAACGGCGCGAGCGGATCGTCATGGATTTCGCAGCCTGGAACGACCGGAATCCGTTCGTCGAGCAGTCCGGCCAGACCGCGCAAAATCCGGCTCTTCGCCTGACCGCGCAGGCCCAGCAGAATGAAGTTGTGCCGCGACAGCACGGCGTTGACCAGCTGAGGGATGACGGTTTCGTCGTAACCGATGATGCCGGGGAACAACGGCGCGCCAGCGCGCAGCTTGCAGACGAGATTGTCGCGAATTTCTTGCTTGACCGGGCGCGAACGGTAACCGGATCGTCGTAGCTCTCCCAGGGTGCTGATGTCCGCCATGGCTCGATTCTACACAAGATAGACTTTCGCATCGTGCGCCATTCCTTCTTCGACACCGAGGCGCTGCGGCGACCGTTGGTGTTTGCCCATCGCGGCGGCAGCGCGTTGGCGCCCGAAAACACCATGGCGGCGTTCGACAATGGTCTCGCGCTGGGTGCCGACGGATTAGAACTCGATGTTCACCTGTCGTCGGACGGAGGTGTCGTCGTGCATCACGACCGCACGCTCAATCGCACCACATCGTTGACCGGACCGGTTGCCGCGCGAACCGCCGCGGAACTGAATCGCGCGGCAGTCCCGTTACTGGACGATGTGTTGCGGCGGCATCGCGATGCTCGCGTCATCATCGAGCTCAAGGTCAACCACCCGACGCTCGCGCGCGCCGCGGTTGAGGCGGTCCGCGCCGCCGACGCGGTCGAGCGTGTCTGCTTCGGGGCGTTTGGCATTCGAGTGCTGTGCGCGGTCCGTGAACTCGAACCCGCCGCAGCCACCAGCGGCGCTCGTGAAGAAGTGCGATGGGCGCTCTATCGATCGTGGTGCCGGTGGCCGGTGAAACACGTCGCGTACGATGGCTATCAGGTGCCTGAATGGGCCGGGTCGACCCGCGTCGTGTCGCCGCGATTCGTCAATGACGCACATGCCGCTGGGCTTGGCGTTCAGGTGTGGACGGTGGACGATGCCGCGGAAGCGAAGCGGCTGCTGTCCTACGGTGTTGATGCTTTAATTACGGATCGCCCCGACACGATTGTTCCGCTGGTGCGCAGCCTCGCCGCGGAATGTCGTTGATGTATCATCCGATCGCCTATGCCGCAGTACATCATCGAGCGTGAAGTACCGGGCGCCGGTCAGATGACCGACGATCAACTCGCCGCAGTATCGAAAAAATCGTTGGAGTCACTGGGACAGCTCGGCTCACAGATCCAATGGCTGCATAGCTACGTCACGCAGGACAAGATTTACTGCGTTTACCTGGCGCCGGACGAGGCGACGGTCCAGGAGCACGCGCGACGGACCGGGATTCCAGCCAACCGGGTGTCGGCGGTGCGTCGCTTGCTCGATCCGGTCAACTATCGCTAGCAGACCGTCTCGTCCGCTCGCTTAATCACGATGAACGCCGAGCTCGCCAAGAACGCCGAGAATCACAATAAATTCACCCTCGGCGATCTTGGCGGTCTCGGCGTTCCTCTTCGGACCGTTACTGCTGTTGGGGATACGGTGCGCTAGCGGCGCTCGCGCACGCGATGGCGTCGTCGATCGACAACGCCGACCCTTCCACCCAACTGCGCGCCGCATCCCGCGCGTGCGGTCCGGTGCGGAATGCCCGTAACGAAACCTCGAGCGTCTCGCGTTCGACGCGCGACTGCGGTGCGCCAATCGTTTCGCGCAGCGATGCGGCCGCTCCCGCCAGCATCAAGGCACGCCGCGCGTCTCCCGATTCGCCGAACAGGATCGAGACCGCTTCAAGAATCCGCGACACGCCGCGCAGATCTCCGTGTTGTCGTGCGGCCGCGAGCGCTTCGCTGAAATGCCGCTGCGCATCGGCGCCGCGGCGTTCCTTGCGCGCAACATGACCGAGCGCTTCGTGGGCGCTGCTTACCCCCCAGTCGTAGTCGAGTCGTTGAAAGCGTTCCAGCGCTTCGCTATAGAGTCGCCTCGCAACCTCCAACTGATGTTGGCCGCGACGGACATCGCCCTCGTGTACGAGGCTCCAGGTCGCGCCGACGTCATCGCCGGCCTGATCAAACATTGCACGGCATTCCCGGTAACGCGCGATCGCATCGTCAGGTCGATTCTCGAGGGCGTCGATGCTGGCAAGGTTGCTGAGCGCGCGAGCTTGCGCGGTTAGATCACCGATCGTGCGCCAGGTTTCGAGGCTCTCTTCGAAGCTCTGCTGCGCCGACGCATATTCACCGAGTCCTCGCGAGGCGACTCCTACGGCGTTGGCCGCGATGGCGGCGCCGCGGCGGTCCCCGATTTCCAGATACAGATGACGCGCCTGCTCGGCCCAGCGTCGGCTTTCACTGTAGTGCGCTGACGGATTCAACAGCGTGCTCACCGCGAACATCGCCCGCGCCCGCAATTCGAGCGAGACCGTTGTATCGCCAAGATCGAGCAGCGTCGCCAATCGACGGTGGCCCTCCGCAAGATAGCCGCGCCCCTGCCAGTAGGGCAGTAATGCGATCGACAGTCGCAGTCCCCACTCCGTAGCGCGCGTTGCCGTGAGGTGATCGATCGCTGCGCGGATGTTGGCGAGTTCGAGGTCGCATCGGGTGAGCCAACGCGCCTGCGCGTTCGGGTCGGATGAATCGCCTTCCTCGGCGAGCACCATCAGGTACGCGGCATGGGCTCGCGCGGCGATTGGCGCGTCGTCTGAAGCGTCGAGTTTTTCGCGCGCGTATTCCCGGATCGTCTGCAACATCGTGAACCGCGGCTCGTCACTGCGGTCGAGCTGCTGGCAGAGGTTCTTTTCGACCAGCGACGTCATGCCATCGAGGATGTCCTGGCCGAGATCCTGACGCACGTCGCACACAGCCTCCGCCGCCTCGAGGCTCCATCCGCCGACGAATACCGCGAGGCGACGAAACAGCCGTTGGTCTTCCGTCGACAGCAGCTCGTGGCTCCAGTCGATGGCACTGCGAATGGTCTGCTGCCGCTCGGGCAGGTCGCGTGCGCCGCCGCCAAGCGTCAGCAGGCGGCCCTCGAGGCGCGCCAGCAGCGCGGCCGGCGTCAACATCTTGATTCGCGCCGCGGCGAGTTCGAGCGCCATCGGCAGGCCGTCGAGCCGTGCGCAGATTTCAGCAATAGCGGCCGCGTTTTCCGCCGTGACCGCGAAGCCCGCCCGGGCTGCGGCTGCGCGTTCGACAAACAGCGCGACTGCTGGCGCCCGGGCAACCACGTCGGCTCGGCTGCGTGCCGCGGCATCGGGCGAGTCCGAGCGCCGGGACCGGGAACTCGCGTTCGGCGGTCAGATGCAGCACCGACCGACTGGTCACCACGACGCAGACGCCGGGCGACGCGTCGACGATTTCAGCGATTGTCGTTGCCGCGTCGGCCAGGTGTTCGAAGTTGTCGAGCACCAGTAACAGTCGGCCGGATCGCGCTCGCAAATGCGACTTCAGCGCTGCGAGTGCGCCATCCGATCCGATGCGCACCTCGAGGATCTGGGCGATCGCCGATGGCACGAGCCGGAAATCGTCGAGCGGCGCAAGCGGGACAAAGTAGATCCCGGCATCGAAATAGGCGGACAGACCGCGCACCGCTTCGGCCGCCAGCCGGCTCTTGCCGACACCGCCCGGTCCGGTCAGCGTGACGAGCCGGACATCGCCGCGGGTGAGCAGCTCGCGCAGTTGCGCCACTTCACGGTCCCGCCCAATCAGCGGCGTCGAGTCGGCGGGAACGGACCATTCGAGCGCGACCGGAGCCGACGCCTGCGGTTTTGACGCGTGTTCGTGCAGGACAACGGAGATCGCGATGCAGATCGCGCGTCGAGGTATAGCGTTCGTCGGCGCGTTTGGACAAGCAGCGCCGGATCGTCCATTCGAGCGGTTGTGGCAGCGTTGGGCACAGTTCGCGGATCGACACCGGTTCGTCGGTGATCGCGGCAACCGCCGTCTCGATCGCCGAGCTCTTCGCAAATGCGCGGCGGCCGGACAACAATTCGTACAAGATGGCGCCGAGCGCGAATTGATCAGCGGCGAAATTGGCGACTTCGCCGCGAGCCTGCTCTGGCGCCATGTAGCCCGGCGTGCCGAGAATCGTCCCGGCCTGGGTCGTCACCAACGAGCGGAGCGTCGGCGCCTCGGCGGGCGTGCGTGCCAGCCCGAAGTCGAGAATCTTCACCGTCTCGTCACTCTTGACGATGACATTTTCCGGTTTGAGGTCGCGATGAACGATGCCGTGGGCATGCGCCGCCGCGAGCGCATCGGCGATTTGAATCGCCAGTGCCAAGGCGCGGCTGGGCGAAATCGGACCGCCATGAACGATTTCGCGGAGCGTTCGCCCGAGCACCAGCTCCATCGCGAAGTACGACCCGATCCCGTCGGCCTCGCCGACATCATAGATGGTGACGATGTGCGGATGATTCAGCGACGAGGCGGCACGCGCTTCACGAACGAAACGCTCGCGCGCGAGCGCATCCGCCTGTTCCGCGGCCAATACTTTGATGGCGAGGTCGCGCTCCAGCCGCGGATCGCGAGCGCGATAGACTATGCCCATCCCGCCGACGCCGATCTGACCGACGATTTCGTAAGGACCGAGGCGCGTTCCCGGGGCAATCACTCCACGTAGATTATGCATGCACCGCGTTTGCAGGACATTGTTGCCGCACGACAGCGCGTTTATCGGCTGGTGCGGCCGACACCTCTACTACACCACGCGCTGCTGGCGCGGGAAACGGGTCTCGACATTCTCGTCAAGCACGAGAATCACAATCCGACCGGCGCGTTCAAGGTGCGCGGCGGGCTGAACCTGATTGGCAGCCTTTTGCCGGAGGACCGGCGCGGCGTGATTACCGCGACCACCGGCAACCACGGCCAGTCGATCGCGTTGGCGTGTCAACGCGAGGGCGTGCCCTGTGTCATCGTCGTTCCGCTCGGCAACAACCCGGAAAAAAATGCCGCGATGCGCGCGCTCGGAGCCGAGTTGGTGGAGTTCGGCAAGGATTTTGACGAAGCGCGGGAAAAAGTCGAAGCAGATGCAGCACGAACGTAGGTTGCGCTACGTGCATTCCGCGAACGAGCCATTGCTGATTGCCGGGGTTGGCACTTACGGTCTCGAAATCTTCGAACAGATGCCCCGATGCCGACGTGATCATCGTGCCGATCGGCGGGGGCAGCGGCGCGTGCGGATGTGCGTTGGTTCGCTCCGGACTCGGCAGCTCCGCCAAAGTCATCGGCGTTCAGGCCGAGCGTGCCGACGCATTCGCGCGTTCGTGGCGCGGTCCGTCGCGAGTCGTCGGAGACAAGGCTGACACGTTCGCTGAAGGAATGGCCACTCGAGTGACGTTCGACTTGACGTTCGAGATTCTGAAAAAAGAGCTCGACGACCTGGTCACGCTCGACCGAAGAGGAGATCGCCGAAGGAATTCGTCTCGCGCTGCGCGCCACCCACAATCTTGCCGAAGGCGCCGGTGCGGCGTCGTTGATCGCGGCGATGAAACTCCGCGATCAACTCGCCGGGCGAAAAGTGGTCTGCGTGATGAGCGGCGGCAACATCGACGCCGCAACCCTGCGGCGGGTTATTGCGCCAGCTGGAAATTGACTACTTTGCCTTCAGTCGCCGCGCGACTTGCGCGAACACCGCGCGCATCATCTGTGGCGTCAGCTTGCCGGTGTTGGTGTTTTGTCGGCTCGGGTGATAACAGCCAATCAGCACTTGTCCGTTGGGCAGCTTGTGGACCGACCCGTGCGCGAACGCTGGCCTCGGCCGAAGCTCGATGCCGCGTGTTGCAGGAACCGAAGGTACGCATCGAAGGCGATCTTGCCGAGCGCGACGACGACACGGACGTTCGGCAGGGCCTCGATTTCGCCGGCGAGATGCGGCGCGCAGTTGGCTAATTCCTGGGGGTCGGCTTATTCTCCGGCGGCGCGCAACGCGCCGCCGACGTGATGAAGGCGTCACGCAGCGCAGACCATCGCGTGGGTGTTGCGAGTTGGCAAGGTTGGCAAATCCCGTCGATGGAACGCGGCCATCAGGAAATCTCCCGAGCCGCCGGCGCCGTCGCCGGTAAACGGTCGGCCCGTCCGATTCGCCCCATGAGCGGCCGGTGCCAGCGCGACCAGCAGCAGGCGGGCTTGTGGGTCACCAAATCCCGGAACTGGTTTGCCCCAATAGGCGTCGTCGCGATACGCCCGCTTCTTCACCCGTGCGACGTCGGCGCAATACGCGCGCAACCGCGGACATCGATCGCAGGAAACAATCGCCTCATGGATCGCGGAGAGACTCACCTAATCTGGTCATTGAGTCATCTAGTCATCTGGTCATTGCAATTGATCAATCAGTGACCAGATGAACAAATGACCAGATGACCAGATGAACAAATGACCAGATGTACTGTTCACCATACTCGGCATGCGTTCTGGCGCAGCATCGGCGCGTTCGCCTTGCACTGGAATGCCTTGGCGAACTCCGGCATGTTCGACAGCGGGCCATTCACGCGGTACTTGTTCGACGAATGGGGATTGGTTTGCGCTTTCATGCGCTCGGCTTCCGGCCGCGCGTTTTCGCACCACACCTGTGCCCAGCCGAGGAACACGCGCTGCTCGGGCGTGAAGCCGTCCAGCTTATCTTTGTTCCTTGCACCCGGCCCGTTCAGATACGCCGAGAGCGCCAGACGTAGGCCGCCGTTGTCGGCCGTGTTTTCACCGAGCGTCAGTCGCCCGTTGATGCGCGTGTTGTCGCCGGCGACGGTATAGCCCGAATACTGATCGGCGACGCAGGCGGCGCGGTCTTCGAAGGCCTTCGCGTCGGCTCCCGTCCACCAGTCGCGCAGGTTGCCTTCCGGGTCGAACTTGCGGCCCTGGTCGTCGAAGCCGTGCGTCAGCTCGTGGCCGATCACCGCACCGGCGGCGCCATAGTTGACGGCGGCATCGCGATTCGATCGGTAGAACGGCGGCTGGAGGATGCCGGCAGGGAAGTTGATGGTGTTGCGATCGGGACGGTAGTACGCGTTGACGGTCGGCGGCGTCATGTCCCATTCCTTGCGATCGACTTCCTCGCCGATCTTTTTCAGATCTGCGCATGCGGTCGAAGGCGATCGACCGCTGCACGTTGCCGAGCGCATCGTCTTTGTCAATCCGCAGGCCACCGTAGTCGCGCCACGAGTCGGGATAGCCGATTCGGTCTTCGACTTTTTCGAGCTTGGCCATCGCGGCCTTTTTCGTTTCGCCGCTCATCCACGGCAGGCTGTCGATGTCCTGCCGCATGGCGTTCTTGATGTCTTCGACCATCTTGATGGTGTCGTTCTTCGCCTGGGGCGTGAAGGTTTCCTCGACGAACGCCTTGCCGAGCAGCTTCACCGATCCGCCGATCGGTCTCGGTTACGCAGCGGCGCCAGCGCGGTTCCTGCTGCGGCTGGCCGTTCAGCGTCTTGCTGAAGAATTCGAAGTCTGCGTCGGCAAATGCCTTCGGCAGGTACTGGGCGGCGGCATTCAGCACGTGCCAGCGCAAATAGGCGCGGATGTCGTCGATGTTGTTGACGTCGATCATCGCGTTCAGCGCCTTGAAGAAATCCGGATTGCCGACGTTGAGGATCTGAAATTTCGGCGCTGCCGTCGCACCGGCGTATTTCTTCCAATCGAAACGCGGGGTGGCCGCTTGAAAGTCGGTCAAGGTCACGCGATGACGCGTATTCTTCGGCTCGCGCCGGCTCACCCGATCCATCGACGCGCGCGCCAGCGCGGTTTCGAACGCGACCACCGCTTGCGCGTGGGCTGCCGCATCAGCCGGTTCTTCTTCCGCCAACCTGAACACCTTCTCGATGTGCGCGGTGTACTTTAGGCGGATATCGCGCGACCACTGGTCGTCCTTTATATATAGGTCGCGATCCGGCAGGCCCAGGCCGCCCTGATCCGCGTTCGCAATCTGCCGGGTGGCTTCGTCTGCGTCGCTTTGCGATCCGAACCGAAACAGCACCGGCACGCCGAACTCGTGCAGGTGCGCGACCACCACTGGCAAGTCGTCGGGGTTTCGCGACGCATCGAGCATCATCAGATCCGCCGACACCGGCGCGAGCCCCTTGCGTTCGATCGCCGCTTCGTCCATGCACGCCGCGTAAAAGTCTGCAGCCTTCCGCGCGTCGGCACTTCCGTTCGGTGACGGCGACTCGAGCACGCGCCTCAGGATTTCGAAGTTGCGATCCTGGACCTCCGCGAAGCGACCATACGATCGCCGGTCTGCCGGCAGTGGATTCGCCGCAACCCACCCGCCGCACGCGAACTGATAGAAGTCCACGCACGGATCGACCTTGCGGTCGAGCGACGACAACTCGACGCCGGCGGCAGGTGACGGCGTCTTCGTCTGCGCCGTGACAAACGCGGACGAAAGCTGGAGTCCCCCGCAAAGTACAGACGACTGCGGTGGATATGGTGCGGCGCATGGGTTCCCTTTCGTGTACGGGCCGGGTGTACAATTGGAGATTGGCCTACAGCTTACGGGCTCGACGGCCGACAGTTCGACCGACGGTTCCTGTGCTCATTGTCGCCCTGAGCACCGTCGCAGGGCGACATTCCGAACGGAAAGGATCCGGTTTTGCGAAACATCGCCCCGAAAGACCAAGCCGAACTCGATGCGGTCGAGAGCCGCGAATGGCTCGACTCGCTTGATTATGTCCTGCAGAGCGGCGGGCCGGCAAAGGTCCAGCGGCTGCTGCGAGAATTGACGGTTCACGCCCGCCAGAACGGCGTCAAGATTCCCTTTTCCGCCAACACTCCCTACGTCAACACCATCTCGTCCGAAGAGCAGGTGCTGATGCCCGGCAGTCCGGATCTCGAGCGCCGCATCAAGAGCATGATGCGCTGGAATGCGATGGCGATGGTCGTCAAAGCGAACAAGGCCGAGGAGGGAATCGGCGGACACATCTCGACCTTTGCCTCGGCGGCGACGCTGTATGAAGTGGGCTTCAACCATTTCTTCCGCGGTCACGAGAGCGGCGACGGCGACATCGATCTTCTTCCAGGGACACGCCGCGCCCGGCATTTACGCCCGCGCCTTTCTCGAGGGCCGCATCGACGAGATTCATCTCGAAAATTTCCGTCGCGAAACTAAGGCCGGTGGCGGACTGTCCTCGTATCCGCATCCGTGGCTGATGCCCGATTTCTGGGAATTCCCGACCGTCTCGATGGGCCTCGGTCCGATCATGGCGATCTACCAGGCGCGCTTCATGCGTTACCTGGAGGATCGCGGACTGAAACAGCCGGGGCAATGCAAGGTGTGGGCGTTCCTCGGCGATGGCGAAACCGACGAACCCGAAGCGCTCGGCGCGATCACGCTCGCCGCGCGCGAAAAGCTCGACAACCTGATCTTCGTGATCAACTGCAATCTGCAGCGCCTCGACGGTCCGGTGCGCGGCAACGGCCAGATCATTCAGGAACTCGAAGCGGCATTCCGCGGCGCCGGCTGGAACGTCATCAAAGTGCTGTGGGGACGCGAGTGGGATCCGCTGCTCGCCAAAGATCGCGACGGCCTGCTCGTCAAGCGGATGGGCGAAATCGTCGACGGTCAGTATCAGAAGTACACCGTCGAATCAGGCGCCTACGTCCGCGAGCACTTCTGGGGCGCTGATCCGCGGCTGCTGGAAATGGTCAAACACCTGTCGGACGACCAACTGAAGAAGATGTCGCTCGGCGGCCACGATCCCATCAAGGTCTACAACGCTTACAAGGCGGCGATCGACCACAAGGGGCACCGACGGTCATTCTGGCGCGCACCATCAAAGGATACGGACTCGGCGAAGCTGGTGAAGGCAAGAACATCACCCACCAGCAGAAGAAGATGAACGAAGAGGAGCTTCGCGCGTTCCGCACCCGCTTCGGCATTCCGATTTCCGACGCCGATATCGCCAAGACGCCGTTCTATCGCCCCGCGGAAGACAGCAGCGAAATCAAATACCTCCGCGAGCGCCGTAAGCGCTGGGCGGTTACGTTCCCAGCCGCAAAAACCGCAGCACGCCGATCGCCTGCCGTCGGCCGAGCTGTTCGAAGAGTTCCACAAGGGCACCGAAGGCCGCAAGGCTTCGACGACGATGGTGTTCGTGCGGTTGTTGTCGAAGTTGCTGCGCGACAAGGATATCGGCCGTCTGGTCGTTCCGATCGTGCCGGACGAAGCGCGCACCTTCGGCATGGAAGCGCTGTTCCGTCAGGTCGGCATCTACTCGCACGCGGGCCAGCTCTACGAACCGGTCGACATGGACACACTCCTGTATTACAAGGAAGCGTCCGACGGCCAGATTCTCGAGGAAGGCATCACCGAAGCGGGCTCGATGTCGTCGTTCATCGCCGCCGGCACCGCGTACGCCACTTACGGCGTGAACACGATTCCGTTCTTCATCTACTATTCGATGTTCGGCTTCCAGCGGATCGGCGACCTGATTTGGGCCGCGGCCGATTCGCGCGACCCGCGGCTTCATGCTCGGCGGCACGTCCGGCCGCACCACGTTGGCCGGCGAGGGGTTGCAGCATCAGGACGGCAACAGCCAGCTGCTCGCCTATCCGGTGCCGAATCTCGTCTCCTACGATCCGGCGTTCGCCTACGAGCTCGCGGTGATCATCGAAGACGGCATCCGACGGATGTACGTCAATCAGGAAAGCATCTTCTACTACCTGACCGTGATGAACGAGCAGTATTCGATGCCCGAGATGCCGGCAGGCGCGAAGGACGGCATCCTGAAGGGAATGTACAAATTCCGCTCCAGCTCGACGCCCAACGCCAAGCTGCGTGCCCAATTGTTCGGCAGCGGGGCAATCTTGCCGGAAGTAATCAAGGCGCAGGAAATTCTCGAATCGAAGTACTCGGTTGGCGCGGACGTCTGGAGCGTCACCAGCTACAACGAACTCTATCGCGAAGGGCACGAGGTGGAGCGCTGGAACCTCCTGCATCCGGGCGGCAAGCCGAGGACGCCGTACGTCGCGCAGTGCCTCGCCGATGCACCAGGTGTCCTGATCGCCGCGTCGGACTATATGAAGGTATTGCCCGACTCGATCGATCGCTGGCTGCCGCGGCGGTTGACGACGCTCGGCACCGACGGCTTCGGACGCAGTGAAAGCCGTGCGAGCCTGCGCGAATTCTTCGAAGTGGACTACCGCTACGTCGTCGTCGCGACGCTGGCGGCGCTGGCGCGCGACGGCAAGCTCGAAGCGTCAGTCGTCGACCAGGCGATGAAAGCGCACAACATCAACCCTGATAAAGCGAATCCAGCGATTTCGTAGATGGCGACCGACTTTACACTTCCCGAGCTGGGTGAAAACATTGACGCCGGCGACGTGCTGCGCGTGCTGGTGAAGCCCGGCGACACGATTGCGAAAGACCAACCGGTCCTCGAACTCGAAACCGACAAAGCGACAATCGAAGTGCCCTCGTCGGTCGCCGGCAAGGTGAAGGACATCAAGGTGAAGGCTGGCGAGAAAGTGAAAGTCGGCCAGGCAATCCTGTCAGTTGACGACGGAGCGGCGACGAATACTGCCGCTCCTGCAGCGAAACCCTCCGCCGCGCAACCGCCCGCGGAAAAAGCGGCAGCCTCGCCGCAGCAACCCGATCGACAGGTCGCGAAGGCGGAACAGCCAGAAGCGGTCGCGCCGAAGCCGGTTGAAGCGAAGCAGGAACCGGCGAAGACGGAAAGCAAGGTCGTTGACATCAATCGCGGTGCCCGCGCGCCGGCCGAAACCCCAGCCGCCAGCGCCGCTCCGGAAATGCCGCCAGCGCCGGCCGCGCCATCGGTTCGTCGGGTGGCGCGCGAACTAGGCGTGGACATCAATCAGGTCGCCGGAAGCGGGGAAGCCGGACGGATTTCAATCGACGACGTGAAAGCGCATGCGAAGCGCCTTGTCACCAGCGCGGTCCGCGGTGGTGGTGGTGTCGCCGCTGAACCGCTGCCAGATTTTTCGCGCTGGGGCGAAGTCGAGCGCCAGCCGATGCGCGCCGTCCGGCGAAAGACTGCGGAGCATCTCAGTTCGGCGTGGGCCACGATTCCCCATGTCACGCAGTTCGATCTCGCCGACATCACCGCCCTCGACGAGCTGCGCAAGAAATACGCGAAGCAGGCCGAGGCCGCCGGCGGCAACCTGACGGTCACTGCGATCGCCGTCAAGATCATCGCCGCGGCCTTGCGGAAATTCCCGCAGTTCAACGCCTCGGTCGACATCGCCGCGAGCGAAGTGGTACTGAAGAAATTCATCAACATCGGCATCGCCGTCGACACCGACCGTGGTCTGTTGGTTCCGGTCATCCGCAACGCCGATCAGAAGAACATCATTCAAATCGCCGTTGAACTGGCACAGCTTTCCGAGAAGGCACGCAATCGGAAGATCGCGCTCGAAGAGATGCAGGGCGGGACGTTCAGCATCTCGAATCTCGGCGGCATTGGCGGCACTTACTTCACGCCGATCGTCAACGCTCCGGAAGTGGCGATCCTCGGTATTTCACGCGGCTCGATGCAGCCGAAGTTCGACAACGGCGGCTTCGCGCCGCGGTTGATGCTGCCGCTGTCGTTGTCCTACGACCATCGCGTTATTGACGGCGCCGACGGCATCCGGTTCCTGCGCTGGGTCGCCGAAGCGCTGGAGCAGCCGTTCCTGCTCGCCCTCAATGGTTAATGTTCAAGTCGTCGTTGTCGGCGGCGGCCCCGGGGGCTACGCCGCCGCATTCCTCGCAGCCGATCTCGGACTCTCCACTGCGCTGATCGATCCGGAAGTCAACCCGGGCGGGGTGTGCGTGTATCGCGGTTGCATCCCGTCCAAGGCGCTGTTGCACGTCGCGAAAGTGATCGACGAATCGCGGCATGCCAAGGCGTGGGGCGTTGAATTCAACGAGCCGAAGCTCGATCTGGCTAAACTGCGCGACTTCAAGAACAACGTTGTCAAGCGGTTGACCAGCGGCACCGGCCAGTTGGTGAAGCATCGCAAGGTGCAGTACCTCCAGGGCTGGGCCGAAATCGTCGACGGCCACAATCTGACCGTGAAGCTGGCTTCCGGTACGAACGAGCAGGTGCAGTTCGAGCACGCCATTCTCGCGACCGGGTCGTTGCCGGCGATTCCGCCGACGCTGAAGCTCGACGACCCGCGCGTGATGGATTCAACCGGTGCGCTCGACCTGCCGGACATTCCGAAATCGCTGCTGGTCGTCGGCGGTGGCTACATCGGTCTGGAACTCGGGACTGTCTACGCCGCGCTGGGCAGCGCCGTTACAGTCGTCGAAATGACACCGGGTTTGCTGCCGGGTGCCGATCGCGATCTGGTTGACGTTCTCGCGAAGCGCGTCGTGCAGACCATGAAAAGCGTGCTGCTCGAAACGAAAGTCGTGAAGATGACGGCCGAGTCGAACGGCATTCGGGTGACGTTCGAGGGCAAAGACCACCCGGCCGAGCAGGTCTTCGATCGCGTCCTGGTGGCGGTGGGGCGCCGGCCGAACTCGAAGATCCCCGGACTCGAGCGGACCCAGGTGCAGGTCGATCAGCGCGGCTTCATCATGGTGGACGAGCAGCGGCGCACTCACGAACCGTCGATCTTCGCGATCGGCGACGTGGTCGGCGAGCCGATGCTGGCGCACAAAGCGTCGCACGAAGGACGCGTTGCCGTCGAAGTGATGGCGGGAGAGAACGTGGCGTTCGCGCCGCGCGCCATTCCCGCGGTGGTTTTCACCGATCCGGAATTGGCATGGGCCGGACTGACGCAATCACAGGCGGAAAAAGACGGCCGTTCGGTGTCGATCGCAAAATTCCCGTGGGGCGCGTCAGGACGCGCGATTACCCTCGACCGTCTCGACGGTTTGACGAAGCTGATCCTCGATCCCGAAAGCGAGCGGATCCTCGGAGTGGGCCTGGTCGGCCCCGGCGCCGGCGAATTGATTGCCGAAGGGGTGCTGGCGATCGAGATGGGCGCGAACGCCACCGACCTCAAGCTGTCGATTCATCCGCATCCGACGCTGACCGAGACGCTGATGGAATCGGCGGAGGTGTTCTTCGGCCAGGCGACGCACGTCTATCGCCCGAAGCGTGGCTGACCGTTACGATGCGCGGGTGACCGCGCCGGTCGCGGTCCAGCGCAGGTAGGCGGCCGCCACCAGCAGGTCGATCACCCGCCGGCAGGTTTCCAGTTCCAACCCCCACAACCGCATCGCCTGCACCGGCGTCAGGTGCAGGCCCGGCATTTCGCGGAACTCTTCGCGTACGCGACGGACGATCGATTCAAGGTCGTTCATGGCCGTGCCTTTCCAATCCGGGACTGACCGCCGCGGCGGTTCGTTTTTCGCTGAGCAACTCCTGTCGAACGCGCGTTTCCACCGTCTGCGCGGCGGCGGTCTCGAAGGTCGCACCCGCGGCCGCCGCCGTCGAGATCGTCCTGATGCCGATGCGATCGAAATACTGCGCCATCGCCCGCGGATCAGCGACGGTCGGATCCTCGGCGATTTCCGCGGCGTGCTGCAGCTCGTGTCCGAGTGTGACCAGTTGCTCGAGCCGCGATCGCGGGCAACCAATTTCGATGATCAGCAAACGGGTCGGCAGATCCGAGCGTACGAATCCGGTGCGACCGTTCAGCGTCGATCCTGCAAACATGCGGTGACGGACATAGACCACCACGTCTGACTGCTCGAGCGCGATCAGCAGGGTGCGAGCGGTTGGCGAGCGTTGGACGAGATCTTCGAGCAGACTGGCAGTCTCAGAGGTTTCCGGACGAACACGCGGCGCCGGCGTGGCGTGAGTCTGCGCCAGCGCCAGCGCCCCGGTCATCAGCACCGCGGCGCCCGTGATCGGGAGGGAACGACGAAGCGACGACGGCATGCGCGGTCGAGGAGCAAGACCAGGACCAGTTCAGGGCGCCGTGCGATGGCGTCAATCGCCGCAGATTTCGCGTCATGAAATTGTCATCGCCTGCTGCTCCTACGTAGATGTCGGTTGCTCACACCAGTCCGACAATTATGTCGAATTCGCCGGAAATGCCATGTTGCGCCGCGCTCCAAAACAGACAAAAATGTCCCCTCGGATATGAAGACCGACAGGAATGTCGAATCGAACAACGAGGCCGATCGCAAGGCCAGTGAAGTACGGCGGCTGGCGACGCTGCTCGACATCAGTCAGGCAATCTCGGGCACGCTGCAGCTCAAGTCGTCGTTGCATCGTGTGCTGGAAATTCTCGCGAAAAACCACGGTGCGGTCCGCAGCATCGTGTCGCTGCTGCACGGGGACGGCGACCTGCGGGTCGAGGCGTCGGACGGACTCGGCGACGCCTCGCGAGTCCGCTACCGGATGGGCGAGGGCATCACCGGGCGGGTGGTCGAGAGCGGCAAGCCGATCGTCGTGCCGCGGGTCAGCCGCGAGCCGGCATTTCTGCATCGCGCGGCGCGGCGGCCGGAGTTGTCGAACCAGGAGCTGAGTTTCATCTGCGTGCCGATTCTGTTGAACCGGCGCGCGGTCGGCGCGCTGGCGATCGATCTGAAATTCAAGGCGGATCGTGATTTCGATCGCACCGTGAAATTTCTCGGCATCGTCGCGTCGATGATCGCGCAGGCGCTGAAGATTCATCGCTTGATCGACGAAGACAAGCGACGGCTGGTCGACGAAAACGCCCATCTCAAGCAGGAACTGCGCGAACGCTACGACTTTTCCAACCTGGTCGGCACCAGCGGGCCGATGCGGCAAATCTACGAGCAGGTCGCGCAGGTCGCCGGCACCAATACCACGGTTCTGGTTCGCGGCGAGTCGGGGACCGGCAAAGAGCTGATCGCGCATGCGATTCACTACAACTCGCCGCGCGCGGCGAAGCCATTGGTCAAAGTCAGTTGTGCGGCGCTGCCCGAGAGCTTGATCGAGTCCGAGCTGTTCGGCTACGAGAAGGGCGCATTCACCGGCGCCGAGGCGCGCAAGAAAGGCCGCTTCGAGCTGGCCGAGGGCGGCACGCTGTTTCTCGACGAAATCGGCGACGTCAATCTCGCCACGCAGGTCAAGCTGCTGCGCGTCCTGCAGCAACGCGAATTCGAACGGGTTGGCGGCGTCGATACGGTCAAGGCCAACGTCCGATTGCTGGCCGCGACCAATCAGGATCTCGAGCGCGCGATCGCCGCGGGGACCTTCCGCGAGGATCTCTATTACCGGCTGAACGTGTTCACGATTTTCGTGCCGCCGCTGCGCGAGCGGAAAGCCGACCTGCTGCTGCTGGTCGATCACTTTCTCGAGAAGTTCGCGCGCGAACATCGCCGCAGCATCAAGCGCATCTCCACGCCGGCGATCGACATGCTGACCAGCTACCACTGGCCAGGCAACGTCCGCGAACTGGAAAACACCCTCGAGCGCTCGGTGTTGATGTGCGACGGGGAAGTGATCCACGGCCATCACCTGCCGCCGTCGCTGCAGACCGCCGAAGCGTCAGGCACGGTGATGCGCGTCTCGCTGAAGGACGCGGTGTCGGGCTACGAAAAGGATCTGATTCAGGATGCGTTGAAGACCACCCGCGGCAATTGCGCGAAAGCGGCCCGGTTGCTCGACACCACCGAGCGGATCGTCAGTTACAAAGTCCGGCAGTACGGGATTGACGCGCGCAGATTCAGGAGTTGAAGGGTGGCGGAGTCCGCGCCCGACTAGCGGGCCGCGGCCCGGGCGTAGGCGTCGGCGGTTTCGTGGGCGTGATAGGAACTGCGCACCAGCGGACCGGACTCGACGTGGACGAACCCGAGGTCCAGCGCGATCCGTTTCAGCTCGGCGAACTCGTCGGGATGGTAATAGCGGACCATCGGCGTGTGTGCGGCTGACGGCCGCAGATACTGTCCAATCGTCAGCACCTGGGTTTCGACGCTGCGCAGGTCCTTGAACGTCTGCACCAGCTCTTCGTGCTCTTCGCCGAGGCCAACCATCAGTCCGGTTTTGGTCGGAATGTCCGGCGCATAGCGACGCGATCGCTCGAGCAGTTCCAGCGTCCGCGCATAACGTCCGCCCGAGCGCGCCATCTTATAGAGACGGGGCACGGTTTCGGTGTTGTGGTTCAGCACGTCGGGCTTCGCGTCCAGCACCGTGCGGAGCGAGGCGTGGTTGCCCTGAAAGTCCGGAATCAGCACTTCGATCCGGCAGTTCGCCAGGCGCGCACGCGTTTCGCGAATCGTTTCCGCGAAGATCGACGCGCCGCCGTCAGCCAGGTCGTCGCGATCGACCGAGGTGATGACGACGTAGTTGAGATCGAGCGTCTTGATGGCGTTGGCGACGCGTGACGGCTCGGCGGTGTCGACCGCGTTCGGCCGGCCGTGGGCGACCGCACAATACGAACAAGCGCGCGTGCAGACGTCGCCGAGGATCATGAAGGTGGCGGTGCCGTGGTTCCAGCACTCGCCGATGTTCGGGCAGCGCGCTTCCTCGCACACGGTGTGGAGGTTGAGCTCGCGCATCAGCCCCTTCAACCGCGTGTAGCTGGGCGAACCCGGCGCCCGCACTTTCAGCCACTCGGGCTTTCCGCCTTGCTTCGGCGGACCGTCGTAGCCTTGGCGGCGGGCGTGAGCCGGGATCAACGGTATTACTCGCGCCATAAACTGTGTCCGACCTTCTATTATATCGGCCGTGGCGCTGTTCCATTCCATTCCGCTTCGCGTGATGTGGGCCGACACCGATCCGGCCGGCATCGTCTGGTTCGGGGTCTTCTTTCGCTACTTCGAGAACGCCGAGGAGGAGTTGTTCCGCCGGCTCGGCACGGATCGGACCGCGCTGCTCGGCAAGCTCGGGATCTTCATGCCGCGGACGTCGCTGCAGTCACGCTTTCGCTCGCCGGCGAAGCTCGGGGACGAGATCGCCGTCGGTGTCGGTATTACCGCGATCACCGAGCGGCGGATCGAATACGTGTTCGATATCACCGAACGCGGCACCGACCGATTCATTTGCGATGCGTCGTACCGCGTCGCCTGCGTCGATGCCACGACTTTCACGCCGCGGGCGTTTCCGACTGAAATTGTCGACTATGCTGCGGCCGGCGGTTCGTCGTGAGCGCGAGCGCTGCCTCGCTCGGCGTCCCCGACACGTTCAACGTTGCGGCGCACTTCGTCGATCGCAACATCGCCGAAGGCCGTGGCGCACGCGTCGCCATTGAATTCGGCGACGAGCGGATCACCTACGACGAAGTGTTGCGCAACGTCAATCGATGCGGCAATGCTCTGCGGCAGCAGCTCGGGGTCCGCGCCGAGGAGCGCGTGCTGATCCTGCTGCACGACGGTCCAGCGTTCGTCTACGCGTTTTTTGGCGCGATCAAGATCGGCGCGGTTCCAGTGCCGCTGAACACCTTGTGGAAGGCGGCCGACTACGAACACGTCATCCGCGACTCACGCGCAGCGGTCCTGATTGTCGGTGCGGCCTTGTTGGCGCAGATTGAGGCAACTCCGCGGGAGTCGCGACGCACGCTTCGCGAGATCGTCGTGGTCAACGACGCACTGCGACCCGCGACGATCGGTATGTTGATTTCGCGACGCTCGTCGCGCAGGCGTCGAGCGAGCTGGCCGCGGAGATCGTCAGCCGTGACGCGCCAGCTTTCTGGCTCTATTCCTCCGGCAGCACCGGCAAGCCGAAGGGCTGTGTGCACCTGCATCACGACATGGTCGTTTGTGCCGAGTTGTTTGGCCGCGGCATTCTCGGTATCACGATCGACGACCGCACCTTCAGTGTCGCGAAGTTGTTTTTCGCTTATGGACTGGGGAACGGCTTGTACTTTCCGTTCTCGGTCGGCGCGACGACGATCCTGTGGCCTGGGCCGCCGACGCCGCCAACGTCTACAGCGTGATCGAGCGTCACCGGCCGACGCTGTTCTATTCAGTGCCGACCGGATACGGCATGCTGCTCGCGCATAACCAGCCGGAGGGCGGGGCGGATTTCGATCTCGGTTCGCTGCGGCTCGCTGTGTCGGCAGGCGAGGCGTTACCGCCGCCGCTCTATGAACGGTTCAAGCAGCGCTTCAACGTCGACATCATCGACGGCATCGGATCGACCGAAGCGCTGCACATGTTTATCTCCAACCGGCCCGGAGCGATTCGGCCCGGGTCGAGCGGACAAGTCGTCCCCGGCTACGACGCACGCGTGCGTCGACGAACACGGCGTCGAGGTGCCGATCGGTGAAGTCGGGAATCTGTTTGTTCGTGGCGATTCCGTCTGCGCGGCGTATTGGAATCAGCACGAGAAAACCAAAGACACGATTGAAGGCCACTGGTTGAAGACCGGCGACAAGTACACGGTGGATGCGGACGGCTATTTCTGGTATTGCGGGCGGTCGGACGACATGCTGAAAGTCGGCGGTCTGTGGGTGAGTCCGATCGAGGTGGAAAATGCCCTGGTCGCGCATCCGGCCGTGCTGGAATGCGGCGTCGTCGGTCGCGAGGATCATGACGGTCTGGTGAAGCCGATGGCCGTTGTCGCCGTCCGCCCCGGACACGCCGCGACGCCCGAGCTGGCTCAGGCGCTGCAGCAGTTCGTCCGCGAACGGCTGGCGGAATACAAACGGCCGCGGTGGGTGGAGTTTGTCGCCGAACTCCCCAAGACCGCCACCGGCAAAATCCAGCGCTTCAAGCTCCGCGGCTGATCAGGGACGGTCCCGGGGACAGTCCCGGGGCCTGTCCCCTACCCTGTCCCCGGGCCTATCCCCGAGCCTGGCCCCGGGACAGGCCCCGACGAACTGCCAACATTGGCGCGGGAAGCGCCGTCTAAGACTGCAATATGCGCGATTTTCGATACGCCATTCGCGTGCTGCTGAAGAGTCCGGTCTTCGCGGTGACGGCAATTCTCACGCTCGCCTTATGCGTCGGGGCAAATACTGCGATTTACACCGTCGTGGACCGCGTACTGTTGCGGCCGCTCCCGTATCCGCAGCCGGACCGGCTGGCGATGGTGACGACGCATTTCGAGCGACGCGGCAATAACGAGACTGGACAGACCGGCGGAATCTGGGAGGTCCTGCGCGACCACGTCACGCTGGCCGATGTCGCAGTGGTCGGTGGCGTCGGGATGGGCGTCAACCTCGTGGCCCACGACCAGCCGCAGTACGTGCAACTCCAGCGCGTCTCGGCCGGCTTCTTCCGTGTGCTCGCCGTGGCGCCGACGCTCGGACGCGAATTCACCGTGGACGAAGATCGCGCCGGCGGTCCGCCTGTCGCCCTCTTGAGCCACGACCTTTGGACGCGATTGGGAGCGGACGCCTCGATCGTCGGCCGCTCGATCACCTTGCGCGGCGAACCTCACGCCATCGTCGGCGTGATGCCGAGCGGGTTCACGACTGGTTCGCCAGTCGACGTGTGGACGCCGCTGCGCCCCTCCGCACGCGGCGAAGGCGGCGGACAGAACTACGAAATCATCGCGCGCCTTCGGCCCGGCGTAACCTGGCCGCAGGCCGACGCGGAATTCGCGTCCGCGGGACAAGCGGCCGTCGACGATCTATACCGCAGCGAGAACAACCGTGCGCGACTACACCTGATTCCGCTGCAGCAGGGCGAAACTCAGGATGTTCGTCAGCCGATTCTGGTGATCTGGGCGGCGGTCGGCGTCGTCCTGCTGATCGGTTGCGTCAACATCGCCGGGTTGCTGATGGCACGCAGCGTTTCACGCGCGCCGGAGATCGCGACGCGCATCGCACTCGGCGGCGGTCGTCGCACGATCGTGCGCCAACTCTTGACCGAAAGTCTCGTCCTCGCCGCATGCGGTGGAATTCTTGGTCTCGCGATCGGCTACGCCGGGTCGCGCATCTTCGCGACGCTGCTGGAAGAGGCATTCGGTGTTTCCGGCGGCGACATTGGCCTGGATCTGCGGGTACTGGCCATCACCAGCGGGGTGGCGCTCGCGACCAGCGTGATCTTCGGTCTGTTGCCGGCGTGGCAGGCCAGCGGCGTCAGCCTGCGCGACACGCTCGTCGCTTCCGGCAGTCCATCGATTGCCGGCGCCGCGCGTAACTGGCCGCGCCGCATCATGGTCGTCGCCGAAGTTGCGCTCGGCGTCGTGCTGTTGGTTGGCGCGGGACTGTTGATCCGATCCTTCAGTTATCTGGTGAGTCAGCGGCCGGGTTTTGATGGCACCAGCGTGAAGACTGCGACGTTGTCCCTGCAGGACGCGCGCTACCGGGAGGCGGAACGCGTGAACCAGTTGTTCACGCAAACACTCGAGCGGATGCGTTCGTCGCCCGGCGTGCAATCCGCGGCGGTCGCGTTGACGCTGCCATACGAGCGCGCACTCAACAATGGATTTCGTTGGGCGCAGGGTGCTCCGAGTTATGTGATCAACATGACTTACGTGACCCCGCAATATTTCGACACGCTGCGCATTCCGGTCCTGCGTGGACGGCCGTTCACCGATGCCGATGCTACGTCCAGCGCGCCGGTGATCGTGGTCAATGAAGCGTTCGTACGACGACACTCGCCCGAGCAGGATCCAGTCGGCCGCCAGATGATTTCAGGCGGCATTGCTCGAACCATCGTCGGCGTGGTCGGCGACATTCAGACGAAGAGCTCGTTCGGCAATTTCGGCCCGGTTGGGGCGGCACCGGCGGCCTACGTGCCGGCATCACAAACCAGCGCGGCTCTGTTCCAGTTGGTACACACCTGGTTTTCGCCAAGCTGGTTCGTACGCACGAACGGACCCCAATCCGGGATCGCCGCCGAAATGCAACGCGCGGTGCAGGGTGTTGATCCGTTGCTGCCGTTCGCCAAATTCCGCACGCTTGACGACGTGCGCAGCGAGGCAGTGGCGACGCCGCGCGCTCAAGCGATGCTGGCGGCAACGCTCGCCGCACTCGCCTTAGGGCTTGCGGCAGTAGGTCTCTACGGGCTGGTAGCGAATTCAGTTGCCGAGCGGACACGCGAGCTCGGCATCCGGATGGCACTCGGCGCGTCGACGCCGCGCGCGATGGTGAGCGCCGCATTGCCAGGCGCGTCGATGGCGCTGATCGGCGTGATTCTCGGTATCGTCGCAGCGCGCGGCGTCGCCCAACTGTTGCGGCGCCTGGTTTGGGGTGTGTCGGTTAGCGACCCGACAACGTTCGTGCTGGCCGCCGCTCTCGTGTTGTTTGTCGCAGTGGTGGCCGCACTCGTACCGGCAGTGCGCATTGCGCGAATGAATCCGCTGCGAGCCTTACGTACGCCCTAGCCCTGCGATCAGATAATCGGCGAACCGATCGGCGATTTCCTGGGAAGTCGCCGGTCCGTTGGGGCTGAACCAGCGCGGAATCCAGTTCACCGCGCCGAACAGCGCAAACGCCAGCAGTTTGGGGTCGCCTGATTCGAAGACGCCGTCCTCCATTCCTTCTTGAATAATTTGCCGCACACCATGCTCGAAGCGATCGCGCCGGACGATTACGGTCTTCAAGTGCGGCGGCGTCAGCGCCTCCAGATCGAGAAATAGCGCAGTGCCGTGCAGTTCATCGAGAATCGTATGAACAAACGCGACGATCAGTTGTCGCAGTTTCTGATCGGGCGCGCGCGCTGGTCTGCTGGATCTCGGCGAACAGATGCGTGAGGCGATCGAGCGAGTACTGATGGCAGGCGAACAGAATCTCTTCCTTGTTCCGGAAGTAGTAGTAGAGGTTCCCCTTCTTCATGTGCAACGCCGAGGCGATTTCCTCGACGGTCGCGCCGTGATAGCCGAGCTTGCGAAACGCTTTCGCCGCGCTTTTGAGGATTTCGACCCGGGTCGACGCGTTAGGATCGTCGTTTCGCGGCCGTTTCGGTCGCCGTGGCGCCCGTCGGGCTGGTTCGCTGCGCGACGGCGTGGTTGACTCGCTCATGGTCACGCTCTAAAGTATTTGAACGAGCGTTCAATTTCAATGCTTACCTTTGATACCCGCCCCGACCGTTACCACCACTGGAAACTCGCCTTCGACGGCCCGGTCGCCACCCTGTCGATGGACGTCCAGGAAGACTTTGGTCTGTCGCCGGACTACAAGTTGAAGCTGAATTCCTACGATCTCGGCGTCGACATCGAGCTCGCCGACGCCATTCAGCGGATCCGCTTCGAGCATCCAGAAGTCCACACCGTGGTGATTTCGTCGCTCAAAGAGCGCATCTTTTGCGCCGGCGCGAACATCATGATGCTGCGCGGCTCGTCGCACGGCTGGAAGGTGAATTTCTGCAAATTCACCAACGAGACGCGGCTCGCGATCGAAGACGCGAGTCAGCATTCCGGCATCAAGTTTCTCGCGGCGCTCAATGGCATTTGCGCCGGAGGCGGCTACGAACTCGCGCTCGCCTGCGACGAAATCTACCTGGTCGACGACGGCAATTCGGCGGTGAGCCTGCCCGAAGCGCCGCTGCTTGGCGTGCTGCCCGGCACCGGCGGCTTGACCCGCGTCGTCGACAAGCGGCGCGTGCGCCGCGATCTGGCGGACTTTTTCAGCACGCTGGTTGAAGGCGTCAAAGGCAAGCGTGCCGTCGAATGGAAGCTGGTCGATCGTGTTTTTCCGACCAGTCAGTTCAAAGACGCCGTGGCCAGACGCGCCAGAGAATTGGCCGAGCAGTCGGACCGGCCATCGAGCGGCCCGGGCATCACGCTTAACACCTTGAATCCGACCGTCACCGACAGCGACGTCAAGTACTCGGCTGTCTCGCTGACGCTGCATCGTGACAAGCGGACGGCGGAGTTGACGATTCAGGCGCCGAGCGGGTCGCAGCCATCGACGCCTGAAGAGATCGCTGCCGCGGGGGATCAATTCTGGCCGCTGCGTGCCTTCCGTGAACTGGACGATGCGCTGTTGCGTTTGCGGGTGAACGAACCCGAAATCGGCACAGTCGTCATTCGCACGGAGGGTGACCGCGACACGGTGCTCGCGCTCGACCGGACGCTGGCCGCACATCACAACCACTGGCTGGTTCGCGAGATCATTCACTTCATGAAGCGAACGCTGAAGCGAATGGATCTGACGGCGCGCACGTTCTTCGCGTTCATCGAACCGGGATCGGCCTTCGCCGGATCGCTCTTCGAGCTGGCACTCGCCGCGGATCGTTCGTACATGTTCCACGACGACAACGAAGAGAACGTGATTGCATTGTCGCCGATGAACTTCGGTCCGCTGACGATGAGCAACGGGCTGACCAGGCTGCAGACCCGTTTTCTCGGCGACGCCGCGAAGCTTCGCGAGTTGGAAGCTCATGACGGCCCATTCAACGCCGCGGAAGCTGATGAACACGGCCTGGTCACGTTCGCGCCGGACGAAATCGACTGGGACGATGAAGTGCGTGTGGCGGTCGAGGCGCGCGCGGCCTTTTCACCCGACGCGATGACCGGCCTGGAAGCGAATCTGCGGTTTGCCGGGCCCGAGACGATGGAAACGAAGATCTTCGGGCGGCTGACCGCCTGGCAGAACTGGATCTTCCAACGGCCCAATGCGGTCGGCGACAAAGGCGCGCTGAAAGCCTACGGACAGCAAGGCCGACCGGAATTTGACTGGAAGCGAACCTGAATCTGGTCATTTGTTCATCTGGACATCTGGTCGTTTGAAATCGACCAATCCAATGACCAGATAACCAGATGACGAGATGAACAAATGCGAGAACGGGGCAATTTGTGATTTCAGCTGAAAAGATCCCGAACAACGTCAACCTGTCGGGCAACAAGCGACTGCAACGCGCGCTGGAACACTGGCAACCGAAGTACATCCAGTGGTGGCGCGATATGGGCCCGCAAGGTTTCCAGGACTATCACCAGGTCTACGTCCGCACGGCGACTAGCGTTGATCCGGAGGGCTGGGCGCATTTCGAATACGTCAAGCTGCCGGAATATCGCTGGGGCATCTTCCTCGCGGATCCGGTGCACGACCGCCGCATCGGCTTCGGCGATTTCTTCGGGCAGCCGGTGTGGCAGGAAGTGCCCGGCGAATTTCGCAACCAGCTGCGGCGGTTGATCGTGACGCAGGGCGACACCGAGCCGGCAAGTGTCGAGCAGCAGCGATGGCTCGGCCAGCGCTGCCCGAGCCTCTACGACCTGCGCAATCTGTTTCAGGTGAACGTCGAGGAAGGGCGTCACCTGTGGGCGATGGTCTACCTGCTGCATTCGTATTTCGGGCGCGACGGCCGCGATGAAGCCGAGGAGTTGCTCGAACGCCAGAGCGGTAACCGCGACAAACCGCGCATTCTCGAGGCGTTCAACGAGCCGATCGACAACTGGCTCGACTTCTTCATGTTCACGATGTTCACCGACCGCGACGGCAAGTCACAGCTGATGTCGCTGTCTGAGAGTTCGCTCGATCCGCTGGCGCGAACCACGCGCTTTATGCTGACCGAAGAGGCGCATCACATGTTCGTCGGCGAGACCGGCATCGCGCGCATTCTCGAACGGACCTGTCAGCTGATGAAACAGGCCGGCTTTTCGGAAGATGTGCGCAAGATCGGCGGCATCGACATTCCGACGATTCAGAAACACCTGAATCAGTGGTTCAGCCTCAGCCTCGATCTGCACGGCGGTGAAGTGTCGAGCAATGCCGCCTCCTACTTCGCCAACGGCTTGAAGGGTCGCGCCAAAGAGGACACCTACGACGAGCACATCGTCAAGGAGGCCTACTATCAGATGGAGTTCATCGAGAACGGCAAGAGCACGACCAAAGACGTGCTGATGCGCAACGCGATGAACGAGATCTTGCGCGACTGGTATGTCGGCGACTGCGCCGCCGGTGTCGTGCGGTGGAACCGCATTCTCGAACAGCACGGCATGTCGGATCGTCTCCGGTTGCCGGATCGAAAATTCAATCGCAACATCGGGATGTATTCGGGGTTCCACTTCGATCCGGACGGCGTGGCGCTGTCGAAAGAGGAGTTCGAGCGCCGTCGCTTCGAGTGGTTACCGTCGGAGAAGGACACCGAATATCTGCTCAGCATCATGGCCGAGCCGATCTATGAACCCGGTAAGTTCGCGAACTACATCGCGCCGCCGCGCCGCGGCATCAACCAGCTGCCGATCGATTTTCAGTACGTGAGAACCGAGGCGTGAGTCTTTCGATCACCTGGTTCGGCCACGCCACCTTCCTGGTGGTTTCACCGGGCGGCAAGCGGATCGTGTTCGATCCGTGGATGACCGGAAACCCCACCTCGCCGGACTCGGCGAAGAAGCTTGGCGCGCTCGATCTGATTTTGCTGACCCACGGTCACAACGATCACACCGGCGATGCCGTGCCGCTGGCCCGTTCGAGCGGCGCCCACACCGTCGCGCCGTTCGAGTTGGCCGAGTGGCTCGGCAGAAAAGGTCTGAAAAATGTCACCGGGATGAATCCGGGCGGCACGCTGCAGATGCTCGGGCTGTCGATCACGATGGTTCCGGCGGTCCACAGCAGTTCGGTCGATGACGATGGCCAAACCATCTACACCGGCGTCGCGTCCGGCTATGTGGTGAAGTTCGAGAACGGACAGACCATCTACTACGCTGGCGACACCTCGATCTTCGGCGACATGAAATTGATTGGAGAGATGTATAAGCCGGACATCGCCTTCTTGCCGATTGGCGATCTCTACACGATGGGTCCAGAGCAGGCGGCGAAGGCGAGCGAGCTGCTCGGCGTGAAGCAGGTCGTGCCGATGCACTATGGCACGTTCCCGCCGCTGACCGGCACGCCGGCGAAGCTGCGCGAAATGGTTGGGACGCGGGTGCAGGTGTTGGAACTGAAGCCCGGGGAGACAGAGCGAACTGGGGGACAGGGAGGGACTGAGGGCAAGTCCCGTCCCAGTCCCCGGTGGAGCAGCTCGATGACAACGACAGCCGTGATGCGCAGACAGCTCTTCATCAACAATGAGTGGCACGACGCCACCGGCGGCAAAACGCTCGATGTGGTCAACCCCGCCACTGAAGAAGTGATTGCCGAAGTCGCATCAGCGGAACAGGCAGACGTCGACGCCGCGGTGGCGGCGGCCCGAGCGGCGATGCGCGGCCCCTGGACGACGAAGCTGTCGGCGCGCGACCGCGGCAAGCTGGTGTGGAAGATCGGCGAGAAGCTGATGGAGCGCGCGGACGAGATCGCGCGGCTCGAAACGTTGCACAACGGCAAGCCGATCTTCGAATCGCGTCACATCGAAGTTCCCGCCGCCGCCGAGTGCTTCCAGTACTACGCCGGTTGGGCCGACAAGATCCACGGCGAAACCATTCCGGTGCGCGGCAATTTTCTCACCTACACGCTGCGCGAGCCGGTCGGAGTAGTCGCGGCGATTGTTCCGTGGAACTTTCCGTTGCTGCTGACCGCGTGGAAAGTGGCGCCGGCGCTGGCCTGCGGCAACGCGATCATCATCAAGCCGGCCAGCCAGACGCCGTTGACGGCGATTGCGCTCGCCGAGATTGCGAAAGAAGTCGGGCTGCCGCCCGGCGTGCTGCAAGTGATTACCGGACCGGGCGCCAAAGTCGGACAGATGCTGGTCGAGCACCCGGGCATCGACAAGATCGCGTTCACCGGCGACACCTCGACCGGCAAGGGAATCATGAAGGGTTCCTCCGAGACGTTGAAGAAGATCACCCTCGAACTGGGCGGCAAATCGCCCAATATCGTGTTCCCCGACGCCGATCTCGATGCGGCGCTGCGCGGCGTCACCACCGGCATTTTCTACGGCAAGGGCGAAGTCTGCGCGGCCGGTTCGCGGTTGCTGGTGGACAAGTCCATCAAGAGCGAGTTCATCGACAAGCTGGCGGCGCGGGCCAGGAAAATGGCGCCCGGTGATCCGCTGGATCCACGGACCAAGCTCGGCGCGGTTGCGTCGAAAAAACAGCTCGAAACCGATTTGCGCTATATCGAGATCGCCAAAAAAGAAGGGGCGACGGTCGTCGCCGGCGGCGAGCGCGCCGATATCGGCACCGGCAAGGGCTACTTTCTGCAGCCGACGATCTTCGACGGCGTCACGCCCGAGATGACGATTGCCCGCGAAGAAATTTTCGGACCGGTGCTCGCGGCTATCGAGTTCGCTGACGTGGATGAAGCGATTGCGCGGGCCAACGACAGTTCCTATGGCCTCGCGGCCGCGGTCTGGACCAGGGATATCAAGAAAGCGCACCACGTCGCGCGACAACTTCAGGCAGGCACCGTCTGGATCAATACCTACAACATCTACGACACCGCGGCACCGTTTGGTGGCTACAAGCAGAGCGGCTTCGGTCGCGAGATGAGCGTCCATGCGCTCGAGCACTACACCCAGGTGAAATCCGTCTGGGTCGACCTCAATCAATAGCGCCAGCTACTGGTTGCTCGCTACTCGTTGCTCGGCAGCCGAGCCGCGAGCACAGCCGAGCACGAGCAACGAGCGACGAGCAACGAGCGACGAGCCGCGAGCGACGAGATATCCGATTTGACAGGTCGGATATCGAGATGAAATACTCGTGCTTAATATTGAGATTGAGTCTCAATATCAATTCATCGTGTCTTCATTCATCGTCGTCGCCGGAGCGTCGTTATGCCGAGTCTGTTGTTAGTCCTTGTCGCGGTTGTGTCGGTCGCGCCCCTCACCTCGGGTCCCGCGGCCGTTCCACTGGTGCGAGGCCACGTCGCCGATTCGCAGGGTGCAGCCGTCCCCGGTGCAACGGTGACTGCCACGAATGATGCCGGGTTGCAGCGCGAAACGGCGACCGACGTGCGCGGCGATTTCGAATTGCCGCTCGAGCCGGGCATCTACACCGTGCGAATCGCGCTCGATGGCTTTACGACGACCTCACGGCGCGTTACCGCCGGCCACGGCCTGACCGAGCGGCTCGAGATTGTGCTGCAGGTCGCCGGCTTGTCCGAAGCGGTGACCGTCACGGCCCTTGCCCAGGATCACGCGCCCGCGATCACCAGCGCCACCCGAACGCTGACGCCGCTGCGCGATGTCCCGCAGTCGGTCACCATCGTGCCGCAACAGCTGATCAAAGACCAGATGATGACCAGCATGGCCGACGTGGTCCGCTACGTGCCGGGCGTGACGTCGCATCAGGGCGAGAATAACCGCGACCAGCTGGTGATCCGCGGCAACAGCACCTCGGCCGACTTCTTCGTCAACGGCGTGCGCGACGACGTGCAGTACTACCGCGATCTCTACAACCTGGATCGCGTCGAAGCCCTCAAGGGTCCGAACGCGATGGTCTTCGGCCGCGGCGGCGCCGGCGGCGTGATCAATCGCGTCACGAAAGAGGCCGGGTTCGGTCCGCTCCGCGAAGCGACTTTGCAGGCCGGGGCGTTCGGCCAGAAGCGCCTGACGACCGATCTCAATCAGCCGCTCGGATCGCACACCGCGTTCCGGCTCAACGCGATGTTCGACGACGCCGACAGCTTTCGCGACTTCGTCGGCCTGCAGCGCTACGGCGTGACGCCGACGATGACGGTGGTTCCCGATGCGCGGACCAAGTTCACGATGCGCTACGAATACTTGCACGACCGCCGCGTCGCCGACCGCGGCATTACCTCAGTCGCCGGCCGTCCGGCGAGCGTCCCGATCGAGACGTTTTACGGAAATCCGCAGGAAAGCGATGTCAACAGCGACGTGCACCTCGGCTCGGCTTCGGTGGAGCGGTTGTTCGCGAACGTCACGCTGCGGAATCACACGGTGGTGGCGCACTACGATCGGTTCTACCAGAATTTCGTCCCCGGCGCCCCGAATGCGGCGCTGACCCAGGTCGCGATCACCGCGTACAACAACGCCACCGTCCGCGACAACCTGTTCAACCAGACCGATGCGTCATCGGTGGTGACCACCGGCAAGCTTCGTCACACGCTGCTGGCTGGTTCGGAGTTCGGACGACAGTTGACCGACAACTTTCGCAACACCGGCTATTTCAACAACACCGCGACGTCGATCCTTGTCCCCTTCGCAAATCCGACTCGTCACCGTCCCGGTGACGTTCCGCCAGAGCGCGACCGACGCCGACAACCATCTTCGGGCAACGGTTGCGGCGGTCTACGCGCAGGATCAGATCGAGTTTTCACAGCGCGTCCAGCTCCTGGCAGGCCTCCGTTTCGACCGCTTCGACCTTGAGTATCACAACCAGCGAACCGGAGAAACACTCGAGCGGCCCGACAATCTGCTGTCGCCGCGCATCGGACTGGTCGTCAAACCAATGCCGCCGGTGTCGGTTTATAGCAGCTACAGCGTGTCGTATCTTCCCAGCTCTGGCGATCAGTTCTCGTCGCTGACGGTGGTGACGGAGCAGGTGAAGCCGGAACGATTCAACAACTACGAAGCCGGCGTGAAATGGGACATCCGGCCGGCGTTGGCCCTGACCACCGCCGTCTACCGTCTCGATCGAACGAACACCCGATCGACCGACCCCGACGATCCGACGCGAATTGTGCAGACCGGCGCAACCCGCACCAACGGCTACGAGTTCGGGCTTGAGCGGCAACGTTACTCAGGCCTGGCGCGTCGCGGCAGGCTACACCTGGCAGGATGCGTCGATCGTGCGCGCGACGGTCGCGGCGGCTGCCGGCGCGCAGGTCGCACAGGTTCCGCACCAGACGCTGTCGATTTGGAACAACTATCAATGTCACCCGCGGTTAGCGGCGGGCGTGGGAGTGTCGTATCGCTCCGACATGTTCGCGGCCGTCGACAACACCGTCGTGCTGCCGTCGTACGTTCGGGCCGACGCGGCAGCCTATTTCCGCGCTGACGCCGCAGCTGCGCCTGCAGACCAACGTCGAGAACATGTTCAATCGGAAGTACTACGTCAACGCCGACAGCAACACCAACATTTCGCCCGGATCGCCGCGCGCGGTGAGGGTCGGCGTTACTGCGACTTTCTAAAATCTCAGTTCTCAGTTCTCAGTTCTTCAGCCTCTCGCCTGCGCGATCAGCAGCGCGATCGACAGCGCGGCCATCGCCGCAACCGTGAACCACGACACGACGTTGTACCACCGCGAGTTGACATGCTCACCCATCAGCTCGCGGTCGTTCATCAGCAGCAGCATGAACACCAGGACGAACGGCAGCAGGATGCCGTTGACGACCTGCGACAGCACCATCACGCGGAACAGCGGGAACCGCGGCAGCAGCAAGACACCGGCGCCAAGCACGATCAAGCGCCGTGTATAACCAGTAGAATGCCGGCGCTTCGTCGAAGCGTTTGTCGAGCCCCGATTCCAGGCCCAACCCTTCGCAGACTGCATAAGCCGTCGAGATCGGCAGAATCGACGCGGCAAACAGCGACGCGTTGAACAGGCCGGCGGCGAACAACAGGAAGGCGTAGTCGCCGGCGAGCGGCCGCAGCGCCATCGCCGCGTCGGCGCCGGTTTCGATGTTGAACTTGCCGACCGAATGCAGCGTCGCCGCGCAGGCGACGACAATGAACCAGGCGACGATTGCCGCGAACAGGCAGCCGACGATCACATCGGCGCGCGACGCCTTGTACTGCCTGATCGTGACGCCCTTTTCGACGATCGACGCCTGCAGGTAAAACTGCATCCACGGCGCGATGGTGGTGCCGACCAGGCCGATCACCAGCGAGAGATAGCCGTAATTCCGGAAGCCGATGCTGTCCGGCCTGGTCACCGTCGACAGCGCCGCTGCCCGCCAGTCCGGCTTTGCCAGCACGCCCGACACCACGTACGCCACGTAGAACAGCGACGCCGACAGGAAGATTTTTTCGACACTGTTGTAGGTGCCATGCACCACCAGCGCCCAGACGAACAGCGCCGCCAGCGGGACCACTATGTACTTCGAGACCTTGAACAACTCGAGCGCGCTGGCGACGCCGGCGAATTCCGCGACGATATTGCCGAAGTTCGTCACGACCAGCGCCAGCATCAGGAAGAAGGTGACGCGAAAGCCGAATTCCTCGCGGATCAGATCGCTCAAGCCTTTGCCGGTCACCGCCCCCATCCGCGCCGACATCTCCTGGATCATCACCAGCGCGATGGTCGTCGGGATCATCACCCACAGCAGCGAGTAGCCGAATTGCGCGCCGGCGACGGAGTAGGTAGCGATGCCGCCGGCGTCGTTGTCGACGCTGGCGGTGATGAAACCGGGACCGATCACCGCCAACGTAAGTGCGAGACGACTGCGCCAGCCCTTGCGAAAAAAGTTTTTCACGGCGCGCGCCTCAGTGGTGGTGCCGCAGCATGGTGATCACGTCGTCGGCGGTAATGATGCCGGCGATGCGTCCATGCTCGTCGACGACCGCCAGCGTGATCAGGTTGTATTTGTCGAACAGCGCAGCCACTTCGCTTTCAGGCGTATCGGGTGCGCAGGCGACGTACGGTTCGCTGATCGCGGCAAGTGGCGTGGCCGGCGACGAGATCGCAATCTTGACCAGCGGTACCGCTCCAACCAGTCGCTGACCGGGGCCAGTCAGATAGATGGTCGCGAGCGCTTCGCGGCTGCCCTCGAAGCGCTTGAGCGCCTCGATGGCGTCGTCGGCCACGCCGGTTTCGGCGATCGCGACGAACTCCGTGGTCATGCGGCCGGCGGCGGTGTGCTCCGGGAATTCGAGGAGCTGCGTGACTTCCTGCCGCTCCTCCGGGTCCATCTCCTTGAGGATCTCGCCCGAGTGCTCTTCGCGCAGCTCGCCGAGCAGGTCGGCCGCCGCGTCCGGATCCATTTCCTCGACGATGTCGGCGGCGCGATCCTTGTCCAGTGATTCGACGATCGATTTCTGAACGTCCGGATCCAGTTCTTCGAGGGTCTCGGCGGCCACTTCTTCGGAGATCGTTTCGAAGACGGCCTCGCGTTCCGCCGGCGGCAGGTCTTCGACGATGTCGGCGATGTCGGCCGGGTGCAGTTTCGAGAGACCTTCGTAGGCGATCTTCAGCTTCACGCGCCGCGCCGGATCGGTTTCGATCAGGTCGACGAACTGCCACGGGATAACCCGCGGCGGAATCCGCTGCAACAGCGCGCGCAGCGTGAACGACGGGACGACGCCCTTCGAGAGCCGTCGGATGGCGCCGCGGGCGCCGACGTCCACCGCGACGACGTCGAGCATCAGGTGGCTGTTCACCGGGGTGCATTCGAGCTCGACATCGTTGACCCGGACAACCTTGCGGCCATGCACGTCGATAATCTGCTGGTCGAGGAGGTCGCGTTTCAGCAGCAGGACGCCGTCCGACGGCGAATAGCGCAGCCACGCAGACATGTCGCTGGCGGCACGGACCGAGGCGCCGGCGGTTTTCAGCGCGTCCAACGGCAGCATCCGCTCGCCGTCGGCGGTTTTTACTACGAGAAAAGCGATCCGGGTGGGATGGTCCTGTGGCGCAACCGCGATTTCACGCACCCGTCCACGCACGGTGCCGCTGGCATCGCGCACGGTGGCGCCGAGCAACTCGGACAGGGCAACGAGTGACATTGGCCAGGGTCCACGGGCATTGCGATCCGATCCATTGTAACGCGGTGATTAATGAATATGGGATGGAGAAATCGTGTTGGGACGCCAGCGGACGAAAAAATGAAACGAATGGGACCCTTCGTAGAAGGTCTCGAGGTCGGGAGACATGTGATACAGCGTGATGTCGGCGCCGAGACCCAGCCGGCTCCACTTCGATTGGATGATGTCGGTCACGCTGCCGAGCGTCAGCGCGTCAATGTGCGAGTAGACGTGCGGGTGTTCGAAGCCCCTCGGATGGAATCCGAGGCCGAACAGCTGTTTCACGGCAATTTCCCCGCGACCGTAGAGCGACGTCCGCGTCGCCGCGCGCCAATCCCATTCGAGGAGAAACCCGTCCGACACGCCGTTCTGCACGACCTTCGCGCGGTTTTCTCCCCAGCCAAATGTCGCGTCCAGTTTGCGATCGGCGATCGCTCCGCTGAAGCCGATCGACGCGGTCAGCCGCGTGTGGTCGTACGGTTCGAACCATTCCGGTTTGTGCAACAACCCGCCCGAAAACTGCGCCGACCATGGCCCGCGCCGATACGAGACGCGAGCCGCCCACGAATCGAGCGCCGGCTTTTCGATGTTCATGCGGTGCTCATCCGGTTCGGCGCCACGGAATGCCGAAGCTTCGAACACAAAGCCGCTCAATTCAACGCCACCTCGGATGACGCCGGTACTGATATGTGTCGAATCCATGAAGTGATGGGTAAGCGGAACTTGCGGGTTATCGCGCGCCGATTCCCGATGCATGAACGCCGTCGGCCCGAGCGTCGGCGATCCCACCAGGTCGCCGCCGAACGCATAGGTGGCGCGGGACCGAACCAGGCGATAGCTCGCGCCGAGCCCCATGACCAGATCGTGGGGATGCTGAAAATTGACCAGCGGCGCGCCTTCGAAGCTTTCGCCGGTTTGAAACAACTGCGGCGAACCACCGGTCGGCGGAATGCGGAAGCCGCCGCCATACACCCACTTGCCGATAGTGAACGGCTCGAGCGAAATCATCGTGTGGATGAGCAAACGTCCTGGTCCAACGTACCGATCGCCGGTGCCCATGAACCAGTTCTGCACGTCCCACGACGAAAAATCAGCGAAATGACGCTGTTGATAGTTATAGCCGGCAAAGACGTTGGCGTCGGCCGACCAACTCCAGGCCGGCGGTGGGCCCGCGACCGGCTCCTGCGCCGCGAGGCGAAGCGGAGCCAGGCACAGGAATAAGAGCAGCGTGGTCCGTGTTACTCTCACAGAAGCAATGGGCGTCATCCGACGTCGTCTCGTATGGCTCGCGTCCCTGGGGCTGGCGTGTCAACTCGCCGGCTTGGCCAGCGCGCCTGCGCTTGTTGCCTTTGGTGTTGCCACGGCGAGCGAAGACGACTGCGGCTGCCCGAACGTAGCGCCGGGACAGATGTGTCCCATGCACCATCATTCCCGCAAGGGTAAAGACGATGGTACATGCAAGATGCGTAGCGGCTGCCAACCACCAGAAGTAGCCCTATTATCGATGGCCGGCGGTCCCGGCATCCTTCCGAATGCCACGCAGGTCGTAATCGCTTTCGATCTTGCCGCGCCAGTCGCGCACCGTCCATCGCTGGCGCTCTCCCGCGCAGCACGTCCCGAATCGCCGCCTCCTCGCTCCTAGACTCGCCGGTTCGTTTTCTTTTCTTCGAGTCTCCGAAGAGGTGTCTTCATGCATGTCAAATGGAGACCGCTGGCGCTTTGGCTGGCGGTCATTGGAACAGGCGTTGCCGTCGACGCGCGGCGGGTGAGCGCTCAATCGGCTACCGCGAGCGTCACCGGGAGCGTTCGCGACGCGAGCGAAGCGGTCGTGCCGGGCGCAACCGTCGAAATCAGAAATCACGACACCAATCAGGTGTGGCAGAACGTCACCGACGAGCGAGGCCGCTTTCGGTTGCTGTATCTGCCGGTTGGCGACTATCACCTGTCGGTGCAGTTGACCGGGTTCACCACCGCGAACGCGAATCTGACGCTGGCGGTCGGCGACCAGATCGACGTGCCGATCCTGCTCAAGCCGGCGGCGGTCAGCGAAGACGTGCGCGTGGAAGCCGCGCCACTGGTCGAAACCCGCCGCACCAACGTGGCATCGGCGATCACTCCGCAGGAAGTGGACGCGCTGCCGCTGAACGGCCGCAACTATCTCGACCTCGCGTTGCTGGTGCCGAATGTGTCGCGCACCAATCTGCGAACGACCGATCGCTTCGCCGAGACGTCGGCCATTCCCGGGCACCGGTGTGTCGGTCTCCGGGCAGCGCAACTTGAACAACAACTTCGTCGTCGACGGCTTGTCGGCGAACGACGATGCCGCCGATCTGGCAGGGACCTATCTCAGTCAGGAAGTGGTTCGCGAGTTCGAGGTGGTCACCGCCGGCGGCGGCGCGGAATACGGCCGCGCGTCGAGCGGCACGATCAGCGTCGTCACGCAGTCGGGCACCAACCGTTACGCCGGACGGGTCTACGAATTCTTCCGCAACGATGTGCTCGACGAATCGAATCCGTTGGCGACGCGCAAGGATCCGTTGAACCAGAACCAGTTTGGCTTCACGTTGGGCGGCCCGATCGTCAACGACCGGACGTTCTGGTTCGCGCAACGTGGAGCGCACGCAGCAGGATCGCACCGGCATCGTGACGATCGCGCCGCATCGGTCCTTGCCGTCAACGCGGCGCTTGACGCGGTCGGTTATCGCGGACCGCGCATCACGCACCGGAAATTTTCCAACCGGCTACACCGACCAACACGTTGTTTGGCCGGCTCGATCACCAGGTCGGCGCGCCGTCGCGTCTGCAGATCCGCTACAACATCTACGACGTGCTGAGCGCCAACGCTCGCAACGTCGTCGGGACTGAGTGATGTCAGCCGCGGCACCGCGTTGGACGACACCGACCAGACGATCGCCGCCAGCTATTTGACGACAATATCGTCGAGCACGATCAACGAAGCCCGCGTGCAATACATGCACAGCCGGCTCGCCGCGCCAGTCAACGACCCGATCGGTCCGGCGGTGTCGATTTCCGGTGTTGCGAATTTCGGGACGTCCACGTCGTCGCCGACCGGCCGCAACGCCGACGTCGTCCAGGTGACCGACACGCTCACCTTGCAACGCGCCACGCACCTGTTCAAGGCCGGTGCCGACGTGCTGTATAACCGGGTCTGCATCGACTTTCCGGGCGCGTTGCAGGGTTCCTACACCTTCACGAACCTCGCGAATTTCCAGCGCGGGATCTACTCGCAGTTTCAGCAGGCCTTCGGCTTGACCGTCGCTGACGCAGTCCAATCCGAACCTCGGGGTCTTTGCGCAGGACGAATGGCGGCTGCGCCAGGACCTGACACTCGATGTCGGCGTCCGCTACGACGGGCAATGGCTGCCGGAGCCGTCTGATGTTCGACGGCAACAACGTTTCGCCGCGCGTCGGCGTCGCCTACGCGCCCGGCGACGGGCGCACGGTGATCCGCGCAAACGCCGGAATCTATTTCGATCGCATCCCGCTGCGCGCCACGTCGAATGCGATTCAGCGTGACGGCACGCATTACCAGACCGCGGTGCTTTCGTTCGGACAGCTCGCCGCGCCGGCCTGGCCCGGCGTTCTCAATTCGTTTCCGGCCGGCGTACTCGTGTCGATTACCAACATCAATCCTGCGATTCAGAATCAGCGCAACGATCAGGTCGGGGTTCAAGTCGAACGCGCGCTCGGCTCGCCATTGGTCGACGCAAGTCGGCTACACGCACGTTCGCGGTCACGGCATCATCATGTCGCACAACGTGAACGTCCCGACGCTGACGCCGGCGCAGGCGGCCGCCGCCGGCATTGCCAATCTCGGCCGTCCCGATCCGCGCTACGGCAACATCTCGCCAGTACGATTCGATCGGCGACGCCTGGTTCGACGGTTTGACGGCATCGCTCGAAACCCGTCGTGCGGCGTGGGGTCGCGCGCGCGTCTCGTACACGCTGTCGAACGCCGAAGATACGTCGGGCAACGCGTTCTTTCAGAGTCCGCAAACGCAGAACGACATCCTCGCCGAACGAGGACCGTCCGACAACGACCAGCGGCATCGCCTGGTCGTCAGCGGCACTGTGGACCGCGGCCTTGCCGGCTTCCAGTTTGGCTGGGTCTACGCCTACGCCTCGGCGTTGCCGTTCAACATCGTCACCGGTGCCGACAACAACAACGACACGACCGTGAACGACCGGCCGGCCGGAGTCGGCACGTAACGCCGGACGCTTTCCGTGCTTCGACGATCTGAACGCGACCTGCGGGTCGAGCGACGCTCGACGTGCGGTTGTCGCGAACGCTTCGGTCTGGGCAAGAGCCGCAAACTGGACGTGATGGTCGAGGGCTTCAACGTGTTCAACCGCGCGAACGTTGTCAACGTCAACAACACGATTGGGAACAATCCGACGCCGTCGCCAACCTTCCGTCAGGTGACGGCGGTTGGCGATATGCGGCAATTTCAGCTGGGAATCCGATGCACCTTCTAGCAGCATTTGCGGTTGCAGTGACGCTGTCGGTTCCGGATCGCAGTAACGCGACACCGACGGTCGCTGCCGACGGCGCGTTTGTCACCGTCGTCTGGGGCGCGACGCTGCCTTCGGGGGTCACCGATATTTTCGCGGCAGTCAGTCGTGACGCCGCGCACACGTTCGGTTCGGCCGTGCGCGTGAACGACGTCGACGGCGACGCGCGGGTCAATGGCGAACAGCCGCCACGCGTCGCATTGGTGAAACGGCCCGGCCTCGACCCGTCGATCGTCGTCGTCTGGACGACAAAGGGCAAATCCGGAACCAAGCTGGTGATGGCGCGTTCAACCGACGGCGGCAAAACGTTTTCGACGGCCACGACGGTTCCAGAAAGTGACGCCGCCGGCAACCGCGGTTGGCACAACCTGCTTGCCGCCGCCGATGGCAAGTTGTTCGCGATTTGGCTCGATCATCGCGAGATGGCCGATCACGCGATGGGTGCGGCGCCGCAACACGCGCATGGGTCGGCGACCCAAGCCAGTCGCGAAGACGGCGCCACGATGGCGCAAAAGTCCAAGCTGTACGTCGGCACGATCGATGGCGGCACTCCGCCGCGTTCGGTTGTCGGCGGCGTGTGCTACTGCTGCAAGACGGCCATCGCCCAGGCGAGCGATGGAACCTTGTTTACGGCGTGGCGCCACGTATATCCAGGCAATTTCCGCGACATGGCGATGAGCGTGTCGCGTGATGGCGGCCGCACATTCGCGCCACCGGTGCGTGTCAGTGAAGACCAATGGATGCTGGAAGGCTGTCCCGACGATGGTCCGGCGGTCGCTGTCGATGCGCGGAACGTTGCGCACATTGTCTGGCCGACGCTGGTCAGCAATCAGAAGACCGCTGAGCCGACGATCGCGGTGTTCTACGCGTCAACACGCGACGGCAAAAGTTTCACGGCGCGGCGCCAGTTGGCGACCGAGGGCGTCGCTCATCACCCGCAAATCGTCATCGGCGTTGACGGAATGCCGGTGATCGTCTGGGACGAGTCCGGAGAGGGAGCTCGGCGGATCGTGATGGCGAGCGGTCCGCAGATGAACCGCCAGGTTCTCAGCGGGCCGCAGTCCGGTGTGTACCCGTCGATCGCGTCGACTGGTTCCGCGGTGGTCGTCGCCTGGACGGCCACCGCCGGCGGCACGTCGCGAATCGAGGTGCAGGTGCGGTAGTTGTTACTTCTTCTTGGCGGCCAGTGCTTTTTGAATGGCCGCTACGGTGTTGGTCGCCCGCATCTCGACGATCTTTCTGGCGGTTTCGAGGTTCTTGGCCTTATCGGCGATCGACACGCCGTTGATCGTCGCTTTACCAGCCTTGACGCGCTGTTCCCACCGCACTGAATTGGGGTCGGTAACGAACATGTTGAGAGTGATTCCCGGGTCGTCGTGCAGATTGTCTTCCTTCATGCCTTCTTTGGTGACGCCGAGATCGGTCAGCAATTTCGCGACCGTGTTGTAGGCGTAGTACTCCGGGACGTGGACGACGGTCGGTTTCGAATTCCACTGCGCGTCGAGTTTGTCGGCGACGTTCTTCATGCCGGTGACGTTTCCGCCGCTGTCGCCAATCAGAATGATCTTCTCGAAGCCATGCAGCTTGTAGCTGGTGACGATGTCGGTCAGTACCGCTTCGAAGGTTTCTTCCTTCAAGCTGACGGTGCCAATGGTGGTCATGTGGCCGGACTTCGGTTCGAAGTCGCCTTCAGGTACGAACGGCAGGATCGGCGCGCACAGTGCGTCGCCGAGTTTTCGTGCGATCGCGTCACAGTTCGCCTTCAGCACGAAGTTGTGCTTGCCGAGCGCGAGCCAGGGCCCGTTCGGTTCGATGCCGCCGGTCGAGATGATCACGCTCTTCTTGCCGGCCCGAAACGCGTCGCGCACGTCCATCCACGTCATGTCTTCCATCCAGACCGTGTCGGGTGGCCTCAGCGGATTCGGTGTGTCGATGCAGTTATAGGGATTCTGCGCGCACTGGCCGCCGCCGGCATTGCGCGGATCAGCCGGCGGACGCTGACCGCCGCCTTGTGCGAGCAGGGATGACGCCGATATGACCAAAAGCGCCGCGAGAATCCATGCGCGTTTCATGAAGCACGCTCCTTGACGGGCGACATTCTACGCCGAAGCGTTAAGATTTCTGCGCCGATGACACCGTGGCTGCTCGACCCCGACAACTCGACCGAAATCGCACGTTACCTGATCGCTCACCGCCTGTTGCACGACGCGGCGTTGCCGGTGACGCTCACTCGCGCTGGTGCCGGCAACATGAATCTGACGCTGCGCGTTACCACGGCCGACGGACACACCGTGATTCTCAAGCAGGGCAGACCATGGGTGGAAAAGTACCCGCATATTCCGGCGCCGTTCGAGCGGACCATCGTCGAGGCGGCGTTCTATCGAGCCGTGCGCGATGACGTGCCGGTCGCGTCGCGGATGCCGGCGCTGTTGCACGTTGACGAACCGAACCACGTGATCGCGCTCGAAGACATCGGCGCGGGCGGCGATTGCACGTCGATTTACGCCGGTGATTCGTTGGCGACTTCGGCGCTTTCTGGTTTACTCGACTGGCTGGCGGGGTTAGCGGCAGTGCGGATCTCGAGTGACGACAGAGCTGTCTTTCACAATCGAGCGATGCGCGCGTTGAACCACGAACATATCTTCGAGCTTCCGCTTCGTCCGGCGAATGGCCTCGATCTCGATGCGATTACGCCGGGGCTCGGCATTGCCGCACAAGACCTGATCGCAGACGCGCCGTACTGTGAAACGGTCGCGGCGATCGGGCGACGCTACCTGCAAGATGGTCCGTCACTCGTGCATGGCGACTTTTTCCCCGGCAGCTGGTTGCGCCAGAAGAGTGGGGTCTTCGTGATTGATCCGGAATTCTGTTTCATGGGCGATGCGGAATTCGACTACGGCGTGTTGACAGCGCACTTGATCCTTGCGGATGCTCCAGCGTCGCAGCTCGACGCCGTCGCGGCGGCCGTGGCGGCGCGTCGCCTCGACGCGGCGCTGGTCGCCGGCTATGCCGGCGTCGAAATCATGCGCCGGCTGATCGGCGTCGCGCAGCTGCCGTTGACCGCCGATCTTCCTCGCAAGCGAGCCTGGCTGACGCGTTCACGGCGGCTGGTGGTCGAACCGAATCGAGGCCTGGCATGAGGCGATTGGAATCCGTGGCGCTCGCGATCATTCTCCTTTCCGGACTCGCGCACTCGCCGGCCGCCGCTCCTCGCGTGGCGGTGTGGATCGATACCGATCCAGCCGTCGGAGAAACCGACCGCGATGTCGACGATGGGTTGGCGCTGATCCAGGCGTTTCACTCTCCCGAACTGGATATCAAGGGCGTTTCAGTCGTGTTCGGCAACGCCCCGCTCGATCGCGGGCTGCCGATCGCCCAGCGCCTGGTAGGCGATTTTGGTCCGCGCGGGCTGAAGGTGTACGGCGGGGCCGATGCCGCCGCCGATCCACCGGTCGAGACCGATGCCAGCAGGGCGATCGCCGCGGCGCTGCGGCAGGCGCCACTCACGATTCTCGCGCTCGGACCGATGACCAACGTGGCGGCGGTGCTGGTTCGCCATCCCGATCTGGCGTCGCGGATTACACGGGTGGTCGCTGTTGCCGGTCGGCGCCCGGGACAGCGTTTCACCACCGGAACGACGAACCCGCAAGGCCATCGCGATTTCAATTTCGAGCTCGATCCACGCGGCTTTCAGACGCTGTTCGACTCGCAAGTCGAAATCGTGCTGGCACCGTTCGAGATCTCATCGAAGGTCTGGATTCAGGCTGGCGATCTCGATCGGCTGGCTGCCTCGCCGTCCGCCGCCGCTCGCTCGCTGGTTGCCCCTTCGCGCGCATGGTTGGCGCTCTGGTCGCGGCTGTTTGGCGTCGATGGCTTCAATCCGTTCGACACGCTCGCGGTCGCCTATGCCGTATCCGCGCAGGGCTTCGCTTGTGAAGTGCTGCCGGCGCGGATCGACACGCTGCCGGACGATGTGACCGAACCGGGCGTGCAGGGCACTCGCGTCGAACGCAAACCCTACTTACTTGCGGCTCGGAACCTGGCCGACGCACGCGCGCGCGTCACCTATTGCTCGGCGGCACCGCCTGGCTTCAAGGCCGATCTCCTGTCCCGACTGATGGCGGCAGCGCCGGCGCGATGATTACCGCACGTTGTGCTGCAATCGTTCTGGCTACCGCCTTCGTCTCGGTTCTGGCTGACTTCGATCACACCTACGCCGCGTACGACCGCGTACTACGCAGCGCTGTCTTGCCGCCGCGCGTGAACTATGCGGCGTTGACGCGTGATCGCACCGCACTCGACGCCGCGGTGGCCACCGTCAACAGTGCCGGTACCGTTGAGGAACGCTCGTGGAGTCGTGCCGAGCGGATCGCGTTCTGGATCAATGCCTACAACCTCTTTACGCTTCGCGCGATCGTCGATCACTACCCGATTCGTTCCCACTGGTTCACGCTGCAGCCGCGCAACAGTATTCGTCAGGTCGACGGCGTCTGGACGACATTGAAGTGGCAGGCGGCCGGTCGAACACTCACACTCGACGACATCGAGCATCGGATTCTGCGCCCGGAGTTCAAGGATCCGCGGGTGCACTTCGCCATCAACTGCGCCTCGATTTCCTGTCCGCCGCTCCAGGCCGAGCCCTATCGCGCCGCGGCACTGGAAGCGCAGCTCGATGCGGCTGCCCGCCGTTACCTGGCCAGTGCCGAAGGATTACGAGCTGACGGGAACGCTCTACGGGTGTCGAGTATTTTCAAATGGTACGGCAACGATTTCGTCGAGCGGTTTGCCGACGATGCGCTGCCGGGCGCGGATCGCGTCGAGCGTGCGATTCGCGGCGTCGTGATCCAGTTCGGCCCGGGTGCAGCGGCGGCGGTGGCACGAAACCCCGCCGCGCGCCTCACCTTCCTCGATTACAACTGGTCGCTCAACGACGTCCCGCCGTCGTCGTAATGGCGCGCGGCTTGGCCGCGTCGCATTCCTCTAACCAGGTCTTGGTGTGGTCGTCTGGTTTCTCGGCGGCAGTCTGGGTGCGGTAAACCGCGCCGCAGTCGATTACCTTCTGGCCGTGGCTGATGGCTTCGAACAGCAACGTGTCGCCCGAAATCTGCACGATCATGAAGTGATGTTCCGAGACGCCGGTCGCGTCGAACTCACTCGGACGGAACCGATACAGATATCGCCCGCCGCCGCCGGATACGAAATGGGTGATCCCTTTCTGGGGTCTGATCCGTTCATAGAGGTGCTCGTGGCCGCTGAAGGCGACGTTGACGTGATTGCGGACCAACGCTGGTTCGAACGCCGGGCGAATGACGTCGCGACCTTCGGCGGCGTGCTGCCCTGACGAATAGAGCGGGTGGTGGAAAAACGCGATCCGCCATTTGTCGCCGGCGTCGGCGAACACTTCGTCGAGCCATTTCAGCTGCGCCTGGTCGTTGGGCCGGTTGCTGTTCAACGCGGCGAAACGGATGTTGTCTTCGTCGAACGAGTAGTGATCCTTGTCGCCCATGTTGAACGGCTTGAAGTGCTGTTGCAGGTCGCGGTCATGGTTGCCGAGGGCCGCGTAAAACTTGACGCCGCGGTCGAGCAACGGCTTGTACGGCACCAGGAACTCATCTTCGTAATCGTCGTGATAGAGGTTATCGCCGAGCATCAGCACGAATGGAAAATGGCGCGCGGTGTCGAAATAGGTGAGCATGGCCTTCGCGACCTGCTCTTGCGCGACGTCGCCCGAGCCGCTATCGCCCATCAAGGCGAAGATGGTCGCGCCTCGCGTATCGGGCATCGGCAGCGGAGAGGTGGCTGCGCCCTGAATTTTAGCCGGCGGCGCTGCGGGCGGCGCACTGGTCTGGGGTGCGGGCAGGACATCGGTGAGATAGTCGACGACCACGTCCGCATCGACGTCGCGTAAGATCAGCGTCCGGCCTGAGAAGTCGTATTCCAACTGCTTGGGTAGCGGCGGTAGGACATCGATCAGGCGCGGTGGCACGCGCGGCGCTTTCATCGTCTGGTTGATGTGTGGCGCCCCCGGCTTGCCGTCGCCCTCCGCCTGTTCAGCCAGTTCGTCGAGGATCAGCGAACGGCGTTCGGTTTTCAGCACGGCGTCGATCTGACTCTTGATGGCGCTTGCAGTTGGGCGCGTGAAAATCGCGCCAGGCTGCGCGCCGGGACGAATGGTGGTCCGCAAGGCGTCGGCGAGCGACACTTGACGCGTGCGCACTGCAGACGCGGCATTCTGGCCGGTCTTTGGTGTGGTTTCGCTTTTTCCCGGCTCCTTCTCTTGGTTTTCGGCTGCGGTCTTTCGATACTGCTGGGTTTGATCGATGTATGTCTGGAGCGCCGCGCGGAAGGGATCGAAGGTTGGATCAGGCTGCGCGGGCGCTTGCGCAGGCGGCATTGTCGGGCCGCACGCCAGCGAACAGACCAGCAGCAGGAGAGATCCAACGATTGAAGCGACGGACGACTTGATCATGACTGTTAGGAAAACGCAAACACCATTCCGACAAAGTCGCGGCTACGGCTCAGTCTTGAGGTATCATTTACGTAATACTGAGATTCAGTCTCAATATCAGCTATACCTCAACAATGTTTGATTGGCTCAACGCCCATGCGCCGCTGGCCGGCGCGCCAGTTCTCTTCTACGTTCTGATGGCGCTCGTCGACACGCACATCACAACCGCGTGCGTGACGCTTTACCTCCATCGCTGCCAGACGCATCGCAGCATCGCGTTCCACCCGGTCGTCGCGCATTTCATGCGCGCCTGGCTGTGGATGCGCACCGCGATGCCGACCCAGGAGTGGGTGGCGGTGCATCGTTGCCATCACGCGCATGTCGACACCGACGAGGACCCGCACAGCCCGATCGTCTACGGCATCTGGCGCGTCGTGGTGTTCGGCACCGCCCTGTATCACAAGGCCGCCCATAACGAGGCGGTGATCGCCCAATACGGCAAGGGGACGCCCGACGACTGGCTCGAGCATCGCCTCTACTCGCCGATCAGCCTGCTCGGTCCGGTGGTGACACTGATCACCAACGCGTTGATTTTCGGAACCGCCGGCTTGTGGATGTGGCTGATCGAGATGGCGTGGATTCCGTTCTTCGCCGCCGGCGTGATCAACGGCCTCGGCCACTGGTGGGGTTATCGAAATTTCGATACGCCTGACCAGTCGCGGAACCTGCCGAACCACATCTGGGCGATTCTGACCTGCGGTGAAGCGCTGCATAACAATCATCACCACATCCAGAACTCGGCGAAGTTCTCGATGGCGCGAGGTGAAATCGATCTCGGGTACTACTACTTCTGTTTCCTGCGGACGCTCGGCCTCGCCTCCGCTCGGTAAGAATTCAGAACGCAGAGCACGCCGAGAACGCCGAGTAGCATTGCTCGGCGCGCTCCGCGCTCTCGGCGTTCTGTCTTTCGGCTAGAATGCCGGGCAGGGAGGACTCATTCGAATGCGAAATTATCTGTCCGCGCTGGCGATTGCCGCAGCAGCCGTTATGACGGTCATGGCCGCGGAAAAGCCGCCGGAAGCTCACGTCAAATTAATGAAAGACACCAACGCCACGGCGACCGCGCTGCGCGGCCACGTCCAGGCGAAGGATTACGACGCGATTGCCGCTGACGCCGCGACGCTCAAGACGATGTTTGCGGATATCGAGAAGTTCTGGACGCCGCGCAAGACCGAAGACGCGATCGGGTTCGCCAAGGCCGGCGCGAAGGGCGCGGCCGACCTCGAAACCGCCGCCAAGGCGAAGAACGAAGAAGGCGTTGCGGCCGCTGCCCGCGCCGTCAACGGCACGTGTATGGGCTGCCACACTGCGCACCGCGAACGCCTGCCAGACGGCTCCTCTGAAATCAAGTAAAGACGAAACGTCAAAATCGAACGCCGAGTCCGCAGAGGCCGCCGAGTTTTTTGTGGACTCGATTCCTCAGCGAGCTCGGCGATCTCGGCGTTGGATCTTACCGCTTACTGAATCGTGATGCTGCCCTTCATTGCCTGCACCTGATCCTGTAAATGATCGTGGAAGCCGCAACGGCGCGCCGTGTTCAGGTTGCCGCTCTGCCGGCTCTGCCCGACTTCGAGATTGCCGACCTGATTCAGTTCTGGACAGTCGGTATGCTCCGGATGCGGGTCCGACGTCATCTCGTGCCGGCGTGTATCGGAGTTGACGAACGTCACCTGGGTGCCGCGCGGCACGGTGATGTTCTGCGGACAGACCGAGTTGTTCGAAATCGTGATCGTCGTCGAGGTGGACGGTGCGGTACACGCCGTTGAACCGGAACCGATCGTCGGCGTTCCGGGATTCGAGGAGCCGCTTCCGCCGCAGGCGATCGCCGCGGCGAGCAGGGCGGCGGATGCGGCGCAAATCAGGCGTGATCGGCGCATTCTAGGACTCCAGTCGGTACTTGGCCAGATAGTATGAGAGCGCGCGCTGACTGATTCCCATCAGCTCCGCGGCGTCTTTTTTGACACCGCCGGCGTTTTCGAGGGCGCGGCGGATTGTTTCGCGTTCAACCCACTCGATATTCTGCCGCAGTTTCAGGGACGGCAAGCCGGTGGCTTGCGGCGTCGCGGCGCCGAGGACCGAAATCGCCCGTGTGGTAATCGCTGGTCCGGCAGACAGCACCACCGCCCGCTCGATGGTGTTTTCCAGCTCGCGGACGTTGCCCGGCCAGTCGGTACTGCTGCAATCCGGTCAGCACTCCATCTTCCATCCCGGTCACACGGCGGCCGGTGCGCTGGGCGTGCTTCTGAACGAAATGATCGACCAGCGCGGGGATGTCGTCACGGCGCTCGCGCAGCGGCGGAATTTCAATCGGGATCACATTCAGCCGGTAGAACAGATCTTCCTGAAACTTGCCGTCGGCCACCATTTGTCGAAGGTCGCGATTGGTGGCGGCAATCACCCGCACGTCGATTTTTTCGGTGCGCTCCGAGCCGAGCGGCTCGATTTCCCGCTCCTGCAGCACCCGCAACAGTTTCGACTGCAGCGTCGGATTCATCGTGCCGATTTCGTCGAGGAAGATCGTGCCGCCGTCGGCCAGCGCGAATTTGCCTTTCTTGGTATTGGTCGCTCCGGTGAACGCGCCGCGGATGTGGCCGAACAGTTCTGATTCGAGCAGCGTCTCGGGAATTGCCGCGCAGTTGACTTTGATCAGCGGCATGTCGCGCTGCGCGCTGCGATCGTGAATCGCGCGAGCCACCAGTTCCTTGCCGGTGCCGGTCTCGCCGGTAATCAACACCGTGCTCTTGGTGTCGGCGACCAGTTCGGCGCGCTGGATCACCTCCTGCATCGCCCGGCTGCGGCCGATGATGCCGTAATGATCGAATTGCTCGTCGCGTTCGTTGCGCAGGTAGCCGTATTCGCTGCGGAGGCGCTGGTGGTCGAGCGCGCGCCGGACTACCACCAGGAGTTCGTCGATCTCAAACGGTTTCTGGAGGTAGTCGAGGGCGCCGAGCTTCATCGCTTCGATCGCGCTCTCCACGGTGGCGTGCGCCGTCATCAGCAGAATCTGCGGCCGCTCGTTCTCCGGTACCGTGCCGACGTACTCGCGGATCAAGTCCAGGCCGTTGAGTTCCGGCATGACGTTGTCGATCACGACCACGTCGAACGGCCGCTCCGCGAGCAGGCGCTGCGCTTGCCGCGGCGACGTCGTTTCGGTGACCGCATGGCCGGCATCGCGCAGCGACCGGCCGAGCGCCTTCAAAATCTTCTCTTCGTCGTCGACGAGCAGGATGGCGCCGCGGTGCGTCATGCGACGGGAAGCTCGATGCGCAGTTCGGTGCCGTAGCCGCTGGTACTGGTGACGGCAATCGAGCCGCCCAGACCTTCGACAATGTTCTTGGCGATCGGCAGGCCGAGCCCGGTGCCGCCGCGTTTGGTCGTGAAGTAGGGGTCGAAAACATGGGCCAGGGCCGCGGGCTCGATGCCGACGCCGCGATCGGCGATGGTCAGCGTCACCCGGTCGCCGGCCGCCTCGCTCTTCAAAGTGACCGGGGTGTTGGGATTGGTGCCGTTCACCGCGTGTCGCGCGTTCACCAGCATGTTGATCAGCGCTATCCGCAACCGTTCGGCGTCGGTCTTGACAGTGGCGACCGCCGGATCGAGCGCGAGCGTGATCTCTGCGCCCGGTCCCGATGCCTGCGCCGCCGTCGCTGCGGCGCGGCACAGGTCGTTCAAATCGACGTCCGCGCGCTCGAACGCAATCGGCCGCGCAAAATCGAGAACTTCGTTCACGATGCGGTTGAGCCGGCTGACCTCTTCGTCGATGTCTTTCACCGCCTCGTGCAGGCGCGCGCTGTCGACGTCCGGCCGTCGCAACTCATGCAGCGCGGCCTTGATGATCATCAGTGGATTGCGCACTTCGTGCGCGATGACCGTTGACAACCGGCCCAACGAGGTGAGGCGCTCTTTCTGCGACATTTCGCGCTGGATTCGAGAGATTGAATCGGTCAGCGTGTTGAAGGTAGTGGCCAGCAACCGCGCATCGTCGTCGTCCCAGCGGTTACGGTGACGGAGAGCGATCTTGCGCGTCAGGTCTCCGGTGGTGGCTACTTCGCGCATCACGTCGGTAATCGCCGCCAGCGGCCGCGCGATCGTGCGCGCGACGCCGTAGCTGACCAGCACCGCGAGTAGCACCGCGACTACCGCGGTCAATGCCAGTCCGGCGTGAATCGATTGCAGCGAGCGCAATTGTTCGGTGCGCGAGCGCAGCATCAACACCATTGGGCCGGACGGCACCGTCGGCGCGTCGGCGCGTGAGGTCAGCGGACGTGGCAGCACGACGTACTCCTCGCCGCCAATCACGACGCGCGACGGCTCGGTGGTCCGCAACCGTCCGGCGAGCGCTTCGGAACGGTCGCGCGGCAGCGTTCCCGCGAGGATCTGCCCCGACATACCGAAGGCGATGTCGCTGCCGGTGATCTTTTTCAGCTGCTGCGCCAGCGCATCGTCGAGCAGAAATCCGGCGCTCAACGTGCCCAGGACCTCGTGGCGCGGCCGCTCGAGGACGACCGGCACGGTGACGACCTGAAGAATCCCGTTCGGTTGCGGCAACAGGCTGACGGTTTCTTTGCCAGCGAGGGCTTCCTGAATCGCCGGCTGATGCGCGGCGATCGCCGCCGCGCGCGGCGAGCCGCCAGCCGAGTAGAGGACCTGACCTTTGCGATTGGTAATCAGTACCAGGCTGGCGTTCAGCTGTGTCTGATAACTGCCGGCCGGCTCCTTCACCGTGTCGGGATCGTCGGTCGTCATTGCCGCTTTGAGCATTGGTACGTCGGCGATGAACCGTGCCATCAGTGCGAAGGTCTGGGTGCGTTCGGCGCGCAATTGATCGACTTGCGCGGCGGTCGTGATGATTTCCCGTTCCAGCGTCCGTTCCGCTTCTTCAGTGACGCGCTGGTTGACGAGATAGACCGCGATGACGATGCAGAGCATCGCGAGCAAGGCACTCGCCAGGAAGATCCGGCTTTGCAGCGATGACAGGAGCTTCATCGGATCGAGAAATCCTGCTCGGCCGCGCCGCCGTCGGCGACCAGGACCGGCTTGGCTTCCGACGCGGTCCCTTCATTCCACGCCACGACGTTGTACGAACCGGGCGGAATATTGTCGATGCGATAGCGTCCCTCCTGATCGGTCAAGGTGAAGAAGGGATGGCTGAACACCAGGATGTACGCGTTCATATGTGAATGGATGTCGCAAAACACTCGCACGATTCCCGGTTTGTCGAAGCGGATCGATCGGAAGCGGCCGGCTGGATAGCGGCCGAGATCGAAGCGCGCCGGCTTCGAAAGCGAAAACACGTTGTGATAGAACTTGTCCGAGTTCGGGAAGTCGACCGTCGTGCCCGTCATGATCGCGAGCACGTGCGGCACGAACGTTTCGTTGCGCTGATCCATCACCGCATGGCCCGACTCGCCCGATTCGAACGCGCCGCGCGGCGCCGACTCGAGATACACCACCGAGCGCAGCAGGTCGGGAAGGTCGCGAGGCTCAGCCGCGCCCAGATCGGCGATGCCTGGTCGACGATCCAGGGCGACTGCTGGACGCTTCACCTCGACGCGACCGCGGACTGAGCCCGGGCGAGCGGACTGCAGTTGCATGTGTTCGGACGCGACCAGAAACAACAAAAGCAGCACGAAGGACACCCCGGGTACGAAGGACACAAAGGAGAACCGCGTTTGCGTACCCATTGAACTAGAACCAATACACCAATTGTGCCCCGAACAGGTTTGCCTCCGACTTCAGCCGGCCACCATCGCGCCGGTTCCGCTGATAGGCGAGCTTCGCCAGCAAGTTGCGTTGAATCGAATAACCGCCGCCGACTTCGACTCGTTTCACCGGGGCGTCCCATGGAGCGGTCTTCGTCGTGCCGGTGATTTCGCTGAATCCGAGGTGACCGACGCGTGCGGCGGCATAGAGGCCAGGCAGGATCGTGTATTTGGCTTCGACCGACAGCGAGGTCGCGCGCAAGGGCGAGTCGATCGCCGGCGTGCGGCGTGCGAGGTCGCAGGTCAAGCATGGCGGCACGTCCCACGCGGAAAAGATTCCTTCGCCGCGCACCAGCAGATGATCGCGCGAGTATTCGACGTCCGCGCCCCAGCCGGTTTGCGTGTAGTGCGGGGTGTGCATGTCCGCGGTCGCGGCACGCACGGCATCGTCGCCCAGGAACGCGCCGCGCGCGAACGAGGCGCCGGCAATCAATCCCACGATCGGCCGCGCCTCGATGCGGGCAGCCAACTGGCGTCCGCCATTATCGTCGTCGAACAACGGATTCGATAACGTCCCGCTCGTTACTGAACCCGTGACCGACAGCACGTCGCCTGGCAGCGCGGCGTGAACCTGCACGCCAGTGTCCCAACGGAAGCCGTTGATCAGCGGCACGCCATTAGCCAAGGTCGGGTCGCCCACCGAATAGCGAACCAGCCAACCGAGGCCGGCTTTCTGCAACAGTTCGTCGGCGTTTGCCGGGAGGGCGTCGGGTCGCAGCGTCGTCAAATACTGATAGCCGAGCGGATAGCCAATCAGGGGATTGTCCGACGCGTAGGTGCGACGGCCGAACGCACCGAAGGTGGGCGGCAGGCGGCCGATCTGAATGTCGAATGCGCGCCCCGTCCAGGGACGGATGCGCAGGTAAAGCGCGTACGGCCGCACGCTGTCGAGATTTTCGGTCTGGAGCTCACCGAGCAGTGCGAAGTGGTCGTTCGCCTTTACCGTGCCCGACACATTGATGCGAATCAGCCGCAGCGCAGAATGGTCGTAGTCGGTGTAGTCGAAGAATCCGGGATCTTCGGAACCGAATGCCGCCGACACATCGCCGGCCATGGTCACGCGGCCGTCGGCAAACGACACTGGTCCCGACGGCAGCGTTTGCGCATCGGCCGAGCGGCCGGTCGACGCACAGACACACGCGAGCAATAACCAGCGGCCGACGACAGTTCGCATGCTGACAAGCAAATTATAATCCGCGCGATGGTGCGAACCTGTGCGGTTGCGATCGCCTTGGCGTTGTGGTGCGCCGCGGTGATTCGCGCCGCCGACGTCACCGATCGCGTGACGCAAACGGTTCCGCTCGCTCCGGGCCGCGCCATCCAAGTGGACACGACAGTTGGCGACGTCACGATTGTTGGATCCAATCGGCCGGACGTCGCCGTTGAGATCGTCCGCCGCGCGCCCTCATCAGACAGCTTCTCGAAATTTCCAGTGGTCATCGACAACACCGGTGACGCGCTGCGCGTCGGCGCGACGCAAACGGCCGACGGCCGGGACCCGGCGCTGATCAGCACCGTGGTGATCCGCGCGCCGGCGAACGCGAATTTTCAGTCGATTCGTGTGTTCGAAGGCCGTCTGCGGATTTCGGGTCTGACCGCCGCCTGTGATGCCGATGTTCGTCGCGGATCGATTGAAGCGACCGCGGTCGCGGGACGCGTTCGGCTGGAGACTGGTCTCGGCAGCGTCGATGTGAAGGACGCGGCGCTCGCACCGGGCGGCATGTTGCGCGTCCGCGTCTTCAACGGTCCGTTACGGGTTCGGTTCGCGCGCGCACCGCAGAATGCGCGCATCCTCGCCGTCACGCTCAACGGTCAGATCAAATCTGACATCCCGCTGACGATGAAGGACCAGTTCGGCCCGCGATTCGGCGAGACGACGCTGGGCAGCGGCGAACCGGTGATGTCGCTCGACGTCGTCAAAGGCGATATTGCGATCAGCGTCGCTCGCTGATCCACCGGATCACCATCGTTCCCGAATGCAATCGGGTCAGCGTCGGATCGGGGTACGGCGTCAGCAGCGTCACCGACTCGAGGCGGCCATCGGCCTCGCGCCAGCCGCGTTGGACGGTAACGCGCCGCCCACCGTATAACTGGACTAAGCGGGAGCGGCTGTAAGACCCGGCGGTGCCGAACGCGTCGAGCGGCTCGAGCCGCTCCGGTTCCGCGAGGTGTACCGATTCTGTAATGGTGCGGGCGCCCGGGACGATTTCGTCAGTGACGCAGACCTCGTAGCGGCCATCGGGTGGCGCTTTCGGCGTAAACAAGGTGTCAAATGCCGGGTCGCAGGTGCGGCGAATGTCACTTCGGGGCGCGGCTTCCTGCCCTGCCGATAAGGCTAGTAAAATCAATGTGATGCCGTATATCATCTGCGAGTCGCCACTTTCCACGATAGCAGAAGCTGGGGACTCGATACCGGGCTGGGGACTGGGCGGGAGAGTCAATTGGGTCTGATCGATCACAAGTTCGAAGACAACTTCATCACCACCAGCATTGATCGCGTTCTGAACTGGGCGCGCGAATCGTCCATCTGGCCGATGGGATTCGGCCTGGCGTGCTGCGCGATCGAGATGATGGCGGCGTCGGCATCGCGCTACGACATCGCGCGATTTGGCGCCGAGGTCTTTCGCGCGTCGCCGCGACAATCCGATTTGATGATCGTCGCCGGCACCGTGACCAAGAAGATGGCGCCGGTGCTGCGTCGGCTGTACGACCAGATGCCTGAACCCAAGTGGGTGATTTCGATGGGCAGCTGTTCGAACGCCGGCGGGCCATTCCCGACCTACAGCGTGCTGCAGGGTGTGGACAAGGTCGTGCCGGTCGACGTCTACGTGTCCGGCTGCCCGCCGCGTCCCGAGGCGCTCCTCTACGGACTCATGCGCCTGCAAGACAAGATCAAAAAAGAAGGCACCGTGCTGCGCAAGGAGCGGCTGATTCCGCTCGGCGAGTCGGAGCCGGTCGTCATCGGCGAGAGGTCCTGACGGTGTTGCTTCGATTCCTGAAATCGATCTTTCTGATCGACCTGCTCAAGGGGATGTGGATCACGCTCAAGTACACGCCGCAGCCGGCGTTCACCTTCCAATACCCCGCGGAACGCCGCCCGACGGCGCCGCGGTTCCGCGGCGTGCTGCGGCTGCAGACCGAACCAGGGACCGGCGCGCAGACCTGCATCGTCTGTGACCAGTGTGCCAAGGCATGTCCGGACGACTTGATTGCGCTCGGCGGCCATCGCGAAGCCGGCACCAAGATCAAGGTGCTCGACTATTTCGACTTCAATCTGTCGCGGTGCAGCTTCTGCGGACTCTGTGCGGAGGTCTGTCCGACGAAACCGATCAAGGCGCTGATCATGAGCGAGGACTACGAACTCGGCAGCTACGGCCGCGAAGCGCAAATCCTCCGGGTAGACCAGATGTACGACGGGGTTCCGATCGAACAGTACACGCACTGATTTTCCGTTTTCGAAACGCGGCGACCACTCGATTGCAAGGGAATCCGGCCTGATCGAGGTCGGATCGGATTTTGTAAGCACCGGCTGGTTCCCAGGAGGGTTGGATGAGAAGCGCCTTCCGAGTTGCGGCGGTCACGGCCATCGTCGCCGCAGGCTCGTTCGTAATCCGTGCGGATGTCACACCGTCGTCGCAGGCGTCGGAAATTCAGCTGCAACTCGGCGATCTGCTGTTTTCGGAAGGCCGTTTCCTCGATTCGCTGGACGCCTACAAGCTGGCTCTGAAGTCCGCGTTACCGGACAACATGCGACGGCCCCGCATCGGGGTGATTGCGTCGGCGCTGCGCGTCGCGGAATTCGACCTCGCGCGCAGCGAGGCCGAACTGCTCCACACAGCGGATCCGACCGGCCCCGACGTGATGGCGCTTTACGGGGACGCGCTGTGGGCCTCGGGTCTGTTCCAGGAGGCGGAAAACCAGTATCGCGACGCGCTCGCGGCCCAGCCCGAGCTTGCGCGCGGCCATCACGGGATGGCGCGTTCGCTCGCGGCGCGCAGCAAGCTCGAAGACGCGATGAACGAGGCGCAGACCGCCTTGCGGATGTCGCCGCGCGATCTCGAGATTCACCACACCGTCGGCACGATTTACGAGCGGATGCACAAGTACGAAGAGGCGGCCTCGGCGTTTTCCAACTACGTGAACCTGCTGCCGAATAAGGATCACAGCGAGAAGGCCGACTGGTCGCGCGCCGAAATTCGCTTCCTGCGTTCGTTCGGCCAGCGGGTGCCGTTCGACACCGAAGCCGGCGCCGAGGACCGCATCTACACGGTGGATTTCCGGCTGGTGAACGAAAAGGTCGTGGTGCGCGCCAAGGTGAACGACGCGTCGGCGCAGGATTTCGTGATCGATACCGGGTCGGAAAACACCATCATCACGCGCCAGACCGCGCAGCGGCTCGGCATCACGCCGGTCACTTATACGCTCAGCGCCGGAGTCGGGCGGGTTGGCCTGCGCGGCCTGCAACTGGCGCGGATGGATTCACTGGAAATTGGTTCGCTGAAGCTGCGCAACGTGCCGTGCCTGATCAAGAACCCGCCGCTTCGCGATATTCCGGTGAAGGAAACCGAGGCGTTGTCGCCGCTGGCGCTCGGCTACTCGATGGTGATCGACTACAAGTCCCACAAGCTGACCTTCGGCAAGAAGCTGGCGGACGAAGCGAAAGACATCGAGCTGCCACTGCGGCTGCATCGCCTTGCGACCGTCAGCGGGATGGTCGACGGCGGCCACAAAGTGAACTTCGTCGTCGATACCGGTGGGGAAGTGATTTCGATCAGCCAGGCGACCGCAACCGCGCTGAACAAGCCGCAGACCGGCCGCAGGATTGCGCTGAAGGTTTACGGCACGTCGGGCTGGGACGATGACGCGTTTTTGATGCCGGGCGTGAACCTGGCGTTCGACACCATCAAGTACGACAACTTCCCGGTGGTGGTGCTGAACCTGAACGCGCCGAGCGCACTGCTCGGATTTCAGCTCGGCGGAATTGTTGGTCACAAGTTCCTGAGCAAGTACCGCGTCGGGATCGACCTCGACAAGAGCGTGCTGCGGCTGAAGAACGTTTCGTAGCGACTGAAGTCGGAAGTCTGAACTTCAGACTTCAGCTTCTACTTAGAGTTTCCGTCTTTTTCCTCAGACGTTCCGCTCGCCGCTCGCGCGCCGCCGCGCAAATTCTCTGCTCAGCCTCCGACTCCACCAGTAACGGTGGAATCCGTATCCGCCCGCCGGCTCGATCGATCGCGACAAACGTCAGAAAGGCACGGCTGGTCAGCTGACGGCGGCCGGTCAGCGTTTCCTCGGAAAAGACATCGACCTGCACTTCGAGCGACGTCGTGAAGACGCAGGTGACGCGCGCCTTCAGGATGATCAAGTCGCCGACTTTGATCGAGTGAAGGAACTGCAGGTCGTCCACTGCGGCGGTGACCAGCAGGCTGCGGGTATGGCGATGGCAGGCAATGGCGCCGGCGATGTCGATCAAGTGCATCACGGTGCCGCCAAGAATGAACCCGAGCGGATTCGCATCGTTCGGCAGCACGACCTGCACCATTTCGGTTTCGGATTCCGACGCGCGCTTCGGTTGGACATCCATAGATTGGATGTTAACTAGAGGACGACACAAAAGACACAAAGGACACAAAGGGTACAAAGGACACCAAGGCATTCCCCCAATGGTTCGAACAGCCCGATCGTTCGAACACTGCAGGGATGCCTTCGTGTCCTTTCGTATCCTTCGTGTCCTTAGTGTGATCGTTAGTCACTTATTTCCCTGACAGTTCCGGTTCTTCATTCAGTCGCTTCGCCACATTGCGCAGATAGGTATCCATCGTCGCGTGGTGGCCCATGATGAAGCGCGAGACGAATCGGAAGATGACGTTCGACACCCAACCGGCTTCGGTGATCGTCAGCGTCGACCCGGTCGGCGTCGGGGCGATGACCAACGTCCAGGTGCCGCCAAATGGCTGGTTCGGGTCGGCGATTCGGGTCACCAGTTTTTTCGGTGGCACCGATTCGACGATCTCGACCGGCACGTCTTGACCAGTTGCGTCCTTGCCGAATGCCGGATCGGAGATCACAGCCCACACTTCCTGGGCCGGGCGGCGCATCGTCAGAGTGCGGCTGGCCATGTGGTCGCGCGGCAGCAGCGCGCCGATCGCGGCGACGACTGCAACCAGCACGATGACGATGACGACGGCGAGCAGGATCCATTTCATCGCGAATACCTAATTCCTAATTCCTGCTTCCTGCTTCGCGTCATGTGGAGATTTGACGCGCGAGCGAGCAGCGCTAAGCCCTGCAGCGCCGTGGCCCGATCTGCGGAGGAGAGCTCGCCGAGCACCCCTTCGACCCGCATCGGATCGAGCACCGACTTGGCCTCCCGCACCCGGACGCCGGCGGCGGTGATGCGCAGCAACACCCGGCGGCGATCTTTCGGGTCGCGGGCCCGCTGCACGTAGGCGCGGTCTTCGAGCCGATCGATCGCCAGCGACATCGTTGCCACCGTGACACCCATGTGGCCGGCGAGGTCGGTCATCGACATCGGATCGACCTCGTCGAGGTGGTCGAGGATGCTCGCCTGGTGAGCGCTGAGTTCGGCGCCGGTCTGCGGGTCGCGCACGTGCCGGGTGTGGCAGGCGAAATAGATCCGCGGGTAGGCATCGAGCACATCGCGGACGTCACGATCGCGGTACTTTAGTTTGCTTTGTCAAACCAAAGTAATATTACCAAAGAAGAACGCCGAGCACGCCGAGCACGCCGAGAAAAATCTTCTCGGCGCTCTCTGCGGACTCGGCGTTCAGAAGTCTGTTAGAAATCGTAGCCGATCCAGACCGCGAAGCGCGGTTTCCGGAACTCGTGGCTGCCGCCGGCCGTCGCGAAGACGACGTCTTCCCAATCCTTGTTGAACAGCGTCCGCCACGACCAGTCGAAGTGGATCGGGAAACCGAGCGCGAAGGTTTCCAGCCCGAGGCCGTACGACGCGCGGCCGTCCTTCAGACGGAACCCGGAGATTGCCTGTGGCGGCCCGTAGGTCAGTCTCAGGCTGCCGTCCGGATTGGTCCCAATCAGGCCAGTTCCTGGATTGACCTCGTAGCCGGTGACGACGCGGCAGATCTCGGTGTTGTTGGTCGCGAACTGGTAGCTCGTACCGCCCGTGCAGCCGTCGCTCGATTGCTGGTTGTTGAACCATGCGCCGCCGATGCCGGCGAAGAAGACGCCGCGGATGCCGCCGATCACGCCGATCGGCGTCAGCGCCGCTTCGATCAGCGGGAACCGCAGTTCGGCGTTGGCGTAGACGGTGTTCTGGCCGGCGAACTGCAGGTAGTCGTAACCGCGCAAATCGCCGTTGCCGCCGAAGTAGAGGAAGTCGGGGTAGTCGCCCATGCTCTTGAAGCCGCGGATACGCGTGGCCAGCAGGCCCGAGCCGCCGAGCCGCAGGTAGTGTCGGGCTTCGAGGTCGATCGTCTGCCGCGACAGCAGACTGCCGATTTTCGGCGACACATCGTAGGCCAATCGCATCGTGCTGCCGGCCAGCGGACCGAACTCGCGGAACACGGTCGTTTCCTGGATGAACTCGACGCCGAGCGGCACCATGGTGCCGTCGCGGAAGACGCGCTGGCCGTATTGCTGCGTCTGGTACTGCTGCGCCAGTTCTTCGATGCCCGGATCGTTGTACTCCTCGCGCAACTGCACCAGGCCGCCCGACACCTGGAGACGACGGTAGCGATCGAGCGGATAGATGCCGAGCGCGCTGCCGCCGCGGACGGTGCGGGTGGCCAGCGCCAGATCGCGATCGATGAACGGAGCGTAGGTCGGATCGTAAAACACGCCGCCCAGCTGACCGTAGAAGAACGTCGTCTGCGAGTAGCCTTGCAACGCGTACTGGAAGCGGCGCGACAAGTTGACGTAGGAAAGCGCCAGCGTGCGGTATTGCGAGATCGACGCCGCGTAGATATTCACCTGCTTGTCGCCGAGCACGTCGCCGAAACTGACCTGCGATCCGCCGAAGATGTCGCCGTTGCTGGTCACGCCGACGTTGATCGGCGGCCGGCCCTCAAGGAACATCTTTTCGAACGCGCCCTTCTTGCGGACGTTCGATGCCACCAGCGCATGCTGCAGCGGCGGCACAAAGTCGATTACCGGCCCGGGCGCGCCGAAGTCGGACGACGACGCGGTGTGCAACGGTTCTTTCCGGTCCAGCGTCCGGATGGTGTATTCGTTCTTGAAATAGCTGACGAACGCGATGCGGTTCTGTTTGCCTTCATTCAGCACCACCGGCGACCAGTTGCCGCCGACCGCGTCGGTGTACTGACGCAGTTCGCCGCTGTTCAAGTCGAGCGTCCAGATGTTGAAGATGTTGCCGTTGCGGGCCACGTCCGGTTCGAGCGGCACTGCCGGATCGGTGGCGGTCGAGGCAAAGACGATCGTGTGTTCGTCGATAAACTGCGCGCCGGTTTCGTCCTGCGTACCGAAAGTGATTTGCGTCTTCTGCTTCGACTCGAGATCCACCTTGAACAGCTTGTCGTTGCCGCTGACCCGCGCCGTATAAACGATGAACTTGCCGTCCGGCGAATAGCTCGGGGCACGATCGCCGAACGGGTCGTTGGTGACGTTCATCACCGCCAGCGATTCCAGATCGACGGTGAAGATGTCGCCGACCGCGCCGCGCAGCGCATCGAACGCCACGAAGCGACCGTCCGGCGAAAACGCCGGCGACTCCGGTTCGTCGACGCTCTTCAGCGGAATCTTCATTTCGACCTTGCGGGTCAGCACGTTCTGGATGACCAGCGTGCGTTCCTTTTCGGTACGGACAAAGTAGGCGAGGCGATCGCCTTTCGGCGACCATCCCATCCACGGGTTCGCCATCGTATCGACGCCGAGCTGCACGAGGTGATCGAACCCCATGTCTTTGTCGAATCCGCGCGTCAGGTTGCGGACCACCGAGCCGTCTTTCGACGACACCAGAATGATGTCGAGTTCCTGGTCCTTGCGGTTGGCCGTCACCACCGCGATCAAATCGCCCGACGGCGACGGCGCGATCGACAACGCCTGCGCGAAATTGGTCTTCTCCTTGTTCGGCGACAGGTCGCGGCCATAGTCGGCCGGACGTTCCTTGTCGCGGAACGGCTTGAAGCGCTCTTTCAAGTAGCGCTCGAACGCCTCGTCGAACTCGTCTTTCGTCATCTTCAGCGCTTCTTCGTAGGCGTCTTCACCGCCGCCGATGACGCTCTTCCGCAGCGCGAACATGAATTGACGAATGCCTTCTTTGCCGTACTTGGCCTCGATGAATTCGAAGACCGCGTGGCCAAGGTTGTAAATCAGCCGCGATGGTCCGGCAGTGCCGTAGCCTTCGAGTTGCGACATCTTCGGGATGATGTCGGCGATGGCCGCGTCGCGGACCGCCATCAGGTCGATTGGCGTCCACTGCCCGCGTTCGTAGTCCGAGAGCCCTTCGTTCACCCACAGCGGCACGCTGCGGCGAATCAGCGACTGCGGAATGATGTCGAACTCGAACTGGTGGGTCAGCTCGTGAACGATCAGGCCGTAGAGACGATCCGGCGGGTCGTCGATTGGCGCGACGATCCGCTGACGGAACGGTTCGGCGAAGGCGCCGACGCCTTCCTGGCCGGCGCCGGGTTCGATGTTCTGTTCCTCGAATTCGCTGTGGGTCTTGAAGATGATCAGCTGCACCTTGAACGACAGGTCGTGCTTCAGATCGGCGCTGACCTGCTGATAGGCGCTTTCCGCGTAGCTGGCAATCCGTTCGAGGTGCGACTCGACTTCCGGATAAAAGTAAATTTCGAAGTGGTCGGTCGGGTAGATCTTCCACTGGAAAGTGTCGTAGTGAATGTTGTTCTTGCCGAAGTAGGGCACGAACGGGGTTTGCGCGGTCGCACGCTCCGTGGCGCCGACGATGGCCGCCGCGACGAGCAAGGCCACGACTGGCGGCCGTAAAAAGGGCAGCAGGACGCGCGGGCGCATAGGCAATCCCTCAGGGTGTGGAGGCAAACGGGAACCGGCTCGATCTTACTGTTGACGCTGAGGCGCCTGCAAACGGCATGCTCGGCATTTCATGCCGATTTTGCGGGGTTTGTCCTCTACCGATCACCCGCGCCGACTCCGGAAGGATACAAACGCTATACTGCCCTCTACGCCTGTCGCTGAGCCGATCGACACGCTTCGGAGGGCCCTCTTCGCCGCCGCCGGCCTGCCAGCCGAAGCTCGGGCGCATCCGCAAGCGAAGGCTGGAATAACCAATGGCCCGTGAGGGTTTACCACCTGTGTCGCCAGCGTTCGAAACCGAAGCGCTGGCATCGCTCGACAGCTTATATCGCACGGCGCTCCGGCTGACGCGCGCGCCCGCGGATGCCGAGGATCTGGTCCAGGAGACCTATCTCAAGGCGTTTCGCGCCGCCGACAGCTTTACGCCGGGCACAAACCTGAGGGCCTGGTTGTTCACGATTCTCCATAACACCGCACGGAACCGGGCGCGCGACCGTGCCCGCGATACCGTAGCGGTCGATAGCGAAGTGGTCGAGCGCGCCGCCGAAGTGCCGGCGCGCGGCGGGCCCGCCGAGACCCCGGAAACCCTGTTGCTCCGCGACACACTCGCCCCCGAACTGCAAGCCGCGGTTGACGCGCTGCCCGACGCCTTCCGCCAGGCGGTCTGGTTACGCGACGTGGAAGAATTTTCGTACGCGGAAATCGCCAACATGCTCTCGATCCCGGTCGGCACGGTGATGTCGCGGATTTCGCGCGGCCGCCGCATGCTATTCGAGCGCCTCAATCATCTACGCCCAGTCAATGCTTAATTGTGAAACCATCGATCCGCTCGTCACGCCATACGTAGACGGCCAACTGGCGGCCGGCGACCGCGTCGCGGTTGACGAACACTTGCGCGCGTGTCCGCCCTGCCACTCGCGTGTCGCTGCCGAACGCGCCGTTCACGAACTGATCGCGGCACGCAAAGTCGCGCTCACCGCGCGGTGCGCGCCAGAATCGCTCCATCGGCGCTGCGCCACGGTGGGCCGCGGCGTCAACGCCGCAAGCGGCGCGAGCGACAGTCGACCGATCCCGCAGCACGGTTTCGGACGCGGCGCCGCATCGGCCAGCCCGCAGCTGCGTCCGCCGATCCCGGTACGGTCGAGGCTGGCGCCGTTCGCGGCGGCGGCTTCGCTGGTGCTGATCGTCGGCAGCGCTTTCGTCTATCAGCTGACTCAGTCGTCGAGTCGTGTGATGGCCGCGGAACTCACCGCCGATCACGTAAAGTGTTTCGCGTTGAATGGCGCTCTGCATACGCACGATGACGCGCCGACGGTCGAGAGTTCGATGCTGTCGGGCTTCGGCTGGCAGATGCATCTGCCGGCGCAAGCGGCGCAAGTCGGCCTCGAACTGGTCGGCTCGCGTCCATGCCTGTATGGTGAAGGCAAGATCGCACACATCATGTATCGCCACAACGGCGAGCCGGTGTCGCTGTTCATGCTGCCGCGCACCGCGCGGGCGGAGGAATTCGTGCAGGTGATGGGCCATCACGCCGCCATCTGGTGTGCTAACAATCGCACGTTTGTGTTGCTGGCCCACGAGCCGAAAGCCGAAGTGGAGCGGATTGCCGCCGTCGTCCAGGCGTCGCTGCGGTAGCATGGGGATGGTGATACCGATGGTGATTGGGGATTAGGGATTAGGGATTGGGATGGGGATTGGGGATTGGGGATTGGGGTGCGTAGTCGAGAAGTGATTCGTTGGGGAGTTGCGGCGGTCAGTGCACTGGCGCTCGCGCTGCTGACGCTGCCGGTCGATCTCGATTTTTCGCATGCGTCCGCATCAACCATCGCCACCCAGGCCTGTCCGGCCGATGCCAAGCCGGCGAATCTGAATTTCACGCTGAAGGATCTGAACAACGCCGACGTCAAGCTGACGGCGTTCAAGGGCAAAGTGATTCTGCTCGACTTCTGGGCCACCTGGTGCGGGCCGTGCAAAGTCGAAATCCCCTGGTTCATTGAATTCCAGAACAAGTACGGCCAGAACGGTTTGCAGGTGGTTGGCGTGTCGGTGGACGACACGCTGCCGAAGCTGAAGCCGTATGTCGCGCAGATGAAAATGAATTACCCGGTGTTACAAGGCCTTGATCACGAAGAGATTCAGGACGCGTACGGGCCGCTACTCGGCATTCCCGTGACCGTGCTGATCTCGCGCGACGCCAAGATTTGCCTGAAGCACGCCGGGCTGCATTCGAAGGACGCGTTCGACAATCAGATCAAAGCGCTGCTGGGACTGTGATTCAGCATTTTACTCTTGGCATTTGGCGTTTTGCATTATGATCAAGCTATGAAGGGGTTCACGCACGCGCGGCTTGCCTGCGGCTGCCGTATCACCTTCCGTGAAGGCGTCGAGGGTAGTCCGGTCACCGTCGTCGTCGACCAGAAGTCACCCGCCTGCACGCTGACGTTACACGTTCGCGACCTGCCGCTCTACGATTATCGTGAGGCGCTGCGTCCCTCGACACGCCTCGGTCCGCCCGAAGAAGAAGAGTTCGAAGAAGAAAACTAGGGCGCGGCCCGCTGCACGATTTGCCTCACACGGTACAATAAGGATTCCTTTACGACTCGTTCGGGAGGCTACTGCTCTCGGAACGAACACGTGATGTCTATCAGCTCGGAGACGGATCTTTCGCGCCTGCGAATCGACCGCGATGCGCCGCCGCGGCGGCGGTGGCTGCCGTGGGTGCTGCTGTTGGCGGTTGCGGCCGCAGGCGCTGCGGCGTATCCATCAGCCCGCGCCTACGTCACCGAACGCCGTGCCCCGGAAGTGGAGGTCACCCGTGCGACACAGGTAGTGACGTCTTCCGGCGGCTCGACTGCGCTGCCCGTGATGGTCGCGTCCGGGTACGTCGTGGCGCGCCACAGCAGCGACGTCGGTGTGAAAGTCGGCGGCCGAATTGCGGCGCTGAAATTCGAAGAAGGTACACGGGTCAAAAAGGGCGCGGTGATCGCTGAGATCGAGCATGCGGACATCGACGCGCAGCTCGAGGCGGCGCGCCGTGCCGTGAGCGAAGCCGAGGCAGCAGTGGCGCAGAATTCCGCTGCACGCGACGAAGATGCGCGCAACGTCGAACGCCAGCGCCAGCTTGCCAAAGACGGGATTACGACCAACGCCAGTTTGACCGGCGCTGAAGCGGCCGCCGCCGTCTCGACTGCGCGCGTGAAGCTGGCCGAAGCGGTGATCGCGTCGGCGCGGGCGCGCGTCCGGATGGCTGAAGAAGCGCTCGAGAATACCAACGTCCGCGCCCCGTTTAACGGGGTAGTGATCAAGAAGCGCGCAGAGGTCGGTGAAACGGTCTCGCCGTTCGGCGTCGCCGGCCAGGCGTCGCGCGAAGGCGGCGCCATCGCCACGATTGCCGATCTCGCCGAGCTCGAAGTGCAAACCGAAGTCAGCGAGAACAACGTCGCCAAACTAAAACCGTCGATGCCGGCCGAAGTGAAGCTGCGCGCCTACGATGAGCGACCGTACAAAGGTCGGCTGCGGCAAATCTTCCCCTCCGCCGATCGCGCCAAAGCGATCGTCGAAGTGCGCGTGACGATCCTCGACGCCGACGCAACTGGTCAAACCCGAAATGACCGCGAGCGTGACGTTCCAGGAACCGAAGGTCGCCGACCCGGCGACCGGCGGCCACGCCGCGACTGGATCACCGGTGACGCTGGTGCTGAGGCGCGCGATTCAGGATCAGAACGGCCAGCCGGGCGTGTGGGTGGTCAACGGCACGACCGTGGCGCGGCGCGCCGTCACGCTCGGCGCCGAGCGAATCGATCAAGTCGAAGTGAAGAGCGGCTTGCTGCCAGGCGACACCGTGGTCCTGAACCCGCCAGCCGGACTGACCGATCACGGCGTGGTTCGTGTCAAGACCGCCGGGGGAAAGTGATTCATGGCCCTCATCGAATTGCGGGACGTCACCAAGGCCTACAAGCGCGACGCGGTCGATATCCCGGTGCTCGACCATCTCTCGATCACGGTCGCAGAGGGCGAGTATCTCGGATTGATGGGGCCGTCCGGGTCCGGCAAATCGACCCTGCTCAACCTCCTGGCCGGCATCGATCAGCCGTCCCGTGGCACCATCCGGATCGGCGACACCGAAATCAGCCGCCTGTCGGAAGGCGCACTCGCGACCTGGCGAGCGAGGCATATCGGCTTCATCTTTCAGCTCTACAACCTGATTCCGGTGCTCACCGCCTTCGAAAACGTCGAACTGCCGCTGCTGCTGACCAACCTGTCGAAGAAACAGCGCCGCGACCACGTGATGACCGCGCTCGGCATCGTCGCCTTGAGCGATCGCGAGAAACACTATCCGCGCCAGTTGTCCGGCGGCCAGGAGCAGCGCGTGGCGATCGCTCGGGCGATCGTCACCGATCCGACCTTGCTGCTTGCCGACGAGCCGACCGGCGACCTCGATGCCAAGTCGGCTCAGGAAGTGCTGACGCTGCTGCAGCGGCTCAATCAGGAATACAAGAAAACGATCGTGATGGTGACGCACGACCCGCACGCCGCCGAGCGGGCGAGCCGGGTATCCACCTCGAGAAGGGGACGCTGGTCGAGGACACCGCGAAAGTGGGCGGGTAAGGCGGGAAAGGCGCGAACGATGAAATACGTCGGGCTGATTTTGAAAAGCGCGCGGCGCAGCAAGCGGCGCACGGCGCTCACCGTGATGAGCGTCGCGATTGCGGTGTTCCTGTTCGCGTCGCTGCGTGCGGTCCTCGACGGATTCACCGCCGGCGCCGAGGCGAGTTCGTCGACGCGGATTATCACCATCCGCTCGACGTCGCTGACCTTTCAAATGCCGATCAGCCACGCCGATGCGATCCGCTCGACGGCGGGCGTGCAGGATGTGACGTGGGCCAACTGGTTTGGCGGGATTTACAAGGATCCGAACAATTTCTTCGCAAACCTTGCGATCGAGCCCGAAAGCTATCTTCGGATGTACCCGGAGATCCTCCTGACGCCCGAAGAGCGCAAGGCCTTTCTCGACGATCGGACGGGGTGCATCGTCGGCGATGGGCTGGCGAAACGTTACGGCTTCAATGTCGGCGACAAGATCACCCTCCAGGTCGGTATTCCGGTTTACGGCGATCGCGACTACGACTTCACCGTCAAGGCGATCTACCGCACATCGGGCGCCGCCGTCGACAACCAGTCGATGCTGTTCCACTGGAAATACGTCGACGAGCGGTCGATCAAGAAGGGGCAGATCGGCTGGTTCGTGATTCAAATCGCGAACCCCGATCAGGCGACGCAGGTTGCGATGGCCATCGACCGCCAGTTCGCCAATTCGCCCAACGAGACCAAGACCGACACCGAGCGGCAGTTTCAGAGCTCGTTCGTGTCGATGTTCGGCAACCTGAACCTGCTGCTCGGCAGCATTGCCCTGGCCGTCGTGATTACGACCCTCTTCGTCGCGGGCAACACGATGGCGATGTCGGTTCGCGAGCGGACGACCGAAATCGCGGTCATGCGGACGCTGGGGTTCCCGTCTACGACGATCTTTCTGTTGATCGCGGGGGAAGGCCTGCTGATGGCGGTGGTCGGCGGCATCCTCGGCACCGGTCTGGCGCGTGCCGTCGTGAATCCCGATTTCCTGTCGGCGGGTGCGTTCCTGCCGGTGTTCGGCGTCAGCACCGGCAACATGATCACGGCGCTCGGCCTCAGCGCGTTGATCGGGGCGATCGCGGGGTCGATTCCGGCAACGATGGCGGCGCGGTTGAAGATCGTGGATGCGCTGCGACGGGTGGCATGACACCAAAGCGGAACGCCGAGTGCGCCGAGCACGCAGAGCAATAGTGCTCTCGGCGATCTCGGCGGGCTCTGCGTTCGATTTTTTATGGGATTAATCGGTTCGTAAATCTGCGTTCGATGATCGTCCGCAAAGGGACGGCGGCGATGACGGCCGGTGGCATCGCGATGGTCGTTGCGGTGTTCGTGATGACGCTGGCAATCGCGCAAGGCTTCCAGAAAACGCTGATCGCCAGCGGCGCACCCGATAACGTGATCGTACTGCGCAAGGGCGCGACGGCGGAAACGGTCAGTGCGGTATTCCGCCCCGACATCGCTCTGATCGAAGCGCTCCCTCAGATTGCGCGGGGGTCGGACGGTCGGCCGCTGATCTCGCCCGAACTGGTGGCGATCATTGCGTTGCCGCGGCAGACCGACGACCAGCCGGCGAACGTGCCGGTGCGCGGCGTCGGGCCACGCGCGTTCCAGGTGCGTGAGTCGCTGAAGTTCGTCGAAGGGCGCCCCTTCACGCCCGGCACGCGCGAGATCAACGTCGGCAAACTCGCGGTCGGACGGTTCAAGGGACTCGCGCTCGGCAGCGACGTGCGGTTCGCCGCCGTCACCTGGAAGGTCGTCGGCGTCTTCACCGCCAACGACGCCTCGTTCGAATCCGAAGTGTGGGGCGACGTCGAGCAGATGATGCCGGCCTTCCAGAACAACGAGTACCAGTCCGTTACCGTGAAACTTGCCGATCGTTCGATGTTCGACTCGTTCAAAGCCACCGTCGAAGCCGATCCGCGGCTGCGCCTGGTGCCTCGGCGCGAGCAGGATTACTACGCCGACCAGTCGCGCCCGATGACCACGGTGATTCGCGTGTTCGGAACGTTCGTCACCGTCATCCTCTCGATTGGTGCGATGTTCGGCGCGATGAATACGATGTACGCCGCAGTCGCTTACCGGACGCGCGAAATCGGTACGCTCAGGGCGCTCGGTTTCTCGCGGTTTCGCATCGTGACGGCGTTTCTCGCAGAATCGATCGCATTGGCGGCGATCGGTGGCATCATAGGATGCGCGCTGGCACTGCCGGTTCACGGCCTGTCGACCGGCACCACCAATTTTTCGAGTTTCAGTGAAGTTGCCTTCAAATTCCGAATCACACCGCTGCTGATGGCTGGCGGTCTGTTTTTCGCCGCGCTGATGGGAACGCTTGGCGGGCTTCTCCCGGCACTGCGCGCGGCCCGTATTCCTGTCGCCCGCGCTCTCAGAGAAATCTAATCGTGCTACCAAACCTTGTCCAAGTTTCGATTTTCTGGATCGTCCAGGTCAGTGCCCTGCTGATTTTTGCCGTTCCATTCCGCTGGGCCTTCGTCGCATTGTGGGCCGCGTCGCATTTTCTGCGCGCCATCGGCCTGACGCTGGCGTTTCATCGCTACTTCGCGCATCGTGCGTTCAAGATGAATCGCGTGGCGCGCTTTGTCTGGGCCTTCATCGGCACCGCCGCGATGCAGAAAGGTCCGCTGTGGTGGGCCGGGCACCACGTGAACCATCACAAGTACGCCGATCGCGACGGCGATCCGCACAGCCCGATGGTCAGCGGCGTCTACTACGCGCACATCGGCTGGTTCCTGCACGACACGAAGTACGACAAAATCGAGTTCACTAATCCGGTCCTGCGCGACTTTGGCCCGGTGCCGGAGATTGCCTGGCTCGAGAAATATTTCTTCGTGCCGCCGCTGTCGCTGGCGGTCGTTCTCTATCTGGCCGGCGGTTTTCCGTTCCTGGTGTGGGGCTTCTGTCTGCCGACGATGACGCTCGCGCACGCGACGTTTGCGATCAACACGGTGAATCATCTTTGGGGTTCGCGGCGTTTCGAAACCGTCGACGAATCGCGCAACAATCCTCTGACTGCCTTATTCGCGGTCGGCGAGGGCTGGCATAACAATCACCACCGCTACCAGCGCGCTGCCCGTAATGGCTTCTACTGGTGGGAATTCGACATCACCTGGTATGTCATCCGCGCGATGGCCGCGCTGGGCATCGCCTGGGACCTGCAAGCAGTGCCCGATCGGATCTACGCCGAGGCGCGAGCGGTGAAAGCCAAGCGGGCCGCCCAGTCGGTGCCGAGCATTATCGACGCCATCGACCACGCCTCCCCGATCACCTTGGAGCTCGCCGAAGAACCCGAGTAGACTCCTAGCATGCGAGTGCTGAAGGCGACGACTCCGTCGGCGCCCTGCCGGCTATGGCGCGACCGGCCGCCGGCTGTGGCAGCCGCCGTACGGTGTGCGGTGATGGCGGCAGCACTGGTAGTGGCTGGTTGTTCGGGGCCACCGATCGAGCCGCTCAAGCTCGACGGCAACATGCTGACCGTCGATAACCGCTCGAACGTCGAGTGGAAGAACGTCGAGATCTGGTTGAATACCTACTATCGAGTGAAAACCGATTCGATCCCGGCGAAGGGACGGTTTCAGGCGCCGCTCGATGCGTTCGTCGCCGGCTTCGGTCAGCGTTTCGAGTTCCGTCGCATGCAGGTGAAGGATTTGCGTCTGAACGCGACCTCGTCCGACGGCAAGCCGGTCGAAATCAAGAAGCAGTTCACGGTCGGCGGTCTCGAAGGGCTGAAGCGGACTTCGTAACCGGAGGCAGCAATGGCGAAACTGAAATCGGAAATCGAGGTCGCATGTCCCTGCTGCCAGACGACGCTGGTCATCGATCTGAATCTTGGCCGCATCGTTTCCCACAAAGAACCCGAGCGCGCCGATAAGCCGGAACTGAGCGAGGCGCAGCGGATCGTCGCCGAGCAGGCGGCGCGGCGCGAAGCGATGTTTCAACAGTCGGTGGAATCGGAAAAGACCCGCGGTGATGCGCTGTCGAAGCGGTTCGAAGAGGCGCTGCGTCAGGCGCGCGAAGAACCGATTACCAAACCGATGCGCGACTTCGATCTCGATTAATCATCGTCTGCCGGACGGCGGCGCCACTTGCGGCGCCACTCGTTCTCCTGCCACCAGCGCTTGCCGAGATCGATCGCGAACACACCGATCACAAGCACCGTAATAAAAATCAGCGAGAACACGTCGATCGAGGTTAGTGGTTCCGTTGACGATTATCAACCCTCGTAGTCGAATTCCTTCGGCAGCGGCATCCAGCGTTCCATCCCGCGGTAATAGATCGGTTTCCGGCCAAAGCGCTCGCGATAGCGCCGGTAGCGATCGCGAAGCCGCCGTACCCGTTGGTTGGACGACGCAATGCGGCGATGTGGAAAATCCAGCAGCATCCGCTCGACCTTCCAGATGTTGCCGTCAGCCAGCCGCCAGTCATATGTCCCCATTTCGCGGGCGACGTCGACGACAGCGTAGCCCTTCACCCGACCGGTGTAGTCGATGTACGCATCGAAGTAACTGAGCGCGAGGGCCCGTGGTGTCGCGAATACCGGTTTGCGGCCGTGCAGGCCGGGATCGCGCGAGCGGGCGATCGCGCCCCAACGTCCGCGCTGCCGGTAGACGTAAATCACGTGGTCCAGCTGATCGATCGATTCGAAACTGAGAACCAACGGCGGAAAGCGGTGTCGTTCGAGGACCACGGCGGCGAACAGTGCGGCCTCGAGGCAATGCGCGCAACCGTGCCGCACGACGCCGCGGAAACTGCGCAAGGTTGCGCGGCCGTGTGGTTCCTGGTTGTAGGGAAGCTGGTTGAGGTACGCCTGGACGGCCGCAGGCGTCCGCAGCCGCGCGATCAGCGCGCGCTCGCGCCTCGTAAACGCCGCTGCCCGCCGAAGCGCTCAACGCGAACGGGCTCGCGGGTCACCCTTTCAAATCGCCGAGAATCTGCTCGGGCGTCCAGTCGTTGCCGGTATAGACCTTCAACAGCTTGCCGTCCTTGTCGATGATCACGGTGCGCAGGTTGTGGGTGATGTCGCGCGCATCGTTGAGCGCTCGCGACACCTGCACGCCGAAGCGCGCCGCAAAGCGGTCGACGTCATCGCGATCGCCGGTCAGAAACGTCCAGCGCTCGGGATCGGCGTTCAGGCGCCGCGCATGCGCTTTCAGCACCGGCGGCGTATCGGTCGCCGGATCGAAGCTGACGCTGACCAGCCGGACGTCTTGCATCGCCGCATTCTCCGCCAACGGCTTCTGCATCGCCGCGAAGCGACGGTCGAGCAGCGGGCAGAAGGTCGGCATCGGACATTCGGTGTAGATGAAGGTCATCACCACCCGCGATCCCCTGAAGTCCGCAAAGGCGCGCTTGTTGCCGTCCTGATCGACGAAGTTCGCGTTCGGCACCGCTTCGCCCGGTTTCAACAGCTCGAAGCCCGACGACGCGGTGGGCATCGGCGCATCGGCCGGCGGCTTTTCGAGCGGCGCCGATCCGACTTTTTTCACCGCTGTCAGGTGGGCGCCGTTCGCGAACACAACCAAAGTGGCGTTGATCAAATCTCCCGGCGCAATGGCGTTCAACGTTTTTGCATCCTGCACTTCGTAGGGCATGGTCATCGCCGGCATGAAGCCTTTGATTTCTTCGTGCTTGACGGTCACCGACTTGTGCGCGGCGTCGATCGAGAGAACCTGGCCCTGCAGCGTGTATGAACGTTCGTCGGTCTTGTTCGCACACGCATCGCTCACTGCGACGGTGGCGATTAGGAAGAGGACAACACGAAAAAGACGAGGCATGTGTATAGTGTACTCGCGACTCGTCACTCGCGGCTCGACCAGCAACGAGCGACCAGCGACGAGCAGCGAGCAGACGAGCAGCGAGCGACGAGCAACGAGATGATCTGGATCGGAACCTCGGGCTACAACTATCCGGAGTGGAAGGGCAACTTTTATCCGGCCGATCTGCCGGCTGCGAAAATGCTGCCGTACTATGCGGCGCGGTTTCCGACGGTCGAGATCAACTATACGTTTTACCGGATGCCGAACGAAAAGCTGGTCGGTGGCTGGGCAGCGCAAACGCCGTCGCCGTACAAGCTGACCTTGAAGGCGTCTCGAAAGATCACCCACGATAACCGCTTGAAGCAGGTCGGTGTGCTGGTTGCGTCGTTCTGCCAGGTTGCCGCGTCGCTCGGTGACAAGCTCGGCGCGATCCTGTTTCAGTTGCCGCCGAACCTGAAAAAAGATCTCACGGTGTTCGACACCTTTCTGGCAGAACTTCCCCCGCGGGTCTGCGGAGCATTCGAGTTCCGGCATCCGTCGTGGTTCGAGGAAGACGTGTTGTCGCGATTGGCGGCGAGGAACTTGTCGCTGTGCGTCGCCGACAGCGAGAAACTGTCGACGCCGCTGCGGGTCACTGCCGACTACGCCTACTTCCGGCTGCGCGATGAGGGCTATACGCCAGACGCGATCAAACGCTGGGGCGACGACATTGCCCGCGCCACCGAGTCGTGCCGCGAGGTCTACATCTATTTCAAGCACGAGGAACAGGGGAAGGGCCCCGAATTCGCGCGCTTGCTGATGCAACATTTGCAGGTCTGACATGAGCGAACCGTTTGTCGTTGGAAAAACCGCGTCGGGCCAGGACGTGCTGTTCCGCCCGGCGCTCGCGAACCGTCATGGACTGATCACCGGCGCGACCGGGACCGGCAAGACGGTGACGCTGCAGATGCTGACCGATCATTTTTCACAGATCGGAGTCCCGGTTTTTCTTGCCGACGTCAAGGGCGACCTGTCGGGGCTGGCCGCGGCCGGCTCCGCGTCGGACAAGATGAAAGCGCGGTTGAAGTCCACGGGGAACGCCGAGCCGGCCTGGCGCGCCAATCCGGCGGTCTTCTGGGACGTTTTCGGCAGGAAGGGTTTTCCGATCCGCGCCACCATTTCCGATCTCGGGCCGCTGCTGCTCGGCCGCCTGTTCAACCTGAATCCGACGCAGCAGGGCGTGCTCGCAATCGTGTTCAAGATCGCAGACGACGCCGGCCTGCCGCTGCTGGATCTGAAAGACCTGCGCGCGATGCTGGCGCACGTCGGCGACAATGCCGCGCAGTTCAGGACCAATTACGGGAACGTCTCGACCGCGTCGGTCGGCGCCGTCCAGCGCGCGATTCTCGAAGTCGAGCAGCAGGGCGGAACGAGCTTCTTCGGCGAGCCGATGCTCGACGTCGACGACCTGCTGCAGACCGATTCGAAGGGGCAAGGAATTGTCAGCGTCCTGGTCGCCGACCAGTTGATCCAGGCTCCGAAGGTCTATGCGACGTTCCTGCTCTGGATGTTGTCGGAATTCTACGAACGGCTGCCGGAGGTGGGTGACGCGGACAAGCCCAAGCTGGTGTTTTTCTTCGACGAAGCCCACCTGCTGTTCACCGACGCGCCTGACGCGCTCGTCCAGAAGATCGAGCAGGTGGTTCGTCTGATCCGTTCGAAGGGCGTTGGCGTGTACTTCGTGACGCAGAGCCCTTCCGACGTTCCCGAGACAGTGCTCGGACAGCTCGGCAACCGCGTCCAGCACGCGCTGCGCGCGTTTACGCCGAAGGACCAGAAGGCAGTGAGGGTTGCGGCTGAAACGTTGCGACCGAATCCGAAGATCAACATCAACGCGGCGATCATGGAGCTCGGCGTCGGCGAAGCGTTGGTGTCGATGCTCGACGACAAAGGCAGTCCGACGATCACCGAGCGCGCGTGGATCGCGCCGCCGGCGTCACAGATCGGGCCGATTACCGACAGCGCGCGCGACACGATCCATCAGCAGAACCAACCAGCCTACGGGCACTACGAGAAAGCCATCGATCGCGAGTCGGCCTACGAGAAGCTGACCGCTCGGACCGCGGAGAAGACCGAATCCGTCGATGCCCCTCCGGTCACGCCGCGACCCGGTACCGGTACGCCGTCAGGAGGCGGGACGGCCGCGTCAGGCACCGACAGCGTAACCGGTGCGCTGACCTCGATTCTGTTTGGCACGACCGGCCCTCGTGGTGGCAAGCACGACGGACTCGTGCAATCGGCCGCCAAATCGGCCGCGCGTTCGGTGGGGTCGGGCGTCGGCCGCGCTATCCTCCGCGGTGCGCTCGGATCGATACTCGGCGGATCCTCGCGGCGACGGTAAAAAGACGAACGCCGAGCGCGCCGAGCACGCTGAGTCAACCAATGCTTAGGTGGTTGACCACTCGACCCTCGGCGGACTCCGCGGTCTCGGCGTTCCTTTCTTTCACCAGCCGCTCGACGAAGTCCACGATCCGGGTCTCCGCCCAGTAGCCGTCGTCCTCTCCGGCGCGGTCGCCGATAAATCCGCAGTGGCCGCCATGCGCGAGGACGCGCAATTCGATATGCGGGTTGCCGATCAATTTCGGATCGCGGAAGGGCTGCGACGGAACGAACGGATCGTCTTCGGCGGTGATGATCAGCGCCGGCACGCGGATGCGGTCGACGACGCGCATCGCTGATGCGCGGTGGTAATAGTCCGAGGCGCTGCGGAAACCGAAATGCGGTGCGGTGACGGTTTCGTCGAACTGCCGTACTGTTTTCACCGCGTCGAGTTTCGACAGATCGTATTCGCCTGGATACAGCCGATCCTTCAGCCGCATCCGTTTCTTCAGATCACGGACGAAATTCCATTCGTAGATCCAGTTCTCCGGCCGTTCGAGCGCGCGCGTGCATTGCTCGATCTCGATGATCGGCGAGACCGCCGCGATGCCGAGCAACTCGCGCGGCGGATGCGCACCGAACTCGCCGGCGAGTTTGAGCGCCAGATTCCCGCCCAGCGAATATCCCGACACCGCAATCGCTGGTAAGCCGTCGACCCGAGTCAGTTCGTGAATGATCCGGGCGGCGTCGCTCGTCAACCCGGAGTGAAACAATCCGCGCGAGAGATGTTCGGTGTTGCCGCAGTTGCGCTGATTCAGCCGCACGACGTTCATCCCGCGGGCGAATGCTTTGTTGGCCAGCCCGCGCATGTAATGCGCGTCGCTCGATCCGTTCAACCCGTGCAAGGCCAGCAAGGTCGGCCGTTCCCACGGGCGCACCTGCCAGTGACAATCCGCGACAACCTGGGCGTCCTGAGCAACGGTGAAACGGCGGCGAGTCGCCGCCGGCAGGCGCGGGAAATACCGCGGGTTTCCCCAGCCGTATAACGTCATCCAGTGCCCGCGCCGCAGCGATGCACGCGGTTCAAAAGTCTCCATCGCCCTCAATAATACCGGCTACAATTTGCCCCATGCCTTCATCACGCCTCTATACGATGCTCCTCGCGCTGGCCGCAACCGCATCGCTGACGGCGCAGCAGCCGGCGACGCCCCCGACCAGTCCGCGGCCCACACCGACGCCGCCTTCGACGAGCTCAGGGCAGGCCCCTTCGACAAGCTCAGGGCAGGCGAACCCGAAGCTGGATCAGTCCAAGAAGGACGTGATCCTCGAGGTGGACGGTCAGAAGGAAGACCTGCAGCGGATGAACGACATGGTCTTCAGCTTCGCCGAGCCCGGCTTTCAGGAAATTGAAACCACGAAATACCTGACCGGCATTCTCGAAAAGAACGGCTTCAAGATCGAACGCAATCTCGCCGGCATCCCGACGGCGTGGATGGCCACGTGGGGCAGCGGCAAACCGGTGATCGCGCTCGGTTCCGATATCGACGATATCCCGCAGGCGTCGCAGAAACCGGGCGTCGCGTGGCATGAACCGATTCTCGAGGGCGCGCCCGGACACGGCGAAGGGCACAACTCCGGCATGCCGATGCAGATCGCCGCGGCGTTCGCGGTGAAGCGCATCATGGAACAGCAGCACCTGCAGGGGACGCTGAAGCTGTGGCCGGGTGTCGCCGAGGAATTACTCGGCACCAAGGCCTATTACGTTCGCAGCGGCGCGTTCAAAGACGTCGACATCTGCATCTTTGCGCACGTCGGCGCCAACATGGGCGTCAGCTGGGGCGACAGTACCAATAACGGCCTCGTGTCGGTCGAATACGACTTCAAGGGAGAGAGCGCGCACGCGGCCGGCGCGCCGTGGCGCGGCCGCTCGGCGCTCGACGCCGTGGAACTGATGGACATCGGCTGGAATTTCCGGCGCGAACACCTCCGCCTGCAGCAGCGCTCGCACTACGTGATTCCCAACGGCGGCGATCAGCCCAACGTGGTCCCGCCGAACGCGTCTGTCTGGTACTACTTCCGCGAAACCAGCTACGAAGAGGTCAAGAAACTCTGGGACATCGGCAACAACATGGCGAAGGCCGCCACGATGATGACCGACACCGAGTACTCGATGAAGGTGCTGGGCTCTGCATGGCCCGGCCACTTCAACAAGACCGTGGCCGAAACCATGTACGCGAACATCGAGAAAGTCGGCCTGCCGGAGTGGAGCGAAGCCGATCAATCGCTGGCCAAGGCGCTGCAGAAGGAAATGAAAGTGCCGGAAAACGGTCTCGCGACCAAGCTGCAGCCGCTGCGCGGGCGCGAATCGATTCCGGACGAGGAAAAGCGCGGCGGCGGCTCCGACGACATCGGCGACATCTCGTGGAACCTTCCGACCGTGACGATCAACTACCCGTCGAACATCCAGGCCGGTCCGGGCCACAACTGGGCGAACGCCATTTCGATGGCCACGCCGATTGCGCACAAAGGCATCCAGTACGGCGCGCGCGTCGTGGCGATGACGGTATTGGATCTATTGATGCGGCCCGAACTGGTGGACCAAGCGTGGGACTACTTCCGGAACGTGCAGACGAAAGACCGGAAGTACATCCCGCTGATGCGGCCTGAAGACAAGCCGGCAATCTGGCTGAACGAAACGATGATGGCCAAATACCGGCCGGAAATGAAGAAGTATTACTACGATCCGTCCAAGTACAAGTCGTATCTGGACCAACTGGGCATCAAGTATCCGACGGTGGTGAAACCGCCCAAGTCGTCAGCCCAGCAGCAATAGCTCAGCTTCGGGTAAAATAGGGGCCTTATGAGAAAGCTGATTTTCGGCGTGTTGCTCCTCCTCCCCTCGGCGGCACTGGCCGCAGACGGGACGCCCACGTTCACCAAGGACGTCGCTCCGATCTTCTATAAGTCGTGCATCGAGTGTCACCGCGCGACGATGTTCGCGCCGATGTCGCTGACGTCGTACGAGGATGCCCGGCCGTGGCTGCGTTCGATCAAGCAGCGCGTCTCGGCGCGGACGATGCCGCCGTGGGGATCGGACATGCCGCACGGCGTCTTCCGCAACGACCCGCGATTGAGCGACCAAGAGGTCCAGACGATCGTCTCGTGGATTGACGGCGGCGCGCCGAAGGGCGACATGGCCGACATGCCGAAAATGCCGCAGCTGGCCGAAGGCTGGACGATCGGCAAGCCGGACATGGTCTTCGCGATGACCGAGGACTTCAAGATTCCGGCGACGGGCGCGGTCGAATATCAGTACATCCGCATCCCGGTGAACCTGCCCGAGGATCGCTACTTCAAGGCCATCGAGATCAAGCCGGGCGCGCGCGCCCAGGTGCATCACGTGATTGCGTTTACTCAGCCATCCGATGAACCGACGCGTCCTGGCGGCGCGCTCGGGTCGACCAACATCGGCGGCGTCACCCCGAACAAACCGGGCGTGGTGTTCGACCCTGGCGTCGCGCGGCTGCTGCGCGGCCACCACGACATCATCCTGCAGATGCACTACACGACCAACGGCAAGGAAGCCGTCGATCGCACGCAGGTCGGGATCATCTTCGCGAAGGAACCGCCGGTGAAGCTCGCGGGGGGTGGCATGGTGCTCCAGCCGCGCTTCGTGATCAAGGCCGGTGACGGCAACGCGGAGGTCCGCGGCGAGACTGAGATCAAGCAGGACACGATCATGACGAACCTGACGCCGCACATGCACGTGCGCGGCAAGGACATGATCTACACCGCGCACTATCCGGACGGCACGTCGGAAGTGCTGCTGAACGTGCCGAGGTACGACTTCAACTGGCAGATCACCTACGAGCTGGCGACGCCGAAGCTGCTGCCGAAGGGCACGAAAGTGGAAGTCGTCGCGCACTACGACAATTCGACCGGCAACAAGTTCAACCCCGATCCGACGCAAGACGTGAAGTGGGGCGACCAGACCTGGGAAGAGATGATGATCGGGTTCTGGGGAACCGTTGTCGATTCGCCGGCGAAGACCACTTATCAGCCGCAACAGTAATCGCGACAGGCAGGAGCCTATGCGTTTCAAGATCGTTCTCGGCGTGTTCGTCACGGGCTTGATCGCGTCGGTTCCTGCACTGGCCGCCGACGGCAAACCGACGTTTACCAAAGACGTCGCGCCGATTTTCTACAAGTCCTGCATCGAGTGCCATCGCGCGACGATGTTCGCGCCGTTTTCGTTGACGTCGTACGAAGACGCGCGGCCGTGGCTGCGTGCGATTAAACAACGCGTCCAGGCACGGACGATGCCGCCGTGGGGCTCTGACATGCCGCACGGGCTGTTCCGCAACGATCCCCGGCTGTCGGACCAGGAAGTCGAGACGATCGTCTCCTGGATCGACGGCGGCGCGCCGAAGGGCGACATGGCCGACATGCCGAAGATGCCGCCGCTCGCCGAGGGCTGGACGATCGGCAAGCCCGACGCGATCTACTCGATGACTGAGGACTTCATGATCCCGGCCACGGGGACGATCGAATACAAGTACATTCGCATTCCGGTGAACCTGCCGGAAGATCGCTGGTACACGGCGGTCGAAATCAAGCCCACCGCGCGGGCGAACGTGCACCACATCATCGCCTACACGGAGCCGTCAAGCGACAAGCCGACGCGTCCCGGGAACACCTTCGGGCCGACGAACATCACTGGCGTGTCGCCGAACAAACCGGGCCTGACCTTCGAGCCGGGCATCGCGAAGCTGCTGCGCGCCCACCAGGACATCATCGTGCAGATCCACTACACGACCAACGGCAAGGAGGCGGTCGATCGCACGCAGATCGGCATCATCTTCGCCAAGGAACCGCCGAAGCAGGTTCATGTCACGGGCCTGGCCGTCCAGCCGCGGTTCGTGATTCCAGCCGGCGATCCCAACGCGGAAGTCAAAGTGGTATGGGAGGCCAAGCAGGACTTCGTGATGACCAGCCTGACGCCGCACATGCACGTGCGCGGCAAGGACATGACCTACACCGCGTTCTACCCGGATGGCACGTCGGAAGTTCTGCTGGCGGTGCCGAGGTACGACTTCAACTTCCAAATCACCTACGAGCTGGCGAAACCGAAGACGATCCCTGCGGGCACCAAGATCGAGGTGGTCGCGCACTTCGACAACTCCACCGGCAACAAGTCCAACCCGGATCCCACGAAAGACGTGAAGTGGGGCGATCAGACGTGGGAAGAAATGATGATCGGCTTCTGGGGGACGGTTGTGGACGCGCCGAAGGCGACGAGCCAGCAGCAGGAGTAAGAACGAAATGAAGAACTGAGAACTGAGAACTGAGAACTGAGAACTAGAATGAGAACTGCCTCCGGTGTTCGATAGCATGTCGAACGCGGAGGCAGTTTCTGCTTATGGCAACATCCATCACCCGCAGTCTGGTGGTCACTGGCTGCATTCTCGCTACGCCGGCCTTCGCATTTGCACAACAACCGTTGAACTGGGCTGCGGATGATGGCAACCGCGTCGCGGCGCTGATCAAAGACGGCGCTCATGTCGACGGCGAGCACACGATCATCTGGTTTCCGCGCTCGTTTTCCCAAGCAGACGCGGAGGCGTTGCGCGGCAAGCTCGATCCGGCGGTGGCCGGCTTGTGGCGGCGGGTTGGCGTTCACGACTGGCAGATCGTTCCGAAGGGCAAGATCACCTATTACCTGGTCGACGATGCGTTTGTCGCGCACGCGTCTGGGCGCTCGGCGGTATTCGTGCCGATGGCGCGAGTGCGGGATGGACGCGCGCCCTATCTTCACGAAGCCACGCACGAGTTGTTGGCGTCGAAGCGGAATAACCACTGGCTGGCTCGCAGCCATATTCTGGGCGTTCCGGCTCAGCTCTAGCCCGAGATAATTGGTCGTCCTGATCTTTTGGCGAATTCTCCACGACCACATCCGACTTCGAGAACCGTATCAGCTTGAGATATGAAGCCGCACGCCATGTCGTACTCGGGCTTTGCCTTCAGGTAGTACCAAGGCTCACGCTGCAATGCTTCATAGAACGATTCAGATCCAGTAATGGGTGGATGGAAAAACTGCAAGCCTGATGCGATGCAGCGATACAGGCCAAGGTAATCAACACCTACGAGCTCGCGGGATACATCAACGTGCAATGCGTCGGCGTACGCGGCTGTAAGATCGGTGACAGCGATCTCAGTCAGCAGCTCCACCTGACTGTCTCCAGTTAGTGGTGAAAGCACGGCCGCTAGTCGATTCACCGTCCTGAAAGCAAGCGACGTGTTCACACGTCACGTCCGCGCGTACAGTTGCATCACAGCTCGCACCAAGCGCGGTGACGTCGGAATCGCGCGCTCCAGGACGTCACGGAATTCCGGTGAAGGAATCAACTTTCGAACGTAGATGGGCAGGATTGTCACAATGGCGACGCCGACGACAGCGAGCAGTGACAGGCGATTGAACGGCCTCAGTCCGGCGAACGCCAGGCGCGCGTCCAGCAGATAGAACGTGGCCGCAGTGACAATTCCGAGAAGCACTCCTGCACGAACGGCATCACCGAATGCCTTCCACGGCAGATGAATCGATTTCAGGATTCTCGACGTCAACCAGAACGCCCTGAGCAGGTAGACCCCGAAGACCGCCCACGCGACTGCCTGCGTCGAAATCTGTGAAGCGATCAGTAGCGCACCGATGAATATCACAACGATGCCCGCCTGCACTCTGAGCTCCGTCGCGACCTGACCTCTTGCCCACAGCAGCGCGGAGCCGGTCATCGCGCCATGGACGGGCATTGCCAATGCCAACGGAAACAGGACGGACTCTGCTCCGGCCCACTTGTCCCCGTATATCCCTTCGACCACGGTGCTGGCGACTGCTGCCACCCCGAAGAAGAGCGGACATAGGACAAAGAGCACCGCGCTAAGCGCCGTGACGTATGCCTTTTGGTGGCCTTGTACGTTGTCCTGTGCTCGTGCTGCCGCTGGAAATAGCACGGCTTGCACGGTCGCCATAAGATGGTTGGTCGGCGTCCTCACCAGGTTATAAGAAACGGAATACAGACCAAGCGAGTGCATTCCGAATGTGCGGCCGACGATCAGGTTGTCGACGTTTTCGATCATCCAGTTGAGCAGATTGGTTGCCAGTAGCAAGATTTCCGAACGTTGTGAGATGCCGATTCTTCGGCCGAAACAACGGGCGAAGAGTGTGGGGCACGCGCGAATATGCGAAGAGTCCGTAGATGATCAACTGCGACGTCAGCGCTCCAGCTAGACTCCACGCACCGATCCCAAGGAGCGCGCCACCCATCCCCACAATAATGTAGCCAATCAGATAGGCAGAAACCTGACCTATCTGGATCGATCTCATATCCAACTCCCGGCTCAGTAGTGCGCTGGGCACCACGCTGGCCCCGTACACGAACAAATACAGTGCGCTAGCGTAGATCGCGGTCCTTAGGGCCGGATATGTGGCCAGCACAGTGAGTGAGCGCGCCGCTAAGCACAGCATCGCCGCCGCTGCCGTACCAGTCAGCAGCATGCGCGTGAAGACAATCCGAATCGTCTCGTCGCTCGGATTCGATGTCTGGATGATCGCCGACCCGTATCCGCGTTCGACGAGGAGGCTGCCGACGCCGGTCACGAGCAGCATTACAGAGTACACGCCGAACGGCTCCGGACCGAGCAACCGGGCCAGGGCAACACCAACGATGAATTGAGCCGCCGCCTTAGTTCCGACACCGACGCAATTCCACTTCAACGCCGTCAAGGTACGCTCGGTCAGACCGAGCGTTGGTTCGACCGGTCCACGTGTTGGACGCTGGTGCTCTTCCGACATTCTTACGTCGTCTTTAGGTTAGAGATCACCTTAAAGAGCTCACCTTAAGATCAAAACGCAACCGCCGAAGATAATTTGCAAAGATACGGCCGAGGTCACAGACCCAAAACGTTAAACAGCTCAATGGATTCGTATGCGTCTTGATGGCGAAGAAGAAGCGATCGCGCAGCCGGAAGTACGACCGAACGCCGAAAAAGTACTTGTAGAGATCACTTACCGAATACGCGGCAGTCACATTTATATTGTCAGAGGCCTGCATGTGGCCATTGACGATCGCGGCATGACTGACAACAAGGCGGTACCCGGCAAGCTTCGCTCTGACAGGTAACTCCGTATCGCCGCATTGCTGAAAATGTCTTTCATCGTACAGGCCTATTTCATTGAACAATTCGATCGGCACGAGCGTCCCGCGACCGGTGAGCACCGACACTTCTTCATAATGATCGTCCGGGAACTCTGATAGCTTTCGTGTCTCGTTCAGAACCCGGCATTTCGCGGTCCACCAATTTATGGTGCGGCCGCCATCGAAAATCACGTCAGGGCGATCGATCTCGACCACGACGGATCCGATGAGGGTTCGTGGCATGGACTTCCACACGCGGTGAAGCCGCTCGAGATAATTCGACCCGACCTCGAGGTCATCGTTGATAACGAGGACGGCGTCGTCCCGAGAGGCCCGCTCTATGGCATAGCGAATCCCGACATTGATCGCGCCGGTCCACCAGAGACTCCCGTCTCCATGTAGGTAGTGCACCTCCTCGAACTGGTGGCGCAGCATGTCCGCGGTGCCATCGGTTGATCCGTCGTCCACAACAATGATCTCGAAATATCTGAACGTCTGGTTCCGAAGGCCGATGAGAAACCGTTCGAGAAGCGCCTTTCGATTGAATACGGGCACGACAACGTAAATGGTCTCGTGAACCTGCACGGCTGTTTCACACTGTCTCTGTACCACCGAACACCGGTGTCAGTACGCGCCCGAGCCTTTGAACACTGCGGGAACAGTTCGTAATAGGATCTTGCCATCCAACATGAGCGACCAGGTATCGATGTATTCCAGATCCATCAAGATCCATTCCTCGAACGTCACGGCACTACGCCCGTTCACCTGCCAGATGCACGTGAGGCCCGGCTTGACGCTGAAACGGCGCTTGTGCCATTGGGTCTGGAAGTGTTCGAGGTCGCGTACCGGCAGGGGTCTCGGGCCGACGAGACTCATCTCACCGTTCAACACGTTAAAGAGCTGGGGCAGTTCGTCGATGCTGAAATGTCTTAGAATTTGCCGACGCGCGTGATTCTAGGGTCGTTCTTAATCTTGAACGCCGCGCCGTCGATCTCATTCAGATGTTCAAGCGCGGCCTGCAACTGACTCGCCCGGTCGCTCATCGTTCGGAATTTCAGGCATGTGAAGCGCCTTCTGTTTCGGCCCACGCGCTCTTGTTTGAACAGCGCTGGACCAGGCGAGTCGAGTTTGATTAAGACCGCGACGAACGCTAATAACGGTGCGAGAGCAACGAACAACGCCGCGCTCAAGCAGATGTCGATCAGTCGTTTCAGCGCGAGCTGCCCCTCATTGCTCGGGCCCGAACGGATGGTGACGATCGGGCGGCCATCAAGCTCGTCCGATTGCCACGTGGCGATCTTCAGGTTGAACGTCGCAGATTGCACTCGTACATGTGACCCCTTGCTCCTCGCACAATCCAACGACTGATTCGATGAGAGGGGTATGCTGCGCCCCTGGCAAGGCCACTATTACCTCGTCGATCGGCTCCCGATCGATCACAGATTCAAGTTGAAATAGGATGGACGATCGTTTCATCGTCGGACTCCTCGACATCGAGAACCGCGACAACGTGGTAGCCCAGGCCGGCCTCCACGCGCACGCGCTTTGCCAACACGTTCGCATCGTCCCCTTGTCCGATGATTACCACATGACGCAGATTCCTCCCGTGCACACGCGCGAGGTACAACAGCACACGGACACTTTCACGAGTGAGGAATAGCGCCGTAAGAACGAGGAACCAAAACGTAAGCAGAAAGGCGTCGGTGGCAAACCAGAAGTGGCGTACCCGCCTCATCATCATGATCATTCCCGCGATAAGTGTGGCGGCAACCAGGACCTGGGACAACCTTCCCACCCACGGGGACAGACGATGAGTGTGATAAAACCCGCAGGCCGCGAACGTGATGCTGCATGCGACGAGAAAGCCCGCGAACAGGAGTACGTTGCCGAGCGCGACGCGCATGAGCAGCAGATTACTGATTCCATGCCAGGAGTAGGAACGCGAACTGATGGCCATCGCCGCAAGGAATGCGCTGCACAAGACCGCGAGGTCCACGGTCCTCATAATCCGCACCGACAGCTCGCGCCGGTTTTGGTACCACATGGCTGTTGTTGTTGGAACGAGCTGAAAAGGCGTCTACGTAAGGGTGGGTTTGAATCGATCTGTAGAATTTGACCTTAGGAGACGGCCTTACCGCGGTACCATTTCCGAGACGGGTTGCACCGTCGGATGACTGGTCAGACGACCAGCCGAGACGAGCTGCGCTTCAATCCAGCGATATGTCCGCGCCAGCCCGTCCTCGAGCGATACAGATGGATCCCATCCAAGCACGGCCCGGAGCCGTGTGTTGTCGCTGTTGCGGCCGCGTACGCCCTGGGGTTTCGTGAGATCGTGTCTGCGCGCGATCCGTTTTGCCGCGATCGCCGAGATCATATCGACCAGCTGGTTGATCGTGATCATTCGATCCTGGCCGAGGTTGATCGGGTCGACGTGCGAGGACTGCATGAGGCGGAAGATACCCTCGACACAGTCATCGATATAACAATACGATCGGGTCTGCTCGCCATCCCCCCAGACTTCGATGACGTCGCCGTCCTGTGCCAGCGCAATCTTGCGACAAATCGCGGCTGGCGATTTTTCCCGGCCGCCGTCGTACGTGCCAAGCGGACCGAAGATGTTGTGGAAGCGGACCACGCGGGTGTCTAGGCCGAAATCTTCGCGGTAGTGTCTGCACGTCCGCTCCATGTACAACTTCTCCCAACCATAGCCGTCTTCGGCATCGGCCGGGTACGCGTCCTCTTCCTTCAATGGCGCAACATCAGTGCATCGCTGAAGATAGGTCGGGTACACGCAGGCGCTCGACGTAAAGAGAAACCGCTGGACTCCGCAAATGCGAGCGGCTTCGATCGAATGGATGTTGATCATCGTGCTATCGCGGACGATCTCGGCCCTGTGGGTCTCGATAAACTCGATGCCGCCCATCTCTGCGGCTAGTGCGTACACCTCGTCCGCGCCGGTCATCGCGTGCAAGCAGTTGTCCCACTGCCGGAGGTCCAGCAGCTCGAATTCATGCGCCGCCGTCGGCTCGTACTCCGGCCGCTTCACATCCACGCCCCGAACCCAGTATCCACGGGCGACGAGATACTTCGTGAGATGGTGACCGATAAAGCCGCCTGCGCCGGTTACAGTGACACGTGTGGGGTTGGACACTGCAGTATCTCCCTGTCGGATTTTCGGATGTCTTCATTTGCAGTCTACTGACTATCTTCGTACGTCAAGACGCCCATCTTTTGGAGTGCCCAGAGTGGGAGGAATCGCGGCGTCACCCATAAGTAGCGTTTCCACAGGCGCGCCGGCTCCATCAACAGTCGAAAGAACCACTCCAGTCCTGCCTTTTGCATCCACGTCGGTGCCTGTTTTACGCGTTTCGCGTGAAAATCAAACGCTGCCCCGACTCCAACCAGCACCTGTCCCGGGAAATCAGCCAGGTGGGCCGCCATCCACTTTTCCTGCTTCGGTGTGCTGATACCGACGAAGACTATATTGGCACGGCTTTCATGTATCAGCGTCTTGATAGACTCGTCTTCAGTTGCGGTCAATGGGCGGAACGGCGGAGAGCACATCCCTGCGATCGCGAGCAATGGAAATGTGTGGTGCAGTTCCTTACAAAGGGCAGGCAGCACTTCTGGTCGCCCGCCGTATAGGAACACGCGTAGACCGCGTTGGACCGCTACTTCACAGAGCCGCAACATCAGCGTCGGCCCATAGACTCGCTGCTGTCCCTTGGCGCCAAACGATCGCAGTGCCCAGAGCGAACGGGGACCCCATCCGGTGTAGCCACATCGGCGGCGTTTAACGCGCGACGAAATTCAGGGTCCTGCCGGGCAGCTGAATGCGATGCCGTGGACGGAAGTTACGCAAATGTACCTCGCTCTATCGCGAGTATCAGGCGATGGATTTCCAGAAAGCCAATCTTCCACAAGGTCGCACACTTGCTTGTAGCTCGTGACGCTGATGCCGGTGCCGACGATGTTCAGCTTACGTATGTGCATTTCCACCCTCAAGTGTGGGCGACAGGCGAAGGTGTTCTTGCGGCGCTGCAGGCTGCAAGACCGACTTGCCCGGTCGTTCCCTTTCCGTGGCCGCGAGCCAACTGAGGCCTGTCACTGCACCTTGAATCAGGCCACCGGAGTAGGCAACGAAGTACGTTAACTGGGACAGAAAAAGGGCCTGAAGAAAAGCCCCTTCAACCCGCGACCGGCGGTCTTCGCAAGAGCGGTTGCGAATCCATCCGCCGACCGTCCTAGCCACGACGACGAGCCATGCCAGGAGAAGGCCCCCCCCCAGTAGGCCATAATCCGCGAACGCCTCCACATAACGGTTGTGGATGAACACGGAAGCTAGGCTGGCATCTGAACCGAGAATCCTTGCCACTGGGCGGTCCGAATACGATTTCGGATGGATTGCTAGAAAGGAGGCGCTCAGTAGCTTCGGTGAAGCCCTCCACCCGCCAAGTCCATGTACTATCCTCTTGCGTCGTCTCCTCTACGTTTGTACGGATAAGCGACGCTAAATCATCAATCCGGCCCATCGTCGATAGTGCAACGGCGACGATGGCCACTGCGAAGCATGTAGTCCCTACGAGTTGAATTGCGGACCTGCTAGAAAACCTGAATGCCTTCATCGCCAGCCAAGCCAGGCCGACGCGCCGTCGCGGCCCAGACACTACGGTGCTGGAGCACGACAGTCGTCATGGCCAGCAAACTAGCGATCCCAACTTTCCACCACCTAACACCGCGAATGAGTTGGACAGCCGCGAGCGCCAGAACGGCTTGGCCTACCAAAAATGCGTACTCGGCAGAAAGTACGCGCGCGCACAGCTCGGTTTCCAAAGTCGTCCAGCACTTGTTCTGGAACAGGAAGAACTCCAGACCAACGACACGCGGCGACAAGGGTCATGGCGCAGCCGACAGCGATTAGCGAGCGCGCCACATGCTGCGGAGACAGCCGGAGCGCCTGACGCAGCAATATCGCCGCGAGGGACGGAACAATCAAGTACATCAGGTTCCGGGATCCGTTACCAGCGGGCTTCAACCCGAACTCGCTCGCGCCTCGAACGAAATTCATCAAGACGGAGCGCGAGTAAGGCAAACAGTGGCCAACATCGACCGAGCCTCAACCTTCCACTGCGT
>CAVOHK010000006.1:0-264066 GCA_963695635.1 uncultured Acidobacteriota bacterium
TAGTAGCTCTGCACGGTGATTTTGATCGATTGAGCCTTGGATCAGAGTAGGTCCGGCAGTTGGGTGGGATCAACGAGTAGTTCGATGCTGCGGGGGGCCTCGTCTGCCTCCGGATGAAGCCCGCCCGTTCGAGTGTCAGCACCATCTGATGAACCGGTGGTGGGCTGACGCGGAAGTATTCCTGCATGTCGGTTTCGGCCGGAGGACGGCGATGCAACCGCGTGTACAGGTAACGGTCGCCAACCGGCGAACCGGTTCTGTAAAAAATGGTAATATAAGACGTCGCTGTCACTCGCCCGCCACATGGACGCAAAATTTCAAGAGCTGCCTTGTCTTCGATTTTGCGAGGACTAACCTTGTGGGTTCGGGGCGGACGCCGGAGAGCGCGATGAGTTCCACGAGCAGGAACGGCCTCTTTTTGCCTGGTGTCGGGTTGTTTCATCAGCTGGGCCGGAACTTCGTTCGCTTATCGGCCATTCGACTTGACCGATGCAGCCGTAGCCGATGTTGGCGAGCTCGAGGTGGAATTTGGCCCTGTTCAGTTACGCCGGGAGCAGTGAGGAGCAAACGATAATCGCGCCCGCATACGTTCTCAATTTCGGCTTCGTCAAGAATTGGAAACCGTGCTCGAAGGCCGAAGAGAGCATTCGCTGCCGCCTGCGGAGGACACCCGGGGCAGGTTCGTCGGCGACGCCCTGTTTCTCAAAGGGGTTCTTCGGGAGGGTGTCCTCCAGGATAAGTCCGGACCGAGCGTGGCGGTCGAGTTCGGGCCTCTCTTGCCGGGAATGAACGACGAGCAAGGTTGGGGCGCCAGCTGGGTTGGTATCGTCTCACAACGATGGTCAGGGGGAACGATCCACTTCAACCTCGGCGCCGCGCTCACGCGCGAACACCGCGGCGACCTCTTCATTGGAACCATCTTCGAAGGGCCGTATGATTGGACAGCTGCCTCGTCGCCAGGGTCGACTACGAGCGGGAATTCAATACGACGGAAACGCTCGCGGTTCTGGCGGGAGCGATTTGGAAGGTCCGCGACGATCTTTCGTTTGACTTCGGACTTCGCGAGGCATGGGTCAATCACCAACCGGTCACCGAAATACGCGCCGGTCTGACCTTCGCGATCTCACCGCAGAAGCAAGCCATGCAACGGTCGAGCCGATCGTTGCAACGGTAAGAGAATGTCTAACGAGTCGACTCCGGCCGCCGAGAGAGGGATCGGGCGGAGCCCGATCCACCTAGAGGCGCGCGACTTGGTGCAGTTCTTTTTTTCCGCCCGCAAATAAAGTACTACCGCTCGTGGCCCCGTCGTTGCGGCTCCCCAGCGACGCACGCCTCTGGCGGGGCTGCTCTGTCGGTGGGGTTGAGGTTTTGAGTAGGCACAGGGTGTTGATCGAACAATCAACGCTGAAAAAATTTTCATTGGTTCTCTCCTTCTCGCTTGATGCCGGGCATGAAGGCTGGCACATCGCGACAAATCCCAAAGCCCAGAATTTACGGTCGGTATTGATGCAAAGCGGACATTCGTGGACAAGCGGTCTCGGCCGAACCTGCAGCGAATGACCCAACTGCGACATGGGCGGCTCGAGACTTTCGCACCGCAAAAGCATTGTTCGTTCTTTCCCTAAAGCGTGATATCGTTACTCCGTTGCATGGACATGACCCCCCGCGGGAGGGGCCCATGGCAATCCACATCCGACGGCGAGAATTCATATTCACATTGGGCGGCGCAGCGGCTGCGTGGCCGCTGGCGGCGCGCGCGCAGCAGCCAGCGATGCCGGTGATCGGATACCTGGGCGTCTCATCGTTTGAGATGTCGGCCGGACGCTCCCTTCTCGCCTTCAAACGAGGCTTGGCCGAGACCGGCTATGCCGAGGACCGCAACGTTACGATCGAATACCGATGGGCCGAGGACCAATACGATCGACTGCCAGGTCTCGCCAAGGAATTGGTTCAACGCCGGGTGGCGGTGCTCGTTGCGGCTGGCAGCCCCGCGGCTTTGCCGGCAAAGGGGGCGACGACTGTCATTCCGACCGTCTTTATGATCGGGTCAGACCCGGTTGAGCTTGGTCTTGTCGCAAGCCTTAATCATCCGGGCAGCAATCTCACCGGCGTCGCATACCTCAATGTCGAAGTGGCTCCAAAACGCCTAGAATTGCTGCACCAATTCGTCCCAGCAGCCGAGTCGATTGCGCTGCTGGTCAATCCAGCCAATCCGGTCGTGGCAGAGGCGCAAGAAAAAGAGTTGGAATCTGCGGCCCGCACGCTTGGCCTGCATTTGTTGCTCGTGAATGCGAGCAATCCAATCGAAATAGAGGACGCTTTCGCATACCTTGTACGCGATCGAGTTGGGGCGCTGCAAATCGGCGTCGACCCTTTGTTTGGCAACCACGTCGATCAACTTGTTGCTCTCGCGACGCGTCATAAGGTGCCGACGATTTACCCGTGGCGCGAATTCACGGCGGCGGGCGGTCTCATGAATTACGGAGCGAGCATCCCTGATGCCTTCCGTCAAGTCGGCGTCTACACCGGGCAGATTTTAAAGGGCGCAAAGCCTGCCGATCTCCCGGTACAGCGACCCACCAAGTTGCGGTTGGTGCTCAATCTCAAGGCAGCCAAGGCGCTCGGGATCGAATTTCCGCCCATCGTGCTCGCCCGCGCCGACGAGGTGATCGAGTGAACCGCCGCGAGTTCATCACCCTGCTTTGCGGTACGGCCGCTGCGAGCGCAGGCGGACAAAAGAACCCGAACGAGCAGTGAGGGAACCATGATGCAATATAAGCCCAAAAGCATCCCCGCGCTCCACATAGCTCTTGGTGGCTTGCCAGGTAAGATGCGGGTCGAGGCGGACCCAGATATCGGAGTGTCTGTAACAACCGTTGGCGAACTTCGGAAAGTGACGGCCTGGCCCGAGAATTTGGTGATAACAACACCGCAGGATCATCATCCCGAAAGCGCAGTAAAGGTCAGCAAGGCTAGTAGAAAGGCTCGCGTGTCGCCGAAACAGTAGAGCGCGGTGTCAAAACGCTTGGCCGAGGCTTAAGCAAGCCGACGGCGCCAGCGTGTCGGTGGCACACCGGGCTGGGCCTCGCCATCGCCCGCAAGCTCGCCCGCATGATGGGCGGCGACGTGACAGTGACGAGCGAGCCAGGCAAAGGCTCGACTTTTACAGTGCGTCTGCCCGGCGGCGCGCACACCTAAATCGCAGGCCAAGCGGCCGAAATGATCGCAACGATCAGCGGCTACTTTCGTTGTAGGACAGCGGGCCGTGAACATCCCCGTAATGACGCCTGAACAGATCGATTTAATTCGACGATCATTCGACCGGATTTGGCCGGTCCGCCGAAAACTCGCGGGACTGTTTTACAGCCAATTCTTTGAACTGGTTCCCGATGCGCACCGCCTGTTCCCCGCTGATTTGGAGCGACAGCACCTTAAATTGATGGACATGATCGCCGCCATTGTTGGCGCACTCGATCAACGCGAACTATTCCAATCATTGATCAGTCACTCGGGTCGTCAGCACGCCCAATTTGGAGTCAAGCCGCTGCATTTTGTTGCATTTGGTGATGCATTGATATGGAGTTTGGAACAGCAGTTTGGTCCCGCATTTACTCCAGATCTAAAACAAGCTTGGATCGCGCTGTATAACGCTGTTCAGAACGAAATGATGCGTGCGGGACAAATACGAGTTACTCATTAGTTAGGGCGCGTACGTCAAAGACGGGCGCTGGCGGAATGTCCGCGCTTAGGGCTAAGCGGAAGGGGCCGATAGGCAAACCCCACTGAACTTGGTCGAAAATGACCCCGAGCGGTCATACGCCGGATCGAAATCCCGCACTGCAGCGAGCCCCTGACTTGATACGCGCCAATGCGCTATGCTGTCGTGGACTCCCCTGGCTGGGGCAGCAGATGCAATCTGGTCAACTACGACGCCGCGAGTTCATCACGCTGCTCGGCGGCGCGGCGGCGGCATGGCCGGTCGCGGCGCGGGCGCAAGACCCAGCTGTCCCGCTGATCGGCTTTCTCAACAGTGCCTCGCCCGGGCTCGTTGGCCCGTTCGTTCGGCTCGCGGATGCATTCCGTCAGGGCTTGCGCGAAGGCGGCTATGTCGAAGGCCGGAACGTCACGATCGAGTACCGTTGGGCGGACGGTCAATTTGCGCGGCTTCCGGAGCTGGCAGCCGACTTGGTGCACCGTCAGGTCTCCCTGATCGTCGCGACCGGGGGCACAGTCTCAGCACGGGCGGCGAAGGAGGCGACCGCGACCATTCCGATCCTCTTCATTGCGGGCCCTAATCCAATCGGCGATGGCCTCGTGACTAGCATTAACCGGCCGGGCGGCAATGCCACCGGCGTGGCTTTGTACACTTCGGAGTTGCTGCCGAAGCGGCTGGAGCTGCTGGGTGAGCTGCTGCCCCGCGCCGTAACGATTGCGCTGCTCGTAAATCCAAGCGATGCCGCTCACGAACTCGAGACGAAAGAGGTCGAAGACGCGATGCGCGTAACCGGACAACAAATGGTCCTCCTCAGGGCCAGCGCCGAGGGCGACTTCGAACCCGCACTTGTCTCCGCCGTCCGGCAACGGGCCGACGCGCTCCTGGTCAGCGCCAACCCGTTCTTTACGGGGCGGCGTGCCCAACTTGTCGCACTCGCGGCACGCCATGCCGTGCCCGCAGGTTATCCGTGGCGAGAATATGCCGACGCTGGTGGGCTGATGAGTTATGGTCCCAGTATCGCGGGGGCGTACCATCTGATTGGGCGGTACGCCAGCCGCATCCTCAAGGGCGAGAAGCCGGCCGACCTATCAGTGCAGGGACCGACGAAGTACGAATTGGTCATCAACCTCAAGACTGCCAAGGCGTTGGGCCTCGAAGTATCGCCGACGCTGCTCGCCCGCGCCGACGAGGTGATCGAGTGAAACGGCGCGAGTTCATCACGCTGCTCGGTGGTGCGCTCTCCGCGTTTCAATGTGTAAGCGCATCGGCGCAAGAAGGATATTACGGGGCAGGCCACGATAAATGGCATCAAGGCTTCTACTCGACGCTCAAAAGAAATGACGGCCAAGGCTCGTGCTGCAACCTGATGGATTGTCGCCCGACCCAAAGCCGCATGGTGGGCGACCACTACGAGGTCAAAGTGGACGGCGAATGGATGCGGGTTCCCAGTGACAAGATTAACAACGTGGTCGCGCCCGATGGTGGTGCTCATGTCTGCGCTCCGAGACAGGTAGGTCCCAACAAAGGCGTTCTATTCTGCGTCATCCTCCCGTCAGAGGGCTGAGATTTTCCGTGAAGTCATTCGCGCGGATTCAGAGGTGATGCCTATGAAACTTCCCCGCCGAAATTTTCTGCATCTGGCAGCAGGCGCTGCCGCGCTGCCGCTTAAGTCGCGCTTCGCATGGGCGCAGGCCTATCCGTCTCGGCCAGTGACTTTGATCGTCTTCGTTCCCGCAGGCGGCACGCCCGACATCATAGCGCGACTCGTTGGTCATGCGCTGTCGCAGCGGCTCGGCCAGTCGGTGGTTATCGACAACCGGCCGGGCGGCGGCGGCAATCTCGCCTTGCAAGCGGTCGCACGCGCGCCGGCTGACGGTTACACGCTGCTGATGGTTGCTACGCCACATGCCGTCAATGTGACGCTCTATGAGAAGAGCACCGTCACCGTCACGCGCGACATCGTTCCGGTCGCGAGCATCAACAACGATGCTTTCGTCCTGCTGACGAATCCGTCGTTCGCGGCCAAGACGGTCCCCGAGTTCATCGCTTACGCCAAGGCGAATCCTGGCAAGATAAACCTGGGTTCGAGCGGGACCGGAAACTTAAGCCATCTCAGCGGCGAATTGTTTCGGATGATGACCGGCATCGAAGTGGTCCACGTACCCTATCGGGGGACGCCAGCGGCGCATTCGGCACTCCTCGCCGGCGACGTCCACGCAATGTTCGACGCCATTGGCTCGTCGATGCCGCAAATCCAGGCGGGGGCGTTGCGCGCGCTCGGAGTAACTTCGAACGCGCGATTACAGGTGCTGCCGGACATCCCGCCGATCAGCGATGTTGTCCCGGGCTTCGCAGTGATCGGCTGGCTCGGCGTCGGAGTTCCGAAGGGCACTCCAACCGAGACTGTCGAACGGCTCAATCGCGAGGTCAACGCGGCACTCGCCGACCCTGCGGTGAAAGCGCGGATGGCTGACCTTGGTAGCGAACCGCTTTCGGGCTCGGTCGCCGACTTCACCAAACTCGTCGCCCAGGAAACTGAGAAGTGGGCGCAGGTTGTCAAATTCGCCGGTCTCAAGGCGGAGTGATCGCAGCCTCGGCTGACATTCTATAACGCCCCGTTCGGCGAACGCGGGCCTCTCCATGCCGAGGCGCACAGTCCATTGGTGCCCCGTTCTTTGAGAAATGGGGCGGTTCGCTGGCGGTCCAGCCAAGATAGATGGCTGGCGTGCGCGGAGCTACGCCAGATAGCCCAGCTCGGACCGGCGGCACACTAAGTCGTCGAGTTTTATGACGACCGCGACGATGATAGCCGTTGAGGCATGCGTGCCATGAATGTGCGAACTACATGGAGCACAAGCCCAAGCGTCAATACGCCCAGGAAGCCAAGTGAGCTTAGGAGAGCCAAGCAAATAAGCGGGACTGCAAGCGCGAGCAACAGGAGCAGGTTCATGGCCCACCGCGTCTAGCTTCGCCGCCCCACGAAATTCTATCTCCAATCTGCCGGACCTATGACGCCGTCCAAAAAATTTACAGGCGGGAACCGGTGGCAGAGGCTGGCGAGGGTTTCGATATGGGCGGGAAGTGCTACATCCATTTCCGCCGGGTCGCCTGAAACCAATTTCATGGAGGGGCGTTACGGCAGCATGACGCCGGGCTTCGAAATTGCTCTCGCGATCGGTCTCGTTGTTGGGTTCGCGCTCGGATATGGCGCTCGCGCACTCATTTCCTATCGACGTCATAAGGCAGCGCGGCGACGGCACCTTTTCTAACCCAGGGACGTTGGCGGCGTGATGCAGTGGGATGGCATTACCGGAGCACCCATTGCTTTTGTTTATACTGTCGCTTCTATCGCCGACACTGACCCCTTTATTAGCCGAACGACGTCATCATTCTCATTCGCGTCAGCAACGGTTCCGAATCCCATTGTCGGCGCTGGTCTCCCGGATCTGATCCTAACTTGCGGCGGCCTTCTCGGCTGGTGGCGAAGGCGGCAGAAGATCGCTTGAGCATTCGGCTTCGACCCGCACACCTCGTTTGCGACAGCTAGTTGCCGAGCAATCGCGATTTATGAGTGCATGCTCTAATGACAATGGGCCGTGAGCCGCAGCGAAGCCCGCGCGCGATCCCGGCAACCCACTGCATCGCGCCCTGTGACGCGGAGTGACACCCTTTTCCATTGTCCCCGTTACACGCGCGCGCGGCCTATACGGTAGAAAAGGGAAACCCTGTCACTTCGGGTCACTCGACCCCAAATCGGCTGCGGTGCAGGGGGCCCGTGCGAGCGTCCAAGCAGCGCTGGTACGTTAGTAATGGGCCACGAGTCCACACCTTTTCGAGGAGGATCAGTCTAGCCGCGCGGGGCAAACCAGCGTATTCTGCTCTAATAACGGTTGATCGTACACGGGGAGGCTCCGATGGCCGGAAATGAGCTGGCGGCTTCATTCAATTGGACCGATGATCAACTTGCACATTTGAGTTTTTCAAGAAGTGATAACCCAATTGCCTTTACGGAACATACGATTGATCTGACTTTCAAGGACCCGCGACAGAATGGAGAAATTCAGAAGATTCTCTTGGATCCTCAATACCGTCCAGGTAATCCGTCTATCGCTGACTTCTTTGTTGAAACAACTATCACATCACCAGTATCCCATAAAAAAGTAAGCGAAACCGCCCTGTGTTATTGGAATAATGACAAAAGTATAGCAGTGGGCAGCATCGAGGACGACGGCGGCCGGCTTGCCATTGTGGCGGAAAGCGTCACCGACTCACTAAGGACTTCCAAGTTTGCATTTCTCGTTGTGCCCATGGCGGGGTTTTCTGGCTTCCGAATTGCCCAGGACGTTCCTGTCGGGAGCGAGCAACCAGGACTTATTGGCATTGACGTAAAGCTGAAGAGACCTACGCCGGTTTTGTCACAGATCTCATTCCCACCGACGCTGGCGCGCGGGTCAACAGGCAGTGTTGTATCTGCGCTGCAAAAAGGTCTGAAGACATTTGGCGGTGCAAACAGTCCAACCGATCCCGGGCCCATCGATGGCGACTTTGGCCCGCGAACTGAATCGGCCGTGCGCGCCTATCAATCGCATCAAAACATTACAGTCGATGGGATTGTTGGGCAACAGACGTGGTGGGTTCCGGCCGGAGCAGCCGGTGCCACGCTAGCGCGGTTAGCGGGCCTTGTTTAGCCCAACCTGCGCGGCGTGATCGAAAGCGTCACTCGACCGAATCTTAAGGACGATAATCGCCGCGCCCGGCGCTGCGACCCACACAGTCCGCGCTCTTTTTCTTGGGGCCCGTTGCTGCCCTGCTGCTCGCGCTGCCGCGCGCTTGCCCCGAGGGGCCACGCCGCCGCTGCCGCCGAGGACGGTGATAAAATCGCGTCGTTTCATTGGATCACCTCGCGGCAGGCCAGTAGGTCCTGAATTGAGGTGGGCGCGTTCGGCCCTCCGACGAAGACACTTGGCGTAAGGCAGGAAAGCTACTGCACTGCGAGAGTTCAATCCCGGCTATGACCGCTCGGGGTCATTCACTACAGGTTTGGCCGGACCGCTTGTCCCTGTCCGCTTTGCATCAATACCGACCGTAAATTCTGGGCTTTGGGATTTGTCGCGATGTGCCACGAGCGGTCGTGCCCCTTCCGTCCATTCGTGTGATTGATGTAACCTAACTACCGAGCTGCCCAGCGGGACGTGCCGAAGTCCATTTTCAGCGGCAGCGCTCTGCGCATGCCCTTGTGCATGCCATTCAATTCAGAGGTGGCACCGTGAACCTATCCCGCAGGACTTTTCTACATCTGACTGCGGGTGCGGCCGCCCTGCCCGCTGCCTCGCGCCTTGCTTGGGCGCAAACCTATCCGTCGCGCCCGATCACGATGGTCGTGGGCTATGGCGTCGGCGGACCATCGGACACGATTGCACGCATCATCGCGGAGCGGATGAAGCCCGCACTCGGTCAGCCGATCGTGGTCGAGAACATCACCGGCGCGGCCGGCTCGATCGGGATGGGCCGCCTCGCGCGGGCGATGTCCGACGGCTACACGATCGGCCTTGGCGACTGTCGACGCTGTGCGTCAATGCTGCGATGTACAATCTGCCATACGATGTGGTGAAGGATTTCGCCCCGATTTCCCTCTTGCCGAACGCGCCGCAGATCATCGTCACAAAAAATGTCGTTCCGGCGAAAGACCTCACGGAGCTGCTCGCGTGGCTCAAGGCGAACCAAGCAAGATATCATATGGCACTTCGGGGATTGGCAGCCCGTCGCACGTCAGCGGCGTCCTGCTGCAGAACGTCACCGGCGCCAACTTCCCGCTCGTGCCCTACCGCGGCGCGGGGCAGGTCATGACCGACATGGTTGCAGGCCAGATCGACCTGTCGATGTTCCCAGCAACCGTGGCGCTCCAGCAAATGCGCGCGGGTAACGCCAGGGCCTATGCGGTCACGAGCAAGACCAGGATTCCCGCGGCGCCAGAAATCCCGACGGTGGACGAGGCAGGCCTGCCAGGGTTCTACATCTCTCTATGGTGGGGGCTGTGGGCGCCCACGGGCACGCCAAACGGCATCATCGCCAAGCTCAATGCCGCCATCGTTGAAACCCTCGCCGACCCGGCGGTGCGGGCGCGCACCGTGGACCAAGGCCTCGATATTCCCCCACGGGACCAGCAGACGCCGGAGGCGCTCGCTGCCTTTCAGAAGGCAGAGATCGAGAAATGGTGGCCGATCATCAAGACGGCGGGCATCAAAGGCGAGTGAATCCAGCGACAGTACTTCCACAAATTTTGTACTACTACGAGTCCCGGGCGACGATGACCGGTTCGGGTCATTCGCGTCGCTCCGACGGGCAGCAAGGCTTCGCCGAATGTCCGCTATGCCTTCAATAGCGACCGAATCTGTGCGTCGCAACGAACCGACGCGAAGTGCCAGGAAGAGACATCGCGCCCTCTTCCGCGCACGCCGGCAACCCGATAGTGTTGTCCGAGAGCTGTCAGCGGGGCACGTGCCGAAGTCCTGTATTTTAGCGGCAGCGCCGATGCCATCGGCAGGCATTTATTCTGGAAATCAACCACGGTTTGTTTGCGGGGGCCATCAGCACTCGCGCAAATGTCGGCGCGAAGCCTGCGGGGCGCGTCGAAGATTCGGAGGGAAATTATGACGCGGATCAGCAATAGAATGTCTCGCCGCCGGTTTTTGGCGATGAGCACCGCGGCGACGGGGATCGGAGCGGTCGGCGGCATTTCCCGACCGAATCTTAGCCGTGCAGCTGATCGGCCGATCATTACTCATGGTTTGCAATCTGGTGATGTCAGTATTGACGCTGGTGTTGTCTGGGCAAGGGCCGACCGGCCATCGCGCATGCAGATCGAAATCGCCACCACTGACAGCTTCAAAGACATTCACCGCGGTGCTTATGTCGACGCGCTCCCGGAGAGCGATTTCACAGCTAAGCTATTGGTCGGAAATTTGCCGTCTGGACAAGACATCTTCTACCGCATTCGATTTCAAGATCTCGAATTTCCAACGATTTTCGGCGAGCCCATGGTCGGACGATTTCGCACCGCACCACGCGACCGGCGCTCTGTCTCTTTCATCTGGTCGGGTGATCAAGCAGGTCAGGGATGGGGTATCGACGAATCGCGCGGCGGCATGCGCACCTACGCTACCATACTCAGAAATCGGCCTGACTTTTTTATCCATTCTGGCGATCACATCTATGCCGACAATCCGATCTCTCCTGAGGTCAAACTGCCGAATGGAGAAATCTGGAAAAACCTAGTCATCGAGGAAAAGACGAAATCGGCCCAAACCCTTGCCGAATTCCGCGGCAACTGGAAATACAATCTGCTCGACAAGAACCTGCTCGCGTTCAACGCTGAAATTCCGACAATCTCGCAATGGGACGACCACGAAATCCTTGACAACTGGTGGCCTGGCGAACCGTTGACGCTTGCCGTGCATCAACGCAGGAAATATGTAGAGAAAAACACACTCATTCTGATGGCCCGCGCTAACCGCGCCATGCGCGAATATTTGCCTATGATCGAAGAGCCAACCGAACCCGGGCGCATCTATCGCAAGATCTCCTACGGACCGCTGCTCGACGTGTTCCTGCTCGACATGAGGAGCTACCGTGGCCCCAACGCGGAGAATATGCAGGAGACATACGGCCCCGACGCCTACTTCCTTGGCCCCGAACAAGTTACTTGGCTCAAGCGCGAACTTCTGAACTCGCGTGCCACCTGGAAGGTGATCGCAAACGACATGCCGCTGGCGTTGATCCGCATTTACGACCCGGATCGTAATTGGGGCTATGAAGCAATCGCTCAGGGCGACAACGGGCCACCTCGCGGTCGCGAGCTAGAACTTGCCGACATTCTCTCCTTCATCAAACGCGGAAAAATCCACAATACCGTGTGGCTCACGGCCGACGTGCATTACACTGCCGCTCACTACTTCGATCCAAACCAGGCTGCATTTCAGGACTTCGATCCTTTTTGGGAATTCGTTTCAGGGCCTATCCATGCCGGAACTGGGAGCCAAAATCAGATCGACAAGACGTTCGGGCCACAAGTGGTCTATGCGAAAGCGCGACAGAGGGACTCGAGCTTCTCCGGAGCCCCGAGTGAAGGGTTACAATTTTTCGGTCACGTCTCAATCGATGGAATGACTGAGGTCATGACCGTGACGCTCAAGGACGCTGATGATCATGCGTTGTGGTCGACAAGGCTGGAGCCCAAGACGACCTAATCTCATTTGCCATAACCCCTCCGTGACGGCCATCGTGTCGCGCGTTCGCGTGTTGCTTGCGCATCAGGGAATGTCGCTGCCTGACGCGCTGGCGCCAGCGGATGTACGACTTCCGGTGTGGGTCAAAATGCGAAGAACTCTCATTGAGCATATGTCGGCCGGTCTACCCCTGAAAGCCGACATTGCTCAGCGCGGATGGCACGGCAGAAAAGTGCCAAAGGGCGACATCCCGCCTGCAAGGGCCTCAGCCGATACACGTCTCTGCATCAGGAAAGCCGGGTTGACGCATCGATGCGTGACCCGGTCCCCTCGCTCACAGCGCGCTCCATTTGACAAGCGACGGTGCGGATCGCTAGTGTATTGAAACCCTGTTTCATCAGATGAAACACATGTCGAACGTAGCGGCGCTGCGCAGGGCGACAGGGAAGCCGAGGCCGCTCGACGAAAGTCCGGTCAACGAGACGGTCGACCTGTCGCTGCGCTTGTTGGAACGGCTCGCGACCTTGAGAGAACCGATCGGCGTCTCGGAGCTCGCACGCGAATTCGCGTCGTCGAAGGCGACCGTCTATCGCCACCTCCAGACTCTCATGCGGCATGGCTTCGTGCGTCAGGAGCCGACGACGATGCGCTATGCGCCGGGGATCAAGCTGTTCATTCTCGGCGAGCGCCTGAGGGAGCGCTTCGACGTCCTCGCGATTGCCCGGGACGATCTGGCGCGGCTGCGCGACGAGACCGGGCAGCCGGCGACCTTGTCCGCCTTAGTTGAACATCAGGTCGTGGTCCTGGAGGTCCTGCAGGGTCACGCGATCGTCAATTTCGGAACGCAGCCCGGAACCGTGCTCGATCTTCATGCGAGCGCCCACGGAAACGTCGCGTTGGCGTTCGGTCCCGCGGGTCTCATGGAGCATTGCCTGGCGAAACCGCTCAAAGCGTGGACACCGCATACCATCTGCTCGCCAAGTGCTCTCAAGCGCGCCGTGGCGCAAGTGAGAGCGCGTGGCTGGGCCACTGCTCCCAATCGGGTGCTGCAGGGCGTGAACGGCCTGGCGGCTCCGCTGTTCAATCACGGCGGTGACTATGCCGGTGCGGTCGCCATTGCGGGCTCCATTCAATACGTCCCCGCATCGCCGCCGCAGGCCCAGATCAGAGCGGTCACGCAAACGGCGGAGCGCATATCACGCAAGCTCGGATGGAACGGGAGATGGCCGCGAACGGGCAATGGCAGCTGAGCGCAGAGGCGGCCGAACGGTACGAGCGCTACGTCGCTTGCTACATCCTCGGACCCTGGGCACCCTTGCTTGTCGATGTCGCTCACGTCGGCGTCGGCGAGCGCGTGCTGGACGTTGCTTGCGGGACCGGCGTCGTCGCTCGCGCCGCGGCGGAACGGGTCGGCCCTGCCGGACGTGTCGTAGGGGTTGATCTGAACTCGGCAATGATCGCCGTCGCGCAATCGCTCCCGGCACCGGTCGGCGCATCGATCGAATGGGTTGCAGGCAGCGCGCTCGATCTTCGATTGCGGGACGCCACCATGGACGCGGTTCTCTGCCAGCAGGGACTGCAGTTCTTTCCCGACAAGGCGCGTGCCATGCGGGAGATGCGCCGCGTGCTCGCTCGCAGCGGCCGCCTCGCGCTCAGCGTCTGGAACGGTGTCGGGCTTTACAACGGCGCGGTCGGCGAAGCGCTCGCGCGATTTGTCGGCGACGCAGCCGCCTTGCAGTTTTGCGCCTCGCGACAGGTCCCTACCGAGGAGGAGCTGCAACGGCTTGCAACGGAAGCGGGCTTTTCAGCGGTGGACCTGCGCGTCAGTCGGATCAATGTGCGCCTCCCTCGGCTGGACAAGTTCACGTTGGACCATTTGTCCGCAACACCGGTTGCGCCGGTCATCGCCATCGCCGATCCCGAGGCGCGGGAGAAAATTGGCGCGTGCGTCATGAAGCAGCTGCAACGCTACGCCGATGGGGACGGGGTCACCTACCCGGAAGAAACCCATGTCTTGACGGCTCAGGTCCAGTGACCGCCGGAAGCCGGAATATGTTCGGTCAATAGGGGGCAAGCATGCGAAAGTGTCTGCAAGCTGCACTTTGTGGCAACCGCCGCCAACTTCTACGTCTGGCTGCGGGCGCTGCCGCGCTCCCAGCCGTGTCGCGCTTTGCTTGGGCGCAAGCCTATCCGATACGGCCCGTGCGCATCATTGTACCGCTCGCGCCAGCCGGCACAGTCGACATCATCGCGCGCATGATGGGCCAGTGGTTGTCTGAACGGCTCGGTCAGCAATTCGTCATCGAGAACCGGTCGGGCGGAGGTACCACTCTCGGCACCGAGGCGGTCGTGCGCGCGCTCCCTGACGGCTACACGCTTCTCATGATCGACGTGTCAGCGGCGTTCAACGCGACGCTCTACGACAAGCTCAACTTCAATTTCATCCGCGATATCGCGCCCATTGCGAATGTCGTTCGTGTGCCCAACATCATTGCCGTGCGCTCGTCATTTCCGGCAAAAACCGTTCCCGAGTTCATCGCTCATGCCAAAGCTAATCCAGGCAAGATCAGTATGGCAACAGCCGGCGTCGGCAGCTCCAGCCATGTATTCGGTGAGCTGTTCAAGATGATGGCTGGCGTCAACTTGGTTGCGGTTCCTTATCGCGGCGGAGGACCTGCTCTGGTCGATATGCTGAGTGAACAGGTGGACGTCATTTTTGTCCCCACCCCCGCGTCAATTGAGTACGTCAGGACCGGCAGACTGCGAGCGCTGGCAGTGACCACCATGACACGTCTGGAGGCATTGCCGGACTTGGCCCCGGCCACCGAGTTCGTGCCTGGGTACGAGGCAAGCTCGTGGTGCGGTATCTGCGCGCCCAGGAACACGCCGGCCGAGATCATCGACAAGCTCAACAGGGAGATCAACGCCGGGCTGTCGGACCCAAAGATCAAAGCGCGATTCGTCGAGATGGGAGGCGCCCCGCTGCCCGGCTCGCCCGCCGATTTTGCCGAGCTCATCGCCGAAGATACCGAGAAATGGGGCAAGGTCATCCGCGCTGCCAATATCAAGCCGGAGTAGACCGGTCTGCACGCAGACGTCTGTTGCGGATTCGAATTGTAAGTCCGCACGAAGGTTTTGCTGATGTCGGCTCCGGGTCAAACTGAGAAGTCACGGCAGCGCGATGGCGCGGCCGGTCTACCTTCAACATCGGACATATTTGATGCGTGTCGGCACGGCCGTTGAGTGCCAAAACCGGACTCGTGTGCCGCAGCAAAAAGCTCCCCATTCGATCACCTCGTCGGCGCGGCCAAGTAGCATCGGTGGCGACGAGGTGACGGGGCTGGGATATGGTCCCTAAGAGGTGCTTGACCTTTCGGTGCTGGGCAGCGCAATGGAAACAATCGGTCTCCAAAAGTTGAGAGGTCGGGCGCGCATGGACAGGATTCAATCAAGAGGAAGAATTATCGCCGGCATCTCTTTTGACATCCCTGGCGTTGGCTACAGGAATCCGCGTACCGGTCTGATCGAAGGCTTCGAGGCCGACCTCGCCAGAGCCATCGCAGAAGAACTGCTCGGCGCGCCTGATCGTGTCGATTTTTTTCAAGTCACGGACGAACAACGCATCCCGGCCTTGCAAAACGATCTGGTGGACATGGTGTTGTCCCAGATCACGATCACTCCCGATCGCGCGGGGCAAGTGGATTTCTCCATTCCGTATTTAGTTACGCGCGAGGCGATTCTCGTGCCCAAGGGAAGCAGCATAAACAGTTTCGACGACCTCAAAGGCAAGCGCATCGCCGTCACGGCCGGCTCGATCTCTCTTCGCAGAATGCGCGCCTGCCTCCCCTCCCTACCGGGCGCAACACTAATCGTTACACCTTTGAGTTCAGGTAATCTGGAGGCCGTGGCAAAGGGCGAGGCGGATGCGGCTTCCAACGATCTGATCAATTTGACGTTGATGCGACGAGCTTGCGATCATCCGGATCGATATGACATCATCGATATTGGTGACAGGTTCGACCAAAAGCCCTTTGGCGTCGCCGTCAGGAAGGGCAATCAATCGCTCCTCGATCGCTTGAACGAGGCGATCAACATCCTAACGGCGAACGGAGACATCGATAGGCTATTGAACAAAAATATTGCAGGCGTAACCGGATCGGCCGAAAGACCTTGACGACGCGCATTACCGCAGGCCCACTGGCACGTGGTCTTAAGCGGATTGATGGCCACGCAATATTTTCGTCAGTAAGACGAACGTGCCTATAGAAGCGTACTTTCTCGACGGTTGACAGTCGCTTGTTGCACTACCCAGAAGTCGCCGCGACCGTTGCGGATTTCGTCAGCCGAAGGCGCGTGCATAAAGCTCCGCCAACCGTTCCAGTTGGCGGCAGATTAGGACGATCCGCGACAGCTTCTAAACCGATGTCACGGCTCTTGCACACCGCGGCAATTTAAGAAAATGGCGTATAATGTCGTCGAGCCGCCGATGAAAAGACGATTCTTCGCCGGGCCGCCGAAAGTCACGTTGGAGACCTGGTGTGGGACGAATATCCGCCCGAGCAACTCGCCCCGTGAACTGATGCAGTGGACACCATCGGCCGCACTGCTCCAGATGTTGCCATACTCGTCAACGCGCATACCATCGCAGTATCCCGGTTCGACCTTGTGGAAAATATCGCCGCCGGATAGCGTCGCGCCATCGGGTCCGAGATTGAAAACGCGAATATATTGTCGTGGCAAAGGCTCTGTTTGGTTTCCGGTTTCGGCTATGTAGAGTCGTTTTTCGTCAGGCGAAAAGGCGAGCCCATTGGGGCCGTCGAAATCGTTCGCGACGACTCTTATGTCGCCCGTTTCCGGTTCAAGCCGGTAGACCGCCGGCGGTTGTTCTGACGCCTGCCGTCCTCCTTCATAGTCGTTCGAGATGCCATAGAGCGGATCGGTGAACCAGATCGAACCGTCTGACTTCACTACGACGTCATTTGGCGAATTCAATCTCTTGCCGGCATGGCAATCGATTAATGTGGTGATGCGGCTGTCATATTCTGTTCGATAGAGGCAGCGCCCACGGTGCGAGCACGCAATTAAGCGGCCCTGGCGATCGCGCGTTTGTCCGTTCGCGTACTGCGATGGCGCACGATATACCGACACGCCTTGCCCTTCGATCCAGCGCATTGTGCGGTCATTTGGTAGGTCCTGAAACAGCAGGCAGTTGGCGTCGCCCATCCACACTGGCCCCTCGATCCAGCGAAAGCCGGTGGCCAGCGTCTCCAGCGCTGCATTGCTCAGGATATAGCTCGCAAAGGCTGGAGAGCGAATGTCAAAATTAACCATGGTTGACCGGAATCATTTTTTGCCCGTTGCGCGCTCGCGCCAATCTGGGCCGCAATGCTCGTCCGCGCAATTATGGTCATCGCACGCGACGCCGCGAACGCGCAGCGGTTGCCCAGCGGGCCATCCATTCCAATCGATGTCGCTGAATTGAGCGCGGTGACAAAACTCCTCCAAGTGAGGGTCACCGAAAACGTCATCTCGTTTATACGATTCGAGCGTGCGATCGTTCTTGGCAAAAATTGCTTCCGGGTTGGCAGTACGGCTCGCGGCGGCATGTCGAAATCCGCTACAGTCATTCGACGTATAGGTAGAGGAGATACGCCGATGCGATTCCTGTCCATTTACAAGACGGCCGAGCGAAATACCCCCCCGCCACCGGAGCACTTTGCGCAGATGGGTCAACTCATCGAGGAAATGATGAAGTCGGGCGCGCTGTTGGCGACCGAAGGCTGCCTGCCGAGCCGGCTCGGCGTCCGCGTTCGACTCGCCGGCGAAAACATTTCGGTGACCGACGGTCCGTTCACCGAATCCAAGGAGCTGGTTGGCGGCTTTGCGATCCTCCAGGCCGATTCGAAAGAACACGCAATCGAGCTGGTGCGGAAATTCCTGCCGATTGCCGGCGATGGCGAGTGCGAGATTCGACAGCTCTACGAGGCCCCAGCCGCAGCGCGGTGAGGGAATAGCGATGGCAGCCGTTCCCGCATCCACGCCGCGCTTCTTTTACTTTTTTCAGGGCGCTCCGTTGGACATTGTCTCCGCGCCGAGCGAACGGAGTAACAGAGGCACGGAGTGTTGGTGGCGGCGTGGATGCGGCAGACGCCCGCAATCAGGATCAACCAGTCCGGCGGGTGGCCCGGCGTAGCCGGGCCACCGTTCGACCGAACGATTCGGCTGAAAACGAGTCGCCGTCGGATGCAGTGCGATTCGTTTTCAGCCCGATCGTTCGTTCGAACGCGGCGCTTCGCGCCGCCAGCCGGACTGCTCGCTGGTGCTCGCCGAACGTTGCGACTTCGCGAACATTGCGAACTTTGCGTTCCCGCTCTTCTCTGTGCCTCTGTGTCTCTGTGGTTGTTTTTGTGAGGGTTGTCGCCGCCAGCGCTCGCGCCGCCTACTAACTATTGCGACGCTCGAAATGCCGGTGGCAGATCCGGTACGGTTTCCCGCAGGATGTCGATGACGTCGCGGCGGTCGGCTCTCGCCGACAGGAGTTCCCACATCCGTGTGTAGATGGCTTGGCGCGTCTCCGCTGGCAAAGCGCGGAACGCAGGCGAATAAATCATGTAGGTACACGGATAACGCAGCAGGCGCTGGTTGAGATCCAGTTGACGCAGCGATCGTCCGCGGCTGTCGAACGGTCCCTGTTCCGAGAATTTCTCGGCAAATCCCGACGTGCCGCGAATCGCGTCGGTGAGCGGCGCTTCGTTCACGAACAACGCGTAATCCACCAACTCGGCGATCGACGCTTTCAACGGTCCCGTAGCGAAATCCAGACGCTGTTCGTGCGCTGCCATGCGCGACTCCCAGCCGACGCGCGTGATCAGGTTCATCATGTGACCTTGATGCTGGAAGACCATCAGCGCCGCGATATCACTGAGCGCCGAAGGATAGCTGCGGCCGTCGAACAGGCCATCGAGCGACGTGCGGTTCAACGTCGCCGCCGTGATTGAGGCTTCGGCGTTGTCGCGATTGCTGACAATCGCGTTGCCCATGTGCCGGATCCCGCCGTGGGTACCGGTCACGTACCAACCACCCCAGCGACGCCGGAATGGCGTGCGGTCGTCCGCGTCATAACCACCGAATTGCCCGAGCGGCAGGCCATCCGCGGCGACGAACTGGCTGCGCGCCAGCATCCCGGGCACATGCAGCGTGCTGTAGACGACGTGACAGCGCAGGCATGATGAAGGCCGTTCGATCGCCACGCGCGCCTGCGGTTTCTGATCGATCGTGTAGAAAATCACGCCTTGTTCAGGATCCTGCACGGCGAACTCGAGCAGCGGCGCGTTGCGGATGTAGCCGACCGTGACGCTGTCGTTGAAATAGATCGCGCGCGGATTGGCCGGCTCGGTATGAAGCCCCTGCACGCCGGTCTTCGACATCACGAGCATCTGCGATTCGACCGGCACCTGTAACGCCGTCAACGCCGAGCGGAGGTAACCCGACCCTTCGTCGAACGTCAACTGCGCACTGCCGTCGTCGAGTCGACGTTTGAGATCGGCAACCGGATCGTGCGTCGGTCGTGTGTTGTAGGCGATCGCCGGATGGGCGAGCGCTCCGATCAGCGGCCGCTCGGTCAGTTGATCGGCCCCTACAACGATGATTGCGCCGACGAGGACTGCCGCGATGCAAATCGTCGACTGTCGAACGGTACCTGCCACGAATTGCTCTTATCGCGAAGCCGTCGGCCCGACGCCTTCCTTGAGAAATGCCACCAGCGGCGGCAGCGTCTTCTCCGGCGCTTCCATGTGCGGAACGTGGCCGAGACCGGGAATCAGCAGCAACCGGCCGTTGCCGTTCGGAATCGTGTCGGCGATGTATTTCATGCGCTGCTGAAACGCTGCCGGAGTTCCAGCCAGCATGTCCTCAGCGCCACCGAACGCGAGGGTCGGCGCCTTGATGTGCGCCCAGTCGTACACCACCGGATCGAGGTACTGCACTTGTCCAATCAACGTCTGCACCATCGCCAGCCTCGGCCAGTCGGCGCTCAGCGTCCATGCATAGCGAATCTTTGCGTAGCTCTCGAATTCCGGCGTCCATGCCGCCGGATTGTGCGCGACGTAACGCATCAGGCTGGCGCGGACGGACTGAAACGTCGTACCGAGCGTCCGCTTGTAGGCCTCGTCGGTGCTGTCCCAGGGCCGATCGAAACGCGGATCCGACAGGCCAATCGGGTTGTAGAGGACCAAGCGTTCGACCATCGCCGGATACTGCGTCGCAAAACGCGCCGCCAGCATGCCGCCCATCGAATGGCCGACGACCATCACCCGGCTGATGTTGAGAGCTTGCAGAATCGCGCGAGTGTTGCGCGCCATGTCGTGAAAGTTGTACGGAATGATCGGTTTCGACGACCGTCCGTAGCCGACCTGATCAGGGACGATCACGCGGAAGCCTTCTTTTCGAAGCGCGTCGATCGGTCCGCCGAAATAGAAACCGGCGAAGTTGTTGCCGTGCAGAAGTACGACAGTGTGGCCGTTCGGTGCGCCCAGCGGCGCCACGTCCATGTAGGCAATCCGCACCTCCTGCCCATACAGCGTCAGCGGCAGGTACGACGACGGGTAGGGATAAGGGCATTCTTCGCAGTTGATGCTGCCTGGCTTCACGTCGGCAGGAGCGGCCGCGGTTGAACCGGCAGCCGATTGCAACAAAAGAAAGACGATGAGATTGGTCAGCGGCATGTCGCGTGAGTGTATAGGATTCTGCTGATGAATCCAGCCCTGCGCTTGACCGGCATCCGAAAGCGCTTTGGGTCGACCACCGCTGTCGAAAGCCTTGACCTCGACGTCCCGTCCGGCGGGCTCTATGGAGTGATCGGTCCGAATGGCGCCGGCAAGACGACGACGATCCGAATGATCATGTCGATTCTGTTTCCGGATGCCGGCGAACTGTCGGTGCTCGGCCACGCATCGGCACTCGAGGCGAAGGATCGCATCGGCTACCTGCCGGAGGAACGCGGCGTTTATCGAAAAATGGCGGTCGGCGCCTTCCTTACCTATATTGCGCGGCTCAAGGGCGTGACTGACGCCGAGATACCGGCGCGGGTTCGCCGCGGCCTCGAACGCGTCGAGCTCGGCGGATCCGAAAAGAAACGTTGCGAGGAACTATCGAAGGGCACGCTGCAGAAGGTGCAGATCCTGGCGGCGATCATCCACCAGCCTGATCTCTTGATCCTCGATGAACCGTTCACTGGACTCGATCCGGTCAGCACACGCCTGCTGCGCGACATCGTTGTCGCCGAACATCGCCGTGGCGCCACCATTCTGTTTTCAACCCACGCGATGCATCAGGCGGAAGATCTGTGCGAGCACGTGGTGATGATCCATCGCGGCCGCAAAGTGCTCGACGAGCCGATCGTCAACCTCCGCCGCCGGTTCGATCCGCGAACGATTCGTTTCGAACCGCTCGATCCTGCGGCCGACCTGGCGCCGTTGCGCGCCCTCGCAGAAGTCGAACGCCTGGAACCGGCGGCGAACGGCTACGACGTCCTGCTCGCAGACGGATCGGATCCCGGAATCGCGATTCAGCGGATGACCGCGGCGGTCGCGCCTTCGCGCATCGAGCTGGCACGGCTGCGGCTCGAGGACGTATTCGTCAGCATCGTGTCCGACGGTCATACGCTGGGAGCTGTGTCGTGAGGAAAGTCGGTTACGTTGCCGCTCGAGAATTTCTCGGCACGGTGCTGACGAAGGGGTTCATCGTCGGCGTGCTGATGACGCCCGTGCTGCTGACGATCGTCTTCGCGGTTGCGCCGCGCCTGATGGCCCAGCGCAGCACCGTGGTGCGTGGACAGGTGGCAGTGATCGATCCCACCAGCCATGTCACGGCTGAGTTGCGCGTCTCGATGTCGCCGGCGGAGATGAGGCGGCGCCGAGAGGAAACGGCCCGTCGCGCGATCGCCAACGCCCCAGCGGCCGTGCGCGATATCGCCGCCAGTCAGCCGGCGACCCAGAGCGCAGTCGCCGGGGCGCTCGGTGCGGATCCGGCGCTCGAAATCGTCGAACCGCAGAGCGGCGCCGATCTGCAGGCCGCGAAAGGCTGGTTGACCGCACCGCCGGACGGTCCGCGTCATCTCGCGCTGGTAGTGATCCATCCGGATGCGATCGAGCGGTTGCGCGATCGCGAAGAGTACGGCGTGTACGACATTTATGTGCCGGCGACGATCGACGATCGGGTCGAGACCGCGATCTACGACAGCCTGCGCGACGCGCTGGTGAATGTGCGACTGCGCGCGCAAGACATGGATCGGCAGGCGGTGGATGCGCTGGTGCGAGTGCCGCGGCCGCGCTCGGTGACGTTGACACAGGGGAATGAGCGCGCGACGGTGGGTGCGTTCAATCGCATCCTGCCGCTCGCGTTCACCGGCTTGCTCCTGATGGGCGTGCTGATGGGTGGCCAAGGCCTGGTGACATCGACCGTCGAGGAAAAATCCAGCCGCGTCGTCGAGGTGTTGCTGTCGGCGGTGTCGCCGCTCGAGCTGATGGCCGGAAAAATTCTCGGCCAGATGGCGGTCAGCCTGGTGATCCTCGCGATTTACATCGCGCTGGCGTTCCTCGCGTTGGCGTCGTTTGCGATGCTCGGGCTGGTCGATCCGATCTTGATTGTCTACCTGGTGATCTTCTTCATCATCACTTACCTCACGATCGGTTCGCTGATGGCGGCGGCGGGCGCGGCGGTGAACGAGATGCGCGAGGCACAGCAGCTGGTGATGCCGATAATCCTCGCGCTGATGATTCCGTGGGTGCTGGCTGCGCCGATCGCCCGTGAACCCAATTCACCATTCAGCACGATAATCAGCTTCATCCCGCCGGTGAATACGTTTGCGATGCTGCTGCGATTGACGTCGACGGCGCCGCCACCGGCCTGGCAGGTGTGGCTGACGATCTTGATCGGTATCGGCTCGGTGACGGCAGCCATCTGGTTTGCAGCCAAGGTCTTCCGCATCGGACTGCTGATGTATGGGAAGCCGCCTGATCTGGCGACGCTGATTCGCTGGGCTAGGAGCGCATAGACAAAGGACGAACGCCGAGACCGCCAAGCCCGCCGATAGCGTGCAAGTTTGCACAGTTTCGACAGCACGGCTATTGCGATCGCCGGCAGGCGATTGCTAGAGTCGCGCCGCATGAAGGTTCGCGGCCGTTCGCTCGCTGCGGGCCACCCCGGCACATTGGTGGTCGCGCTGCTCGTTGCGGCGGCCAGCCTGACGGCCGGTCAGTTCGAACTCCCCCTCGGACGCGATCGTTCTTCGGAGCTGTTCGGCGCCCATCCGGCGGTTACCGGCGAAGTGCTGGTGGCATTTCGGCCGCAGCCGGACTTCGCACGCCTGCGTGCCGATCTCGATGCCGACGCGGACGCGATCGTTGGTGATGGTCGCGTCTGGCGCGTGCGTTCACGCAGCAAGAAAATCGGCGCCCTTCTCAACCTGCTCGCCGCGCGTCGCGACGTCCTCTACGCCGAACCGAACTACATCCTTCAAACAACCCGCGAACCAAACGACCCGCGATTCCCGGAGCTGTGGGGACTGCGCAACATCGGCCAGGTGATCAACGGCACGCCCGGAACGGCCGGCGTCGATATTTCGGCCGCGCCGGCGTGGGACACGACCATCGGCGCCCGCACCACGGTCGTCGGCATCGTCGACACCGGTATCGATTATCTGCATCCCGATCTGGCAGCGAACGTCTGGTCCGCGCCGACGGCATTCACGGTAACGGTCGGCGGTCAGGCGATCACTTGCGCTGCCGGTACGCACGGGTTCAACGCAATCAGTCGAACCTGCGATCCGCTTGACGATCATTTCCACGGCACGCACGTGTCGGGAACGGTCGGCGCGGTCGCGAACAACGGTATCGGCGTCGCCGGCGTCAACTGGCTGGCGAACATGATGGGCCTCAAGTTTCTGAGCGCGAGTGGATCCGGTTCGCTGGGCGATGCACTGAATGCGATCGAGTTTGCGATTCAAGCGAAGACGACGCTCGGCGCCGCCGCCAACGTCCGGGTGTTGTCGAACAGTTGGGCGGGCGGCGGGTTTTCTCAAGCGCTGTTCGACGAAATCAATCGCAGCAAACAGGCCGACATGCTGTTTGTTGCAGCTGCCGGCAACAGTGCTTCCGACAACGACGCCGCACCGACCTATCCGGCAGGCTACGCGGTTTCGAATGTCATTGCGGTTGCCGCGATCGACAACCAGGATGCGCTGGCGAGCTTCTCGAATTACGGAGCCACCTCGGTGCACCTTGGCGCGCCCGGTGTGCGCGTGCTGTCCACCGTGCCGGGCGGCGGCTACGACTCGTTCAGCGGCACTTCGATGGCGACACCGCACGTCTCAGGTGCCGCCGCACTGCTGCTGTCGCGATGCGCGTTGACGACGGCGGCATTGAAGGCCGCGATTATCGATCACGTGGATCCGACTGGCGCACTCGCCGGGCGGACGATCACCGGCGGTCGCCTGAACGTCGAACGTGCGTTGACGGCGTGCACCCCGACTGGAAATAGCGCACCGGTTGTGTCGCTGACCGATCCAGCGGGCGAGTCGCTGGTTTCCGCGCCCGGTCCGATTTCTGTTCGTGCGAATGCGTCGGATCCCGATGGCAGCGTTGCCAATGTCGCGTTCTACGCCGGAACGGCATTGATCGGGGTTGACGCCAGCGCGCCGTACGAGTTGGTGTGGAACAACGTGCTTGTCGGCAACTATCCGATCACCGCGGTGGCGACCGACAATCGCGGAGCGGCCACGACGACCGCTGCCGCAACCATTCACGTGTTGCCTGGAGCCGATTCACTGCCGTTCCAGGGCGTGCAGGCCGTTCTGCCCGGCGTGATTGAAGCCGAGAATTTCAACGAGGGCGGCGAAGGTGTCGGCTATCACGATCTTACCGCCGGCAATTCCGGGGGCGTGTATCGGTCCACCGACGTCGACATCGTCGCTACGGCGGACGGCGGCGACGGGTTCGCGGTCACCTCAATCAGCGCTGGCGAGTGGCTGGCGTATCGCGTCGTCGTGCAGAACTCTGGGACCTATACGGTTCAGGGCCGCGTCGCGTCGCCGGGAATCGGCGGAACGTTCCACATCGAAGTTGATGGCGTGGATGTTACTGGTAGGCTGGCTGTGCCAGATACCGGCAGCTCACAGATTTGGCAGACGATTGGAACCCAGGGTGTGTCGCTGTCGTCGGGTCCGCACATCCTCCGAGTCGTGTTCGATACGAAGGGCGCCAACGGAACGGTCGGCAGTCTCAACTATCTGAGGGTCAGCGTCGCCGGCGCGAATACGCCGCCGTCGGTCACCGTGACAGAGCCGTTCCCGGGCGCGAGCTTCACCTGGCCGACTACGGTGGCGATGAAAGCGACCGCCGGAGATTCGGACGGCACGGTTACCCAAGTCAGCTTCTACGCGGGTGCAACGCTGCTTGGAACTGATACAACGGCGCCGTACACGTTCACGTGGAACAACCCGCTGCCCGGCAACTATGCCCTCACTGCCGTCGCTACCGACAACAGCGGCGCCAGCGCGACGTCTGGTGCGATTGCGATCCAGGTCGTTACGCCACCACCATCAACGCCGTTCGGTGGAGTTGCCGCAGCTATTCCCGGCGTGATTCAGATCGAAAACTTCGACGAGGGCGGCGAGGGAGTCGCATACCACGACACCTCGCCCGGTAACAACGGTGGTCAGTACCGTGCAGGGAACGTCGACATCGAACAATCGTCAGACGCAGGTGGTGGCTACTCGATCGGCTGGGTCAACGCCGGCGAATGGCTGATGTACACCGTGTCGGTTGCCTCTCCGGCGACCTACGCGCTCGAGGTGCGGGTTGCGTCACCAGGAGTCGGCGGCACATTCCATGTCGAGGTGGATCGGGTTGCCGCCAGCGGATCGATCACGGTGCCCGCGACGGGTGGCTGGGGCGTATGGGGACTGGTCAGCGTGCCGCCGATCGCGCTGCCCTCTGGGACCCATTTGCTGCGCATCGTGTTCGACACCAACGGCAGTTCGGGCTTCGTTGGAAACCTGAATTATTTGCGATGGAAGATCCCTGGAAGCAACAGCCCGCCATCGATCTCGATCACGACGCCGGCTGGCGGCGCGGTTTTCAACGCGCCCGCAACGATCTCTCTGGCCGCCGCCGCAAACGACGACGACGGCACGATCACACAGGTAAGCTTCTACAACGGCAGCACGTTGATTGCATCCGATACGTCGGCGCCGTACGCGGCAACGTTGAGTGGAGTGCCGGTCGGCAACTATTCGCTGACGGCAGTTGCCACCGACAACGGCGGCGCCAGCGCCACGTCAGCGGCCGTCGCGATTCAAGTGGTGGCTCCGCCGCCGTCCGCTCCGTTCGGCGGTACGCGCCCGTCGATTCCCGGCGTCATCGAAGCGGAAAGGTTCGATGACGGCGGCGAAGGCATTGCCTATCACGATACGACTGCCGGAAATACCGGGCTCGCATTCCGCTCGACCGACGTAGACGTCGAAGCAACGTCGGACATCGGCGGCGGCTACTCAGTCGGTTGGGTTGTAGCCGGCGAGTGGTTGAAGTACTCGATCACCGCGGCTTCGACCGGGACCTACTCCCTCGAAACACGCGTTGCGTCGTCCGGGGCGGGCGGTACCTATCACATCGAAATCGACGGTTCGCCCGTGGCCGGCTCGATCGCGATTCCATCGACCGGTGGCTGGCAGACGTGGTCGTCTGTGACCACGCCCGGCATCGCGATCAGTGAAGGCGTCCACGTCATTCGCGTCGTGTTCGACACGAATGGAATCTGGGGAGTCGTTGGCAACGTCAACTTCATGCGCTGGACCTTGACGAGCAGCGGGCCGCCAGGGCCGCCGCCGCCTTCGACGCCGTTCCTGGGCGTTCCGGCGGCGATTCCCGGCCTGATGGAACTCGAAAAATTCGATGACGGCGGCGAGGGCGTCGCCTATCACGATGCAACACCCGGTAACAGTGGCGGGGCATTCCGGTCGACCGACGTCGACATCGAGTCCACGTCGGATGCCGGCGGCGGCTACTCGATCGGCTGGGTCACGGCCGGCGAGTGGTTGAATTATTCGGTGTCGGTGGCGACGACCTCGCTCTACACCGCTGAGATTCGCGTCGCCTGGCCAACCGCCGGTGGCACGTTCCATCTCGAAGTGGACGGCGTGCCAGGCACGGGGGCCATCGCGATTCCGGCGACGGGTGGCTGGCAGACATGGGCGTCGGTGACTGCGACGGGCATCGCTCTCACGCAGGGATCGCACCTGCTCCGCGTCGTCTTCGATACGAACGGCGCAAGCGGATTCGTCGGCAACATCAACTCGATGCGTTGGACGTTGGCCGGCAGCGGTCCGCCCGCGTCAACGCCGTTCCTGGGCATTGCGGCGGCGATTCCCGGCCTGGTGGAACTCGAAAAATTCGACGACGGTGGCGAAGGGGTCGCGTACCACGATTCGACGCCCGGCAACAGCGGCGCGGCATTCCGGTCGACCGACGTGGACATTGAATCCACCTCGGACACCGGTGGCGGCTACTCGATCGGCTGGGTCACGGCCGGCGAGTGGTTGAATTATTCGGTGTCGGTGGCGACGACCGCGCTCTACACCGTTGACATTCGTGTGGCCTGGCCAACCGCTGGTGGAACGTTCCATATCGCAGTCGACGGTGTGGCAGTCACTGGTGCGATTGCGATTCCGCCGACTGGCGGCTGGCAGACGTGGGCGTCCGTCACGGTGCCCGGCGTCGCGCTCACCCAGGGGTCGCACGTCATCCGTCTCGTCTTCGACACGAACGGTGCGAGCGGTTACGTCGGCAATATAAACTCGATGCGATGGACAGTTTCGCCCGGTCCGTGACGATAGCCAGTCGTTCCGCGACAACGAGTGCGATCGTCGTCACGCTCGTTGTCGCGGGCCTCGGCATGCTCAGCTGCCAAAAAACATCCACCTCACCTTCGCCGACCTCAGCACTCGTCACCTTTCGCGTCGTCAATGAGACGTTCAAAGGTTCTGCTGACCGACTCCTGCGGCCATCGATCTCGCCCGTCGCAGCCAGACCGGCAGCGTAAAACGCTTTCCGAATGGCCGAATTCTCGCAGGCACTGACGTGAATGCCGGATGGAGCTGGCACCTGGTGGAGGTTGAAATGGCGGAAGCGTCGATCGAACTGTGTGACGGCCGTCCGTCGGATGTCGAACGCGCCGGCCCCTCGTACGGCGGCGGTCGCTTTTGTCCGTGGTCGGCCACCGTCGTGTCGATCGAGGATCGCTGACGTATTATTTGATTCTTGCTGCAAACCGACCGCCTCGACCCTGCTGACGTCCGACGCCGCCTGAAAGCGATTTTCGTCGGCTCGATCGGCAACCTCGTCGAGTGGTACGACTTTTACGCCTACGCCGCGTTCGCGCTGTATTTCGCCGGCGGCTTTTTTCCCGGGCAACGATCCGGTCGTTCAGCAGCTGAACGCCGCGATCCTGTTCGCGATCGGCTTCATCGTCCGGCCGATTGGCGGATGGCTGTTCGGGCATCTCGCCGATCACTACGGCCGGCGCAACGCGCTGATGCTGTCGGTGCTGCTGATGTGCTTCGGGTCGCTGATGATTGCGGTCACGCCGACCTATGCATCGATCGGCATCGGCGCGCCGATCCTGCTCGGCCTCGCGCGCATGATTCAGGGCCTCAGCCTCGGCGGCGAATACGGCACCAGCGCGACGTATCTCAGCGAAGTCGCCGACGCCAAGCACCGCGGCTTCTATTCGAGCTTTCAGTACGTGACGCTGATTGGCGGCCAGCTGTGCGCGATCGTCGTGCTGCTGCTGCTGCAGCAGGTGTTCCTGACCGCCGGCGCAACTGCGCGCCTGGGGCTGGCGCATCCCGTTCGTGATCGGCGCGCTGCTCGCGGTCATCGCGCTCGCGATGCGGCGCAATCTGCACGAGACCGACGATTTCGTCGCCGCACGCGCAGGTGAAACGAAAGGGCAGTTCGATTGCGCGCGCTGATGAAATATCCGCGCGAAGTGCTGGTGGTCGTCGGCCTGACGATGGGCGGGACGACCGCGTTCTACACCTACACGACCTACATGCAGAAGTTCCTCAAGCTGTCGGTCGGGCTCACCGACAACCAGACGACGACTGGTGACCGCGGCGTCGCTGATCTTCGCGCTGATCCTGCAGCCGATCTACGGCGCGCTGTCGGATCGCATCGGCCGCAAGCCGCTGCTGATCTGGTTCGGCGTCTCCGGCACGATCTGTCACGATTCCGCTGCTCTACGCGCTGCAGGCGACGAAGAGCGCGCTGGTGGCCTTGCTGCTGATTGGCGGCGGCCTGGCTGATCGTCGCCGGCTACACGTCGATCAACGCGGTCGTGAAGGCCGAACTGTTTCCGACCAAGGTTCGCGCCACCGGCGTCGGCGTTGCCGTACGCGGTCACGGTGTCGATCTTCGGCGGCACCGCCGAGTCGATCGCGCTGTGGTTCAAGTCGATCGGCCACGAGACCTGGTTCTATTACTACCTCACCGGCGTGATCGCGGCCTCGCTCCTCGTCTACGTCGACGATGCGCGACACCAAGCATCAGTCGGCGATGGGGCGGCATGAATAATCCGAAGCATTACTGGCCAAAAGATGAACGCCGAGGCCGCAAAGAATGCCAGTCTGCCACCGAGCGGGTTACGATTGCAGGTTATGACACTGACCGATCACTTTCTTGCTCAGCTCGAAGCGGAAGCTCCGAAAACGCGCCGCGCGCTCCAGAACGCACCCACCGGCAAAGACGACTGGAAGCCGCACGATAAATCGATGCCCTTCGGCAGGCTGGCGGCGCTGGTCGCGCGGATGCCGTCGTGGGTGACGTTGATTGTCAAGCAGGAGGCGCTGGACCTGAACCCACCCGGCGGTTCGAACATTCCGCAGACGCCGCTGCGCACTGCCGCCGAACTGGTCAAGGCGCACGACGAGGCGGTGGCCGATGCGATTGCGACACTCAAGTCGACGTCCGACGATCACCTGATGAAACACTGGAAGCTTCAAGTGTCGGGCAACACCGTCAGCGATCAGCCGCGGCATCTCGTGCTGCGCGACACGTTCATGCATTGGTCGCATCATCGGGGACAATTCACGGTGTATCTGCGGATGAATGGCGCGGTCGTTCCGGCGATCTACGGACCGTCGGCGGACGATCAGCGTTTCGAGTGATCACGCCCGTAAAGTTTTCCCCAACCGCTGCGATGGATCACCACTGTGCCGCGTGAAGGACACCGTACTCATCGCATTGGTTGGTTGCGGGCTGCCGTGCTCGGCGCCAACGACGGCATTGTTTCCACGGCCAGCCTGATCGTCGGCGTCGCCGCCGCGCAGGCGGACCGCCATGCCGTCGTCCTGGCTGGCCTTGCCGGCCTGGTCGCGGGCGCGCTGTCGATGGCTGCGGGTGAGTATGTCTCGGTCAGTTCGCAGGCCGACACCGAACAGGCCGAACTGGAACTCGAGCGGCGCGGCCTCGCCGCAGAGCCTGACGACGAACGTCAGGAGCTGGCCGCGATATACGTTCGTCGTGGCCTCGACCCGAAGGTCGCGGAAACCGTCGCCGATCAGCTGATGGCGTACGACGCGCTTGGCGCCCATGCGCGCGACGAACTGGGATTGTTCCCGCATTTCGCGGCGCGACCGCTTCAGGCGGCGTGGGCATCGGCCGCCACTTTCGCCGCCGGCGCCGCGCTGCCGCTGGTGACGACGATCTTCGCGTCGGCGCGATGGCTGGTCCCCTCGGTAGCAGGCGTGTCGTTGCTGTGTCTGGCAACGCTGGGTGCGGTCGCCGCGCGGATCGGCGGCGCGCCGGCCTGGATCGGCGCAGCCCGCGTCACCTTCTGGGGATTGCTGGCGATGGTCGTGACGTCGGCGGTCGGGGCTCTTTTCGGGACGACGATTTAAGCGATTCAACGCGTTTTCTTCGCGAACTTTGCGAACTTTGCGTGTTTTTTCACCAGCTCGACCCCGCAAACTCAACGCTAAGTTCGCTAAGGTCGCGTCAGTGTGTACGTGAGTCCGACTTCGCCGGTCATAACCCCAAGAATAAACACGCCGACCGCCGTCCGATTGACGCGAAGATCAACCCGCCGAAAGCGCCGCGACGAACCACGGCGCGGCAGCGGCAAAGATGGTTTCACCCACGCGTTCGGATCGGGCAGTTCGACGTTCGCCAGCCATCGATCGTCCACCGAAACGCTGACGACAACCGGCTGTCCGTTCTTGCCGGGGAACACCGCCCGCATCGGCAGCGTCATCGTGGTCGCATTCGACGGGATGAAAAAGCTGGCCCGACCGGCCGTCCAGCGAAACCGGGTGCCGGGCGGATCCTCCTCCCACGCGCGCATGCCGGAGGTGATGTTTCCTGCCCAGGGGGGATCGCGCAGATAGACGGCGAGCGCGGTCAGCATTATCGCCACTCCGGCAGCGATAAGGAGCGAGGTTCGCTTCATTGGAACGTCAGAAACAGCGACCGATACTGATCCCACGTGATGTCGCGCGTCGGCCAGACGTGCATCCAATATTGAAGCATCTGCACGATCGAGAGCACGGTTGCCAGTGCGACCGCAATGCCGACCGCGGGCACGAGGCGCGGCGTCTCCGACACTCTGGCGAAACAGGCGGCGACGAAGATCGCCACGATCGGCAGGCTGTCGATGAACGCCCGATGTCCGAAGCCGGCGCCGTATTGCCATTCCGACCAACTGGCAATCAGCCATGCGTTCGCGGCGAGAACGATCAGCGCGCCAGGACGGATTTCGGCCGCCCAGCCCCGCGCGACGACCAAACCCGCGACTGCCGCCCAGAGCACCGGCGCCCAGAACAACACTCCCCGCTGGGTACTGAAAAGCGCTCCGAACAGATGCGGCGACGCGAAGTTGAAACCCACACCCTGCACCGCGTAAGCGTTCACGATCCACGATCCCGAGGCCCATTTGTCGTAGACCAGTTGCGGCGCAACAGTTACTGCGGCAACCAGGCTGATCGCGAGCAAATCCGCTCGACGGGACCAAAGGTCGCGCAGTCGATCAATCCGCCACAACGGCACGATCAGCAGTAGCAACAGGTTCGTGTGTCGAACCAGCACGATCAACCCGGCGACGATGCCGAGCGCAATCGAATGCCACGCGTGCCATCCGGACCGGCGCCAGAACGCATCGCACAGGTTCACCAGCGCCGCGACCAACCCGAACGAAAACGCGTGGCTGAAGGTCGCCTCGTTGACGGCGTAATGGAACAGGTTCGTGCCGAACGTGACGGCGACGAGGGTCGCCAGCGTGATCGACGTCGAGAAATGGCGCCGTAGCATCGCGCGGAGCAGCCATAAGCCGACGACGAAATATGTGATGCCGGCAAAGGCCGCGGCGTGCTGATAGAAAAATGAATAGCCGTCGCGGGGCAAATTCGACCACCGCGTGATCAGATCGGCGCCGTAGACAAACGGCAGCATCAGCACCGACACGCCAATCGGAATCCGATTCACCCAATGGTCGGTCTCCGACCAGCGAACCATTCCCGCGAAGTTCGGGTACGCACCGCCGTTCCAGTCGTTCGGTACGGCCTCGAGCGTCACGTCGTGGTAGACCACCCAGGACGCCGCGTACAAGTAATAGTTGTAACCGTCAGAACGGATCGGCGGGTCGGCATCGGGCCGGGTGTACACCCACCCATACGCCACCAGCGCCACGATCGCGATGATTGTGACGCTGTGCCGTTCGAGTCGATCGACCACCGCGCGAGAGGTTAGCACGCGAAGAAATCGTTTTCGTCACGGTAACGGAATCCAAGGCGCCGCGCGTACCCGGGATCGTGCGGTCCACCGCCGACGTAGACACACGCCGCCGGATGCAACCGGTACTTCCGGATGACGACGACGCCGAGGCCTGGCAAGGGCTTCCGGCACCAGCAGACCGGCGGACCGCCGCCGTGCGGGCAGTAGTGGATGTCGATGTCGACGCCGATCCGGCGGCGAAGCGCTGCATAGAAATCGTCGGCTGGTTGCGGTTGCCATCCCAGCCCGATCAGCCGCCAACCTTCGCCAGCCCAGCGCCGCAGCACTTCGTCGCGCTCCGGGTGATCGCTCACTACGCCGTCGCACCAGACGATCAGCGCGCGATCGTTGAATGCAGCGTCGAGATGCCGCTCGAACGGCACGACGTCGATCCGCGAAAAGCCTTCGACCGGATCGGGCGGTTCTAACTCCCGTTGATAGCGAAACTGCACCGACGGCCCGAACGCGCTGACGTCGGTCTTGACCATCCGCCGCATCTCCTCGGGTTCGAGCAAGCGGCCGAATTTCGAAACCATCCGCGATGCGGCATTGACTTGCGCGTCTTCGAGCGAGGTCGACAGCCAGACGCATCGCACCGGCAGCCCGGTTGTCGCCACCGACTGCAGCACCGCCGCGCGCGACTTGCGGGACACATAAGTGTTGTCGAGGACGAAGCGCGAAATGCCTGAATCGATCGCGCCGCGCAGGGTCGGAATCAGATCGCGCAGCCTTCCGCCGTCGCGATCGCGATTCAGTCGAACGTAGCCGTTGTCGACGAACTCCTGCGCCGCCGTACTTTTGCCCGCACCCGGCAGGCCCATGATCATCACGATCTCGCCTTCGCGCGGCGCGGCTGACGCCGGCCGGCGGGGTGCGCCGGACTGGCGGATCGGCGCTGCCGCGGGGAACCGCTCGTCGAGCAACACGCGGTCTTCCGGCGTCAGCGTGATCCGCCCGACCGCGCCAATTGATCCGGCCGTTTCCACGCGCGTCGCGCCGGGGATGGCCACGATTGCCGGCGACAGGTCGGTGAGCCACGCCAGCGCAATCTCGAAGGGAGTCGCGCGATGTCGCTCCGCGAGCGCCGTCAGCGTCGGATCGGAGGTTGTGCGTTTCCGACGCCCGACGCCGCCGAGTGGCCGTGACGCGATGATCTGGATTCCATTCCGGATGCAGTGATCGACGATGCCACTGAGAAAGTTGCTGTCGTTCCAGAGGTTCAGCTCGACCTGCACTGCGGCGATGTCAACGATCCGCCGTGCTTCCTCGAGCTGGCCGACCGTGACGTTGCAGAGGCCGATGCGGTCGATCATTCCATCGCGTTTGAGCGACGCCAGCGCGCGTACGCTGGTGGCGAGGCTGGTTCGAGGGTCGGGCGCGTGCAGTTGATAGAGGTCGATCCGCGCGACATCGAGGGCGCTGCAGCTGGCTTCACACGCGGCGGCAAGGTGGCGGCTGCGACCGTCTGGAATCCACTCGCCGTTGGGACGCGTCAACCCGCCTTTTGATGCGATCTGGATGACCGATCGGTCGCCAGTCCATTCGGCAAGCGCCCTCGCAATCAACCGCTCGTTGTGACCGGTTTCCGAATCGTCCCAGCAGTAGGCGTCGGCGGTATCGAGCAGCGTGACGCCGGCGTTGAGTGCCGCATGCAGGACGGCGATCGACCGCAGGTCGTCGCGATCCCGTTCGGTCGAGAGACGCATGCAGCCGAGAGCGAGCATTGGAGGAATAGTAGGAGCTGAAGTTAGAACTGAGAACTGAGAACTGAGAACGAGAACGAGAACTGAGAAGCCGCGCGTATAATCTCGTCCGTGCGCGACTCCCTTCATTGCGATTGGCATTGTCTCGGCGTGGACGGTGGCTGGTGCGCAGGCGCCGGGTGACGTTGATTTCCGTCGTGACGTGCAGCCGATTTTCCGCGAGCACTGTTACGGCTGCCACGGGCCAGAGTTGCAGATGAACGGATTTCGTCTCGATCGCCGCGCCGATGCGATGCGCGGCGGACAGCAGACGAACATTGGTCCGGGCAACGCCGACGGCAGCCGGCTGTATCAACGCGTCGCCGGCTCGCATCTGGGCCCGCGCATGCCGCCGGCGGGCCCGCTGACCAGCCCGCAGATTGCCACGATCAAACATTGGATCGACGCGGGAGCGAAGTGGCCGGACGAGGTGTCTGGGGAACCTCCGATTCCGCCGGCGGATCCGGAGGCGACGCGTTTCCTCGACGCGATTCGCCGCGGCGACGCCGGCCGCATTTCCGAATTGATCACCAACCGTGCGGCAGTGACCAGTGCCGGACCGCGAGGCGTGACGCGCGCTGATGGCGGCGGCACTCTACGGTGACGCATCGCTCGTAAAGCGGGTTCTCGACGCGGGTGGCAATCCCAACGCCCGGACCGTCGGCGGTGTAACCGCGCTGATGATGGCTGTCCCGGCAATCGACGCCACGCGGCTGCTGCTCGAGGCCGGAGCCGACGTCAACGCGCACTCGGACGATGGGCGGACGGCGCTGCTGATTACCGCAGGCACGGCTGGCGCCAGTGCGACGTTGAAGCTGCTGCTCGAGTACGGCGCAGATCCGTTCCCCTGGCAGCCGTCGCAAGTCTCGCCGCTGCGCGAAGCCGCACGCGTCGACGACGGCGAGATGTTTGCGCAGTTGGTGGCGTATGGTCTGGGACCGAAAAGCCCGGGCGCGCCGGTCGCCACATTCCTGCGCGTGAATTGCGCCGCTTGTGCGGCGCAAGTTGGCGCCGGCGGACCGCTGGCCAAGCAACCACCCGAGTCGAGCGCCAGCAACACGCTACCTCCCGACGACCCCGGCCGATTGACCCGGTTGACGACGGTTGCGGTGAAGAACGCGAGCCGGGAAGCGATCCGCGCGGCAGTGGAGCGCAGCTTGCCGCGGCTGCAGCAGATTGACGTGGCTTTCGTGCAACGCACCGGCTGTGTGTCGTGCCATCACAACAGCCTCGTCTCGATGGCGGTGAAAACCGCGCAGACGAAGGGCTTTCACGTCGACGAGACGATTACCGCCAGCCAGAATCGCGTGATTGGAACGTATTTGGAATCGTGGCGCGAGCGAGCGCTGCAAAACATTCCGATTGCCGGCGCCCAGGACACGATGAGCTATTTGCTGGTCGGCCTCGGTTGGTCGGGCTATCAACCGGATGCTGCGACCGACGCGCAGGCCATCTGGTTGAAGCGCCGCCAGGGCGCGGACGGCCGCTGGTCACTCGGCCACGCTCCGCCCACCGATCGAGTCGAACGACATCGAAGTCACCGCGGTGTCGATGCGGGCGCTGCAATTGTTCGCGCCGCCGTCGCGCCGCGCCGAATATCAGCAGGCGGTGGACCGGGCACGTGCGTGGCTGATCACCGCACGGGCTAACGCGACCGAGGAACGCGCGTTCCGCCTGCTTGGACTTGCATGGGCAAGCGCGCCGACTGGCGCAATCGACGAAGCGGTTCGCCAGTTGCTTGCCGCGCAGCGTCCCGACGGCGGTTGGGCGCAGGATGCCGCCATGACCAGCGACGCCTACGCAACCGGCGAGGCACTGGTCGCGATGCGCGAGAGCGGCGCGGTGCCGGCCGACGCCCCGGCGTTCCGCAAGGGCATCGAGTACCTGCTGCGCACCCAATACGAAGATGGCACGTGGTACGTCGCGTCGCGTTCCGTGCCGATCCAGTCCTATTTCGAAAGCGGTTTCCCGTACGGCGCGCACCAGTGGATCTCGGCCGCGGCGACCGCCTGGGCCACGACGGCGCTAGCGCTCGGCTACTGAAATGCAGAACGCAAAATGCAGAATGCTAAATGCAGAGTGCCAGGTGCAGAGTGCAAAATTGCATCAATTCATTCGGCATTTTGCATTTTGCATTTTACATTCTGCATTATGATGTCCACCTATGCTGCGATGGGTGTGCCTTGGGGCACTGCTGACGGTCGCCGTTCCCGCGACCGCGCAGGATTCAAACAGCGTCATCAGCCGTACCTGCACCGGGTGCCACAACGACCGCATGCGCGCCGGCGATTTGTCGCTGGCCAGTTTCGACGTCGCCACGGCGGGCCAGCACAGCGTCGTCACTGAAAAGATCATCCGGAAGCTGCGCGCCGGGCTGATGCCGCCCGCCGGTGTTCGCCGCGATGATGCCGCGCTGGCGGCGCTGGCGACGGCGCTTGAAACCGAAGCCGATGCGCACGCCGCGACGCTGCCGCCAGGCCGGCGCACCTTTCAACGGTTGAACCGCGCCGAGTACACGCGCTCCATCCACGATCTGCTCGCGCTCGACGTCAACGCCGGCGACTACCTGCCGCTCGACACCAAAAGCGCGAACTTCGACAACATCGCCGACGCCCAGCTGCTGTCACCGACGCTGATGCAGGCGTATCTCACAGCGGCCGCCGAAATCAGCCGGCTCGCGGTCGGCGATCGCACTGCGACCGCTCGCGAAGCCACCTACCAGGTGTCGCGCTGGACGTCGCAGCGCGAACAGGTTGAAGGGGCGCCGTACGGCACGCGCGGTGGAACCTCGGTCGTGCACACCTTCCCGGCCGACGGTCAGTACCGTTTTCGCGTGTCGTTCTATCACGAGACGACCGGCGCGCTCTACGGCAACGGCCGCGCCGCGCTCCACACCGCGGCAGCGCCCGAGCAGATTGAGATTTCGATCGACGGAGTGCGCGCCGCGCTGCTCGACATCGATCGCTGGATGACGACATCCGATCCGGACGGCGTCAATCTGCGGACGGAGCCGATTGCCGTGACCGCCGGACCGCACCGTGTGTCGGCGGCGTTTATCCGGCGGATGGAAGGGCCGGTGCAGGATCTGATTGCGCCGCTCGACTGGTCGCTGGCAAGCACCAGCATCGCCGACGCCTACGGCTTCACGACGCTGCCGCACCTCCGCGATTTGGCGATTACCGGCCCGATGACGGTCAGCGGCGTCTCCGAAACGCCCAGCCGCCGAAAGATTTTCAGCTGCAGCCCGAAATCCGATTCACAGGCGATCGTCTGTGCGCGAGACATCATCGCGCGGCTGGCGTCGCAGGCATTCCGGCGTCCCGCGACCGAGCGCGACATCACCGCGCTGATGGCGCTCTACGACAAAGGTGCGAGCGCCGGATTCGAATCGGGCGTGCGCACGGCGCTCGAGGGCATTCTCGCCAGCCCGCGGTTCGTCTTCCGCTTCGAGGAACGGCCCGCTGCCGCGCGCGCCGGCGAAGCCTACCCGATCAGCGACATCGACCTCGCGTCGCGCCTGTCGTTCTTCCTGTGGGCAACCGGACCAGACGAGGAACTGCTGCGGCTGGCGGAGAAGCAACAGCTATCCGTGCCGGCGACGCTCGAACGCCAGGTGCGGCGGATGCTTGCCGATCCGCGCGCCGACGTGCTCGCCTCGCGCTTCGCCGCCCAGTGGCTGCGCTTGCAGGATCTCGACAAGATCAATCCGGACGTCCGCGTCTATCCCGACTTCGACGATCAGTTGAAAACGTCGATGCTTCGGGAAACCGAGCTGTTCTTCGGCCACATCGTCCGCGAAGATCGGCCGGTCACCGATTTGTTTGCCGCAGACTACACCTTCGTCGACGAACGGCTGGCGCGGCACTACGGTATTCCGAACGTGATCGGCCCGAACTTCCGCAAAGTGTCGATTCCCGATCCGCGACGCCGCGGACTGCTCGGCCAGGGCAGCATCCTGACGCTGACGTCCCACGCCGACCGCACATCGCCGGTGCTGCGCGGCAAATGGGTGCTCGAAGTGCTGCTCGGCACGCCGCCACCGCCGCCACCGCCGAACGTCCCGGATCTCGAGCAGACTGCCGAGGCCGAAGACGGCCGGCTGCGGACGGTGCGCGAGCGGATGGAGCAGCATCGCGCCAATCCGGCTTGCGCGTCGTGCCACCGGATGATCGATCCGATCGGTCTCGCGCTCGAAAATTTCGACGTCACCGGGGCGTGGCGGATCCGCGATAACGGAGCGGCGATCGATGCCGCCAGCGCGCTCTACGACGGCACGCCGCTCGGCGGCCCCGACGATTTACGAAACGCGCTGCTGAAGCGATCGAGCGTCCTGGTGCAGAACTTCACCGAGAACCTGATGACCTACGCGCTCGGGCGGCGGTTGGAATCGACCGACATGCCCTCGGTGCGCGGCATCGTCCGCGGCGCGCACGGATCGGGCGATAGTTTTTCGGCGTTTGTGTTGGGGATTGTGAGGGCGCCGGCGTTTCGAATGAAGAGCGCGGACCTTGTAACAGAGCAAAGATGAACGCAGAGTCCGCCGAGACCGCCGAGAAAGAATGCTCGGCGTGCCCGACGTGCTCGGCGTTCCAAGGATCGTATTAGGTTGTAAAGGCGCTCGAATGAAGAGTGCAGACTTGTAACGAGCGGAGATGAACGCAGAGTCCGCCGAGACGCCGAAGAAAATGCTCGGCGTGCCCGGCGTGCTCGGCGTTCCAGCTTGGGGGCATGAAGTGACGTTCATCACAGGGAAGCATCTGACACGACGCACCGTGTTGCGCGGGATGGGCGCGACGGTGGCGCTGCCGTTTCTCGACGCCATGGTTCCGGCGCGCGGGCTGTGGAACGGCACGGCGACCGCCGCATCGCTCGATCGCACGCGGCTGGTCTGCATCGAGATGGTTCACGGTGCCGCCGGGGCGAACGACTGGGGCGCCAAGCAGCATCTCTGGTCGCCGGCTGAAACGGGCCGTGGCTTCGACCTGTCGCCGAGCGCGCTGAGCCCGCTCGAACCGTTTCGGAAATACCTGACCATCGTCAGCGACACCGACGTGCGCAACGCCGAGGCGGTGACGCAGCCGGAAATCGGCGGCGATCACTTCCGGTCGAGCGCGGTGTTCCTTACCCAGACCCACCCGAAGCAGACCGAGAGCTCGGACGTGCGCGCCGGCATTTCGCTCGATCAGATCTACGCGAAACGGTTCGGCCAGGACACGCCGATTCCGTCGATGCAGTTGTGCATCGAAAACGTCGATCAGGCGGGCGGCTGCGCCTACGGCTATTCGTGCGTCTATACCGACATGATTACCTGGGCGTCGCCGACCGAGCCGCTGCCGATGATTCGCGATCCGCGGATGGCGTTCGATCAGCTGTTCGGCGCGGGCGGCTCCGCGACGGAGCGCGCCGCGCGCCGCCAAGCGACATCGAGTGTGCTCGACTACATCACCGGACAGGTTGCCGACCTGAATCGCACGCTCGACGCCAGCGACCGGCAGCGGATGGCGCGCTACCTCGAGGACGTGCGCGAGATCGAACGGCGCATCCAGAAAATCGAAGCGCGTAATCTGAGCGGTGACAGCCGCGAACTGCCCGGTGCGCCGGCCGGCGTGCCCGATTCGTTCGACGAGCACGTCAAGTTGATGTTCGACTTGCAGGCGCTGGCGTTTCAGGCAGACGTCACCCGCGTCTTTTCGTTCAAGATGGGACGCGACGCGTCCAGCCGCGTCTACCCGGAAAGCGGCGTGTCGAAAGGGTTCCACCCTTCGTCTCACCACGGCAATAAACCGGCGAGCATCGTCGAGTTCGGAGCGATTAACCAGTACCACGTCAGCCTGCTGCCCTACTTCATGCAGAGGCTGCAGTCGATTCAGGAAGGCGACGCGACGCTGCTCGACAAGAGCCTGATCATCTACGGCTCGCCGATGGGTGACGGGAACGTGCATAACCACAAACGCTGCCCGCTGATTCTGCTCGGCGGCGCGAATGGCCAGCTGGCCGGCAACGTCCACTTCCGCGCACCGGCCGGGACGCCGATGGCGAATGTGATGCTGACCGCCATGCACAAGATTGGGTTAACCGACGTTGAAGCATTCGGCGATTCTACCGGTGAATTTGCGCTGTCGACATAAGCCGCGGCAGATTTCCAGCAGCGCCTGCGGCTACACCGAGCGAAGCGGCGAGAGTCGCGGAACGGCGGGGCGTCGAAGTGAAAAAAAGTTGGCGATATGTTTCGAAACAGCTTGTGGCTGATTGCTAGCGTTCTTTTCTCGGCAGCGGCAATGCGCGCTGATGGTCCGCCAGCGTCGACTGTCGCCGATGCCGCGATGCGCGGCGATATCGGCGCCGTCCGTGCGTTGATCGAAAGCGGACCTGGAAAGGACGTCGTCAACGTTGCCCAGGGCGATGGGATGACCGCGCTGCATTGGGCAGCCGAGCGCGGCGACGTGGAACTAGCCGCCTTATTGTTGAAATCGGGCGCGAGTGTCACCGCCGAAACTCGCATCGGCCGGCATACCCCGCTGCATGTCGCGGCCCAGCACGGAAACTCGGCGATCGTTCGTGCGCTGGTCAACGCCCATGCGGCAGTGAACGCGCTGACGACCACCGGTGCGGCGCCGCTGCACTTCGCCGCCGCCTCGGGCGACCGTGAATCGATTGCAGTGCTGCTCGATCACGGCGCCGAAATCGATATCCGCGAACCACAGTGGAGCCAGACACCGTTGATGTTCGCAGCGGCTGACGGCCGGACTGACGCGGTGAAACTGCTGCTCTCGCGTAGCGCCAATCCGTCCTTGACGGCGAAGGTCATCGACATCAGCGCGCGGAATCGCAGCGATGCCGCCGAAAGCCGGGTGCGGAACGCGCGCGTCGCCGAAATCCAGCGCCAGGCCGCCGCCAGGGCCGGCACGGCCGCGAAACCGGCAGCGCAATCGGGGCGCGGCCGCGGTAATGACGACGGAAACGAACCGGAACCACTTGGCTACGCCGATCTGGTCGGCGCGCAGGGCGGTTTGACCGCGTTGATTCTCGCAGCGCGTGAAGGCCATGCCGAAACCGCGTTCGCCTTGCTCGATGCCGGCGCCAACATCAATCAAGTCAGTGTCGCGGATCGCACCAGCCCGCTGCTGATCGCGTCGATCAACGGTCATTTCGATCTCGCCAGTCAGCTGCTGGCGCGCGGCGCCGACGTCCGGCTGGCGAGCGATGCCGGCGCGACGCCGCTCTACGGTGTACTCAACATGCAATGGGCGCCGAAGGCACGCCATCCGCAACCGGCCAAATACATGCAGCAGCAAACCGGCTACCTCGAACTTGCCGAGGCGATGCTGAAGGCCGGCGCCGATCCGAATGCGCGATTGCGGAAATCACTCTGGTACACCACCTACAACCGCGACCTGCTGAGCGTCGATCGCACGGGCGCCACGCCGTTCTGGTGGGCGGCCTATACGCTCGACATCCCGGCGATGAAGTTGCTGCTGAACTACGGTGCCGATCCGAATATTCCAACCGCCAAGGTGCCAGAGCGGTACGAGGAAGGCGGTCCCGACCCGAACGTGCCGGACCGATCGGGACTGGCGCCGATTCCGTGGGGCGGGCCTGCGGTTTCGCCGATCCACGCTGCCTCGGGCGTCGGCTATGGTCTGGGGTTCGCCGGCAACACGCATCGCCATGTTCCCGACGGTTGGGTTCCCGCGGTGAAGTTCCTGGTCGAAGAGCTCGGAGCCGATGTCAACGCCCGCGATCACAACGGCTACACGCCGCTGCATCACGCCGCCTCGCGCGGTGACAACGACTTGATTAAATATCTGGTTTCAAAGGGCGCCGATCCGAAAGCGGTCAGCCGCACCGGCCAGACGACGGTCGATATGGCGAACGGTCCGGTGCAGCGCGTGCAGCCGTTTCCCGACACGATCAAGCTGCTCGAGAGTCTCGGAGCGAAGAACAACCATCACTGCGTGAGTTGCTGAACTAAGAACTAAGAACTGAAGAACTGAGAACTGAGAACTAGAACTCAGAACTCAGAACTCGTTTGCAGAACCCCGCGAACCTCGAGAACCTCGTTCGCGAACCCCGTGAACCCTGCGAACTTCGCGAACCCTGCGAACCTCGTTCAGGTTTCCAGGCTGGTGTTCCTTCTTCCCACTGGTTGTCGGTCAACTGCTCGATGTTGGTGCCGTCGTAGCGCATCACGAAAATTTCGCCGTACGGCTGCGGCGCGTCGGTGTAGATCGCTTCGTCCTTGAATCCCATTCGCGAGCTCGCGAACACGATGTGCTCGCCGTCGGGTGACCAGCCCTGGTGGGCATCGTTGCCGCGGGCGTTGGTCAGCCGCTTGGTCCCGCTGCCGTCGGGTTTCACCGTCCAGATTTCGTAATTGCCAGCCTCGAGCCGGGAAAACATGATCAGATCGCCGCGCGGCGACCAGAGCGGGAAATTCTCGTAGCCGTGGGTCAGCGCGGTGACCGCTTTGGTTTCGAGGTTCATCACTTTCAAGCCGCTATCGCCATTCGCGCCGAACGAGCGATAGACGATGCGCTTGCCATCGGGCGCCATCGATGGAAAAGCGCTGTTGTCGGCACCGCTGGTCAGTTCGCGGAAGTCGCTGCCGTCGGGGCGAATCATCGCGATCTGCGCGCCGCCTTCGGCGCGGTCGCTGCGTTGCGCGAACCGCGTATTGAAGCCGTTGAAGAACGCGTCGAACACGCCGATGCCGAAGATGATCGCATCGCCGCGCGGCGACCACTGCGGTGCCAGAACGTTGCGGGCTTCGTCCTTGAAAATGACGTCGCCTTTGTCGCTGCCGCTGGCGCCGACGACAATGCTCGATCCGAACGGACGCCCGGGGACCGACGGTCGTCCGGTCATCACGAAGCGATCGCCTGACGGATTGAACGACGGCAGAATACCGGTCATCGTCAGTTCGTAGGCGGGATTGCGGCTGAAGGTGGGACGCCAGGTTGGCGGCGGCGCCGGCAGCCGCTTATGAAAGACCACCTGCGATCCATCGGGCGACCACGACGCCGACCGGATGTCGCCTTTCGGCCCGCTCCGGCCGTCCGCGTAATAGATTCCTGCGCCGGGTCCTTGTGCGAACTTGCGAACATACCCGATCGTCGCGCCGACGAACGCCGGGTTGAAGATCGCGCCGGCGGCCTCTTTGACCGTCTCCGCTCCGCCGGTGACGACATCGAAGGAAACCAGCCGCGTGTCGTTGCCCACGGGATTCTTCTCGGGAACGGCGCGGCGGTTATCGAGCGTCTGCTCCGCGGTCATGCAGTACGCGATCAAGTGCTGGCTGTCCGACTTCCACTTCGGACTGCCGCAGAAGTTGCCGTGCTCGCTGATTCGCTTCAAACCGGATCCGTCGGGCCGCACGATGTAGACGTCGGCGAGTTGCAGGTGTTCCCAGCGTCCGTTGGCAAACGGCATGTTGCTGCCGCGGTCTGAAGCGAACGCAATCCATTGTCCATCCGGCGACCACGCCGGCCGGAAGTCGCCGCCGTTTCCGGTCGTCAATGCTCTGGCGCGCCGCGTCGCGAGGTCGATCGTCCAGAGCCGCGCGTAGCCACCCTGGCGGCTGCTGACGAACACCAGCTGCTTGCCGTCCGGCGAGAATGCCGCCTGGTCGTCGTAGGCCGGATCGTTGGTGAGACGCTCGATTCCGGTGCCGTCTGGTTTGATCCGGAACAGCTCCGCCGATCCTTCCCGATCGGACGTGAAAACAATCGATTTGCCGTCGGGAGACCATACCGGGTCGTAATCGACATCGGCCGGCGCGAGCAGTGGCCGCTCGCCGCTACCGTCGGCGGCCGCGATGAACAGGCCAAGCTGATTCGGATTGGGAAAGACGCGCGCGTAGACGATCTTTTGATGGTCCGACGCAGCGGTAACCGCTCCCAGTGCGACCAGGACGATGCCGATCGAGAGATTGCGCATGTGGGGATTCTAGCTCAGCGAAGGGACTGGGGGACTGGGGACTGGGGACTGGGGGCTGGGATCGCTATTGCTTGTTTTGCTCGCGGAGTCGCGCGCCGCGCATGATGTTGGTCATCGCGTAGTTACCCTCGTGGCACGCGTATTCGAACAGCCGGCTTTCGGTGAGCGGCCACGCTTCTTCACCCGACCATGGCTTTGTCCACGTGTCCGAATCGTCGACGGTGAATTGATAGCGCACGGTGCGCGCGTCGATGCGTGAAAAGCGTTCGACGATGTGCAGCTTCTCGCTGGAGCCACGGAAACGCGTCTTGTCGGTGAAATTCGTCGTGTCCACCACCAGCGTGTCGCCGTCCCATCGGCCGATCGAGTCGCCGTTCCACTTTCGAATCGACGCCGGCAAGTGCTGCACCGTTGATCCGCACGATCCGCGCGTCGTGCACCATCTCGCTGAGAATCACCACCGCGGTCGGCGTTTGCACGATCTGATGAAGGTTGTTGTAAAGCACCGGCAATGACGGCGGTCCTGAGGTGGATCCGAATCCAAGGAGGCAGCGCTCGCCGAGCGGCCGCTGCTCCATGTTGTCGTAGGCGTTCGGATTGCCGAGGCCCGGGTCGTTTTCCTGCGCATCGGAGGTCGGCAGCGCGAACCGTTCGGCGCGTTGGCGTGCTTGCGCTGTGAGCGGCGGCACGCGGCCGTCGGGCGGATCGACGATCACCGACATCCGCTTCTGACCGTCGATGGTGTCGTACTCGGTGCCGTTGTCGACCCAGAAATTGTTGTAGCCGCCGACGTTGCCCGCGGCGCCGGTCGATCCGTCGCCGCCGTGCGGCGGCGCGTCCCGATCGCCTTTGCTCGGCAGCGCGGCGCGACGAACCCGCTCGGCGCGTTGCAGCTCGAATCGCGCGGCGTCCTCCTTGCTCATCACCAGCGGCGTGCCGGGCTCGCGCTCGAGCGGCGTCATCGATGCGATGTCGTAGACGCCTTGAAGATCCGGGTGGCCGTCGGCCAGGCGAGGGATGGAGTTGGTCGCGGAGCCGACCACCTGTGCCGTGGCAACGGCGGTCAAGCCGGCTTGGGCGACGGCCAGTAAAGCGAGCGTCAACCTCCGACGCATGGCGTGCACGATAGTCACGCCGCCCTTATCGTTTGTCAACAAATTCCCGTTGACACTGGCCTGCGGCAGCCTGAGTATCAGCCCTGCCGCGCCGAAGCTCGCGCTATGCCACGAGCGAAGGCGGGCTGCACCGGCCAGGAGGGCGCGATGGATCGATTGATGTCGCGGGTTGGGTGTTTTCGTGTTGTCGCTGTCGTCGCGGCGATTCTGCTTCTTCCTGGCGCACTCCATGCGCAAGAGCGCGCCAGCATTGTCGGCGTGGTCCAGGACTCATCGAGCGCGGTGATGCCGGGCGTGACGGTCGAAGCATCGAGCCCCAGCCTGATCGAGCAAGTGCGCTCGACCATCTCCGACACCAACGGCCGCTACGCGATCATCGATCTCCGGCCAGGCATTTACACCGTCACCTTTTCGCTCCCTGGTTTCAAAACCGTCAGGCGCGAGGGCATCGTGCTGGAGGGCGCGTTCAGCGCGCAGGTGAATGCCGTCGCTCGCGGTAGGCGCGGTCGAGGAAACGGTCACGGTTTCCGGCGCGTCGCCGGTCGTTGATTTACAGAGCACGCAAAACCAGTCGGTGTTGAATCGCGACGTCCTCGACGTGCTGCCCGCGGCGCGGACGATGCAGGGCGGCGCGGCGCTGGTGCCGGGTGTCAGCTTCTTCAGTCAGGGTTTCACCAGCAACATGAGCATTCATGGTTCGCTGCGTGAGGACCAGCACATCTACTTCGACGGGATGAACATCGGCCAGAACCTGACGCAGAACGGCCAGCAGGGGAACGGTGTCGGCGTCAACGAACTGGCACAGGTCGAACTGGTCTACGACGCCGGATCGCAATCGGCCGAGAATCCGCTCGGCGGCGTGCGGATGGATTCGATTCCGAAAGAGGGAGGCAACCGCTTCTCGGGCATCGTCCGGGCGTTTGGCGGGAATTCTTCGCTGCAAAATTCGAACATCACCGACGAATTGCGGCCGTTCATTTCGGAGGGAAACAGTCTCGACTACACCTACGACTTCAACGCGGTGCTCGGCGGGCCGATTCGCAAAGACAAGCTCTGGTTCCTGGTCGCGCAGCGCGTGTCGCAGACCAACAATCGGATTCCGCTGCCAACCCAGTATTTCCCTGGCGGCAGCGCCTCGGAATCGGGTGGTCAGGTGGCGCCGCACTCGACGGTGCGCTTCACCTGGCAGGCGAGCGAGCGTCACAAGATCGTGGCGGCGTATTACAAGTCGCAGGGTGGCACGCACCGGTTCGACGTCGGCTGCACGGCGACGAGTTTCAACAGCGTGTCGTGCATTTCACCCGAAGCGTCGTACTGGCTGCCGACGCCGCTGCAGTACGCCGCCCAGGTCAAATGGACGTCGCCACTGACTTCGCGACTGCTGATTGAAGTCGGACAATCGCTGGCGGTCCCGACCTACAAATTCAAGTACCAGGAGGAAAACGGCCCATTCGACATTCAGCACCTCAATTCCTCGACCAGCGTGCGCACCGTGGCATCGGCAACCGCGCCGCAGGACTACTTCAATCAGATCTGGAACGCGGTGGCGAACGTCTCGTACGTCACCGGGTCGCACAACGTCAAGGTTGGCATCAACCAGCAGTGGGGTTACGAGACGACGAAGGTAGAGCGGCACGGCGACATTTCGGTGTTGACCTACATCAATCAGAGCGGCGTGCCGACCGCGAGCACGGTCAGCCTGACGAATTCGCCGTTCACACGACGGGAGAACCTGAACGCCAACCTTGGTCTGTTTGCGCAGGATAAATGGACGCTGCCGCGGCTGACCCTGACCTACGGCCTGCGTTACGACTATTTCAACGCCTCGATCCCGGAGGAATCGGCTTCGGGCGGACGATTCATGTCGGCGGCAGCGCAGGCGGCGCGCGCGAATATCGCTCCGATTCAGTGCGTCCCGTGCTGGAACGACTGGGCGATTCGCGGCGGCGCGTCCTACGACCTGTTCGGCAACGGCAAGACCGCGTTGAAAGTGTCGGTGGGCAAGTTTCTCGGTCAGCAGGCGCTCGGCCTTGCGTCTTCAGTGAATCCGCTGGCGGCCCAGACCGACGCCCGCGCGTGGACCGACTTCGATCGCAACAACAACATCTTCGACGCCAACGGGAATTTCCAGGCCAACGAAGTCACCGGGCCGACGCGCAATGCCAATTTCGGGCTGCCCGCCGGCGGCACGCAGTTCGATCCCGGTTTGCCACGACCAACCAACTGGGAAGAATCCGTATCGGTGCAGCACGAGCTGTTGCCGCGGATTTCAGTGACCGGCGGCTTCTATCACCGCTCGTTTCAGCATCTTCAGTACAACACCAACACGGTGGTCAATCCGGTGACCGACTACACGCCGTTCACCATCACCGTCCCCGCCAACCCGAACTTGCCCAATGGTGGCGGTCAGGTGATCACGATGTACAACTTGAATGCCAACAAGCTGGGGGCGGTGAATACCGTGTCGACCTGGTCCGATGAGAATTCGCGCGTTTACAACGGCGTCGAGTTCAGCGTCAACGCGCGTCTGGCGCGCGGGTTTGTGTTCGGCGGCGTGACCACCGAGCGCACCGCCACGAACACCTGCGCGGATCTGACGAATTCCAATCCGAACAACCTGCGGTTCTGCGATTCGGTGGCGCCATTTCGGACGCTCTACAAGGCGTCGGGCGGATACCGGCTGGCGTGGGACATCAACGCCAGCGCGACGTTCCAGGCGCGGCCCGGGATCGGCGTCGGTTCGTTCTATACATTCAACAGCGCGATCGCCGGTGTTCCACTCACCGGCGGCGGCAACCTCACGGTGACGGTGGTCGATCCGAACACCCAGTTCTATCCCTACGTGAAAACGCTCGATGCGCGCGTCGCCCGCGGATTCCGTTCGGGTCGCACTCGATTCGAACCGTTTGTCGAGATTTTCAACCTGCCGAATTTCTCGACGATCCTGACGGTCAACGAAACCGTCGGTCCGAACTATTACACCCCGGGCTCCATCGTGCAGGGGCGCCGTTTCCAGTTTGGCGCGAGAGTAGACTGGTGAGACGAGGCTAACAGGCTGAACCCGTCCGACCGGCTGTTTACGCCGCGCTTCTTCGTGATGTGCGGCTTTACGTTCACCGTCTTTCTTTCGGAATTCCAGCTGCTGCCGGCAGCGCCGTTCCGCATTCTCGACATGGGAGGCTCGACGTTCGCGTCGGGCCTTTTTCTCGGATTCCTGACCTATGCGTCGGCGATTTCTGCGCCGTTCACCGGATCGGTCGCGGATCGGATTGGCCGGCGGCGCACGCTGCTGATTGCCAGCGCGGTCTCGACCGCCTGCGCGATCGGCTACGCGGTTGCGCCCGACTATCGCCTGTTGCTGGTCCTTGTGGTCGTTCACGGCGTGTTCTGGTCCGGGCTGCTGTCCGCTTCGTCCGCCTACCTGACCAGTCTGCTGCCCGAGCGCCGGCGGGCTGAGGGCATCGGCTACTGGGGACTCTCCAGCATCGCGGCAGTGGCCGTCGCGCCGCCGCTGGCGTTCTGGTTGATGCGCTACGGCGGATGGGCGGCGGTCTGCTACGTGTGCGCCGGTCTGAACATCTTGATGGGCGTCATTGCGTGGACGATCAATGAAGATGTATCGAAGACGCCGGCGCCAGGCGAGCGCAGCGCGTCGAAGACCTTCCTTGAATCACGGGTGCTGGTCTTGTCGCTGACGTTGTTTCTGTACACCTTCGGCTACGGGGCGATCACCAGCTTCAGCGCGGTCTACGCGGACGCCCTCGGAGTTTCGCCGAAGGGCATTTATCTGACGACGCTGGCAATCGTCATTCTGTTCACGCGGCCATTGTCGGCGTCATTGGCGGATCGCATCGGCTATCGGCGGGTGTTTGTCCCCTGCCTGGCGTTCATCACCGCCGGTCTCGCTGCGCTGGCCATCTTTCGCGGAACGCGTACGTCGCTGATTGTGTCGGCGATCGTCTTTGGACTCGGTTTCGGCACGGCATATCCGGTGTTCGTCGCCTACGTGATGCGCGATGTCCACGCCGCGCGTCGCGGCGCCGCCTTCGGCGCGATTCTCGCGGCGTTCGATACCGGGATCGGCACCGGATCGACGATTGTCGGTTGGTTGATTCAGCAGTTCGGGTATGCCACCGCCTTCGGCACCGCCGCCGCGCTGTCGGCGCTGGCGATGCCGTACTTTCTGATCGTCGATCGGCAGCAGCGAGCGACGAAGCGTTAGCGCGAGCCCGGCTCGCCTCGACGAACGGGCCACAGAGACACAGAGCCACGAGAAGAGCGAAAAGAGTTCGCAAAGTTCGCGAAGTCGTGGGTTCGGCGAGCGCTAGCGAGCAGTTCGGCGGGCGGCGCGAAGCGCCGCGCGCACGGAGCGATCCGCAAAAACGAGTCGCATCGGATCCAGTGCGATTCGTTTTTGCGGATCGCTCGTGCGCGTGTCGGGCCGGCTACGCCGGCCGACCCGCCGAACGGATCGGCGTTCACTGTCCAGCGATGCCACTTGCGCTGCATGAGATCGCATCCACGCCGCCACGATCACTCCGTGAACTCGGTCGCTCCGTTAACTCGGCGCGGAGGCAGTATCCAGCGGAGCGCCCTGAAAAAGTAAAAGAAGCGCGGCGTGGATGCGAGATGGGCGAGTCGAAACTAGACCGCCGACTTCAGCTTCGCGAACACCTCGAGCGACGACCGTTCAACCGCCTCGGCTTTGCCGATTGCGGCGCGCGTCGACCGGAACTGCGCCTCGACCCGGGTGCGCCATTTGGCGCCGGCGGCGGGATCGTCACCATCGCTCGCGGCTTTGCGCTGCGCCGGCGTGCGGGCCGCGGCGCGCAGGCTCGCGGCGCGCAGGTGCCAGCTTTCCGCCCGCAACCGCAAGTACTCCTGAGCGTCGTTCAACATCGCCTGGTGCTCGGGCGGCACCTTCTTCAAGGCCTTCAGCCGCCCGTCCACTTCCTCGAGTTCGGGCGAAATCTTTGCGTCGATGACGGTGGCAACGCCGTCGGCGGTCGTCTTGCCCTTCTTCAGCCGCTCGAGTTCCGCGACATACGCCGCCGCCGTGCGATCCTCGGTGGCGACGACGCGGGCAATTTCCGGGCGGACGTCCGAAATGCCATTGAGCGGCCAGGCCGTCAGGATCGCGAGCAGTAAACCGCCGGCGGTGGTGGCCGCCAGTCGTTGCGCCGGCGGGACGCTTTCGGCGATCCCGCGCATCAGCACCACGCCGCACCCCAGCCCGGTCGCAAGCGCCGCCAGTTCGGCGGCGAACGTCAGCGACCCGCCGATCGCATTGACAAACAGCATGCCGACCGCAACGGTCGCAATCCGGCGAATCGCCAGTCGGCGGAATCGCAATGCGAAATTCTTCCGGCACTTCGCTCGACGGCCGCCGGCTCATCACGACCGCGGGGATCATCAGGCCATACAGGCCGAACAGTCCGCCCGAGGCGCCGGCCGTTACTATCACCGGTTGCACGGCGATGCTGGTGATCGCTGCGAGCAAGCCGCTGAGGACGAACACCGAGGCGACCGTGCCGAGTCCGGCGAGCCGTTCGAGAACGCGGCCCACCTGATAAATCGCGGCGCCGTTCAGCGCCAGCATCACGATGCTGGTGTGCACGAACATCGACGTCATCAGACGCCACCATTCGCCGTTGGTCGTGCGCGTCCCGACGCTTCCGCCCCAGCTCAAAACGTGCGTCGCTTCGTCACCACCGCGAGTCCAGAGCATCGCTGCCCAGATCGCGACCATCACCGCGACAGACGCCGGGGTCAGCAGCAGTCGTGACGTCCGCGCCCGCAGAGCCGCGTCGAATTGATCGAGCTCCGGCCGCGGCTTGGTCGCCGCCGCTTTCAGGTGATACCAGTTGGCGAGGGCGATTTGCAGGTAGCGAAGGCGATCCTCAGGCGTGGTGACGCGGTAAAGCAGTACGCCGATCGCCCCAATGAACAGGATGAAAGTCACTCGGCGGTAAGCACAAGAGGTGTGCCAGAAGATTCACGTTTTTGGGCCGGAATCCTCAAGGGCGTCTGCGGTGACTGACAATTCTGTCAACCGCACTTCCAGAAACCGTCGTTCATCCGGATTCTTCACTCTCCTTGAGCCTCCACGAAATCGACAGCCGCCGGAAAAATAACTACAGTTCGTCGGCATGGCTGGGGCGAAGCGGCGGATTGCGGACGTCGATCTCTGGGTCGAGGAACAGGGCGCCGGGCCGGCGGTCCTCTGTATTTCAGGTCTTGGCTATTCGAACTGGTGCTGGCGCGAGACGGTCGCGGCTTTGAAGGGCCGTTACCGCGTCGTTACATTCGACAACCGCGGCGCCGGCCGATCCGATGCTCCGGACGGCGAGTATTCGATCGCCCAGTTCGCGGACGATGCGGCCGGTGTCCTGGTAGCCCTGAACGCAGTGCCGGCGCACGTGATCGGGCATTCGATGGGTGGCTACATCGCGCTGACACTGGCTAGCCAGCATCCCGCGCTGGTGCGATCGCTGGTGCTGATCGGGACCAGCAGCGGCGGCGACGGGTCGCAGCCGATCCCGGAGGCGACCTCCGAGGCGTGGAAAGCCGCGGTGAAATTACCGCCGCACGATTTCGCGAAAACCACCATGCCGTATTCGTTCGCCACCGGCTGGACGCACGAACACCCCGATCGTTTCCGTCAGCTGCTTGCCGAGCGGCTGGAGTTTCCGACGGGGACCGAGGCTTGGAAGAAGCAGTTCCGCGCCGCCTCTGAATTTGGCCGCCAGGGATTGCAAGTCGGTGACATTGATATTCCGGCGCTGGTCGTCCACGGTACGGATGACCGCGTCGTTCCCTACGTGAACGGCGAGCGTCTGGCGGGGCAGTTGCGGCACGCTCGTCTCGAGACCTTTGACCGCGCCGGCCACCTCTGTTATCTCGAGGAGCCGAATCGCACTCACGCCGCTGTTCGACTCCTGGTTTCAGGGATAAACGAGTTCAGTATCAGCTACTTGCGGTTCAAGACGTAGTGCAGGAGTGTGTGCATCCGTGAGCCATTGAGGCGCAATATGGCGCGTATGAGTTACCAAGTTGTCCACTGTGGCCAAATTTTTGGCCGCTTTGGGCCTATGGCCGAGTTAAGATGTGCAGTCCTGTACCAATCGGTCTGTTGGTGGCTTACGAGGTGTTGGCGATTCGGCCCTGATCCGTTGATCCGTGAAGAAGAATGCATTTTTGGTCGTCTTCTTAATGTCGGCGCGGCAAATCACATCGTGGCCAAGGTTCTGGCGGGTCCACGACGCAAGTAGAAGGACTCTTATGACGAAAGCATTTCTGACAGCAGCGTTGGTGGCGGTCGGCTTGAGCCTTCTGTCGGCGCAGGAAGTGCGCAACAACGTCAACGTGTTGCCGATCAACCCCAACTTCCTCAAGGGCGACTTGTACCTTCAGCGCCAGCTTGAGCCGACGATCGCCATCTCGACGCGGAATCCGAACAATCTCGCCGCGTTCTATGTCGATTACCGGACGGTGGGTTTCGGAGCCGACATCAGCGTCGGCGAAGAACTGCAGGCATCGACCGGATTGTGGTCGACCGTCACCGGGTGGCTCGCGAAGCTGATCGGACGACCGACTCCAGGTACGCATGAGGCTGCGCCGATTGCTGCATCACCGGCCGAAGCGAACATCGGCTTTTCGCGCAGCCGTGACGGAGGGCTGACGTGGACTGGCGCGCTCCTGCCGGGACTGAGCTTTGACAGCGTGCCGTCGCCGATCAAGAACTACTCGGCGACCAGCGACCCCATCGCATTGTCCGGACCGTGCGGGTCAATCTACCTGGTGTTCATGGCGTTCAATCGGAACATCAACAACGACAGCGCCATGGTGATCGCGAAATTCGCGGACCTCGACAACAGCACCGACGGCAGGCAGACGATTGTCTACAAGGGCATGAGCGTCATCGAGACGGCGAACAACAGCACTCATGGTCCGTTCATTGACAGACCGAGCGGCGCGATCGATCTCGAGCCGTCACTGGGTCCGTGCGGCCACCGCGTCTGGACGAGCCACAGCGTGTTCACCGGCCAGACGAAGGCCGGCAAGTTCCAGAGCAAGGTCGTCATGGCAACGAAGGCGTTTGCCGACGAGAAGTCTTCGCTCGACGGCGTCACCGGCTGGGCGACGAAGGAAGTCAGCGGCAGCTACCTGCAGAACCAGGGCACGTTCCTCAACGTCAACCCGACGAACGGCGACGTTTACCTGTTCTGGCGCCATTTCTACACGCCCGACACGATTCTCCTCGCCAAGGCAAACCGATCGGACGCCGCCGCACTGCGCATTGGAAAACCGGCTCCGGTGTTCACCGGCACCATGGCGCCGGCGGATCAGGTTGCCGTTCCGATCGACTACGGACCGGACCTTCTCTCGTTCCGCTATACGTCGATCCCGACCGCGACGACGGCCGTTGACGCGGCCGGCAACAGTCACGTGTTCGTCGCATGGGCGGAAGAAGTCGATTCGAACGGGAACCCGGTGGTTGGCGGATCCCCGCGGATCATGCTCGCTCGCTCCGACAATTTCGGCACTTCGTTCAACCCGCGGGTCGCGGTAGATATGGCCGCGAGGCCCCCCGAACCGGCCGGTCTTGGGTTTGCGCAGCCCTCGCAGCGGTCGTCGTTTCCGCAGGCATTCCCCGTCCTGAGTTCCGGCGGCGGTCAATTGCTGCTGGCATACTTCGAAGCCCGCTCGCTGAATGGCGACAGTGGCCTCGACGCGACGAATCACTACATCGCGGGATACAACCGCGTGCTGGACTTCCGCGGGGCATCGCTCAGTCCATCCACCGGAAATCTGTTGAAGACGTTCCAGATTTCGCGCTATCCGATTAAGCCGTGGGCGGTGGACCCGGTGACCAGCAACACCGTTGATGATCTCGAGCCGATCAACCCGCCATGCTCACCCGATTTCGGAACCGGCTACGCGGATTGCGTTCGCCGGATCAATCGCGCTGCTCCTCAGTCGGCAGCCGGCAAACAGTGGTTCCCAGGCGACTACAACGCGGTCACCTTCCTGAACTTTGTGCCGAACGGGTCGGGTGGGTGGAAATGGGCGACCAAGCCGACGGACGTGCCGTCGGTGGGTGCGATGTCGATATTCGCCGACGACCGCAACCTCAATCCACCGACGTACCCGGCCAACATTCCGGAATACCAGCGATACCCGTACTACGACGCACCCGGCACCAATCAGTTGTGCACGAACCCGGGAGCACGCAACACCGACGTATTCTCTGCGCGCGTCAACCTCGGGCTCGCGGTGACCGCGCCGTTCACGTGGCGTCCGACGCCCGCAGAATTCCCGCTCACCGTCTGGAACAACACCAACGCCACGCGCTATTTCAAGTATCAGATCCCCTCTGAAACGGCGGGGACAATCGGTTTTGGCAAGGCCGGCACGGACGCCCAAGGAAACACGTTCGATTATTCGAATCTTCGGACTGGAATCGTGCAGATTGCGGCGTTCTCGAGCAACTCACAGGTCGTCTATGTCAACTCTCCCGGCTCGCCACTGGTCACCGTGAACGTGACGGAGGTCGCCGATTACCTCGGCGGCGCGGTGGCGTCGCCGTTGACCGGACAAATCGTGTTCAACGCCGAGGCCGCCGCCACCCACCCGGATGTACGTGGCGGGCGGGAGAAGAAGGACATCAGCGTCAGCCAACCGTTCACGCAACCGTTCACGCAACCGTTCACGCAACCGTTCACGCAGCCGTTCACGCAGCCGTTCACCCAGCCGTTCACGCAAAGCTTCTCGCGCGACGACGAGGTTGTTGACGTCACGTGGACGATCACTTCCGCGACGACGATCAACCCCGACGCGATCGGGACGTTCGCCGCACTGGTTGGTCTCGATCAGGCGTACTGGCCGTACTACAACTTCCAGTTGCTGATCTCGAAGCTCTCGTCGTTTGGCTCGTTCCAGAGCTGCCTGCCGGGTGGTGTTCAACAGGGGACATTGGTTGCGAACTACGTCTCGCAGCCGTTCACGCAGCCGTTCACGCAGCCGTTCACCCAGCCGTTCACGCAGCCGTTCACCCAGTCGACGCCGTCGGATAATTCGTTGTTCGTCATCGCCCCTCCGCCGGGCACGGTGCCGACGACGGAGACCGAGGCGTCACCGCAGGCCGGACGAGTACAAGGTGACGCTTCGTGTGTTCAAGCGTCCAAACACGACGCCACCGCCGCAGGCGACGTTCAACCCGGCGAAGAATCCTCCGATCATCGTGGTGGCGGAGAAGAACTGCGTTCCCGGCACGCCCGGGTTGCGCGGGCGCGGAAAGTCTCGCGCCCGAGCTGTTCATCACGACGAACGGCTCGGCCACGTCCGATCTTGGCAGCGTGACCCCGAGCCACGGTTGCGGCGGGCCAATTCGTCAACGTGTCGGGCGCACCAGCCGTCAAGAACGGCGGAACGCGCGCGGCTTCCGATCGAAGCCACGGATACTTCCTGATGCCGTCGACTCGCGGTGCACGCGTGGAAGCACCGGGTGGTGACGTCTGCCGGCATGCGCGGTCCTCTGTCGGAACAAACCTACGTTTCGCCGACCAACGCCGATCTCGCTATCGGGGCGTCCGAGAATCTCCTCACCAGCGTCCAGATTCCCGTGGGTACGGCCCCGGGTGCCGGCTATCGGTTGCTGTTCTATGCGGACTGGCGCCGACAGGTTTCCGAGCGGAACGAAGTCAACAACTGGGCGGTGAGCCTGCCGTTCACGGTGATTCCGCCGCAATACGTGATGATCGGTCCGCTCACCCCGTGCAGCCCGAACGACGAATCCGAACTGCACCAAGGGCAGCCGGATCGTCGCAGCCGCTCGCGTGGCAATTCAGCTACAACGGCGTGACCGCGGTCGACAGCGCGACGACTCAGCCGAGGTTGAAGGTCTACCAGGCGGGCAGCTCGACGCCGCTGTTCTCGGCCGATCCAAGCGACATCGCTTCCGGCGGCAGCGGGTGGCAGTATCTTCAACGGCTCGTGCTTGCCGGTTGGTACCTCAGCCTGCACGCGTCCGGCCTATACGTGGCAGTACAACTGGCAGCTGAAGGTGCCGGGAACGGGCACGAATTTGCCGCCCGGCGATTACGTGGTGAAGATCGAGGTGCCGGCCACGCAACAGACCGACGACCCCGGCGGCAAGGGTGCCGTCGGTACGATCACCGTCAAGGTCCGTAGGCCGGATCGGCTGAGAAGTTGATGGCCGCGGGAATTAATCCCGCGGCCATCTTTTTTGTACGGCGTCCTATTTCGCGGCGAGGCGCTTGCGCGCGTCGGCGGCAAGCGGATCCGCTGGATCGGCTTCGGCCGTCAGCGTGACGTACTGCTCGAAATTCTTCTTCGCATCCACCGAGTGAACACCTTGCTGCGCGCGCGCCAGCCAGTAATAGACGGGCGTGATGTAGCGGATGGTCGGCGTTTCGTAGAAGAACGCGTCGGCCGCCTCGCCGCGTCGGGTCAGGCAACGGCCGAGATCGTCCAATGCCTCCGTGTAGTGCGCCGTCTCGACGTAGGCGCGGCCGCGGCGGTAGCGGGCCAGCCAGGTGTCGCGCCGCTTGATGCTGTCGTTGAATGCTTCAATCGCATCCAGGTATTTGCCTTGCTGGAGCGCAATTTCGGCGTTGATCAGCCGCGCATAGGCGATCGTCTGGGTCTGGAGCATCTTCTCGATTGTCGCCGCGATCGTTTTCGCATCGTCGACGCGGCCGACAGCAACCAGCACCAGGGCCGCCGGGACCAGCACGCTCTCGTGTCCGCCGAAGCCCGCAGCCTTCAGAGCCTCATCCGCGGCGCGCGCGCTTGTCGCCGAGCGCCACGTACGCCTCGGCGAGCGCGACGTGTTCCGCGCCAGGACGAAACGGTCGTTCTCGGTGCCGGCCGCAGCGAGGCCGGCCTGAAGCGACGGCGACGGCAGGCCGGTGAAGCGCGCCCGTGCCATCTCGAGATCCGCGCGGCCAAGCTGCGCCCGAGGGCGCCTTCGGTCCCTGATTGCTTCGAGCTTGGCGTACGTGTCTTCGCCGCGCGAAGTCGCCTCGCGCCGCCGCCGACAGCGCGATCGGCAGATACGCGTAGGTGAAGCCCGGCGTTTGCTGCAAGGTGCGATCGCCCTCCGCTGAAGCGTGTCGAAATCGCCCGCGTACAGCGAGTACATCGCGTAGTTGTAGCGCTGCAGCACGTTCTTGGGATAGATCTCGCAGCGCTTCGCGGACCTGGGCGATCGCGCCGGGAGATTGCCCAGGTACAGTACGCGAGCCCCAGGTTGCCGTGTCCGCCGTCGTCCGCCGGATACTGCTTCACGAAGGTTTCGAAGTTCTCGATCGCCTTTTCGTTGTTGCGCGCGATGTTCAGGTAGTAGTTGCCAAACGTGCGGTACTTCTCGCGCTCGCTCATCCTGTCCACGCGCTTGAGCGACTCCTCGAAGGCCGCCTTCGCCTTCGCCTCGTCTTTCAAGATCATGTAGATGTCGCCCATGCCCGGCGTAGGCACGGCCGAACTCGGGATCGAGTGAGATCGCGTTGCTGGTACGCGGCCATCGCTTCGTCGTTCCGATTCATGCGCTTGAGCTCCGCCCCTTGCGTGTAGGCCTGCAGCGCCTCGAGCGAAGTGGTCGTCGCGGTTTCTGCGGCGCCGTCCTTGGAGCTTGCGGCGGTGTCGCCGAGCACGCCGCGCAGCTCGTTCGCGACAGTGCCAATCGCACCCAGCACCTGGCCTTTGTCGCGCGCCGCAACCGTCTGGCTCGCCAGCGGTTTGGCCTGTCCCTGTTCGACAGAGGCATCAATCGCGCTGACGTTGATGCGATATCCGGAGCCATCGCGCGCGATCTCGCCCTCGAGCACGACGTTGATGCCTTCTCGAACGGCAATCAGCCGGGACACGTTGACGTCGAGGCGGTCGCCCATCCGCGTGCTCCTGGCGAGCTTCACGGCGTCGGCGCGTGGATACGCGGTGATGAACGAGGCGCCTTCCATCGCGATGCTCAGCGCCTGTTCGAGCGAGCCGTCGAATGCGGTGTCCTTTGTGGTGTTCTTGAAATCAGCAATCAGGACGGACACCGGCTCGTGCTGGACAGCCGGACCGAGCGTGCGCGCGTACCACCAGGCCCCGCCCGAGAAGCGACGAGCAGCAAGGTGACGACAGCCGCGATCAGCGGCAGGCCGACGACGCGCCTGATCGGGATCAGCTCGCCGTTTTCGTCGAGCTGGTCGAGAGCCTGCGCCAGGTCGACGGTCGTCTGATATCGCTTGGCCGGATCGGGCTCCAGACACCTCGACACCAGCGCGTCGAGTGGCGCTGGAACCTCGGGAACGATCGATTTGATCGGCGGCGGCGCCTGTTCCATCCGCGCCTTCAGTTCGGCAATCGGATTTTTCGCGAGCGCGGCACGCGAGCGGCCGGCCAGCATGTCGTAGATGATCAGGCCGAGCGCGTAGACGTCCGCACGCTGATCGACGGCGACGCCTTTCGCCTGTTCCGGCGCCATGTACTCGACCGTGCCGACCACGGCGCCCAACACCGTCGCCTCCGGCGCTGACATGGCAACTTGCAGACCTTCAACGATCGTGGTCGCGCCGGGCATCTTTCCGCCGGTCGGCACGCCCGTCGATCGCGCAATCCCGAAGTCCATGATCAACGCTTCGTCGGTCGCGTCGATCATGATGTTGGCCGGCTTCAGGTCGCGATGGACGACACCGGCGGCATGTGCGGCGGCGAGCCCGGATACGACGGACCGAATGATCCGCAGGGTTTTGGGTATCGGGAGCCGGCCTTGCTCGCGGAGGACGCTCGAGAGATCAGCGCCCTCGACATACGGCATCGTGATGTACTTGATGCCGTCGATCTCGCCCATGTCGTGAATGCGGACGACGTTCTTGTGCGTGACCTGGCGGGCGAGCACGAGCTCGCGCTTGAAGCGCCGCTCCATGTCGGCGGCACTGGTTGGATCCGCGGTAATCTCCGGGCGGACAACTTTGATTGCGACGGCGACGCCCAGCTCCGCGTCCCACGCCTGATACACCGCGCCCATTCCGCCGACACCCAGGACCCTGATGATGTGGTAGCGGGTCCCAAAGCTCTGTCCGATGCTGAGCGGTCCGTCCTGGCTCGGCTCGCTCTCGGGCGTGTCGCTGGGAGTCGTTGGTGACGCGTACGCTTTCGGCGGTTCGCTGCGCGGTGCCGTCTTCGGACGGCCGGTCGCCGGAACAAACATCGTCCGATCGGCATCCGGCGGCGCACTAAACGTCGTTTTTTCGCCAGCGGTCGGAATGATGAAGATCGTCGCGTCTGACTCGATTGGCGGGATGTTCGTGCCGGTATCAGACTCCGATTGCGGAGCGATCGGACCGCTGACCATCGTCTGATCGAACGGCGCAGAGGATCCAGTCGGCGGAGGTGTGAGCACACCCACAGCGATCCCGGCACCACAACCGGGGCAGAAGCTACCCGCGGACAATGACACTGCCTTACCGCAGCGCGGGCACACCATCGGACTCAAAATATTTTCTGAAATGATATCACCGCGGACAACCGCAAACTATTGAAACGAGCGGACGTAGCAATTCTTGTCAAAGGCGAACTCATGCGCGTCGATCGGGTACGTTCGTACCGTCGGGCACTGTCCAGTCCACCGTAGATCATCGGAACGACAGCTGATGAGCTCGGCGCGGCAGGGCCGGGACAAGAGGATTCGGTCCGGAACGTACCGTCTTTCAGACAAACGGAGACATCCAGTCACATCGAGTGACTACAAAGTGCAGAAAACAAAGCTGTTGGGGTAACGGGCGGTTTATAATCGTTCGACATGCATTCCCGAATTTTTGCGGCTGTAGGTGTGGCCGTTTTCGGTATCACGCTTTCGGCGCAATCGCCCGCCCCTCCCAAACCCACAGGAGCGCCGGCAGCGGCCACAGCCGTTTCCCCGCAACCGAAACCGACTGTCGTCCAGCAATACTGCGTCGGCTGCCATAGCGACAAGGGCAAAGCCGGCGGGTTGTCGCTGGTCAGCTACGATCCAGCGCACGCCGACCAGCAGGCCGAAATCACCGAACGGATGATTCGAAAGCTGCGCGCCGGGATGATGCCGCCGCCCGGGTCGCGGCGCCCCGAACCGGCCGTCCTCAATGGTTTCGTCACTTCGCTGGAAAACACGGTCGATACGGCGGCGGCGCTGCATCCCAATCCTGGCCGTCGCGCCTTTCAACGCTTGAGCCGCGCCGAGTATGCGCGTTCGGTTCGCGAGCTGCTGACGGTCGACGTCGACGTCAACGCGTTCCTGCCGCCCGACACGATCAGTTTTGGTTTCGACAACATGTCGGAAGTGCAGGACATGTCGCCGACGCTGATGGAAGGTTACCTGCGGGCGGCGAGCAAGATCTCGAGCGTCGCGGTTGGCGACAAGACCGCGTCACCGACCGAATTCACCGTCAAAGTTCCGCGCACCACATCGCAGATGGTGCACGTCGAAGGTACGCCGTACGGCACGCGCGGCGGCGTGTCGCTGTTCTACACGTTCCCGGCCGACGGTGATTACAGCTTCCGGGTGATGCTGCATTCGATCCCGACCGGCGAGTTGTACGGCAGCGTGTCGAGCCGCAACGAGCAGGTTGAAATCGCGATCAACGGCGAACGGGTCGCGCTGATGGACATCAATTTCCACATGGACGAAAAGGATCCAAACGGCATGAACATCACCACGCCGCGGATCCACGTTACGGCGGGGCCGCAGCACGTCACCGCCGCGTTCATCCAGCGTTTCGAAGGGCCGGTCGACGATCTGGTGGCGCCGATCGATTACACGCTCGCCGACACCGAACCGGGCGACGCAGTCGGCATCACGACGCTGCCGCACCTGCGCGACTTCAGCATCACCGGACCATTTACGGTGACCGGCGTGTCCGATACGCCAAGCCGCCGCCGGATTTTCAGCTGCCGGCCGTTGTCGGCGTCCGAAGAGATTCCATGCGCGCGCAAGATCGTGACGTCGCTGGTTGGCCAGGCGTATCGCCGGCAGCCGACCGGTGAAGACGTTGAATCGCTGATGGGTTTCTATGCGGACGCCCGCAAAGGAAAGGACTTCGAGGCCGGTATCCGTGCCATTGTTCAGGCGGTGCTGGCAAGCCCGCACTTCCTGTTCCGACTCGAAGAAATGCCCGCCGGAACGCGGCCGGGTCAGAACTACCGCATCACCGACCTCGATCTCGCGTCGCGGCTGTCGTACTTCCTGTGGGCGACCGGTCCGGATGCAGAGCTGCTGAAAGCTGCCAGCAACAACACGCTGCACCTCGCGGCGACGCTCGACAAACAGGTGAAGCGGATGCTGGCCGATCGGCGGGCCGACGCGCTGTCGACGCGATTCGCGTCGCAATGGCTGCGCCTGCAGGATGTCGACAAGATCAAGCCCGACGCGCTGCTGTTCCCATCGTTCAACAATCAGCTGGCCGACGCCTACAAACGCGAGACCGAACTGTTCTTCGACAGCATCGTTCGCGAAGATCGAAGCTTTCTCGACCTGTTCACCGCGGATTATGCGTTCGTCAACGAGCGAACCGCCAAGGTCTACCGCATCCCCAACATCGTCGGCGACGAATTCCAGCGGGTGACGGTGACCGACGAAAACCGCCGCGGCCTGCTCGGGCAGGGCAGCATCCTGATGCAGACGTCGATTGCCGACCGCACCTCGCCGGTGTTGCGTGGCAAGTGGATCATGGAAGTGCTGCTCGGCTCGCCGCCGCCGGCACCGCCGCCCAACGTGCCATCGCTCGACGACACGAAGGCGGCAACCGACACCGGCAAGAACCTGTCGGTTCGCGAGCGGATGGAGGAGCATCGGAAGAATCCGACGTGCAATTCCTGCCATCGCGTGATCGACCCGCTCGGCCTCTCGCTCGACAACTTCGACGTGATCGGGGCGTGGCGAATCAAGGACAACGGCGTGGCGGTAGACCCGACCGGCAAGCTCTACGACGGCACCGAGCTGGCTGGGCCGACGAGCCTGCGAAAGGCGCTGCTCGACCATCAGGATTCGTTGATTCGCGCGTTTACCGAGAACCTCACGGCCTATGCGCTGGGCCGCCGCGTCGAGTACTACGACCAGCCGGCGGTGCGCGCGATCGTCAAGAAGGCCGCACAGAACAACAATCGTTTTTCGTCGTTCGTGATGGGAATTGTCACCAGTTCGGCATTTCAGATGAGCAGATCAGAAGCGGTGACCACCACCGTGGAGAATCGTTAATGTCCTATATCTCGAAAAAACATCTGTCGCGGCGCGCGGTGCTGAAAGGCATGGGCGTGACCGTCGCGCTGCCGTTCCTCGACGCGATGGTGCCGGCCAGCACCGTGTTTGCGAAAACCGCGGCAGCCGCGTCGGCGGCGAAGTCGCGGTTGATTTGCATGGAAATGGTTCACGGTTCGGCCGGTGCGACACCGTTCGGGTTGAAGAAAAATCTGTGGGCGCCGGAGAAGACCGGGCGCGACTTCGATCTGTCGCCGAGCAGCCTGAGTCCGCTCGAGCCATTCCGCGACCACATCACGATCGTCAGCAACACCGACGTCCGCAATGCCGAGGCGTTCTCGCTCCCGGAAATCGGCGGCGATCATTTCCGCGCCAGCGCGGTCTTCCTGACGCAGTCGCATCCCAAGCAGACGCAAGGCTCCGACGTTCACGCCGGTACCTCGCTGGATCAGCTCTACGCGCAGAAGTTTGGCCAGGACACGCCGATTCCGTCGATGCAGCTGTCGATCGAAAACGTGGATCAGGCAGGCGGCTGCGTCTACGGCTACTCGTGCGTTTACACCGACACGATCAGCTGGTCCGATCCGAAGACGCCGATGCCGATGGTGCGCGACCCGCGTGCGGTGTTCGACCAGTTGTTCGGCGTCGGCGCGACCCCGGAAGAGCGCGCCGCGAATCGGCGCGCCGACAAGAGCATCCTCGACTGGATCACGACGCAGGTGACCGGCCTCAGGAAGGAACTCGGCGCCGCCGACAAGCAGCGGCTGAAGGACTATCTCGAAAACATCCGCGAAATCGAACGTCGCATTCAACAGGTCGAGGCGCGCAACCAGAGCGGCGAAACCCGCGAATTGCCCGACGCGCCGATCGGCGTGCCCGACGCCTTCGCCGAGCACGTCCGGATCATGATGGACCTGCAGGTGCTGGCATTCGCGTCCGACGTGACGCGCGTCTTTTCGTTCAAGCTGGGTCGCGACGGATCGAGCCGCTCGTACCCGGAAAGTGGCGTCAACACCGGGTTCCACCCGGCATCGCATCACGGCGAACGGGAAGAGCGGATTCTCGACTACGCGAAGATCAACAAGTTCCACGTCAGCATGGTTCCGTACCTGCTCGAGAAACTGAAAGCGACGCAGGATGGCCCGAATGCCACGTTGCTGGACAACACCCTGGTGATCTACGGATCGCCGATGGGCGATTCCAACGTCCATAACCACAAGCGCTGCCCGCTGTTCCTGGCGGGCCACATGGGTGGCCGGCTGAAGGGCGGACTGCATCTCAAGGCTGCCGACGGTACGCCGATGGCCAACGTGATGCTGACGCTGTTGCATGGCCTGGGTCGCAACGACATCGAGACGTTCGGCGATGCGACCGGCGAGTTTGATTTGAACAACACCGGCGCCACAACAACTGTGGCGTAAATGATAAGGAACGCCGAGGCCGCGAAGCACGCCGAGCAAGATTTCTCGGCGATCTTGGCGAGCTCGGCGTTCGATTTTTGAGAGTGTTATGCGTAAAGCGTTGCTGATTGTGACGTGCGCGATCGGGCTGAGCGTGCCATATATCCACGCGGCAGTACCGGCGACGGTCGTCGACGCCGCGATGACCGGCAACCGCGACGTGGTGAAGACGCTGTTGCAGAACGGCGCCGACGTGAACACCGCACTGGCCGATGGCATGACCGCGCTGCACTATGCCGCCGCCAAGAACGATCCCGAGTTGGCGAAGATGCTGCTCGTGGCCGGCGCGAACGTGAAAGCAACGACGCGGCTTGGTGGCTATACGCCGCTGTTGCTTGCGGCAAAAGGCGGCAACGCAGCAGTGCTCGACGTCCTGCTGGCGGCCGGGCGGCCGGACGAATTGGCCAACGCGGCGACCGTGAACGGAACAACCGCGCTGATGTTCGCCGCGCAGGCCGGGAAGGTCGACGCGGTGAAACTGCTGCTCGACAAGGGCGCGAAGGTTGACGCCAAAGAAACCGCGCGCGGCGAAACCGCGTTGATGTTTGCCGCCGCCTACGGTCGTGCCGACGTGATCCGCGTGCTCACCGCAAAAGGCGCCGACCCGGCCGTCATGACGAAAGTCATCGATCTGGCGGTGTTCGCCAAAGAGGAGCAGGAGCGGTTCGCGCAATTCGCGGCGCAGCAGGGGAACCAGGGGCGCGGCGGCCGCGGTCGCCAGGCGGGCGCCGCCGGCATCGATCGCCAGTACTCCTACACCGAGCTGGTCGGGTATCAGGGTGGTCTCGCTCCATTGCACCTGGCGGCGCGCCAGGGCTCGCTCGACGCCGTCCAGGCGCTGCTCGAGGCCCGCGCCGACATCAACCAGCGAAGCGCCGGCGACAAGGCCACGCCGATCATCGTTGCCACGCTGAACGGGCATTTCGATCTCGCCCGCTTCATGCTCGACAACGGCGCCGATCCGAACCTTGCCCAGATGAACGGCGTTACTCCGCTCTATGCGGCGATCAATTGTCAGTGGGCGCCGCGCGCCGGCTATCCGCAGCCGCGCGCCTACGAGCAGCAGAAGAGCAGCTACCTCGATTTGATGACCGCGCTGATCGACAAGGGCGCGAATCCCAACGCGCGCCTGCGGATGAAGGTCTGGTACTCCGGCTACGATTTCGACCTGTCGGGCGTCGATGAAATTGGCGCGACAGCGTTCTGGCGCGCCGCCTACGCCAGCGACATCGACGCGATGAAACTGCTCGTCGCTCGCGGCGCCGACCCGAACATTCCGTCGATGAAGGGTGCCGGTCGTCCGCGTACCGGCGACGCGCAGCGCGAAGTCGAGGATATTGCAAAGGCCCCGGCCGTGCCGGTTGGCGGGCCTGGCGTGCCGCCGGTCGTCGCCGCGGCGGGCAGCGGCTACGGCGAGGGATTCGCCGCCAATTCCCATCGCTACGCTCCAACCGGGATGCTCGCGGCCGTCAAATACCTGATCGAAGAGCTCCATGCCGATCCGAACGCGCGTGATCACGAAGGCAACACCGCGCTGCACAACGCCGCGGCGCGTGGCGATGTCGAGATGATCAAGTACCTGGTCTCGAAAGGCGCGGACGTGAAAGCGGTCACCCGCGAAGGAAAAACCACCGCCGACATGGCGAACGGCCCGGTGCAGCGCATTCAGCCCTGGCCGGAAGCGCTGGCCCTGCTCGAATCGCTCGGCGCCAAAAACAACCACAAATGCGTGTCGTGTTGACCCGGCACCTCGGCGTTCAGAATCAAGTGTATTCGGAGGCGTTCGACGCGGTACCGCGGACGCGCAAGGCCGATCGCTGCGTGATCTCGTTCAGGTGCTGGCTGGAGAAGACGCCAGCGCGGACTTTGCTCGTCTATCAAGCGCGGATCGCTGGGCCATCCGCGAAATTCTCGAAGCGACAAAGCCCGCGCTGCTTCGCGGTTAGTTCGAACAGCTCGCTGCGATCATCCGCACCGAGTCGACCTTCAGCTTCGGACCATTCGAGCCCGCTGAGGCTGAGGCGCCGCCCGCAGCCGACGTCGAACCCGCCGGCGCCGTGCTCATCGACTTGTCGAGCGAGCCGGTGATTTCGACTTTGTGGCCGACATGCGGCGTGAGTTTCGAATCGTCGGCGTCGAGCTTATAGCTGCTCGCCGTGTTGCCCGACGTACCCGTCGTCGTCGCTCCAGCCGCTGTGCTGCCGGTTGTCGAAGCCGAACTCGGCGGTATGACCTTCAGAACGAATCCGGACGCGCTGCTGGTCGCGGATGTGGTGCCGCTCGTCCCCGTCGTGCCCGCCGTCGCGGTTGCCGTCTCGCGCTGCAGACATCCAGTCACGGTGATGGAATCCGATGCGGTCGTCGATGTCGGCCGCTGAGCCGGACTTGTCTGGGGTGTTGTCTGTGCTGACACAGCCGATCGCCAGTGTGCACGCTGTCGCCGCAATGAGACTGGTCCACGCCTGCTTCTTCATGTTGCCCTCCTCGAATACGATTACGTTGACGCGCAGCTTTAACCTGCAACCAGTTCGCCAGCGAAAACGGCTGGGCACCACGGAAAACGGTTGGGCCGCTGAGGAAAAAACGGCTGGGCAGGCTACACCGGAAGACCGAGCAGACGTCGCGCTTCTGCGACGATGCGATCCGCCGCGCACGGCTTGATCAGCACGACGTCGGCGCCCGCAATCGTCACACGATCCGGATATTGCCGATCGTCGTACCCCGTTACGGCTAGCACTGGCACGGTGCGGGTGCGCCCATCGGCGCGCAGACGCCGGCACAGCTCGATGCCGTCGAGTCCCGGAACCGCAATGTCGGTGACGACGAGATCGGGTGGCGCCAGGAAGGCCTTGTCGAGCGCCTGGTGTCCATTGTGCGCCTGGTCGACCTGAAACCCGTCACGTTCCAGTGCGACCGTGTAGAACTGACGCGTCTCGGGATCGTCTTCGACGAGCAGGACGAGCGGGGCCAAGCCTCGCATCGCCCGTGATGATATGAGCGCGAATTTGCATGCCGCAAGCTCTGCCGCAGGAGCGCGCCAATTGCGGGTTACCACTAGCACAAACCCTTTATGATGGGTTGTGGCCTCAGTCTTGTAGAGGCCAAGGCCCATGGCTGGCCACGTCTGTACGCGTAGCGGCAATCGCCGATCTGCATTGCACGCGCAACTCGCACGGCGCATTCCAGGCAATCTTTTCGCGCATCGCTGACGCCGCCGACGTCTTGATCATTGCCGGCGATCTCACCGATTACGGAATGCCTGAAGAAGCGCGCGTCCTCGCGAAAGAATTCGCGTCGCTGCGCATTCCGAAAGCGGCGGTACTTGGCAATCACGATCTCGAGTCGGGCAAGGCCGACGAAGTCACCAGCATTCTCACCGACGCCGGCCTGACGATTCTCGACGGCGATTCGTGCGAGCTGATGGGCGTCGGTGTCGCCGGCGTCAAAGGATTCGGCGGCGGCTTCGGCAAGCATGCGCTCGGGCCGTGGGGTGAAACGATCATCAAGCAATTCGTCCGCGAAGCGGTGGATGAGGCGCTGAAGCTGGAAGCGGCGCTCGCACGATTGAAGACCGGACATCCGATCGCGCTGTTGCATTATTCGCCGGTCCGGGAGACGGTCGACGGCGAACCGCTCGAAATTCTGCCGTTCCTCGGTTCGAGCCGTCTTGAAGAGCCGATTGGCCGTTATCCGGTGTCGCTGGTCGTTCACGGTCACGCGCATCGCGGGCAATTGCAGGGCGCCACCAAGTCGGGGGTGCCGGTCTACAACGTATCGATGCCGCTGCTGACTCGGACGTGGACCGACAAGCCGCCGTTCCGGGTGTTCGAGATTCCAGTGGTCGAGCAGCCGTCGATCGCTGCCGCAGCCATTCGCGGCCGCCGCGCCACCGACGCGGTTGCGTCCTGAGAGGAGCTCATGGAAACGTCAACCGCACGCGCCATCCACGATCCGGCTGCCGACTTCTATATCGATGCGCTGCATAAGCTGCAGGAAACCGGCATCCCGTTTCTGGTCGGCGGGGCATTCGCCTTTTCCTATTACTCGCGCGTGTCGCGCGACACGAAAGATTTCGACATTTTCGTCAAGCCGGACGATTGCCCGCGTATTTTGCAGGCATTCGAGCAGCTCGGATTTGCGACCGACGTGCCGTTTCCGCACTGGCTCGGCAAAGTACACCGCGAGGGTCACTTCATCGACGTGATCTTCAGCTCCGGCAACGGCGTCGCGCGGGTGGACGATCTCTGGTTCGACCACGCGCCGCGCACCAACGTACTGGGCGTCATCGTCAAGCTGACGCCGATCGAGGAGATGCTCTGGTCGAAAGCGTTCATTCAGGAACGTGAGCGCTTCGATGGCGCAGACGTGATTCACTTGCTGCGCGAGGCCGGGCCATCGCTCGACTGGCCGCGCGTGCTGATGCGATTCGGCGACCACTGGCGCGTGCTGTTGAGCCACATCATCATGTTCGGTTTCGTTTACCCGGACAAACGGCAGAACGTTCCGGCATGGGTGATGGAAGAATTGATGCGGCGTCTGAGTGTCAGCCGTCCGAACCTGCAGAACGACGTCTGCTATGGCACGCTGATCTCGCGCGAGCAATACCTCCACGATCTGGATAATCTGAAATACAAGGACGCGCGTGAAGAGCCGTTTGGGGCGATGACGCCGGATCAGATCGAGATCTGGACCAGCGCAATCAAGAAGTAGCCGTCACCAGCAGCGCGACCGGAAAATCCGCGAACAGCGTTGACGCGTCAACGTCGCCGCTTGGGCCGCTGCCTTCCGCGCAGACCAGCGCGCCGGTGAAGGCATTGCGATAACGGCCGCGCGGAACCGCGACACGCGTGTCGGCCCATACTTCGCGGCCGAGCGGCGGTCGCGCCGCATCCGGAATCAGCGCCGCGACCAGTCTTGGCACGCACACCACTGCTGCGGAATCTTCAAACCGCCTGGCAAAACCAAACAGTGAATCGGCGCGTGCCCCCGACACCTCGAGCGGTGTGTAATCGCCAAGCTCGAAGGTCGATCGGTTGGCGGCTCGTGCGCAGAGCGAACGATTCGCCACGAACAGCTTGATGCGTCCATCGGCGCGATGCGTCAACAAGCCGGCGAGATCGTTCGCGGTCCGCAACTCGGCCAGGAGCTGCGAGCGCGATCGGTAGTCGACCGTACGACGATTGTCGGGGTCGACGAGGTTGAGTTCCCACAACTCACTGCCCTGGTAGAAGTCGGGTATGCCCGGCGCCGCGACTTTGATCACCAGCTGTGAAAGGCTGTTGTAAATGCCGAGTTGCGCAACGCGCGACTGGAACGGCTCGAACGCCTGGAAAAACGCCGCGGCGCGACGCCGATCGAGGATGGCGTCGACAAATGCCAGCACCGCGCGTTCGTGCTCTTCATTCGGGCTCAGCCAGGTGGTGTGCACCTTCGACTCGCGCATCGCTTTCAGCAGGTAGGCGCGGATCCGGTCGCGGAACGCGTCAAGGTCGAACTCGCCGAACGGCCACGCACCGACCAGGGTTTGGTACAGAAAGTATTCTTCGTTCGGATCGGGCGCCAATGCTCCTGCCAGCTCCGCCTTGAAGCGTCGGTTGACCGTGCGCCACTTCGATACGGCGTCCTTCCAGGCTCCGGGGATTTCCGACAGAACGTTCAATCGTGCGCGGACGTCCTCGCCGCGTTTGGAGTCGTGCGTGGATGTAGCCGACAACGCGTGGGGCCAGCGGCGGCGACGCTCGACCATCCAACGATGGACCTCGGCGGGCTCGATCCCGAAGCGCGTCGGCTCCGAGCCGACCTCGTTCAACGAGAGCAGCCGGTTGTCTACATACAGCACGGTGTCTTCAATGCCTTTGGCGGCGACCGGGCTGGTGATCTGCTGGAATTTCCCGATGAATCGCGCGCGATCTTCGCATTCCTCGACGGTTCGCGTCGTGGTCTGCTTCAGGAGAATCCGCTCGATGAAGTCGAAGACCAGCGACGCCGGACCCGGCGCGCGCCGCTTCGCCTCGGCAATCGCCTCGCGTACATAACGACGATCGTGTGCGCTGACCGGTTCGGTGGCTGTCACATAAGTGCGATATACGGGGAAGCAGGCGATCACTTCCTTCAGGGACGAAATCAGGCTGTAGAGCGTGAAGTCGCGGAAATGACGGTTGCGTTCCGAAAAGCGGTTCAACTGGTGCCCGAGCGAATTGATATCGCCAGACATCGTTTCGTGGAGGACCTGCTTCTTCGAGCGATAGACCAGCGTCGGGAAACGGCAGTCGAGCGCGGACGAACCGGCGGTAAATCTGGTCGAGCGCGGCGGGTTGCGCCGATCGACGAACAGGTTGTTGACTGTCGCCGCAAACTCGTAGCCGGTCGTACCCGCCACCGGCCACTCGACGGGTAGCGCTTCGTCGGAACCAAGAATTTTTTCGACGACCACGAAAAACGGCGAGCCGTTCGGCCCTTCTGTGGACGACGCAATCCGGCTCTGCAGCCGGTTCAGATAATCAGCTGGTGCAAAGAGACCGTCGACGTGATCGATCCGCAGGCCCAGTCGCTGCTCCTTTGGCGACCAGTTCCAACGCAAAACGATGCACCTCGTCGAACACTTCCGGGTCTTCCATCCGAAGCGCGGCCAACTGGTTGACGTCGAAGAAGCGGCGATAATTGATTTCTTCCGATGCGACGCGCCAGTGGGCCAGACGATACGACTGCGCGTTCAGTAAGGCGTCGAGCGGATCGAAGCTGCGCGGCTGGCCCACCTTGCCATTGAGACGGTCGATCGATTCGACGATCAAGCCGCGGACGTCCTCGCTGCGTTCCTCCAACGCCGCCAGGCGTCGCTTGACGATCTCTTTCTCACGCGCGCGGATGGCGATCGACTCCGCGTCGCGGCTGCTGCGTGATGGTAGATGTTCCGCGGCGCTCAGGATACTCAGCAGCTCGTCGCCGTCGTCACCGCGATGGTCTTCGCTCCAGTGGTCGAGGTCCGCGCCGAAAATCAGGCGCATCGTTTCGGGCGCGATCGGCAGGCGATCGTCGTAGTGCCGGATAACGAACGCGCCGCGCTCGAATACCAGCGTGAGCTCTTGCCGTTCGAGAACTTCGCCGTACTGATCGCCAAGAATCGGCAGCAGCACTTTTTCGAACAGTTCGTCTTTGACCGGCCGCCATTCGATGTCGAAGAAGCGCGCATAGCGCGAGCTCGGGCCGTTCTCCAGTACGTCGGTCCACCAGGGATTCGCCGACTTGGCGATGCCCATGTGATTCGGGCACGACATCGAGAATGTGGCCCATGCCGTGGTCGCGGAGTGAATCAACCCAGCGCCAGTAGTCGTCGCTGGTGCCGATCTCCGGATTCAACCGTGTCGGATCGGCGACGTCGTAGCCGTGCGGGCTTCCAGGAACAGCGGCGAGATATGACGATGCGTAGCAGTCGCTGATGCCGAGGCCGTGCGAGATACTCGACGATCGACGCAGCATCTTTGAACGTGAATTGCTGGTTGAACTGCAGGCGATACGTCGAAAGCGGAATGTGTGTCGGAGGCAACCGCAGAATTGCTGCAAGCTCAACGCCAGCTTGCACCCAATGGCAGAGCCTTTGCTGAACAGTGTGGCAATGCGATACGCGCTGCTATGGCTGACATTGATGTTCACATTCCCGACGGTCGTGACCGTTTTTGCGGCACAGCCTGAGCTGGAGCAACCTCGTCAGTCACGCGGCGACATGCTGAGCGAATCGCCCGACACCTGGGCGCAGATCTCACAGCTCCGTCACGCCGCGATACGTCTGCCGATTGCTGCCGGGCTGGCTGGCCTTCTCGCGTTCCGGCCTCGCCGTCGCGGCACGCCACATCGTCAGTCGCAGGTCATACAAACGCAAATCATTCTGGCGGTGGTCGGCGCGGTCGTCATGCTGGTCGTCGGCTCGAGCCTGGCGCGCGCGTTCGGCATTGTCGGCGCCGCCGGCCTGGTTCGCTACCGCGCGAAAGTTGACGACACCAAGGACGCCGGCGTGATGTTGTCGACGCTGGCCGTCGGCCTTGCCGCGGGCGTCGGCTTGTGGATGCTGGCGATCTTCGCCACCACCTTTTTCCTGGTCGTGCTGTGGGTGGTCGAATCGCTCGAGCCACGCGCGACGCAGATGTTCATGCTGAAGATCAAAGCGAAAGATCCGGCGGCGCTGAAACCCAAAGTGGAGCAGCTGTTGTCGCGCTACCGGGTGACCTACGAGGTGCGATCGGTCTCGAAAGAGGAGCTGCATTTCGAGGTGTGCTGGCCGCTCGATCGCACGACCGACCGGGCATCCGAGCAGCTGCTGGCGCTGGACGGCGAAGAGACCGAAGTGGAATGGGAAGAGAAGAAGGCGCCGAAGAAGTAGGCCGCTAACGGTAGTTGCCGAACTGCAGCGAGATTCCGAAATCGTGCTCGCGCAGCACGTGAATCGCCGCCTGCAAGTCGTCCTTCGACGGCGACGTCACGCGAACCTGATCGGCCTGGATTGCGGCCTGAACCTTCTTCAGTTTTGCGTCCTTGATGAACTTGACGATCTCGCGCGCCGCTTCGATCGGAATTCCCGACTGAATCTCGATCACGCGGCGGACTTTGGCGCCGGCGGCCGGTTCGCTCGGTTTGGTCTTGAAGTTCTTCACCGGCACCTGGCGTCGCGTCAGCCGGGTCTGAACGATTTCCCACAACGCGTTCATTTTCATCTCGTCGTCGGTTACCAGCGTCAGCGTTTTGTCGGCGGTGCTGAGCGTGATCTCGGCGGTGACGCCCTTGAAATCGTAGCGCTGTCCCACCTCCTTGCGCGCCTGGTTCAGCGCGTTGTCGACTTCCTGAAAGTCGATGGTGGACGTAATATCGAAGGACGCATTGGCCGGCATGCTGCCATTTTACCGTCCTCGAGCCACCGACCGCGGGTTGAGCCAGCGTGAGAATGTCTAAAGTCGTTGACGTCACGCGAATTCACTCCGCTGCGACGACGTCCGCGCGCGACATGGTGGCGGTCGAAGAACCGCTCGAGATCCGGCTGCACGGGCGCCCGTTCAGCGTGATCATGCGGACACCGGGCGCCGACCGCGAGCTGGCCGCCGGTTTTCTGCTCTCAGAACGAGTGCTGCGCGGTCCCGACGATCTGGGAACGATCGAATATTGTTCGGATGTCATCCCGGGTCCCGGCGGAACAAACCAGTCCAACATCGTCAATGTGACGCTGGCCGATCCGTCGCGGGCCGGCGCGCTGCTCGACGCCGCGCGTCGCGTCACCACCAATTCGTCGTGCGGCCTGTGCGGCCGTCAAACAATCGAGTCGTTAGCGACCGATGTTGCCGCCGATTGCCGTGACGATGTCCGTGCACGCGAGCGCTGTGACCGCCCTGCCGCGACTGCTGCGGGAGCAACAGGTGGTGTTCGATCAGACCGGCGGTCTGCACGCGGCCGGTCTGTTTACGGCGCAGTCCGAGTTGCTGGACGTTGCAGAGGACGTCGGTCGCCACAATGCCGTCGACAAGGTGATTGGCCGGCAGTTGATGCGTGATGCGCTGCCGCTTTCAGGCACGATCCTGATGGTGAGCGGACGATCGTCGTTCGAGATCGTGCAAAAAGCAGTGTTTGCGGGCATCCCGATCGTGGCATCGGTCTCCGCTCCGTCGAGCCTGGCCATCGAATTGGCGGACGAGATGGGCGTAACGCTGGTCGGTTTTGTCCGCGGCGACGGGTTCAACGTTTATACAGCGCCGCAGCGGATCCAAGCAGAAGCGTAACCCACCAAATCGGAATCGCTCCGATGAGCCAGACTGGAATCACCGAGCCGTCCGGCAGCTGCCGGCGCGCCTGGGCGAGGTGCATCGGAAAAAAGTCTGGCCCCTGACCTGGAATCGGCGAACGCCACCAGTCGGGTGACGTGACTGATTCGACGAATGGAATGTAAGCGAGTCGATAGCGATTGAATGCGCGACCTGGCGATGGCGACACGCGCTCGTAGTAATTCGCGCGACCGCCGCCGCCGAGATCGGCGCCGATGCTTTGATCGTCGAGATACGACACATTCACTGCTGCCAGGGCCATGACAACGCCAACGATGCCGCAGACGGTGGTCAACCAGCGCGGCCGCAAGCTGGCGGCCGCCGCCGGCAGCATCAGCGTCGGCAGAATCGGCACCAGGTTGCGCGGTCCGTGCGAGTAGCCACCTTCCGGAAAGAGATACGCCGCGAAAAAAATCAGTCCGCTCGCCATGGCGACCACCACGCCGAGGGCAACGGCGCGGTGCGTTCGCCAGAACTGGCGTATCCCGATCGTTGACAGAATCAGCGGCGGCGCCCAGAGCAACAGCGACTTCCCCGGAGACGCCAGCAAGACCAGCAGGCCGCGCGGAATGTCGGAGGCAAGAAACGCGCGCGCTGGCAACTGTGGAATCGTCTCGGCCCAGTCGTAGCCGAAGTTCAACGGATCGCCGAAACGGACGGCGTTCCATGTCAGGTGCACGCCGGCGGCGAACGCGATTGCCACACACAACGCGACCGCCGCTTTGATACGCGCCGATGCTGCAACATCGCGGGCGGCGAGGACCGCGACAACGAAGGCCGGCGCAAAAACCAGGCTGGTAACTTTCGTCAGTCCAGCGATTGCGATCAAAGCCGCAGCGATCACGACGGAGCGGCGTGTTCTTTTCCAAGAGCAGCGCAGCGGCCCAGATGAGGGCCGCCGCCTGAAAGGCTTCCGAAAAAAAGCTGGTCCCGTAGGGCCACAACACCGTGGCACCGCCAAGCAGCAGCGACAACCTCAGGGCGTCACGCTGATCGGCACCGACGGCGAGAGCCGCGCGATGAAATCCGGTCACCGCCAGAGCCGCGGCGGTCGCGGTCGCCAGCATCGTGAAACCGCCGACCACGAATAGCCAGGCCAGCCCGCCGGGCAGCGGCGTTCGCGGCACACTGGCCAGCGCTGCGACTGCGCGCCCAATCAGATGATGCGGCAGCGCCAGGAACGCGACGAGCGGACCATACGGTGCGTACGGTTTTCGATCGCGGCCAATGGTTCCGAAGAACACCGGCTGCTTGACCGACGGCTTGGCCGTCTTTGACCACTGGCTGGGTGATCGCCATCGTTTGCGGTACTGAAATGTCGCCGGCATCGACCAAGTGTTCGACCTGAAAGTAGACCTCGAACTCGTCCGGCACTCGAAACACGTTTCCCGAGGACGTCAGCCCGTAGAGCGCCTGAAAAAACAAAAAGAGCAGCGCACCAACGGCGGTTCGGGATGTCCGCGAATCGTTCATGTCCGCGCTAGGATACATGCGGCATGTTGCGCGAGCACACGCCGTTCGGTCGGTATCGCATCCAGCGACGGCTTGGCGCCGGCGGGATGGGCGAGGTCTACCTGGCGTTCGACACGCAGCTGCAGCGCGATGTCGCGATCAAGGTGCTCAAGGCCGAAGCCGGCGACGTCGCGCAATCCGACCGGGTGCTTCGCGAGGCACGCACCGCCGCAACGCTCAGGCATCCGAATATCTGCACGATTTTCGAAGCTGGGGAGATCGACGGCCAGCCGTACATCGCGATGGAGTTCATCGTCGGCCGCTCGGTGGCGACGCTGGTCGAAGGCGGCCGCCTGCCGATCGAGCGGGTGGTTCGGATTGGCGCGCAGATCGCCGATGGCCTTACCGCCGCGCATGCGCAAGCTGTTGTGCATCGCGATCTCAAGCCCGCGAACATTCTGATCGACGCTGAGGGCCGCGCGACAATTCTCGACTTCGGAATCGCAGCGCATGCTTCGCTCGACGCCGGATTGACGATGACGCACGAAGCAGCGCCACAGTCGATTGCCGGCACTCTGCCTTACATGGCGCCGGAGACGTTGCGCGGTCATCCGGCGGACGTTCGCAGCGATATCTGGGCCCTCGGCGTCGTGCTTTACGAAATGGCGACGGGACAACCGCCCATTCGCCGCCAACCAGACCTACGAATTGGCGTCGTCGATTCTTTTGAACAACCTGCCCGCGATGCCAGAGACGGTGCCGCCGTCAGTGCAGGCGATCATCCGGCGGTGTCTTGCCAAGGAGCCGGGCGAACGCTACCAGCGCGCATCGGAAATTCGAGCGGCGCTCGACGCGGCGTTCATCCCGGCCGGCAGCCGACCGTCCTCCGCCAATCGCAGGTTCGCTGGTGGACGCGCATTCACCGTCGCGGTCGCGGCGGCACTGTTCGGATTGGTGGCGATTGGCTGGACGTTGTGGAAACGGTCGAACGGCAAACCGGTCCAAGCCGGCCAGATCCATTCGATCGCGGTCTTGCCACTGGCGAACCTGTCGGGCGATCCGGCGCAGGATTTTTTTGCGGACGGGATGACCGAGGCGTTGATTACCGACCTCGCGCGCGTCAAGGGGCTGGACGTCATCTCGCGGACGTCGGTGATGCAGTTCAAGACCGCGCCGAAGCCGGTGAAGGAGGTCGCCCGCGTTCTCGGTGTCGACGTCGTGGTCGAAGGGTCGGTCATTCGCTCCGGCGACCGGGTACGGATCACCGCGCAGTTGATCGACGGGTCGAACGATCGCCACTTGTGGGCCAATGACTACGACCGCGATGTCAGAGACGTGCTGGCACTGCAGCACGATGTCGCCCGCGCGATCGCAGCGGAAATCCGCGCCACGCTATCACCCGCCGCTCCGTCACTGGCTTCGCGGCGCCGCGTCGACCCGGTGGCACACGAGCGCTACCTCAAGGGCCGCGCGCTGGTATTCCGCTACAACGAGACGTCGATCGCCGAGGCGATCGAGCTGCTCGAGGAGGCGCTGAAGATCGATCCCGAGTTCGCGGATGCCTGGGCCGCATTGGCGGCCGCGCACTCGGAGCGCGGCATCTGGGGACGGATCGGCTCACGCGAAACGGCGGCACGCGCGCGTGAGGCCATCACCCGCGCGCTCGCGCTCGATGCCGACAGTTCCGAAGCCTACGCGACGCTGGCAAACATCAACATGGTTTACGACTGGCAGTGGGCGGCCAGCGAGAACGCCGCGAAGCGGAGCATCGAGCTGGCCCCTGGCAGTGCGCGTGCCCACCAGGTGTACCACGCAGCTGCTGCAGGCGACCGGCCACCTGCCGGAAGCGATTCAGGAGGCGGAAGTCTGGCGGAAGCTCGATCCGGCCTCGCCGCTGGCGGCGTCGGCCGTCGGACGGACGCGCTATAAAGCCAGGCGATTCGAATCGGCAATCGATGCATTTCGCGAGGCGATCGCCATCGATCCGACCTATGGTCCGATCTACGCACGTCTCGCCGATGTCTACATCGCGCTCGGCCGTTACGACCGGGCGCTCGAAACGCTCGACCAGGGCCAGACGGTGAGCGGCGGGACGCGACGACAGACCGACGGCTACGGTGTCGCCTATGCGCTGGCCGGTCGCCGCAGCGAGGCGGAAGCGGTCCTGCGCGAATTGATCGAGCAATTCAAGACGAGCGATCAGGCGGCGTATTCGATCGCCATGGTGCAGACCGCGCTGGGCAATCACGATCGAGCGATCGAATGGCTGAATCGCGCCTATCAGCAGCGATCCGCGAACATGTTTTTGATCAACGTTGAATTGAAGTTCGAAGCGTTGCGATTCGATCCGCGGTTTCGCGACTTGTTGCAGCGAATGGGCTTCAGCGATGCTGCACGAACTGGCAGCCGCGGCACACCGTGATGCGCAGATGCCCGCGGGTGACATCGTGATCGCGCGGCAACGATAATAAGTGACGTGATTGCGCTATCCAGGGTCAGCAAGCAGTACGGCAAGCAGGTGTTGTTCGTCGATGCCGGCTTTCAATTGAACCCGGGCGAAAAGGTCGGCCTGGTCGGGCCGAACGGCTCGGGCAAGACCACGATCTTCCGGATGATTGCCGGCGAGGAATTCCCGGATGAAGGCGATGTCTCGATTCCGAAGAAGCTGACCGTCGGCTACTTTCGCCAGGACGTCGAGGAAATGTCCGGGCGATCGGTGCTCGACGAAGCGATTCTCGGCAGCGGCCGGGTTGGCGACCTGCATCACGAACTCGAACAGCTCAATCACGCGATGGCCGATCCGGCGCGTCACGACGAGATGGATCAGATCCTGGCGCGGTTTGGCGAGGTCCAGGAGGAATACGAGCACCTCGGCGGCTATGCGCTGGAGGCCCAGGCGCGCGAGGTGCTGCACGGTCTTGGTTTCGAAGACGAGCGGATCGACGGCGACGTCGGCGCGTTGTCCGGCGGCTGGAAAATGCGCGTCGCGATGGCGCGCGTGCTGCTTGGCCAGCCCGATGTGCTGCTGATGGACGAGCCGACCAACCACCTGGACATCGAATCGATCATCTGGCTCGAAGAGTTTCTGCAATCACGCAGCGGCGCCCTGCTGATGACCTCGCACGATCGCGAGTTCATGAACCGCGTGGTCACGAAGATCGCGGAGATCGACGGCGGCGAAATCACGGTGTACTCGGGCAACTACGACTTTTACGAGCACGAACGCGCGATCCGCGAAACCAACCGCGAGGCGGCCTACGCGCGGCAGCAGGCGATGCTGGCGAAGGAGCAGCGCTTCATCGAACGATTCGCCGCGCATGCCGCGAAAGCGGCGCAGGTGCAGAGCCGGGTCAAAGCGCTGGAGAAGATCGAGAAGATCGAACTGCCGAAGAAGCGGCGCGTGGTGAAGTTCGACTTTCGCATGCCGCCGCGTTCGGGCGACCAGGTGGCGGTGCTCGAGGGCGTGACCAAGACCTACGGGTCGCGAACGGTACACGACCATCTCAACATGATCATTCGCCGCGGCGAGCGGTGGTGCGTCATGGGAAAGAACGGCGCCGGCAAGTCGACGTTGCTGAAAATGGTTGCCGGCCAGCTGTCGCCCGATGACGGCGAGGTGAAACTTGGGGCCAGCTTGAAGATGGGCTACTTCGCGCAGCAGTCGTTGGACGTGCTCGATCCCGACCTGACCATCGAGGAGCAGCTGCGCAAGGACTTTCCCGACGAATCGATTGGCGCGCTGCGCAACCTGGCCGGCGCGTTTCAGTTTTCCGGCGATGAGATCGACAAAAAAGTCCGGTCGCTGTCGGGTGGCGAGAAGACGCGCCTGGTGATTGCCCGCATGCTGCTCAACCCGCCGAACTTTCTGGTCCTCGACGAACCGACCAACCATCTCGATCTCGCGACCAAGGAAATGCTGCTCGAATCGCTGAAAGACTTCGAAGGCACGATGTTGTTCGTGTCGCACGACCGCGCGTTTCTGCGCGCGTTGAGCAACCGCGTGCTCGAACTCGGCGGCGAAAGCGGCCGCGACGCCCAGCCGCATCTCTATCCAGGGTCGTACATCGAATACGTCGAACGCACCGGTCACGAAGCGCCTGGTGTACATGCATAAAAAACTCGAAAGGAACGCCGAGACCGCAAAGACCGCCGAGTGTGAATTTCAATCGGATTCTCGGCGTGCTTGGCGAACTCTGCGTTCATCGTGAATCGGCGAGCGGTAGTAAGCCACGCGAGGCAGTCCTTATGCGGCGTCGCTTCCGCTGCGCTGACAGCGCGGGCACCAATACGTCAACCGCGCATCGAGTCCAGTCGCTCGCGATTGAATCGGCGCGCCGCAGCGGCGGCATGGCTTGCCGCCGCGGCCGTAGACCCACAACTTCTCGTTGGGATCGAGACTACGCCTCGTCCGCCGGCCGAAGGCCGGACTCAGGGTGCGCGAGGGCGGCAGGACGTTCGCGCGTAGTTGCTCACGGGCGGTGGCGATGACGCGTTCCAGTTGCGCGTCGGACAGTTCGGCCGGCTTCGCGAACGGGTCGACCTCTGCGAGAAACAGAATTTCTGACTTGAAGACGTTGCCGATACCGGCCATCACACGCTGATCGAGCAGCACATCGGCTATTGGATCGCGCCGTTGCCGCATCGTTTCGAACACCGTACACGCGTCGAAGCTGTCGCCCAGCAGATCCGGGCCGAGGCGGCGTAATTGGCGGTGCTTCGCGAGGTCGCTGGCGGTCAGGAATTCGGCGACCGGGATGTTGAAGCCGACCGCGACGGCGGTTTCGGTCTCAATCAGGATCCGCATATCCCGCACCGGCCGCTTCCAGCGCTCACCGGCCGGATAGATATGCCAGCTGCCGTTCATCCGCATGTGCGTGTGCAGAATGAGGTTGCCGGAGAAGGCGATCAACAGGTGTTTGCCGCGCGCCACGACCGATTCGATGGTCCGACCGGCCAGCGGACGGTCTTCGACCACCCGATTCAGGTACGGAAGTACCGAGCTGAAACCGGTGACGACCCGGCCGGCGAATACACGGTGAAGGGTCTGAGCGGCGCGGAAGATCGTGTCCCCTTCAGGCACGGAACCCCGTAAAATCCCCCTGCGTCATATTCGGCGTCTGATTGCTCCTGGCATCATCTACCAAGGAGGCTGACATGAGACCGGTGGTTCTGGCACTGCCCCTCGCTGTAATTGCATTCGTCGCAACATCAAGCCACGTCACAGCTCAGGAATCGAAGTCACGCGGCACGCTCACCGCGATCGCAGCAGACTCGATTACGGTCAAGGTTGCCCAGACCGATATGAAGTTTGCCGTCGACAGCAAAACGCGTCGTCGAAGCGCCCGGCGGCGGAACGAAGTCGCGCGCCGCGCAGGCCGCGGGCCAGGCCGGCCCGAAGTTGTCTGACGTACTCAAAGTCGGCGACGCGGTTGAAGTGAGTTACACAGACGCGGGAGGCCGGCGCGCAACGTCGATCCGAAAGGTCAGCTCTCCCGGATCAGGCGGCGTCCCCGGCAAGAACTCTTCCGGGACCGTGACAGCGGTGTCGGCCTCCTCGCTCAGCATTGAAGGTTCGAGCGGCGGTGGCGCGAAATTCACCCAGACGTTCGTGATCGACGCGAAGACGCATGTCGTCGCGCGCGGCGCGTCGAAAAGCCTCGCCGGCGGCGGGCCGATCACCAACGCGGTCGGCAAGGGCGATCACGTGGATGTGGCGTTCGAAGAATCGGGCACGACGCTGCACGCGACCGAAGTGCGCGTGATGTCGAAGGCGCCGACGAAGTAGGGGGCGGCGATGCGCTCGATACTCTGGCTGGGTTCGTGCCTGATCGTGATGCTGGCCGGACCGCTCGCCCTTACTGCCAACGCCCAGGGCGCCGGCAGTAAGGAATCGTCCGGAGTCATCACCGAGGTTGCTTCGACGTCGGTGACGATTCAATTGTCGAAGGGTGGAACGAAGAGCAATCAGACGTTTACTCTCGATTCGAACACGCAAGTGATTGCTCGCGGTGCGACCAAGGCCACCAAAGGCCAGGGCCGCGGCTCGGCAGCGGCGCTGCTCGCCAAGGGCGACACCGTGAATGTGTTCTACGTCGAATCGAGCGGAACGCTGCGCGCGACCGAAATTCGCGTGACCAAGAAAGCGGAGAAGTAGCTAGTCGTCGGTCGAGTCCGTTTCCGAGTCGTCTTTGAAGTAGCGGCTCGCGAACGGACTCGATACCGTCGAACGGAACGGCCGGCGATTGCGGCGGCTGCCGAGCGGTGTCGCGGGCAGTTTCGTGACGGACGACTCACGGCCCTCGACTGACAGACGACTCGCCGACAGACGCCGGCGTTGGCTGCATTCCCATCGCGCCGCTGACAAATCCTGCTTCAACCAGAAACGGCGCCAGCGGATGCAGCGATGCTGGTGAACCATCGACCTCCTCGATCAACATGCCGCGCGGCGCATCGGCGCCACTGCGCGCGCGGTCAATCAGCGCCGCGGCAATCGCACGGGCGGTTTTCGAGCGCTCCGGTTCGGCGTCCGGCAGGAAGGTCGTCACCACTCGATCACCCCGGGCGACGTAGGCGGCCAATCCGCCGTTCACCAGGATGACCGTAGCGCCGACCGATCGCGTCGGCCCTCGGGAACTGTCCGACGGTTTCGAATGCGGGCTCCACCTCAACGTTGCACCGTACGGATTGGCCGGATCGGTTGCCGCCAGCACGACGACCTCGGGTTCGTCTGCCGCATCGCGCAGCGACCGCAGCAAATCGAGCGCCCCTGGCAGAGCGAATTGCGTCGCGCCAAGTCCGGCGACGAAATAGCCGCGCCGGATCCGGCCGGTGTCTTCAAGACCTTTCAGCACCGGGTAGATCAGGCCGAACCCGCCCGGAATATTTTCCGCGGCAACGGCCTCGCGCGTCAGCGACGCCGTGCCGGTTCAGCAGTTGCTGGGTGGTTGCCGCAGCCCATTTCGTCGTGTCGGTCGCGACCGGCTTTCGCGAACCGCGGTTGACCAGCGCCCAGCGCCCCTCCGCCGAAGGCGGCGCGAGCCGGCGCGATCGAAACGCGGCAGTCGGGTGCCCGAGCCGGCGTGCCGCGCGGCGTGAAGGCTGCGATCGCGTGAAGGCTCGCAGCGCGTGGAACGTGTCGTTGGTGATCAGGCCGCGCCAGACCAGGCTCCACAACGCGTCGACGGTCTCCGCCGGATAACCGCCGCCGAGTGCGTCGTGCAGCGGTGCGAAGAAGGACGCGCCGCTGGCGCGCAACGCGTCGAGGATGGCCGCCTCGCGTTCACTCAGCTCGTCGTGGTGCGGGCGAGGCGGCAACAAGCGCGCCGCGTGATCTGCGAGGTAGAGGGCGATTCGGCCATCGTGCTCGCCGAGCGACTCACTGCCGACCCACACCACTTCGCCGGCCGCCGTGACTGCGTCGAGGTCCGCGGGGTTGTAGCTGTCGATTCGCGCCGGAAGTATTTCCGATTCGAGCAGCGAGGCGACCAGCGGCGCTCCCTGCAGCTGCTCGATCGCGTCGAGCAGCGCATCACTGCCGCGACGCGGCTTGACGATTCCCTGCCACGTGGTTTCGAAGCGCCCGAGGACCGACGGGTCGACCGGTTCGACTTCCTGTCGCAGTTTGGCCAGCGAGCGCCGGCGGAGCATCCGCAGCACGCCCGCGTCAGTCCATTCGCGTCGTGTTCCACCCGGCCGGAACTCGCCTTCGACCAGCCGGCCTTCGGCGGTCAGTCGCAGCAACACCGCTTCCGCCGACGCGGCGCTCAGTCCGTAGCGCGCCCCGAAGTCCGCCGCGGTGAATGGTGCGTGCGTGCGCGCATAGCGCAGCGCGATGTCGCCCATCGGATCGGCAACTGGATTCAGCAGCGATTCGGGCAGACCGGCCGGCAACGGAACGCCGAGTGCGTCGCGCAGCCGGGCCGCATCTTCGACTGCGATGAAACGCGGTTCGCCGGCGATTCGGACGTGGAGCACGCGCCGCGCCGCGAGCAGTGCGATTGCACCGTCCGCAATCTCGGCGCTCTGGGTCCGTTCACGCAGCTCCCGCTCGGTCAAATCGCCAATCGAGAGCAGCATGTCGTGCACCGCATCAACGTTTCGCGCTTGATACTTCGGGTCGAGCCGCTGCAGTTGACGCTCGACGCCGTCCATCGACTCGGCATCGAGCAGCTCGCGCAGTTCGGCGTCGCCGAGCAGCTCGCGCAGCTGCGATTGATCGACGGCGAGCGCCTGCGCGCGGCGCTCCGCCAGCGGCGCGTCGCCGTCGTAGAGAAAGCTGGCGACGTAGGTAAACAGCAGCGATGCCGCGAACGGCGACGGTGTGTCGGAGTCGACGGTGGCCACGCGCACCCGCCGACTGCGAATGTCGCTGAGCGTGGTGATCAACGCCGGCATGTCGAAGAAGTCGCGCAGGCATTCACGGTAGGTTTCGAGAAGAACCGGAAACGATCCGTAGCGCGACGCGACGGCGAGCAGATCCGCGGCCCGTTTACGCTGCTGCCAGAGCGGAGCACGCATGCCGGGCCGCCGCTTCGGCAGCAACAGCGAGCGGCCGGCGTTCTCGCGGAATTTCGCCGCGAACAACGCCGTCGAGCCGAGCTGACGCACGACCAGTGCCTGCGCTTCGTCGGGATCGGGAAGCAGCAGCTTGACGTCGGGCGGATTGTCCACGTCTGGAAAGCGAACGACGAAGCCATCGTCTCCCCAGAGCGTTTCGACGTCGACGCCGGTTTCCTCGCGAATCTTGGCGGCGGTGGCCATCGCCCATGGCGCGTGGATTCGACCGCCGCGCGGCGAGAGAACGCACACGCGCCAATCGCCAAGCTCGTCGCGTACCCGTTCGACGACGATCGTCGCGGCGTCGGGTACGGCGCGTGCAGCATTCATCTGATCGTTGAGGTACTGCAGCAGATTCGCGGCGGCCCGCGCGTCGAGGTCGTGCTCGCGGGTCAGCCGATCGATCGCGGCCGCCGGCGGCAACCGCAGCATCTCGTGGGTCAGCTTGCCGATCGCTAAACCCAGTTCGAGCGGCCGTCCCGCGCGATCGCCTTTCCAGAACGGCATCTTGCCGGGTTCTCCTGGAGCAGGCGTGACGAGCACGCGATCGTGGGTGATTTCCTCGATCCGCCACGACGAAGCGCCGAGCACGAACGTTTCGCCGACGCGGCTCTCGAACACCATTTCTTCGTCGAGTTCTCCGACCCGCGCCGATCCCGGTCCCGCGCCGGCGAGAAACACGCCAAACAGACCGCGATCGGGGATGGTGCCGCCGTTGGCGATCGCGACGCGCTTGGCGCCTTCGCGCGCCACTACCGTGCCGCCGACGCGATCCCAGGTGACGCGCGGCCGCAATTCCGCGAACTCGTCGGATGGATAGCGGCCCGACAACATATCGAGCACGCCGTCGAATACCGAACGGCTCAACTCGGCGAACGGCGCCGCGCTGCGGATGGTGGCGAACAGCTCGTCGACGTTCCACTCGTCCATCGACGTCATCGCGACGATCTGCTGCGCCACGATGTCGAGCGGATTACGCGGATAACGCGTCGCTTCGACCGCGCCGTCGTGCATGGCTTTTGCCACCGCGGCGCATGCCAGCAGATCGCCGCGGAATTTCGGAAAGATCACGCCTTCGCTGACGGCGTTGGCTTGATGTCCGCCGCGGCCGATTCGCTGCAGGCCGCTCGCGACGGTCGGCGGGGCTTCGATCTGCACGACGAGATCGATCGCCCCCATATCGATGCCGAGTTCGAGCGACGAGGTGGCAACCAGCGCGCGCAGTGCGCCGGCCTTCAGCAGATCTTCGACCTCGACGCGTTGCGGCCGGGCCAGCGAGCCGTGATGCGAGCGCACCAGCGTCTCGCCGGCCAACTCGTTCAATGCACCGGCCAGCCGCTCGGCCAGCCGCCGGCTGTTCACGAATACCAGCGTCGTGCGGTGCGCGCGGATCAACTCCAACAGGCGCGGGTGGATTGCCGACCAGATCGACGGCCGCGAATCGCCCACCGACGCCGGACCGCTGGGAATGTCGTCCGCGGTCGTCAGCCGCGCCATGTCCTCGACCGGCACGTCGATGACGAGTTTCAAAGGCTTCTTCTGCCCCGCGTCGACGATCGTGACGGGCCGGTATTTCACCGTCCCCGGCGGTCCCGCAAACTCGTGCGCGATTTCTTCCTGAACCTCTTGAACCCCCTGAACCCCGTGAACCTTTTGAACCCCCCGAACCTTGCGAACCCCTTGAACCCCGCGAACCTCGCGAACCGCTCGAACCTCGTGAACCCCTCCGAGGAATCTGGCCACCTCGTCCAGCGGACGTTGCGTCGCGGACAAGCCGATGCGTTGCGGCGAGCGCCGGCAGATCGATTCGAGCCGTTCGAGCGATAAGGCCAGGTGCGCGCCGCGCTTGGTCGCTACCAGCGCATGGATCTCGTCGACGATCACCGTGTCGATCGAGGTCAGCACGCTGCGCGCGTTGGAGGTCAGGAGCAGGTAGAGCGATTCGGGCGTGGTGATCAGAATGTCGGCCGGTTCGCGGGCAAATCGCGCGCGTTCGGACTGCGGCGTGTCGCCGGTGCGGATCGCGATTGCCGGTGTCGTGAAGCGCTCACCACGGCGGTCTGCCATCTGCGCGATGCCGGCGAGGGGCGCACGCAGGTTCCGTTCGACGTCGACCGCGAGCGCCTTCAGCGGCGACACGTAGAGCACGCGGCAGCGCTCCGGCTTTGGCGGCTGCGGCGCGAACATCAAGCGATCGAGGCACCACAGGAAGGCCGCCAGCGTCTTGCCGCTGCCGGTCGGCGCAAGAATCAGGGTCGATTCGCCGCCGGCGATGGCCGGCCAGCCCAGCAACTGTGGACGCGTCGGCGCATCGAACGCCGCCGAAAACCACTCGCGCACTGCTGGATGAAATGGGTCCAGCGGATCAGTGCCCTTCCCGGTCACGTGGTCATCTTATAATGTGACATCTTCATACACGGTCGGGAGGACTGATGGGCGATGCTGGCGAGGGACTGATTGATGCCGATGCGCGAATCCAGGAGCGCATGGAGGAACTGGAACGGGAGCGCCGCCAGCAGGGCGGCAAGCCGATCAAGAACCCGGAAGAGGTTCACGCCCTCGAGTCGTTGAGGTTGGCGCGCACCGAGCTCGAACGCCAGCTCGAGGCCACGACCAACGACCGCAGGCGCACGCAGCTGCGCCAGGCGATCGAGGAAGTCGAACGGCGCATGGCGGCGACCAAGAAGACTGTTTGATTCATCGGTATCACGACGGCACGAAGCATTCCTTTCAGCGTTTTGCCCGGTCTCTCGGCTATCTCGACTGGGCGTCCCAACCGAATCCGTTTCGATCGTTTGCCGGCGCGCCGGTCACCGCGCTTTCTCCGCGGCCCGACGCGCCCGCCTCGCCACTCGGCACGATCCTCCGGCACGCGCTCGGCCTGACGGCCTGGAAGCAGTTCCGTCAGTCGCGATGGTCGCTGCGAGCGAACCCATCAAGCGGCAATCTTCATCCGACGGAGGCCTACGTCATCGCCTCGGCTGATCAGGGCGCGACACTCTCGCACTATGCCTCGGACCAACACGCGTTGGAACTGCGCTGCGTGTTTGAGGCGACGCTGCCGCACGATGTCGCGCTGGTCGCGCTGACGTCAATCCATTGGCGCGAAGCGTGGAAGTACGGCGAACGTGCATTCCGCTACTGCCAGCACGATCTCGGTCATGCGATTGCGGCGATTCGGTTCGCCGCCTCGCTCGCCGGCTGGACGGCCCGCTTGTTACCCGAGTGGTCGCATGCCGACATCGCGTCGCTAACCGGCATCGACCGCGACGAGGATTACGTGGAAGCAGAACGTGAAGAGGCAGGATGCCTCATAGTCGTAAGTCGAAAGTCGAAAGTCGAAAGTGCCGGGTCGCAAGTCGTCAGTCGCGAGTCGATTCTCGACGGCGTGCGACGCGGGCAATGGAGTGGGCGAGCGAACCAGTTGAGCGAAGACCATGTCCAGTGGACCTTCATTGACGAAATCGCCGAAGCGACGCGCGACTCGGGCAGATCCGGCTCAAATCAGCCCGCTCCGCTTGACGATTCCGGCGGCTCAGCCCAGCCGGCCGCAATTATTCTTCAGCGTCGCTCGGCGGTCGCGTTCGACGGCCATTCGTCCATCGACGTCGATCGCGCGATTGCGATGCTGGCAGCGACGATGCCTGACGGTGCGCCGTTCGATGCGCTCTGGTGGAGTGCACGCATTCATCTCGCGCTGTTCGTCCATCGCGTCGAAGGGTTGGAGCCAGGTGTCTATTTGCTGATGCGCGAGCCTGAATCGGGCGAGCGATTGCGAGGCGCGCTGCGGCGCGACTTTCTGTTTGAGCGGGCGAGCGAACGCGTCCCACTGCTGCGGCTGGCGCGCGGCGACTGCCGCTTGTTGGCGCGGCGCCTGAGCTGCGATCAGGACATCGCGGCCGACGGTTTTTTCAGCCTCGGCATGATCGCCGAATTCGATCGCAGCCTCGACGAATACGGTCCGTCGTTCTATCGCCAGCTGTTCTGGGAATCAGGGGTCGTCGGACAGGTGCTGTATCTCGAGGCCGAAGCGGCCGGCGTGCGGGCGACGGGTATCGGCTGCTTCTACGATGATCCGGTCCACGACGTCCTCGGTCTGACCGGCCACGACTTCCAGTCGCTCTATCACTTCACGATCGGCGTCCCGGTGGAGGACACGCGACTGACGACCGAGCCGGGGTATTCCTGGGAGTGAATGCATGAATAGTCAGGTTGCGTGAATGCAGAATGCGTGGTTGCGGGTTATCGGCTACGCAGTTCGGCATTCGGCATATGGGATTTCTTCGCGACCTTTGGAGTCGGCGTTTTTTAGCGCCCTGTTAAAGGATGTCCGTGCTGATCTCGAACCGCCGCAGAATCGCGGTCGCGACATCTGAATGGTCGTCTGTGAAATGCGCCGGAAGGTCGGTGCGCGGCGGCAGCGGCGCCGACGCAGCGATCGGCAGCAGTCGCCGGTAGTCCTCGGCCATGGCCTCGATTGTGTGATTCGCCATCCAATACTCGTATCCCGCACGACCGATTCGTTCGCGCGCAGTTGGATCGGTCGCCAGCGTTCGCATCGCCGCCGCGAGCGTCGCTGCTTCGTCGAGCAGATCGACGCGCAAAGCTACGGAATCGGGGATATCCGCCAGGTGCGCCAGATCGCTGAGCACGGTCGGCCGCGAAGCCGCGAGGCAGCGCAGCCACGAAGCCGAGGATTCTTGCGCGGTTGGCCAGCGCAGGCACAAGCATGCATCGGCCGCAGCCAGGTGATCGGCGATCGCCTCGTCTGCGACGTGGCCGGTGACGCGCACACGATCGCCAACGCCGTAGTGTTCGAGTTGTTGCCGCAGCATGTCGTAACCGTCGGCGTCACCCACCAGCATCAGGTAGGCGGGGTACCCCTCGGCCGCGATCACGTTCAAGGCGGCGAGGATCGACGCGATGCGCTTTTCCGGCGTCACTTTACCGAAGGCCGCGAACACGACCGCATCGGCCGGAAGATTCAACCGGCGTCGAACGGAGACGCGCGCGTCAGCAGCGACCGGCAGTGCCGGTACCCCCATGCGAAGCGTTTCGACACGCACCTCCGGGCATTCTGCTCGAAGGTCTGCCGCAACTATCGAACTGTGCACGCATACCAATCGCGCTGCGCTCATGACGACGCGCCGCATCGGCCAGAAGTAGTAAATCGGCCCACCGAGCCCGAGAGCCGCATACTCCGCGAAGTCGGGGTTCGCCATCGGATGGTTGTAACGGAATTCACGACGGTAGTCGTCGACGCGCTGGTGTTGGAGCAGTTGTCGCGCGCGTGCATGGTGCAGCTTGGCGTCGTGCAGCACGACCAGCCCCGGGTAGCGCGCGATGTAAGCCCACTGATAGTCGTGGCAGCTCGCGTTGCCCAGTTGATAAACGATCAGATCGTAGGGCGTTCGACGCTGACGCCAGACGAAGTCGTGTGCGGCGGTTTCCGGATACGAATCGATGACGAAGGCGCCGCGCAGATGGGGCAGCAGCTCGGCACTGTAGGCGGCGACGCCGGAGCGAACCGGTGGGAGCGGCGAAAACCAGGCGAGCCTCAACGGCACCATTCTGCGACAGAACCGCGACGCTGGTGTGCTAGCATTGGAAGTTGCTTGTGACCGTGTTCACAAGCGCTGTCGGCACCATCCTTCCGGCGGCGTGCGCCTCCGGACCGAACATATGCAGGGCTGGCTTTCCATCCTCCTCATGATCGCGCTCGGCGCCGGGTTCGCGCTGGTCTCGGTCGTTCTCTCGAACCTGCTCGGTCCGCGTCACCCGACCCCTGAAAAGTCCGCGCCCTACGAATGCGGCATGCCCGCCGTCGGTGATGCGCGCGAGCGCCAGTCGGTCAAGTTCTACCTGGTGGCGATGATTTTCCTGCTGTTCGACATCGAGGTCGCCTTCCTCTACCCGTGGGCGATGGCGCTGCGCGATCTCGGCTGGAGCGGATTCATCCAGGTGCTGCTGTTCATGACGCTGCTGCTTGCCGGCTACATCTACGTCTGGCGCAAGGGCGCGCTCGACTGGGGCAGCGAAAAGAAGTAGGAATTAGGAATTAGGAATTAGGAATGGGACTCGAATCCGAACTTCCCGATATTCCAGTGCTCACGACCACCGTCGAACAGGTCGTCAACTGGGCGCGCCGTTCGTCGATCTGGCCGGTCACCTTCGGCCTGGCGTGCTGTGCGATTGAAATGATGGCGATGAGTTGTTCGCGCTACGACGTCGCCCGCTTCGGCGCCGAAGTGTTTCGCGGCAGCCCGCGCCAGTCCGACCTGATGATCGTTGCCGGCCGCCTGTCGCGAAAAATGGCGCCGGCGTTGCGCCGGATTTACGACCAGATGCCGGAACCGAAGTGGGTGATCTCGATGGGTGCCTGCGCCTCGGTCGGCGGGGTGTTCGACAATTACGCGATCGTCCAGGGTGTCGATCAAATCGTTCCGGTTGACGTCTACGTGCCGGGCTGCCCGCCGCGTCCCGAATCGCTGATCTACGGTATCGTCCAGCTGCAGCGAAAAATCGATCAGCAGAAACTGCGAGCGGTCAAACACGCGTAATGGATTCGACCGCGCTTGCCGCCGTCTTGCAGGAGGCCGCCCCCGGCGCGGCGATCGAGCCGGCGCCGACGGCTGATCTGCACACCACGATTTACGTGTCGGCTGATGATTTGCCGGCGGTTGCCCAGGCGCTGCGCGACCGTCCGGACCTGGCCTTCGATTTCCTCGCTGAAATTACCGCGGCCGACTACTGGCCGCGGCAGCCACGCTACGAGGTGGTGTACGTTCTGGTCTCGATTGCCAATCGGCTCCGGCTGCGCGTGAAAGTGCGGCTGCAGGCCGACGATCCGCACGTTGCGACGGTCTGCCGCATCTGGCCGGCGGCGAACTGGCTCGAGCGCGAGGTGTGGGATCTGTTCGGGATTGCCTTTGACGGCCACCCCGACCCGCGCCGTTTGCTGATGCCCGAAGACTGGGACGGCTTTCCGCTGCGCAAGGACTATCCGGTGCAGATTCGCAAGACTCCGAACGCCGCGCAACCGCTGCAGGTGACCGAGGAAGAGTTCCGCCAGAACGTCATGAAGGATCGGCTGACGCGTGGCTGACATCCGCGCGGAAACGATGACCGTCAACATGGGGCCGCAGCACCCCAGTACGCACGGCGTACTGCGGCTGGTGCTCGAGCTCGATGGCGAGACGGTGCTGTCGTGCGCACCGACCATCGGCTACCTGCATACCGGCATCGAAAAGACGGCCGAGCAGAAGAAGTGGCAGCAGGTGATCCCGCTGGTCGAGCGGATGGATTACCTGAGCGCGCAGTCGAACTCGATGGCGTTCTCCATGTCGGTCGAGAAGCTGCTCGGCCTCGAGGTGCCGCAGCGCGTTCGCGACATCCGCGTGCTGCTTGCCGAATTGCAGCGGATCAACAGTCATCTGGTCTGGCTGGGCACCCACGGCATGGAAGTCGGCGCGGTGTCGGTGATGCTCTACGCCTTCCGCGAGCGCGAGCTGCTGCTGAACCTCAACGAATTGCTCGCCGGGTTCCGCCTGTTCCCGAGCTATATGCGCGTTGGCGGCCTTCGCGAAGACCTGCCGCGTGGCTTTCACGATACGGTGAAGGCGTTCCTCGAGCGGATGCCGCTGAAGCTCGATGAATACGAAGATCTGCTGACCAAGAACCAGATCTGACTTGAAGCGCACCCAGGGCGTGGGTGTCGTCAGCAAGGCGGACGCGATCGCCTGGGGCCTGGTCGGACCGATCGCCCGCGCCGCCGGCAACGATTACGACGTGCGCAAGTATTTTCCCTACAACGGCTACGAGACCTACGACTTCAACGTCCCGACGCAAGCCAAGGGGGATGTCTACTCGCGCTATCTGGTGCGCGTCGCGGAACTGCGCGAGAGCATGAAGATTTGCCGGCAGGCACTCGAGCGGATTTCACCGACCGGCGTCTACGCGGTGGACGATCCGCGCATCACTCCGCCGCCCAAAGACAAGGTCTACACGGAAATGGAAGCGCTGATCCAGCACTTCCTGATCTATTCGCAGGGCTTCACGGTGCCGGCCGGCGAGGCCTACGTGCCGGTCGAAGGGCCGCGCGGCGAGCAGGGTTTCTACGTGGTCTCGGACGGTAGCAATCGGCCGTGGCGCATCAAGTCGCGCGCGCCGTCGCTGCTGGCCTGCCAGGCGCTGGAGCGGTTGATTGTCGGTGGATTGATCGCCGACGTGATCGCCGTGATCGGCTCGATTGACGTCGTGATGGGAGACGTTGACCGTAAAGAGGTCGATGACGTGGAGACGGAGTCCGGTGAGCTTTCATCCAAAGATGGCCTACGACGCCACCTTTCACAAGTCGGCGCGACTGCTCGAGGACGAAGGCCCGCCGTTTGCCTATTCCGCCGAGAATCGCGCCCGCTTCGATGAAATCATCAAGCGCTATCCGCCCGATCGCAAGCGCTCCGCGGTGCTGCCGGCACTGTATCTGGTGCAACAGCAGCAGGGCTACATCACCGCGAACGGCATTCGTCACGTGGCCGAGCTGCTGGAGATCACCCGGGCCGACGTCGAAGACGTCGTGACCTATTACTCGATGTTCTATCGCAAGCCGGTCGGTAAGTTCGTGCTCAGCGTCTGCCGCACGCTGTCGTGCGCCGTCAACGGCGCCGAACGCGTCACCGCGGCGTTGTGTGAACGGTTGAATATCAAACCCGGGCAGACCGATCCGTCAGGAACGTTTACGCTGCAAGAAGTCGAGTGCCTCGGCGCCTGCGATCGCGCGCCGGTGGTGATGGTGAACGATGCGTGGCAGGAGAACCAGAGTCCCGACAGCGTCGGCAAACTGCTGGACGACCTCAAGGCACGCGGCGAGTCGGCGCTTACCGGCTGTCATCACGTGGTCGAGCGGAAATCGTGACGACTATGGACCCGATCCTCACAAAGGTACGTTCGCCAACCGAACAGCCATACCCTCGATTTTTACCGCCAGCACGAGGGCTATGACGCGCTGAAGAAAGCGCTAGGCCAGACGCCCGATTCGCTCATCGATCTGGTGAAGGCGTCGGGCCTTCGCGGCCGCGGCGGCGCGGGATTTCCGACCGGCATGAAGTGGCAGTTCGTCGACAAAAAGATCGAACCGCGCTACATCGCCTGCAACGCCGACGAAAGCGAACCGGGTACGTTCAAAGATCACCTGCTGATGGAGCGCAATCCGCACCTCCTGATCGAAGGCTGCGCGATCGGTTGCTACGCGATCGGCGCCAAAGTCGCGTACATCTATATCCGCGGCGAGTTCTACCACGTGCAGCACGTTCTCGAGCAGGCGATCGCCGACGCCTACGCCGCCGGGTTTCTCGGGAAGAACATTCTCGGCTCGGGATTCGACTGCGACGTCTATGTCCACCGCGGCGCCGGCGCCTACGAAGCCGGCGAGGAAACCGCGCTGCTGGAATCGCTCGAAGGCAAACGCGCCCAGCCGCGCAACAAGCCGCCGTTTCCGGCGGTCGTCGGTCTCTACAACAAGCCGACGGCGGTCAACAACGTCGAAACGCTGTGTAACATCCCGTTAATCGTCGCGCGCGGCGCCGAATTCTTCGCGGCGCTCGGTCCGGAAAAAAATGGCGGGCCTAAGCTGTATTGTGTCAGCGGGCACGTGAAACGCCCCGGCGTCTATGAAGCGTCGATGAGTATCACGCTGCGCGAACTGATCGACGGCCACGCCGGCGGCGTGCGTGACGGGCGAACGCTCAAGGCGGTGATCCCGGGTGGATCATCGGTACCGATCCTGTTGCCCGATCAGCTCGACACCCAGGCCAGCTTCGACGCGATTCAAAAGGCCGGGTCGCTGCTCGGTTCCGCGGCGATCGTCGTGCTCGACGACACCACCTGCATGGTCTGGCTCGCGGAAAACCTGCTGCACTTCTACAAGCACGAGTCGTGCGGCAAATGCACGCCGTGCCGCGAAGGCACCGACTGGCTTCACAAGATCCTGCAAAAAATCGAGCGCGGTGACGGACAGTTGCGCGATCTCGATCTGTTGTCGAGCATTTCAGCGAACATCGGCGGCAAAACGCTGTGCGCGTTCGGCGACGCCGCCGTGACGCCGGTGGTCACGACCCTCAAGCATTTCCGGCACGAATATGAGGCCCACATCAAAGCGGGACACTGTCCGCTGGTTGCCGACTGGCGGGCCAGGCAGCCGGTGGGAGCGCATTAGCGGATGACGCGGTTAACGATCGCGCAGATCGGGATCATCCTCGTCGTCTTCCACGGGCTCTTGCTTGCGGCGGCGGGGATGGTGTGGGTCGAGCGCCGTCTGGCGGCCGTGCTGCAGCAGCGGATCGGTCCGAATCGCGTCGGCTGGGCCGGTTTGCTTCAGCCATTCGCCGATGTCATCAAGTTGATGTTCAAAGAGGAACTGCGGCCGAAAGCCGCCGATGCGTTCCTCTTCGCGCTGGCCCCGATCATTTCCGCGATGTGCGCGTTCGCGGCATTCGCGGTCGTGCCGTTTGGCGGCACGACGACGCTGCTCGGGTTGATCCCGGAGGGTTTCCCGCTGCAGGTCGCCGACGTCAACGTCGCGATCCTCGTCGTCTTTGCAATCGCGTCGATGAGCGTTTACGGCATCGTGCTGGCGGGTTGGAGTTCGAACAGCAAGTACGCGTTGCTCGGCGGGCTGCGCTCGTCGGCGCAGATGATCAGTTACGAGCTCTCGTACGGGATGGCGCTGGCGGCTGTGCTGCTGATCGGCAACTCGCTGTCGCTCACCGACATCGTCAATCGCCAGGCCGGCACCTGGCTGGGATTCATTCCGCGCTGGTTCATTTTTCTGCAGCCGCTCGGCTTCTTCATTTTCATGACGGCCGGTGTCGCTGAAACCAATCGCGCGCCGTTCGATTTTCCGGAAGCGGAGCAGGAACTGGTTGCCGGTTATCACACCGAGTACAGCAGCATGAGCTTCGCGATGTTTTTCCTCGCGGAGTACGTGAACATGGTGACGGTGTCGGCGGTCGCCACCGATCTGTTCCTCGGCGGCTGGCACGGCCCGCTGTTGCCGGAATCGCTCGGCTGGATCTGGTTTCTGCTGAAGGTCGGCTTCCTGCTGTTCTTCTACGTGTGGATGCGGTGGACGCTGCCGCGGTATCGCTACGACCAGCTGATGGCGTTCGGCTGGAAGGTGATGCTGCCGCTGTCGGTGGTCAACCTGCTGGTCACAGCGGCGGGGGTTATCTACTTTGGCCTCTGAGCTGTTGTTGTTTTACGGGTTCGGCGCGGTCGCCGTGGTCACTTCGCTGCTGGTGATCGCTCAACGAAATCCGATTCACAGCGTGCTGTTGCTGATCGCATCGTTTGGTGCGCTGTCCGGTCTTTACGTACTGCTCGATGCGCCGTTCGCGGCAGTCATCCAGATCATCGTCTATGCCGGCGCGATCATGGTGTTGTTCCTGTTCGTCGTGATGCTGCTGAACGCGCCGCACGAAGAAACCGAATTCGACGAGCGCACCCATCCGCTGCTACGCAAAGGGCCGATGCGGTTCGGCGCGCTGCTGGCGGTGGTGCTGATCGTCGAGCTGATCTGGGCGCTGAGCAAGGGTGGCGAGTCGGGCGCGTTCCCCTCGGGATCGGTCACCTCGGTCAGGACGATTGGCAGGGCGTTGTTCACGGAATACGCGTTTCCGTTCGAAGTGACATCGATCCTGATTCTGGTGGCAATGGTCGGTGCGGTGGTGCTGGCGCGAAAGGAATCGCACTGACGTGCCGACCCTGAACCATTACCTGGTGCTGTCGGCGGTACTGTTCTCGATCGGCACGGCTGGCGTGTTCGTGCGGCGGAACCTGATCACGATTCTGCTGTCGGTCGAGATCATGCTGAACGCCGTCAATCTCACGTTCGTCGCGTTCGGCCGCGCGCTCGGATCCGCCGACGGGCAGATCATCGTGTTTTTCGTGATGACCGTCGCCGCCGCGGAAGCGGCGGTGGGATTGGCCATCGTGATTAGCCTGTTTCGTCATCGGGAATCGCTGAATCCCGACAGCTTCACGGCGCTGCGATGGTAACGATACGAGTGTTGAACGCAGAGCTCGCCGAGCGCGCCGAGAGAATTATTCTCGGCGACCTCCGCGAACTCGGCGTTCTTCTTAAACGAACCAGATGCTCCTGCTAATACCGCTGTTGCCGCTTCTCGGCTTCCTGATCAACGCCAGCTTCGGCCGGCGGCTGACCAAGGGTGTGTCGGGCGCGGTAGCCTGCGCGGTGATCATCGGATCATTTCTGATCTCGGCGTTGATGGTCTGGCGGCTGGTTGGCCTCGCCCCTGAAGAGCGGGTGATTCAGCAGCAGGTCTTCAACTGGATCGCCTCCGGCGACCTGACCGTCGGGTTCACGTTTCATCTCGATCCGCTGTCGGCGGTGATGATTCTGGTGGTTAGCGGCATCGGCTCGCTGATCCACATCTATTCCACCGCCTACATGCACGAGGAGACCGATCCCGAGTACGCGCGCTATTTTTCTTATTTGAACCTGTTTGCCGCGTTCATGCTGGTGCTGGTGCTCGGCTCGAACTTCGTGGTGATGTTCGTCGGGTGGGAAGGTGTCGGCCTGTGTTCGTATCTGCTGATTGGCTTCTGGTATCAGAAGAAATCTGCGTCCGATGCCGGCAAGAAAGCCTTCATCGTCAACCGGATTGGCGATTTCGGTTTCATCCTCGGCATTTTTCTGATCTTCGTTCGGTTTGGCACACTCGAATTCTCGGAGGTGGCTCGCGCGGTCTCCGAGTTGAGTAGCGAAACGGCGTTCGGCGCGCTCTCGCTGACGACGCTGTTGTTGTTCATCGGCGCGATCGGTAAGTCCGCGCAGATTCCGCTGTACGTCTGGCTGCCGGACGCGATGGAAGGCCCGACTCCGGTTTCGGCGCTGATTCACGCGGCGACGATGGTGACTGCCGGGGTCTACATGATCGGCCGGAACGCCGCGCTGTTCAGCCATACGCCGGAAACGCTGGCCGTCGTTGCGGTCATCGGCATCGCCACCGCGTTGATGGCCGGGACGATCGGCCTGGTGCAGACCGACATCAAACGCGTGCTGGCGTATTCGACCGTCTCGCAACTCGGCTACATGTTCCTGGCGATGGGCGTCGGCGCCTTTGCCGGCGGCATCTTTCATCTCTACACGCACGCATTTTTCAAGGCATTGCTGTTCCTCGGATCCGGTGCAGTCATCCACGCGCTCCACGGCGAGCAGGATCTGCGAAGGATGGGCGGGTTGAAGAAGGACCTGCCGATCACCTACTGGACGTTCTTAATTGGTGCCATCGCGATCGCCGGCGTTCCCGGCCTGGCCGGCTTTTTCAGCAAGGACGAAATCCTGTTTCGCACCTTCGCCGGCGGACACACTGTCTTGTGGTCGATCGGTTTGATCACTTCACTGCTGACCGCGATCTACATGTTCCGGCTGGTGTTCCTCGCTTTTCATGGGCCTTCGCCCGGCTCGGCCTCACAGCGGGCCTTCGCCTTCGGCTTCGGCCTCACAAGTGGGCGCTGCACAGCACCCGCTTCACCTCCACGACGCCCCCGCCCCAATGGCGGTCGCGCTGATCGTCCTCGCGATCGGCTCCGTGGTTGGCGGGTTACGTCGGATTGCCTGGGGCGCTTGGCGGCGGCGACTGGTTTGGACGATTCCTCGAACCGAGCTTCCACGTCGAGGCGGCGCACGGCGGCGCGGAGCACGGCGTTGAACTGACGCTGATGCTGGTCTCGAGTGGGGTGGCGATTGCAGGCATCGGTATCGCCGCCTATTTCTTCCTGCGAAACCGCGCAGCCGCTGATGCGCTGGCCACCCGGTTCAGCGGCGTGCATCGCCTGCTGGTGAACAAGTACTGACGTGGACGAGATCTACGACGCGGCGATCGTGCAGCCGATTCGCATCGCATCGCAGGAAGGACTGTGGAAGATCGTCGACGTGAAGATTATTGACGGCGCGGTCAACGGCACCGGCTTATCGGTGTCGGGCTGGAGCCAACTGCTGCGGCGGCTGCAAACCGGATCGGTGCGAGCGTATGCGGCATCGTTGTTCGCCGGAGTGGTGACGATCCTTGGGTATTACTTGTGGCGGTAAATAGACAGCCTTGATGCCGTTCCCGATCCTTTCGACACTCGTGGCCTTGCCGGTGGTCGGCGCGATCCTGCTGCTGTTTGTCCGGCCGGGCGACAACGAAGAGCGCGTGTCGCGGATGATCGCGCTGGTCATTTCACTGCTGGTGTTTGCCGAAACGCTGCTGCTCTGGAGCCGCTTCGTCCCCGGCTCGCCAGAATTTCAGTTCGTCGAACGGCACGCGTGGATTCCCGCATTCGGCATTACCTACGCGGTCGGCGTAGACGGGATCAGTCTGCTGCTGTTGGTGCTCACCGGATTTCTGACGCCGATTGCGCTGCTCAGTTCATGGGAATCGGTTCACACCAAGACCAGGGCGTTCTGCATGTTCGTGCTCCTGCTCGAGAGCGCGATGCTCGGCGTGTTTGTGTCGCTCGATCTGTTCCTGTTCTACGTGTTCTGGGACGCGATGCTGGTGCCGATGTATTTCCTGATCGGCATCTGGGGCTACGACCGGCGGATTTATGCCGCCGTGAAGTTCATCCTCTACACGATGGCCGGCAGCGTGCTGATGTTGCTGGCAATCCTCGGGTTGGCGTACCTGCACTACACCGCGACCGGTTCTTACAGCTTCGATCTGTTGAAGCTATATACGCTCGACGTACCCGATCACCTGCAGGTGTATTTCTTTCTCGCGTTCGCACTCGCGTTCGCGATCAAAGTACCGCTGTTCCCGTTTCATACCTGGTTGCCCGATGCGCACGTGGAGGCGCCGACTGCCGGCTCGGTCATTCTGGCCGGCGTCCTGCTGAAAATGGGCACCTACGGACTGATACGATTTGCGTTTCCGTTGTTCCCGCAGGCGGCGGTCTACTTTGCGCCGGCGCTCGGCGTCCTGGCGGTAATCGGCATCATCTACGGCGCGCTGGTGGCGATGGTCCAGCCGGACATGAAGAAGCTGGTGGCGTATTCGAGCGTCAGCCACCTCGGTTTCGTGGTGCTCGGCATCGCCGCCATGAACATGCAAGGCGTCCAGGGCGCCGTCTATCAGATGTTGAATCACGGCATCAGCACCGGTGGTCTGTTCTTGATCGTCGGAATGTTGTCGGATCGTCGTCATACCCGCCTGATCGCCGAGTACGGCGGCCTCAAGAAGGTGACGCCGCGGCTGGTCGCCGCATTCCTGATCATCACGCTGTCGTCAATCGGTTTGCCCGGGTTGAACGGATTCGTCGGCGAGTTTTTGATTCTGCTCGGCGCGTTTCGCATCAATCCGAAGCTGGCGGCATTCGCCGCGACCGGCGTAATCCTCTCCGCGACCTACATGTTGTGGATGTTTCAACGGGTCAACTACGGTCCGGTGACCAACGAGAAGAACGCGAACCTCGCAGACCTGCAACCGCGTGAGTGGGTCGTGATCGCCCCGATTATCGCGGTCGCGATTCTGATGGGCGTTCTCCCGAATATTTTCCTGCGGCCGATTGGGCCGTCCGTCGAGCGAACCCTCAATCTAATCCACCAACGCGCCTCGGCCGTCCTCAACGCTGGGCACTCGGCACCCAGCACCCCGGCACCCGGCACCTCGGCACCCAGCACCTTGGCACCCGGCACCCAGCACCAGCACCCAGCACCCAGCACCCAGCACCCAGCACCCGGTGCCGGTGCCGGTGCCGGTGCCGGAGCCTCCCGTTGAACGGCGCCTTCAACGCGATCGTTCCGATGGCCTGCGTGACCGCGGCCGGCATCGCCGCGATGATTGCCGAGGCGTTCCGCGAGCCTGGCGAGCGCATGCCGATCGGCGGTCTTGGCTTCGTCGGGCTGGCCGGCGCGGCGATTGCCTCGTTGTTGCTGTGGGGACGCGGCGCCGTCAGCTTTGGCATGGTGGCCGCGGACAACTTCGGCCTGTTCGTCACCATGGTGCTGGTGGTCGTTGGCACACTGTCGATCGCGATTTCCGGACCGACCATCGATCGCGAGCAGCTGCCGATGGGCGAGTATTACGCGCTGCTGTTGTTTGCGGTCGCCGGGATGATTCTGATGGCGACCGCCACCGACTTGTTGCTGATTTTTCTCGCGTTGGAAGTGCTGTCGCTCGCGGTCTACGTGTTGACCGGCATCCGCCGTCAGTCGCCGCTTTCGAGCGAGGCCGCGCTGAAATACTTTCTGCTCGGCGCGTTCTCGAGCGCATTCTTCCTGTACGGCATCGCCTTTACCTACGGCTTGACCGGCAGCACGCGGCTCGATCGGGTGGGCAGTCTGATTGCGGCGCAGGCGATGTCGCCGACGCCGATGCAGTTGCTGGCGGTCGGCCTGTTGCTGGTCGGGTTTGCCTTCAAGGTGGCGGCCGTGCCGTTCCACATGTGGACGCCCGACGCCTACGAAGGGGCGCCAGCCGCGGTCACCGGTTTCATGTCGACCGGCGTCAAGGCGGCGGCGTTCGCGGCGTTCACCCGTGTCTTCCTGTCGGCGTTCGAGCCGTTGCGTGGCGACTGGAGCGTGATTCTCTGGGGCATCGCCGCAGCGACGATGATCGTGGGCACGGTGGTCGGGGTGTCGCAGTCGAACGTCAAGCGGATGCTCGCCTATTCGAGCATCGGTCACGGCGGCTACCTGCTTGTCGCGATGGTGGCGGCGAACGACGTCGGCAAGGGGGCGATTCTGTTCTACCTGTTGACCTACGCAATCACCAACCTTGGCGCGTTCGGCGTCATCGCGGTGCTCGATGCCGGCGATCGCGCCAACGATCGGGTGGAGGACTACGCCGGGCTGTGGAACGAACGGCCGGCATTGGCAGCGCTGATGACGATCTTCCTGCTCTCGCTCGGTGGATTCCCGCCGCTGGCCGGATTCATCGCGAAATGGTACGTCTTCAGCGCGGCAGTGAAGGCCGGCTACAACTGGCTGGCGATCATCGGCGTGTTGACCAGCGTCGTCTCGGTGTTTTTCTATTTGCGCATCGTGGTGATGATGTACATGACGCCGCGCGGCAGCGGCGAGCCGGTGCCGCCGACGCCGGCGCTTGCCGGCGCCGCGCTGGTGATTTCGGCGATCCTGCTGTTCTACCTCGGCATTCTGCCGGCCCGCGTGCTCGACCTCGCCGCCGCTTCCATCAGCACAATCTTTTAGAATCGACGGCACGTGATGTGTGCCGTCCTTCTGTTTCTCGCGCTGCTGCTACCGGCGATGGCCGGCGCGCAGCCGCCCGCACCAGCTGATCAGGTGCCGACGCCGATTCCGCCCGAAGTCGAACGAAGACAGGTCGTGCCGTTCCTTCCGGGCACCTATGTCTTCTTCAATCTGCCGCGCGATCACATCAAGTTCGAAGCCGACATCCAGCCGAACTTCGTGATTCGGCAAACGTTCTCGGACAAGCTGGTGATCGAGGATCTGCTCACCGGCGAGTTCAAACGCGGTTATTCGATTGTCGGTACTCCGCGCGTGCGGCTCAGGATGATCGACGCGCGCAGCGCGCCGGTGCGGACGCCGTCCTACATGCCGAAGGGAACATTCACGCAACTGTTTTTCCGAGGCGAACCGATCGAGCGCGGCTCGCGCGTCGGCCTCTGGGCCGCGCAGGCGACCGTCGGCCACCATTCCAACGGCCAGGACGGCTGCTTGTTCACCACCGACACACTGGTCGGCGACCAATGCGTCGGTCCGCCGGATCTGCAGCAAATCAACCACATCGACGGCAGTTTCAGTACCAACTTCGTCCGCTTTGGCGGGCGCTATCGCCGTGAATGGCTCCACGACGTCTCGACCGACGCCCAGAAACAGGCGGGCATCGAAGAGCAGATCGGCGCGCGCGAATTCACGCTCGGCTTTGACATCGATCGCCACTTCCACACCGATCCGCGCGTTGAACCGTTTTACGGCACTACCCGCGCCTCCGTTTTGGCGGGAGGCGCCACCCGCTTCCGTCGCGTCTGCAAGAGCCGCGTTGATGCCAGCGTCGCGCTGTTCTACGTTGGCGAGCAACCGGATACCGTCGGCTCGTTCGCATTCCAGGCCGAGATGTCGTGCACCTTCACCGACCAGGGCGGCTGGGGGATGTTCGCGCGCTACTACACCGGCCAGGATTACTACAATCTCGGATTTGCCGAATCGATCAACCGGCTGATGTTTGGCGCGCACTTCCAACAGGACGGCTTTCTTCGCTTCGTGTCACGCCGTGCCAAGGAAGAGGCCGATTTAATGAAGCGGCGTCGCGAGGCACGTTAGAATCGCGTCGTGGTGAGTCGCTTTCGCGTGACGATCGGCGCTGTCGCCCTCCTGTTCGGCACTGCACTGTTCGCGCAGCAGCCTGCGCAACAGCCGCCTCCGCTCGTTGAACGCGTCGAGGTCACACGAGTCGTGGTTGACGCGCGCGTCATCGATGATTTCGGCGCAGCCATCCTTGGTTTAGCAGCGCCGGACTTCTCGGTGACGATCGGCGGAAAGCCGGCACGTGTGCAGATGGCATTGTGGAGCGGCGATCCGGCGCCGCGCGGTCCGTCCGGCGCGCTGCTTTCAGCGCGGAACACGCCCGGTGCGTCAGAACCGGGACAGCTGGTCGTTCTTCTGTTTCAGAAGAGTCTTACCAACGAACGCGCATGGGGACTCGTCCGGATGATCGAGTACAGCCGCGATCTCGTCCGATCGCTGCCCGCGTCGGCTCGTGTCGCCGTTCTTCAGTACGAGAACAGCCTGAGGGTCTACAGCGACTTCACCGACGATCGCGCTGCTATCGAGCGTCTTCTGACCAGGGGATTGCTGCACGAACCGCCGCCTGCGTCAGTGCCGCGCGGTTCGCCCTCGCTGTTGGACGCCATCGGCGCGCCGGCCGGCCGAGAGATATCGACGATGGAGCAGGCATTCTCGGCGATCGCCGGCGCCTTGAGTCCAATGCCCGGCTCGAAGGCGATTGCCTACATCGGCTACGGGATGGGGACCACGCCGTTTGGTCTGCGCCAGGACAGCGGCATAACCCATGCGAGGTTTGGTGCGCTGCCGGACGACCTCGCCGACAAGACCGACATGAACAACGAGTACGCGCAGGCCAGACGCAAGCTGATCGAGGCGCGGGTGTCGGTGTTCTCGCTCGACATCACCAAAGCCGACATACATTCGATGGCCGGAGGCATGCAGGTCATCGCTCGAGATACCGGCGGCTTCTACGCGCAGTCGCTTGATTTTCCGGAGAAGCCGATGCGATTCGTCTCGGGTGCGCTGAACGGCCACTACGTGCTGTTCGTCGAACCGCCCGCCGACGCGACCGACCGCACCATCGACGTCCGCGTCACCGCCAGCCGGCGGGCGCAGGTTTTCGCGACCAGCAGTTACCGCGCGCCGGAGAAGTAAGTCAGCGCCCATCCACCTCAAAACCTTGAAAGAATGAGCAATGATAATTTCGTCAGCTGTTCCTGCGCGTTGGCGCGTGCAGGGATACTCAGGGAAAACACCAATGTGCCGCGACGCACCGTGATGCTGGCAAACGGCGGCCCGCCGGAGACCGCGTTCGGTGACCATTGTGCTTCGTCGGCACCGGCGATCGAAATCGGCTTCATCGGGCTGCCGCCTTCTGAAATCGAGGTCTTGAACGTTTCCTTGGCGTCGGCGGCATTCGTACCGGCCGGGTTGAAGACGTCGAGCTCGAGGCCGCCGGTCGCGCCCGACTTGCCCGCGTAGACACAGTAGACGCTGGCGCCAGCGTCCTGCACGTTAGCACTCGGTTTCGCGGCGTTGGTGATACCGACGGTTTGGAAGTCCGCCGGCGCCAGCACGCACATCGCGGCGCCCGACTTCGGCGCCACCGCCGCACCGATGATCATTGCGAGCCCTACCACTAACTCCATGTTGCGCCTTTCCGTGGTTTTTTCCGGACCGCTACTCGCCCAACGCAAAAACAAAAATCGCTCGTCCGCTCGCTACTGCGACAAGCTGTTTCCCATCCACACCGAATGACATCGGACCGGACCGGATCAGTCCGCCGGTCTGAAACTGCCACAGCGCTTTGCCGGTCTTCGCGTCGAGCGCGTAGAAGTTTCCCTCGTTCGATCCGCTGAACACCAATCCGCCGGCGGTCGACAGCACGCCGGCCCAGGTCGGAGACGGCAACGCGAAATCCCACGCCTGCTTTCCGGTTTTCACGTCGATCGCGCGCACCGCACCCCACGACTCTTCGTCGAGGCGTTTTTCGCTTCCCCCGGTGTAGTAAGTGCCTGGCCGGTACTCGACCGGAGTCTTGAAGTAGATCGACCCCATCTCACGCACTGGCACGTACATCAAGCCGGTTGACGGACTGTACGACGGGCTCGCCCAATTGGTTGCGCCCTGCAGGCTGGGATAGACCAGCGTTCCCTTCTCCGACGGCTCCATGTCGGGAATCAGAATTGGCCGTCCCTTTTCGTCCAGGCCTTTGGCCCAGGTCTGTTTTGCGTACTGCGCGCCCAGCAGGTACTCGCCGTTCGTGCGATCGAGAACGTAGAAGAACGCGTTGCGGTTTGCCATCGCCACCAGCTTCCGCGGCCGGCCGCCGAACTCCGCGTCGACCAGCACCGGAATCTGATTCGAATCCCAGTCGTGGACGTCATGCGGCGTGTGCTGGAAATGCCACTTCGCCTTTCCAGTTTCGACGTCGATCGCCACCAACGACGACGTGTACAAGTTGTCGCCGGTGCGGGAATCGCCGTTCCAGTCCGGACCGGGATTGCCGGTGCCCCAATACAGCAGCTTCAGTTCCGGATCGTACGAGCCGGTCAGCCATGTGGCGCCGCCGCCATGCACCCAGCTGTCGCCCGGCCAGGTGTTGCTGCCAGGTTCGCCGGGTGACGGGACGGTCCAGAAGCGCCATAGCAGCTTGCCAGTCTTGGCGTCGTAGGCGTCGAGGAAGCCGCGAATGCCCGCTTCGCCGCCGCTGATGCCCACGATCACTTTGCCTTCGACGGCGAGCGGTGCCGCCGTGATCGAATGGCCGAGCGGATTTTCGCCGACGTGGACGGTCCACTTCTCCGCGCCGCTGCGCGAGTCGAGCGCGACCAGAAAACCGTCGAGCGTTCCGACGTAGAGCGTGTTGTCGAGGAATGCAACGCCGCGGTTTACCCGAGGGAAGCCAAGGTTCAAAACGCTGGCGGCGATCGGCCGCGTCCATTCCCACAACGTTTTGCCGCTTCGTACGTCGAGCGCGGCGACACCGGTCGGCCCCCATGTCGCGTACATCACGTTGTTGACCACCAGCGGAGTGGTTTCAACCGTGCCGACACCAGGCGGCTGGTAAACCCAAACCGGTTTCAGCTTCGTGACATTCGACGGTGTCAGCTGTTGCAGCGGCGAAAAGCGATGCGATGACAGCGACCCGGAATAGGTCGTCCAGTTGTTGTCGGCTGGACCTTGGGCACGGATCGAGGCGATCGCGAGGACGATCGCGCCGAACGCCACAGCCGCCGCACCGCGCCGCATCTGTTGATTGTTCATTTCTCACCTCGCAATCCCGAGAGGTAAGCCACCATGTCGTCGAGTTGAGCTTCCGACAGGCGGGTGGCGTAGGACGGCATCAGCGACGCTTCGAGCTGGCGTTCGAATTTGGTGAGTTTCGATTTCTCGAGTGAATGAACGGTGCCACCGGCATCGCGAATCAGCACGAAGAACACGTCTTCGTTCACGCGGACGCCGCGCACCTCGCTGCCATCGGGCTGCGTCGCGCGGACGACGAGGTAGCCGGGCGGATGCGTGGCGGCCGGCTTAATCAGCGCATCCCTCAGGTATGAAGGACCGCGTTGTGTCCCGATGCGCGTCAGTTCCGGGCCGAGCGCGCCTCCAGATCCCGACACGACGTGGCACGACGCGCAGCCATTGGTTCCATACAGCGCGGCGCCGCGCGCCGCATCACCCGGCAGCGGTTTCGATTTGGTTCGGCCCAGCGACTTCACATACGAAGCGGTTTGCCATGCCATTCGCTCGGTCAGTGCAATTGCAAAGGACGGCATTTCCGTCCCTGGAATACCGTTTCGCACCAACTGCGCGAGGGCCGCATCGTTCGCCGCGCTACGCAGCGTCGTCCGTTGCAGGTTCGGCCCGGTGCCGCCGGTTCCCTCGGCGCCATGACACCACGCGCATTGCGCGTCGAAGATCCTCTTGCCGTCGGCCAGGTCTTTTGCGCCCGCGTTCACCAGCGGCCGAACCGCTGGTGGCGGTGGCTGCGCGTGAACCGCGACCGTCGCCATTGCCCCGGCGCACAGTAACAGGGCGAGAGCGTGTGCTCGTTTCATGCGCGAATTATAACGAGGTCAGCCGTTGACTTTTCTCTCTGAAAGCCATCGCTGATTGAAGAGGAACGCCGAGGCCGCCAAGATCGCCGAGTCTGAATTTCACTCGGATTCTCTGCGTTCTTGGCGAACTCGGCGTTCATCGTGAATCGGCGAGCGGTAGTAAACCACGCGAGACAGTCTCTTAGAGCTCCGCGAAACGCTGCGCCAGCGCCGCGTCCTGATCGGGCATAACCGTTCGCAAATCGAGCAGCAGTCGATCGCGTTCGATGCGGGCGATCACGATCGGACGACCCAGCCGCAGTTGCTCTTCGAGCGCGTCGGGCGAGCGCCCGTCGGCGGTGAGCCAAACCAGCGAAGTCGGCAACTCGATTCCCGGGGCGCTTCCACCGCCAATCGCCGACGACCCCTCGACCAACTCCGCGTGCCATCCGGGGCGCGCGTTGATTGCGGCGGCAAGCGCTGCGGCTCGCGTGCGTACCTCCTCGGCCGTCATCGCCAGCATCCGCTGAACCGGCACAGCGGTCTGGGCGCGGCCGGCCGCGTATTCGAGCAGCGTCGCTTCGAGCGCCGCATAGGTCATCTTGTCGACCCGCAGCGCGCGCATCAGTGGATGAATGCGAATGCGATCGATCATCGCTGCTCGACCGGCGATGATGCCCGCCTGCGGGCCGCCAAGCAGCTTGTCGCCGCTGAAACAGCACACGTCCACCCCCGCGGCGATCGTCTCGTCGGCCGAGGGCTCGTCTGCCAGCGCCGGTCGCTCGGCGCGGCGCAGCAGTCCACTGCCAAGGTCTTCCGCGACCGGGATGCCGACCGCGCGACCGACCGCGACGATCTCCGACAGCGAAGGCCGCGCCGTGAATCCCTCGATTCGGAAATTCGAGGGATGAACGCGCAGAATCAACGCGGTCCGTTCGGTTGACGGCCGCGGCGTAGTCCGACGCGCGCGTCTTGTTGGTCGTCCCGACTTCGCGCAACACCGCCCCGGATTGCGCCATCACGTCGGGCACGCGGAAGCCGCCGCCGATTTCCACGAGTTCGCCCCGCGAAACAATCACCTCGCGGCCGGCTGCCAGCGCCGCGAGCAGCAGCAGGGTCGCAGCGGCGTTGTTGTTGACGACGACCGCCGCCTCGGCGCCGGTCAGGCGGCGCAACAGCTGCTCGGCGTGGACGTCGCGCCGGCCGCGGGCGCCCCGGCCGAGGTCGTATTCGAGCGACGCATAACCGGCCGCGATAGTTGCCACCCGTTCGATCGCGCTCGCCGCCAGCGGCGCCCGACCAAGGTTGGTGTGGATGATGACGCCGCTGGCGTTGATGACCGGCTCGAGCGAATGCACGAATGCAGAATCGAGCAGCTTCGCGGCAGCGGCTTCGATGCGCGCGATGGCGGCGGCTTCGTCAACGAGATTCGCGTCGCCCTGCGTGATGGCGCGGCGGACGTCGCCGGCTGCCGAACGCAGCGCGTCGATCGTCGCGGTTGCACCGAATTTCGCTTCGAGCGCGTGGACTGCCGGCCGGCGCCGCAGTTCGTCGATCGACGGAATCACGCGGAAATCGGGCATTCGCGAAATGGTATGCTATTCGCTCCGCCGCGCCAATTTGCGATGAGTCCCGATCAGCCGAAGTTTCGTCCGCTTGAACGGTTCTGGCCCTATGCGGAGCTGCCGGAGCAGCCGAGCGACGCCGAGCTCGCCGCGCTCGATCCCGATCTCCACGAAGCGTTGTTCGGGTCGAAGCCGCGCCCGTTCTCGATCACGCTGGTCTTCCCCGCGCTGGAAACGCCCGATTTTACGCGGGCGCTCGAGTTGGCGCGGGCCTCGGCGGAGTTTCGCGAAACCGGATCGGGCGACGCGCGTCGCTATCGCGCCCGCTTCTGGTCGGGCGACGCCGTGAAACTGCGCGATCTGTTTCAGATCGTCGGCGCTTCCGACGCGACCGAGGTGCTGATCGACGATCGCCCGGTTCCGTTTGCGCGCGAGCTGTGGTTGCCCTTGGTCTGGTTCCTGATTCCGCGGTAACGACACGTGGCGAAAAGTCCTCTCGACCAGGATCTGACGCGGCTCGAATCCGAGCTGAAACAGCTCGAGGCCGAGTACAACATGTACTTTTCGGGCCGGTTGCCGAAACCGCCGTGGGAAACCCGCGCGCGCGTCGCGGCACAGGTGAAGCAGCTCGATCGCATGTATATCCAGAACACCGGCGATCGATTCCGCTTCAGCTCGATTCAATCGCGTTACGCCGCCTTCGTCGATCTCTGGGACAAGGGGCTGCGCGCCCGTGAAGAGGGACGCGCCGGTCCGTTCGCCGCACCGCGGCCGAAAGAACGGAAGCCGCCGCCCGACAAGGTGCTGCACGTCGCCTCGTTCAAGGATCCGGTGCGGGAACTCGACAAACTGACCGAACTCTACGACTCGCTATCGGAAGCGCGCCGTGAGGTCGGTGAAGAGGTGGTGCCCTTTCACAAGTTCGCCGAACTGGTGAAGGGCCAGGTGCAGAAGCTGCGAGAGTCGGGGAACGACGAGGTCGCGTTTCGCGTCGGCGTGAAGAACGGAAAGGTCAGTTTTACCGCGAGAGCGTTTAAGGGTGTGTCCGAGTAGCAAGCAGCGAGCGACGAGTGGCGAGCACCAGCAGAGCGATGGGCTGGGAACTCGGAGAGCCCCCAGCCCTAGGTCAAGGTGTTAGATTTTGGTGACGTTACCGGCTTGCGGGCCCTTGGGGCCGTCGACAATTTCGAACTCCACCGCCTGACCTTCTTCGAGCGAACGGAAACCGTCGCCCTGGATGGCCGAGTAGTGGACGAAGACGTCAGAGCCTCCGTCGCGTTCGATGAATCCGTACCCCTTGGCGTTGTTGAACCACTTGACCTTGCCTGTGATGCGCATCGTTCTTCTTCCTGCTTGCTACGACGCTGGCGTAGAGCCGCGTCATTGACCAAAAAAAAAGGCCGCGTCATGCGGCCTTTCCCTTACGGCGCCAGGCCCGCCCGGCGTCGCAGACGATAATACTGGAACTACCTGAATATGCCAAGAGCTTTGCTGAGCGTGTCGGACAAGACCGGTCTCGTCGACCTGGCCCGAGGACTGGTTGACCGCGGTTTCGAACTGCTGTCGACCGGCGGCACGGCAAAAGCGTTGAGCGACGCCGGACTGCCGGTGACCAACGTCTCGGACGTCACCGGTTTTCCGGAAATGATGGACGGGCGTGTGAAAACGCTGCACCCGAGGATTCACGGCGGCATTCTCGCTCGCCGATCGCATGCCGACGACCTGGCAGCGCTCGCCTCGCAAGGCATCGGCCTGATCGACGTCGTCGTCGTCAACTTGTATCCGTTCGAACAGGCTGCCCGAAAGCCGGGTGTGACGTTCGACGAGCTGATCGAGAACATCGATATCGGCGGGCCGAGCATGGTCCGGGCGGCGGCGAAGAATTTTCAGGATGTGTTGATCGTCGTCGACCCGGCGGATTATCCGCGGCTGTTAGCGGCGCTCGACAACACGCCGGCACTCGATTTTCGCTTTCACCTGATGCGGAAAGCGATCGAACACACCGGCGCTTACGATACCGTAATCGGACAGACGCTACGGCGATGGCAGATTAATCAGGACGGCCCGGCCGCGGCGCCGGCGCCAAGCGGAAACCTTGCATCGCATATCGACCTGGCGGTCGAGAAGATTCGCGATTTGCGCTACGGCGAAAATCCGCATCAACCCGCGGCCTGGTACGGGTCCCCTGAAGCGGTGACCTTTCTGCAGGGCAAAGAGCTCTGTACACCAATCTTCTCGACCTGGACGCCGCCGCTCGGATCGCCATCGAGTTCACGGAGCCGGCGGCAGTGGTCATCAAGCACACCAATCCATGCGGTGCCGCGACCGGGTCGTCGCTCTCCGAAGCGTACGTCCGGGCGCGCGAGGCGGACAGCCTCGCGGCCTTCGGCGGAATCGTCGGCCTCAATCGCACGCTCGATGTCGCCACTGCCGAAGCGATCGTTGCGACGTTCATCGAAGCGGTCATCGCCCCCGCGATCGACCAGAACGCGCGCGCGATCCTTGCTCGCAAGGCGAACATGCGCGTGGTGACGACCAACCTGGACGGCCTGAAAGCGGCAGGCGTCGAACTGCGATCGATTCTCGGTGGCTCGCTCCTCGCGCAACAGCGCGACCGCGTCATCGAAGCGCAGCACGAGTGGGGCAGCGGCATGCCGAAGGACTGACGGTCGTGACCAGGCGGCAGCCGACGGCTGCCGAATGGCAGGCGTTGCGATTTGCGTGGCGAGTCTGCGCGCATGTGAAATCGAACACGGTGATTTTTACAGACGCGACGCGGACGCTGGCGATTGGCGCCGGCCAGATGAGCCGCGTCGACTCGGTGAACGTTGCGGTGATGAAAGCGGCGGGCGCCGGTGTGTCGCTAGCCGGAGCGACCGTCGCGTCAGACGCGTTTTTCCCGTTTCGGGACGGCCTCGACGCGTTGGCAAAGGCCGGAGCGACCGCGGTCGTTCAACCGGGTGGATCGAAGCGCGATGACGAAGTGATCGCAGCCGCGAACGAGCATGGCATCGCGATGGTGTTCACCGGCCGGCGACATTTCAGGCACTGACGAAGTCTGAAGTCTGAAGTCGGAAGTCTGAGGTCGGAAGTCTGCCTCAGACCACCAGCGAGCTGTTTCGAAGGACTCCGACGTTGGATTCAGCAGACGTTCTGATCTTCAAACTTCAGACTTAAACGTCTCCGAGGTCAGCTCGTTGTCCGCGAGACGGTGGCCGGCCCGAATTTGCCAACCACGATCCCGGCCGCATGGTTCGCCAGAATCGCCGCTTCGATCAGCGTCGCCCCGGCCGCGATCGCCAGCGCCAGGGTTGCGACGACGGTATCGCCGGCGCCGGTTACATCGGCGACCTCTCGCGCGGTGGCCGGAATCGCCAGTTCTGCGCCCTCATCCGAGAGCCACATCCCATGTTCGCCGCGCGTGATCAATGCTGACGCGCACTGTGCGCGATAGCGAAACTCGCGCGCCGGCGGCGCGCGCTTCGTCGGCGTTGCGGATGCGCATGTGGGTTGCGACTTCGGCTTCGTGACTGTTCGGCGTCACCAGCGTCGCGCCGGCATAACATGCGAGGTGCGGTATTTTGGGATCCACGAGCAGCGGCACGCCGATGTTCAGCAACGTCTGAACGACCGATCGTGTGATGCAACCTTTCAGATAATCCGACACCAGCACGGCCTTCATCGCCGGAGCCGAGCACGGTGACGCGCTCGATCACGCCGCTTTCGACGCCATCGCGAATGTCCGCGTCCCGCTCATAATCGATTCGCACCACTTGTTGATTGCGCTCGGTGACGACCCGCACTTTCTCGGTGGTCGGTCTCCCCGGATCCCGGACCAGACCATCGCTGGCAATCCCGGCGGTGTTCAGCTGTTCGATTAACCGCTCGGCGGCGAGGTCGGTCCCGATCACGCCGATCAGGGTTGCGCGACCGCCGAGCGCGGCAATGTTGTGCGCGACATTGCCGGCGCCGCCCAGTCGGTAATGTTCCGCGTGAAACTGAACGACTGGTACTGGCGCCTCGGGAGAGATGCGCGTCACCCGGCCGACGATGAACCGATCGAGCATGACGTCGCCGGCGACCAGGATCGACAAACCGCTGAATTGCGACACCAGTTCTTGCGCGCGCTGGCGGTTGAGCGCCGGTGACGGCCGGGTCATGAACCGGAGATGCGCTCGGCGGCGGCGGGCAGTGTGACGACGATCAGGAAGAGCATCAGGACTTCGGAGTCGCCGAAATTGTATTCGAACAGTCCGGCAACGAGCAGCGCCGTCACGCACGCCAGTCCTGCCGCTGACAGGAATCGACTGTCCGATCGCGAGAAGCGACGCCACAGATCGGCGATCACCGCGCCAATGAACCACGCCCAGGCCAGCAGCGCCGGCAGGCCGCGCTCGGCGGCGATCTGCAGCGGCACGTTGTGCAAGTGCGGGTTGATGGCGTTGACCGCGTCGTTGCCGCGATATTCGGTGTAGAGGCGCTGCACCATGGCCGGGCCGACGCCGGTCAGCGGGTGCGCGCGGATCATCCGTTCGCCTTCACCGAGCATCGCCATGCGGTCCATGTTCGTCGGATTCTTGCGATCGAAGATCGACGCGAACCGCTGAAAGATCTGTCCCGGGGCGAGCGCGACGAAGATCGCGACGATCAACGGTGCGAGCGCGAACAGTCTGAAATCCTTGAGCGCAAACAGCACCGCGGCGGCGGCGCAGACGCCGATCATCGCGCCGCGCGTGAACGTCACAGCGACGGCGACCACCAACGCGGGAATGACCAGCGCCGCCCAGGTCCGCTCGCCGCGGCCGAACAGCACGCGGGCGAGTGCAATCGCAAATACCAGCATCAGCAGGCCGGAGTAGGTCATCCAGTGACTGAGCGTGCCCTGCGGACGCTGGCCGAGATGGTCGTAGTGAAGGATGCCGTATTGAAAGATGCCAAGCGCTGCACTGGCCGCCGCGCAAGTGACGACGACCGTCATCAGGGTGAAGCCGCGCGTGCCGCTGACAAAGCGGTAGACCACCGGAACGATCAGAAACAGCACCAGTTGCTTCGAGTCGACGAAGCTGGCGCGAGGATTGAGCGAGAAGGAGGCCGATACCAGCGTCAGCAGTGCGTAGAGCGCCAGCGGCCAGAAAAACCCCGGAACCGCAAACCGCTCCCGCCGCGCGACGAGTTGGGCGACCCAGCAGACGATTGCCAGCGCAAGCAGAATCTGCGCAACCGCGATGGAGAACTGCAACGCCCCGGCGACGCCGATCAGCGCCAGCAGGCCGATGTGATCGAAGTCGGTGCGCAGCCCGGTCGCCCCGGCGCCGCCGCTGCCGGCGCGGGCGTCAAGTGCCGCCGCGTTGTTCACGTCAGGCATTTTATCGCGGCCGCGACCACCTGCTTCGCTCCAATCGACGTCAGGCAGCGGAAGTCGCCCGGCGCGCAGACCCGTTGGTCGCAGGGCCGGCACGGCAGCGGCTCCGGTTCGACCGCCACCACCCGAATCGATGGATCACGCCAGGGAGCCGAGCGTGCCGGCAGCGTCGGCCCGTAGAGGCCGACGATCGGGACGTGCGAGGTCGCCGCAACGTGGAGTGGGCCGCTGTCGCCGCCAATGTAGAGTGCGGCGCGCTCGACCAGCGCACGCAGTTGGGCGAGAGAGAATTCGCCGCACGAGACGATGCGCTCCGCGAGGGTATCGCCGAGCATCGCCCGGGCGCCATCGACGACGCGCGCGGCCGCGTCCTGTTCCGAGGGCCCGGAGGTCAGAACGACTCGCGTCCCCGGTTCACGCGCGATCGTTGAAGCCAGTGCGATGAAGTGAGCGATCGGCCAGCGTCTGAATGGGTTTCCGGCGCTGACGTGAATGACGACCAGTCGCTGGTTGTCGCCAACGCCCGCTGCCGCGAGCCGCTCGTGTACTTCCGCGGCCGCCTGTTGATCGACCGGCATTTCAACCGGGTAAGCAACCCGGTCGGGTGCGCCGATGCCGATCGCCGCGAGCAGGTCCCATTGGTTTTCGACCGAGTGCCGGGCGCGGAGCGTGCGCGGACGCTGAACCCGTCGTGTGTACATCCAGCTGCGTCCGATCACCTCGTAGCCGACACGCTCTCGTGCTCCGCTCAGCCAGGTCAGAAGGGCCGCGCGCGGACCGCCGTGAAAATCGATCGCCAGGTCGAACCGTTGGGCGCGCAGCGTTCGGCCCAACCGAAGGTCGGCGGCGAGTCCGCGCACGCCGCGGACTCGCGGCGCAACGATCACGTCGTTGATATGCGGATTGTCGCGAACGACCGGCGCTGCGTGCGGCTCGACGATGTAAGAAATGTGGGCGTCGGGGTAGTGCTTGCGGAGGGCTCGCACGGCGGGAGTGGTGAAGACCACATCACCGATCTCGCGAAGCCGAACTAAAAGAATCCGCAATTCACTGTTCGATTGTCGCTTCATCGATCAGCATGACTGGAATGTCATCCTTGATCGGATACACACGTTTGCACGTGCCGCACTTCAGAGCGGTGCCGTTTTTCACGAGTGTCACCGGCGTTTTGCAGTTTGGACACGCGAGAATCTCGAGCAGCTCAGGGTCGACCGGCATTCGACGACTATAGAACACCCGCGGGTTTTATGGAACAATTCAAGCGTATGAGAGTGGCATGTTCCGCGGCAGCGCTCGCCGCATTTCTGGTCGTCGCCGTTCCGGCTGCCGCGCCGGCGCAGCCGCCGAAGCCCGACCGCGCGGCTGAGGCGTATCAGCAGTTCTTGCTCGGCCACTATCTCGACGAACGCGACGACGAAGCCGGGGCGATCGCGGCTTACAAGCGCGCGATGGAGCTCGACCCGACCGCGGCCGACATCCCCGGCGAACTTGCCGCGCTCTACTTGCGCGAGAACAAAGTTCAGGAAGCGATGACCACCGCCGAACAGGCTCTCAAGATTGAACCGGCGAATCGTGAAGCGAACCGCGTCCTCGGCGTCATCTACGCGGCGTTGTCGGAAAGCGGACGCGGCGGGCGCTCGCGCGGACCGGTCACCGGCGGATCGGCGACCAACGACGAAAATCTTGCCAAGGCGATCAAGCACCTGGAACTCGCGATGGCCGGCGTCATCGGTGAAGTGGATCCCAACGTCCGCGCTACGCTGGCGCGCGCCTACGTGCTAGGCGCAGAGTACGACAAAGCGATTCCTATCCTGTCGTCGCTCGTCGAAGAACAGCCGAACTGGACCGATGGTCCGGTGTTGCTGGCGGAAGCGTACGCCGCCGCCGGTCGCAACGAGGACGCGATAGCGTGGCTGAAAGAACACGCTGAAGAGGATCCGCGGTTGCTGCCGACCCTGGCCGACTTTTACGAGCGCGAGCGGCAATGGAAAGAAGCGGCCGAAGTCTACGGCCGCGCGGTCGAGCGACAGCGGCGTGACAGTCCCGAGCTGAAGGCCCGCTACGCCAACGCGCTGGTCTTCGCTGGCGGACGGCAAAATCTCGAGCGCGCGCGCGATCTCCTCAACGAGTTGACGACGACGCGGCCCGCGGAACTGTCGCGCACTTTATATCTGTTGTCGCAGACCGAACGCCGCCTCGGCGACTTTCCGGCCGCCGAAGCGAGCGCCCGACGCATCATCGCGCAGAACGCGAAGAGCCCGTGGGGCTACTACGCCCTCGCGGAAGCGTTGGAAAGCCGTCGCGCGTTCGACCAGGTGGTGAAGGAACTCGCGCCGGTCGTTGCCGAGAACCGTCCCGCCGCCGGCGCGGCACCGTCCGGGCGCGGCCCCGATGGACCGTTCGATATCGGCTTGTTGCTTCCGCATCTCGGGTTCGCCTACCAGGAACTCGGACAGTTCGACCAGGCGATCGCCACCTTCGAAGAAGCGCGAAAGTTGTCGCCGAAGGATCCGGCGGTGGCCTCGTATCTGGCGGATGCGAATATCGCCGCCAAGAAATATCCCGCTGCCGTAGACATCACCCGCCAGGCACTGCTCGACAATCCGGACGACGTGCGCTTGATTCGTCTGCAGGCCCGCGCGCTGCGGTTCAGCGGCAAGACCGACCAGGGGATTGCGCTGCTCGAAGAATCGATCAAGAAGCACGCCGACGATCCGTCCGGCTACATCGCGCTCGCACAGATGTACTCGGAAGCGGAGCGCGGCGCCCAGGCGGTGCGGGTGCTGCAGGACGCGCAGGCCTTGTTCCCGAACGACACGACGATCGGCTTCGAGCTCGGTGCCACCTACGACAAGCAGAAGAAGTACGCGGATGCCGAAGCCGCCTTCAAGCAGGTCTTGAACCACGAGCCCGACAACGCACCGGTACTGAACTACCTCGGATACATGTTGGCCGAACGTGGTGAACGGCTCGACGAGTCGGTGAACTACGTCAAGAAGGCGCTCGAGATCGAGCCGGACAACGGCTCGTACCTCGACAGCCTCGGTTGGGCTTATTACAAAGCGGACAAGCTGGAGCTGGCTGAAACCAATTTGCGACGCGCCGCTGATCAGCTGAAGTCCAATTCGGTGATCCAGGATCACTACGGCGACGTGCTGCTGAAGATGGGCCGTATCGACGAGGCGATCGCCGCGTTCAACCGCGCCCTCACCGGCGACGGCGATTCGATCGACCGTGCCGAGATCGACAAGAAAATCCGCGCAGCGAAGCAGAAGCAGAACAAGAAGTAACTGCGTGCCTGCGTGCCTGCGTGGCTTCGTGCTGGTGGCAGCGGTGGGGTGCGCAGCGTGCGCCCCGAAGCTGATGAAGCTGCCCACCGCCACTGGCACACCCGCCCCGGACGTCCGCGACGCGATCGTTGAAGCCACCACCGCGTGTCAGAGCGTTCGTTCGCTGAGCGCCGAGATTGGCGTCAGCGGCTCGGTCGGCAAGCAGGGTTTGCGCGGGCGACTGCTGATCGGTGTCGCCTCGCCCGATTCGGCACGCATCGAAGCGGTGGCGCCATTCGGTCAGCCGGTTTTTATCCTGGTTGCGAAAAACGGCGACGCGACGTTGCTGTTGCCACGCGATCAGCGGATTCTCGAACACGGCAAGCCGGCGGACGTGCTGCAAGCGGTGGCCGGCATCCCTCTCGACGCGATGGACTTGCGGCGCGCGCTGGTCGGCTGCGGCGCTGCGCTCGACGGCAACGCCGGTCGTGCGATCGGTGACGACTGGCGGGTGGTGCCCGACGGCCCCGACGAAGCATATCTGCATCGCGATGCCCGCAGCGGTCCGTGGCGGATCGTCGCGATCGTCCACAAGCGCAAGGATGGACCGGCCTGGCGCGCCGAGTACAAGGATTTCGCCAATGGCCTGCCGCGCAGTGTGCGCCTCGCCGGCCCCGAATTCGATCTGCGCCTGGCGCTGTCGCAGGTCGAGCTGAACGTTGCCCTCGGCGACGAAGTGTTCCGTGTGCAGGTGCCGCGGTCGGCGGATCCGATCACTCTCGACGAACTGAAGCGTGCTCGTCCGGGCGTTCGCAAAGATTAACCTGTCGCTGCGCGTCCTCGGCACGCGCCCCGACGGCTACCACGAGCTGCGCACCGTTTTTCAATCGATTGCGCTGCACGATACGTTGACGATCACGCGGACCCGCGACCGGTTCGCGTTCAGCTGCGACGATCCGGGGTGTCCTCCCGATCGCGAGAACCTGGTCTGGCGCGCGGCGCACGAGATGTGGATCGCATCGAATCGCCGCGGCGCGCTGCGCGGCGTGTCGGTCCATCTCGCCAAGCGAATTCCGATGCAGGCGGGCCTCGGCGGTGGCAGCAGCGATGCTGCCGCGGCAATCCGCGCATTCGGCCAGATGTGGAGGGTGCCGATCGCCGACCAGCGCCGCATCGGCGCGGCTCTGGGCGCCGATGTTCCGTATTTCTTCGAAGGCGGCACCGCGCTCGGTGTCGGCCGCGGCGATCGCGTCCAGCGTCTGGCCGACCGCAAACCCTGGTGGGTGGTGTTGCTGTTGCCGGCGTTCGGCATCAGCACGCAGCAGGCCTTCGCCTGGTGGGACCTCGACCGGCCAACGCGATCGAAGCGCACGAACGACCTCGAGCCGCCGGTTGCCCGTCGTCATCCGGAGATTGCAAAACTGGTCCGCCGTCTGAAGACCGCCGGTGCGACGGATGCGGCGATGACCGGCAGCGGCTCCACGGTGTTCGGCCTGTTTTCCCGCCAGAAAACCGCCCTTGATGCGGCGTCCGGACTGTTCGGGACCGGCCATCGGACCATCGTCACCCGGACGATTGGACGTCGAAGTTACCAGCGCCAGCTTGCCGCCAAGTAAGCCCATCGGATAGACTTAACGTTTGCACCGCGAGGTTTAGGCCGCTCCGAAGGCAACCTTTTCATACTGAACAACGTTGGGGCGTGGCCAAGCGGTAAGGCGCGGGACTTTGGATCCCGTATTCGAAGGTTCGAATCCTTCCGCCCCAGCCACTTTGCGAGGGCTTGTAGACCGCATGGGTGATCCTTTCATGGCGACCGGGTTCGGCGAATTGAAAGTATTTCCCGGCAGCGCCCACCCAGAGTTGGCGCGAGAGATTGCGTCGTTTCTGGGTGTTCCGGTGGGTCAGTCGCGATTGCGGCGGTTTCCAGACACGGAAGTCTCGTTCCAAATCGACGAGAACATTCGCGGGAAGGACGTGTTCATCGTCCAGCCGACCTGCGCGGGCCGCTCTGGGTCGGTCGATGAGCACCTGCTCGAACTGCTGATCATGATCGACGCGTTCCGCCGATCGTCGGCCTCGCGGATCACGGCGGTGCTGCCGTATTACGGCTATGCGCGGCAGGATCGGAAAGACAAACCGCGCGTGCCGATTTCGGCCAAGTTGGTCGCAAACGTGTTGAGCGCGGCCGGCACGAACCGTGTGCTGACGATGGATTTGCACAAGGCGCAGATCCAGGGGTTCTTTGACATTCCGGTCGACCATCTGTTCGCGGCGCCGGTCATCATCGATTACCTGGCGCGGCAGGACTATTCGAATTTGACGATGGTGTCGCCCGACGCGGGCGGTGCGGAACGGGCGCGCGCCTACGCCAAGCGGCTCGGCGCCGAACTGGCCGTGATCGACAAACGCCGCACCGACGATGGGACCGCCGAAGTGATGAACGTGATCGGCGACGTCGAGGGCCGCACCTGCATTCTGCAGGACGACATCATCGACACCGCCGGCACGATTACCAAGGGCGCGACGGCGTTGAAGGAAAACGGCGCCGCGAAGGTCGTGGCGTGCGCGGTGCACGGCGTATTGTCGGGACCAGCGGTCGAACGGATCGAAAAGTCGCCGATCGATCAGCTGATCGTCACCAACACGATTCCGCTGTCGGCCGCCGGCGAAGCGTGCAGCAAGGTCAAGGTGTTGTCGGTGGCGCGGCTATTGGGACAGGCGATTAAGAGCATTCACGAAGAGACATCGGTGTCGTCGTTGTTTGTGTAGGGGCAAGGGACTAGGGGACTAAGGGACTAGGGGACTGTAAGAGGCTGGGGCACCTAGTCCCCTAGTCCCCCAGTCCCCCAGTCCCCGTTTGAGGAACACACATGGAAGCGATTCTCGAAGCGACGGCGCGCGATTCATACGGCAAGAACGAAGCACGGCGAACCCGCCGCGATGGCAAGGTGCCTGGCGTGCTCTACGGCGAAGGCAAAGATGCGACGGCAATTTCGGTCGAACCGCGGGCGCTGTTGAAGATCCTGCATTCCGAATCGGGCGCGAACACCCTGATTCAGTTGAAGCTGGCCGGCCACAGCGGCGACACCCGGGTGCTGGTCAAGGACTTTCAGCTCGATCCGGTCACGCACCAGTTGCTGCACGCCGACTTCTACCGCGTCGCGCTCGACAAAACGATTGAGGTGAACGTGCCGATTACGGTCAAGGGCGTGCCGCACGGCGTCAAGCAGCAGGGCGGCGTCCTCGAATACATTCGGCGCGAGGTGGTGGTGACATGCCTGCCGCTCGACATCCCCGAGCACATCGAACTGGACGTCGACGAGCTGATGCTGCATCAGGGAATCCGGCTGCGCGACGTCGCCACCAATCCGAAGTGGAAGGCAGTGACAGATCTCGACTCGATGCTGGTCCACGTGATCATGCCGAAGGCCGAGGAAGTGGCAGCCCCGGCGGATGCGACGGCGGCGGCCGTGGCGGCAGCGCCGACAACGCCGGCCGAACCGGAAGTCATCAAGAAGGGCAAGAAGGAAACCGAAGAAGGCGCGGCGCCGGCTGCGAAGGAAGACAAGAAGAAGTAAGCTGGAATTTGAGGATCTTTGGATTTGAGGATCTGAGGATCTGTGAAGTTGATTGCCGGGCTCGGCAATCCGGGACCTCGCTACAAAGGAACCCGGCACAACGTGGGGTTCGACGTCATCGACGAATTAGCGGGCCGGGCGCGCGCCGGGTACGAGACGGCGCCTGCCGACGCGCTGGTCGCACGGTGGCGGGAGTTCGATACGCTGCTGTTGAAGCCGCTGACGTTCATGAATTTGAGCGGTCAAGCAGTCGGCGAAGTGACGCGCTACTTCAAGATCGAGCTCGCGGACGTGCTGGTCGTGCTCGACGAGGTGCAACTGCCGCTCGGCAAACTGCGAGCGCGGGCCCGCGGCTCGGCGGGTGGCCACAACGGATTGAAGTCGGTCATCGAGCACCTCGGGACCGACCTCGCGAGATTGCGGATAGGCGTCGGGCGCGGCGATTCCCAGCGAGACCTGGCGGATCACGTGCTCGCGCGATTCGACAAAGACGAAGCCGCCGAGGCGACGCGCATGACGACGCGCGCGGCCGATGCGGTGGAAGCATTCATCACTGGAGGGATCGCCGAAGTGATGAACCGGTTCAACGGCGGCGATCCGGCAACAACTGAATAGCCCCAATGGGGCCCTTGCAGGCTTGGCGCCTGCCTCGCCGAAGCTGCGCAGCAGCGAAGGCGGGTCCACAAGGAGCGTGTGATTTGGCAACAGCAGTCGCAGACCGTCAGTACGAGCTCGTCTACATTCTTCCGCCGGAAACCACCGAACAGCAGGCCACCGAGATCCACGATCAGCTCGCCGCCGTCGTCGAGCGCCTGCACGGTGCGGTCGACCGAACGGAAAACTGGGGCCGCAAGCGCCTCGCCTACGACATCGGACATTTCAAGGAGGGCGTGTACGTCCTCGAAGTCATCAACGGCTCGGGCGAACTGATGAAAGAGCTCGATCGCCGGCTGCGCGTGATGGATCAGGTGTTCCGCCACATGATCGTCCGCGTTGACGAAGAGAAGAAAACCATCGAGCGCACCCGCACCAAGCGGCAATCTGAATCGGAGCGGCGCCGCGTCAAGCGCGGCCTGCCGCCGCAGCGCCAGCCCGGCGAAGGCCGGTCGCAGGACCGCGACGATCTCGACGACGACCGTTACGACGGGGTGGAGGTTTAGACCATGCCATTCGGACAAAAGCGTACTGCCGGCGGTGGCCGCGGCAAGGCCGGCGACAAGAAAGCCGGCGAAAAGGGTCAGGGGCAGCGGCGCACGCTGTTCCGGCGTCGCAAGGTCTGCAAGTTCTGTGCGGACAAGATCGACGACATCAATTACAAGGACGTGAAACTGATCGGTCCGTTCGTGCCGGAGCGCGGCAAGATTCTGCCGCGCCGCATCTCGGGTACCTGTGCGATGCACCAGCGCAAGCTGCAAACGGCAATCAAGCGCGCCCGGCAAATCGCGTTGATCCCCTACGTGACGGATTAAGAGCCGGAACGCAGAGTCCGCCAAGGACGCCGAGAAAATACCCTCGGCGCACTTTGCGAGCTCGGCGTTCCAGGTCTTAGAGGACTAACCATGGAAGTGATTCTCAGAGAACACGTCGACAACCTCGGGCGCCGCGGCGAGATCGTCAAAGTCGCCGATGGCTACGCCCGCAACTACCTGCTGCCGCGCAAGCTGGCGCTGCTCGCCACCGATGGCAACAAGCAGCGCATCGCCAAGGAACGGGTCAAGTTCGAAGCGGTCGAAGCCGAGGAGCGGAAGATCGCCGACGCGATGGCGGCTCGGATGAACAACCTGGAACTCCAAATTTCGCGTAAGGTCGGCGAAACCGAAGCGCTCTACGGTTCAGTGACGAGCAGCGACGTCGGCGAGGCGCTCGCGAAAAAGGGGTTTGAAGTCGATCGCCGGAAAATTCAGCTCCAGGAACCGATCAAGCGGCTCGGCGAGTTCGACATTCCAATCAAACTGCAACGAGACGTGACCGCGACCATCAAGCTGAAAGTCGTCGCGGAAGGCGAACCGGAGAAGGCCGCCAAGGCGTAGTGATTGGGGATTAGGGATTGGGGATTAGTGGTGGCCGGTGCTTAGGGAAGTGACCTAATCACCAGCCATCGCTAATCCCTTTTTCTTTTTACCAATCACTGACCTACACTAATCCCCAATCCCCAATCCCCAATCACCACGATCGAAGAATGCCAGACGCAGCAGTAGCCGAGCGTACACTCCCGCACAACCTGGAAGCGGAACGCTCCGTCCTCGGAGCGATTCTTCTTCATAACGACGCGTTCAATCTCGCGGCCGAAGTGATTGACGCGGGCGATTTCTTCCGCGACGCGCACCGCCGCATTTTCGACAAGATGGTCAATCTCGCCGAACGTGGCGATGCTATCGACCTGGTTACCCTCAAGGAGGAACTCGGGCGCAGCGGCGACCTCGACGAAGTCGGCGGCCCGGCCTACATCGCCGCGTTGGTCGACGGCGTGCCGCGCTCGACCAACGTCGAGCACTACGCGCGGATCATCAAAGAGAAAGCAACCCTCCGCAGTCTGATCTTTTCCGCCAACAAGATCCTGGCGACCGCTTACGAAGCGGAAGAAGAGGCCGACCTGATTCTCGATCAGGCGGAACACGCGATTTTTGCGATCGCCGACGACAAGATCCGCGACGGTTTCGTCTCGATGAAGGACCTGGCGCAGGGCAGCCTCGAAACGATCGAGAAACTGCACGCGCGCAAGGAACTGGTCACCGGTGTGCCGACCGGGTTCACCGATCTCGATGAAATGACCTCGGGACTGCAGGCCGGCGACCTGGTGATCATCGCGGCGCGGCCGTCGATGGGCAAGACCAGCCTGGTGCTGAACATGGCGCAGCACGTCGGCACCAAGACCGACATGACGGTCGGCATTTTCAGCCTGGAAATGTCCAAGGAGCAATTGTTCCTGCGCATGCTGACCGGCGAAGCGCGGATCGACGCGCACCGGCTGCGCGGCGGATTCCTCGGCGAGCGCGACTGGGGCAAGTTATCGCAGGCAATCGGGACGCTCAGCGAAGCGAAGATTTTCATCGACGACACGCCGTCGATCGGTGTGCTCGAAATGCGCGCCAAGTGCCGGCGGCTCGCGGCCGAACACGGCCTTCACATGGTGATCGTCGACTACGTGCAGTTGATGCAGGGCCGCGGCCGGTTCGAAAACCGCACCCTCGAGCTCGCGTCGATCTCGCGATCGTTGAAAGGACTTGCCAAGGAACTGCGCGTGCCGCTCGTCTTGCTGTCGCAGTTGAGCCGCGCCCCCGAGTCGCGCTCCGACCATCGGCCGCAGCTGTCGGACCTCCGCGAGTCTGGCGCGCTCGAACAGGATGCCGACGTCGTCGTCTTCATCTATCGGGAAGACATGTATGCGGACAAGAGCCAGCCGGCGGCTGATTCGCAAGGCACCGCCGAACTGATTATCGCCAAGCAGCGCAACGGCCCGACCGGCCTGGTGCGGCTCGCGTTCCTGAGGGAATACACGCGGTTCGAGAACCTGGCGGCGGGAGGATAACGGAGGAACGGAGACGATCAACGCCGAGATCGCCGAGTCCGCCGAGCAAATGTAGTTCAGGAATTTTCTCGGCGAACTTGGCGTCCTCGGCGTTTAACCGTCTCAGTTGTCTCTGTTATCTCCGTCTCCGTTATCTCCGTCCGCCAACCAGAAACAGCTCGCTCTGTCGCTTGAACGCCCAACGCGTCTTGCCGTCGGCGCCGATGATCATGTCTTCCTCCTGCGCCATCTGGACCGGCTGACCGTCCCACTCCGGCACGGGCGTGGTCGCTTGCAGTTCGATCGAGTACCACATCGACGGAATCACTTTCGCGTCGCCGCGGCCGGGGACGCCGTCCTGGTAGTCCCACAACCCGATCAGCGGTCCGCTGCCGTGACCATTCATCCCGATCGGATGTGAGTACATCGTGCCGGTGATGTTCTTGCGCCTTCATCCGTCCCAGGACTGCTCCGAGGATTTCGTTGCCGGTCCGGCCGGGGCGGATTTCCTCCATCGCGATGTCCTGCATCGCGTTCGCGTTGGCGAGCGCCCGCTGCAAGCCTTCGGGGGCGCTCGGTTTCGCCGGGCCGCAGCACGTAGGCGAGGTGTTGCGTGTCGGTGTTGAGACGCGCCACCGTGATGCCAACGTCGCAGTGCAGAACGTCGCCCGGCTGAATGACGGGATCGTCGCCCAACTGTTCGCTCTTGACGCCTTTCCGCTGGACCGAGATGCTCGGCTGAAACCAGGTGCCAAGGCCCTGGTCGTTGGTCCGCTGCCGCCACCACCACACCAGATCGCTGGTGCGGGTCGTCCCCGGCACGATCACTTCGGTCGAGAACATCGTCTGCGTCATCTTCCAGACCAGCGCGCTCATTTTTTCGAAGAATGCTTCCTCTTCCGGCAGCCGGGCGGCGATCAGCTCGAGCGGCAGTTCTTCGGCGTCGCGGAACTTCGCCGTCCAGGTCGATCCGAGCGCTTCGCTCATGCCCTGCAGCTCGCCGCTCGACAGCCCGTCGGTAAAGGCAAAAGTCTTCGATCGGTTGATGCCAATCACCACCGGCTTGCGTTCCTCGACGACCTGTTTGAGCGCGATCCACTGTTCATCGCCCCACAATTCGGCCTGGCGTCCACCGACCGCGGACTGGACCGCCTTCATCGAACTGCGGGCCTCGAACACGCCGCCTTGCGTCGTGCCGCCGAGCGCGATGCGTTCGATGCAGGCCGCGGTGACCGGGGTTCGCGCGGCAGCGCACTTGTCGAAAAACAGATAGATGGTGCGGCGCCGGGCGGCGAACGTCTCGGGCGCGGTGATCGACGAGAACACCGGGTCTTCGTTGTATTCGCGCATCGGCACCACCCACATGTCGATGCCGTGCCTGCGCATCAGCGCCGGCAGGAAGGTGTCGAGGCGTTTCTTGAGCCACTGCTGCTGCATTGCTGCCTGCTCGCGCAGTGTGCCGAACGGTCGTTCGGCGGACGGCAGCGATCCGGATTTGACTTGCGCGGTCGCCGACGCGGAAATCAGCAAGCCGCTGACGATGACGATGGCACGGACAAGTCGTGATGGCATGACGCCGATCCTATCAATTCCCGTATCATCACCAGAGATGATTCGGCCCACCGTGGCGCGCGTCGATCTCGGCGCCATCAAATCCAACTATCGAAGCATCGTCGGCTATCTGCGGGGCGATGACGGAGGCGCTCCGGGCGTGATCGCGGTGGTCAAAGCGAATGCCTACGGCCATGGCGCCGGACAGGTCGCGCGGGCGCTGGAAGATGCCGGCGCGGACATCGTCGCCTGCGCGGACATTGAAGAGGGCGCGGCGCTGCGAAGCGCGGGCGTCCGTGCAGAGATCCTGGTGTTCGGAGCGCTCAGCGTCAGCGATCTCGATGGCCTGTTCGACTGCCGTTTGACGCCGACGATCTCTACGCCCGGAGCGGCGCGGGCGGTGCAAGTGGCCGCCGCAAAACACAATCAGACGGTTCGCTATCACCTGAAGATCGACACCGGCATGAACCGGCTCGGTTTTCGATTCGACAACCTCGCCCGCACGCTGCCCGAGCTGCTCTCGAGCGAAAACCTCCAACTGTCCGCGGTCTATACGCACTTCGCGACTGCGGACGATGTCGAGTCGAAGTTGTTTGCAGAGCAGCGCGTTCGATTCGAGCGGGCGCTGGACGCTCTCAAAAGCGGTAACCGCAGAGAACGCCAAGAACGCATAGAAACAGATGTCTTTGCGAACTCTGCGGTTTCTGCTTTTACCACTCATGCCGCGAACAGCGCCGCACTGCTGCGCGATTCACGCGTGTGGTACGACCGGGTTCGACCCGGACTTCTGCTTTACGGCATCGTTCCGCCGCCACTCGCATCGACCGTGCAGTTGCGACCGGCGTTGTCACTGACCAGTCGTATCGTCGCCGTCAAGGGCGTCCGCCAGGGCGAGGGAGTCGGTTATGGTGTGAAGTTTGCCGCCGAGGGTCCGCGGACGATCGCGATTGTGCCGGCCGGGTACGCGGACGGGCTGGACTTGCGGCTCGCAGGACGAGGCGCGGTGCTAGTGCGCGGCCGTCGCGCGCCGATCGTCGGCTCGGTGTGCATGGACATGCTGATGGCCGACGTCACCGGCCTTGAAGTATCGCCCGGCGACGAAGTGGTGATCATCGGCGCCCAGGAGACCGATCTGATTGACGTCCGAGAAATGGCCGCGCAGATCGGCACGATCCCGTATGAAATTCTCTGCCGCCTCGGCACGCGCATCGAACGCGTTTACCAATAAATCCGCAATCTGCTTAATGCACTGGCACTCGCCGCCGGAGTTCGTCGAACCAGTTCAGTGTCACGACGAACTGACTCGAGCCGCGCACCCGCTGCGGATCCTTGACGATCGCCAGCCGCGTACCGTCCGGCGCGAAATCGTAGTTGCGGTAGACCGACGCCGGTCGGTCCGAGAACTCGAAAAACACCGACGCTTTTCCGAATGAAAACGTGGTGCCAGCCTGCACCGGCACGCTCATGACGTGATTCGCCTCGTCTGTGTACACCAGTTCTCGGCCGTTTGGCGACCAGATCGGAACGGTGCCGCCCTGAGACGAGATCTGCCAGCGCCCTTCGTCCACCTTCGGGAATGGCCGCACGTAAACCTGAAATGAACCGGATTCGTCGGATTGATACGCCATCCATCGGCCGTCCGGTGAAATCTGGGCGCTACGCTCAGCGTATTGCGGGTTGTTGAGCAGTGGCCGCGGCTCGCCCGAGCCGTCCATCGGCAGAATCATCACATTCGACGGCACGCCGACGCTGAAGACGAGGAACTTGCCATCGGGTGTGACGCAGTTGGTGACCAGCGCGCCGTTCGACTCTAACCGTTTTTTCAGCAGCGGTTCCGCCTGACCGGTACCGTCAGACGCCTGCCGGTACAGGTTCGTCTCACCGGATCGAGTGGACGCGAACACGATGTACTTGCCGTCCGGCGACCAGGCCGGGAAACTGTCCACGCCGCGATCGAACGTCAGCCGCGTCAACGTCTCGGCCACGGTGTCCCAGATCCAGATATCGTTGTCCTGATCGAGTGCGTGCACGGCGATGCGCTTTCCGTCCGGCGACACTCTGGGCATGTCGAAAGAGTGTGGTGGTATCGCAATCGACGTCTCACCTCCTTGACGGTTGCGCCACGCGAGCACGGTCAATGTCCCGGGGGCGGCCGGCAGGTAGACCATCGTGCCTGACGGCGGATACCGCGACGTGAGCGGCGCCGCTCTGCCCGAATGACATGTTGACGCCATCAACCATGCCCACCGGGCCGCCCTTGAGCTCGAGGCGGTCCACGTCGATCGCCTGGGCAAAGAGCACTCCGTCGCGTGCAAACAGCAGATGTCCGGTAGCCGAATAACGGCCGTCGGTACCACCGCGTACGAGAATCTTCTTGTCGCTGGCGCCGATTGCCTGCACGGCAATGTCGCCAGATGCCGAGAGGTCGATCGATCCGCCGGACAGGACGGTGAACAGCAGGTGCTTTCCGTCGGGCAACAATTGCGGTCCGTACAGAATCGAGTCGGGACCGCCGGCGATCAGGACCTTTGGCGTCCCGCCGTCCGCAGGAATCTCGAGGATGCCACGCGCGCCGGCGCCGAAGAGAATGCGATCGCCGGTCCACGACATGCCGAATGGAGCGGGGACGTCGGCGATCGTCACGGACGCGCCACCAGTGACTGGTATTTTCTTCAAACGCGTCCCCGCCACGTAGGCAAGCCACTGTCCGTCCGGTGAAAACTGGACTTCGACCGGCTGCTCGCGCGATCCACGGATCGGCGCCGTTTCGAGTCCGTCGATCGAACGCGAGTAAATCTGATCGTTGGCGATATGGGCCAGCCGGGTCCCGTCCGGGGAAACCGCGACCAGATGCCGGCGTCGCACGACTTCCGAGATGACCTGATCGGCACCGAGCGGAATCGTGAAGCGCACCAGCGGCCCGGGCGCCGCAGCGGGGGCCCGATGCAACTGCCATCCTGCACCTCCGGCGACCGCCGCCGTAACGGCGACTGCAGCGGCCAGCGATCGCAGTGACGACCGAGCGGCCGCGGCGGGCGGCGGCGCGCTGCTCGGAGTGGTGATCGGGTTGCGGAGCACGTACGACGCGACCGCGATGTCGCCGATTCGCTCTTTCCGATCCTTCGCCAGGCACTGTTGGATCAGCGATCGAATCGTCGGCGGTGTGGTCGCGGGCAGTGCCGTCCAATCCGGATCGCCGCGAAGGACCGCGGCGAGCGTATCCGATACATCCTCGCCTTCGAAGGCGCGCCGGCCGGCGAGCATTTCGAAGAGCACGCAGCCGAACGAAAAGATGTCGGCGCGTTTGTCGGCGGCACGGCCTTTGGCCTGCTCCGGGCTCATGTAGGCGGCCGTCCCGAGAATCAGACCGGCCTGCGTCGCATGAAAGGTCAGCGTCGGAGAGTTGGACGTGTCTGATCGGTCGGCAGCGTCCATCGCTCGTGCGAGGCCGAAGTCGAGAACCTTCACCTGATCTTGCGACGACAACGCAATGTTGGCGGGTTTCAAGTCGCGATGGATGATTCCCTTATCGTGCGCGGCGGCGAGCGCATCGGCGATCTGGCGTGCGATGCCGATCGCTTCTTCGAGTGGCAGGGCCCCCCGCTTCAAGCGCTGGCTCAACGTCTCGCCGTCGACCAGTTCGAGGACTAGCAACTGCACGCCGTCCTGCTGTTCCAGCCCGTGAATCGCCGCGATGTGCGGATGATTGAGCGACGCCAGCACGTGCGCCTCGCGGTGGAAACGCGCGATCCGGTCGGGATCGCTCGCGAAACCGGCCGGCAGGATCTTCAAGGCAACTTCGCGGCCAAGCTTGGTGTCGCGCGCCCGGTAGACTTCGCCCATGCCGCCGGCCCCGAGGGCGCCGATCACTTCATAGCCGCCGAGGCGAGCGCCCGCGTTCAATTGCAAGGGAACGCGCGGATTATAGACGATGCAATAATTGACGCGTGGCGAAGAAACCCGCGACCGTGTTCGTCTGTCAGGAGTGCGGCGCTCAATCGCCGAAGTGGTTTGGCCTCTGTGCCGATTGCGGCAAAGCCGGAACCGCCGTCGAAGAACGGCCGCAGTCGGAAGCCTTCGAGGCAGCGAGTGCAGCCGGTCATCGCTACGCGCTCGCCGGCGCGGCCGGAACCGCGCGCTTGTACGCCGACATCGCGCTCGAACAACACGCCCGCGCGACTACCGGCATCGATGAATTCGATCGCGTACTGGGCGGCGGCATCGTGCCCGGTTCGCTGGTCCTGCTCGGCGGCGAACCGGGCATCGGCAAGTCGACGTTGCTGCTGCAGGCGGCGGCGAATATCGCAAGGACGCTGGGCCCCGTGCTCTACAGCTCGGGTGAGGAATCGGAACACCAGATCAAGTCGCGCGGTGAACGGCTTGGTGTCGGCCCGGCGCCGCTCTACTTGCTCGCCGAAACCTGTCTCGAACGCATCCTCGAAGAGATCGCGCGGATCAAGCCGGCGCTGGTCATCGTCGATTCGGTGCAGACGGTCTTCTCCCTGAAGTTTCAGTCGGCGCCGGGAAGTATCGGCCAGGTGCGCGAAGCTGCGACGCAGCTGTTGTTCACAGCGAAGGGGCAGAACGTGCCGACATTTCTCGTCGGCCACGTCACCAAGGATGGCAGCCTGGCCGGGCCGAAAGCGCTCGAGCATGTCGTCGATACGGTGCTCTACTTCGAAGGCGAGCGGCATCACTCGCATCGCGTCGTGCGTGCAGTGAAGAATCGTTTTGGCGCGGTCTCGGAGTTGGGCGTGTTTGAAATGGTATCGACCGGACTTCGGCCTGTAGCAAATCCATCGAAGATGTTTCTCGCCGAGCGGCCCCAGAACGCGCCTGGTTCGGCCGTCCTCTGTTCCGTCGAAGGGTCGCGTCCGATCCTCGTCGAAGTACAGGCGCTGGTCAGTTCCAGTACCTACGGCACAGCGCGCCGCATGGCCAGCGGCATCGACCAACAACGTCTGTCGCTGCTCCTCGCCGTCCTCGAGAAGCGGGCCGGCCTGAACCTGATCGGCGACGACGTGTTCGTGAACATCGCCGGCGGCATGACCGTCGACGAACCCGCGTCCGACCTCGGCGTGCTGGCGGCGATTGCATCCAGTGTCCGCAACCGCGTTATTCCGCCAACGACAGCCATGTTTGGCGAGGTCGGTCTCGCCGGCGAAGTCCGCGGCATCACCCAGGCGGCGCTGCGGATCCGCGAAGCGGCGCAAATGGGATTCAAACGCTGCATCCTGCCCGAGGCGAACATCGACCCGTCTGATCGTGGCCTGAACGGCGACTGCGACCTGGTTGGTGTGCGAACGATCGGGGAGGCGCTAGACGCCGCGATGTAAAGGGCGCGCCGCGGCGAGTGCCGCGTGCTGAGTGCTGGGTGCTGGTGCTGGGTGCCGGGTGCCGGGTGCAGTGCCGGGTGCGAGGGGTGCCACGGGCACCTCGGCACCCGCACCTCGGCACCTCGGCACCCCGCACCTCGGCACCTCGCACCTCGGCACCTCGCACCCGACACCCAGCACCAGCACCCAGCACCTAGCACGCAGCACTCGGCACCCAAACGGGTGCCATCGAAACGGGTGCCACCCAAACGGGTGCCCCGCTCCCGTGGTAGTCTGTGTCCGTCGCGTTACGTTTGGTTACATTCATAAACGCGCGGCTCTTCATAAACGGGGTCAACGACATGGCGTGGTTTGCGCTTGCCCGTGTTCTGTTTGTCGCGGCTGTGGCCTATGCGGCTGCGGTCCTCCATCCGCTGCCGATCGCGCTCTGGGCGAACATCGGTTTCTCCTTCATCCTCGCGGGTCTGGTCGTTCTCTTCGAAAGCCGGCTGGGCGAAACATCCGTCGCTCGCGTACTCGGTTCGCTGATTGGCTGTGCGATCGGCCTCGGCATCGCGCGCGCCATCGGCGCCGGTCTGTTCTGGGCGGACGCCGCCAGTAGTAAGGTCGAGTTCCTCCACAGCTTCGTGCTGATCGTCCTGCCGTACCTGGGGCTGGTGCTCGGCGCCAAACACGGTGAATGGCTCGAGCCGGCGCGACTGATCAGCCTGTTCCGCGCCGCCGGTCCGCAGCGACGCTACAAGATTCTCGACACCAGCGTCATCATCGACGGCCGCATCGCCGATGTCTGCGAAACCGGGTTCGTCGACGGCACTCTGGTGATTCCGCAGTTCGTGCTGCAAGGAACTGCAGTTGGTGGCTGATTCCGCCGACTCGCTGAAACGCAATCGCGGTCGGCGTGGACTCGACATCTTGCAGCGCATTCAGAAAATGGCGGTGTCGAAGTCAGCATCTCCGACATGGACTTCCCGGACATCCGCGAAGTGGACTTGAAGCTGATCGAACTCGCCCGCGCACTCCAAGGGAAGATCGTCACCAACGATTTCAACCTGAATAAGGTTGCTCAGCTGCGAGGCGTCGACGTCCTGAACGTCAACGAACTAGCCAATTCCTTGAAGCCGGTGGTCTTGCCCGGCGAGATCATGAAAGTGTTCATCCTCAAGGAAGGCAAGGAATACAACCAGGGTGTCGCCTATCTCGACGATGGCACGATGGTGGTGGTCGACAACGCGCGCAAGATGATCAGCAAGACCATCGACATCGTGGTGACCAGCGTGTTGCAGACAACCGCCGGCAAGATGATTTTCGGGCGCTATATCGATGCCGGTGCGGCAGCACAGGCCGTCGCCACATCGTCGGTCGCCGACAAGAGTGCGGAGCCGACTCGCTTGCGCGCGGCAGCGGCCGCTCCGGTCCAGGCGCAGCAAACGTAACCGGGCTCGAGCCGTTCCGCGCGTCGAGCTGAACAGCGCTGCGAGCTTTGCGTCGATCTTACAATCCAGCTCTACTGAAGAAATTCTGAAACATGCGGAGCGATCTGCGATAGCGTTCCCGGCGAATTTCATCGCAGTCAGGAGGGTCGCATGAAACGTGTCGCCATCGCGCTTGCCGTTCTGGTTCTCGGCGCGAGGGTCGTCGCTGACAACCGTCCCGGGTCGGGCCGCTTCGATCTGGTCGAAGCGACGATCCCGTCGATGCAGACGAGCGATTCAGAACAACATCATCACCGCCGATCAACTCGTGCAGATGTACCTCGCGCGCATCGCCGCCTACGATGCGAAGACGACGGCAGCGCATCTGAACTCGTACATCCACGTCAACCCGCGACGCTGTCGCGCGAGGCGCGCGAAGCGAACGGCGGGCGCGCCAACGGCTATCAGAAACGGCCGCTGTTCGGCATCCCGATGATTCTCAAGGACAACATCGACACCAAGAACATGCCGACCACCGCCGGGTCGGTGGCGTTCGCCGGATCGATCCCGCAGTCCGACGCGTTCGTCACGAAGAAGCTGCTCGACGCCGGCGCGATCATCCTCGGCAAGGCGACGATGACCGAGTTCGCGAACTTCCTGACCAACGGCATGCCGGCCGGTTACAGCTCGCTCGGCGGATATGGCTACAACCCGTACGATCCGCGGCCCGATCCGCGCGACGCGCTCGACGATGCGCTCGGCCGCCCGCTGAACGACGGACGTCCGGTGCTGACGCCGGGCGGATCGAGTTCCGGCCCTGGCATCGCGGTGGCCGCGAATCTTGCGACGGTCGGCATCGGCACCGAAACGTCTGGATCGATTCTGAGTCCCGGCACGGCGAACATGCTGGTCGGCATCAAGCCGACGGTCGGTTTGATCAGCCGCGACGGCATCATCCCGATCGTTGCCGACCAGGACACGGCCGGACCGCTGGCACGCACTGTCACGCGATGCGGCGATCGTGCTCGGCGTCATCGCCGGGTTCGATCCGAACGATCCGGCGACCGCTGCGTGCCTGACGCCGGGAAACTGCTTCAGCGACTACACGCAGTTTCTCGATGCAAATGCGCTCCAGGGCGCGCGCATCGCGGTGCCGCCGTTCCCCGCGAATCGCGCGGCGGTCATGAACGAACGCGATCGCAACGTTCTGACCGCGACAGGGCGCGACCGTGGTGACGGTGGCGCGGCGTTGGCCGCGCAGTTGGCGGGCTGTGCGTCGCGTCCGCCTGCCGCGAATTATCCGCCGGCGCCGGGGGCTGCTCGACGGTGTTGAACTACGGTTTCAAGCGCGATCTGAACAAGTACATCGAGGACCACGTGCGCAATACGTTCCCGATCCAGTCGCTGACCGATGTCGTGAACTTCAACATCGCGTTCGGGCCGGCGGCGACGAAGTACGACCAGGACCTCGCGATCTTCTCCGACTTCTTCGACTGTCCGCCGGCAGCGCCGACACGCTGCGCTATCAGACCGATCGCGCCGAGGACATCTGACGTTCGCGCGGCGCGATCGCGGCGGTGCTGAATGGTCCGGACGGACTGCCCGGCACGTCTGATGATTTCGACGCGCTGCTGTTCTCGGGTAACAGCGGCGCCGGCACACCGGCCAAAGCCGGGTACCCGAGCATCGTCGTGCCGGGAGGGTTCTTCGATAACAACATTCTCGCGGCCGGTTCGCCGGTCTCCCGCCGGCTTCATCGCGCAGCCGGGCCCGGCTGGCGTGACGTTTTCGGGTCGCGCGTTCAGCGAGCCGCGGCTGATTGCGCTCGCCTACGCGTTCGAGCAGGCGACGAAATACCGCGTCCCGCCGCCGAGCGCACCGCCGCTGCCGACCGACGTCGTCATAAAGCCTTAACCGAGGTTCGCGAGGTTCACGGGGTTCGCGGAGTTCACGAGGTTCTGAGGTTCACGTGGTTCACGAGGTTCTGAGGTTCACGTGGTTCACGAGGTTCTGAGGTTCACGCGGTTCACGAGGTTCTGAGGTTCACGCGGTTCACGAGGTTCTGAGGTTCACGCGGTTCACGAGGTTCTGAGGTTCACGCGGTTCACGAGGTTCTGAGGTTCACGCGGTTCACGAGGTTCTGAGGTTCACGTGGTTCACGAGGTTCTGAGGTTCACGTGGTTTACAAGGTTCTGAGGTTCACGTGGTTCACGAGGTTGAACCTGCGAACCTCGCGAACCTCGCGAACTTCGCGAACACTGTTGAACCTCGTGAACCCCGTTGAACCTCGTTTGAACCTCGCGAACCTCGCCAACCTCGCGAACCCCGCGAACCCCGCGCTTCGCGTGTTAGATTGTTGCCGTCCTGTTGAAGCTTCCTCCGTACCACTGGTGGCGGACGGTTTTCTATCTGATCCCCGCCATTACGATCTACACCATCGTCCTCGGCGCCGCGTCGCTCATCTCGAGCTTGTTCGATCGACGCGGCTACTTCGCGCACGCCTGTGCGCGAAGCTGGTCGCGGTTGATCCTCAAAACGACCGGCGTTCGTGTCCGCGTCGAAGGGCTCGATCGGATCCAGCCTGGTAAAACCTACGTATTCGTTTCGAATCACCAGAGCATTTACGACACGCCCGTGGTGTTCGCGTCATTGCCGTACCAGCTGCGAATCATCGCCAAGGAATCGCTGGCGCGATTTCCGGTGCTCGGCTGGCACCTGCGACGCGGCGGCCACCTGTTCGTGGATCGCAAGCATCCGGATCGAGCGGGGATTCTGCAGCGCTGGCGCGCCCTGGTGTCGGAAGGGCTGTCGCTGATCATCTACGCGGAAGGAACGCGCAGCGCCAACGGCCACGTCGCACGGTTCAAAGCCGGCAGCTTTCTGCTGGCGATCGAAGCGGGGCTGCCGATTGTGCCGCTGGCGATCATCAACACCCGCCAGGTGATGCCCAAAAGCCGCCTGCGTACCGAACCGGCCGATGTGACGCTGGTGGTGCACGACGCCATTCAACCCCCGGCGTTGCCAGCGCCGACGGTCCGCGACGCCAAGGCGCTCGCCGATCGCGCGCAGGCAATCGTGTCGGCGGCCGTCGAATCGCGCCAGTTCGCCACGCTATAATCGGCGTTTGCGCCGATGTTTGTAACAGCAATCATTGCGGCCGGCGGACGTAGCACGCGCTTCGGTGGCGACCGCCTGAAGCAGCTCGTCGAGGTTCAAGGCCAGCCAATCCTCGAGCGCTCGGTCCGCGCATTCCTCAGTCACCCCGAGATCAATGAGGTGATCGTCGCGCTGCCGGCCGAATTGATGGATCCGCCACCGCACTACCTGGATCGCGCGCACCTGGTGCGTGGCGGCGATCGCCGGCAGGATTCGGTCGCCAACGCGTTTCGCGCGGCCAGCACCGCCAGCGACGTGGTCGTCATCCACGATGCGGCACGGCCGTTTGTGTCGGCGTCCCTGATCAGCCGCACCATTGCGTCGGCGGCAACCAACGGTGCCGCGTTGGCGGCAATTGCCGCGCGCGATACGGTGAAAAGGGTCGGCAGCGATACCGTCCTGGAAACGCTGCCGCGCGAGTCCATCTACCTCGCCCAGACGCCGCAGGCTTTTCGCCGTCACGTGCTCGCGTCGGCGCTCGCCATTACGGACGATGCGACGGACGAAGCGGCGTTGGCCGAACGGGCCGGCCACACCGTGCACATCGTCAACGGCGATGCGTCGAACATCAAGATCACGACCGCCGACGATTTATGGATCGCGGAGGCCCTCGTGCGATCAGCTCCGGCGTCGAGTGAGGACGGGCGTGCCCCAAGCGAACACCGCGAATCAAGAGACCGGCCTGCGCTGAGCGAGCGCAGCGAGTCGAAGGGCCGTGCCGGTACCGGTTACGACCTGCACCGGCTGGTCGACGGCCGTCCGCTAATCATCGGCGGGGTCACGATTCCCGCGGAGCGCGGTGCGCTGGGCCATTCCGACGCGGACGTCGCATGTCATGCCGCAACCGACGCGATTCTCGGCGCCGCGTGCCTCGGCGACATCGGCCGTCATTTCCCGGACACCGATCCGCGCTGGAAAGGCGCCTCGAGTATCGATCTGCTGTCGCGCGCCGCAGCCTTGGTTCGTGGCCAGGGTTTTGAAATCGGCAACGTCGACGTCACCGTCGTTCTCGAGAGGCCGAAAATCAAGGATCACATCGACGCGATGCGCGCGGCGATGGCCGCCGCACTGGGAATCGCGATCGATCGGGTCAGCGTCAAAGGAAAGACCAACGAAGGGATCGATGCAGTCGGCCGCGGTGAAGCCATTGCCGCCCACGCCGTGGCCCAGATCCGGGCAACGAGCGGGGGAGGACGAGCAACGAGCAACGAGCGACGAGATGAGAGTCCGTTTTGCTCCCAGTCCGACCGGCCAGCTGCACGTCGGAAACGCGCGTACCGCGCTCTTCAACTGGTTACTCGCCCGCGGGAAGAACGGTACGTTCATCTTGCGCATCGAAGACACCGACGCCGAACGTTCGACGCGCGAGTCTGAAGCTTCGATTCTTCGCGACCTGAAATGGCTTGGCCTCGACTGGGATGAAGGGCCCGATCTCGGCGGATCACGCGGCCCGTACCGGCAGTCGGAGCGATTGCACCTCTATCAGTCGTACGCCAAGGAGTTGATGGCGGCGGGTCATGCATATCATTGCTTCTGCACGACGGCGGAACTCGACGCGGAGCGTCAGGAAGCTCTCGCGGCGGGCCGTCCGGCCCTGTACGCGGGAACCTGCCGGCGCCTGACGGCGGAGCAGGCGGACCAGCGAATTGTTGCCGGCGAACGGCCGGCAGTGCGATTCAAGATCCCCGCGAGTCGCGACGTCGCGTTCACCGATGTGGTCCGCGGCGAGGTGCGGTTTCATACCGATGTAATCGGCGATCCGGTGATTCTGCGCGCTGACGGTACGCCCGCCTACAACTTCGCGGTCGTCGTCGACGATGCGCTGATGGAGGTGACGCACGTAATCCGCGGCGAGGATCACATCTCGAACACGCCACGGCAGATCCTCTTGTACGAGGCGTTGGGGTTCACGGCGCCGACCTTCGCGCATCTGTCGATGGTTATGGGACCGGATCACAGTCCGTTGTCGAAGCGGCACGGTGCGACTTCGGTCGCGGAGTTCCGTGCGAAGGGCTATCTGCCGGAGGCGCTGGTCAACTACCTGGCGTTGATTGGCTGGTCGCCGCGCGGCGCCGACCACACCGGGAACGCGGACGATCAGGCCGAGTTGATGCCGATCGACGAGTTGGCGCGACGGTTCGCGCTGGAACAGGTGGGACACAGCGCCGGCGTGTTCGATGAAGAGAAGCTGGCGTGGGTCAATCGACACTACTTGAAGACCGCAGAACCGCTCCGGCTGGCGGAGCTGTCAGTGGCACAGTTCGCCGACGCTGGCGTTCGGATGACGCCGAACGATCAAGGCCTCGAGTTCCTGGCCTCCGCGATGAGCATGGCGAGTGCGTCGGTCGATCGCTTGAACCAGGTGCCGTCGCGCCTGGCGTTTCTGTTTGATTTTTCGGCAGACGCCGCGTTGACTGATCCACAGATGCGCGACGAAATGACTGCTGACGGCGCGCTCGCGGTCGTCCGCGCGCTGGCCGACGCGCTGGCGGACGCGCCGCGTCTCGATAAGGAATCGTTCCGTGCAATCGCCAATCAGGTCAAGGTGAAAACCGGGCAGAAAGCGAAGGGGCTGTTCCACCCGATTCGGATTGCGCTGACCGGGCGGAGCGACGGACCCGAACTGGATCTGGCGGTGCCGGCGATCGACCGTGGGGCGGAGTTGCCGGAGTCCGCGGGAATTCCGAAAGTGGTGGGAAATCGGGAGCGCGCCGCGGCATTCGCCCGCGCCCTCCAGGGCTAAAACGCAAAGTTCGCTAAGTTCGCAAAGAATTTGTCTTTGCGTTCTTTGCGAACTCTGCGTTGAAAGAGCTTATGCGGATTTACGGCATCAACCCAGTCCTCGAAGCGCTCCGCGCCGGGCGCGTTACGGCACTCCGGGTTTCCGCCCGGGGCGACGATCGGCTTGGACAGCTGATCGGCCAGGCCGAACAGCAGGGGATCCCGGTGCGCCGCGCGAAGGCCGACGAACTCGACCGCTTTGCGAACAAGGGTGCCCACCAGGGTGTAGTTGCCGACGTCCGGGACGATCAGACGCATTTCAGCGTCGAAGATCTTGTAGCCGGGGCGCGCGGTATCCCGCTGATTGTCGTCCTCGATGCGATCGAGGATCCCCACAATGTCGGAGCCATTCTCCGTTCTGTGGATGCGGCAGGCGCCGATGGGGTGGTGCGGCAATCGCGCCATGCGGCGCGGCTCGACGGCGCGGCGGCCAAGGCGTCGGCAGGGGCCGTTTCCCACGTCAAAATCGCCGAAGTGGTCAACATTGCCCGGGCGTTGGAGGAATTGAAACAGTCCGGGGTCTGGACGGTTGGCCTGGCGGGAAACGCGCCGAAGCGCTACGACGAAATCGATCTAACGCTCCCGACGGCACTTGTGGTGGGAGCGGAAGGGACGGGATTGCGGCGCCTGGTCGCCGAACGGTGCGACTGGCTGGCCTCGATCCCGATGGCGGGTCATGTTCAAAGTTTGAACGTCTCGGTCGCGGCCGGAATCGCGCTTTTCGAGGCGACCCGGCAACGACGCGCCGCGACGGACGGCGCGAAGCCCGGCCGTAAGGGGTAAGACGCGTACCGGCACGGGGTTGCGTCTCTGGCACAGGACGTGCTAAAGTTCCTCTTTTGTTTCAGCTGGCGTAGCTCAGTCGGTAGAGCAGCTGATTTGTAATCAGCAGGTCGGGGGTTCAAGTCCCTTCGCCAGCTCCATCGGCATACAAAGCAAGCGGCCGGAAAGTACTGTCTAGGGTTATCAACAGCGCGGATTCCTAACAACAGATAGCTGGCGAGGTAGCGAAGCGGTCAAACGCAGCAGACTGTAAATCTGTCGCCCTAGCGGCTTCGAAGGTTCGAGTCCTTCCCTCGCCACCAACCTTCGCCGCTACGCGGCTCGGGCACGCGGAGAGGGTTGTCCACCGAAGCCCGGAGGGCGAAGGTGGACGGACGGACACGAGTCTGGACGGTTGGCGCGGCAGCGAGAATGCGAAGGTTGTCGTGCCGAAGCGCCGGAGGCGCGAAGGCGACGCGAAGAGAGCACACAAGCGGGCTGGCCCGCCGAAGTGCGGAGCATAGCGAGTGCACGAAGGCGGGAGTAACTCAGTGGTAGAGTCACAGCCTTCCAAGCTGTTGGTCGCGGGTTCGATCCCCGTCTCCCGCTCCACCTTCGCTCGCAGGGCACTGCGGCGACTTCGGATTGGCGAGCCAGTTGTCACGTGAAGGCGGTCTCGCCGAACGCGAAGCGCGAAGGCGCACATCCGCGAAATCGTGTGAACCGGCCGACTTGTCGGCCGTAGCGCCGAAGGCGCGTAGGCCGATGTAGCTCAGTTGGCAGAGCGCGTCCTTGGTAAGGACGAGGTCACCAGTTCGATTCTGGTCATCGGCTAACCAGGAAAGAGACGAGGGGATCTGGGCCCCGTAGTGGATAACGAGGAAGGACCGTCTATGGCCAAAGAAAAATTCGACCGCAGCAAACCGCATGTGAACGTGGGCACGATCGGACACATCGATCATGGCAAGACGACGCTGACCGCGGCGCTCACCAAGGTCTCGGCTGACAAGGGCTGGGGCAAATTCGTCTCGTACGACGAAGTGGCCAAAGCGTCGGAGTCGCAGGGCCGCCGCGACGAGTCGAAGGTCATGACGATCGCGACCAGCCACGTCGAGTATTCGACGGCGAACCGCCATTACGCGCACGTCGACTGCCCCGGCCACGCCGACTACGTCAAGAACATGATCACCGGCGCCGCCCAGATGGACGGCGGCATCCTCGTCGTCAGCGCGGTCGACGGCCCGATGCCGCAGACCCGCGAGCATGTCCTGCTGGCCCGCCAGGTCAACGTGCCGCATCTCGTCGTTGCCCTGAACAAGGTCGATGCGATCGACGACCCGGAACTGCTCGACCTGGTCGAACTCGAGGTGCGCGAGCTCCTCAAGACCTACGACTTCCCCGGCGACGACGTGCCGGTCATCCGCGTGTCGGCGCTGAAAGCGATTCAAGGCGATCCGGAAGGCATAGCCAGCGTGCAGAAGCTGATGGAGGCGCTCGATACCTTCATCCCACTGCCGCAGCGTGACGTCGACAAGCCGTTCATGATGCCGATCGAGGACGTCTTCTCGATCTCGGGCCGCGGCACGGTGGTGACCGGACGAATCGAGCGCGGCAAGGTGAAGGTCGGCGAAGAAGTCGAAATCGTCGGGTTCAAGGCGACCGAGAAGAAGGTCGTCACCGGCGTCGAAATGTTCCGCAAGCTGCTCGATGAAGGCACGGCGGGCGACAACGTCGGCGTGCTGTTGCGCGGCGTGGAGAAGGAAGACGTCGAGCGCGGCCAGGTGCTGGCCAAGCCGGGATCGATCAAGCCCCACACCAAGTTCAAGGGCGAGGTCTACATCCTCTCGAAGGAAGAGGGCGGCCGGCACACGCCGTTCTTCAACGGTTATCGTCCACAGTTTTACATCCGGACGACCGACGTCACCGGCACGCTGAACCTGCCGGAAGGTGTCGAGATGGTGATGCCGGGCGACAACACTTCGATCACCGCCGAGCTGATGACGCCGGTGGCGCTCGAAAAAGGCGCGCGTTTCGCGATTCGCGAAGGCGGGCGCACCGTCGGCTCAGGGACGATCTCGGAAATCGTCGAGTAATCAATCACGAGCAACGAGCAACGAGAGACGAGTAACGAGAGACGCCCATGAGAGACATCGTCACGCTCGCTTGTCAGGAATGCAAGCGACGAAACTACGCGACGACGAAGAATAAGAAGAAGACGACCGAGCGGCTGGAGTTCTCGAAATTCTGCCGGTTTTGTCGGAAGCATACGGCGCACAAAGAGGGCAAGTAGTGATTGGGGATTGGGGATTAGGGATTAGTGGCGGTCGGTGACCAATCACCCTAATCCCCGATCCCCAATCCCCAATCACTACCGTGATCAGTGGATAGGCCAGTAGCTCAATTGGCAGAGCACCGGTCTCCAAAACCGGGGGTTGGGGGTTCGATTCCCTCCTGGCCTGCCAGCCTTCGCCGCGCCGAAGCTATCGCGATGGCGCGGCTTCGGCTAGGCAAGCCAGCTGGCGATAGCGAAGGCGGGCTACGGCGTGATGTCACGCTGTAGCCCGAAGGGCGAAGGCGGACAGCCGGAGCGGACAGCGAATACGAGCTGACAGCGAGCAACGAGTAGCGGGAATGGCTGACAACACAACGACTTTCGACAACGTCAAGCAAGCGGCGGGCGGCCGGTTCGAACGGGCGCGGCTGTTTCTGAGCGAAGTGCGCAACGAACTGAAGCGTGTCACGTGGCCCTCGCAGAAAGAGGTCTACGCGACCACGGTCGTCGTCATCCTGACGTCGGCTTTCTTCGGGCTCTACCTGTTCGTGATCGATCAGATTCTGTTGAACTTCTTCCAGTGGCTTCTGCGCAAGTTTGGTGCGGCATGACCGACGTCGCGACGAAGAGCTGGTACATCGTTCACACCTACTCGGGCTTTGAAAAGAAAGTCGCCGAGTCGCTGCAGGAACGGGTCAAGGCGTACGGCCTGACCAACGACATCGGCGAAGTGCTGATCCCGACCGAAGACGTGGTCGAAATGCGCGCCGGCAAGAAAGTGGTGACGTCGAAGCGGTTTTTCCCCGGCTACATCCTGGTCGAGATGAACATGTCCGACCACGCCTGGCACGTGGTGAAGAACACGCCGAAAGTGACCGGTTTCGTCGGCGCCGGTGCGAAACCGACGCCGCTCAGCAAGGACGAAGTCGAACAGATTCTGACCCAGGTGAAGACGGCGGCGGAGAAACCGAAGCCGAAGTACATGTTCGAAAAGGGTGAGCAGGTGCGGATCAACGAAGGTCCATTCGCCAGCTTCACCGGCGTAGTCGACGAGGTCAACCTCGAGAAGAACACGCTGAAGGTGATGGTGACGATCTTCGGGCGGTCGACGCCGGTCGAATTGGATTTCTTGCAGGTGGAAAAGATTTAACGACGGTAGAACGCCGAGCGCGCCGGGACCGCCGAGAAATTCCTGCTCGGCGTGCTTCGCGGACTCTGCGTTCATCTTTTGTGGTTTATGGCGAAAAAAGTACAGGCAATGGTGAAGCTCCAGATCGCCGCGGGCAAAGCGACCCCGGCGCCGCCGGTCGGCACCGCGCTCGGTCCGCAGGGCGTGAACATCATGGACTTCTGCAAGAACTTCAACGCGAAGACGGCGAAGGATGAAGGCCTGATCATTCCGGTGGTCGTCACCGTCTACGCGGATCGGTCGTACAGCTTCATCACCAAGACGCCGCCGGCGTCGGTGCTGCTGAAGCGCGCGGCGAACATCGCCAAGGGCTCGGCCGAGCCGAACAAGAGCAAGGTCGGCACGGTGACCAAGAAGCAGGTCGAGGACATCGCCAAGCTGAAGATGCCCGACTTGAACGCGGAGTCGCTCGAGGCGGCGATGAAGACCGTCGCCGGAACAGCGCGATCGATGGGACTGGACGTAGTCGGATAGAACGAACAACTTAGAACTGAAAACTCAGAACTCAGAACCGAGGTTCTCAGTTCTAACTTCTTAGTTCTAAGTTCCAGAGTGGGAGAGCCATTGGCTCGTTTGCACCACAGAGGTACACACAACCATGAGAAAGCGCGGCAAGAAATTCGCCGCTGCACGGGCTGCGATTCCACAGGACCGCACCTATTCAATCGAGGAAGCGGTGCCGCTCGTGCAAAAGGCGAAGTACGCGAAGTTCGACGAAACCGTCGACCTGTCGCTGCGGCTGGGTGTCGACCCGAAGCATGCCGACCAGATGGTGCGCGGTACCGTCGTGCTGCCGCACGGCCTCGGCAAGAGTAAACGGGTCGCGGCGATCGCCGGCGGTGAAAAGCAGAAGGAAGCGCAGGAAGCGGGCGCTGATGTGGTCGGCGGCGACGATCTGGTCGAGAAAATCCAGGGCGGCTTCATGGATTTCGACGCGGTCGTGGCCACGCCCGACATGATGCGCGGCGTCGGCAAGCTCGGCAAAGTGCTCGGCCCGCGCGGGTTGATGCCGAACCCGAAGACCGGCACCGTGACCACCGATATCGCCAAAGCGATCAAGGAAATCAAGGCCGGCAAGGTGGAATTCCGGGTCGACAAATCGGGAATCATCCACGCGCCGGTTGGCAAGATGTCGTTCAACGGTGATGCGCTGGTCGCCAACGCGCACGCGCTGGTCGACAGCATCGTCAAAGCCAAGCCGTCGGCCGCCAAAGGCAAGTACCTGAGGAGCGTCACGCTGTCGTCGACGATGGGACCGGGCGTCCGCATCGATACGACGCACATTGACGTGGTGGTGAAACACTAATGGCGGTCACGAGAGCGGATCGGGAACTGGAACTCCAGCAGCTCGAAGCGGCGTTCAAGGGATCGGACAGCGCGATTCTGGTCGATTACAAGGGCCTGACGGTGCCGCAGGTCAGCGACCTGCGCCGGCAGATCCGGGTCGCCAAGGGGCGTTACAAGGTCGTCAAGAACACGCTGGCGCGGCGCGCCATCAAGGGCACTTCATTCGAAGCGTTCGACAAGCACTTCACGGGCATGACCGCGGTTGCGTATACGGAAACCGATCCGGTCCTGCTTGCGAAGACGCTCACGACCTTCATCAAAACGACACCGGCGCTGACGATCAAGGCGGCGGTGGTGCAGGGCAGTGCGGTCGCACCGGCGGCGGTCACCGATCTGGCGAACCTGCCCAGCAAACCGGAACTGTATGCACGCCTGCTCGGCACGCTGCAGGCGCCGATGGTCAACCTCGTCCGTGTGCTGAACGCGGTTCCGCAGGATCTGATGAACGTGTTGTCGCAGATTGAGAAAAAGAAGCAGGCCTAAAAGAGATTTATAGCGCGGACTGCAGGTCCGCATCAGGAGAAGACAATGGCAGTATCGCAAGAGCAGGTCGTCGAATACATCAAGGGAATCTCGGTCCTCGAACTGTCGCAGCTGGTCAAGACACTCGAGTCGGAGCTTGGCGTGAGCGCGGCGGCGGCCATGCCGGTGTTCGCGGGCGCGATGCCCGGCGCGGCCGGCGGCGGCGCCGCGGCGGCTGAAGAGAAGACCGAGTTCACCGCAACCCTCACCGAAATCGGCGCCAACAAGATCAACGTCATCAAGGTGGTTCGCGAGATCACCAGCCTGGGCCTGAAGGAAGCGAAGGATCTGGTCGAGAGCGCACCGAAGCCGATCAAAGAGGGCATCCCGAAGGACGAGGCCGAAGCGATCAAGAAGAAGTTCGAGGGAGTCGGAGCTACGGTGGAAATCAAGTAGGGATTGGGGATCGGGGATTGGGGGTTAGTGGCGGTCCGGTGAGCAGGACCGCGGGGATTGGCGTCAGATTCCAATCCCCAATCCCCAATCCCTAATCACTACCGGTTTTCAGTAAGAGCGCTCTGTCTTTTCTCGAGGTCTATAGAATGTACAGCCTTCCCAAAAACGTTTACCGAGAGCGCATCGATTTTTCGAAAATCAAGACGACCGTTCCGATTCCGAACCTGATCGAGATCCAGAAGAAATCCTACGAACGCTTCCTGCAGATGAATCGTCTGCCGAGCGAGCGCGAGGACGCGGGTCTGCAGTCAGTGTTCAAGTCGGTGTTCCCGATCAGCGATTTCCGCGAGAACTCGTCGCTCGAGTTCATCGAGTATTCGATCGGCAACTGGGAGTGCAAGTGCGGCAAGCTGCAGGGTCTGCACCACCTGCGCAAGCCGTGCAGCAATTGCGGTGCGACCCTGATTGCCGACCCCTACGGCGACCGCGAAGTGTTGTGTGCGCGCTGCGGCAAGGCCAACCAGGCCCGCGGCGACGTCTGCGACATCTGCGGCAACACCGTCGGCCTGAAGCTGAAATACGACGTTGACGAGTGCCAGGAACGCGGCATGACCTACGCGGTGCCGCTCAAGGTCACGATCCGTCTTGTCGTCTGGAACAAGGATCCGGAAACCGGCGTCAAGACCATCCGCGACATCAAGGAGCAGGAGGTCTACTTCGGCGACATCCCGTTGATGACCGAAAACGGGACGTTCATCATCAACGGCACCGAACGGGTGATTGTTTCGCAGCTGCACCGCTCGCCGGGCGCCTTTTTCCACTCGGAAGACAAGACGCTCTACGTCGCGCAGATCATTCCCTATCGCGGCTCGTGGGTCGAGTTCGAGTACGACACCAAGAACCTGCTCTACGTCCGGATCGATCGCAAGCGGAAGTTCCTCGCCACCGTGTTCCTGCGCGCGCTCGGCTTGCGCGGCGCGGACGAGATCATCCGTGCCTTCTACAGCGTCGACAAGCTGCAGATCCGCAACGGCAAGATCTTCTGGGGCGTCCAGGACAGTCTGGTCGGCCTCCGCGCAGCCACTGAAATCCAGGTGCCGGGTGGCGAATTCACGGTTCAGTCCGGCAAGAAGCTGACCAAGAACGCGATCGAAGCGCTGAAGAAGGCGAACGTCGACGCGGTCGAGATCTCCGACGCCGAGCTCGAAGGCGCGTTCGCGGCTGCCGACGTGGTGGATCCGTCGACCGGCGAAGTGATCCTCGAGGCGAATGAAGAACTGACGCCGCGGGTGATCTCGATGGCGCAGGAAAAGAACGTCGATCGCATCGACGTCTTCTTCCCCGAGCGTGACGAAGTCGGCTCGATCATCAGCAGCACCTTGAAGAAAGACCCGATTCACACCCACGAAGAGGCGCTCATCGAAATCTATCGCCGCCTGCGGCCGGGTGATCCGCCGACGCTCGACAGCTCGCGGTCGCTGTTCGAGAACATGTTCTTCAACCCGCAGAAGTACGACTTCTCGCGGGTCGGCCGACTGAAGCTGAACACCAAGCTGGGTCTCAACACCCCGCTCGACGAGAAGATTCTGCACCCGCAGGACTTCTACGAAGTCATCAAGTACCTGCTGAAGCTGCGCCGCAATCCGGCGAACGTCGACGACATCGACCATCTCGGCAACCGCCGCGTCCGGTCGGTCGGCGAGCTCCTCGAAAACCAGTTCCGGATCGGCCTGGTCCGAATGGAACGGGCGATCAAGGAAAAGATGTCGGTCTACCAGGAAATGGCGACCGCCATGCCGCACGACCTGATCAACGCGAAGCCGGTGATGGCCGCGATTCGCGAGTTCTTCGGGTCGTCGCAGCTGTCGCAGTTCATGGACCAGACCAATCCGCTGTCCGAGATCACGCATAAACGGCGTCTCTCGGCACTCGGACCGGGCGGTCTGTCGCGCGAGCGCGCCGGATTCGAAGTCCGCGACGTCCACCCGACCCACTACGGTCGTATCTGCCCGATTGAAACGCCGGAAGGTCCGAACATCGGCCTGATCTCGTCGCTGTCGTGCTACGCGCGCATCAACGAGTTCGGCTTCATCGAGTCGCCGTACCGGAAGGTCAAGGACGGCCGCGTCACCGACTACGTCATCGTCATCAACGCCGCTGGTACCAAATACAAGGCCGGCGACATCGTCGAAGCGGACGAAATGGTGAACGAAGAGGGGCGGGCGAAGAAGAAGGGCGTCGAAGTCGAGCCGTACTCGTTCTATCTCTCGGCGTGGGAAGAGGATCAGTACATCATCGCGCAGGCCAACTCGCCGGTGGACGATGACATGAACCTCAAGGACGACCGCGTCAGCGCGCGGCAGGCGGGCAACTTCCTGCTGGCGCCGCGCGCCAACATCCAGTTCATCGACGTCTCGCCGAAACAGCTGGTCTCGGTGGCCGCGTCGCTGATTCCGTTCTTAGAGAACGATGATGCGAACCGCGCCTTGATGGGATCCAACATGCAGCGCCAGGCGGTTCCGCTGCTCCGCGCCCGGGCGCCATTTGTCGGCACCGGCATGGAGTACATCACCGCCCGCGATTCGGGCGCGGTGATCGTCGCGCGCCGGTCGGGCACCATCGACTACGTCGACTCGCAGCGCATCGTGGTGCGCGTGGAGAGCGAGACGGAAGACGGCAAGGAGATGGGCGCCGACATCTATCCGATGACCAAGTTCAAGCGGTCCAACCAGAACACCTGCATCACGCAGAAGCCGATCGTCCGGGTCGGCCAGCGCGTGCACAAGGGCCAGGTTCTGGCTGACGGACCGTGCACCGAACTGGGCGAGCTGGCGCTGGGGCGAAACGTCCTGGTCGCCTTCATGCCGTGGCGCGGTTACAACTTCGAGGACGCCATTCTCGTGTCCGAGCGGATGGTGAAGGACGATTACTACACGTCCATTCACATCGAGGAGTTCGAGATCGAGTCGCGCGATACGAAGCTCGGTCCGGAAGAAATCACGCGGGACATTCCGAACGTGTCGGAAACCTTCCTGCGCGACCTCGACGAGAGCGGCATCATCCGCATCGGCGCCAACGTCAAGCCGGGCGACATCCTGGTCGGCAAGGTCACGCCGAAAGGCGAGACCCAGCTGACGCCGGAAGAGAAGCTGCTCCGCGCGATCTTCGGCGAAAAAGCCGGCGACGTGCGCGACGCCTCGCTAATCTGCCCGCCGGGCATCGAGGGCATCATCGTCGGCGTCAAGATCTTCTCCCGCAAGGGCATCGAGAAAGACGATCGGGCCAAGGCGATCGAGCAGGAAGAGCTCGACATGATGGAGAAGAACCTGCAGGACGAGATCCGCATTCTTCACGACGAAGTGAAGAAGCGCGTGATCCTGATGCTGCGGGGGCAGGAGCTTCGTTCGGACCTCTTCGACGAGTACGGCCGCGAGCGGCTCCTCAAGAAGGGGACGCAGCTCACCCAGGAAATCCTGGACGAGATGCCGTACACGACGATGGTCCGGCTGAAGATCGCCACCGACGACGCGCGGCTCGAGGACGAATTGCGGGACCTCGAAGAGCGCACCGAACGGCAGGTCGAAGTCATCCGCAACGTCTTCGAAGAGAAGAAAGAGAAGATCCGCCGCGGCGACGAACTGCCGCCCGGCGTCATCAAGCTGGTCAAGGTCTACGTCGCGATGAAGCGCAAGCTGTCGGTCGGCGACAAGATGGCCGGCCGGCACGGCAACAAGGGCGTGATCGCGCGCATCCTCCCGGAAGAGGACATGCCGCATCTGCCGGACGGCACGCCGGTGGAAATCGTGCTCAACCCGCTCGGCGTTCCGTCGCGTATGAACGTCGGACAGATTCTCGAAACGCACCTCGGCTGGGCCGCGCACGCGCTCGGCCTCTACTTCGCGACGCCGGTTTTCGACGGCGCGACCGAGAGCGAAATCAAGAACTGGCTGGACCGCGCCGGGCTGCCGAAGGGCGGCAAGACGAAGCTGTTTGACGGCATGACGGGCGATGCGTTCGAACAGGACGTCACCGTCGGCTTCATCTACATGCTGAAACTGTCGCACCTGGTCGACGACAAGATTCACGCGCGTTCGATCGGGCCGTACTCGCTGATCACCCAGCAGCCGCTGGGCGGCAAGGCGCAGTTCGGCGGACAGCGGTTCGGAGAAATGGAGGTGTGGGCGCTCGAGGCCTACGGCTCCGCGCACATTCTCCAGGAGCTGCTGACCGCGAAATCGGACGACGTGACCGGCCGCGCGAAAATCTACGAAGCGATCGTCAAGGGCGACGCGTCGTTCACCGCGGGCTTGCCCGAATCGTTCAACGTGCTGATCCGCGAGCTCCAGTCGCTGTGTCTGGACGTGGAACTGATCAAGACGAAGAAGAAAGTCATAGAAGCGGCTCCTCAACCTGTATTGGAGGAGGTGTAAATAGATGAGACCCTCATTCCACGAACGCGGCGCCCTCACCAGCGATTTCGACGCAATCCGGATTTCTCTCGCGTCAGCGGAGAAGATCCAGTCGTGGTCGCATGGCGAGGTGACAAAGCCCGAAACCATCAACTACCGCACGTTCAAGCCTGAACGCGACGGGTTGTTCTGCGCGAAGATCTTCGGACCGATCACCGACTGGGAGTGCTTGTGCGGCAAGTACAAGCGCATGAAGCACCGCGGCGTGATCTGCGACAAGTGCGGCGTCGAAGTGACCCAGGCGAAGGTCCGTCGTGAACGCCTCGGCCATATCACGCTCGCGACACCGGTGAGCCACGTCTGGTTCTTCAAGGGTCTTCCGAGCCGTATCGGCCACCTGCTCGACATCTCGCTGCGCGATCTCGAACGCGTCCTCTACTTCGAGGCCTACGTTGTCGTCGATCCGGGCGACAGCGATCTGAAGCAGAACGGCCTGCTCAATGAAGAGCAGTACCGCAAGGCGCGCGAGGAATGGCAGCACCGCTTCAAGGCGCAGATGGGCGCCGAGGCGATCAAGGAGTTGCTGAAGCGCGTCAACGTCGACCGGCTCGCGATCGAGCTGCGCGACAAGATGAAGACCGAGACGTCCGCCCAGAAGAAGCTGAAGTTCGCCAAGCGTCTGAAGGTGGTCGACTCGTTCCGCAAGTCGAGCAACCGTCCGGAGTGGATGATCCTGGATGTCATTCCGGTGATTCCGCCGGAATTGCGTCCGCTGGTGCCGCTCGACGGCGGCCGGTTTGCGACCTCGGACCTGAACGATCTCTATCGCCGCGTCATCAACCGGAACAACCGGTTGAAGAAGCTGATGGAGTTGAAGGCGCCCGACGTCATCATCCGCAACGAAAAGCGCATGCTCCAGGAAGCGGTGGACGCGCTGTTCGACAACGGCCGGCGCGGCCGCGTGCTGCGCGGCGCCAACAACCGTCCGCTGAAGTCGCTGTCCGACACGTTGAAGGGCAAGCAGGGCCGGTTCCGTCAGAACCTGCTCGGCAAGCGCGTCGACTACTCGGGCCGTTCGGTGATCGTCGTCGGGCCGGAGCTGAAGCTTCACCAGTGCGGTCTGCCGAAGAAGATGGCGCTCGAGCTGTTCAAGCCGTTCATCTACAACAAGCTCGAAGAGCGCGGGCTGGTTCAGACCATCAAGCAGGCAAAAGAGATGGTCGAACTGCAGCGTCCCGAAGTGTGGGACGTGCTCGAAGAAGTGATTCGCGAGCATCCGGTGCTCCTGAACCGCGCGCCGACGCTGCATCGTCTCGGCATCCAGGCGTTCGAGCCGGTGCTGGTCGAAGGCAAGGCGATTCGCATCCACCCGCTGGTCTGCACGGCGTTCAACGCGGACTTCGACGGCGACCAGATGGCCGTCCACATTCCGCTGTCGCCGGAAGCGCAGATCGAAGCGTCGGTGCTGATGCTTTCGAGCAACAACATCCTGTCGCCGGCGCACGGTGCGCCGATCGCGATTCCGTCGCAGGACATCGTCCTCGGCTGCTACTACCTGACCAAGGCCAAGAGCGGCGCCAAGGGCGAAGGACGAGCGTTTGGCAATCCTGATGACGTGATGCTGGCGCTCGAAGCGGGAGAGCTCGAAACGCTTTCGCCGATTCGCCTGCGCTATACCGGCGATCTGCAGGACCTGACCGCGGCGCGCGACGATCAGGACGTCCTGCACACGGAAGTGCAGACGGTCCAGAACAAGATCATCAACACGACCGTCGGCCGCGTGATTCTGAATCAGCAGGTACCCAAGGAGATGCCGTTCGTCAACGGCCTGCTGAAGAAGAAGGGTCTGCAGCAGCTGGTCCAGAGCTGCTACCTCAAGTTCGGCCTCGAGAAGACCGTCGAGATGCTCGACGCGCTGAAAAACCTCGGCTTCACCTATGCGACCCGTTCGGGCCTGTCGATCGGCATCGACGACCTGATCATTCCGAAGGAGAAGGCGGCGCTGGTGACCAAGGCGCGCGACGAAGTCATCCGCGTCGAGTCGCAGTACCTCGAAGGTGCGATCACCAACGGCGAACGCTACAACAAGGTGATCGCCATCTGGTCGGAGGCTACTGAAGAAATCGCCAACGCGATGTTCGGCGAGATGGAAGCCATCGACAAGGAAGGCAAGACCTTCAACCCGGTCTACGTGATGGCCGACTCGGGCGCACGAGGCTCGAAGCAGCAGATTCGTCAGCTGGCCGGCATGCGCGGCTTGATGGCGAAACCCTCGGGCGAAATCATCGAGACGCCGATCACCGCGAACTTCCGCGAAGGCCTCGAGGTGCAGCACTACTTCATCTCGACCCACGGCGCGCGCAAGGGCCTGGCCGACACCGCGCTGAAGACGGCGGACTCGGGCTACCTGACGCGTCGTCTCGTAGACGTCGCCCAGGACGTGATCATCTCCGAACACGACTGCGGCACGCTCGACGGCATCGAAGCGCGCGCGATTGTGGAATCGGGCGAAATCATCGAGCCGCTGCGCGACCGGATCATCGGCCGGGTCACGCTCGAGAGAATCACCGACCCGTTCAGCGGCGAGACGATTGTCGACGTCAACGACGAGATCGACGAAGAGTTGTCGTCGGCGATTCAGGACGCGGGCATCGAGAAGGTGAAGATCCGCTCGGTGCTGACCTGCACGACCCGTCGCGGCGTCTGCGCCAAGTGCTACGGCCGCGACCTGGCCACCGGCAAAACGGTGGAGCTGGGTCAGGCGGTCGGCGTCATTGCCGCGCAGTCGATCGGCGAGCCGGGCACGCAGTTGACGATGCGCACCTTCCACATCGGTGGAACGGCGTCACGCGTCAGCGAGCAGTCGACGCTCGAAGCGCGTCACGACGGTGTGGTCCGCTTCCAGGCCCTCAGCGTCGTCGAGGCGAAGGACGGCGCGCTGGTGGTCATGAACCGCAACGGCAGCGTCGTGGTCCAGGACAACAAGGGCCGCGACCGCGAGCGCTATCCGATTGTTTACGGCGCGCGGTTGAAGGTGAAGGAAGGGCAGAACATCCAGCAGGGACAGGTGCTGGTCGAGTGGGATCCGTACACCTTCTCGATTCTCACCGAAGAGGCCGGTCAGATTCGCTTCAAGGACATCCTCGAAGGGATCACCGTTCATGAAGAAGTGGACGAGGTCACCGGCCTGTCGCGGTTGATCATCGTCGATTCGCCGGACGAGAAAAAGCAGCCGGCGATCGAGGTCCGCGGCAAGAGTCCGACACCGCGCAAGTACCACATGCCGGTCCACGCGCATCTGATGGTGCAGGACGGCGAGAACGTGTCGGCGGGTGACGTGCTGGCGAAGATCCCGCGCGAAACCACCAAGACCAAGGACATCACGGGCGGTCTGCCGCGCGTGGTGGAACTGTTCGAAGCCCGCAAGCCGCGCGAGACGGCCGTCATCACGGAAATCGACGGCATCGTCAAGCACGGCGGCATCGTCAAGGGCCAGCGGAAGATCATCATCGTCCCGGATGAACCGGGAGCGGAACAGCGCGAGTACGCGCTGCCGCGCGGCGTCCACGTGAACGTGCAGGAAGGCGAGCGCGTTCGGGCGGGCGAGCCGTTGATGGATGGTCCGTCGAACCCGCACGACATTCTCAACGTGCTCGGTGAAAAGGCGTTGCAGGCCTACCTGGTGAACGAAATCCAGGAGGTTTACCGGCTGCAGGGCGTGAACATCAACGACAAGCACATCGAGACGATCGCGCGTCAGATGATGCGGTGGGTGAAGATCGAGGACGTCGGCGACACGGAATTCCTCGTCGACGAGCAGGTGGACAAGTTCCGCTTCCTCGAGGAAAACGAGCGCGTGATTATCGGATGGCGGACGTCCGGCGCAGGGCCGGCCGCTGCTGCTCGGGATCACGAAGGCGTCGCTGTCGACCGACAGCTTCATCTCGGCGGCGTCGTTCCAGGAAACCACGCGCGTGCTCACCGAGGCGTCCATTTCCGGCAAGGTCGATCACCTGCGCGGCCTGAAGGAAAACGTCACCATGGGGCGGTTGATTCCGGCGGGCACCGGGTTCGAGTGACGACCGCAACGTGCGGATCCCGGCCGACGAACCGCCGCCGCCGCCAGCCCCGATCCAGCCGACGGACGACGAGCTGGAGCTGGAGCGGGATATGGAGTACTTCGTGGAGCCGGACGAAGCGCTGGTGCCGAAGACACCGGAGATCAGCGAGTCGTAGATTCGTCAGTCGCGAGTCGCGAGTCAGGGGCGAGGGTCGAAAGACTCTCGCCCTTTTTGTTTTCGTGAAACAGAGAGGACGGAGGCACGGGATCAACACGGAGCAACAGAGAAACGGAGAACAACTAGTCGTTTCCCTCTGTTACCCTGTTGCTCCGTGTTGAAGCCGTTTCTCCGTTCCCTCTGTTACCTGAGACGTCCAATTTCGCGCAGCAAGGAGAAACATGAAGAACGTCGCAAACGCCCGATTCACCATCAAAAGCTGGGACGAGAAGCCATACAGCGAAGGCGAGGATCTACCAAAGTTGACCCGAGCCGCCGTCGCCAAGACGTTCGCCGGCGATATCACCGGTGATGGGCATGTCGAGTACCTGATGATGTATCGCAGCGACGGCTCGGCCACGTTCGTCGGCCTCGAACGGATCGTCGGTCAGGTCGCAGGGAAAACCGGCAGCTTCGTGCTCCAACGCACTGGAGTATTCGAGAACGGCATGGCGAAGGAATCCTATTTCGTTGTTCCCGGGTCCGGCACCGGAGACCTTCGAGGCTTGCGCGGCGAGGGCACGTCGGCGGTTGGGCACGGGACTCGAGCATCCTCTCGCGCTGAACTATGAGCTGGGCTAGCCCGCGCTATCTGGAGAACGTTGGCAATCAGGCATCAGGAGACAAACCAATGCGACTCGGAAACTTCTCGGTGAGTCTTGCGGTCAAGGACATCGGTGCATCGCGCGCGTTCTACGAGAAACTCGGCTTTCGAGTGTTCATGGGCGATCAGGCAAAGAACTGGTTGATTCTCCAGAACGAGACCACCACCATCGGTCTCTTCCAGGGAATGTTCAGCAAGAACACTCTGACGTTCAATCCAGGCTGGGACAGCAAGGCCGAAACGTTGAAGGACTTCGACGACGTTCGGGCCATTCAGCGAACGCTTAAGAGTCGCGGCCTCACACCCGCGCCCGAGGCGAACGAGTCGACCTCAGGGCCAGCGAGCTTGATGTTGATCGATCCCGACGGAAATCCGATCCTGATTGACCAACACGTACCAAGCCCAGAGAAATGAGTGAGCCGCTCGGCGTTCCTCTTCGGGCCACCAGCAGGTAGTCATGACCCAAATCCGCTTCGACGATGGCGCGGCGTATGAACGCTACATGGGGCGGTGGAGCCAACTCGCCGGCGACGCGTTCCTCGAGTGGATCGCGCCGCCATCGGGACTGCGATGGCTCGACGTCGGTTGCGGGAACGGTGCCTTCACCGAAATGCTCGTCGATCGGTGTGCACCCTCATCGGTCCAGGGAATCGACCCGTCCGAGGGACAGCTCGCTTACGCGCGGACGCGACCCGCATCGCGCGTCGCAGAGTTTCGACAAGGCGACGCCATGGCATTGCCTTTCGCCGATGACAGCTTCGACGCCGCGGTCATGCCGCTGGTGATTTTCTTTGTACCCGACCCGCCAAAGGGCGTTGCCGAAATGGCGCGAGTGGTCCGTCCGGGTGGCCTCGTGACCGCCTACGGGTGGGACTTGGCCGGCGGTGGGTTTCCTTACCATAGCCTTCAAGAAGAAATACGCGCGCTTGGTGGTACCGTTCCCTTGCCGCCGCGCCCCGACGCGTCTCGCCTGGACGTCCTGCACGACTTGTGGACGGGCGCCGGTTTGATTGACGTCGAAACGCGGGTGATTACCGTGGAGCGGTCGTTCGACGATTTCGACGACTACTGGACGACCATCCTCGGTGGACCGAGCGTTCGTGCGGCGCTTGCGTCGATGACGCCAGAGCAGATCGCGGTTCTCAACACGCGGATGCGTGCGCGCCTTGCGGCAGATCCGATCGGCGGCATCACCTACACTGCGCGTGCGAACGCGGTGAAGGGCACTGCGGCACGCGAGATCTGAGGATTTGAGAATCTGAGGATTTGAGGATCTTGGATCTGAGGATCTTGGGATCTGAGAATCTGGCTGTGCGCGAGTAAGCCTTATTTCTTGACGGCCTGCTGTTCCTCGGCGCGGGCAGCGCGCAGGATGTTCATCAGCCCATAATTGCCCTCGTGGCACGCGAACTCGTAGATCCGGTCCCGAGTGCGCGACATGGTGAACGCTCCGGTCCACCGCTGCGTGAATGCCGTCGGGTCGTCGATGGTGAACTCGTACCGCAACGCGTCCGGCCCAACCAGCGTGAACCGCTCGAGGACGCGCAGTTGCTCGTCCGATCCGCGGAAGCTGACGGCCTCCGGGAAGTTGGTCGTTTCGACGCTGAGCGTGTCGCCGTCCCAGTGTCCGCGCGATGATCCCAACCAGGACCGGATCGACGGCGGCGGCGCGGGACGTCCGTCGAGCGCCACGATCCGCGCGTCGTGGATCATCTCGCTGAGCACGACCAGCGCGCCCGGCGTCTGCACGATCTCCATGTTGTTGTTGTACGGGCCCGGCAGCAGCGGCGGGCCTGCGCCGAATACGAGGCACCGCTCCTGGATTGGGCGATCCTCGGGATTGTCGGCGGGGCCGTTCTGTGTTCTCGCTCGCCGCGCGGCTATCCGCGCACGCGCCGCCGGCGTCAGCGGCGGCACGCGTCCATCGGGCGGATCGACGATCAGGGACGTCCGCCGATCGGTGCCCATCCGCTTCCCGTAGTCGAGCCATTCGGGCGCATGGACCGCGAGCACGTCGCCGCGGTGCTCGTCCGTTCGGTGCTCGAAGGCGGCCGCCTCTTCAGCCGTGAGGAACGTCTTGCCCTCGAACTCCTTCGGCCGTTCGAGCGGTGTCGCCGAGCCGAAGTACCAGTAGCCTTGCAGGTCCGGGTGACCGTCAGGCGCGCGAGGTGGCGTCCACGGCACTTGGGCTCGGACACCTACGGCCAGTGCCAAGGCGACCAGCGCAGACCCAAGGAGACGAGCCTTCACGTCCACCTCCCGAACGCCCCCATACTTGGGCCGTCGCGACAGGTTGTCAACAGCCGTTCTTCGAGCCCCGATTGTCCGGAAGTAGTGACCGCGTATTCTGGTCTGGAAGGTGAACTCAGGACGGAATAATGTGGTCGTTATGAAGCGAGCACTAGCGTTCACGACCCGAGCCGTTTTTTCCGGGCTGCTGATCCTGATTCCACTGTACCTTGCCATCTTGCTGCTGCTCAAAGGAATGAAATCAGTGGCAGGCCTGGTGCGTCCGTTCGCGCTGCTGTTGCCAGATTGGATACCCGCAGAGACGGCGTTGTCTCTTGTTCTGGTACTCGTCCTCTGCTTCATCATCGGCGCTGCGGTTCTCACTCGGGCTGGGCAGGCGGCACGCAACCGGATCGAAAGAACCTTCTTCGAGAGAATTCCGGGCTACGCGCTCCTCCGAGGCCTCACCCAGCAGATGGCGGGGAAGAGCCGCGAGAATATCTGGAGGCCGGCGATACTCGATAGCGACGACGGCCTTCTCCTGGCGTTCATCATCGAGGAATTTGCCGACGGACGTTACACGGTGTTTGTGCCGTCAATCCCGACTCCGCTTGCCGGCGCCGTTTACGTGGTCAACCGAAGCCGCGTTCATCCCCTTGACGTCCCGTTCACTGACGCCCTCAAGACTGTCTCCCGATGGGGCTCGGGAGCGAAGGATCTGGTCGCGGCGATGGAGCGAGCCGAAGGGGTTCGGACGTTGCAATCACCATGAAGACCACGATCATTCTGATGCTGTCGGGCGCGCTTGTCGGCGTGTTGCTGGCGGCGCTGATCGTGCCGCCGTCGCTGGCGTGGTACTCGGCACCAGGCGGCCTGCCCAAAGGTGCGCAGATTCAGGCGGTGGTTGAAATCCCGGAAGTGATCCGCTACGCCACCGACAAGCTGATTCGCTGGCAGGCGATTGCCGCGGCGATCGGCGCGATCGCAGGACTGGGCGCAGGGATCAGCATGAGCGTCCGGGGACGTGCGAAGCGGTTACCCAATCCGACACCGCCCGGCAATCCGTGACCTTATGAAAACGTTCCCTCGCGCGGTCCGCGGGCATCCTTGCTGATCTGGCGTATCGCGCCGAGGTGGTACGCAAGGTGGGCGATGCTCGCGATCATGCCCGCCAGTTCGAGCTCGCCGACCTCGCGAGGCGATCGCAGTGCCGACAGCCAACGCCGCGTTTCGTCGTGCAGCCGCTGAAGAATTTCTCGCCACTCGGAGTCGCCGACCGCAGACGTCTTCCACGCCGCGTCCCACGTGGCATCCGCGAAGGGGTCGCCGCCCTCGGCGGCCCATCGATTCATCAGTGACAGGCCGTAGGCCAGGTGCTGTGCGTGCGCGGCGATCGTTGCGCCGCCGTTCACCGCGCGCGATGCTTCCGCGGCCGGCATCCGATCCAGCGATTGCAGCAGCCCGACATCGCCAGTATTGAGAACCAGCGCGCCATGGTTGCCGGCTGCACCGTCGATCAGTTCCGAAAAAACGCGGCCGAGCGCGACGCGCGATTCGTTGGTATCCATCACAATTCCCACGCATTTTATTCGTCAACCTGCCATGTTATGCTCCGCGCTCGCTGATGCCAGGCTCAGGAATCAGCGGCTGAGAGCCCCACAACAGGTGAAAGGATACCGATGCGGACGATCCAGGTGTGCGTCGTCGCGGCCATCGCCGCAGTGCTCGGCTCGTTAGCGACGCTCGCCGCGCAGAAGCAGATCCAGAAGTCGACCGTCTTCGAATGGGCCGCTCTCGAGGCGAAGCCGACGCCGACCGGCAGCAGACGCGACGTGCTTCGCGCGCCGACGCCGACGCTCGAAGAGCTCGAAATCCATATCACGACGCTCGGTGTGAACCAGGTGTCGCACCCGCCGCACCAGCATCCGGAAGAAGAGCTGCTGATCGTGAAGGAAGGCATCGTCGAGACGCTGCAGAATGGCCGGTCGAGCCGTCTCGGGCCGGGGTCGATCATCTTCCATTCCTCGAACGATCTGCACAACATTCGCAACGCCGGAAGCATTCCCGCCACCTACCACGTGATCCAGTGGAAGGTACCGGCCGCTGCGAAGTGAGCAGCGTCCTCGCAATCGCAATTTTCATTGCCGTCTTTGCGATCGCCACCTGGCGCGACGTGCATCTCGGCGTCCTGATGTTCCCGGCTGCCTGCGCGGTCGGGGTGACGCTTGCTGGTATGCCGCTGCGAGACGTGGTCGGTGGCTTCCCGGTCAGCATCATGATTCTGCTCGCCGGGGTGACCTATTTTTTCGGGATCGCTCAGACGAATGGCACGATCGACGCCGGTATCGAGGCGGTTCTCGCCCGCGCTGGTACGCGGCCGGTAGCGCTGCCGTTCGTGTTTTTCGTGCTCGCCGGCGCGGTGGCGGCGATGGGCTCCCCGCAAGCCGGACTCGTGCTCGCGCCAGTGGGAATGCCGATTGCGCGCCGATCGCGCGTGGACCCGGTGCTGATGGCGATCGCGATCAACTCCGGCATCGCCGCCGGCGGTTATGCCCCGACCAGCCTCTTCGGGATTGTCAGTTATCGAGTAGCGCGCGAGGCTGGAATCGAGCTGAGTCCGTTCACTCTGCTGGCTGTTGCCATCGCGGCAAACCTCGTGCTCCTGATTGGGGCGTTCGTCATTTTCGGACGAGCGACTCGCGAGCTGGTCGTCAAAGCGAAGGACGCAACCGTGCCGGAGGCACGGCGTCGATTCGCGCCGCATCAGGTCGCGACGCTGGCCTGCGTGGCGGGCCTGGTTGCCAGCGTCATCGGCTGCGTGCTCGGCGGCATCGAACCGGATATCGGCGTCCTTGCCTTCGCATTCGGCGCGCTGCTGACGCTGATCTATCCCTCGTCTGCTACGCCTGCCTTCGCGCGCATCGACTGGTCAACCGTCTTCGTGGTTGGCGGCATCGTCACGTTCGTCGGCGTGTTGCAGAAACTCGGGGCGATCGATCTGCTTGGTCGCGGCGCCGTCAGCGTCGGCACACCACTGCTGGCGGCGCTGATCATCTGTATGACCGCCGGCCTGGTCTCTGCCTTCGCGTCCACCACCGGAATTCTCGCGGCATTGGTGCCGCTTGCCGTTCCGCTGGCGACATCGGGCGGCGTCAGCGACTGGGCGCTGATCAGCGCGCTCAGCGTGTGCGCGGCGATCGTCGACGTCTCGCCGTACTCGACCACCGGCGCAACGCTGGTCGCGTCGGCGCCGGAAATCGAGCGTGCGCGCGTGCGGACGATGACCATGCGCTGGGGCATGTCGATGGTCGTGGTCGGCCCGGTCGGATTTATCATTCTGCTGCTGGCGCTCAGGAGTACGTACGCCGCGACGAAGCGATGAAAATGTCACGGAAGATGAACGCCGAGTTCGCCGAGTAAGAATCTCGATGGCTGCTGTTCTGATCTCGGCGTTCTTCGCGGCCTCGGCGTTCTTCTTCGTGCGCCGCGCAGCGAATGTGAGGCAAGATGATCCGCAAGCTTGCTGACGGACGTTACCGCCTGTATTCGAGGAAGAAGAATCCGAAAACCGGCAAGCGTAGAAACCTCGGCACGTTTTCGTCGCGGGCGGCGGCGATGAAGCACGAACGCGCGGTTCAGTTCTTCAAGCGCGGCGGGTGAAATGTTGCCGTCTGATCGACAATGACATCGCCAACCCGGGCCGGGACGACCATCATGACTGCTGCACTCCCAATCTTTGTTGCCACGTTGCTCTGGGTGCAGGTTCAGCCACCGCTGCCGCTCACCGACGGCCAGGTGATTCGATTGTGGGATGGCAGCGCGCCCGGCGCGCTCGGCACTGACGACGTTGACGTTCCGACGATGACGGTGTATTTGCCACGAACGATGGCCACAGCCACGCCGGCGGTAGTCGTATGTCCGGGCGGTTCGTACCGCGCACTGGCGTCGAACCATGAGGGGCGCCAGGTGGCCAGTTACCTCAATTCCCTCGGCGTCGCGGCATTCGTGCTGCGTTATCGGCTCGGCCCTCGTTATCATCATCCGATCGAACTGGGTGACGCCCGGCGCGCCATTCGAACGCTCCGCTTCCGTGCCACCGAATGGCGACTCGATCCGGCGCGGCTCGGCATCATGGGGTTCTCCGCCGGCGGCCATCTCGCCATGTCTGCAAGCACGCTCTTTGAGCAAGGTGATCCGAGCGCCGCCGATCCGATCGATCGCGTCGGAAGCCGGCCCGACTTCGCGGTCCTCGGCTATCCGGTCATTTCGATGACCGCGCCGTGGACGCATGCCGGATCGAAGACGAATTTGCTCGGCGAGCAGCCCGATCCGGCGCTGGCGAAACAGCTGTCGGGGGAGTTGGCCGTCACCAAAGACACACCGCAGACGTTCATCTTTCAAACCAACGAAGATACGGTCGTTCCTGCTGAAAACAGTTTGCACTATTTTCTCGCGCTGCGCCGTGCCGGCGTGCCGGCCGAACTGCATGTCTTTGAAAAAGGCGCACACGGCGTTGGATTGGCGCAGGATAATCCGGCGCTCTCGCCCTGGCCGGCGTTGCTCGCGGCCTGGCTTCGCGGTCGAAATTTGATCAAGTAGCGAAGGAGCCGAGCCGAATGTTGAGTCCAGTCGTTGGCAGACGCGAGTTTGTGAAAGCGCTGCTGGTGGTATCGGCGGCGCGGCCCGCGACGGCAGCGACGGTGGTGTCGACAGTGATCGGCAACGGTTCTGCGGGCTACTCGCCACAGCAGGTGAACAATCCGTATGGCCTGGCGATCGGCCCCGACCGAGCGTTGTATTTCTGCGATCTCGATAATCAGCGGATTCGGCGAATCGATTTACAGAGTCGCGACCTACGCACGATCGCTGGCAACGGCGAGAAGGGCTACAGCGGTGATGGATCGGCGGCAGCGGATGCACGACTGAACATGCCGCACGAGGTCCAGTTTGATGCGTCGGGACATCTCTACATCGCCGAGCGCGATAATCACGTGATTCGCCGCGTCGACGCGCGAAGCGGCGTCATCTCGACGGTTGCCGGTACAGGCGTCGCAGGTTTTGCCGGTGACGGCGGACCGGCGCGGCAGGCGCAGCTGCGCCAGCCGCATAGCATCGCGGTCGATCGGTCGGGGAAAAAATTGCTGATTTGCGACATCGGCAACCACCGCATTCGAGAACTCGATCTGGTTACCGGCGGCATCACGACGTTCGCGGGAACCGGCGAACGGCAGCCGACCCGGGATGGCGCGGCGTTGAAGGGTACGGCGTTGAACGGTCCTCGGACGATTGCCGTCGATCCGCAGGGCAACTTGTATCTCGCGCTTCGCGAGGGCAATGCGATTTATCGGATTGACGTCAAGAAGCAGACGATTCACCACGTCGCCGGAACCGGCGAACAGGGTTACGCCGGCGACGGCGGACCGGCGCGAGCCGCGAGACTGAATGGTCCGAAGGGCCTGGCGTGGTCACGCGATCAGCTGTTCGTGGCCGATACCGAGAATCACGTCATTCGCCGGATCGATCTCGAGCGAGGCATCATCACTACCGTCCTCGGCATCGGGCAGCGCGGCGATGGCCCCGACGGAGACCCGCTGCGGTGCGCGCTGGCCCGGCCGCATGGTGTGCTCGCCGACGCACGAGGCGCGGTCTACGTCGGCGACAGCGAAGCGCATCGCATCCGCGTGTTGATCTAAGCTCGCCAACAAAGGAGCGACAGGCAATGCCAGCAACAGCATTCCGCTACGTGAAGGCGATTCCCGGTTTCTTGATCGTTGCGATCGCGGTCGCGACGGCTCCAAGCATTCATGGCCAGCAACCGCAACAGGAGTCGCTGGTGTGGGCGCCGGTAGCGAAGCCGCCCAACCGATGGGTCGCACCCAACAAGCCGCACACCAGGTTGGTGGAAGTACTCGCCGCCCATAAAAATGAAAAGAGCTGGCGCGAGCCGATTGTTCGCGACACGCTCCTGTCGGCCGATTACCTCCAGATGGCGTCCGGCACGAAGACCGCGCGTCAGTTCCAGCCCGACAATCCGATCTGGTGGATCGTGCAGAGCGGGGAAGTGCGGTTCACCATCGAGGGTCAGGAACCTTTTGTCGCTCACCAGGGTTTTCTGGTTCAGGTGCCGTATCGCAACGTGTATCAGCTCGAGTCCGTCGGAAGCACACCTGCGGTATTCCTCGAAGTGAAAGTCACCGATTCGCCGACGATGTATCCGGCTGATGAGACGCCGGTTCCGGTACCAGGAATGGAGTTCGTCAAGGTCCGGATCAGCGGCAAGGCGAGCTACAACGACAAGGTGCGCCCGTTTCTCGACTTCAACGGCGCGATTGCCGCCGGCCGGCGCGTGGCGGGCCCATTCGTCTCGGACCCGCGCGCGTTCGCGAACGTCATCCGCGGCCTGCCTCAGGAGGACAATCCGAAAGACAAGGGACACTTTCACGAAACGTCTGCCGAGTTCTGGTTCATCCTCGAAGGGACGATCAACTACAAGATCGGCGATTTGCCGATCTTTGATGCGGCGCAGGGCGACGTCGTCTTCGTCCCGAAGCAGACGTGGCATCGTGCGCATCATGGCGGCACCGGTTACTCAACGCGCCTGGCGATGAACGGCTATCCGGATCTGTTGCATAACTTCCAAACCAGAGAAGAGTTGTCGAGCGACGCGCGGCGGCCGCAAACAATAGGACATGTCGGTTTTCACCAATCGTCAGTCGCGCTCGCCCGAACAGGCGCGCGACTACACGACCGCGATCCTCGGTCTTCTGGGCGAACGCGATCCACGCGACGTGCTGCGCGCGACCGACGACGCGTTGCGACAGTCGATCGCCGGCCTCAGCGAGACCGAGCTGTCGGCTGCTGAAGCGCCCGGAAAATGGTCGATTCGCCAGGTCGTTCGTCACCTCGCCGACACCGAAATCGTCTGGGGCTGGCGCCTGCGCCTGGTGTTATCGCAGGATCGGCCGACGATCACCGGCTTCGATCAGGACGCCTGGGCGGAGCGCTTGCGTTACGACGCCGCACCCGTCGAAGACGCGCTCGCCGAGTTCGCCGCTCTGCGCCGGACGCACCTGCGACTGGTGTCGACCGCGTCCGACGCAGCGCTGGCGCGGTTCGGCGTGCATGCCGAGCGCGGCGAAGAAAGCGTGGCGCACATGATGAAGATGTACGCCGGTCACGATCTGCTGCACCTCGCGCAAATCAATCGGATCCGGGCCGCGACACGGGTCTAAGACCGATCGGCTACGTCTCCGGCCAGAGCCCCGAACTCAGCCTGCAAGTATCTGATTCCATTGTATTTTCGTGTCTAATTAAAATAATTAAGTTAGACATTGATTTTATTAACATTACGATGATAATTTATTCACATTCGCTATGGGACGTGACTGGCAGGAACTCACCAAGCTCGTCGGGCAAGCCCCAATTGAGGTCGATCGCGTTCGGCTGATCGAGAGCGGTGTCGCGATCGAAGGGCCGTTCACGCTGCCGCCGCTGGCTCAGCTGCCCGCCGAGGACCAGGTATTCGTGGCGGCCTTCGTCCGCTGCCACGGATCGATCAAGCAGATGGAGAAGTACTTCGGCGTCAGCTATCCCACCATCAAGAACCGGTTGAACAAGATCGGCAGTCAATTGTCGTTCGTGGAAATCGAGCAGGGGCCCGACGCTGAATCGGCAGCGCCCTCGCGCAGCGAAGTGCTGGATCGCGTTTCGCGCGGAGAGTTAACCGTGGCGCAGGCGCTCGAACAACTCAAACAGAAGTGAAGGAGAGGTCATGAGTCACGAAACACGCCAGGTGCTCGAGATGCTGTCGGAAGGGAAGGTCAACGTTCAGGAGGCAGAGCAGCTGCTGAACGCGGTCGGCGCAGCCAGTCAGGCAGAAGACAAGAAAGCCGAACCGCGCTACTTCCGCATTGTCGTCAACAAGCCGGCGCGCGACGGCAAGAAAGCCGAAAACGTCAACATCAAAGTGCCGATCACGGTAGTTCGCGGTGGTCTGCGCCTCGGCGCGCTGTTTCCCGGCCTCCTCGGCAAGAAGAAAATTCAGTTGGACAACGGCACCGAGCTCGACCTGTCGAAGATCCACTATACCGATCTCGAGGCGATGATTAAGGACATCGGCGAGCTGACGGTCGATGTGGACGGCGGCGACGCGCAGGTCAGAATCCGCTGCGAGTAGCCGATCGAACTTGATCGGGACCGGCCACGGCGACATAAAATCGGAGATCGGTGAGCCCTGCGCTGTTGTTGAAGCACGATTCGTCGCCGCCTCAAGTCGTGTTCGACACGTTCCGCTTGAACGCCGATCAGCCGTTCAGCGGCGTTCGATGTCCGCAGTGTTTCTGGCGACCGCTCCTTTCGAGTCGCTGGATGTGCGACTGTCGCGGAACGCCTGAACCGCCGTTCTCGAGCTGCGGCACTGAATGGAACACGTTCGCCACGCGTGGATGTTGTCCCGGGTGCAGTCACCGCTGGCACTGGACCACGTGCCTGCGCTGCCACCAGCCATCCCCACACGACGAATGGTATGACGATGAGGCAGATCCTTAGATCCGCAGATCCTTAAAATAGATCCTTAAAATAGATCCCAAGATCCTGAGATCCTTAAATTCTGCAGATCCTCAAATTCTCAAATCCTAAGTTCCTCAAATCTTTGTGCGTCAGCGGCGCTCTGCCGGGAGCGCAAACGTAAACAGCGCACCACCCGCCGGAATCGTGATGTATTGGCGGCCTTCGACGGCGTAGCTGATCGCCGCGCTGTGGACGTCGGCGCCCAGCGGCACGTGCCAGAGGTCGCGGCCGTTTTCGGCGTCGAGCGCGATGAAATTCCCCTGGCCGTCACCCGAGAAAACCAGGCCGCCGGCGGTCGAGAATACGCCGGCCCACGCGCCGGAGAACTGGCGGAACTCCCACTTGGTCGTGCCGGTCTTCGGATCGACCGCGCGGACTGCGGCTTCGTCGTGCTCTTCGGGTTGCGTGAAAAACGCGCTGCCGATATACGGCCGGCCCGGACGATGAGGCGGCTCCAGGTTGTCGTCGGCGAGGAATGTGTCGCAAGTCTCGCGGCTGAAGAAGTAGAGCAGTTTGGTCTTCGGACTGTATGACGGCTGGTGCCAGTTCGTGCCACCGACGCCACTCGGGCAAATTCGCCGGCCTTCCGGCGTCGGGTCGGTATTCGGCAGCACGACCGGCCGTCCGCTGGCATCGAGTTCCTTGGCCCAGGTCACTTGCGTGTACGGCCGTCCGAGCAAAAACGAACCGCTGACGCGATCGAGCACGTAAAAGAAGCCATTACGATTGGCGACGGCGACAAGCTTGCGCGATTGTCCGGCAATCGTTTCGTCGAACAATACCGGAGTGTGCGTCGAGTCCCAGTCGTGCACGTCGTGCGGCGTGAACTGGAAATACCATTTCAAGGTTCCGGTATCGGCGTCGAGCGCGACCAGCGAATCCGAATAGAGGTTGTCGCCTTTGCGATTCGCGCCATACATCTGCGGCCCCGGATTGCCAGTGCCCCAGTAAATGAGGTTCAGCGCCGGATCGTACGAACCGGTCACCCAGGTCGGTGCGCCGCCGCGCTTCCATGAATCGCCGGCCCAGGTATCGTTGCCCTTTTCGCCTTCGCCCGGAATCGTATAGAACCGCCACACCCGTTTACCGGTCTCTGCGTCGTAAGCGTCGATGAAACCGCGGATGCCGTATTCACCGCCGGCGACGCCGACGATGATCTTGTCCTTCACCGCAAGCGGCGCGCCGGTAAAGCTGTATCCCTTGTCGGCGTCACCCGCGGCGACATCCCAGCGAACGCGACCGGTTTTGGCGTCGAGCGCGACGACGTGCGCGTCCACCGTGCCCATGAATACTTTGTCGCCGAGCGCGGCGAATCCGCGATTCTGCATGCCGCAACACAACGACAACTCTTTCGGCAGCGTCCGCTCGTAATGCCATAGCGGGCGGCCATTGCGCACGTCGAGCGCAAACGCGTGGTTCTGCGGCGTCGTCATGTACATGATGCCGTCGATGACCAGCGGCGTCGTTTCGTGCTGGCCGCGAACACCGGTCTGAAACACCCATTGCAACGCCAGGCCTTCGACGTTCGTACGGTTGATCTGATCGAGGGCGGTGTAGCGCGTGCCGTCGTAGCTACCCGAATAGGTCAGCCACTGCTGTGGTTCGCGACTGGCATTGGCCAATCGATCGGACGTTACCTGGGCGGAAGCGGTTGATGCAGCCCTCGCCGCGATCACAAACAGAATGGCGAGAAGGCTTGCCTTATCGGTCGTCATGCGATCCGCCCTTCTTTGCTGGCGATGCGGCCCGGAGCGTTTGCAAGTAGGCCATCAAGTCGTCGAGGTCACTGTCGCTGAGCCGATTCGTGTCGTAGGCGGGCATCAGCGAGCGATCTTCGTGGCGAAAGGCTTTCAGATCTTTCTTCGCGAAACTGTGGATTCGTTCGCTCGTATCCATCAACTGGATCGTGAAGGTGTCTTCGTTGATCGGCACGCCGACAATCGCACGGCCGTCGGCCGTGGTCACGCTGACCGTGTCGTAACGCTGCGTCGCTTCGCCGAGTCCGCGGATTGCCGTCAAATGCGCTCCAGGCTGGCGAATCGACTCGACGATGTAGGCTCGCGATCGCGCCGAGCCGACGGTCGTCAATTCCGGTCCAAGGCGCCCGCCGCGCCCGTTGACAATGTGGCACGACGCGCAACGCAGCGCGCCAGTGAACGCTGCCTCACCCTTGCGCGCGTCGCCTTTCGGCGCGACCGGAGGCTGCTGCAGCGTCCGCAGGTAGGCGATAATCTGCGACACTTCCGGTTCGGTCAGCCGGTTCGGCGGCATCGCCGTTCCGGGCACACCGTCGGTAATCGTTCTGGATAATTCGCTGTCCGAACCTCCGTGCGACCACGACCCCGTCGTCAAGTCCGGACCACGCATGCCGCCACGCGCCGCCACGCCGTGACAGTAGGTACATTCCTGACGGAACAGAACCGCGCCCTGGGTCGCCGCGTTCGCGGAGCTGGCGCCTTGCGCGTGGATCGCGATAGTGCCAAAGACGTACAGGATGACGAGAACACTCAGCTGACGGCTGCGTGTGGGCATGTCCCACTCCCTCTGTTCCGAGTGGCCGAGCGAACGCTGGTTTTTCGCGGAAGGCCGGAGTGTATCAAACGCCTTGCTGGACGACAATAAGCGACGTGTCCACTCAACGTGAGCGTCGTCGGATGGTGTTGTTGTCGGCTGCGGCGAACGTAGGCGATCGCGTCGCGTTCGCAAAGCGGCGAACCTGATCGTCGGGCCTGTGTCGATTCACATCGTTCTGGTGCAGCCGGAAATTCATTGGAACACGGGAAACGCCGGTCGAACCTGTCTGGCCGCCGGCGCAGTTCTGCATCTCATCGAGCCGTTGGGCTTTTCAATCGACGCGCGCGAGGTGAAGCGCGCCGGTCTCGATTACTGGGAACATGTCGATCTCCGTGTTTGGTCCGGGTGGGATCTCTTCGAACGAGAACTGCCGGCGTTAGGCGAGCCTTATTTCTTTTCGACCAAGGCGACGCGGCTGCTCTGGGATCTGCCGTTGGCGGCCGCAGACAGCGTCGTGCTGATCTTTGGCCGCGAAACCGGTGGCCTGCCGGACGATCTGCATCACCGTTACGCCGATCGGTTTGCGGCCATGCCGATCCTGTCGCCCCACGTCCGTTCGCTGAACCTGTCGACGAGCGTCGGGATCGCCGCCTACGAGGTACTTCGGCAACGTCGCGTACGAGACGGGTCGATGAAAGCGCCGCCGGGAAAGGTCTACTATTAACCAAATGTCTGACGCGCCCGCCTACCCATATGCGACATTTCTCGACATCAAGTTTCCCGCGCTTACCGTCGTGGACGTTCCGTCGCTGGTCGCGGCGAACACTCATTCTTGGTACAACCAGACGCTCTGCAAGGTCAACGAGTCGGTGATTCGCGTTGGCGTCATGCAAGGCGAGTATCACTGGCACAAACACGATCACGACGACGAGTTTTTCTTCGTTCTCGAGGGACGCTTCATCATCGACCTTGAACAACGATCGGTCGATCTCGGACCGCAGGAAGGCTTCGTGGTGCCGAAAGGGGTGCTCCATCGGACCCGTGCGCCGCAGCGGGCCGTCATCCTGATGGTTGAAACCGCGTCGATCGTCCCGACTGGTGATGCATGAACAAGGAGGTCATCGTGCGTTCGATCCGCTCCACATTTCCGCTCCTCGTCGGTGTGATGACGGCCGGTGCCGCGACGGTGCTGGTGCTTGGTCAGGCGCCGACGCTTGGTTACGACGACACGCCGCTTCAGCCGGACGGCAAGTGGCGCGTCCACGACAGCAAGCGTCCGCGTCCGGCGATTGTGACGCCGGGTTCGAGCGCCACCGCGGGCCCGCCGAGCGATGCCATCGTGCTGGTCGGATCGGGCAGCGACCTGTCGCGTTGGCAGGCCGACGATGGAACGCCGGCGAGCTGGCCGATCAATGACGGCGTGTTGCAGACCGGCAAAGGAATGCTGCGCACCAAAGCCGAGTTCGCCGACGTTCAGCTGCATGTCGAATTCGCGACGCCGTCAGCGGTCCAGGGCGACAGCCAGGGCCGCGGCAACAGCGGCGTGTTTCTCGCGGGAGTCTTCGAGATTCAGGTCCTGGACAGTTACGACAATCCGACTTACGCCGACGGCCAGGCTGCCGCGATGTACGGGCAATTTCCCCCGCTGGTCAACGCCTCGCGCGGCCCGGGCCAGTGGCAGGCCTACGACATCGTCTTCACCGCGCCGAAGTTTTCCGCGTCGAATCAGCTGGTGACACCGGCCGTGGTCACCGTGATTCACAACGGCGTGCTGGTGCACAACGCGCGGGCCTTCTGGGGGCCGACGGCGCATCGCAAGATTGATCCCTATTCGCCGTCCACGGCGCGCGGACCGCTTCGGTTGCAGGATCACGGAAATCCGGTGCATTACCGGAATATCTGGTTGCGTGAAATCTGATCAGGGCTTCGCCGGTTTGGCGCGCAGCACACCCAGCTGCACCAGCAGGCCGGTGAAGTCGTAAATCCGCCGCTCGCTGGCGATCAATCCGTCGGCGACGGTAACCACGCGCATCGTTCGAAACTCAATCTTCTTGCGCGTTGGCGGCAGCCCGAGCAATTCACCATCGTGGGTGGCGGAGTTTCGTGTGAGGACCGCCGCAGCCGGCGGATCGATGACGACCGATTCCGCGCGGAACTCGACGTCGGGAAAGATGCGAAACCATTGGCGGTACGATTCTTCGACCGCGGCGCGTCCGTGCAGCGACGCGAACAACGGACTCTCCACGACGCAATCCGGCGCATACAGTGCGGCGAGTGCCTCGGGATCGTGATTGTTCATCGATTCCAGATAGAGCGTCGTCACTCTCTCGAGGTCGGAGCGGCTCATCGCGTCCTCCAGCAGAGTGGCTGAGTATACTCCTCCACTTAGATTTGAGGATTTGAGGAGCTGAGGAGCTGAGGATTTGTGAATCTGAGGATTTGAGGATCTAAGAATCTGAGAATCTAACACCATGGCGATCGTGGCGGTCGGGGACATTCATGGGAATCTTCCCGCCTTGCTCGATATTCTCGAGCAGGTGCGCGTTGCGGTGACGCAGGCGGATTCAGTGGTCTTCCTCGGCGACTACATCGATCGTGGGCCTGACTCGAAACGCTGCGTAGATGCGCTGTTGGCATTTCGGGACGAACGACGCTGCCGAGTCGTGTATTTGTGCGGCAACCACGAGGACTGGATGCGGCGCACGCGGCTCAATTACCAACGTCATTCATGGTTGATGGGGATGGACGCTTTCGCGACCATCCGCCGTGGGCCTGACTCGAAACGCTGCGTAGATGCGCTGTTGGCATTTCGGGACGAACGACGCTGCCGAGTCGTGTATTTGCGCGGCAACCACGAGGACTGGATGCGGCGCACGCGGCTCAATTACCAACGTCATTCATGGTTGATGGGGATGGACGCTTTCGCGACCATCCGCAGCTAGCGGTGGACGCCGAACGGGCGCTGCGCGACGCAATGTCGGAAGCCGGCCTGCAGCTGTATTAAGTCGGACGGCCCTGCCGTACGAGGCCTTTTTCACGGCGATGCCAGTCGAGCATTGCGCGTTCTTCGACGATTTAGAGCCCAGCTTCGAGGAGAACGGCTGGTTCTGTTCCCACGCCGGCGTGGACCCGCGTGTCACCATTCTGGCGGATCAGAAAGTCGATAAGTTGCTGTGGGGCGATGAACGATTCCCTGACGGTTACCGCGGCGACGCGATAATCGTCTACGGCCATTGGAATAACGCGGTACTGAACGACGTCGGATGGCCGGCACCACGAATCGTCGGTAATACGATCGGCATCGACACGATCTTTCATGGGGTGTTGACCGCGATCCGGCTGCCCGACCGCCGCATTTTTAAAAGTAACAGACATCACGTGACTTGAAGGACTTCCAGTCGGGGCGCCGTGTTGTCACACACCTCGGAGCGAGTCAAGCAGCGTTCGGCGCTAAGATGCGCCCATGCGCACACCTGCTCTTGTCATTGTTATTGTTCTCGCCGTCACGAGTGGCATGCAGGCTCAGAAGCCTCGCGAACGCGAGCTGGGATTGCCGATCGGTGGTTCGCCGGGGCCGCTCGATGCGATCACCGACGTCGCCGGTATCGAGGTCGGCCACACCACGCTGATTTCCGGCAGCGGCAAACTGGTCGTGGGCCAGGGACCGGTTCGCACCGGCGTCACGGTGATTCATCCACGCGGCAAGGCGAATCACGACCCGGTGTTTGCGGCATGGTTCACATTGAATGGCAACGGGGAAATGACCGGCACTACGTGGGTCCAGGAGAGCGGGCTGCTCGAAGGACCGGTCGCGATTACCAACACGCATAGCGTCGGAGTTGTCCGCGACGCGATTATTCAATGGGAAGTATCGCGAAAAAATGCGCTCCAGCCGTGGTGGTTGCCGGTCGTCGCCGAAACCTATGACGGCGGCCTGAACGATATCAACGGCTTCCACGTCAAGGCGGACCACGTGTTGGCGGCGCTCGATAGCGCGTCGGGTGGCCTGCCGAAAGAGGGAGCGGTTGGTGGTGGAACCGGCATGGTCTGTCACGGTTTCAAAGGCGGCATTGGCACGGCGTCGCGCAAACTCCCGGATTCGCAGGGCGGCTATACGGTGGGCGTGCTGGTGCAATGCAATTACGGTGTGCGCCGCGACCTGCGGATTGCCGGTGTTCCAGTCGGCGAAGAGATTCCGGACCTGGCCGGTTGTATTGCCAGTAACGAGCCGCTGCCGGCGGATTCGCCGCGCCGGCGGTGCGATGCACCCGGCGGCGGGCTCGATGAAGCACCCGAGCAAGGCTCGATCATCGTCGTGGTTGCGACCGACGCGCCGTTGCTGCCGCATCAGTTGAAGCGAATCGCCACCCGTGTGTCGCTCGGCATCGGCCGCCAGGGCGGCTTTGGCGGCAATTCGTCAGGCGACATCTTCGTCGCCTTCTCGACCGCGAATGCACGCGCCTGGTTCAACGACGGTCCGGTGACCAGTGTCCAGATGCTGCCGAACGACCGCATCACGCCGCTGTTTCAGGCAACCGCGCAGGCGACCGAGGCCGCGATCACGAACGCGCTGTTGGCCGCGGAAACCACCACTGGTGCCAACGATCTGCGAATTTACGCTCTGCCGGTCGATCGACTGATGTCGATTATGAAGAGGTACGGTCGCATGCAATGAAGGAAGTCCTACATGAATGACCGACGCTATCAGCTCCGTTGCGGGATCTATGCGATTGCAGCGGTCGTGGCGCTGGTCGGTACCTGGCATCAGAACGTCGCCTACGTCCGTCCGGATGAAGGGCTGGTCGTCGGTTTCGCTAGTGCCACCGAACGGTTCTGGCGCGAGACGTTTGCGACGCCGGCGAGCACCTCGATCACGATCGACCTCGGGTTGCTGATGATCCCGCTCTGCATGCTGATGGTGCTCGAGGCCCGCCGCTTGGGCATTCGATTCGTCTGGCTGTACATCGTGCTGGGGCTCCTTATCGCAATCAGCATGACCTATCCGTTGTTCCTGATCGCGCGCGAACTTCGTCTCAAGGAGCGCGGCGATGCATCCCCATCACTCAGGTGGGCCGACACCGCTGCACTTGCAGCCCTCGGCGTGGCTATGATCGGCCTGACGCTGAGAACATTCTTCTAAGCGAGCGACGAGCAACGAGCGACGAGCTCACGGTTGGGAAAGCGTCTTGCGTGCCTCGAACGCCAGCCCGTGCGGATCCGGCGACTCGACTGGCGAGACGTACCATTCAGTGAGAAAACCCGCGGCGGCACGGCCGTCCGTGCCGTTCGATCCCTGACGCCATTCGCGCGCCGCGGCGAGGAACACGATGCCGGCGGCCTTGAGATCGCGTTGCTTGTCCGCACGAAGCCGTTCGAACACCTCCGCGCGCTGTTCCACCGATAGTGCGCGCACGCGGGCTGCGACCGCATCCGACAGAGCGAGTAGCGCCGCATCCGGTTCGATTCCCCGCAAGGCTGGTGTCTCCGGAGCGACTTGTCCGAACGTGTCCTTGTACGCGCCGGCCGACGCAACCCATCGCAGTCGCACGCCGTCGGCCAGCAAGGCGTCACTCGGTTGCGTGGCTTCGAGGCGATCGAGCGGATCGAGGTCGCCCAACATGTCGGCGACCACGCTCGTCCACTGCGCGCTCATCGGCCGAAGAAAACTTGGAAATGTGTCGATCCACGTGGGCATCGACAGCAGGGGCAGGATCATGACAAACCATTGCCACGGCGGTGCGAGGCTGGCGATCTGCGGCACCAGCCTGAAACCGGTAACCCACAACCACAGTCCCAGGCCGCCGAAGACGATGACCGCCGGCCAATGTGGTCGTGTCGCACGCCGTTTCGCGACGATGCCGCTCGGCAACGGACGCTCGGGATGGGATGGATCAAACTGCAGTGGCAGGGTCGACGCCGTCGCGCTCCAGCCGGCGATTGCTTGATCGACCGGTCGATCGAGTTCCAGCGTCAACCATTCGAGCTCGTTCGACGCCGGCCAGTTGCTGTGCATGAAGGTGTGAGCCGGATGCGATGCGAGCCATCGATGCGTCGCAGCATCCATCCGGATCTCCGGAATCGCAAACCCGTGTTCGTCTCGAGCCCAGCCGAACGGAATGCCCGGTGCAAGCTCGCGGAGATCGGCGAGCGTGTAGCTGGTGTTGAAGTCGAGCCGCGGCCCGCAAAATGCCCGCCGTTCGGCTGCACCCCATGCTGCGTCGCCTGATGAAGAGGGCAACTCGATGACTACGCACGGCGACGCCTTGGCGCTGGCGCGCCAGAATTCGGACGATCGCACGCGAGATTCGTCGAGTTCGAGCGCGACCCAGCTCTCGACGATGCGTCCGTCAGCCGACCCGCTGAACCGTGAATACTCGAAATGCTCTCTCACGATTTTCGGCCCGAACAACCAGGCGGTCGTCAACAGAACCCCGGCCATGCCGAGGACGATGGCGGCGATCATCGTCAGGCCAATCGTGACCTGACCCAGCGCGAAAATCGCGGCGACTCGCGCGATCCATGAGGTGCGACGGTCCATGCGGCGCGGGACACTGTACCACCCGCGAAACAAGAAGACATGAAGTCACGAAGCCACGAAGTCACCAAACAACGAACGCACAACGGCGTCGTCGCGTTTTGCATGCAACGACTGTGGACTGGCGGACGAGTCGCGGTGCCGGCAATCTATTCTGTGGCCGTGGACTTCGAGCCGGGTCAGGCGACGTGGCAATTGGGTTATCGCATTAACCGCATCGAGCTGGCGTTGCGCGCGCAGATCGGCGAGCTGCGTGCTGAAGTGAAAGAGCTGCGGAGTGAGTTGGCTGACGCGCGCGACGCAATCGTCGCCGAGATGCGCGCGCCGTCCGTGTGGTATCCTGCCGGGCCGCAGCCGGCAGGAGGCCACATGGTTCTGACCAAGCCTGAACTACTCGCATCGTTCCAGAACGAAATCCGCATCCTCGAGCATCTCGCCAGCAAGGTCGATCGGTCGAAGCTCGATTACCGTCCGACGGCGAAACAGCGCAGCACGCTGGAACTGCTGCAATACATGTCGATGATGGGGCCGGAGTTGATCAAGGCCGCCAAAGTCGGCGCGTTCGAGCCGCCGGTCTGGACCGTCGCCGAACAAGCGGCCAAGGCGCGAAACCTCGACCAGACGATGACGGCGATCGCGGCGCAGAAGGAGCAGTATGCGTCGTTGTTGAACGGGATCTCCGATGCCGACCTGCGCGCGGAAATCACGATGTTCGGCTCCAAGACGACGCGCGGTTCGTTCATCGTCAACCACGTGTTGAGTGGTTGCGCCGCTTATCGCACGCAGCTGTTTCTCTACCTCAAAGCATGCGGTCGTGAGGAATTGAGCACGATGAACCTATGGGCCGGGATGGATGCGCCGGCGGCGGTCTAGCGCGGGCCACGCCTGCGTCTGGATTCGCCAGCTGGAATCTGGATGATCGGGCGTCGTTAGAACAGCCCGTTGACGATCGATACGCTGCGGGGTTACGCCGTCGCACGGACGTTGTTTGCGGCAACGACGCTTCGTCGAGCAATCGACAAGCTTGGTTTGTAGCAAGCCGACCCAATCCGTGCGCCGGCACGAGCGCAAGATCTGACGCTGCGCCACCGGGTGAAGGGCTATCGTGCCGGCGACCTCGAGCGCGCCTATCCCACCCTCGACCTGGACGAAGGATTCTTCGTCAACTACGGGTTTCTCCGGCGTGCCGACTACCTGCTGATGCAGCCGCGTTCCGTGCAGATGGGTTGGAACGCGGCGACCAATCGCCGCGTCCGCGCGATTCGCGCGTTCGTCGGCGAGTCCGGTGCCGCGCGTCCGCGGGATGTGGAGGCGCGGTTTGGACACGGCAAAACGACCAACTACTGGGGCGGATTGTCGAACGCAACGACGCACTTGCTCGATGGCATGCACTACTGCGGACTGCTGCGCGTCGTGCGTCGAGATTCGGGGACACGCGTCTATGGCGTGCAGAGGCGGCCGCCCGGCCGACGTCATCCGGCGAAGCATCTCGATGCGCTGATCGATGTCTTCGTTCGCGCCTATGCGCCGCTTCCGGCGCAATCGTTGTCATGGCTGGTTGCGCGCCTGCAGTACGCGACACCGCAATGGAAGGCACAGTTGAAACCGGCGTTGCGCCGGGCGAAAGCGCGGCTTGCGCACGCAACCGTTGACGGGGTTGGATGGTACTGGCCGCAGGGTGAACGTCCCGGACGTCAACGAGAACAGGAAGAGCGTGTCCACCTGCTTTCGCCGTTCGATCCATTGGTCTGGGATCGTCGTCGTTTCGAATTGTTCTGGAACTGGGCCTACCGGTTCGAGGCGTACACGCCGGCGGTGAAACGTAAGCTCGGGTACTATGCGCTGCCGTTGCTGTGGCGCGATCGGATCGTCGGTTGGGCCAATGTAAGCCGTACCGACGGACGGCTCGACTGCCGGGTCGGGTTCGTCGAGGCGCGTCCGCGCGATCCGGCATTCACACGCGAACTCGATGCCGAGGTGGCGCGGTTGGAGGCGTTTCTGTGAAGTGGACCATCAGTCTGCTGGCGTTCGCGAGCTCGATGGTGATGTCGATCGCCTGCGGCGATCCCGCACTGTCTGCGGGCGAGGGGTTCGTCGCTGTTCCGGGCGGCAAGGTGTGGTATCGCGTGATGGGCTCGGGGTCGAACACGCCGCTCGTCATGCTGCATGGCGGTCCCGGCGGTCAGAGCTGCGGTTTTTCCGTGCTCGAAGACCTGGCGAAGGAACGGCCGGTGATCATCTATGACCAGCTCGGTTCCGGCCGCTCCGAGCGTCCGAGCGATCCGTCGCTGTGGCGAACAGACCGGTTCGTGGACGAACTAGCGGCAGTTCGCAATGGGCTCGGGCTACGGCGGATCCATCTGCTCGGCCATTCGTGGGGTGCAGCACTAGCGGCGGAATATCTGCTGACAAAAAGACCGGACGGTGTGCGGTCCGTCATCTTTTCCAGCCCGCTCCTGAGGTACCTGAGCGCTGGCTTGCCGACGCTCGAAGGCTTCGGAGTACGCTGTCCGAGCCGTTACAGGCCGTGCTGTCGCGCTGCGAATCGGTCGAAACTGCCGACGACGAAGCGTGCAAGGCGGCGAATGAAGCGTTTACCGAGCGATTCGTTCGCGGCGTCAAGCTGTTACCCGACCTGCCCGCCTGTCAGGGCTCGAACCGCAACGATCAGATCTATCGTCAGATGTGGGGCGCGGCCGAGTTCACCGCGACCGGTTCGCTTCGCGACTTCGATCGGACCGCGCAGCTTGGCGAATTGCATTTGCCGGTGCTGTTCCTTGCCGGCCGCCACGATGAAGCGGTCCCGGAAACGATCGACGAATTCCGCAGCAGGGTCCCTGGCGCGCGGATGACGGTGTTCGAGAACAGCGCGCACTCCAGCTATCGAACCGAGACCGCTCGGTATGTCAAAGTCGTCGGCGACTTTCTGCGCGAGGCTGATCACTGAACCGGCGTGCTCGAATATGAAACGCATTGTCGTCGCGGGTGTGCTGACCGGCGTCATCGATGGACTCTTTTCATCGGTGTTGAGCGCGGTGTTTTATGGATCAACCGTGACACGGCTGTTCCAGGGCGTTGCCGCTACGCTGCTCGGGCCAACCGCCGTTGACGGTGGTCTGCGGACGGCGCTGATCGGCGTGGCGATGCATTTTGGCGTGGCGCTCGGATGGTCCGTCGTCTTTGCGTTTCTGCTGTCGCAGTTCGAATGGCTGCGCCGGACGATGGCCGCTTCGGGTGGCCCGATCCGCATCGCGTCATTCTACGGGCCGCTCATCTGGGTGACGATGTCGCTGCTGATTATTCCGCAACTGACCGGCCGGCCGACGTCGATTACTTATCGCTGGTGGGTGCAGTTCTTCGGCCACATCCCGTTCGTTGCGCTGCCGATCGTGACGGTGATTGGACTACCGCTGCGGAGAACACGCTGAACGGCGAGCGCTGATTTAGCTTTTGAAATTCCGCCGCATTGTTTACAGTCTGCGGCATGACAATCAGCCGCCGCCGTTTTGTCCTCTCGCTTCCGGCACTTTCACTCGCGCCTCGCGCGTTGTTCGCGCAGGGAACGGGCCCGACGATAGCGATCCGCGGCATCAATCACGTCGGCCTCATGGTCAGCGATCTCAAACGCTCCACCGAGTTTTATCAGAGCGCTGTTCGGGATGCCGCTGCGCCGTGCCGACACCATCTCGCGATTGCAGGTTGGCAACGGCCCCATTCATCTCGAACTGTTGACTGCCGCCGCGGGTGCGGCGCCGACGATCAATCACTGTTGTCTGGGTGTCGAAGGCTTCGACGTTGATCGCATTACGAAGGTGTTGGCGGATCGCGGTGTCGCCAAGTCTGAAACAGCCGGTCCGATGACGATGCGCGTGACCGCGCGGGCGGCTGGCGGTTCGTCGATTCGCCTCGGCGATCCTGATGGCATCGATATCCAGCTGCAGGACGCTGGCTACTGCGGCGGATCGGGACCGCTCGGCGCAGTCTGCACCGCGGCCGAACCGGCGGCGAAGAAGGGCGCGATCGCGCTCAAGGGCTACAGTCACATCACGGTGTTCTCGAGCGATCCGGCAAAATCGAACGCGTTCTACAAGGACGTGTTCGGCCTGGGGATTCGTTCGTACCAGGGTCCAACCGCGCCGACCCTCGCGGCCGGTCCGGGCGTGGAGTTCCTGATGTTCACGGGTGGCGGCGGTGGAAGGGCCGGTGCACCGGCACGTCCCGCCAGCATCAATCATTTCTGCATGAGTCTCGAGAACTTCAAGCCCGACGACATTCTGAAGACGTTGGAAACCTTCGGCATCAAGCCCCGTGAGAGTCAAACCGGACCGGTCGGACCGATGCGCCACTACATCAGCATGCGCATGGAGAACCGCGGCGGCGCAAAAGAGGGCACACCCGAGTTGTACTTCACCGATCCCGACGGCTTGCTGGTGCAGTTGCAGGACGTCAAATACTGCGGCGGTTCGGGCTTCCTTGGCGACGCCTGCCCAAAGGTGTAAGCCATGACAACCACGATCGTGCTCGCGGCGCTGCTCGCCGCGCAAACCGCCGCACATCCAGGCGAATATTCACCGGCCGACATCGCTTACGGCGCCCGTTTGTATGACGCGCAGTGCACGACCTGCCACGGCGCCAACGGCGACGGTGTCGGCGGCGTCGACCTCAAGAGTGGGAAGTTCCGCAGTGCCGTCACCGATCAGGACTTGATTCGCGTCATCACCAACGGCATCCAGGGAACCGGCATGCAGGCGTTCAAGTTCGATCCGTCCGAAATCGCCGGCATCGTCGCTTACCTGCGCAACATGAATGTATTCGACCGCGGAGCCGTCAAGGCCGGCACCTCCGAGCGCGGCCGCGCCGTCGTGGCCGGCAAGGGCGACTGCTTCCGCTGTCATCGCATCGCCGGTCAAGGTTCGCGCATCGCCCCGGATTTGAGCGACATCGGCGCGATTCGCGGCGCCGGATCGTTGATGCGTTCGCTGACCGATCCCGTCAGTCAGATGATGCCAATCAATCGGCCGGTGCGCGTGGTAACGCGCGACGGAACCGTGATCAACGGCCGCCGGCTGAACGAAGACACCTACACCGTCCAGTTGATCGACGATCAGGAACGTCTGGTGTCGCTGACGAAGGCCGATCTGCGTGAATTGACGGTGCTCACCTCGTCACCGATGCCATCGTACCGGAGCCGCTTGTCCGACGAGGAGATCGCTGACGTGGTCGCTTACCTTCTCACCCTGAAAGGACGTTAACCCGGTGACACTGATACGACGTCTCGTCGGCGGATCGGTCGTGTTCGTGCTGGCCGCGTCCGTTTCGTTGCACGGGCAGGTGACCGCCGATCGTCTACTCAACACCGCGCGCGAAGCGCGCAACTGGCTGATCTATTCCGGCGGGTATTTCAGCAATCGCTACAGCGCGCTGACGCAAATTACGCCCGCAAACGCCAGGAACCTCGAACTGAAATGGATGTATCAGTCGGCGGTCGCCGGTGCGTGGCAAACCACGCCGCTGGTTGTCGACGGGGTAATGTACCTGACGCAACGTCCCAACGACGTCGTCGCGCTCGATGCCGAAGACCGGACGCGTGTTCTGGATGTATCGCCATCAGCTCGATCCGACACAGATCGTCTGTTGCGGCGCGAACAATCGCGGCCTGGCGATTCTCGGCGACACACTGTTCATGGGAACGCTCGACGCGCGGCTGGTGGCAATCGACGCGAAAGTCGGACGCCCTTTGTGGACGACGCAGGTGGCCGATAACAAGGCTGGCTATTCGGTAACGCTCGCGCCGCTCGTCGTCAAGGACAAGGTGATCATCGGCGTCGGCGGCGGCGAATACGGCATCCGCGGATTCATCGCGGCCTACGACGCGAAGAGCGGAAAAGAAGCGTGGCGGTTCTATACGATTCCGGCGCCGGGTGAAGCTGGATTCGAGACGTGGCAGTCCTGCGCGCCGTCGGCGACCGTGTTCTGCGATTCTGAAGCCTGGAAGCACGGCGGCGGTTCGGTGTGGGTGACCGGCTCGTACGATCCGGCGCTGAACCTGACCTACTGGGGCGTTGGCAACGCTGGTCCGGATTGGAACGCGGATCAGCGTCCCGGCGACAACCTCTACACCGATTCGGTGGTGGCGCTCGACGCCGACACCGGCCGTCTGCGGTGGCACTACCAATTTACGCCGCACGATCGCTACGACTACGACTCGGTGCAGGTCCCGGTGCTGGCCGATATCACGTTTCACGGTCAACCGTTGAAGGCGATGGTCTGGGCGAACCGGAACGGCAACTTCTACCTACTCGATCGCGAAACCGGCAAATTCCTGGTCGGCAAACCATTCGTCAAAGTGAATTGGATGGACACGTTCGACGAGCGTGGCCGGCCGCATCAGACCGTGCAGCCGCCGGGCCAGCCAACCTGGCCGGGAAACCAGGGCGGCACGAACTGGTATTCACCTTCGTACAGCCCGCACACCGGACTTTTCTACATTCCCGCGTGGGAAGGCTACGCGACGATTTTCGGCGGCACGCCGGTCGAGTATCAGGAGGGACGGAATTTTGGCGGCGGCGTGAATCGATCGTACGTGCCCGTGCCCGGTGCGCCGGCGGTTCCCAGCTTGCGGCGCGGACCCATCAACAACTGGACCGACGCGGTTGCCAGCGGCGCCGTGCTGGCGATCGATGCCTCCACTGGCGAGCAGAAATGGAAATTTCCGATGACCGACGTCACCGACAGCGGCATTCTGACGACCGCGTCCGACGTGCTGTTCACCGGTGGTCGCGAGGGCTACTTCCAGGCGCTCGACGCGCGGAGCGGCTCGCTGTTGTGGAAAGCGAGCCTCGGGAGCGCAGATTGTCAGCGGTCCGATCACCTACGAAGTTGACGGCAAGCAGTACGTCTGCGGCGATTTCGGGATTGTCGCTGTGCGTGTTTGGCCTGCGCGAGTAGGCAGCTGGACGGCGATAGGATGACGCCTCGATGAACGAGCTGCTGAGCGACGGCCGCACGCTTGCGCCGCAGCGGAGTGTGGCGCTGGCCGCGCTTCTGCTCGGTGCCGCCGGCGTCGATGATCCTGATGCTGCGTGCTGGAGGTCGAAGCCGTCCGCTGGTGTTGGTGCCGTTGTTCGCCGCCTGGGACATCTCTCCATTTGTGCTGCTCTGGATTGCCGATCGGTTCGCCGAAAGCTGGACGAGGGCGACGCGGACTGCTCTGTATTCGCTGATGGTGATTGTGGCGGTCGGTTCAGTTGCGTATTACATCGCCGATGCCATCTGGCCACGACCGGCGCAGCCGGCGTTCCCGTATGTCATCGCTCCGCCGGTCTCGTGGTTGTTGATTGCCGCCGTTCTCGGCGTGACGGCGATGTTTTCGCGGAAACGATGAAGATGCGGCTGATCTGGCGCGCGCTCGGACGAGTCACCATCGGACTGACGGCGATGGTCGTCATTACGTCGGCGCAGCAACCGGCACCGACTGCCTCGACCACGCTGATTCGCGGCGCCTTGTTAATCGATGGCAGCGGCGAACCGGCCCGTCGCGGAGACGTTCGCGTCGCGGGCGATCGCATCGTCGCGGTCGGACAGTTGTCTCCTGAGCCGGGCGAGCGGTCGTTCGACGCCGCCGGTCAGGCGCTGGCGCCTGGGTTTATCGACACGCACAGCCATCATGATCGCGGCCTCGACACCGCGCGCGACGCGCTCGCGATGGTCAGCCAGGGCGTGACGACGATCGTTGTCGGGCAGGATGGCGGCGGATCGGATCTGGCGTCGCTGTTCGCACGGCTCGACAAGCAGACCGTCGCGGTCAACGTCGCGTCGTACGCAGGACACGGTGCCATTCGCAGCCGCGTGTTGGGGAAAGACTTCGCGCGTCATGCGACTGCGGCGGAAGTCGAACGTATGAAAGCGCTGGTCGGGACTGAAATGGATGCCGGTGCCCTCGGTCTGTCGACCGGCCTCGAGTACGACCCGGGCATTTACTCGTCGCGCGAAGAAGTGCTGGCGTTGGCGAAGGTCGCCGGCGACCGTGGCGGGCGTTACATCAGCCACATTCGGAGTGAGGATCGCTGGTTCTGGGACGCGATCGATGAACTGATCGCGATCGGCCGCGAGAACAAGATGCCGGTGCAGGTGTCACACATCAAGCTCGGCATGCACGATTTGTGGGGACAGGCTGAAAAACTGATCGGAGTTCTCGACGCGGCGCGGCGATCGGGCGTGCAGCTGACCGCTGACATCTATCCGTACACCTACTGGCAGTCGAACCTCGGTGTGCTCTATCCAAAGCGCAACTATGCGGACGAGCAGGAAACCGAGTTCGTCCTCGCACACGTCGCGCTGGCCTCCGACATCATCATCAACCGCGCCACCAGCCATCCCGATTACGTTGGTAAAACGCTGGCGCAGGTGGCAGAACTGCGTGGTGCAAGCTTCGCCAAGACGCTGATGGGCCTGCTTGCTGAACCGGGCGGAGAGAGCATCGGCATCGTTGCCAAAGGCATGGCCGATGCCGACGTCGAACGTTTGCTGCAGTGGCCGTTTGCCAATGTCTGCAGCGACGGACAGTCGTTCGGACTGCACCCTCGCGGTTTCGGCAGCTTTGCGAAGGTGTTAGGCCCCTACGTTCGTGATCGGAAGCTGTTCACGGTCGAAGAAGCCGTACGGAAGATGACGAGCCTGGCGGCCACCAACGTCGGCCTTGCCAACCGTGGCCGCCTGGCGCCCGGCTACTACGCCGACCTCGTCCTGTTCGATCCGGCGTCCGTCGCCGATCGAGCGGATTTCGGGGCCGCGCAGGCGCAAGCGGTCGGCGTACGGACAGTCTGGGTGAACGGACAGGTTGTATTCGACAACGGCAAAGCGACCGGCACCTACTCGGGTCGTCCGTTGCGCCGGGAAACGAAGTAGGCGTCAGATTTTTCGCGAACGTTTCCGCGCCCTGCCGCCAGACGCGACACGGCGCCACGCGCCCTGCAGCAGATCGCCCATCGCGGCTTTTGAAACCTTCGATAACCGAACGAGAACGACGTCGTAATTGACGTAGTGATCCTTCAGGTAATAAGTGGCTGGGTCGTCGGCGATCAGCGCGTCGCGTTCGTCGAACCCCATGCGCACAACCAGCGTATTTGGTTCGGCTGCCTTGTTGGAAGCGATGCAGGCGAGCAGCGTGCCGTGCCATTTCAGCGCCGGTGCGCCGTACATCGTGCTTTCCTCGACGTCGGGCAGCGTTCGTCCAAGCGCGCGCACCGTGGCGAACGTCATGTGGCGGCACTATACTCCGGCGATGCGACGAATCAGCGTTTTCATTTTGGGTTTGATCGTTTTGACCGCCGGCATCGCGGCGCAGCGGGCCGCCGCGCCATCATTTCGCGTCGATCCGGCGTGGCCGAAAGACATGCCGAACCAGTGGATTTTCGGCGCGATCACCGGAGTATTTGTCGACAAAAGCGATCACGTCTGGGTGACGCACCTTCCGGAAACGCTGACCGAAGAGGAGCTGGGCCTCGTCCAAAAGCCGCCGTTCGGCACCTGCTGCGCACCGGCGCCGTCGGTCGTCGAATTCGATCAGGCCGGCAACGTGGTACAGGGATGGGGCACGCCGGAACAGGGTGTCGAAAACTATCCGCGGAATCCCCATGGCATTTTCATCGATCACAACGGTTTCGTCTGGATCGGGACCTACATGCACCATCGCGTTCAGAAGTTCTCGCGCGATGGCAAGCTACTGATGACCATCGGTACCTACGACAAGAACGCCGGCAGCAACGACACCACGCTGCTTGGTGGTCCGGCCGGGATCTGGGTCGATCCGGCGAATAACGAGGTTTACATCGCCGATGGCTATCGCAACCGGCGGGTGATCGTCTATGACGGCGCGACCGGAAAGTATCTGCGTCACTGGGGCGCCTACGGCGAGAAGCCGGACGACACTGAGCGGTTCGACCCGAAAACGATGGCCGACGGTGCGCTGCCGAAGCAGTTTTCGACCGTTCACGGCATCACCGGGTCGCGCGACGGGTTGATCTACGTGTGCGATCGCCGCGGCAACCGCATCCAGGTGTTCGACCACGCCGGAAAGTTCATCAAAGAAAAGGTGATCGCGCCGAAGACGTTGGCCTCCGGCTCGGCATTCGTGCCGGTGTTGTCACAAGACACCAATCAGCAATGGCTTTACGTGGCCGATGGGACGAACTTCAAAGTCTGGATTCTCAGAAGGAGCGATCTCGAAATTGTCGGAGAGTTCGGCCACGGCGGCCGCCAGGCCGGACAAATGCTGCGGCCTCACGGCATGAGCATCGACTCGAAGGGCAATCTCTACGTCGGTGAAGCGTCCACCGGCCGGCGGGTGCAGCGGTTTACGGTTTCGACTGGCCGCTGACAGCGGTCAACAAAAACAACGGGCCACAGAGCCACAGAGCCACAGAGACGCCTCCGTTCGGCGGGCGGCGCGAAGCGCCGCAACGATCGGCGTTCACCCGCTCGCGCGGATAACTGATGCGGCTGCATCCATGCGCCTCGATTACTCGGTGCTCGTTGTGCTCTGTGGCAACAGCTAGCTTGCACCTGCGCGGCGGATGTTCTGATGCAGCGGGCGTGCTAGCTGATTAGCTCGGGCTGCAGGACCTTTTCGACCACTTTGCCATTGACCACACTCACGTAGTAGACCTTCGCTTCGGCGCGAGTGGCGACGACCCGCTTCACTTCGTTGTCTTCGAAATAAATCCCGGCGTCGTTGTCGCAGGCATAGCCCGGCTTCATTTCGCCGGATCCGATCAGCTTTTGATAGAGCGGCCGCCGGTCTTTCTCGCGATCGTAATGGGGCGAATGGCTGCCCTTGAGAAAGCCCAGACATTGCACCGTCGACAGCGCTTTCGGTCTCGAGTCGGTGGTTCCTTCCTCGAACCAGCACAGCGAGCCAGCGCTGGCGCCGCCGAGAACAATCCCGCGATCCCACGCCTGGCGCAAAATCGCGTCGATGCCTTGCGCCTTCCAGATCGCCTGCTGGTTCAGCGTGTTGCCGCCCGATGCGACGATCGCGTCCATCGAGAGCAGCACTTCTTCCCAGCCTTGCGACTGTTGGGTGCTGGCAATGAAGCTTTCCTGGACGAAAGGCGTCACGTTCAGCGGCGCAGCACATGCGAAACCAGCTGATGCTGCCGGCGGGGGAGTCGGCGTTCGCGGTCGGCAGATAACAGATCCGCGGGCGCGGCTTGCCGGTCAGCGTCGCCATGTAACGAATGAAGGCGGTGTTGAATCCGCCGCCGGCGATCAGGATTTTTCGTTTCGGCGCCGCACTGGTTTGATTTCCCGCCACTGCGGACGCGTGGGCAACGGCGGCGCCGAGGCCGGCGGTCGATGTCTTCAGGAATTCACGTCTGCGCATGCGGCCTATGCTATCGCAACCGGTGTTAGCATCCGACCGTGTATCGCGAAGAGGCCACCCACGATGAACGCCGAGTTCGCCGAGCACGCGGAGGATCCGAATGAAATTCACACTCGGCGATCTTCGCGGCCTCGGCGTTCATTTTCAGTTCAGTACTGGTTCGCGTGTCTGACTTGCAGGGCCGTGACGTGCCCAGTCCCCCGGTTTGGGCCCGCTGGCTGGATCTTTTCGCCGTCACCCTGCTCGCCGTCGCCGGCATCGCCGCCATCGTCGGCGGCATTCGTTTTCGAATCGCGTTTGTTCGCGTCTCACTGACGTCGCCGCTACGGATCGTGGCTGCGGCCGTCGCGGTCGTCGTCGTCCGGCACCTGCTGGCGCCTCGGAATCCGATTTACCGCGACCTCCCGATACGCGTCCGGGAGTGGCGGCGCACGACGTTGATCGACGACGTCGACGCACGTGCAGCGACGCCGATGCCGGGGCGCGTTGCAGTCGCTGTGATCGGCATCTTCACGGTGCTGGCACTGATCATGACGTATCCCTTGGTCACCCGGATGAGCGACGGTCTTTCCGATCCTGGTGATCCGCTGCTCAACACGTGGGCGTTACAGTGGGTGGCCCATCAACTGATCACGTCGCCGGCCCATTTGTTTGACGGCAACATCTTCGCGCCCGAGCGCAATACGCTTGCGTACTCCGAAACGCTGATCGCTCCGGGTATTTTGGTGGCGCCGCTGTCCTGGTTGGGCGCTGGCGCTGTTTTGCTGCACAACGTCGTGTTCCTCGCCGGCTTGATCGCATCGGGAGCCGGCGTCGCGTTTCTCACCTGGGATCTCACCGGACGCATGCCGGCGGCCGTGCTGTCGGGCGTCGTCTTTGCGTTCCTGCCGTTTCGCTTCGACCACTTTCCTCAACTGCAATTGCAGCAGGCCCAATGGATTCCGTTGGCAGTGTGGGCGTTCCATCGCGTCCTGTGGACCGGACGGATTCGCGATGGTGTCTGGCTTGGCGCCGCGCTGGCTGCGCAACTGATGTCGTGCATGTATTACGGCATCTTTCTCGCGCTCTATCTCGTGTTGTTCGGCACCTGCGTGCTGGTCTGGCGCATCAGGCTGTGGCGCCGCTGGCTTCCGGCGCTGGCGACCGGCGCGCTGACCGCAACGGTATTGTTCGCACCGGCGGCGAACGCTTACCTCGACGCGCGGAAGATCGTCGGCGAGCGCGGCCGACAGGAGAACATCGGCTTCAGCGCGACGCTGGGTAATTATCTGGCTGCGCCCGATACCAATTGGATCTACGGCCGTACGGCGAAACGCTTTGGTGCCCACGAACGTCATCTGTTTCCTGGCGTGGTGGTCGTGGTTCTCGCCGCGCTGGCGTTGTGGCCACCCCTGTCGGCGGTTCGCGCCGCCTACGCGATTGGGCTGGTCTTTGCGGTGGACTTGACGCTCGGCTTCAACGGCATCGGCTACCCGCTGATGTACGACCTGATGTCGCCAATTCGCGCGCTGCGGATCCCGGCGCTCGCGGTGATCCTGGTTGGCTTTTCGCTGGCGGTGCTGGCCGGATTTGGCGCGGCACGGATTCGTAACAGCGCGGTCGTCGCCTTACTAGCCGTGGCGGTGCTCGGCGAGAGCGTGTCGTTGCCGATGCCGCTGACGGCCATTCCGACTGAAGCGCCGCCGGTTTATTCCGACATGCTGCGCGACAATGCCGGTTCGCCGCCTGTGACGATCGTCGAACTGCCGATCGACTACACGCGTAGTGCGCACTACGAGGATCAGATCTACATGTATTACTCGACGTTTCACTGGCAGACGCTGGTGAACGGCTATAGCGGGTTCTTTCCTCCGGCGTATCTCGAGGCCGCCGCCGTAATGCGGACGTTTCCGGATCAGCGGTCGCTCGAAATGTTGCGAGCGCGCCAGATCCGGTACGTGGTGATCCATGGCGAGCGGATGGGCGAGGACCAGTACCGCGCCCTGGTGTCGGCTGCCGACGCGTGCGCTTGCGGGCTGACCCTGGTCACGAAGCGCCGCTGGCAAACCGGAGAGATCAGCATCTATCGAGTGGCTTTGTAGGATAATTCCTCGCCATGGCCGAATTGAAGACGAAGAAAACCACTGCGTCGGTTGGTGAATTTCTCAATCAAATCACCGACGAGCAGAAGCGGAAGGACTGCCAGGCCGTTTCATCGATCATGGCGAAGGCAACCAGGGCCAAACCGCGGATGTGGGGCGCGGCGATTGTTGGCTTCGGGGAACGCCGCTATCGGTATCCGGACGGACGCGAAATCGACTGGATGGTAATCGCCTTTTCACCTCGCAAGGCGAACATCACTTTGTACCTGAATGGTTTCGACGGCCAGGACGAATTACTGAAGGATCTCGGCACGCACGCCTGCGGCAAGGGTTGCTTGTACATCAAGCGCCTGTCGGACGTGCATGTGCCGACGTTGAAGAAGATCGTCGCCGCATCGGTCAGGAACGCGAAGCAATCAGATCGACGTAGCCATCGCTGATCGTGTCGTCCGGCCTGGCGCCGAGCAGCGCGAGGAACTCGGCGATCACTGCCGCCTTGTCTCGGGCGTCGCGGCGCGACCAGGTGCGCGATTTCACTTCGACGAAGAAACCATCCGCGGGTGGATTGGTCAGCCGGTCGAGGTGCACGTAGAACTCGACACCGCGGAACACCAGCAGCCACCGCCGGCGATCTTTTTCCACGACCCGCTCCGAAACCGGCCGGAAATATTCGCGGTAGAAGCGCACTGAATGGGTCGCCGGCGCGTAATAGCGCGAGCGCGACAACAGTACGTTCCCGAATGCCTCTTCGCGAGTGCGACCGGTCAGCGTGAGGCGCGATCGCGCGGTGACTAAGGCGCCGGCCTTATCGAGTATCTCGTCTTCCCGATAGCGCAGCCAGCCCTCGCCAGGATCTCCAAACGACCAGTAGGTGTCGAACTGGTGATAATGGCTGGACCGAACGATCGTCACGTCGTCACTCTCCAGCACGGACAGCACCTGCGATTCGCCGGCGACGCGTGCCTTCACCTGCACTTCAAAACTTTCTTCCTCCACCGCGCCCCCGACCGCAACCAGCTTCTGCAGGACGCTGACTTCGCGGCTGCTGAGGAACGCATCAACCCGCCGCGCTGCGTCGCGCGCCGCGGCCTTCAATCCGGCTTCGTCGAGCGTCGTCAGCTGTCGGTTGCGCATCAGCCAGCGGCCATTGCACATCACGTCGAGCACATCGGTGGACTTCGACGCGTAGACAATCTGCGCATAGATCGCGTTCGGGTCGCGCGTGAATGACGGCACGTTGTGTAGAACGTTAAGCTCGAGGACCAGCAGGTCGGCACGCTTACCAGGTTCGAGCGACCCGGTGATCCGATCCATGTGCATTGCCGCCGCGCCAAGGCGAGTTGCCATCGCCAGCGCGGTTCGTGCCGGAACCGCCGTCGGATCCCCGGATCCCTTGGCGAGCAATGCCGCGAGACGGGTTTCCTCGAACATGTCGAGGTCGTTGTTCGACGCCGGACCGTCGGTGCCGATCCCGACGTTGACACCCAATTCCAACATTCGCGTCACCGGCGCGATGCCGGCCGACAATTTCAGGTTGCTGGTCGGGCAGTGCGCGACGCCGGCGCCGGCATTCTTCAGCGCTCGTATTTCGCCATCGTCCACATGGACGCAATGGGCGGCGAGCACTTTTGCGCCGAACAGTCCGTGTTTTTTCACGTACGGAATGACCGGCATGCCGTTCGCCTTCCGCAGCTCTTCGACCTCGAACGACGTTTCGGCCAGGTGCGTGTGCAGCGGCACGTCGAATTCCGCCGCGAGCTCGGCGCAGGCGCGAAGGATTTCCGGCGTGCAGGTATAAGGCGCATGTGGCGCCGGCCCCGGCACGATCAGCGCATGATCTTTCCACCGTGCGATGAAATCGCGTGCGCGAGCCAGCGAATCCTCGAAGCTGGTCGCGTCCGGCGTCGGAAAGCGAAGCACCGTCTGGGCGCACAGGGCGCGCATGCCGGCGTCGGCGGTCGCCGCCGCGATCGCGTCTTCGAAGTAATACATGTCGGCGAAGCAGGTGACGCCGGAGCGAATCATCTCTGCGCACGCCAGCTGCGTGCCGAGCTTCACGAAATCGGGACTGACGAACTCGCGTTCGACCGGCATCATGTAGCCCATCAGCCAGACGTCGAGGCGCAGGTCGTCGGCGAGCCCGCGCAACAACGTCATCGGTACATGGGTATGCGCGTTGATCAGGCCGGGCATCACGACGCGGCCACCGCAATCCATGGTCGTCGCCGACTCGTAGGTCATCGCCTCTGGACCGACTGCGACGATGGCATCGCCGGTGACGGCCACACCGCTCGACGCGTGTGCAGTGAAGTGCTCGTCCATCGTTAACACACGAGCATTGGACAGCAGAACGTCGCAGCGCGGCATAACCCGATGATAGGCCGAACAGCCTGGACCGGGCCGGAATCCGGTATCATGCGCGGACGGTTATTTTTCGTTCCTATTGGAGGTCAGTGCGATGAAGCGTTATGCAGTCGTTGCCATGTTCGCCCTCGTGGCCGCCGCCACACTGTCGGCGCAGTCACCCAAAGGTTGGATGGTGCGTGCCGATCGCAGCACGACCGCGTCAGATCCCGATGGCGCTGGTTCGATCAAATTTACGCAGACCGGAAACAGCTTCCACGCCTTGAACCCGCAGGCCGCCGTCTACTGGACTCCCGCAAATACCGCGAGCGGCGCCTACACCGTCAAGGGCACGTTTACGCTGCTGAAGCCGAGCGGACACACGAACTACTACGGCATTGTGTTCGGTGGCAGCGACCTGGACAAAGCGACCCAGTCGTATTCGTATTTCCTTGTCGCGCAGGACGGGTCGTGGCTGATCAAGAAACGCGAAGGCGACGCCAATGCTTCCGACATCAAGGGTAAGACGATGAACGACGCGGTGAAGAAGCCAGGCTCGGACGGCAAATCGATCAACGCGCTTGAAGTCCGGGTCGGCGCGGACAAAGTCGATTTCGCGGTGAACGGCACCGTGGTGCACTCGATGCCGAAAGCCGGGCTGAAGACCGACGGCATTTACGGCATCCGCGTCAATCATCTGCTCGAAGTGCAGATCGACAACTTCGGAAATGTAAGGCGTGCGAAGTCTGGGTGTGAAGGAAGACGCCTGGTTTGAGCACGCAGCTGTTGCCAACCCGCCCGGTGGTGGACTGTGGCTGACTTCGAACTTCAGACTTCGGGAGGCAAGCGGCCCGGTTCAATCCGGCTCGTCGCCTTTGCCAGCCTGATCGGCACGACCATCGAGTGGTACGACTTCTTCCTCTACGGCACGGCTGCCGCTCTCGTTTTTAACCGCCTGTATTTTCCGACGTTCGATCCGCGAATGGGCACGCTCGCGGCATTCGGTACCTACACCGTTGGATTCGTGGCGCGGCCAATCGGCGGCGCGATCATCGGCCACTACGGCGACAAGATTGGCCGCAAGTCGATGCTCATCCTGACGCTGGTGATCATGGGCGTCGCGACCTTTGGCATCGGGCTGCTGCCAACCTACAAACAGATTGGACCGTGGGCGGCGGTGGCGCTGGTCGTGCTGCGGCTCGCTCAAGGCTTTGGCGTTGGCGGCGAATGGGGCGGCGCGGTGTTGATGGCCGTCGAGCACGCGCCGCATGGCCGCCGTGGCTTTTACGGCAGCTGGCCGCAAATCGGCGTGCCTGCCGGTCTGCTGTTGTCGACGGCGGTGTTCGCGCAGTTTGCGCGCCTGCCGGAAGAGCAGTTCCTGTCGTGGGGTTGGCGCGTTCCATTTCTCGTCAGCATTGTGCTGGTCGCTGTCGGTTTGCTGATTCGGGTCCGCATTGTTGAAAGCCCGGCGTTCGCACGAATCAAGGAAACACGCACCGAGGTGCAACGGCCGATCATGACGGTGTTGCGCGAACACCGGCGCGAAGTGTTGCTGGCGATGGGCGCGCGCCTTGCGGAAAACGGCGCGTTCTACGTGTACACGGTCTTCTCACTGGTCTATGCGACACAAAAAGTCGGCCTGCCACGGCAGACCGTGCTGACCGGGATTCTGATTGCGTCGGCGTGCGCCCTGGTCGTCGATTCCGGTCTGCGGCGCGTTGTCGGATCGGTTCGGTCGCCGGCCGGTTTATCTGTTCGGCGCGTGCATGACCGGCCTGTTTGCCTACCCGTTGTTCATGTTGCTCGATAGCGGATCGACGCCGCTGGTTTGGCTGGCGCTGGTCGTCGCGCTGGTGTTCGCGCATTCGCCGATGTACGGGCCGCAGGCGGCGTTCCTGTCCGAGTTGTTCGGCACGCGCGTGCGCTATAGCGGCGCGTCACTCGGTGCGCAGCTATCATCGGTCATCGCCGGCGGCCTGTCGCCGTTCATCGCCACCGCGTTGCTGCCCTACGGGCGTGGTCCGCTTTCCGGCTATCTCATCGCGATGGCTGTCATTACGATCATCTCGGTCCTACTGGCATCGGAAACCAGGCATCACCGAATCGATTAAGGAGTTTCTTCATGCTCGCTGCCCGTGTTCTGATTGCGGCCCTCCTCGTTGCGGCGGCGCCCCGCGCAAGTGCGCAGGGCATCGATCCGAAAGCGTTGGTCGGTGCCTGGCGGCTCGTCTCGTGGGAGACGACGCAGGCCGATGGCACGGTCCGGAAGAGCCCGATGAGCGTCGGCTCGTTGATGTATTCCGAGTCGGGACGGATGTGCGGCGTGCTGATGGATCCGACGCGCAAAACGCCGTCTCGTCCGCCAACCGACGAGGAAATTCGCGCCGCCTACAACGGCATCGTCGCTTACTGCGGCACCTACGAGGTCGATGCGAAGGCCGGCTTCGTGATTCATCACGTGGATCTCGAGAAATCGCCGGCGAATATCGGCATCAATCGCAAGCGTTGGTTCGCGCTGGAAGGAAATCGCCTGTCGTTGAAAATCGACGCCGCGGAGCTGCCGGCAACTCAGAAAGAGAGCCGGCTGGTTTGGGAACGCGTGCCATGAGCCTGCCTACTCTTGTTGTCGGAGCGCCCAGACGGCGGCGCCGAAGGCGGCGAGGGTGAAGACCACGAATGCCCCCGATTCCAGCGCCACGCGCGCCGGATTGCCCAGGCCGACCGTGGCGTAGCGCAACACGTCCACCTGCCAGGTGATCGGATTCGCATACGCGATGGTCCGGTATGCCGCCGGCAACGGATCGAGCGGGTAGAACACCGAGCTGGCAAACAGGAAGACGAAATAGCAGATCGAGTTGACCGTATTGAACGCATCGTTGCGGCGGATCAGAAGCGCGAAGATCGCGTAGAAGAAGAACCATCCGGCGGTGCCGACGCTCATGCCGAGCGCCAGCAGCGGCAAGCCGGCGGGGCGCAGCCGCACGCCGAGCAGCATGGCAGCCAGAACAACCGTGATCAATCCTTGCAATACGCCGATTAGCACGTTGAACAGCACCTTGCCGACCAGATACTCCGAGCGGCTCATCGGATACGTGAGCATCTCGTAGAAGATGCCGTTGTCGCGATCGAGAAAAAACGACCATGACGTGTTCGATGCGATGCCGAAGCTCGCCATCGCCAGCACGCCCGCCAGAAAAAACGCGTTGTAATCGACACCGGCAACGCCACTGCTGAACCCCAGCGACGCGTTGATGCCGACGCCGAACACCAGCAGGTAGCCGAGCGGATAGAGCACGTCCCAGAAGATGAACAGCAGGTTGGTGGCGCGAATCTTCGCTTCGCGCGTCATCACGGCGGTAAGCGCGCTCATGTCGGCGCTCCTTTCTGCGTCAGCTCGATGAAGATGTCTTCGAGGCTGGCGCCGTTGATCTCGAGGCGCAGCACCCGGTTGTGCGCGGCCAGCGCCATCGCCAGCTCCAGTGCGCGCGCCTCCTCGTCTTTGAGCGTGATGTGTACCGTGTTCTGGCTCGTTCGCACGCTGAGCGGCTGAAATGCCGAGAGCACGGCGTCGATGTTGCCGGGCGCGGTGTCGAACGTCACGGTGACTTCGCAGATCCGCGCCGTCAGCAGCTTCAGCGCGTTCAGATCGCCGCGGGCCACCTGCCGGCCTTTGTCGATGATCAAGATGTCGTCGCAGAGATCCTCGGCCTCGCTCAGTACCTGAGTGGTCAGCACGATCGTGCGGCCGCGCGCGGTCTCCCGCCGCAGCCGATCCATGACGGTCCGCTTCAGGATCGGGTCCATGCCGGTCGAGAACTCGTCGAGAAACACGACCGGCGTGTCGACCATGAAGACCTTCGCCACCTGGATGCGGCGGCGAAAGCCGCCGCTCAGGTCCTGCGCCTTCCGGTTGGCCTCCGGCGTGAGGCCGAATTCGTCCATCACCCGATCGGCGCACCGGCGGATCGCCGCGCCGCTCTGGCCGTAGAACCGCGCGAACGTCAGCAGGTTGTCACGCACCGACAACAACAGCTCGGCGGCATGTTCCTGAATGACGACGACGATGTTGCGGCGTACGTCCGTCGGTTGCCTGACAACATCGAATCCCATCACCTGTGCGTCGCCTGAAGTCGGCCGGACGAGCGTTGTCAGCACGCGGAGCGTCGTGGTTTTGCCGGCACCGTTCGGCCCGAGCAGGCCGAAGATAGTGCCGCGTGCGACGCTGAAGCTCAGATCGTCGACGGCGCGCGTGCGTGCGCGGAAGCGGCCGCCGAAATCCTTGACAAGATGGTCCACACGTATCGCGATGTCAGACATCGGACACTCCAAAGACACAGAACTACTGAGAGATGCGCCGCGTGGCGGCTAGAAAGAACGGGAAAACGCGGAAGAGGTCAGTGGGAAATTTTCATCGGGCAAGCCCGTCGAGGAGCAGCATACCAGAACTTCGAACTTCAGACTTCAAACTTCAGACTTCAAACTTCGGACTTCCCGATTACCATAACGTCGGAGTCTATTTATGAAGCAACTCATCCTCATCCTGGGTACTCGCCACGGCAGCCTGTGCGCCGCCGCCGCAGGCCGCCGCCGACAAAGACGTCGCCGCCTGGGAGCAGCAGGCGCAAAACGTCACGATTACGCGCGACGACCTCGGCATCGCCCACGTCAAGGGTAAAACCGACGCGGATGCCGTGTTCGGCGCGATTTACGCGCAGGCCGAGGACGACTTCAATCGGGTCGAAACCAATTTCATCAACTCGCAGGGCCGCCTCGCTGAAGCCGAAGGCGAAGCCGAGGTCTATCGAGATCTGCGCATGAAGCTGTTCATCGATCCGGCGGACATGCAGGGACAGTACGAGAAGAGCCCGGCCTGGCTGAAGAAGCTGATGAACGGGTGGGCCGCGGGGCTGAACTACTACCTATATAAGCATCCTGATGTGAAGCCGCGGGTGATCAAGCGATTCGAACCGTGGATGGCGCTGACCTTCAGCGAAGGCAGCATCGGGGGCGATATCGAAAAGGTGAACCTGACCCAGCTCGAAGCGTTCTACGGGAAGACGCCGAAGCCGACGACACAGGCGTCGCTCGAGCTTCCCGCCTACGTCGAGCCGACCGGTTCGAACGGTGCGGCGGTCGCGCCGTCGAACACGACCGGTAAGCACGCGTTGCTGTTGATCAACCCGCATACGTCGTTCTTCTTTCGCTCCGAACTGCAGATGACCAGCGATGAAGGACTGAACGCCTACGGTGCCTCTACCTGGGGGCAGTTCTTCATTTATCAGGGGTTCAACCAACGCGTCGGCTGGATGCACACTTCGAGCGGCGTCGACAACATCGACGAGTATCTCGAAACGATCGTCCAAAAGCCGGACGGCTATTACTACAAATACGGCTCGGAAGAACGCAAAGTCGTCACAAAGAAACTCGTCGTCCCTTACAAGACCGCGAACGGGATGGCGCAAAAGGAATTCACGGTCTACCGCACGCATCATGGACCGATTGTGCGCGAGGCGGACGGCAAGTGGATTGCGATTCGGTTGATGGAAGAGCCGCTCAAGGCGCTGAACCAGAGCTATTCGCGCACGAAGGCGAAGAACTACAAAGAGTACAAGCAGGTGATGGACCTGCACACCAATTCGTCCAACAACACGATCTACGCTGACGCCGATGGCACGATTGCCTACTTCCACTCGAACTTCATCCCGCGCCGCGATCCGAAATTCGACTGGACCAAGCCGGTTGACGGCAGCGATCCGGCCACCGAATGGAACGGCGTTCTGTCGATCGATGAAACGCCGGGCTTGATGAATCCGGCGAGCGGCTGGCTCTACAACACGAATAACTGGCCATGGAGCGCCGCCGGCGCCAGCAGTCCGAAAAAGGCGGACTTTCCCGTCTACGTCGAGCGCAATATCGAAAACGCGCGCGGCATCCACGCGATCAAGGTGCTCGACGGCAGGAAAGACTTCACCCTCGACTCACTGGTTGCCACCGCCTACGACAGCTACTTACCGGAATTCGACGTCATGCTGCCGCCGCTGTTCAAGGCGTACGATCAAACGCCGGCGACGAGCCCGCTCAAGAAAAAAGTTTCTGAACAGATCGCCATGCTGCGCGGGTGGGATCGGCGATGGGCCGTCAGCTCGGTACCGACTTCGGTGGCTGTGTACTGGGGCGAGGAAGTGGCGCGTCCCTTCACCGCCGATGCGCGCAAGGCCGGCATCTCGGCTGACGACTACGCGGTTGCGCACGCGACTGCCGAACAAATGCTGCAAGCGCTGGCCACCGCTTCCGACAAGCTCGCCGCTGACTTCGGCAAGTGGCAGACGCCGTGGGGCGACATCAACCGCTTCCAGCGGATCAGTCCGACGACCTCGTTCATCCGTTCGACGATGCGAAGCCGAGCATTCCGGTGGGATTCACCTCGGCGCGATGGGGATCGCTCGCCTCGTTTGGCGCAAAGTCTTACAAAGGGTCGAAGAAGATCTACGGCACGACCGGCAACAGCTTCGTCGCCGTCGTTGAGTTCGGCGATCGCGTCACCGCACGAGCCGTCACCGCCGGCGGTGAAAGCGGTCAGATGGATTCGAAGCACTTCAACGATCAGGCCGAGCGATACGCGACCGGAAACCTCCGGCCGGTGTACTTCTATCCGGATCAACTGAAGGGACACACAGAGCGGGCCTATCGGCCTGGACAGTAGTGATTGGTGATTGGGGATTAGGGATTGGTGGGTTGCAGTGACTAGTCACTAGCCCGACCACTAATCCCCAATCCCCAATCCCCAATCACCGTGTTTTGAGTGGCTTCAACAGCACGTTCTCGTAGAGCAACGCCGCGGCACAGGCGCCGGCAATCGGTGCGACCCAGTACGCCCAGTGCCACTCCCAGTGCATCATCTCCAGCGCGGGACCGAACGACCGTGCCGGGTTCATCGATGCGCCGGTGACAGCGCCGCCGGCCAGGATGTCGAATGCGACGGTGAGGCCGATGCCGAAACCGCCAATCTTCACCGCCTTGCCACGCTCGTCGACGGCCGTGCCGTAGACCGACGTCATCAGCAGGAACGTCATCACGAATTCGGCGGTCAAGACGATACCGGTTGTCGCCCAGGCGGCCGGCAGCGGCAGGCCAAGCGTTGTCGCATTCACCGCTTCGACCGGAAATATCATGCGGCAGACGCCGGCCGCGGTCGTGGCGCCGAGCAGCTGCGCGACGATGTAGGCGCCGGCGAGGCCAGGTGCGATGCGGCCGGTTGCCAGGAATCCGCTGGTTACAGCCGGATTCAGGTGCGCGCCCGATTCGCCGCCGAACACGTTGATCGCTATCGACAGCGCAATGCCGTGCGCCAGCGCAATCCCCAGCAGCCCGGACATACCGCCGACCGCGGGAGTGTTCGAGACAATCGCCGCGATGCCTGCAAAGCACAGATAGAAGGTCCCGAGAAACTCAGCGAGACAGGGTCGCAGTGTTTTCATAGGGCAGATTCTACGCTTCAGCGACGGCCAAAAAGAAAAAACTCTGTGGCGAAAGTTACCGTCATCTGGCGGAGACATGCGATGCGCCCGGCATCGGCCCGCCGCGCGCCGCGATAGGTTCCGGAGAGCAGATCGACCAGCTGCTCGGGCGTTACATCAACGATGTAACGCGCGGTCGCGCGGTCGAGTAACGTGAAGCATTCCCGGTGCGCCTCGATCAGCGCTTCACCGCGGTCTCGTCGAGTTGCCGACCCCTGGACCGCTTCACGCAACTCGACGAGGTCATCATCGGCGGGAACCGCGACCAGCAGATTGCCTCCCTTGCCAAGCGCGCGCGCACACTCTTGCGGATTCCGGCGGGCGTGCAGCGACAACACCAGCGACACCCGGCCGTCGAGGAGCGGTAAGCGACGGTCGGCATTGGCGACCACCCATGTCAGCCCCGTGTATTTCCGTGCGGCGCGGTCGACGGCGGCGGTCGACAGATCCAGTCCGATCCCGTTGATCCGCCGGACCTGGGCCAGCGCGGCGAGCAGCTCACCGGAACCACAACCGAGATCGACCACGGCGCTGTGGTCGGCAAACGGCAGCGTCGCGGCGCGTTCGACAAAGCGTTCGAACAGCTCGCGCCCTGGTCCGGCGATCGTGCGGGCTCGCGCCTCGACCGCCAGCGCGGCATCGCCGGCCTCGAGCGATCGCCGATCCTGCGGCTGCAGCAGGTTGACGTAGCCGCTACGCGCGATGTCGAACACGTGCCCGCTCGAACAACTCCAATTTCGTTCGCTGCGGAACAGCGGAAGTCCGCAGTCTCGCACGCTGCACGCCAGAACGGGGTTCGCGGGGTTCAGGGGGTTCGTGGGGTTCACGAGGTTCTAAAGAGGGGTTCTGTGGTTCGCTGGGTTCACGAGGTTCTAAAAAGAGGTTCTGTGGTTCACGAGGTTCACGATGCTCATCGTGATTGATACTATGGCAGAGTCGAACGTCGTGACCGGGATGACCTACCAACTGACGCGCGCGGGTTTTTCTATCGCATTCGGTGCGACCAGCGCGTATCTGGCGGCTGCGGCGTCGCGTCTTTTCGCAGGGCAGCGCGACTGGATCAAGCGCGGCGTGACGGTGGACGGCACGGTCCTCGAGGTGAAGCAGGTCGATACGGTGCAAGGTGCGGTGCGCCGCAAACTCTATGCTCCGGTTGTGGCCTTTACACCAACCGCTGGCGAGCGCCGCGAGTTCACATCGGCGCTCTCATCCGAGGATCGGAATCGTTACACCGTTGGTCAAGTATTGAAAGTCAGATATCTACCTGACAATCCGTCAGCCGTGGATCTCGATTCACTGACCAGTATGTGGTGGCCGTTCCTGGCGCTCGTTCTCGCAACGATTGTCTGCGCCGTGATCGCCGCGCTGCCTTTCATTCTCACGCCGCCCGCGTCGTAGCCGCCGGTCGTTTGCGCTCTATAATTCGCCCACTCCGGAGGATGCATGGTTCGTCGTGTTGCGATCGCTGTCGCTGTTGTGATTGCCGCCGCTGGCGTACACGCTCAAGACAATCGCGTCGACGTGGTCACGCCAATGGCGCCCGAGTTAGCCGCGTACGGCACGCTCGATATCGGCGTCCGCACGATCCAGGTCACTGACCGGAATCGGCCAGACATCCTCAACACCAAGCCGGGCGGAACGACCGTGCGTTATGACCGCACGCTGACCCTCGAAGTCTGGTATCCGGCGCAGCTCGCGCCTGGTCAGAAACCGGGCGGCGATTACCGCGTGATCACGCGTGATCCTGCGGTGATGGCGACCTTGCACGGCAAGGCGGTTCGCGACGCAGTGCCGCTGCCTGCTGCGACCGCGTATCCACTGGTGATCATCTCGCACGGTTATCCAGGAAATCGATTTCTGATGAGTCACCTGGCAGAGAACCTGGCCAGCAAAGGGTATGTCACCGTCTCGATCGATCACAAAGACAGCACGTATGACGATCAGAAGGCATTCGCCAGCACGCTCTACAACCGGCCGTTCGATCAGCTTTTCGTGCTGAACGAAGTGGGCCGTCTGGCGCGCAACGGCTCCGGAAGTTTTCTGAGCGGTCTCGTCGACACCAATCGCAGCGGAATCGTCGGCTATTCGATGGGCGGTTACGGCGTCGTCAACGTGGTGGGCGGCGGATACAGCGAAGCGGTTGAAGCGCAGAACGGCGCGCCGCCCAATCGGCTGCTGGCCGATCGCGGCGCGGCGAATCCCGAATACCAAAAGAGTATCGATCCACGGATCAAGGCGGCGATCGCCATCGCACCGTGGGGCATGGCCGGAGGTTTCTGGGATACGGCTGGGTTGAAAGGGATCAGGACGCCAATCATGTTCGTCGCCGGCAGCGTCGACGATGTCGCGGGATACGAGAAAGGAACCAGGGCGATTTACCAAGGCGCGGTGAACGCGGATCGCTATCTGCTGACGTTCATCAACGCGAATCACAACGCGGCGGCGCCGATTCCTGCGCCGGCCGAAACCTACGCCTACTCCGAGACACTGAAATCGTTTCCGTTCACGCACTACGCCGACGCGGTATGGGACACGGCACGCATGAACAACATCGTCGACCACTTTGCGACGGCGTTTTTCGATCTGAACGTGAAAGGTGACCAGACGAAGCAGGCGTTTCTCGAACTTGCCGCGGGCACACCGTGGAAGGGCTTCAAGCCGCGCACAGCGGTAGGCCTGACGTTCGAACACGCAGTCCCCAGCCGCTAGAAGAACGGAACTAAACGCAAAGTTCGCAGAGTTCGCCGAGCAAGAATTCTTGCTTTGCGTTCTTTAGCGTCCCCAGTCCCCAGTCCCCAGTCCCCAGCCGCAATACCAGATTTGTCATGGCGTGCCGCAGAACGGCACACGCTACTGACAAAATTGGTCCGTCGTGTGCGCTACCGGTCCACTATTTCACTGGTATAGCGCTTGCGCTTACCGGCACGGATGTTCCCCCAACTCGACGCGGAGTGAGACATGGATGTGCACACTTCCACCATCGTCTGCGCGTGGTGTAACCGCACGCTGATCAAGGCCCCAGAGCGCAAGGGCCGGACGCAGCCGATTTGTCAGGCGTGTGCGGACTGGGCGTTCGCGCACCAGCCGCTCGAATTCGGCGGGCTCGCCGACGCGGACTATATCGACCTGCCGCCGCGCGAGGTCGTGAAGGTCACGAACCACTGACCGTATAATTTCGCCGGTGACTCCGGCGCAGCAGTGGGCACGTGGCTTCGCGAAGTTCTCGCCGGAAGTGCGCACGGTGGCACGCGGTGCCATCGCCAGGATGCGGCGCCGGCTGCCCGGTGCGATTGAATTCGTCTACGACAATTACAACGCGCTGGTGATGGGCTTCGGCAAGACCGAGCGCCCTTCGGACGCGATCTTTTCGCTCGTGTTGTATCCCCGCCATGTCACGCTGTGTTTCCTCGAAGGGGCCCTGCTGCCGGACCCGGCCGGACTGCTGCGCGGCGAAGGTTCGCGTGTGCGCCACATCCGACTCGTCGATGCGTCGACGCTCGACTTGCCGGCGGTTCAACACTTGATGGATGAAGCGGTGGCCGAATCGGGCGTGCAGTTCGACGCACGCGGCGCGACGGAAGATGATCGTCCGCGCGGTGTCGGCGAAGCAGCGCGCGCGCCGTCCGGTGTAGACCGTGCGCTACATTACCTTTCTTCGCGCGATCAACGTCGGCAATCACACCGTGAAGATGGACCATCTGCGCAAGCTATTCGAGCAGATGGGTTTCGCCAAGGTCGAAACATTCATTGCCAGCGGCAACGTCATTTTCGAGACGCGCGCGACCGATGTTGCGGCGCTCGAAACCCGCATCGAGCGCACACTCGAAAAGGCCCTCGGATACGAGGTTGGAGTGTTCATCCGATCGTGTGCCGAAGTTGCGGCGATTGCCGCGCATCAACCATTCGACCTGCCGGCTGACTGCAAGCTGCACGTCGCGTTCTTGAAAGCTGCCGCCCCCAAATCGATTCTCTTGAAGCTCGAGGCGCTTCGCACCAAGGATGACGATTTCCACGCGCACAAGCGCGAGTTGTATTGGATGACACGCGGAAGCTTCGGTCAGTCGCCGGCTGCCGTCCCGCTTGGGAAACTGGTCGGTGTGATCGGCACGATGCGGAACGTCACAACCGTCCGCAAGCTTGCGGCAAAGTATCCCGCATGAGCGACCGCGCAATCGAAAGAGGAACGCTGCGCCGAAGCCAAAAAGCTGCAGCGCATCGACGAGGCGTTCGCCGCGGGCGATCTCGCTGCACTGCGTGCGGCAGTTGACGATCCGGCGTCGATTCCGAACGGCTATTTGCACGATGCGATGGGTTATCCGCTGGTCTACGCGATCTACCACAGCCCGCTTGCCTTCATCCGAACGCTGCTCGAAGCCGGCGCCGATCCGAACATCCCGGTGGACGATGGTTTTCCGACGCTGATCGCGGCGATCGGAAAGACCCACGACCATGCTGGATCGCCGAAGCGGACGGACGTGGACGAAGTGCTGCGGCTCCTGCTGAAGTTTGGCGCCGATCCCAACCAGCGTGGCCTCAACGACTGGACGCCCTTGCACGTCGCGGTGAATTACCGCAGCGCAGTCGCCGTCCAGATTCTGCTCGACGCCGGCGCGGATCCCGATTTGCGAACCCGCATCGACGATTACGATACGCCGCTCGAGATGGCACACGCCGCCGGCTATTCAGAAATCGTGACGCTGCTCGAGCGACGCGGCCAACCGGAACGGCGGCGCCTGCGATCCGGCCTGATGCTGCTGAGCGACGTGCCTGGGACCGGCGAGCCAGTGCGCCGTCAGCACAACTACCGGGTTCGTCTGCGCCATTGGTTGAATCACGGTGAACCGGTTCGGTGGCAGCGGGCGTGGGGGCCGGTCGATGGCGCGACGCTCGACGACAATGGTGAGACGCTGACCACCGAAATCCGGATCAATCGCGGCCAGTTGATCAACGGATTGTTTTACGGTGTCGAGGGGATGCGCATCGGCGGCACGCGCCGTCTCGAAATCGCGCCGCACCTTGCTTACGGCGAACGCGGCGTGCCGGGCTCGGTTCCGCCGAACGCGATGCTGATCGTCGAGATCACAATCCTCGACGGACCGACGCGTTAGAATCGGCGCATGCCGATTCGCCGCACGCTGACGATCTGTTCGTCAACACTCGCGCTCGTCGCCGGATTCGCGGCCGTCATGCCGGCGCAGGCACCACGACTCGACCCGCGCCTGTTCGCCGAGATGAAATGGCGCAACATCGGACCGTATCGCGCCGGTCGCACCAAGGCCGCGGCCGGCCATGCCAGTCAGCCCCATACCTTTTACATCGGTATGGTGAACGGCGGCGTCTGGAAAACCACTGACGCCGGACGCACCTGGAAGCCAATCTTCGACGACCAGCCAACCGGTTCGATCGGATGGGTAGCGGTGGCGCCATCGAATCCCGACATTCTCTATGTCGGCAGCGGCGAGGGGCTGCCGCGTCCAGACCTTGCGGTCGGTGACGGAATTTACAAGTCTACCGACGCCGGACAAACCTGGACGCATCTCGGCTTGCGTGATGCGCAACAGATCCCGAAGCTTGCGATCGATCCGAAAAACCCGGATCGTTTGTTCGTCGCGGCCCTCGGCCATCCCTACGGGCCGAACGCGGAACGCGGCATCTTCCGTTCGACCGATGGCGGCCGCACCTTCGAAAAGGTGCTGTTCAAGGACGAGAACACCGGCGGTAAGGATGTCGACATTGATCCGTCGAACCCCGACGTGGTCTACGCGACGCTCTGGGAACAGCGGCAGGGTCCGTGGGAGAACGGCGCCTGGAATGGCACCAACGGCGGCATCTTCAAATCGAGCGACGGCGGCGCGACGTGGAAACAGCTGAAGCAGGGTTTGCCCGACGGCATCATCAATGCCGAGCTCGCGATCGCGCCGACCAATTCCCGGCGTGTCTACGTCACCGTTGAAGCATCGGGCAACGGCACCGGTCTTTACCGCTCAGACGACGCCGGTGAAACGTGGACGCGGGCAACTCCAGACACCCGGATGGTCAGCCGTGTCAACGAAGCGGTGCCGCACGTCCATCCCAAGGATCCCGACACCATCATCGTCACCGACGTCGTCAGCTTCAAATCGACGGATGGAGGGAAGACGTTCGTGCCGTTCAAGGGCGCGCCGGGTGGCGACGACAACCAGAACATCTGGTGGAATCCCGACAATCCCGACATCATGCTGCTGGTTGTCGATCAGGGCGCGGTCGTCACGCTCAACGGCGGCCAGTCGTGGAGTTCGTGGTACACGCAGCCGACCGCGGCGCTGTATCACGTGATGGCCGACAATGCGTTTCCCTACCGGGTATGTGGCGGCCAGCAAGACAGCGGATCGGTGTGCGTGGCCAGCCGTGGCAACGACGGCCAGATTACGTTTCGCGAGTGGCATCCGGTCGGCGTTGAGGAATACGGTTACGCCGCGCCCGATCCGCTCGATCCCGATCTCGTCTACGGCGGCAAGGTGACCCGCTACGATCGGCGGACCGGTCAAGTGTCGAACGTTGGTCCGGTCGAGAGCGGGCGAGGCGGCGGCCGTGGACGCGGTGGTGAACCGCCGCGCTATCGTACCGTGCGCACACAGCCAGTGGTGTTTTCCACAGTCGATCCGCACGCGCTGTTCTACGGCAACAACGTGCTCTGGAAAACCATCGACGGCGGCATCACCTGGAAGCAGATCAGTTCGGACCTGACGCGCGAAACCTGGGACATCCCAGGGAGCGTCGGCAGCTACACTTCGCGCGTTCAATCGCGCACGCGTGGCTCGATCCCCGCGCAAGTCATTTACACGATCGGCCCGTCCTACAAAGACATCAACCGCATCTGGATCGGCACCGACGACGGCGTCATCGCGACCACTGCCGACGGCGGTCTGCACTGGGACAACGTCACGCCGCCACCCCTGACCTCGTTCATGAAGGTATTCATCATCGACCCGGGGCGTTTTGACGCATTGACCGCATACGCGGCCGTCAACACGCTGCGAATCGACGACATGAATCCGCACATCTATCGCACCCACGATGGCGGCAAGACGTGGACGGAAATCGTCAACGGCATTCCGCCAGGCGCACCGGTGAGCGTGGTGCGCGAAGATCCCAAACAGAAGGGATTGCTGTTCGCCGGTTCGGAAACGCAGGTCTACGTCTCGTTCGACGACGGCGATCACTGGCAGTCGCTACGCTTGAACATGGCCCCCTCGTCCGTGCGCGATCTGATTATCAAGGATGACGACCTGGTTGTCGGGACGCACGGGCGTGGTATCTGGATACTCGACGACATCACGCCGCTGCGCCAGCTCGCCGGGTTGGGAGCCGCGGCGGCCGAGCGCGACGCGATTCTGTTCAAGCCGCAGGATGCGTGGCGGGTGCGCTGGAACATGAACACCGACACGCCGCTGCCGCCGGACGAACCGTCCGCGCCGAATCCTCCGGAGGGCGCGATCATCGATTACTACTTGAAAACGGCGGCGACCGGACCGGTCACGATCGAGATCACCCGCGCAGACGGCAAGCTGGTCCGGCGCTATTCGAGCGAAGACCAGGTATTCAAGCCGGATGTGACCACCACCACGATTCCGCTCTATTGGTACCGAACGCTGACAGCGCTGTCGAAACAGGCTGGCATGCACCGCTTTACATGGGACCTGCACTACCAACCGCTCGACCAGCTGACTGGGCCGGGTAAATTGGGTGGTGCGGCGCTGCCGATTGCTGCGATCGGTCACAACACGGTCTCGAGCCCGACGACACCGTGGGTGAATCCGGAGACATTCACCGTCAAGCTGACTGTTGACGGGAAGTCGTCCACGCAGCCGCTGACCGTCAAACTCGATCCGCGCGTCAAGACCGCAGCCGCTACGCTGCAGCAGATCTACACGCTGTCCAACGCGATGTACTACGGCGCGGTTGACGCGCAGCAGGCGGAGCAGCAGGCAAAGAACGTTCGCGATCAGATTGCGCGAATCAAATCGCAAGCCTCTGGTGCGGCCGCCGATGCGTTGACATCGGTGGACGGGAAGCTCGAACACATTGCCGGCGCTTCGCAAGGGCTGGCGCGAGTCATGAGCTCGCTGACCGAGGCGGACGTGCGGCCGACGACGATCCAGTTGAACGCGATATCCCGAGCGCGCACCGCTGCGGCTGAGGCGATTGCCGCCTGGAATACGGCGAAGGCGGTAGACCTGGTGGCCGCGAATGCCGCGCTGAAGGCCGCCAGCTTGCCGACGCTGAGGTGGAATGAAGGAAGGGCGTGCCAGGTCCTGAGGGCTACGACGAGCATTGGGCGGTGCCGGCGCCTGGTGAAGAGTCGCCGCGTGCTCAGGTGCTGTGTGCCAGGTTTCAGCATGAAATCGCGTGCCAGAGTCGAGTACGGTCCCCCGGCGCGCATTCTGTGGCCGAGCGACGACTCGTTCGTGGACGGCGCCAGCGCTCTCGCACACCGGCACCCGAGCACCCGGCACCTCGGCACCTGGCACCCGGCGATCGCCGAGCACCCTGGCTACCAGCGACGCCTGACACGCTGCGACGATGACGGCGGCGCGTCAGTGTACGCAGCGCACTTCGGGCATCCCGCCTATCGGTACAAGCACCCGCTTTACAATTCGCGTTATGAGACGGTTGATCAGCTCGGGTTCGAAATTCGAAGCGGAGATCGGATTTTCACGCGCGCTGGTGGACGGCGACTGGATTTTCGTCTCCGGCACCACCGGCTACGACTACAAGACCATGACGATCGACGACGACGTCGTCGTTCAGACTGAGCAGTGCTTGCGAAACATTCAGTCGGCACTGGAGCAGGCGGGAGCGAGCTTTCGAGATGTCGTGCGCGTTCGATACATCCTGCCCGACGGCGACGATTTTCCACGCTGCTGGCCGGCGTTGAAGCAGGCCTTTGGCGACGTTCGACCGGCGGCGACGATGATCGTCGCGGGCCTGATCGATCGGCGAATCAAGGTGGAGATCGAGGTGACGGCGCGCCGTCAAACGGCGGTATGATGCGCGCCATGCGCCGAATGGTTTGTTTGCTGGCGTTGCTGACAGTCGCGCCGTCGCCGGCGTTTGCAACCTGGTCGGTCATCGCCGTCGATCGTTCGACCGGCCGTGTGGTCATCGCGTCGGCGACCTGCGTGGATCAGAACGACGAATTTCTCAAAGGCGTTCAAGCGGTCGTCGTGCCGGGGAAGGGTGTTGCCGCCTGCCAGGCCGGTGTCGACAACACGCACCAGAATCAGATGCTGGTGTTCCAGGAACTGCAGAAGGGCACCGATCCAAAGGCGATCATCGAACTACTCAGTAAGGATCCCGCGTTTCAATCGCGACAGTTCGGCATTCTCGATCTGCAGGGTCGCCGTGGCGGCCACTCCGGTTTGACGAACGGATTCGTGTCGCAGGATGTCCAGGGACAGGTTCCGGGAACCGAAGTGTTCTACTCGATTCAAGGCAACATTCTCCGGCCTGGATTGGTGGTGCCAAACGCGGTCCAGGCGTTCATCAACACCAACGGCGCTATCACTGATCGAGTGATGGCGGCAATGGAAGCGGCCGACGGTTCGGGCGGCGACAGTCGCTGCACGTGTCCGCCCTGGCCGACCGACGGATCGAAACCGGCGATTCCGTGCGACGGCAAAACATCGCATGTCGCCTACATCCTGATGGCCGAGAAGAACGATACGAACGGCGACTCGCACAACAACGGCAAGTACACGATGTACATCAACGTGGCGCAGCCGGGCAGCGATCACGGTCCGAATGTGATCAAGCCAGGTGAGAACCTGAATCCGGTCAAGACGCTGCGGATGCGTTACGACGAATGGCGGAAGAAGCAGCCGCCATCGTTCAAATAGTCATGAAGCTCGCACCACTCGTGCTGCTCGTTTCGATCGCTGTTCTGCCGGCTCTCGGCGCGGCACAACCGCCGCCGCCGTCGCCTCCACCGGGCCAGCAGCCTGGACAGCCGCCGGCCGGACGCGGGGGCGGCCGTGGCGGCGGGCGAGGCGGAATTCCGGTGATGACGTTGACGTCATCGGCGTGGGCCGATGGTGGAATGATTCCAGTGAAATATACCCAGGCCGGCGACGACATTTCGCCGCCGCTCGCCTGGAGCAATCTGCCGCCGAACGTTTCCAGCTTCGTACTGATCGTCCACGATGCCGACGCGGCGATCGGTAATGGGCTCGACGACATCACGCACTGGATGCTGTGGAACATTCCACCCGCCACCACCAGCTTGCCCGAGCATCTGCCGTCGATGGCACAGATGCCGGACGGCACGCGTCAGATCGGCGCGACGGCGCCGCATTACCGTGGCCCCGGTGCCGCGGCGGCGGGTCCGCCGCATCATTACGTGTTTGAGTTGTACGCGCTTGATGCCCTCATCGATGTCCCGGCGGTCGGACAAACGCCGGCGCAGACCCGCGCCGCGGTCGTCGCCGCGATGGCCGGGCACGTGCGCGGGAAGGCCGTCTTCGTCGGATTGTTCAGGAGGCCGGCGTGATCACTGCGGCCCACACGCTCTGGTACAGCAAGAACCCTGAAGCCGACCGCGCATTCCTGCGCGATGTGATTGGCTTGAAGGCGATCGACATCGGCCACGGCTGGATGATTTTCGCGATGCCGCCTTCGGAAGCGGCCGTGCATCCGGCCGATCCGGGGAACGATACGGGTCCTGATCATCCGATGCTGACCGCGCATGTCTATTTCATGTGCGACGACCTCGACGCGACGCTCGCCGAGCTCGGCAAAAAGGGTGTTACATTCGCGAACCCGCAGCGCCAGCCGTGGGGAATCGTCAGCCAGCTTCGATTGCCGAGTGGCGGCGAGATTGGGATTTATCAGCCGCTGCACAAGACCGCGTTCTAGGCAGGTCACCATGAAAAAAAACATCTCGACGGCATTCGTTATCCTGGTACTCTGGCAGCGCGCTCGCCGCGCAGGCCCCGGACCGGCTCGCTCGAATCGACCATCTGTTCCAGACATTTGTCGACGACAACCGGCTGGGCGGAGCGGTTGCTCTGGTGCTTCGCGACGGCAAACCGGTGTACGAGAAAGCGTTCGGTTGGGCCGACAAGGAAGCTGGTCGGAAAATGACGACCGACACGGTCTTCCGGATCGCGTCGCAAACGAAGGCCATCACCAGTGCCGCCGTGATGTCGCTCGTCGAGGAAGGCAAGATCGCCCTCGGTGATCCCGTCAGCCGCTACATCCCAGGATTCGCCAAGACAACCGTCGCGATGCCTGCGGACGCGGCGAGCGGTTCTGGTGGCGAAGTCAAGATCGTTCCGGCGCGGCGCCAGATTCTGGTCCGCGATCTCCTCACCCATACCGCCGGCATTTCGTACGGCACCAATCCGGTGGTGGCGGCGCAGTACGAAGCGAAAGGACTTGGTCCGGCAGCCGGCTACGGCTGGTACACCGCCGATAAAAGCGAGCCGATCTGCACGACGATGGAAACGCTCGCAACGCTGCCGTTTGTGGCGCAGCCGGGCACAGAGTGGGTGTACGGCTACAACACCGACATCCTCGGCTGCATTGTCGAACGCGCCAGCGGGATGTCGCTTGACGAATTCATCCGCGCCCGCATTACCGGTCCGCTGGGAATGAAAGATACGCAGTTCTACCTGCCAGCCGGACAGCGCGAGCGCCTTGCGGCGGTATACGGCAGCGGACCGGATGGCAAAATCGTTCGTGCGCCCGATGGTGCGCGCGGCCAGGGGCACTACATCGACGGACCCCACAAGAGTTTCGCCGGCGGCGCGGGACTGTTATCGACGGCGCGCGATTACGCACGCTTTCTCGAAATGATCCGTCGCGGCGGTGAACTCGACGGCGTCAGGGTGCTGTCGCCTCGGGCCGTCGATTTGATGACCACCAATCAAATCGGCACGCTGCACTCGCCAAACGGGCTGGGTTACGGCTACGGATTTGAAACCACCGATCGCTATGGCGCCAATGGCATGGAGTCGGTCGGCTCGTTCGGATGGGCCGGCGCATATGGCACGACCTACCGCGTCGATCCGAAAACCAAGACTGTCACCGTGATGATGATTCAGATGCTGCCCAATACGACCGGCATCGCGGAGCGTTTCAGCGCGACGCTGTATCAGTCGCTGCTGGACTCGCCAGGAAAATGAGCACAACGATTACGCACAAAACCGCCACCGAACTGGAAGCGGGTCTCGAAGCCATCCGTCAATCACCGCGCGACCGCGGAGTGCTGCAGATGATTGTGCGCCGGCCAGCGGTCGGCGTGCGTGAAGTGCTGGAACGTGGCGAGCTGGACGTTCTCGAAGGCCTGGTCGGCGACAGTTGGCGCCAGCGCACCAGCCGCCGGACGGCCGACGGATCGCCGCATCCCGAGATGCAGATCAACATCATGAACGCGCGGGTGGTCGACCTGGTGGCGCAGCACAAAGAACGCTGGCCGCTCGCCGGCGATCAGCTGTTCATCGACATGGATTTGACCGATGCGAACCTGCCGGCCGGAACGCGGCTGCAGATCGGCACGGCGGTCCTGGAAGTGACCGCCGAACCGCATACCGGTTGCGCCAAGTTCATCGAGCGATTCGGCGTCGATGCCGCGACGTTCGTGAATTCGGCGGTCGGCCGCGAATTGCACCTCCGCGGTATCAACGCGAAAGTCGTGCAGGCCGGGACGATCAGTGCCGGGGACACGGTCACGAAAATCGAACGCCGAGAGCGCTGAGCCCGCCGAGCCAACTTTCTCGGCGACCCGGCGTGCTCCGCGTTCGATTTTTGCGTTTCTCTCTAACGCTTACTCGCGTAGGCCTTCGCCTGCTGGGCCACCACGTCCAGCAGGTTTCCCATCGTCAGGTTGACGTCAATCAAATGCAATCCCCACTGCGCGCCGATTGGGCTCGGCGCTGGCGCGACGTCGCCGACGATTTCATCGGCGCGGGGGTCGGACGGATTACCGTTCACCGTCACCTCGAGATAGGTGATGTCGTTGTTGGTCACGCATTTTCCGGTCAGCAAACCGGGCACGCTGACCCACGGCGTGTCGATCGTCTTTCCTTCGGCCCACGGCTTGACCGGAGGCTTGTTCGTGATCGTCTGCCCGGTCGTATCCAGGTAGGCATGCAGTTCGGCCGGCCCTCCCGCTAACGCCGCCGGATTGGTGCACGACCCACCAGTCGCCGGATCGGCCGTTTTCCCGAAGAACGTTGTCGCGGACGGCGGAACGGTGGCGCGGAATGCCGAGTAGTTGATGACGCAGCCGGTCTGATTCGCGGCGTGGCACAGCGGCATCGACTTGAACAGGCCACCGACGTCTTTTCCCTTCGGCGTCGCCAGCGTGGCGCCGAGGACCAGGGCCGAGACGATTTTCGATTGAATCGGCTTGCCGTCGATTTCGTTCTTGATCAGGTTCTCGAGAATGTAGGCGCCTTGCGAGTGGCCGACCAGCACGACGCCGCGGCCCTTGTTGTCGCGTTCGAGATAGGACTTCCACGCGTCACGGACGTCGTCGTATTGGACGCCGTTCCCGAAAAAGGCCACCGGATCGCCGTTTGGCGTCGCCAGCAGCTTTCGCAGTCCCATCAGCGTGATTTGACGATACATCGGCGCGTAGACCTTGCAGACCGCGTTGAAGCGCGCCGCCTGCTGCTTGATCACGTTCATCTCGGCGGGGTCGACGTTCATATCGCTGTTGGGCGCCTGGTCGGTGGAGATCGTCGGGTAAACGTAGAAGCAATCGACCGGCGCGTCCGGGTTCGGCTTGAAGGCCTCGCGGGTCAGCGACCCATCGGCGGCGACGACTGTTGTGCTCAGGTCGATTTGGCAGGCGTCTTTGTCGGCAGCCGTTCGCCCGGGCCGGCACAACCACGCACTCGAGTCCGAATAGTTGTTCGGCTTCGGAGGTTCTGGTTGCGCTGCGGGTTGCGGTGGCGTCGGCAGCGGCGTTTGCGCGTGCGCGACACCGGTTAGTAACAAGACTGCGGCGAAGGCCGCCAGCAGAAACATACGTCTGATCACAATTTCCTCCCGAGGTTCGGAAATCTAACACAGGCTCGGCTGGAGCCGAGCAACGTTCGCTAGCGCCGCGGAAGGAGCGCCTTCGGAATCTTTGCGACCACGGTGAACGCCGGATCGACGACGTTCGCGACTTCGTATTCCGTCGCCTGCCCCATGAATGTCTGCGCGCCGCGTTCGGAGAAGCCGTAGTCGGCCTGCAGCCATCGCTGCAGCTCCGCGGAGGCAATTTGAAACGCCTCGAGCAGCGGTCGGGCGCTGCCGAGCACCAGGATGTGCGTCGCCGTTTCCATGCGCGGCCAGCCGATCGCCTTGCCCTTGATCAGCGTAACCGTGAAGTCCACGTCCATCGACGTCTCCAGGCCGGTGCCCGCCACCTCGCCTTCACCCTGACGTGCGTGACCATCACCCATGAACAGCAGCGCGCCCGGTTCGTTCACCGGCAGCATCACCTTGATGCCAGCGTTCAGCCATGCGTAATCCATGTTGCCGCCCCATGCGCCGGGCGTGCTGGTGGAGATGGCTTCCTTGCCCCGCGGCGCAACGCCCACGCATCCGAGCATCGGCCGCAGCGGCAACTCGATACCGCCGGGCGTAACGGTCGCATCGTCGAGCCGCGCGACGCCTTTCGCCTTGTCGATCGTCCACTGCAAACGCTTGGCTTCACGATCGGTCCGCGTAGTGATCGCCATCGGCGTCGTGGCGTAGGGCGAGAGCAGGCTGCCCGACCAGGCAGACGCGCGATTGGTTTCGATCTTGTTGAACGTCACGACCAGCGTGTCGCCCGGCTCGGCGCCGTCAACATAGAAGGGACCGGTCTGTGGATTCGGCGATTGCGACACGGTCTTGCCGTTCCAGTCCACTCCCGCCGCGTCGATTGTTTTCGTGACAACGCGATCGCCCGGCTTGACGTGCAGCGCCGGTGGATGCGCGAATGAATAGGTGTTGAAGAACTGCGTCGGCGTGAATTGATGCGTTTGCTGCGCCCACACCGGTCCGGCAACCAACAACACCTGCGACAGGCTGGCCGAGAGCGTGAACAGGCGACGACGTGAACGGCTCATGATGCGGGATTATACGCGTCTCGAATTGTCTCGGGTCTGACCCCAGACACCAATTGTCCCGGGTCTGACCCCAGACACTTGACCCTGCACGCAAACTGCGACGCCCGTCTCCGTTACCGCTCGCTAATCGGCTCGAGGCCGGCGCGCTCCGCCGCCTGATTGAACCGCGGCAGCAATGTCGTCAGCGTCTTGTTCAGCCGATCCATCTCGACTTGCAGCTCTTTCTTCAGGTCGTTGAATATCGGCGTGGTGTTGCTGGTCGGCCGTCCGTCACCGGCCAGCACGACGCGCAGCAGTGACGCCAGACGGTTGTTGGTGCGAATCGGGAAGTTGAGCGGATCCTGATTGCTCTGGTTCTTCACTTGATACACGTCAACTTCGATCGCGGTGAGCTCTTTCTGTAACTCCTCCGCAATCGCCTTGGCGTCCGCGTTCGTCGTTTTGCTGACGCGATCGGCCAGCGCGGTTTTGATGCGGCGGATTTGGATAATCGCGTTGTTCGCTTCGTTCACCTTGTCGCGAATCTGGGTCGCCAAATCGTACTGGAACTGCAGATCGGCGTCGCTCGCCATGTGATAAGGATGTTTCTTGACGGTGAAACTCTGGGTCTGCGTCTTACCGTCCACGGTCAGCCGCGCCGTATAGGTTCCGGGCAGAACGATCGGCCCGTTCTGCGTTGCTCCCCACAACACCATGCCGGGGAAATTTACGACCGGCTGCGATTGAAGGTCCCAGGTGAAGCGCTGCATGCCGGCGGCCATCGTCGCGGTTTGCGGTCCACCGCGCCCGCGTCCGCCGCCTTCTTCGTCTTCGGTTTGCGGCTGCTCTTCGTTTCCGCCCCGCCCCGCCTCCGCCGCGCGCCCTCCCGGCGCGGCTTCGGCGCGGCCGCCCGCCTCCGCCGCACGGCCTCCCTGAGCGGCTTCGGCGCGGCCACGCCCGCGACCGCCGGCCCCTGGTACGGCACCCTCGAACGTGCGCACCACCTGACCCTTACTATCGAGAATTTCCAGCTTCATGCTCTGCGGCGCTTTTTTCAGCCAATAGCCGATGCGGGCTGGAACCGCGGTCCGAATCGCATCGCCCGGCTTGAACAGGATACGAGTCGGCCGCAGACGTGACGGTGGTGTTGAACTGCCGCAGTGGATTGACGTCATCCAGAATGTAGAAGCTTCGCCCCATCGTCGAAATGACCACATCGTTGCCTTCGACCCAGATATCTGACACCTGGGTGAGCGGCAGTCCGTTGGACAGCGCTCGCCAATGGTCGCCGTCATCCATCGAGACGTAGAACCCATGCTCGGTGCCGGCGTAGAGCAGGCCACGTCGAACCGGATCTTCACGTACCGAGCTGACGAAATCGATCGGCGCGATGCCGGCGACGATCTTCGTCCACGTCCTGCCGTAGTCATGCGTGCGGAAAATGTACGGGGAGTAGTCGGTGAGCAGCATTTTCTTGACAGAAACGAAGGCGGTGCCGGCATCGAACTGCGAGGCGTCGATCTGCGACACCCGGCCGAATTCCGGCATCTCCTTCGGCGTCACGTTCGTCCAGGTCTTACCGCCATCGCGCGTCAAGTTCACGATGCCGTCGTCCGATCCGGCCCAGATGATGTTGACGTCGGTCTTGCCCGGTGCGAGGGAAAAGACGGTTCCATAAATTTCCGGGCTATTCATGTCGTGGGTGATTGGTCCGCCGGAGTCGCCGAACGTTTTTGGATCGTGACGGGTCAAATCGGGACTGATCGCGGTCCACGTGTCGCCGCCGTCGGTCGTTTTCCAGACACGTTGTGAAGAGGTGTAGAGAATCTTCGGGTCGACAGGCGAGAAGATGATTGGATATGTCCATTGCCACCGTTCGACCACTTCACCGGAGTTCTCACCGGAGAAGAAGCGCGGGTAAGCGCCCACTTCCTTGATCTCGCCGCTGCGGCGATTCAGCCGCGTCAGAAACGAACCGTTGTTGGCGCCGGCGTAGTACACATCGGGGTCTCGCGGATCGGGCGCGATATAGCCCGGCTCGCCGCCACCGGCTTCGTACGGCGCGACGATGTTGCCGCGCCCGCCACCACCACCGCCGCCGCGACCAAGATTGGTTCGGCTGTCGACGCACAACGTGGAGTTGTCTTGTTGCGCGCCGCAAACGTGATAGGGCACGTGTTTCGTGACGATCACGTGATAGAACTGGGCGGTTGGAAAATCTTCGTCGGACCAGTGACGCTGCGCCGAGGCGACGTCGTAGGTGACGGTTCCGCCACCGTCATTGCCCAACACCACGTGCTCGGAGTCGTCTGGATCAATCCATAAGTCGTGATGGTCGCCGTGGGTGTTCTGGCCGATTTGCGCCACGGTCTTGCCGCCGTCCACCGAGCGGAACGCGCTGGTGTTCAGCATATAGACGATGTCTTTGTTGTTCGGATCGGCGAAGACGTGCGTGTAATAGAACGCGCGTTGGCGGATGTTGCGGCCTTCGTTGATCAGCTTCCACGACGCGCCGGCGTCGTCCGAGACGTAGAGACCACCCTTGTCGTTTTCGATCAACGCATAGACGCGGTTCGAATCGGCACCGGAAATCGACACGCTGATTTTGCCGACCAGCCCTGAAGGCAGACCGGTGGCGCGCGTAATCTCGGTCCAGGTTTCGCCGCCATCAGTGGATTTGTAAAAACCGCTGCCCGGGCCACCGCTCGACATCTGATACTCGACGCGGTACGCCTCCCACAGGGCGCCGAACATCACGTTCGGGTTCTTCCGATCGATCGCGACGTCGATGCCTCCGGTCTTGGCATCCTTGTAAAGCACCTTTTTCCACGTCGTGCCGCCATCGACCGTCTTGAAGATGCCGCGTTCTTCGCTCGGCGAACCGTAGCGGCCGAAGTCCGCGACGAAGACGATGTCGGGGTTGGTGGGATGGATGCGGATTTTCGAAATCGCGTCCGAATTCGTGAAGCCGACGCGCGTCCAGGTCTTGCCGGCGTCCGTCGATTTGTAGACGCCATCGCCCGGCATGATGTTGCCGCGGATGCAGGATTCGCCCATCCCGATGTACACGATATCGGGATTCGACTCCGAGACGGCGACGGCGCCGACCGATGAACTCGTCAGCTGACCATCGGTGACGGCAGCCCAGGTCAGGCCGCTGTCGGTTGTCTTCCACAGACCGCCGCCAACGGCGCCGAAGTACGCTTCTCTGGGACGGCCTTTGACTCCGCTGACCGCGATCGAACGGCCGCCGCGATCGGGTCCGACCCCGCGCCAGCGATAAGACGAAAAAAATGCGTTTTCCGAAGCGGGATCGATCGCCGGAGTTGATGGCTGTGGCTGCTGGGCAACCGCGCCAAGCCGCCAGCCGGCCGAGACGAGAAGAAGGCCGAATGCCCAGAATGAAATGCGCTTCATGGCCGCGAGTTTAACGTAAAGTCTGGGCGTTGTTCATCGGTCACTTCGCGGTCGGTTTCGCGGCCAAGCGGGTTCTGCCACACGCGTCACTGGCCACTCTCTTCGCGGCGGTCCAGCTGGCCGACACGCTGTGGCCCTTGTTTGTGGCCACCGGCTTCGAGCAGGTTCGCATCGCGCCAGGCGATACGCCATTTACCCCGTTGGAATTTGTCAGCTATCCGTATTCGCACTCACTCGTGATGCTTGTCGGATGGGGCCTGGCTTTCGGATTCATCTACATGACGGTGCGTCGCGCGACGCGCCGGGAGCTTCTCGCGATGACGGCGCTGGTCGTCAGTCACTGGCTGCTCGATTTCGTGTCACATCGTCCGGACATGCCACTGATACCCGGCGGTGGACCGAAGCTTGGCCTTGGACTGTGGTACTCGATTCCAGCGACGATCCTCGTCGAGACCACGATGTTTGTGATAGCGGTGATGATCTATGCACGCGCGACGCGGGCGCGCGATGCGATTGGCCGCTGGGGGTTGGTCAGTGTGGTTGCGTTGCTGGCGATTGCTTACGTCGGAAATATTCTCGGCGGTGCACCGCCGTCGGTCGAAGCGATCTGGATCGCGGGCCTGATTGGAGCGGCGCTGACGTTTGCGCTGAGCTGGTGGGCCGACTCGCATCGCGAGCCGGCCCACTCGGCCCGTTAAGAAATCGGAATTGCGACGAACGTAAATTCCGCGTCGACCAACGCTCCCGAACTATTGCGTGCGTCGACGTCGAAAATGTGTTGGTTCGTGTTCGTATCTTTGAAATAACCGATCACACGCACCGTAATGCCAGCCGCCGTCGGTGAAACACTGATGACAAGCGGAACACCGCTGACCGTCGCGTTCGCGGTAACCCGGTAACTGCCGGCGGACGTTCCAAGGCGCCGTGAAGTGAACCCGGTGCCTGACCGGACGCCCCCGCTTGAAGAGATCCACCCCGAATAGGCGAATGAGATACCGGTCGGACCCTGTGGTCCGGTTGGTCCAGTTGGTCCAGTCGGTCCTTCCGGTCCGACGATGCTCATGCCTTGGGGCCCGGTTGGTCCAGTCGCTCCCGGCGCGCCATCGACACCGTTTGTACCGTTGGTGCCGTTAGTCCCATTGGTACCGGGCGTACCCTGCGGGCCCGTCCCCCCCGTCGCCCCCGTTGCCCCGGTCGCGCCGGTCGGCCCCGTTGGGCCCGTGGCGCCCGTCGCCCCCGTTGCGCCAGTCGCGCCGGTCGGTCCCGCTGGGCCAGTGGCGCCAGTCGGTCCCGCTGGGCCAATCGGCCCTGTCGGCCCAACCGCGCCGTCAGCGCCGTTCGTGCCATTCGCGCCGAAGGTCCGGCCGGTCCGGTTGGTCCCGCACTCCCTCAGTCGCCGCGCTGCCGCCGGCGGCATCGACGCTTACATAGAATTCGCACGACTTGTTGCTGTTGGTGATCACCAGTCGATACGACCCGGGGGGCACCGCCGGCATCAACGCAATCAGTTGACGGCCGGCCGAATCGGCCTGCACGCCGCCGAGTGCGATGCCGCCGAACGTCACGAGCGATGAACTCGAGAGATTCTCGCCATAGACGAACAGCGTCGATTGATCAACCGACACGGTTGCCGCCACGACATCAGGCTGCTTCGGATTGCCACCGTTCCCGTTATTCGCCGCAGCGCCTAAGACAACGCTGGTTGCCACGACGATGCCCACGACCGCGACCCACTTCGCTCCAAAGCGGAACATAGATGCTCCTTTTGTCCGCTGGGGATAAACCAAAAGGAGTACCGCTTTGGCGCGAAAACGCTACAAGTGTCGTTGCTCCATGGATTTTGGAGCAGGCCGTCGATTGCAGCATCGTGCAGATTTGGCCGGCGCGTGTGTCACGTTCTAGCTACCGTGCGCTCGATTCTGCGATCGGGAATCAACCACGAAATTGCAATTGCGACGTAGATCGCCTGGGCGATCAATGGATGCACGAACACGAGCGGAATCGCGATCGCATAACACAGGAGCGAGATGTTGCCCTTGGTGTCGCTGCCGATGGCCGCGCGCAATGGCGAATGCGGGCCCTCGTGCGCGAAAATTGTGCGCACCAGAATGGTGTAGGCGATCGCATCGCATAGCAGCACGATTCCGTAGACCGCAGTCGGAATCGCTTCCCAATGGCTTTCGCCCATCCAGGCGGTGGCGAACGGTACCAGCGACAACCAGAACAACAGGTGCAGGTTCGCCCACAGAATGGCGCCGGTTACCTCGCGCATGACGTGAATGAGATGGTGATGGTTCGTCCAGTAGATGCCGAGGAAGATGAAGCTCATCACGTAGGCGAGCGCCTTCGGCAGCAATGGATACAGCGCCGCCCAGTCCGAGCCGTGCGGCACTTTGAATTCCAGTACCATGATGGTGATCAAGATGGCGACCACGCCATCGCTGAACGCTTCCATTCGGGTTTTGGTCATTCGCGGAGCGTCAGTGTAGCCGATAGGCTCGTGTTAGCATCCACCCGATTGGGTAGAGGATTTGTCCGATCGCCTGCCGCCGCGTTGGCCTGACCGGCGCGCGTCATTCGTCATTCCCTCGCTGATCGCGGTCGCCGGCGCTGCGCTGCTGATCCTGCAATGGCAGTGGGGCCGGATGCTGTGGCTCGACGAGGAAATGATCGCGATCAACCTGCGCGATCGTTCGTTCACCCAGCTGGCCGGGCGGCTGACCCTCGGGCAAGCCGCGCCCTACGGTTGGCTGGTCGCCGAGCGCGCGATCCTTCTGACATTCGGTCCCGACGAACGCGCACTGCGCGCGATACCGCTGCTGTTCGGCGTTGCGCTGCTGATTGTCGCTGCGTGGATCGGCCGCCGCTGGATGACGCCGGCCGGTGCGACGACGCTGGCGTTCCTGTGCGCGTCGGGACAATGGATCGCGTTTCACGCGCTCGAGTTGAAACACTATTCGGCCGACAGCTGTTTCGGTTTGCTGATTCCGGCGCTGGCCGTCTGGGCGATCGAAGAGGATCGCGTCCTCACCTGGTGGATCGTCGCCGCGGTGGCGCAATGGTTTTCGAATGGCGCCTTGTTCGTGATACCGGTCTGCGCGCTGGTCGTTCTGATCGCGCAACGAAGGATTGCAAGCCGATCAGGCGTTGCCATCTGGCTGACGTCGTTCGGGCTCAATTTCATCGCTAACCTCGGGCCGGCGCGTTCGAACGATTTCCTGAATCAGTTCTGGGCGAATGCGTTTCCGCCGCGAGGATCGAATGTGTTCGCGATTTTCGAGTGGCTGGCGGCGCAGCTCTCGCCGCTGGCGCTCAAACCCGCCGGCAGCGGGTACGGCGTCTGGTTCTGGGTCGTCTCGATGGCGGGGTTCATCCTGGCGATCCGCCGCGCGCCCTTGATCCGTTTGGTGTTCGCTCTGATCCCGATCTCCGGCCTGACGTTCGCGGCGATCCGGCTCGTGCCGATGTTCGAACGGCTGGCGCTGTGGATGATTCCCGCGGCCTACGTCGGCGTTGCGTTCGCCGCCGACGCCAGCGTTGAACGAATTATTCGCCTTCGCTCGCAGCATCGATCGCTCGATGCCGCGGTCGGGCTGACTGGTTGCCTGGTGCTCCTCGTGATACTCGCCGATGTCGCCCGGCGCGGAACAACCTATCTCGCCCTCACCGAGCCGAAAGCGAATCATGAGGTCGACGATCGCGCGGCCGTTCGCTGGCTCGCGCGTCAGGCCCGTCCTGGCGCAGTGTGGATTACGACGCACAACGCGCTCCCGGCAATCTGGTGGTACGCCAACGACAATCTGCCGGCGTTGGAATCGACGGTTGAACAAGACGGCCAGTCGTGCGGCTCGTCGGAACTCGGCGAAACGCTTCGTCGCGACGGCCCGACCCGCGCGCTGGTGTATCTCGGCTTCAGCCATAAAGTGCCGCCGTCGTTCGACGACACGCTGGTGATGCGGCTCGGATCACTTGGCCAGATCACCGCCTACAACCGGTTCGGCGAGAGCAGTCATGCGCTGGTGGTGGACCTGCGCGAACCGCCGACCGGACCGGTGACGCTGGCGTTGCTCGGCGCGGCGGACGAAGCCGGGCCGGCCGATGTCTCCGGTTGCATAACGGTCTCGCCGGCGCGTCGCTGGTAAAAGTTGATCGAATGCTTCGTCACCTCAGCCGGTTCGCGTGGGCGCTTGCGGTAGTCGCGATCGCGGCGGCGCCGGCAGTGGCTATCGCGCAGAAGCCGACCGACGCGGATCGCGCGGCGACCTTGATTGTCCGCTGGCAGCAGATCATCTATCCCGCCTTCGAGGACGCGCGCGCATCGATAGACGAGGAGAATTCCGATCATCTCAATGCGGTGCTGTCTCAGGGCGGCGTCCGCGCCATCCAGGATCGGGTTGACGCCGCAGGGCTGAAGAAGATCGAGGGAACGGTCAAGCAACTGGCGGCGGCGCTGATCAAATCCGCGAAGCGATACCCGGGCGGCAGTCTGATTATCGACAGCGAGTCGTTCGACGCCGCGCTCGACGCGGTCTGTCCGATGTATCCGTTTTGTGGACGATGAAACCGGGTTCGCGGGGTTCGGGAGGTTCGCGGGGTTCACGAGGTTCCGGGGTTCGCGGGGTTCGCGAGGTTCAGGGGTTCGCGCGGTTCACGAGGTTCCGGGGTTCGCGAGGTTCGCGCGGTTCAGGGGTTCGAGAGGTTCGCGAGATTCGGGTTCAAAGTTCCCGGACTGTGGCGGTGCGGCAGTCGTCGCCCGTCCGCAGCGCACTTAATGAACCTTCGGTCGTTCACCTCGGCGAATCGCAAACGGCTAAACGCCGTGACCGTACCCAGGTTCGTCGTCTGGCTCAGCCTCGGTGGTTGCGGGCACGGTTTGGCGGCCGTTTGTCGACGGCTGCGGCTCGCGGCGCGGCATCGTCACTACCGTGACACGCGACTTGCGTGGGTCGGGCTGCTGTTCGGCGTTCATGATCTCCATCCTTATCGGCTGATGCTGTGTAAACGTGTAAACCCTTCAAAGACTCCGCAAAAGTAAAAAGGCCATCACCCCTGCGGGTGATGGCCTTTGGTCTTCGCTCGTTTGTGTCTGGCTACATCACCCGCTGCATGTCGGCACACGAATGCCGACGCTGATAAGGACGAGGCTAATCAGCAGCGACACGCGGGAAACCGGAGCGGCGAATGACATCTGCCCCATTAGAAGAGCAGATCCACGGCATCCAAGTCAAGCGAACGGGTTCGAGGAGTTCAACGGGTTCAAAGAGGTTCGCGAGGTTCACGGGTTGCGCGGAACGACGCGGGTTTGCGCGCAGATTGTGGATTTTGTTCTCGCGCTGGCGGCCAGCGTGCTACGCCCGGCCGCATGGCAAAACGGTTCGAAGATCTCCACGCATGGAAGCTGACGGAGGAACTAAAGGAAGAAGTCTTTCGGTTTACTTCGAAGCCTCCCGCTTCCAGGGACTTCAAATACTGCGATCAAATTCGCGATTCGGCACGATCGGCGCCGCGGAACATCGCCGAGGGCTTTCGGCCGGTACTACCCATCTGCGTCGCTGCCGTTCTACTACATTGCACTCGGCTCACTGAATGAGACCTTCAATCACCTGATTGATGGCCCGCAAACGTGAGTTCCTCGACGAGGAGGAATTCGTGCGCCTGCGTCGCCTAACGTTTCGTGCAATCGAAGGCGCTCGAGACGGTTCGGTCGGATTACTTGGACGGGAGCCGCGCTCGAACGCTCTCGAACCGCGAACCGCCCGAACCTCGCGAACCCCGCGAACCCCTGAACCTCGTGAACCCCGCGAACCCCTGAACCTCGTGAACCCCGCGAACCCCTGAACCTCGTGAACCCCGCGAACCCCTAGAACCTCGTGAACCCCGCGAACCCCTGAACCCCGCGAACCCCGCGAACCCCTAGAACCTCGTGAACCCCGCGAACCTCTCGAACCTCGTGAACCTCGGTTTTGTCGTGTTAGCATCCGGCCTGCCCTGAGGCGAGGAGGCACTATGAGAAAAGTCGCTGGAGTGCTTGTCATCTTCACCGCCGGCGTCGTCGCCGGCCAACTGCTCGGACCGAACACCGCCGTCCTCCGTGCGCAAGGCGGCAAGGTTTACGAACTGCGCACCTACACGGCCCCCGAAGGGAAACTCACCAACCTTCAGGCGCGATTTCGCGATCACACGATTCGCATCTTCAACAAACACAGCATGAAGAGCATCGGCTACTGGGTGCCGCAGGACGCGCCGAATTCGCAGAACACGCTGATCTACATCCTCGAGCATTCGAGCCGCGATGCCGCGAAGAAGAACTGGGCCGACTTCCAGGCCGATCCGGAATGGATGAAGGTCAGCGCCGAATCGCAAAAGGACGGCCGCATCGTCAGCAAGGTCGAGTCGGTGTTCATGGACGCGACCGATTACTCGCCAATCAAATAGCCGCGAGTGACCAGCCGAGCAACGAGCAACGAGTAACGAGCAACGAGCAACGAGCAACGAGCAACGAGCAACGAGTAAGGTGGAGCAACATGAAACGCATTGCATTGGCGTTGACCCTGACCGCTGTGTTCGCCGCGTCCACACGCTGGACGCTCGCACAACAACCACCACTCTTCACTGGCACGTCCACGGCGATGGACGGCAAGGACCTGACGGTGGCGCGCCGGAATTTTGAAGCCGGGGCCCGGACCTACTGGCACAGTCACTCGAACGGGCAGTTGCTGATGGTCGAGCAGGGGCGGATGCGTCTGCAAAAACGCAGCGAAGCCGTGAAGGAACTCGGCGTCGGCGGCAGCGATTACACCGCGCCGAACGTCGTGCACTGGCACGGCGCCACGCCGAACGCGCCGATGGTGCAGATTAACGTCGGTTTCGGCGGCGAGACGAAATGGCTCGAAGCGGTCAGCGACAAGGAGTATTCGGGAAAATGAAGCCGCGCTACCTGCTGTCTGCGTTCGCCGTCGCGACAACCTTGTCTGCGCAAACCGGTCCCGCGGAACCGGATTGGAAAGCGGTCAACGCGGAAACGCTGAAACACTTCCAGGCAGTGGTGCGATTCGACTCGACGGCGAAGGAGCGGCCGCTCGCCGAGTACATCAAGAAAACACTCGACGACGCCGGGATTCCGGCGCAAATCGTCTTCATGGAATCCGATCGGCCGAACGTGGTGGCGCGGCTGAAAGGAAATGGCAAGAAGCGGCCGCTGCTGATCATGGGCCACACCGATACCGTGACCGTGGATCTGGCGAAATGGCATTTTCCGCCGTTCAGCGCGACGCTCGACGGCGGCTACGTGTATGGCCGCGGCACGATCGACGACAAAGACAACCTCACCGCCGGCCTGATGACGATGCTGATGCTGAAGCGGTTGAACGTGCCGTTGGATCGCGACGTGATCTTCCTGGCGGAAGCCGGCGAGGAAGGCAACTCGCGAATCGGCGTCGGCTACATGGTGGCGCAGCATTTTCCCGAAATCGAAGCGGAGTACTGCCTGGCCGAGGGCGGCGACATCGTGCGCGAGCACGGCGCGGCCAAGTACGCCGAGGTGGAAACCGTTGAAAAAGTACCGCGCGGCATCGAGTTGATCGCGCGCGGTATTGCCGGTCACGGATCGATTCCGCTGAAGTCCAACGCGATCGCGCACCTCGGCGCCGCGGTCGGTCGAATTGGCGAGTGGCGTCCCGACATCAAGTTGAACGAAACGACGGCGACCTATTTCCGCAAGCTCGCGACGCTGGCACCGCCGGAACAAGCGAAGTACTACCGCGACGTGATCTCGCCCGATCCGAAGGTGGCGCGTGCGGCGGACGACTGGCTGTTCGAGAATGAACCGCGGCATTCGTCGATGCTGCGGACCTCGGTATCGCCGAACATCTTTCAGGGTGGTTACCGCTCGAACGTGATTCCGTCGGAAGCCAAGGCGACACTCGACGTCCGGATGGTCCCCGACGAGAATCGCGACGCGTTTCTCGAGGAAGTGAAGAAGATCGTCAACGACCCGGCAATCGAAGTCCGCTTCAGCGGCAATACCGCAGCCGAGCGGCCGATTCCGCCGGTTGCCAAGCTCGATTCCGAAATCTTTCGGACCGTCGAAGCCAGCATAACCAGGATTTACAACATTCCAACGCTGCCGTCGATGTCGACCGGCGCCACCGACATGCAGCAGCTGCGCGCGAAAGGCGTGCAATGCGTCGGCATCGGTCCCGCGATCGACGTCGAGGACCAGGCCAAAGGCTTCGGCATGCACAGCGACCAGGAGCGGCTGCTCGAAAGCGAGCTCTATCGCTTCGTGCGATTCAACTGGGATGTCGTGACGACGCTGGCGCGCGCGCGCTGATTCAGTTACGTCGCACCCTTTGTGTCCTTTGTATCCTTCGTGTCCTTTGTGTCGTTTTCATAAACGAATTGACCCCTGGGTAATTCGATATCGAACAGCTGACGCGCCACATCGCGCAGGCGCGCTCGATCGATGGTCTCTTCGCTCATCCGCCCGTTGTCCCATCGCGTCAGCGTTTCGTTGCGAAGAATGACCCGATCGTTGCCACGCACCCGCTGAATCGTCAGCGTCTTGCGGAACATCGACTCGGGATGCGTCGACGTGTAATGGTTGGCGACGATAATGTCGCCAGTGGTCTGCGGTTCTTCGGCGAACTCGTAGAGATCCATCGCCTGCGACGCATCACGCATCGACAGCACCCACAGCGGACTGTCCTGCCGAAGCGTGTAGGTCAATCCGCGCTGCGTCGCGGTGGCGCCGTCGCGCAGCGGAATCGGTTCCACCAGGCCGACCGCGCCGAAGCCGACGTCGGCGAGATACGGCTCAGAACGGTCGCCGCTGCAGGTGACTCGCAACACCATATGGGTTCGTGCCCAGCGCTCGGGTGGGCCGCGGCGGACCCGTCCGAGCAACGCGACCACCGCAAATCCCGCCTGACGGAGCGCTGCGGCGAACAAGGTGTTGTGTTCGAAGCAGTAACCGCCGCGATGCTGATCGATGAACTTGTTTTCGATGTCCGGGAGCTCGACGCTGATCGCGCCGCCGGTCTGGATCGCGAGGTTTTCGAAGAGAAACGTTTCGCGGTGAGCCGTGTGCAGGCGGCGCAGCGTCTCGAGAGTGGGCGGCGTCGCGGCATCGACCTGCAATCGCCGCAGGTAGTCGTGCAATCGCATGAGTTCTCACCCATAATAGCCGCCTTAAGATCAGAGCACTAAAACCGGAACGAAATACGCTGTTCATGCAGCGTTGTCTAATGACTCTCTAATCTGAGCGCGGCCAGGAGGGGACGAAATGACGAGTAAAGAACGCAACCGACTTCTCCTGGTCGCGGTGGGAATTGCGATCGTGTTGGTCGCCGTCGCCCAACACTTTGGATGGATAGCGGGTCCGCCCACGGTGCTCGCGCCGGGCGTTCGTTGATTGCGTTCGGTGCATGAAACTGCGTAGCACTTCACTAAACTGGACAAGGCACTACCGCCAGTCGATACTAGCCGCCTTATGACGAAGATCTGGACCGCGACTGCCGCCGGCATCGCGCTCGCCACCGCGGCGACGCTCGCCCGGCAGGGATCGCAGCCCGATTGGAAGGCCGTCGAGGACGAAACGATGCGGCACTTTCAAACGGTGTTGCGCTTCGACACGCAGAATCCCCCCGGCAACGAGACGAGCGTTGCCGACTACCTCAAGCAGGTGTTCGACAAGGAAGGGATTCCGGCGCAACTGATTGCGGCCGAACCGAAGCGTGCCAACGTCGTCGCACGGTTGAAAGGCAATGGCAGGAAGCGGCCGCTGTTGATCATGGGACACAGCGACGTGGTGACCGTCGACGCCGCGAAATGGAAGCATCCGCCGTTCAGCGCCACTCGCGAAGGCGGCTACGTCTACGGCCGGGGCACCGTCGACGACAAAGACAACCTGACCGCCGGCGTGATGACGATGTTGCTGTTGAAGCGTCTCAACGTGCCGCTCGATCGCGACGTGATCTTTCTCTCCGAACCGGCCGAAGAAGGCGGCGGCGCCGGCGTCGGCATCAGCTACATGGTCCGCGATCACTTCGGCGACATCGAAGCGGAGTATTGCCTCGCCGAAGGTGGCGGCGTGACACGCATCGATGGCGAAGCCCGTTTCGCGCAAGTGCAGACCCTGGAAAAGATTCCGCGTGGCATCGAACTGGTCGCGACCGGCATTTCGGGCCACGGTTCGGTGCCATTGAAGACCAACGCGATCGTCCATCTCGCCGGAGCGGTGGCAAAGATCGGAGCGTGGCGGCCGGACGTGCGCTTCAACGAGACGACCGGCACCTACTTCCGCCGGCTTGCGGCAATCTCGCCGCCGGAAACGGCGAAGATCTACCGCGACGTGTTGTCGACCGACCCGAAGGTGCGCGCCGCTGCCGACGACTGGCTGCTCGAAAACGAACCGCGGCATTCGTCGATGCTACGCACGTCGGTGTCGCCGAACATCTTCAACGGTGGTTACCGTTCGAACGTGATTCCGTCGGAAGCGAAGGCGACGCTGGACGTTCGCATGCTTCCCGACGAAGATCCGGTAAAGTTCCTCGAGCAGGTCAAGCGGGTGGTTGACGATCCGTCGGTCGAGGTGCGTTTCTCGGGCCAGGCGACGCGTCCCGTAGGCCCTGACACCAAGCTCGATTCGGAGCCGTTCAAGGTGCTCGAAGCGGCCGCGACCAGAATCTACAACACCGTGACGCTGCCGACGATGAGCACCGGCGCCACCGACATGGCGCAGCTGCGGTCAAAGGGCGTGCAGTGCTACGGCATCGGCCCGGCCACGGATTTCGAAGACGGCCCGAAAGGCTTCGGCGCGCACAGCGATCAAGAGCGTATTCTCGAGAGCGAAATTCACCGGTTCGTCCGGTTCAATTGGGAAGTCGTCACCGAGCTCGCCCGCGCTCGCTGACGACCCCTTGAACCTGATCGACCTTTTGAACCTATAATTCGTCAGCGCCTGCTGGCGGAGTGCCATGCTGCCAGCAATACCTCGATCGTTCATCGTCGTCCTCAGCGTCGCCGCCGCGGTGACGGCCGTTTCCGGCCAGTCGCAGCAGCCGCCGACATTTTCCACCGCCAACCGCACGGTCGCCGTTTATGCGACGGTCACCAATGAAGCAGGTCGCCTCGTCCCCGACCTCGGCCGGGAACACTTCACCGTTACCGACAACGGCAAGCCCCAGGAACTGACGATCTTTTCGAACGAACTCCAGCCGATTACCGTCGTGGTGCTGCTCGACCGCAGCGGCAGCATGCGCGACAATTTCAATCTGGTTCGCGACGCCGGCGGCTCGTTCGTCGATGCGATGATGCCGGCCGACCAGGCGCGGATCGGCACGTTCTCCACGCGCATTCAGATCGATCCCGAGGATTTCACGTCCGACCATAGCCAGTTGGTTGGGATCCTGCGCGGCGAACTGCAAGAAGCCGGTCCGACGCCGCTCTGGAATGCCGTCGATCGCGGAATCAGCGCGCTGCGTCACGTCGACGGACGACGCGTCATTCTGGTGTTCACCGATGGCATCGACGAACCGATGAATTTCAAGAATGGCAATTCCTCGAAGCGCTCGGTGTTGAAGCGCGCGGAGGAAGAAAACGTGATGGTCTACTCGGTCGGTCTGGCGCCTGATGCGGGTGGCGGAACCCGCAGCAGTGCCGGCCGCTCCGGCTACGGCTCGCCTGGAGGCTACGGCCGCGGCGTTTTCGGCGGCGGCGGTGGGGTTGGCGGTGGCGCTCCATTTGTGGTCGGACCCGACCCCGGATTGAAGGACTTGTCAGCGGCAACCGGCGGCGGCTATTTCGAACTGACGTCGGCGCTCAACCTGACATCGACGTTCCGGCAGGTCGCCAACGAACTGCATCATCAGTACGCGCTCGGTTTCACGCCGAAAGTCCTCGACGACAAGATGCACGACCTGGGTGTGAAACTCGACGACTCGCGCGCTGTCGTACGTTTCCGCAAACGGTATTTCGCGGCACGAACCCGGTGACCCGTTGAATCGCGCGTCTACAATTGCTGCAGCGCGTCCAGGACTTCCTCGGCGTGTCCGTCTACTTTGACATTGTCCCAGCGCTTCGCCACTTTGCCGTCGGGGCCGATCAGATAGGTCGTCCGCGCGATGCCCATGAACTGACGGCCGTAGAGCGACTTCTTCTGCCATACGCCATACTTTTCCGCGACCTCGTGATCTTCGTCGGCCAGTAACGGAAAGTTGACGTCGAACTTCTTCGCGAATTTCGCCTTGCTCGCTTCGTCGAGAATGCTGACGCCGAGCACCGCCGCTTTGCCGGCCTTGAACTTCGGCAAATTGTCGCGAAACGCGCAGGTTTCTTTCGTGCACCCTGGCGTGTCGTCTTTTGGATAGAAATACAGGACGAGCGGTCTGCCGGCGTAGGCCGATAACGTGTGTTTCTTACCGTCTTGATCGTTCAGGGAAAACGCCGGAGCCTTCTTGCCTTCCTCAATGAGTGCCATGGCGGAAATGCTAGCATTCCGCCATGCGACGAACCATTCTGATCGTACTTCTGGCGGCGGCGGTTGACGCAGCGACGGTGCCGCCGCCGGTGTTCATCGATCCGCAACGCCGCGCTAAATTGGCGTCCGGCTACGGCGAGGTTGATCGGATCTTCAAGGAGTTCGCCGAGCGGTCGCATGTTCCGGGCGCAGCGTGGGGAATCGTTGTCGATGGCGAGCTGGCGCACGCCGGCGTCTATGGCGTCCGCGACACCAGCAGCAAAACGCCGGTCGATCGCGACACGGTTTTTCGTATCGCGTCGATGACGAAAAGTTTCACCGCGATGTCGATTCTCAAGCTGCGCGACGAAGGAAAACTGTCACTCGACGACGCTGCCGAAAAATACGTGCCGGAACTGAAGAGCGTTGAAGTATCCGACCAGCGATTCGCCGCGGATCACCATCCGTCATCTGCTGTCGCATTCCGAGGGATTCCCTGAGGACAACCCCTGGGGCGATCGTCAACTGGCCGACACGTGACGAGCAGATGTCCGCGATGATCCGCGCCGGCATTCCGTTCTCGAACGCGCCGGGAATCGCCTACGAATACTCGAACTTCGGCTTCGCGATCCTCGGACGCATCGTCTCGACGGTTGCCGGCGAGCCCTACGAGAATTACGTCACCACAAATATCCTCCGGCCGCTCGGAATGACCGCGACGACGCTGCATCCAGCGAAGGTGCCGTCCAGCCGTCTGGCACTCGGATATCGCTGGGAAGACAACCGATGGAAAGAGGAACCGCAGCTCGCGCACGGATCGTTTGGCGCGATGGGCGGCATGCTGACGTCGGTCACCGACCTCGGCAAGTATGTCGCCGCGTTCCTGTCGGCGTGGCCGCCGCGCGACGCCGCCGAGACACTGCCGATTCGACGCTCGTCGCTCCGCGAAATGCAACAGGCGTGGCGTCCGTCGGGCGCGCGCGTGATGCGCGACCCGTCCGGCGCGACGCAATTGAATGTCGGCAGTTATGCGTTTGGGCTCAACGTCACACAGACCTGCGACTTTCGAACGATGGTCGCTCACGGCGGAGGCCTGCCAGGATTCGGATCGACGATGCGCTGGTTGCCCGAGTATGGCGTCGGCATCATCGCCTTTGGCAACCTCACCTACACCGGTTGGACGCCGGCAGCGATGAACGCGTTTGATGCGCTTCTCAAGACCGGCGGTTTGCAACCTCGGATGCCGCAGCCCGCGACCGACCTCGTATCCGCGCGTGACGCCGTGTCGCAGCTGATCGTCCGCTGGGACGATCAGGCCGCCGACCGCGTCGCGGCGGTGAACTTGTTTCTCGATCGATCGAAAGACCGGCGACGCGCCGAGATCGACGAACTGCGGCAGCAGGTCGGCGCTTGCGGGATGCCCGATCGGTTCGACACGGTCGAGAACGCACTGCGTGGTGATTGGACGATGACCTGCGAGCGTGGCAAGGTACATGTGGCGATCACCCTCGCGCCGACCACCCCGCCGACGGTTCAGTACTTGTCGGTGCGCCGGGCGCCCGAGCAACCGGTCCGCGCCTCGACGTGCCCATAGAGGGAGACGATGGCAATCACCGATCCACGAGTTGACGCGTACATCGAAAAGTCGGCCGATTTCGCCAAACCGATTCTCAAGCACCTGCGCTCCGTCGTCCACGAAGCCTGTCCGGAGTGCGTTGAAGAGATGAAGTGGAGCTTTCCGCACTTCACCTACAAAGGCATGCTGGCGAGCATGGCCTCGTTCAAACAGCACTGCGCGTTTGGTTTCTGGAAGGCTGCACTGGTGATGGAAGACGATGCCCGCACTGCCGGCGCCATGGGGCACCTCGGCCGGATCACATCACTCGCCGATCTGCCGCCGAAGACTACGCTGGTCACACTGGACCAAAAAAGCGAAAGCGCTGAACGACGCGGGCGTCAAGGTGCGCGAACAACGGGCCAGGTCGCGCCAGTCGTTGAAGACACCTCAGGACCTGACCGCAGCGCTGAAGAAGAACAAGAAGGCGTCGGTGGTGTTCCAGTCGTTCAGCCCGACGAAGAAACGCGATTACATCGAATGGATCACCGAAGCGAAGAACGACGACACTCGCGCGAAGCGATTGACGACGGCAATCGGATGGATTGCGCAGGGCAAGTCACGGAACTGGAAGTATGAAAAGCGCTCGTAGCGCGGTGGTAATCGCCACTGCGACGGTTGCGGCGATCGTCGTCTCCTACGCTCAGTCGCAGCCATTCTCGATCATCTTTCGCAACGGCACGGTGATTGACGGCACCGGCGGCGCGCGATTTCGCGCTGATCTGGCGATCAGCGGCGCTGCGGTGGCGCGCGTCGGCGATCTATCGAATGAACGAGCCACCACCGAGGTCGATGCGACCGGACTGATCATTGCGCCCGGATTCATCAATATCCATAGCCACGCCACCGCCGATGGTCTGCAGCGGGCCGAGAACATGCTGACCCAGGGCGTGACTACCGAGATTGCGAATGCCGACGGCGCTGGGCCGCTCGACATCGCGGACCAACTCGATCGCGCGCTGGCGCGCGGACTCGCGGTCAACCTCGGCGCGCAGATCGGCTTCAACAGCGTCTGGACGCAGGTGATCGGCGCGGCGGATCGCCGCGCTTCGACCGACGACATCGCGCGGATGCGCGCGTTGATTGTCGAAGGCTTGAGCAAAGGCGCGTGGGGAGTGTCGGCCGGCCTGGACTACAAACCGGCCTATTTCGCGCAAGCCGAGGAAGTGATCAAGGTGGTCGAGGCGGCGAAGCCGTTCCGCACCATTTTCATCAATCACGACCGCGTGACGCCCGAATCGGGGTTCAGTTCCCGGGCCGGAATGGAAGAGACGATCGCGATCGGCGAGCGGGCAGGAATCACACCGGTGATTACCCACATGAAAGTGCAGGGGCACGAACAAGGCTCGGCCGATCAGATTTTGTCGAAGATGCGCGAGGCGACCGCGCGCGGATCCTACACCGCCGCCGACGCGTATCCTTATCTCGCGGGACAGACCGGTCTGGCGGCCCTGATTATTCCCGGCTGGGCGCAGGACGGTGGCCGCGACGCGATGTTGAAACGCTTCGCCGATCCCGACCTCCGCGCGCGAATTGTCCGCGAGGCTGAAGAAGCGATGGACAAACGCTTCGGCGGCGCAGCGGGCATTTACCTGCCAGCGACTCGAAGCGAGCTGACTTCGGTGATGCGCGAGATGAACGTATCGGCGGGAGAAGCGGTCGTCCGCCTGCTGGAACAGAGCAGTCCGGGCATCATCGCCCGGTTTGGCGTCGAAGCGGATCTGGTCAAGATTCTTCAGCACCCGACCACCTCGATCGCGTGTGACTGCGGCGCGGTCGTTCCCGGCGCGGCTTCGCATCCGCGCTACTACGGATCGTTTCCACGGGTGCTCGGACGATACGTGCGCGAGCAGAAAGCGCTGTCGCTGGAGGACGCGATCCGTAAGATGAGCGGCCTGCCGGCGGCGACGATCGGCCTGATCGATCGCGGATTGCTTGCGGCCGGCATGGCCGCTGACGTCGTCGTGTTCGATCCAACGACGATCATCGATCACGCGACGTTCGAAGAACCAACCTTGCCATCGGACGGCGTGCGCTATGTGCTGGTGAACGGACAGTTCGCTGTGAATCGCGGCGAGCCGACCCTGGCAAAGGCCGGACAGGCATTGCGACGACTGGAGTACATGCCGACACGGCCGATGGATGCGCCGGCCACTGCCCGTGCCATCCGCGGCGATTCACCCAACCGCGAGACGAGCGATCAATTGGCGATGGTTTCGGTCAACGTCACGCAAGGTCCTACGGATCGCCAAGCGCGCGGAACGGTCTGGGTGGGTACGCCGAGCGATCATGCCATCGAGGTGCGCGAATTTGGTGTCATCCAGACTGGTAGCGATTGGGCAAGTGTGACCGGACGCGGCGCTGTTCGAGGGCAGGGCGAGCAGACGATCACGGTGACACTTGATGGCGAGTTCTTGTTCCTGACCACCGACAGTGGAATGCGGCTGAAATATCCGTTTCGCCGCCGCTCGTGAACGTTACAGCAGCTTCTTATAGCTCACGATCCGAACAACCTCCTCGAATCCAAGCGCGCGATGCGCGGTGTGGCTGATGTCGTTGTCCAACTCGGCGTCGGAGCCGAATTCGCGACAGCCCTGGGCCCGCGCCCATCGCTCCGCTGCCTTCACCAGCATCGCACCGACTCCCTGTCGTCGGTGTGCCGGATCGACATACCAGCCTTCGAGGAACGCGACCCGATCCGACTCGCACCCCTCGGCGTAATTGCGAATCGACAGCTCGGCGAATCCGATCGGCTGGCCGGCGTCGTCAACCGCCAGCAGCACCTCGAGCGGCATCGGCAGCACGCCGCGGAAATAGTCGGCCACCTCGCGGCCATGACTGTTCGACTCGTCCGGCCACAAGGCGTGACGCATCGATTCCCACGCCGCGGCGTCGGCAGCGGTCGCTGATCGGACGGCTACTGCCCCGGACACGAAGCTCCTGCACGCCGCTTGATCAGCAGCGAACGATCGAACTGCGCGAGAATGTCGGTGCCATTGAACAGCGCTTTTGAAAATCCGTTCGTGTCGTCGACGATCGCGTACGGCAGACCGGTGGCGTCGACCCAGCGCTCGATCGCTTTTTGCGGCTCAAACGTATTCGGGTCGTTGAATCGCGCGGTGCCGCGCGGGTTGTCGAGCACGGCGAGGTGGAGCCAGTAGCCGGTGTAGCCTTCGGCGACCAGATAGTCAACGCACTGCCGGTCGAGATGATCGCGCGCCCACAATCCGGCTCGCCACACTGATGGCGGTGACGATCGGTCGTGATTTCGGCGCCGCGATGATCCGCTCGGCCGCGAGTGGCAGGAGCGCGACGGTCGCGATCCCCGCGAGCGCCCGGCGGCCGCTGATCGTCAGCGCGGCAGCGACCGCGAGCGGATAAATGGCCAGGTACATCATCTTCAGCGCGAGGTACGGCGCATCCGCGGCCTGGTAACGCGCCACCGCGTAGAGTGCGACGGCCTGCAGGCCGATCGCGGCCGCGAATATCATCGTCAGCCGCCCGCTGGACGAAGCTATTGCCGTGGCGACTCCGATGCAGGCGGCGATGATAAAGAACCAGCCGAGTGTGTCGGGCGACGGGTAGATCGCAAAGCCACTGGTGCCGGCCATCTGCAGCCGGCCGATGCGTCCGATCGAGTGGAACGCTGCGATCATTCCGATCGGCAGCAGGCCGATGATCGCGTGCTGAACCCTCAGCCTGGCCGCGGAGCGATTTCCAGCCAGCGCGACGACGTACAGCAGGACGATTGGTCCAATCCAGATCGGCCACGTCACAAACACCACCGCGCCAAACACGGCGAACAGCGCCGCGACGGCGCTGCTCGGGCGGTCGTTCCAGATGGCGATCATCCACCACGCGGCACAGGCGAACAGCTCGGAGATTACCTGCGGCCAATAAGAGTGCGTCGTGAAGGATCCCGCGAAATACGGGTACGGCATAAACAGCAGGATCACTGCCGCAAACCCGGTCAGCGCACCAGCATCGCGCTGGACTGCGAGCCGCCGCGCGATCGAAAAAATCACGCCCGCCTTCAGCGCGACGGTCAGCACCAGAACCGGGTGGACCACACGCAGCGCCATCGTCCGCGCCCATGCGCCAGCGAGCGCGATCAGCAGGTGGCCGCCAGGCGTGTAATCCATCATGTCGCCGAGGTACGGGTACAGCGCCGGATCGTCCACCAGCCGCCAGTTCCGCTCGATGTAATTGATCAACACCAGATGATGTGCGAGATCCGGTCCTCCGCCGAGCGGCAGAAGATCCGGTGCGGCGAGCACCAGGAAAAACGCGCCAGTGCAGGCAACGACCACCAGCAACGCGACCGAATGTGACCGCGCCGCTGACGCAAGTTGAATCAAGGCACGGGTTACGATCGCGCCGCTGACGACCGTGACGAGAAGGACAACGGCGGGCGACACGCGCCAGCCAAGGCGATAGGGCAGGTAAGCGGCGAGGATCGCGAACGCGAGGGTTGCCGTCGCCGATGCGAGCAGCGCTTCGCCGCGCGTCAGCACGCGGACATCTTAAGATGTTTCTTTGCGAACTTCGCGAACTTTGCGTTTTTCCGATCTGCGGTTATTCGTAGCGCAGCGCCCGCATCGGTTCGACCTGCGACGCCCGATGCGCCGGAATGAAGCCGGCACCGAGCGCGACGATCGTCAGCACAATCGCCGCTGTCGCCAGCACGATTGGATCCCAGCCCCTGAGTTCGAACAGCAGCGATTCGGCGAGTTTGCCGAGGCCGATCGCGCTGGCCAGTCCAATCACGCCGCCGACCACGGTCATCAGGCCAACCTGCCGCAGCACCATGCCGCGAACCCGTCCGGGCGCGGCGCCGAGCGCCATCCGCAGGCCAATCTCTCGCGTCCGCTGTGCCACGGTATAGGCGAGCACACCGTATAAGCCGATCCCGGCGAGTAGCGTCGCGAGGATCGCGAACGCAGCGGACAACGTGCTGATGAACCGATCGATGAAGACGTTCTCGCGAATCTGCTGCGGCAGCGTCCGCATGTTCTCGATCGGCAGCTTGGGATCGAGTTGCGCGACCGCTTTGGAAATCGACGCCATGAACGCCGTCGGCTCGCCGCCAGTTCGGACGTAGAAGGTGGCGAACCCGGTGCGATCGTCCTGCCGATAAGGAATGAAAAACTGCGGCGGAACGTCGCGCTTCACCTCGCTGTATTTCGCGTTGGCGACCAGACCGACGATTTCCATGTCGAGCGGGCTGCTCGGGCCGTCGCGATTCATGTGGCGTCCCACCCCGGTACGTCCGAGATTGAATTTCTTCGCGAACGCTTCGTTGACGATCGCCACCTTCGGCGCGCCCGCGCCGTCGGCGCGGGTGAACTCGCGCCCCGACATCACGGTCATACCGAGCGTTGCGAAGTAGTTCGGGCCGATCTCGTTGAAACGAGAATTCGCGTCGGTGTCAGGTCCCTGTTCGAAGCCTTCGACCGCGACGTTGTTGCCCCAGTTGCTGCCCGACAGCAGCGGCACGGTTCCGGCGGTCACACCGGTCACGCCCGGCAAAGCACTGAGGCTGTCTTCGATCTGTTCGAACAATTGCCGCGTGCGCTGCGCGGTGTAACCGTTCAACTCTGGGGAGATACCGAACATGATCACGTTGTCGGCTTTGAGGCCCAACTGCACACGGCTGACGTTGAGCAGGCTCTTGGTAAACAACCCCGCCGCCACCAGCAGCGCCATTGACAAGGCGATTTGCGCGGTGGCCAACCCGGTGCGGAACCGTGACGCTGACCGCGTTCCCGACGGTTGTCCGGCTGTTCCCTTCAATGCTGAAATCAGATCGGGCCGCGTGCTGTGCACCGCGGGGAACAGTCCGAATAGAAATCCGGTCCCGAGTGCGAGTGCGGCGGCAAACAGAATGACGTTGGTGTCGATCGTCGCCGAAATCGTATCGGTTGCATCTTTCGGCAACAACGCCAGCATCAGGTTCAGCGTCCACTGCGCGACGACCACGCCGCCAATGCCGCCAAACAGCGCCAGCAGGCACGACTCGCCGAGCAGTTGGCGAATCAGTTGACCGCGTCCGGCACCGATCGACAAACGAACCGCCATTTCGCCGGCGCGCGATGCGGATCGCGCGAGCAGCAGATTGGCAATGTTCGCGCACGCAATCAACAGCACGAACCCGGTGACGCCCATCAGCAGCGACAGCGGCGCCATCGCCTGGCTCGAGACGTCGCTCTGGCCGCGCGCTCCCGGCGCCATCACCAACGTCTTCGCCTTGAACCGCTCGAGCGTCTGCGGGCTCATCCCTTTCTGAAGCGGTGCTTCGACCTCGTTGACGATGTTGTGATACGGCGCGCTCAACGCGACGCGCGCCTGTTCGATCGTCACGCCGGGTTTCAGACGTCCGAACAGGTACGCCCAGTAGCTGCGACGGTTGTCGAACCCTTTGAACGGCTGCGAGAATCCGCGCATCGTGATCGGCGCAAACAGCGCCGGCTGGGCTCCGAGCGTCGTGCTGATGAATCCACGTTCCGCAACGCCGACCACCGTCATCGACTGGCCGTTCACGGTGATCGATTGGCCGACAATCGACGGATCGAGTCCAAAGCGTCGTTGCCAGTAGCCATAACTCAACACCACCACATGCGATTCCCCGATCGTCTTGTCATCATCGGGACCGAGCAGGCGGCCAACCGCGGCGTGAACCCCCAGCACCGGAAAGTAACTGCCGGACACCAGCATGCATTCGGCGTTTTCGGTCTGGTTCCGTGCGGCGAGATTGGCGCCGAACCCCACGTGCGCAGCGATGCCGGTGAACGAAGTCTGGGCGCGCTCGAGATCGCGGAACATCGGGTAGCTGAATGTCCATTCGCAACCGCCGGCGTTGCCGCACGATTGCGATCCGGGTTTCGGACCGGGCGAACCGATGTTGACCAGCCGGTTGGCCTCGGGAACCGGCAGTGGCCGCAACAGCAACTGATTGAACAATGAAAAAATTGCAGCATTCGCACCGATGCCGAGCGCCAGTGAGACGATGGCAACCACCGTGACAAATGGCGTCTTGAAAAGGGTACGGAGCGCGAATTTGATGTTCAGCATATGCTTCAAAAGGTAGACGAAATGGCGAAGGAAATGGTTTACATCGCGAACCTGATCAAGCGGGCCGTCACCGGACCTGCCTGGCACGGTCCCGCACTCGATCACGTGCTCGAAGGCATCGGCGCCGAACAGGCAGTCGCGCACCCGATTCCCAATGCGCATTCTATTTGGGAACTAACCCTGCATGTCGCGGCGTGGGCTGAAATCGCGCGAGCCCGCCTGAAAGGCGAGCGGATCGCCGACCCGCCGGCGGACGAAGACTGGCCGCCGGTCCCGGCGAATCCAGACGCTGCCGCGTGGGGTGAGGCGCAAGCGCGGATGCGCGACGCTTATCGTGCGCTGGCCTACGACGCCCGGCACCTCGACGACGAATCGATGCACGAGAACATGAGCGGCCTCGAGTATTCGCAATGGGTGCTGCTGCATGGCGTCGTCGAGCATGGCCTGTATCACGCCGGCCAAATCGCGCTCCTCAAGAAACTGTGAAGCCGACGTTTTTCAAAACGCCTGCCGATTTTCGCTCGTGGCTCGAAAAGCATCATGCGCGTGCCGACGAATTGCTGGTCGGGTTCTACAAAAAGGAATCCGGAAAGCCGAGTATCACGTGGCCTGAATCGGTCGATGAGGCATTGTGTTTCGGGTGGATCGACGGCATCCGCCGGCGCATTGACGACATCCGCTACTCAATCCGGTTCACGCCACGGCGCCGCGGCAGCATCTGGAGCAAGGTCAACACCAGGCGTGTCGCCGAGCTGATCAAGGACAAACGAATGCGCCCCGCCGGGGTGAAGGCGTTCGAGGCACGAGACCCAAAGAAGACCGGTATCTATTCGTTTGAACGCGAAACCGCGACACTACCGGCGGAATTCGAAAAAGCATTTCGCGCCAACACCAAAGCATGGAAATTCTGGGAGGCGCAGCCGCCCGGATACCGGCGGCTCGCGGCCTACTTCGTGACGAGCGCCAAGCAGGACGAAACGCGCCGACGTCGCCTGGATGTTCTGATTCGCGATTCAGCCCGGGGCTTGCGACTAGGTATCGCCCGTCCGACGCGATCCACCTGACCGAGCACCTGACCTATGATGCCGTCGATGACCATCCGGATTGAAAGAGCGACCGAGCGGGATGTGCCGGTGATCCTGCAAATGATTCGGGATCTGGCCGAGTACGAACGGATGTCCGATCAGGTCGTAGCGACCGAGACCGGCTTGCGCGAATCATTGTTCAGCGGGCGGCGCGACGCCGAAGTGCTGCTGGCATATGCCGATGACAAACCGGCAGGGTTCGCGCTGTTCTTTCACAACTTCTCGACGTTCGTCGGGCGCAAGGGTTTGTATCTCGAAGACCTGTTCGTGAAGCCCGAGTTGCGTGGCGCCGGCATCGGCAAGCGCTTGCTCGTCGAATTAGCACGCATCGCCGTCGAGCGGCGCTGCGGCCGCTTCGAGTGGTCGGTTCTCGACTGGAACGAACCAGCGATCGGTTTCTACCGGAAGCTCGGCGCGGTGCCGTTGAACGAATGGACGATTTTCCGCGTCACCGGCGACGCGCTCGCCAAGCTCGCGGCGAGTTAGTGGACCGTATCCGCAATAGCAGTGCTGGTCCGAAGAGGAACGCCGAGGCCGCAAAGACCGCCGAGTGTGAGTTTCATTGAGATTCTCGGCGTGCTCGGCGGCCTCCGCGTTCATCGTGAATTGCTAACCCTGCTGCGTTAGAATCCCGGCATGAAAATTCGCATGACGGCCGGGCTGTTCGTCGTCGCGGCACTGATGGCTTTCGCGTATCGCGGCGCGCGCGCGCAAACGCCGCCAGCGTCGTCTGCCCCCGGCGTTGTCCGCTTCGAAGCCCACGACATTGACGCCGCGTTCCGCGGCGGATACTCGGTTTCGGTCGCGGACTTCAACAAGGACGGCAAGCCGGACGTGATTGCCAACTCGCTGGCCGTCAGCGAACTGGCGTGGTACGAAAATCCGACCTGGACGAAGCACGTAATCGTTCCGGAAATGCAGCAGATCGTGAACCAGGCGATGGCCGATATTGATGGCGACGGTATCCCGGAGGTCGCGTTTCAGAGTTCGTTCGCGATGCAGGCCGCCAACAGCCCTGGCTTGAACTGGATTGCCCGTCACGACGGCGATCCAAAGCAGCCGTGGAAGGTCGAGAAGATCGATCAGTTTCCGACGTCGCATCACGTCGCGTGGGCCGATCTTGACGGAGACGGCACCAAGGAACTGTTGAACGCGCCGCTGATCGGCGAGAAGAGCCTGGCTCCGACCTACGACCAGGACAAGGCGTCGGTGTTCTGGTACAGCACGAAGGACTGGAAGCGGCACGTCGTTACCTCCGACATTCCCGGAATCATTCACCGCGTTCGCCCGGTGAAGTGGGACGGCAGCAAGCGCGAGCAGTTTCTGGTCGCCAGCTTTGAAGGCATCGGCCTTTACAGTGCGAGCGGCAGCGGTGACGGGATGAAGTTCGAGAAGCAACTGCTCTCGACCGGCCACGCCGAAAAAGCGCCACGCCTCGGCGCGAGCGATGTCGGTGTCGGCTCGCAGAACGGCACGCGCTTCGTCGCCTCGGTCGAGCCATGGCATGGCAACGAAGTTGTCATTTACATGCAGAAGAACGGCAAGTGGGAGCGCCGCGTGATTTTCGACAAGGTCTCGAGCGGCCACGAAGTGGCGGTCATCGATTTGAACGGTGACGGGCGCGACGATGTGGTGGCGAACGACAATGGGCGGGTCACGCCGCAAAATCCGAACGGCACGCCAGGCGTCCACGTGTTCTTCGCTCCGGCTGACGCGGCGACTGGAGAATGGACGTATGTCCGGATTGAAGACAAGTTGGCAATGAACAGCTGCGTCGGCGTCGATATCAACGGTGATCGCCGCAACGATCTGGTCTGCACCGGCGCCGGCGGGGCGATTCGGTGGTACAAGAACAAGGGGAAGTGATAGGGATTAGGGACTAGGATTAGGAAGTGGGAACGCATGCGAAACGCCGTGATTGTTGCCGCCTCGGTCGGATTCGTCGTCGGTGCGTTTGCCTACGCGGTGGCGCAGCCGCCGAACCGGACCGGCGTCACGTGGACGCAGCTTGGTGAACTCGATCTGGGAACCGAGGTCGGATTCGACGGCCACGCACTGCGCGGACGGCTCGTCACGCTGCCGCCGGGTGGCGTGATTCCGACCCACAACCACAACGATCGGCCGTCGATGCTCTACATGGTCGAGGGCGTGGCTACCGAGATCCGCGGGACGACAATCATCGAACACCGCCCGGGCGAGGGTTTTCGGATCGGGAAGGACACGCCGCATTCCGTCGAGAATCGCAGCGCCGCGAAAGCGGCGTACGTCGAAGTCGACGTCTACAAGAAATAGCCGCTTTTTGAGTGCCAATCCGGGCATCTCGATGCCGCGACCAGGAAAACTGCCCGGCGACGACGCCCGACTCTGCGCACCAGCTGCGGATAATCGAGCAAATTCACCGAAAGTTGGCCAGGCTGGCTCGGCTTGCAAGTCGTCGTGTGGCAGCCCTGGTTCCGCGTTAAAATGGCCGGAATTCGCGACTACTGGAGGGACCGTTATGAGTGTTTCCCGTCGGACGTTTATGGGCGGCGTCGCTGCCGCGGTCGGGTACTTCGGTGTGAAGCCGGAAGCGGATCTGCTCGCGCAGGGCGCAGCGCCACGGGCGCGCGCGGCCGCGGGTCCCGCCGACGATTGGGATTCGTTCGCGCATCTCTCCAGCAACGAGAATTGCTGGGGACCGCCCGAGTCGGTGATGAAGGCGATGAACAACGCCTGGAAGTACTCGAACCGCTACGGGTATCCCGACGGCAATCTGGTCGGCGAGATCGCGAAGCATCACGGCGTCAAGGGCGAGAATATTTTGTTGACCGCGGGCTCGGGCGAAGCGCTCGACGTGATCGGCACGACTTACCTGCAGGGCGGCAAGAAAGTGCTCGGCGTCGAGCCGTCGTATAGCTCGGTCTATCAGCACGCCACCAGCATCAAGACGACGGCGATCAAACTGCCGCTGACCAAGGACTACCGGCAGGACATGCAGATGTTCATCAAGACCGCCAACGCGCGTGCGAAGGAGATCGGGCTGGTCTATCTGTGCAACCCGAACAACCCGACCGGCGTGATCGTCACGAAAGACGAAGTGAAGGAACTGCTCGACGGTCTGCCGAAGGGCATGCCGGTGCTGATTGACGAGGCCTACCACCACTTCGTGGACGATCCGAAGTACGCGACGTCGATTCCGTATGTGCTCGAAGGCCGTCCGGTGATCATCGCGCGGACCTTCTCGAAGATCGCGGCCCTGGCGGGCATGCGGCTCGGTTACGCCGTCGCGCCGGCGAACATGATCAGCGAGATGCGTCCCTACAGCATGGGCAGCATCAACGCGCTGGTGAAGTGGGGCGGCGTCGCCTCGCTCAAGGACACGGCGTCGCAGGCCGACGTGAAGAAGAAGGTGATGGATCTGCGCAAGAAGACCACCGCCGACTTGACCGCTTACGGCTACGAGTGCATCCCGTCCGAGACCAACTTCTTCATGGTGTCGATTGGCCGCGAAATCCAGCCGGTGATCGACGAGTTCCGCGCGAAGAAGGTGATGGTCGGCCGGCCGTTCCCGCCGATGACCACGCACATGCGCGTGTCGATCGGCACCGCGGAAGAAATGGATCGCTTCACCAAGGCGTTCAAGGAAATCTTCCCGGCCAAGACGCGGCAGACCGCGGCGGGAATCTAGATCGATTCCGGATTGCGCCGAGCTCGGATGTCGGACTGGGCGGTGACTCGCAGGAGTTGCCGCCCTTTTTTTTCCCCGTCGCGCGCCTGTCGCGCAACTCTCAGCGCGGTGCTAGTCCGATAATGCGCCTGCGAAACGAAGTCACGCGATGACGTCGGTCGACGCGGTGATCCATCCGTTCGCCGATCGCGCGCTTTCACAACGCTTCGAACGTGCCGAAGGCAACGCCAATCGTTCGTTTGTCGAGGCGCGGTGCAGACTAAATCCCGACGGTGGTTCGGCGTGGATCGAGTGCGGCGGCGCGCTGGCGATGTTCGACGGCGCCGCGTCGCCGTTGACGCAGACCTTTGCGCTTGGCCTGTTCGAACCGCCGAGTGACGATCAACTCACCACCGTCGAGCGATTTTTTCGCGACCGCGGCGCAGCGGCGAACCACGAGACGTCGCCGCTTGCCGATCCCTCGCTCGGCTCGATGCTGGCGCTGCGCGGCTATCGGCCGATCGGTACTCGAACGTGTTGTATCGACCGGTCGCGTTGCCGCTGTCCGAGCCGAATCCGTCGATTGTCGTCACGCCCGTCGCATCGGCCGACGCGGTCCGCTGGGCCCGCACCGCTAGCGAAGGATGGGGCAGCGAAGGCGCACCGGTCGGCGAGTTCGTCCTCGGGATTGGCCGGCTGCAAGTCGCGGCGGACGGATTTCACGCCTTCCTCGCGACCCATGCCGGTCGTGACATTGCGGCCGGCGGGCTGTTCATCCACGAAGACGTCGCGCTGCTAGCCGGCGCCAGCACCATTCCCGGCGCCCGTCGACTCGGCGCGCAGTTCGCGCTGCTGCACGCCCGCCTGCAGATGGCGAGCGCGGTTGGTTGCCAACTCGCGATGATCGTCGCGCTGCCCGGCAGCGCGTCGCAGCGCAACGCCGAGCGCCACGGCTTCCGCATCGCCTACACGCGAACCAAATGGAGCAACGGTCAGGGGACTGTCCCGGGGACAGGCCGGGGACAGACCCGGGGACTGTCCCCTAGCCTGTCCCCTGGGGACAGGGCTGATTACGCGACGACTACGTCGAACACTTCAGCGTCTGCTTCAGCCTCCAGGCGCAGCGGATATCGCTGCAGTGTCAGTTCCGCAGCTGTGAACGGCTCGGCGCAGTGTGCGCGGTAGATCGCGCGCCGCTCTTCCGCGGTTGGCGCCAAGCCTTGAAAAACCTCGTGCTCGACGAGCCAGTCGCCGCCGATGCCAAGGCCGTGCGCACGAAAACTCGTCCACCGGTAGTCCTGAGGTCGCTCCACGACGTGCGCTCGCACCGGATTCAGATCGATGTACTTCAAGCATCGAAGCCATTGATGCTCGTCTTCAATCAGCACGGACTTATACCGCCCGTTCCAGACCGATCCGATCCTCTCGTGTTTGCGGTTGTAGTAGCCCGGTGTACTTCTGCGCAACCTCGCCGATGCTGTCGGCGATCGCCGTGGCATTAGGTGGCGTTACCTGTACGTGGAAATGGTTTTTCATCAGCGCGTATCCATGCACCTGGACTCCGAAGCGGTTCGTCGCGCGGCGAAGCAACGTCAAGAACACTTCGTGATCGTAATCGTCGTCGAAGACCTGGGCACGATTGTGGCCGCGGTTCATGACGTGGACCGTGAGGTCCGGAACATAGATACGACGTCCTCGAGGCATGACGCTTCGGCGAGCAAAAATCGTTCTTGGCATCAACCCTTGAAAACGTTCCGCTTTTCGAAAGCAGCGCTGCCAACCGTTGCAGATCGCTGGTACTCGGCGACTCTGTCTATGGGCAGGAACTGCGAAACAGGGACAGACCCGGGGACAGGCCCCGAGCCTGTCCCCGAGCCGTCCCCGGGCCTGTCCCCGGGCCGGTCCCCGAGCCTGGCCCCGGGCCTGTCCCCGAGCCTGTCCCGGTACAATGCGCGGCATGAGTGTGAAGCGGATCCTGGCCGCCACCATCGCGGCGGTGCCGTCAGTGCTGCTTGCCCAGGCAGCGACGACGAAACCGGATGTCGACACGGTGTTCGCGCGGTATTCGAAGTCGACACCGGGCTGCGCGGTTGGGGTCGAGCAGGACGGCGTGCCGAAGCTGGCCAAAGGCTACGGCATGGCAGATCTCGAGCACGATGTGCCGATTACGCCCGATACGATCTTTGAAGCAGGCTCGGTCACCAAGCAGTTCACCGCCGCTGCGGTGCTCCTGCTGGCGCGCGACGGCAAGCTCTCGATTGACGACCCGGTCCGGAAATACATTCCCGAGTTGCCCGACTATGAAAAGACTGGCGCGTCTGCGTCACCGCACAGTGACGGCGGTCCGCTGCTGATCCGTCACATGCTCAACCACACCAGCGGACTTCGCGACTGGGGCAGCGTCGCGAGCATCGCCGGCTGGCCGCGGACCACGCGCGTGCACACGCACGCACACGTCCTCGAAATCGTCAGCCACCAGCAGTCGCTCAACTTCCCGCCCGGGTCGAATTGGTCGTACAGCAACACCGGCTTCAACCTCGCGGCGATCCTCGTCTCGCGGGTCAGCGGTCAGTCATTCCCCACCTTCACCGCCGAGCGAATTTTCAAACCACTCGGCATGAGCCACACCAGCTGGCGCGACGACTACACCCGCATCGTCAAGAATCGCGCGATTGCTTATCTGGAGGATCGCGAACACAAAGGCGAATTCAAAACCGACATGCCGTTTGAAAACGTCTACGGCAACGGCGGACTCCTGACGACGGTCGGCGACCTGCTGAAGTGGAACGAAAACTTCGACGAGCCGGTGGTTGGCGATCGCGCGTTCGTCGAATTTCAGCAGCAGCCTGGCAAGTTCAACGACGGACGCACGCACGGCTACGCGTTCGGCCTGTACGTCGGCAACCGCGAGGGATTGCGCGAGGTCTACCACAGCGGATCGACGGCCGGTTACTCCGCGTTCCTGACGCGATTCCCAGACCAGCAACTTTCCATCGCCGTCCTGTGCAACGTCGCGACGAGCGCCACCGCGCTGGCGCACAGCGTCGCGGACCAGTATTTGGGGATCACGACGCGCGCGCCGAAGTCGACCTACACCGTGACTGATGCCGACATCAACCGCCTCGTCGGCATGTACCGCAACGTCGCCCTCGGCGGCGCGCAAACTATCGTCCGCGGCGATAAGCGGGCTGCGGATCGAAAACGGTCCGGCATTGCTCGCGACCGCACCGAACCAATTCGTGCTGCCGAACGGCGCGCGGCTGGCGTTCGATGGAAACGGCAAGGGGACCGTTACCGACGAATTCGGAACGGTTGAGCACCTCGAACGCCTGACTCGAGTCAATCCGCCGGCGACAGAGTTGAGTGCGTATGAAGGCGTCTACTCGAGCAGCGAGGCTGAAGTGGAATTACGCGCGGCGGTCGAGAACGGCCAGCTGGTGCTGAAGCGGCGCCCGGCGACGACAATTGTGCTGACTCCCCTCTATGCGGATGCGTTCAGCGCGCCGGGGCTCGGGACGATCGTCTTCCACCGAGATACGAACCAGCGACCGATTGAATTCGTCGTGTCGCAGGAGCGAGTGTGGGCGCTGAGGTTTGGCCGGAACCAGAAGGAGGGCAGGAAGTAGGAACTGAGAGAACTGAGAGCTGGAACTAGGAAGTCGCGTAAAAAGAAAGGCGCGCCACTAAAACGAGCGCGCCTTCCTGACTTACGACTCGAAACGCACGACTGTACTACTTGACGTGCTTCGAGACGAGCTTGGTCATCTCGAACATGTTGACGGACTTCTTGCCGCCGAACACCGCCCTGCAGCGTGTCGTCGGCGTTGATCATGCGCTTGTTCTTCTTGTCCTGCAGGCCGTTCTTCTTGATGTAGGCCCACAGCTTCTTGGTGACTTCGGTGCGCGGAATCGGCTTCGCGCCGACGACCTCCGAGAGCGTTGCGTTCGGCTGCACCGGCTTCATGAAGGCCGCGTTCGGCTTCCGCTTGCTTTTCTTCGCCATGTCGTCTCCCTGTCAGTGTTAGTGAAAGCCGCCGGCTGCCCTGACGGACGTCGAGGGCCCAGATGGCTGTGTCATATTATGCAACCGTTTTCCCCTCTGTACCAGAGGAGAAATCAGAAAATCCTCGCGTACGAGAGACAATCGTGTGGCTCGACCGGGTCGAGGTTCGGGAATTCTGCATAGCGGCGGAGCAGTCCTTCGAGGGTAAAACCACCCTTTTCGAGGACGCGCGCCGAGGGGCGGTGCGCGTGATGGCAGATCGCGTAGAGGCGCCGCACGCCGCATGCCGGAGCCAGCGCGGTCATCGCGTTCAGCGACTCGGTCGCATACCCGTGTCCCCACGCGCGTTTGGCCAGTACATACCCGGTTTGCGCCTTGTAGGGCGCATCGAAGTTGAGACCGGAACTGCCGAGCAGTTGGCCGTTTTCCCTCAGGTAAATCATGTATGGACCGGCAGGCCACGCCTCCCACTGTGTTTCGCTGAAGGCCAGGAAGCCGCGGGTGTCCTCGATGCGCTGATGGCGCGGAAATCCGACATACGGCGTCACCTCGGGGTCGGCGGCGTAGGTCGTGTAGATCGCCTCGGCATCCTCCGGAATCGGACGCCGCAGCACGAGGCGCTCTGTCTCGATCCGCTCAGGTGCCCTGGGCAGCTGACTGGTAGGCGGCATGATCGGTTGTCTTTCCGCGGGCGCCGTCAGCGAGTGCGGTGCGAACCGCCTCAGGCAACGGCAACTTGGTCAGCGTTGCTGCGTCGACCAGCACGTAGACCGTTTCGACCGTGACAATCACGCGTGGTTCACCGGCGATGCGGAACTCGGTCGTCAACGTGAACGACGTGTTGCCCAGCTGTTTCGGCGTGATCGCCAGTTCGAGCGTCTGATCGAAGCGCGCCGGCGCCTTCCATTCGACCGTCTGCTTGACCAGCTGAAAATCGAGCTGCCCGCTCACGAACTGGTCGAGAATGCCAGCGGCCCTCAGGAATTCGTTAATGCCGACGTCGACGTACTCGGCGTATCGGGAATTGAAGACAACTTTTTGCGCATCGCACTCGATGTAGCGGACACGCAGGTAATAGCGGAACGGATCCACTCGTTTGCTCGATGCTCGCTACTCGTTGCTCGCTACTCGACGCTCGCTACTTACTTCGACTACTTCTTGCCATTGACCCAGTCGGCCAGCATCTTGAACTCGGGATCATCCTGCGATTCCCAGTGTTTACCGCCGGGATGGAACGCGATGCCGCCCGCCTCATGCGCCAGCGGCATCATCAGCAGGCGGCTTTTCGCCGGCACGCCCGGCAGCACGAACCGCTTGATCATCTCGAAGTTCTTCTGCGACTGTTCCTCGTTCCAGGCCTTTGCGCCGGCCGCCAGCGGCTGGAGACGAAAGGCCGTGCCGGTGGAATGGCAGACGACACACCGCGCGTGACCCGGACGTTTTTCGAGCAGCAGCGGCTCGACCTTGGCCTTGAAGACCGCGTAGTCCAGCTCTGGAGACGCCTGCAGCAGGGCAACAGAAAAAGACGATCAACCGCATGGCTGCGTAGCTTAAAGTATCCGGCTATGAAGACCAAGCCTTTCGTCCTGCTCGGGGCCCTGCTGGCCGCGACCGCGCTCGTCGATGCCGCCACCGTCCGAATCGTCCAGACCAACGCGGCTGGGGACAGCGTGATGTTGATTGATCCGGCGACCAACAAGGTCGTCGGCGAGATCAAGGACATCGAGGTGAACCACGGCGCTGCAGTGGCGCCTGACGGCAGCCGCTTCTACATCACCAACGAAGCCGAATCGACCGTCGACATCGTCGATGCGAAGTCGCTGAAGATTCTCAAGAAAGTGCCGCTGACCAATCATCCCAACAACATCTCGGTCAGCAAGGACGGCAAACGCGTTTACGCCGCGATTGTCGCCGGTGCCGGTGCGATCGACGTCATCGACGCGGCGACGATGACCCGCGTCAAGAGCATTCGGACGGAGGGCGGCATTCACAACACCTACGTCACGCCGGACGGGAAGTTCGTGATCGGCGGTTCAATTCCCGGCCGCAAGATCACCGTGATCGATCAGAAAACCGAAGAGATTCTCTACACGATCCCGACCGACGCCGGCGTCCGGCCGATCTGCTTCGAGACCAATCCCGACGGCTCGACCAAGCGGATGTTCGTGCAGTTGTCGGACTTCCACGGTTTCGTCGCGATTGACTGGAACACGAAGCAGGTTACCGAGCGGATCAAGCTGCCCGATGTCCCCCGAAAAAGAGCGACACACCGAGGGATTGCAGGGTTCGCCGTCACACGGCATCGGCATCACGCCCGACGGCAAAACGCTGTGGGCCACCAGCAAGATGAACAGCTCGATCTACGCGTATTCGATTCCCGACCTGAAGTTCATCGCCGGCGTGAAAGTCGGCGATCACCCGGACTGGCTGACCTTCACGCCCGACAGCAAGTTCGTCTACGTCGCGAACGCCGGATCGAATTCAGTGTCGGTAGTCGACAACTTCGCGCGCAAAGAAACGACGCAGATCAAGGTCGGCCAGGTGCCGAAGCGGAACATCACCGCGGTGCTCCCGTAGATTACGAGGGGACTGGGGACTGGGGACTGGGGACTAGGCGACAGTCCCCAGTCGCGAGTCGCGAGTCGCGAGTCGCGAGTTGGCAGTCCTGAGTCTCAAGTCCCCCAGTCCCTTAGTCCCCCGCCAATGTTCTTCAACAGCCCACGACGCTGAGATTCACTACGACAGCCATGGCGACGGCGAACCGTTGCTGTGGCTGCACGGCGGCCTCGGCCACGGCGCCGACTGGACCTTCATCTTCAAAGAGCCGCCGGCGGGCTTTCAACTGATCGCGCCCGACCTGCGCGGTCACGGCCGTTCGACCGGTGCCGGACCGACCTATTCCTTCCAACAATCGGCGGCCGACATGTTCGCGCTGCTCGATCAGCTGCAGATCGAGCGCATCAAAATGATCGGGCTGAGCGGCGGCGGCATCACGGCGCTGCACATGGCCGCGATGCAGCCCGAGCGGGTTGCCGCGCTGGTGACGGTCAGTGCACCGACGGCGTTTCCGGAGCAGGCCAAGGCGATTCAGCGAGTTTATTCGGAATCGATGCTTCCAGACGCCGAACGCGCGCGATTGCGCGAACGGCATCGGCGCGAAGGGCAGCTCGACACGCTTTTTTCACAAGTGCGCGCGATGCCGGAGGGCGGCGATCCGAACTTCACTCCGGATATTCTGATGACGATCAGCGCGCCGACATTGATCGTCTTTGGCGACCGCGATCCGCTGTACCCGATCTCGATCGCGTTCGAGTTGTATCAGGCGATTCCCAACGCGTCGCTGTGGGTCGTGCCGAACGGCGGTCACGGTCCGGTGTTCGGTTCGCACGCGGCCCGGTTCGTCGAGACCGCGGTGTCGTTCCTGAGCGGGCGGCTGTAGTAGGCTTAGCTCCTTTATCATTAGCCCGAAGCCCTGAGCCATTAGCCTGTCTATGACGTCACGCCGGTATCTTCCTGCAATTTTTCTGCTCTTCGTCGGCAGCGGCTGCGCAGCGCTGATCTACGAGATCGTCTGGTTTCAGCTGCTGCAAATGGTCATCGGATCGTCAGCCATCTCGCTCGGCATCCTGCTGGGTACCTTCATGGGCGGGATGTGTCTCGGCAGCCTGCTGCTGCCTCGCGTGATCTCGGCCCGCAGGCACCCGATGCGCGTCTACGCGTTTCTCGAACTCGGCATCGGCGTGCTGGGCGTCGTGCTGCTCGGAATCATGCCGCTGGTCGGCAGCGTCTACATGAAATGGGCCGGCACTGGAACGACCGGCATCGTGTTGCGGGCAATCGCTGCGGCGATTTGCCTGCTGCCGCCGACCGTGCTGATGGGCGCGACCCTGCCGGCGATCTCGCGCTGGGTGAAGGCTACGCCGGAAGGCATCTCGTGGCTCGGATTCTTTTACGGCGGCAACATCGCAGGTGGCGTGATCGGCAGTCTGACGGCAGGCTTCTACCTGCTGCGCGTTCACGACGTGATGATTGCGACGTTCGCCGCGGTTGTGCTGAACGTCGTGGTCGCGGCGACTGCCATCGTCCTGTCCGGTCGCACGACCTACACGGCTGAAGGCTCGCAAGTCAGCACCGCCGTCGGCTCGGGAAACTGGGCGGTGTATTCGACGATCGCGCTGTCGGGCCTGACGGCGCTCGGTTCGGAAGTGGTGTGGACGCGAATCCTGTCTCTGCACTTCGGCGCAACCGTCTACACGTTCTCGTTGATTCTGGCGGTGTTTCTCGTCGGTCTCGGCATCGGCAGCACGGCGGGCGCGATCACCGCCCGCGAGAGCACATCGCCGCGACGTGCGCTCGGCTGGTGCCAGCTTGGCATCTGCGCCGCGATGGCGTGGGCGGCGTACATGAACACCGAGTCGCTGCCGTACTGGCCGATCAACCCATCAATCTCGACATCGCCGTGGTACACGCTGCAGCTCGATCTGGTGCGCGCGTTCTGGGTGGTACTGCCCGGCGCAGTACTGTGGGGCGCCAGCTTTCCGCTCGCACTGGCGGCAGTGGCTTCTACCGATCAAGACTCCGCTCGTCTCGCCGGTGGTGTCTACGCCGCCAATACCGTTGGCGCGATTCTGGGCTCGCTGGTGGTCAGCTTTCTGTTCGTGCCCTGGATCGGCACCTCACATTCCCAGCAGGTCCTGATCGTCGTCTCGGCGATTTCCGCCTTGCTGATGCTCGAACCGTCGTACACCGGCGCCGCAGTGGACGGAAAGAAAAGCTGGAACGTTGGCGCAACCGCGCTGCTGGCCGGCGCGATGGTCGTGGCCGGTTTGCTGGCACGAAGCGTCCATCCGCTTCCCGGCTTGCTGGTCGCTTACGGCCGGTACGCGGCGACGCGCATCGGCCAGGCCGACATCATTTACTCCGGCGAAGGACTGAACGCCGCGGTGGCCGTGTCGCAGTTGTCGAACGGTGTGTTGAATTATCACAACGCCGGCAAAGTCCAGGCGTCGAGCGAGCCGCAGGACATGCGCCTGCAACGCATGCTCGGCCATCTGACGACGTTGATTCCGCCGAATCCGAAGCGGGTCGTCGTGATCGGCTGCGGCGCCGGGGTGACCGCCGGCGCGGTGTCGATCGATCCGGCGCTCGAGCAGGAAACGATTGCCGAGATCGAACCGCTGGTCCCCAAAGTGGTTTCGACCTACTTTGCCGAGCACAATTTCGACGTGGTTCGGAACCCGAAAGTGCGCATTCACATCGACGACGCGCGCAATTACCTGCAGACGACCGACGAAAAGTTCGACGCCGTCACGTCGGATCCGCTGGATCCGTGGGTGAAGGGTGCGGCGATGCTTTACACCAAGGAGTTTTTCGAAGAGGTGAAGCGCCATCTCAATCCAGGCGGCGCCGTCACGCTGTTCGTCCAGTTGTACGAAAGCAACACCGCAGCGGTGAAGAGCGAGATCGCGACCTTTCTCGACGTGTTTCCCAACGGCGTAGTCTGGGGTAACACCAATGAAGGACGCGGCTACGATCTGGTGCTGCTCGGCACCGTTGAGCCCGTGAAGATCGACGTCGATGCGGTGCAGGCGAAACTCGAACGGCCGGAGTATGCGCGGATGCGGCAGTCGCTGCGCGAGATCGGGATGAACAGCGCGGTCGATCTGTTTTCCACCTACGCCGGCCGGAAGCCGGACCTCGAGCCGTGGCTGCGCGACGCCGCGATCAATCGCGACCGCAATCTGCGGCTGCAATACCTTGCCGGGCTCGGTCTCAACTTGTACCAAGCCGACACGATTTATGCCGACATGCTGCGCTACGTCACGAAAATGCCGGACGATTTGTTCATCGCGACAGACGCAACCAGGCAGGCGCTGTGGGACGGCATTAACCGGCAGCAGGGCAGATAGCGATTTGAGGATTTAAGGATCTGAGGATTTGAGGATCTGGGGATTGAGGATCTGGGGATTTAAGGATCTGGATTTGAGGATCTGGTGATGTTTAATCTGGCGCAAGTCAACATCGGGCGGCTGCGGGCGCCGATGGACGATCCGATCATGGAAGGGTTTCGGTCGCAGCTCGATCCGATCAACGCGCTCGCCGATCGGAGTCCGGGGTTTGTCTGGCGGTTGCAGACCGACGAAGGCAACGCCACCTCGATCCGGCCGTACGCGGACGACGATCGGATGGCGATCAACCTGTCGGTCTGGGAGTCGCTCGACGCGTTGCAGCAGTTCGTCTACAAAACCGCGCACGTTGGTCCGCTGCGCGATCGGAAGCAGTGGTTCGAACCGATCGACGAGCCGATTCTCGCGTTGTGGTGGGTTCCAGCCGGCCACGTACCAACGGTTGCCGAAGCGCAAGAGCGGCTGCGGATGTTGAAAGAGCGCGGACCTTCAGCCGACGCGTTCACCTTTCGAAAACCGTTCCCGCCGCCGGGCGTTGACAGCCGAATCGAACCGCTCGACGCGGCGTTCTGCGAATTTGCCAGCTGAGGATTAGGAGGCACGATGCCGACCATCAAGGACACCGCCCAGTCATTCTTCGATGCATGTGAGACCGGCAAAGGCTGGGAAGGCTGCAAGGCACACTGCCACCCCGGTGCGACGTTCTCGGCGCAGGCTGGCGCACTTGCCGGCATCGACACGCTGGAAGGCTATACCGATTGGATGAAAGGAATGTTTACCCTCGTGCCCGACGGCAGTTACGAAATCCGTTCGTTCGCGGTCGATGAAGCGCGGCGCAACGTCTCGGCCTACGGCGTGTTCCGCGGCACGCACACCGGTCAAGGCGGGCCGGTTCCGCCCACCGGCAAGAAAATTGAAGCCGACTACGTGTACGTGATGGCGTTCGACGGCGATCGCATCCGTCACATGACGAAGATCTGGAACGACGGCATCAGCCTGAAGCAACTCGGCTGGGCCTGATTCGGTAACTCGACGGCCGGTTTACTTTTCGTCGACCTCCGCGACATCCATGCCGCGCTTTTTCTCTTTTGCCACAGAGTCACCGAGGCACAGAGTATTTGAGGCGGCATGGATGCCGCTCGCGGCATCAGTCGCGTGACCGGAACGTGAACGCCGATCCGTTCGGCGGGTGGGGCCGGCAGAGCCGGCCCGACACACGAACGCAACGATCCGAAAACACGAGTCGCCTGGATCCGATGCGATTCGTGTTTACGGATCGTTACGTTCGTGTGCGGCGCTTCGCGCCGCCCGCCGAACGGAGGCGCTCTGTGGCTCTGTGGCTCTGTGGCCCGTCCGTCGTTTTCGTTAACGCACGACAGCGCGAAATCGCACTTGACCGGCGACTATCGAGTTCCGCATAGTCCCCGGCATGACGAAGGTTGATCGCCGGCGGTTCATTCAGTTGGGAGGACTCGGGTCGGCCGCCTTTGGCTGGCCGGGAATGGCGCAGGCTCAATCACCGGCCTCCGCTGCCATCGCCCAACAGTCAGGCGTTTCTGACGATCGCATCGTTCGTCTCAGCGGCGACGGCCTCGGTCTCAATCCCGCGCAATACGCCAGGCTGCTGTCGCGGCTTGCCGACGAATCGATTTCGCCCGATTCGTACTCGCTCGGCGGCGTCGTCGAGCGGCTGGAGGCGGAATGCGCGCGGGCACTTGGTAAAGAGCAGGCGGTGTTCATGCCGACCGGCACCCTCGCGAATCACCTCGCGATTCGGGCGTTGGCCGGAGGCGCAAGCCGCGTCATCGTTCAAGAAGATAGTCATCTCTACAAAGACGAAGGCGACTGCGCGCAGACCCTCAGCGGCCTGACCCTGATGCCGCTCGCGCCGGGTCGCGCCACCTTCAGCGCCGCCGACGTTCAGCAGGTGATCGACGACACGAAGAGCGCGCGAGTGGTGAAGCGTGTATCGGTGATTTCAATTGAAACACCGGTCCGGCGCAAGCAAGGCGAGCGATTCGATGCCGCGGAACTGCAGAAGGTCGTCGCGCTGGCCAGGCGTGAAGGCATCAAACTGCACCTGGACGGCGCGCGGTTGTTTCTCCAGGCCGGCTACACCGGAGAAAACATCGCCGAGACCGCGCGTCCCTTCGACACCGTCTATGTGTCGCTCTACAAGTATTTCAACGCGGCCTCGGGCGCGATTCTCGCCGGACCGCGCGAACTGCTCGCAGACCTCTATCACGTTCGCCGCATGTTCGGCGGTGGCCTGTCCAGCGTGTGGCCGTTTGCCGCTGTCGCACTGCACTTCATGGATGGGTTTGCCGAACGCTATTCGCGCGCTGTTCGCACGTCCGAGGAACTGATTCGCGAGCTCGAAAAGCGCGACGGCCTGGCGGTCGAGCGAATCGCGTCGGGCACGAATCTGTTCCGCCTGCGGGTCAACGCCGGCGATGCGGCGGTGTTTCGCAAACGCCTGGCAGCCCGCGGCGTGATGCTGCCCGAACCGCAGCGCGGCGCGTTCCTGATCGGCGTCAATGAAACGCTCAACCGGATGAGCAGCGCGGAACTCTCCGACGCGTTCGCGCGAGGCCTGGCGTGAAGATGCTGCGAGATTCTGCGCTTCCTGTCAGAGCCCTGATGGCCCTCGAAACGCACCGCCGCTAAAATCGCTCTTATGGTGATGACGAAACAGGAACTGATCGCGTCGTTGCAGAACGAAGTGCGGATCGTGTTGCATCTCGCCAGTAAAGTCGATCGCGGCAAGCTCGACTATCGGCCGACCGCGAAACAACGCAGTACGATCGAACTGTTGCAGTACATCAGCATGATGGGGCCGACCTATGTGCAATACATCAAGACGGCCTCCAAAGACGCGTCGATCTGGGAGTCTGCTGCGGCTGCCGCGGCGAAGCGTGATCTCGACCAGACAGTCGCGGCGATCGCCGCGCAGCACGATAGTTACGCCTCGCTGCTGGGGGACATGACCGACGCGGATTTGCGGAGCGAGTCGATGGCGGCGGATGGCACCACCACCACCAAGGGGGCCTCGCTCGTCAATGCGGTGTTGTGCGGCTGCGCAGCCTATCGCACCCAGCTTTTTCTGTATCTCAAAGCGAGCGGCCGCGAAGAACTGGGTACGATGAACCTCTGGGCGGGCCTCGATGCGCCAGCGGCGTGACTCGAGTTCTTATCAGTCGCCCAGCCGGAGGCGTCAATGACGCGTTCGTTTCGGGCACTCGTGCGCGCTGTGGTGGATGGCGATCTCGATACCGTACGGCTGCTTCTCGATCAGGACCATCGTCTCGCAAGCGTTCCGGCCGATAGCGGCGCGCGTCGCGGTGGGGCATCGTCGTACTTCTTCGAGCAAATTAAACACTATCTCTACGAGGGCGACACGGCGCTCCACATGGCCGCCGCGGCATTTCAGCAGCCGATCGCCTCGCTGCTCGTTGCCCGTGGCGCTGACTACCGCGCCAGAAACCGGCGTGGTGCCGAGCCCCTCCACTACGCCTGCGACACCAACCATTGGAATCCGATCGCACAAGCCGAAGTCATTACTTATCTGATTGGAATCGGAGCTGATCCGAACGCGCGCAATAACGATGGCGTGACGCCGCTGCATCGTGCGGTTCGAACGCGGTCGTTTGCAGCGGTGAAAGCGCTGCTCGAAGGCGGCGCCGATCCCACGGTTCGCAACAAGACCGGATCGACGCCGAGGCTGCTCGCTCGTCTCAACACCGGTCGCGGCGGCAGCGGTTCGGAGCGGGCTCGCGAGCAGCAAGCGGCAATCGCCCAGATTCTCGACGAACGCATCAGCCGATCGATTCCGATCTGATCCGTGCTGCCCCGCGTTCTTTCCACGCGCGCTCTCAACCGCGCGCTTCTCGCCAGGCAGCTGCTGCTGACGCGAACCGCGATGACGGCCGCCGACGCGATCGCGCATCTGGTCGGAATGCAGGCGCAGGTTCCGAATGCGCCCTATGTCGGCTTATGGTCGCGGCTCAAGGGCTTCGAGCCTGCCGAGCTCGCCGGACTCATTACCGACCGGCGCGCTGTGCGCATCGCCTTGATGCGAAATACGCTGCATCTGGTGACTGCAGACGACTGTTTGATGCTGCGGCCGATCGTTCAGCGGTTGTTGACACGCGCCTACAAGAAAGCCGACCGTACCAAGCTCGACGAAATCGTCGCCGCCGGCCGCGCGATCCTCGACGCGCAACCGCGCACGAACATCGAGCTCGGACGTTTGTTGCAGAAAAAGTTCCCCACTCACGAGCCGGTGATACTCGGCTACGCGATCCGCGACAACGTGGCGCTCGTTCAGATTCCGCCCCGTGGTGTGTGGGGACAATCGCTGGCCGCCACGCTGACGACGGCCGAGTCGTGGCTGGGACGTCCGCTGGCGGAATCCACCGCAGGAGAGGACCTGGTTCGGCGTTACCTGCGAGCGTTCGGTCCCGCGTCCCTCGCCGACGTGGCGGCGTGGTCGGGATTGGCGGGACTGAAAGCAACGCTCGAAGCGTTGCGACCGGAGCTGCGGACATTTCGCGATCAGCGGGGTCACGAACTATTCGATGTCGCAGACGGTCTGCTGCCGCGCCAATCCGCGGCGGCGCCGGTTCGGTTTCTGCCGGAATTCGACAACGTTCTCGTCGCCTATGCCGATCGCAGCCGCATCATTCCGGACTCACACCGCCAGCGCGTAATCACCGCGCTTGGGCGCTGCGCGGTGCTGGTCGATGGTTTCGTGCGAGCGTTCTGGCGCGTCGAGCGGACGAACAAAACCGCGACGCTCGAGGTCGAACTATTCGATGCTGATGCGCGCCGTGCGAAAAGCGCCATCGCACGAGAAGGTGAACAACTGCTGGCGTTTGTCGCCGGCGATGCGCCGACAAAGCGACTGCGCTGGCGCTGATCTTGTGGCAGACTTCCTCTGCCATGAAACCTTCACGATTCGTCCTCGGCATCATCGTCCTGGTGTCGGCCGCGGCGCTGCGCGCGCAGACTGCCGTCCGCGTCGATCCATCGTTGTATGCCGGCCTTCGCTGGCGCTCGATCGGTCCGTTCCGCGCCGGCCGGGTCAATAGTGTGGCGGGAGTACCCGGTCAACCCAACCTGTTCTACGCCGGCTCGGTCGGCGGTGGCGTGTGGAAGACCACCAATTCAGGACGTAGCTGGTTTCCGATTTTCGATTCGCAGCCGATTGCCTCGATCGGTGCCGTCGCGGTCGCTCCTTCGAACTCCGACATCGTTTACGTCGGCAGCGGCGAGGCCGACATGCGGTCGCAGATTTCGTACGGCAATGGCATTTACAAGTCCACCGACGCGGGAAAAACGTGGGCACACATCGGCCTCGACAACACTCGACAAATCGGCAGAATTCTGATCGACCCGCGTGATCCAAACGTCGTGTTCGTCGCAGCGTTGGGGCACGTCTACGGACCGAATCCCGATCGTGGTGTCTTCAAGTCGAAAGACGGCGGCCGCACGTGGCAAAAAGTGCTTTTCAAAAGCAACGACATCGGCGCAATTGATCTGGCGTTCGACCCGACGGACTCGCAAACGGTTTACGCGTCGCTCTGGAATACCAGGCGTCCGCCCTGGACCGTCTATCCACCGTCCTACGGGCCGGGCAGCGGCCTCTACAAATCGACAGACGGCGGGACGAACTGGCAGCAAATTACTGCCGGTTTGCCAACCGAAGGCCTCGGCCGCATCGGCATCGCGGTAGCGCCGTCGAATCGGAATCGAGTGTACGCAATCGTCGACGCCAAAGACGGCGGACTCTACCGCTCGGACGATGCCGGTGCGACGTTCACCAAGGCCTCGAGCGACGCTCGGATTTGGGGCCGCGGTTGGTATTTCGGCAAGGTTGTAGTGGATCCGAAAAATGCTGACGTCGTGTACTCGTCGAATACCGGCGTCTACCGGTCGCGCGATGGCGGCCGCAGCTTCGGCGAACCGTTCAAGGGATCGCCCGGTGGCGACGATTACCATCAACTGTGGATTTACCCCGACGATGGCAATCGGATGATTCTTGGCGGCGATCAGGGCGCCGTGATCAGCGTCGATGGCCTCAACGATCATCCGACGTGGTCATCGTGGCTGAACCAGTCGATCGCCGAGCTCTATCACGTTGCGCCGGATTACAACTTTCCCTACTGGCTGACCGGCGCTCAGCAAGACAGCGGCGCCGTTCGGGTTCGCTCGCGCGGCAAGTTCGCCAACATCACGATGCGCGACTGGGAACCGCTCTGTGCCGGCGGCGAGAGCGGATACACGGCGCCCGATCCACTGCATCCGAATATCGTGTTTGGCGACACGGTCGAGTGGTGCAACGTCGAGACCGGCGAGCGCAAGAACGTCACACCAGAAATCAACTTGCCGTCGCCGGCGCGTCATGCCTGGACCAATCCATTGGTGTTTTCGCTCGCCGACCCGCACGCGCTCTACTTCGGCAATCAGTTTGTCTTCAAGACAACCGATGGTGGTGAGCACTGGACGCGGATTAGCGACGACCTCACGCGTCTTCAGCCAACGGTTCCATCCAACCTCGATGCAGCCACGGCTGACGATTACGATCGCAATCGCGGACGTGGTGGGGTTGTCTACACGATCGCGCCGTCTCCGCTTCGAGCTCCGCTGGTCTGGATTGGCACGGACGACGGACTGATCAAAGTGACCCAGGACGACGGCAAGACATGGAATGACGTCACACCGCCCGATCTGACGCCGTGGAGCAAGGTGGCGATGATCGACGCGTCGCACTTTGACGCGAACGTTGCCTACGCCGCCGTCGATCGCCATCGGCTGACCGACAACGAGCCGTACTTCTACCGCACCCGCGACCTGGGAAAGAGCTGGCAGAAAATCACCCGTGGATTGCCAGCCGGCGTATACGTCCAGACGATCAAGGAAGATCCGAAAAAGCGGGGACTCCTCGCGGCCGGCACCGAGCTCGGCGTGTTCGTCTCGTTCAACGACGGCGACGACTGGCAATCGTTGCAACTGAATTTGCCAGCCACTTCCAATCGCGATCTCGCGTTCAAGGATGATGATCTGATCGTCGCGACCCACGGTCGCGGATTCTGGATTCTCGACGATATCAGTGCGCTGCGTCAGGCCGGCGACGTCGGCACCGCGGCTGCGTACTTGTTCAAACCGGCAGCTGCGATCATCCTGCCAACGCCCACCGACGACGGCACGCCGACCCAGAAGGACGAAGCGTGGGCAGAAAACCCGCCGACCGGCGCGATCATCGATTACTACCTCAAGTTGGGAGCGACCGGTCCAGTGGTTCTCGAAATTCTCGACGGCGCCGGTAGCGCGGTACGACGCTACGCGAGCACCGATCCGGTGGCGCCGATCGATCCGAACACCCTGGTCACCAATGCGGTGTGGCAGCGTCCGCAGGAGTCGCTGGCGACGAGCGCCGGCATGCATCGCTTCGTGTGGGACTTTCGTCCGCAGCCGCCGTCCGGCGGCCGCGGCGGTCGGGGCGGTGGTGGCGGTGGAAGAGGCGGAGCGGCGCCGGTTTCGCCCGCGACCTACTCTGTGAAGCTCACCGTCAACGGCCAGAGCTACACGCAGCCGCTCATCGTCAAGCCCGATCCGAGAAAGTGAGATGCCAGTGAAACGCTCTGTTCTTGTCGCGTGCTGCGCGCTGCTGTCGGCGCTGCGTCTCGTCGCACAAGCGCCGGCCGAGCCTTTCGATCTCGTAATCGCCAACGGACGTCTGATCGATCCAGAAACCAACACCAACGGCGTTCGATTCATCGGCATTACCGGCGGCACCGTTCGCGCGGTCAGCGAAACCACGCTGCAGGGGCGAGCCACGATCGACGCCCGCGGACTGATTGTCGCACCCGGTTTTATCGACTTGCATCAGCATGGCCAGACCGCGGCCGATTACCTTCGCAAAGCCGCTGATGGCGTGACGACCGCGCTCGAGCTCGAGGTCGGCACCGCCGATATCGACGCGTTCTACGACAGCAGGGCAGGAAAGTCGGCGATCAATTTCGGCGCGACGATTGGACACATTCCTGTTCGGATGGCCGTCATGAAAGATCCCGGCTCGTTCCTGCCGAGCGGCCCTGCGGCCAATCAGGAAGCGACCGCGTTGCAGCTGGTCGACATCAAAGCCGGACTGGCGCGTGGTTTGGCGCGGGGTGCGGTTGGCGTCGGCCTCGGCGTGGCCTACACGCCGCAAGCGGCCCGGACGGAAATCATGGAAGTGTTCGAAGTCGCCGCCAGTGTGGGGTCGCCGATCTACGTCCACATGCGCGGCGGCGATCCGATCGCGGCGTTTGAAGAAGTACTCGCCCTCGCGGCGGCGACCGGTGCGCCGCTCCACGTGGTCCACGCGCAGAGCAGCGGTGGGCGCCAGACGCCGGCGCTGTTGCAGTTGCTCGGACGTGCCCACGGCCGCGGCATCGATGTAACAACCGAGATGTATCCGTACACGGCCAGCCAGACCCGAATCGAGTCGGCCCTCTATGACGATTGGGAACGGTTCACCGACGAACGGTTCCAGACATTGCTGTGGCCGGCCACCGGCGAACGGTTGACTCGCGAGACGTTTGCCAAATATCGCAAGCAGGGCGGCTCGGTGATCTCGTTCGGCAACACCGAGGAAGTCGTGATCGGCGCAGTGGCCGATCCGCTGACGATGATTGCGAGCGACGGCTCGGCGACGCACCCACGCGGCGCCGGCACCTTTTCGCGCGTACTGGGACGCTACGTTCGCGAACGCGGCGCACTGTCGTTGACCACCGCCATTCGCAAGATGACGCTGATGCCGGCGCAACGCCTGGAAGGGCGCGTCCATGGTGCCCGCGCGAAAGGCCGCATCGGTCCCGGCGCGGACGCCGACATCACGGTGTTCGATCCGGCGACGGTGGTGGACGAGGCGACCTACGAGGCGCCCGCGCGCGCCTCGCGCGGCATCGTTCACGTTCTGGTTGCGGGCACGCCTGTGATCCGTGACAGCAAGATCGTCGAGGGCGCCTTCCCTGGGCGGGCGCTGCGGGCCGAAATGGCAGGAAACAAGTAGGCAGGTCGCAGTATGAAAGCCGTTGCGTGGGCTGGGCTGGCGATATTTCTAACGAACGGAATACTCGGCGCGTCGGAGAAATATCCGAGTGCCTTTCCGGGCGGTGGCGACATCGAGATCACGCCGTTGATCCATGCGAGCGTGCAGATCGAGTACGGCGGCAAGGTAATCCAGGTGGATCCGTGGAGCGCTGGCGACCTGTCGCAGGCCAAGCCGGCCGACGTCATTCTCATCACTGACGATCCCGCTCATCATCTCGACCCCAAGGCGATCCAGCAGCTGCGCAAGGCCGGGACGACGATTGTCATCCCTTCGGTCGGTAAGCCGCAGCTGCCTGACGGAGTCGTTCTGGCGAATGGAGCGTCGACGCTGGCGTCCGGCGTGCGCATCGAGGCGATTCCGGCCTACGACATCAAGCCCGGTGCGCCGGAACATCCGAAAGGAAAATCCAACGGCTACGTCGTGACGATTGGCGGCCGGCGCCTGTATTTTGCCGGTGTCACGGAGTGCGTGCCCGAGGTGCAGGCGTTGAAGAATATCGATGTCGCCTTCCTGCCGATGAACATTCCGGTCGAGCGGATGATGCCGGCGGCAACGGCGGCGTGCGCCAGGATCCTGAATCCCAAGCTGGTCTATGTCTACCACTACGATCAGGATTTCGCGGCGAAGGCCGCGAACCCGAACGCCCGGACGCAAGGCGTGCCGGGCGGTTTGACCGTAGCGCAAAGCCTCGATGCGTTTCGCGACGCGATGAAGGGCAGCAGCATTGAGATCCGGCTGGCGAAATGGTATCCCTGAGCGCATCCTTGGGCCGGTGCGACGAATGACCATGGTCCGCCGCTCGCGCTGGTTCGTGCTCGCCATCGCGCTCCTGGCCGTATCGGTTCGCGCCCAGGTGCCGGTCCCTTCCAACGATCTGCCGCAACCCTATCGCACGACACGCGATTGGGGTCAACTGCCGACCGGCGTGAAGTGGGCGGCGGTGACCGCGGTCGAGCCAGCGCGCGATGGCAGCGTGTTCGTCATTCATCGCTGTTTCGCAAACTCCTGCGCCGGTCGATCGGAGGCGCCGATCCTGAAATTCGACGCCGCTGGAAAGTTGCTCGCCAGTTGGGGCGCCGGCATGTTCGTGTTTCCCCACGGCGCCACGGTCGATCGTGACGGCAACTTGTGGGTGACCGATGCGCGTGGCGAAAACGGCAAGGGCCACCAGGTGTTCAAGTTCAGCCCGTCCGGGCAGGTGCTGATGACGCTCGGCCAGGCCGGCGTCTCTGGTTCCGGACCCGGGCTGTTCGATCAACCGACTGATGTCGTCGTGGCCCCAAACGGCGACATCTTCGTCACCGACAGCCATCGCAACGGCACGAACAACCGCGTCGTCAAGTTCACCAGGGACGGTGCGTTCGTCAAAGAATGGGGAAAAAAGGGAAACGGTCGCGGCGAGTTCAGCGAACCGCATACCATCGCGATCGACTCGACCGGGCGGCTGTTCGTCGGCGACCGCGAGAACAATCGCATCCAGATTTTCGACCAGGACGGTCGATTTCTCGACGAATGGCGTCAATTCGGACGTCCCAGCGGCATCTACATCACCAGCGACGACACTATCTACGTGGCTGATTCCGAGTCGGGTCCCGACACCGGTGCGCACGAACTGCCCGGCATCAAGAAAGGGATTCGGATCGGTAGCGCGAAGGATGGACGCGTGACCGCGTTCATCGAAGATCTGGAATCGACCGCTGCGGATCACTCTGGTGCGGAAGGCGTCGGCGTCGATGCGCAGGGGAACGTTTACGGTGCCGTGGTTCGCCGACAGATGCTGGAACGGCACGTTCCTGCCACGCAAGAACCAGCTGACAGACCGTTCGAACTTCCACCGCCGACTGGCAGCTCGCCGATTGGCACGACGTCGTGGTTGGTTAGCGACGCGTCGCGGCCGGAGAGCCTGGACGGAGGAAATGCCGCACGGGAAGTCGAAGTGGTTGCGTGGTATCCGTCTGACGCTGGCGCGCGTGGTGAACCAGCGCCGTATTTGCGTTGGGGCTTGTTCGAAGTGCGGGGCTTCGCCGAGCTGCTGCGCGTCGGCCGCGGTGCTTACGACCACCTCGCCGGCGTACGGACGCACGCCCTTCTGGATCTGCCACCGGCGGCGTCGCCGGCGAAACTGCCGGTCGTCGTGTTTGCGGCCGGGTACGGCGGCTTCGGCAGCGCCCACACCGCACTGTTCGAAGATCTTGCCAGCCATGGCTATGCGGTGCTCAACGTCGTTCACCCGTACGAAGAGGGCGCAGCGCTGCTGAGAGGTAACCGCTTAGTCTCCTTTGTTTCCGACGGCAAACCACGGCAGCCGTACCTCGACGTCGTCAACGAGTGGCGCAAGGAAGACGACACGATGGCTGCCGTCACCACGAGTACCAGCGCAGACGAGCAGCGACGAATATTGCGCGGGTACTTCGCGACCACTCCGAAAACTGCTGCCGCGATGAAACGCTGGGTTGACGACACCCGGCTGGTGCTCGACCGACTGTCGAGTCTCTCCAGCGAGACCGCTGCTGGCATGCTGGCCAGGCGCCTCGACATGGCGCGAATCGGCGTCGGCGGTCATTCGATGGGCGGCGTGGTCGCCGGTGAATTCTGCGTTGAAGATGGTCGATGCCGGGCGGGGCTCAACCTTGACGGCATTCCGCAATTCGGCCGGATGATCGACAGGCCGCTGGACCGGCCATTCCTGATGGTGTATTCGGCACGTCCGGGCCGGCTCGGCGCCAGCGACGTGATCTACCGGCGGGCGAAGCCGTACTATCGCGTCGATATCGCGAATACGCTGCACCTCGATTTCAGCGACATGATCTTCTGGGGCGGCCCATTGCGCGCGCTGAACGCGTTCGGCTCGCTGGCGCCGGAGCGCATCACCGAAATCACTCGTGCGGTGGTGCTGCAGTACTTCGATCAAGTTCTGCTCGGACGCCCCGCGCGGCTGCTCAACGGCCTGCAGTCGTTCGACGAACTGACGGTGAAGCGATGACGAAGGCGAGGGCTGCGGCGTCCATCACCGTGGCGGTTGCGATCATATCCTTCACGCTCGCGACGACCGACGTGGCGGCATGGGGCTCGCAAGGGCATCGCCTCGTTGCGCTGCTGGCCGCTGAACACCTGACGCCTGCGGCGCGCGAAAACGTCGTGTGGTTGATTGGTCCGGAAACGCTGCCTGACGTCGCGTCGTGGGCCGACGGCTATCTGCAGGGCAACTTTCAGACGTCGTTCTGGCATTACGTCAATATTCCGGCGGATGCCTCCAGCTACGATCGCAACCGCGATTGTCCGCACCAGCCGGGTGTCGCGTCCGGCTCCGCCGCCGACCGATGGCGCGACTGCGTCGTCGATCGCATTCCGTATCACGAGGAACGGCTGGCGAACACAGCGCTGGATCGTGCGGACCGGGCAATCGCGCTGAAATTTCTCGTACATTTTGTCGGCGATTTGCATCAGCCCTTTCACGCGTTGGGCGTCGAACGCGGTGGCAACGGCATTCTGCTGTCGGTCTTTGGCCACAGCGAATGTGGCGACGACCCGGCGCGGCGCCGGACCTGCAACCTGCACGAAGTGTGGGATGGTGCTTTGATCGCGCATCGGCAGCTTGACGATGCCGCATACCTGCGATTGCTGCGCGAGCTGATCAGAAAAAACGGCTGGACGGTTGATTCACCGGGCTCGACCGTCGACTGGGCGATGGAGTCGAAGCGCATCGCCACGCGGGCATTGCTGGCGCAGCAAGGAATCGTCGACGAAACGTACTACCGCGCACACATCGGCGAGATCGATCAGCGTCTGGCGCAAGGCGGGCTGCGGCTCGCCGCGCTGCTGAATCGCAGCCTGAAGTCTTCACCGCCGCATCAATGAGGGTCCA
>CAVOHK010000007.1:0-20568 GCA_963695635.1 uncultured Acidobacteriota bacterium
GGTAATGACGTTGGGATGGGCCACGCGCGCCAACAGCCGGCCCTCGGACAGGATCTGGCTGGCGAGCGCTTCAGTTTGCGCGCGCCGCCGCAGCAGCTTGAGCGCCACATCGCGATCGAGATGCGTGTCGCGGGCGCGGTAGACGTCGCCGAACGTCCCTCCGCCGACCCGTTCGACGATGATCAGATGCTGCCACCGTTCCCCCGGCTGCAGTCCGGATGTTCCCCCGGCTTCAGGCCGCTGTGGCTCCCGGGCAGCGGCGGGCGCGGCCGGCGTCGCCTCGGCTTCCGTGCCGGTGTTCAACTGGCTACGATGGATGCGTGCCACGGCATCGATGACGCGGAGCTGTTCGATCAGCTCGGCATCAACGTCGCTGCCCGCGCTTGCAGCTGCCCAATCCACGTCGTTGCCGTCGGCCACGGAATCCGCCAGACCGAGCAGCACCGAGGCTTCGCCCAATCCAGGCGCCCCTTCCGGCCGGATCGGATCCTGGTCAGCCACGCCGCATCTCCTCCGCAAGGCGCAACAAGGCGCGGCTGACTGCCTTGCGTGCGGCGTCGGCGCTCGGTTTTTCGAGGGCCGCAGCCACTTCTTCGAAACTCATGCCGAGTTCGACCCGCGCGATGATCGCCTCGCGTTCTTCGTCGTGCAGCCGCTGCAACGCCGTTTCGTAGCGATCGACCGCCTCCTGACCGATTGCGGCGTCGAGCGGCGACACCGCGCCGTCGACGGCGTTTTCGTTCAACGTCTCCTGCACCGGCCGTCGGCCGCGGCGGCGGATCTCATCCCGCACCTTGTTGACGATCCCTTGTCGCAGGTACGCCAGCAGCGCGCCTTCGCGTTGCGGCGTGAACCCGTCGATCCGCTTGAAGGTCTGCATCAACGCCTCCTGGACCAGGTCGTTGGTGTCCATCAGATCACGGGCAGACGAGGGAAGCCGGCCGTGGGCGAATCGCCGCAGCGGCGCCAGATAGCGGGTGAACAGGCGATCGAGCGCCCGACCGTCGCCGCCACGCGCCATGTCGAGCAGGACGAACGTCGACTCGACATCGGCCTGCAACTCCGCAAGCGTCCGGTTCGGCCCCCCAGCCGAATGGGAAACGTTCATAGTAAGGAAATAGAGTCCTAAGTATAGTGAGTTGGCCGATGTTTGATCTCGAGGAATTCCTGAACCACTTCGACAAGGTTCGGCAGAGGACGCGCCGTGTCGCCGAATGTATTCCGGCCGATCGCGTCGAATGGGCGTATAAACCGGGCGCCTTTACGCTCGGCGACCTGGTACGCCACATCGCCGTCACCGAACGCTACATCTGGGCCGAAACGGTCCATCGTCATCAGAGCCGCTACAAGACACACGGTCGTGAACTGGCCGACGGCCGCGACGCGATCCTCGCGTTCATGGATCGGCTCCACCAGGAATCGATGACGCTGTTCCGGCAGCTTACGCCGGAAATGCTCGCCGAGAAATGCGCGACCCCAGAAGGGTCGATGCTGACGACGTGGAAGTGGCTGCGCATGATGCCGGAACACGAGATTCATCACCGCGGTCAGCTTTACACGATGTTGGGAATCATCGATGTCCCGACGCCGCCGATTTATGGAATGACCGCGAGAGACGTTCAGGCGCGATCGGCACCGATCTAACAGTTGAGGCCGCGCTGCGTGGAGTGTGGCTTGCAGCGATTGTCAGCGAACTCTGTTAACAGAGGAGCTGACATGAAAGGTTCACTCGTTGGCGCGTGCATCCTGTTGAGCGCCGCGCCGCTCTTCGCGCAAACATCCCCAACCGGCGCGCAGCCGCCCACGACTCCGGGCGCGACGCCGCAAAGCATCACGATGAGCGGATGTGTGGCGGGCCAGGGGTCCGACGCGCAGCCTTACATTCTGAACAACCCGGTAGTTGTGCCGTCGAGTGCCGCGGCACCGGGCGCTGTCGGTTCGACGGCGTCGGCCGCCGGCGTGCAGCCGCCGACCGTAGCGCTGCCGCCACCGCCGGCCGTGAGTCCAACGCTTCCGCCAGCCGCGACGCCGACGCCGCCGTCGACCGTGGGCACGTCAGGCTCCTCCGCAAGCGCTGGCGCAGCGGCGAGCGCCTCGCCAGGCACCGTGGCGTCGGGCGGAACGGCCGCAGCGATCAGCGGCTACCGTTTGTCGGGATCGGATATGCAGCCTTGGACCGGCCAGCGAGTTGAAATCGTCGGTTCGGTGGTGACGAAGAACGCTGGCGTTGCATCGGGCGCAGGAGTTTCGCCGGCGATGCCCGAGCTCCGCGTGCAGTCGGTGCGGGCTGTCGGCGGACCGTGTCCGCAGGAATAGAACGGGGAACTGAGAACTGAGAACTGAGAACTGAGAACTGAGAACTGAGAACTGAGAACTGAGAACTGAGAACCGAGCTTCTGCGTGCTCGGCGAACTCGGCGTTCTGTTTTTTGCGGGTTATCTGAGCTGACGTTTGCCCTGCAGGTAATCGATTTCTGCTTCGAGCGAGACGATCTTCCTGGTCAGCGTCAGGACATCGGTTTTCAACTCAGTTGTCGTTTCATTGAGTCCACGCAGCAGTTCGGCTAGCTGAGCCATGGTTGGGGGCCGTTGGCCGTCGTTGCTGCGCGACCGATGTGTGGAGTGACTCGTTCGACGCCTGGAAGCCAAAACGCGACAGTTTGTAACAGAGTTCGGCCCAATTGTCACGCGTCGTAACGGCAGAGTTAGTCCTTCTTTCGGCGACCGCGAGTCTTCGTCGGTGGTGGTGGCGGCGTAGTGTCGGGCGCGACCCCGCGTTCAAACGGAAAGGGATAGGTACGGCGACGGGATTCCTGGTCATCGATTCGATGACGAATACGGTGCAGTTCGTCCATCAAAAGGTCGAGCTGGTCTTGTATCTCTTTCAGACGGTTTTTCTTGCTGGTCACGGGGTTCTGTCCGTTCGCAATACGAAAATCGGGGGGCGGACCTAGCAGGAGCAGAATTGATGCCACCAACTAATTGCAAACCTGTGTAGTGATTGGGGATTAGGGAATTGGCTGTATCACCATCCCCAATCCCCAATCCCCAATCCCCAATCACTGATAGTGATTTAGTGCCACCGGTGGCCAGTGGCACGCTACTTCCACGGAGCCGGCGCCAGCCAGTCGAGCGGCGCATCGCCGATCGGCGCGCCGGGCGGTGCATCCGGCGCCGGCAGCGGAATGGGCCGCGACGGATCGCCGGGCCGTTCGAGGAACCGTTTGATGTCTGCCGCGAGCAGCGTGTTCTGCGCCGAATCGGCTTCGGTCTTCGCGACCGCCGCGCGCAGCCGCGCCGCCAGTTTCTGCAGCTTCATGGAAGCGATCGCGCGCACCTGACTGTTCGGCGCCGCGTAGGCCAGCCACATCACCCGATCCACCAGCACGCGTTCTTCGGCGCGCTTGACCGCCGCTTCGTACGGCGTGGTCGTCGGCGCATCGAAGGTCGCCTGCGCCAGACGATCGATGACGTCTTCCAGGCCCGGCAGCTGCGGATTGACGGCATGCTGTCCGACCATCCGTGCCGCGCGATCGAGCTGCAGCACGAAGCCGATCGTCACGTCGGCGGCAATCGTCGCCGGCGCCAGCGGATCGAACGTATCGCCGGTCGTCCGCGCGAACAGTTCGCGGTGCATCCCGTAGCCCGGCGGACGCGGCGGAATCAGATCGAGAATCTTCTTGGGTACGGTCAACTCGGCTGGCTTCAACGTATAGGCGAGCGCGTCGAGCGCTTTCCGCTGATCGTCGGTTTTCACGCCGACCGTCGGCACGCGGCTGTCGCCGCGCATCGCGTAGATGTAATCCTGCCCAGCCACCATCGACGCGGCCGATTCGACGGCGTAGCGGTGATACATGTAAATCGGGACGAGCGGTTCTTCGATGGTCGCCAGCGGCTCGCCGGCGCGAATCGTGTGCTCGCCAATCCGATCGAGCGCCGCGCGGCGTACTTTCATCAGCCGATACAGTTCGTCCGCCTGATCGACGCCGTTGGACCACTGGTCGACCTTCGGGTTCGAATCGGTATCCTGGTTCGTCATGTAGCGGATGTCTTCCGCCCACGCATCGTCGAGGATCTTGGTAAGCGCTTTCTTTTCGTCGGTGCCGGCCGGGAACTGCCGGTAGCCGTAGTTGATCGTCACCTTGTCCCAGTCGCCGATCTTCTGCGGATACGCCTGTGAGATATCGATCGTGCCGTCGTCGTTCAACTTTTCGAGCGGATGCGGATAATCCATCACCGAAATCCAGCCCTTGCTGCTGTCGTAGTAGTTGTGGCCGAGGCCGAGGGTGTGACCGGTTTCGTGCGCGGCGAGCTGGCGAATGCGCTTGATCGCCGCTTCATACGCCGGTTGCGAGCGCTGGTTGCTCGCACCGTACGGCGAAGTCAGGCCTTCGAAGATCATGTAGTCCTGGCGATCGCGCAGCGAGCCGAGAATGACGGTGGCCTTCAGAATTTCGCCGGTGCGTGGATCGGAAATGCTGCCGCCGGTGCTCCAGCCACGCGTCGAGCGATGCACCCAGTTGATCATGTTGTAGCGGATGTCCATCGGGTCGGCGTCCGCCGGCAGCACGTCAACCTTAAAAGCATTCCGGTATCCGGCGGCCTCGAACGCCTGGTTCCACCAGCTTGCGCCTTCGACGAGGGCTTTCTTCACGTCTTCGGGCGCACCCGAATCCACCCAGTACTGAATCGGCTTCACCGCTTCACTCACCGCCGCGTTCGGATCTTTCTTTTCGAGGCGATGGCGCCGGATGTAGCGCATCTGCATCGGCTCGCCGATCGGCACGCTGTAGTCGACGTAGGTCAGTCCGCCGTAGCCGGCGCGCGGGTCGTCCCAGCGCGGCTTGAAGTTGTTGTCCGGCAATTCGACCAGCGAAACGTGCTCGCGCATCGTCACCGAGTCGGGAGATGGCGTCACGCTGGCGACCGAGCCCGAGAACAGACCGCCGCCGCGTCCGCCGCCACCCCCGGCTCCGCCGGCGCGTCCGCCAATCTGCTCGGGTCCCTGGGCGGGGCCGCCACCACCGCCGCGTCCGCCAGCGGCGTCGTTGGCGAAGGTCAGCGTCACATCGATTTCGGTGTTCTTCGGGAAGCCCTTGGTGTTGGGAAGGTAGAACGTGCTGCGCCCTCGATCGACGCGATAGTTGCCGGGCCGCAGCGCGCTGCCCGAGCCGGTGACATCGCGCACGAAGAACTCGGTCGCATCGACCAGGTTGCGATCACCAGTTTGCGCCGCGACCGGAAAGCCCCAGAGGATCGATTTGGCAAACGAATCTTCGACCGATTTGCGCTCGAGCGGGTTGGTGCTGCTCGAGCGGAACGACTGGTTTGGCTGCACCAGCAGAATGCGCGGACCGACGCGCTGGAAAAACACCACGCGTCCGCCGCCGCCCTGGCCGCGATCGAGGCCGATGTCGTTCGATCCGAGTCCGGCGGCGAGCCCGAATGCCATCAGGAACTCGGTATCCATCTTCGGAATCTCGAGGAACATCGAGCCGCCGCGATCGTCCCAATACAGCGGGAAGTAGCCATCGATCTTCCGCATGCCGTTCGTGCGATCTTCAATCGAAGGAATCGGTCCGCCGGCGCCACCGCCGCCGCGTCCCTGCCCACCGCCTTGTCCGGAGTTGGTCGAAGGACTTTGCGCCTGCGCAGACGCCGGCAGGTATTCGGAGCGGAACGCGATTGCGCCCAGCACCGCCAGCACACTTATGAGCGTGATGCATCGTTTCAGCATGAAAGTTTCCTCGCGCGGCGATTTTACTCCGCCTATGCTAGCGGGTGGAGACGGAGACGGAGCCACGGAGACGGAGCCACACGGAGACGGAGCTACGGAGACGGAGTTACGGAGGAGACGGAGTCACGGGATCAACACGGAGCAACGGAGCAACAGAGTAAGAGAAAAACAATTTGTTTTTTGTCTCCGTTGCCCCGTGTCTCCGTGTTGATCCCGTGTCTCCATTTCCCTCCGTTCCTCTGTCTCCGTGCCCCCGTCCCCTCCGTCTCCTCCGTCCCTCCGTCTCGTCCGTCTCGTCCGTTTCGGGAGGAACGATGACGCTGGACAAGCTTCGCTACCCGGTCGGCAAATTCGAGCGTGTCAAGGCGCCGCTCGATCGAGCCACCCGCACTGCGTTCGTAAAGACGATTGAAGACACACCAGCGCGCTTCCGCGCGCTGGTCGGCGGCTTGAGCGATGCTCAACTCGAAACGACCTACCGGCCAGGCGGCTGGACGATACGGCAGGTCGTCCATCACGTGCCCGAAAGTCACATGAACGCGTACATCCGCATGAAGATGGCTGCGACCGAAGATTCGCCGGCAATCAAAACCTACGAAGAGCAGCTGTGGGCCGAGTTGCCTGACGCGAAAACTGCACCCGTGGAATTATCGCTGAGCCTTCTCGAGGCATTGCATCGACGATGGGTGCTGTTCCTCAAGAACCTGTCGGACGCCGAGTATGCGCGCACCTTCAAGCACCCGGATTGGGGAACCGTGACGATCGATGAAGCGGTGGCGCTGTACGAGTGGCATTGCCGCCACCACCTGGCGCATGTCGAGCAAGCGCTTGCGGCCACCGTCTAGTGAATGGTGATTGGGGATTGGGGATTGGGGATTAGCGTGGTTAGTGAAGAGGGATTAGTGTGGGTCGCGGTTGGCCCAACAGTTTCTCGGCGGACTCGGCGCTCTCCGCGTTCATCGTGATTGCGCCGTGTCGGTTTTCGACCGTCTGGTTCGTCTACGGGTAGAGGAGACGACAGATGGCCAAATACACGTTGTTGTTGCGCGAAACCGGCGACCAGTTCGCCAAACTTTCACCGGCAGAGATGCAGGCGATCGTCGCCCGCTATGCCGCATGGTCCACGGCACTGCGCGACGCGAACAACCTCGCGGGCTCCCAGAAACTGCGCGACGGCAGCGGCAAGTTGATGCGCCGCTCGAACGACGACGTCATTGTCAGTGATGGTCCGTACGCCGAAGGTAAGGAAGTAATTGCCGGCCTGTTTGTACTCGAAGTTCCGTCGTACGACGAAGCCGTCGCAATCGCGAAGGGCTGCCCGCATCTGGACTTCGGGACGATTGAAATCAGAGAGGTGGAGATCTTCCGTTGAAATGAGTAGAGTGAAGTCTGAAGTCAGAAGTCTGCCACGTTTCGACGATCAGGCTGTTTCGAGCCAGCGCCGCGCGTCAATGATGCAGACTTCACACTTCAAACTTCAGACTTATTCAGACGTACGTTTACCCATGTGGTCGCGACGCTGACGCGGATTCTCGGACCTCGTCATCTGGCGCTGGCTGAGGAAGTGGCACAGGATGCGCTGGTCAAAGCGCTGCAGGTGTGGCCGCACGAAGGACAGCCGGCTAATCCGACGGCGTGGCTGATTCAGGTCGCGAAGAATCGCGCGCTGGATCATTTGCGCCGCGATCGCTGGCTGGCGGATCGTGCGCCGATGCTCGAAGTCGACTCGGTCGTCCCGGCCATCGAAACGCGGCTTCGCGGCGAGCCGACCGTTCCGAGCGACGATCAATTGGCGCTGATTCTGCTCGCGTGCCACCCGGCGTTAAATCGCGAGGCCCGCGTCGCGCTGACACTGAAGACCGTCTGCGGCTTCAGCGTCGGCGAAATTGCACGAGCACTGCTGTCGAGCGAAGAAGCCATCACTCAGCGTCTGGTGCGAGCCAAGCGCCGCCTCCGCGAACCGGACGTGCGATTCGAGATCAATGCTGATGAACAGCCGGAGCGTCTCGAGTCGGCGCTCGACGTGATTTACCTGCTGTTCAACGAAGGTTATGCCGCACACGCCGGACACCACCTGGTGCGCCACGAACTGTGTGCCGAGGCGATTCGACTGGCGACCGCTCTTGCCACCGATCCGATGCTTACGACCCCAGGCGTTCACGCGCTGTTGGCGTTGATGCTGTTGATGGCGGCGCGTTTTGCGACCCGCATGGATGAAGGTCCCGATCTGCTGCGGCTGGAGGATCAGGATCGAGCGCGCTGGGACGGCGACCTGATCAGCCGCGGCTTGTGGCATCTCGACCAGGCCGCATCCGGTGATCGATTGACGGCCTACCACATCGAGGCCGAGATTGCGGCGTGCCACGCAGTAGCCGGGCGATTCGAAGCGACGAACTGGGAAAGAATCGCGACGCTCTACGACTACTTGCTGGCCATGAAGCCGACGCCGGTCGTCGGGCTCAACCGCGCGATCGCGATCTCCCGTGTCCACGGCGCCGCCGCAGGTCTCGACGCGCTGCGATCAGTCGCCGGCAGCGATACGTTGGCGCGCTACTACCTGTTGCACGCAACCCTCGGCCAGCTCACCTTGGAAACGGGCAATCGCCGGTCGGCAGCGGAACATTTCCGCGCTGCGCTCGCATGCGACTGTTCGGCACCGGAGCGCCGATTCCTCGAGCGGCAGCTCGCGAGCAGCGAAGCCCAACTGGACAATTAGCCCGGTCGCCTGCTTGCATCCTTCCGTGTTACAGGAGGACGCATGCGGTCGCTCTTTCTCATAGGTCGCGCTCTCTTCGGCGGTTTCTTCATCTATAGCGGTATCAACCATCTGAAGCATTCGGCGGTGATGGAAGGCTACGCCGCGTCGAAAGGTGTCAGGGCGCCGGCCGCGGCGGTGAACGGCACGGCTGCAGTACTGCTGGCCGGCGGCGCCAGCGTCGTCGCCGGAATGAAGCCGCGTCAGGGTCTGGCGGCACTCGTCGCGTTCCTGGTTCCCACGACGTTGCAGATGCATCGCTTCTGGGAACAGGAGGATCCGCAGCAGCGCATGAGCGAGATGGTGAACTTCACCAAGAACGTGGCATTGATCGGCGCAGCGCTGGCGCTGATGCAGGTGAACGAACCCTGGCCAGCCAGCGTCGACGAGCTGCGCGCGCCTGACGAAGACATGTATGTGCGGCTGGGCGGCCGCGACCTGCGCGGTCTACCGGCCTGACGGGTCGTTCCACCGAAGAGGTTCGTGGTCGAGGTAAGCCGGAACGCGAGTTGCTGCAGGGCTCGCGTGCGACGGTCGTTCGTCAACCTCGTCCTGATCAGTTTCCTCGCAGGATCGGCCTACGACATCGTCACGGATCAGGAACACTGGCCGTTTTCGCAATACCCGATGTTCTCGGTGGCCTGGTCGAGCCCGTCGTTCACGTGGCATCGCGTGTTCGGCGTTACGGCTGACGGCAGCGAATTTCCGCTGGACGCGAATCGCTTTGTGGCGCCCTTCGATCAATCGCGCTTGCCGAAGGCATTTCGGCAGATGCTTGCTGAGCCGGATGCCGAGGTGCGCCTGCGGAGCGGATTGCACGACGTGATGACGCGCTACGAGACACTTCGTCGCGAGGCCCGCCATGACGGCCCGCCGGTCGTGGCGATGCGCCTCTACGAGCTCCGCTGGACGATTGACTGGCAGGCGGCGAACGTCGACACGCCTGACCGCAAGCGGCTGCTTGCGGAGGTCAACCAGTGATCGCCGCCTGGAATCGGTTCTGGTTCACGCCCGGGTCCGCTCGCTCCCTTGGCATCTGTCGCAGCCTGTTTTTCGGCATGTTGTTCCTCTGGCAGGTCGGTCACGACTTCTCACCGTGGGGCGCGTACTCCGGCGTCTTCTGGATGCCCATCTGGCTGTTCGACGCGCTGCATCTGCGGCCGCTCTCACCCGGAGCGATTAGCTGGTTGCAAGTCGTGTGGAAGGTGTCGCTGCTGCTGAGCGCCGTCGGGTTGTTTTCGCGACCTGCGATGCTGACTGGATTCGCGCTCGGCACATATTTAATGGGACTCCCGCATAACTTCGGCCAGACGCAACACTTCGACACGCTGGTGGTGTTTACGAGCGGAGCCCTTGCCATGTCGCGAGCTGGCGACGCGTGTTCGCTCGACGCGCTGCTGGCGCGCCGCGACCGAAAGCGAACAGACGCTCGCGCCACCGACTGGGAATACACGTGGCCGATTCGGTTTGTCTGGGTCGCGATGGCGGTCATTTTTTGCGCGGCCGGTATTTCGAAGTTACGCCATTCCGGGCTCGACTGGATCGTGTCCGACAATCTGTCGCTGTTGTTGCTGCGCCAGCAGTATCACCTCTCGGACGGCGAGCCGCTGACCAACTGGGGCATCTGGGTGGCGAATCACCGCTGGATGGCGCGCAGCCTGGCGGCGATGTCGGTGGTTGTCGAAACCGGATTTCCGCTGGTTCTATTCAGCCGTCGTGCGCGCGCGCTGCTGGTTCCCGCAGGACTGGCCTTCCTGGTCGGCATCCGCATCCTGATGGGACCGACCTTCGAGCAATTCATGATGTGTTACGTGTTCTGGGTGCCGTGGGAGCGGGTGCTGGCCTACAATCCATGGCGTCATGCGTTCGCTTCCGGTCGCGGCTGGTCTCGCCCTGCTGATGTCCCTGCAGGCGCAGACTCCGAGCTCGCCGCCGGACACTGAAATTTTTCTCGCGACACTGAATCTTTCCAGCGCCAGCGCGGTCGTCCGGCCGGTCAACATCAGCAACAGTCCCGGCTACGACAACCAGCCGTCATTTTCCCCGGATGGCCGCGCCATTCTCTTCACCTCGATCCGTGGCGGGTCGCAAACCGACATTTATCGCTATACGATTTCCAGCCGCGAAGTCACTCGCGTCACCAATACTCCCGAGAGCGAGTACTCGCCGACAGTAACGCCGGATCGCGCACACATTTCGGTGATTCGGGTCGAAGCCGACGGCACGCAGCGGCTGTGGCAATTCACCTCCGACGGACAGCAACCGCAGTTGCTGCTCAACGACATCAAACCGGTTGGCTATCACGCGTGGACCGACGCGCAGACACTGGCGCTGTTCGTCCTCGGTCAGCCAGCCACCTTACAGCTCGCTGATACGCGCACCGGCAAAGCGGAAACGCTCGCTCGCAACATCGGGCGGTCGCTGCAAACCGTTCCGCTGCGCGGGACGGTCAGCTTCGTCGAGCGGGAGCCCGCCGCCGACAGCACGGCGACACTGCATATCCGCGAACTCGATCCAAAGACCAAGGCGATCACGCCGTTAGTAGACGCACCGGCTGGCTCGCGTGAGGCCGATCTCGCGTGGGCACCCGATGGGCTGCTGCTGGTGGCGAAAGACGATGGGCTTTATGGATGGCGAAGAACCGACGCCGCGGGCGGCTGGAAAAGGCTTGCGGATCTGCGGTCGCTCGGACTGACCGGCGTGTCGAGGATTGCGGTCAGTCCTGCGGGCGATCGAATCGCATTCGTGACCCAAGCGCCACCAACGCCAGCGGCGAAATAACCACCAGCGCCGCCACCGCGAGTCCGAACAAGGTGGTCACGCCGAGCTGCGATGGCAATGTCGCCCACGACTGCCACGCGAACCCGCCGAGTGCGACGCCGACGCCAGCCACCGAAGCCGCCGCGATTCCCTGCACGATCGTGAACGGCTGCTCGACTTTCCGCGCCGCTTCACTGCGCGCCCGGATCGAGGCGCGCCAGTAAATCAGCCCGGCGCTTGGAATTTTCGCGTCGCGGCAGGTTTCCTGGTGGTTCTCGCGCAACAGTTGTTCGAGGTCCTGGTCCGTCATCATCGTGATCCCCGTGCCGCGGCGCGTTCCGGCAGCAGCGCCGCGAGGCGGCGACGCGCGCGAAACAGCATCAGCTTGATGCTGCCGACTCGCAAACCCAGTATTTGAGCAATTTCTTCATGGGTTGATCCTTGCGCATAGGCGAGCCACAACATGCTGCGATCGCGCGGTTTCAACTGTGCCATCGCCCGCGACAGGTCCACACGATCGGCGACGTGCGAGGCGGCATCGCGCGTCGTGTCCGGATCGACTGCCTCCACCCCATCGTCCATCCGCACCGAGTCGGCGCGCGGCCGGCGGTGAAGATCGCGCGCCAGATTGGTGGCGATCCGGAATAAATAATTGCGCTGGTAGGCATCGCTTTCGTGAACGATGGCCAGTCCAGGGGCGGCTGTTCCGCGGCGCTGCGCACGCAGGAAGCGATAGTAGGTTTCCTGCAGCAGGTCGTCCGCGGTACGCGGGTCGCCGGTCAACCGCGCCAGATAGGCCCATACCGGACGTGCCGTCCGATCGTAAAACAAGCGGAAGGCATCTTCGTCCATCACCAGCGCGTCCGCGGTTTCATCAGCGGCGACGACGCCAAGACGATCAAGATGAGACAGCGTCATGTCACGCATTGGTCGAGCGCTTCATCAGCCCCATTTGCTCGGACAAACCATATGACAGGAATGCCGAAATCACAAAGCCGATGCCGAGCGCGATGGCCAGCACCGCGATCACGTGCAGCGGCTGCGCCACCTCTTCGATGACCCGGGCTTTCGCAATCCACAGCCCGGTACCGCCGCAAGTGGCGACCACCCCGATTTGCAGGGAGGTGAGGATTCGCGAGATCGGGGCAGAGACATTGCCCAGCCGATCCGATTCCACTGACACCGGCGTTGACGATAGGAACCGCTGTGCGACCGGCGAATTGATGTAAGTCATTAATTCATCATTCGACGACAGCCGGTCGACCAGCTTGGTGTGCGTATCGGTTTGAATTTTCATCGCGTGCATCCAACGGCGATGCTCGAGAATCGATCGCGCGACATGCGTCGCGACACCCAGCGCGGTCATGAAAAACAGAAAGAACGCCAGGCCGGCGAGCGACTCCTCGATCGCTTCAACCGTGCGGCGCTGCGGATCAGGTACGCCGAACCGGACCTCGCCGAGGAAGTAGGCGGGATTGTGCGCCACTTCCGGATGTTGCGCGAGGTACGCGGCCAGCGCCGGGTAGGGCGCCAGATAGGCCGGATTCGACATCAACGTCGGATCGAGGCGCAGGACCTGTGCGAGCGACGAAGGGTAGTCGTTAAGGACCTCCCGGAGCTGCTCGCGCGCCTGCTCGGCGTTGACGCGGGTTCGTTCGACGAATGCCGTCTCCTGCCGAGCCTGACCGGGGTTTTGCGCCGAAATTCGCGCCGGCGAAAGGCCGCTGAGCGCGGCCGTCATAAGCAGAGTCGTGACCACGCTTCGCAGTTTCATCACTCGTTTAATACGCGGCTCCCCCGGGAGTAGTTAACATACCGGGGTGGGGTAGGAGGCAGAAATTAGGAATTAGGAATTAGGAATTAGGAATTCGCCCGAATTCGAGCAACCAGCAACCAGCGACCAGCAACGAGCAACGAGCAACGAGACGTGGATAAATCCCCAAACGATCAGGACGTAACGCAGCTGCTGGCGCAGTGGCGACTGGGATCGCCCGAGGCGGAAACGCGGCTGATGGCAGTGGTGCAGGGCGAGCTCCGAAAGCTGGCGGCCAGTTATCTCCGCCGCGAACGTCCCGGCCACACCTTGCAACCAACCGCCATCGTCAACGAGGCCTACATCCGGCTGATGCCGCAGCGGCGCGTTCAGTGGGAAAACCGCGCCCATTTTTTCGGCATTGCGGCCCGGATGATGCGCCGCGTGCTGGTGGATCATGCACGCCGCAAAGCCGCCTCGAAGCGCGACGGCTTTGATGGCCCGCGCGTGCCGCTGTCTCGCGTCGCCGACCCGAGCGGCGGCCAGGACGTCGACGTGCTCGCGCTGCACGACGCGTTGTCGGAGTTGGCAGCGCTTGACGAACGCCAGGCGCACATCGTCGAACTTCGCTATTTTGGCGGGCTGAAGATTGAAGAGATCGGCGTCGCGGTCAACGTCTCCGAATCGACCGTGAAACGAGAGCTGACCACCGCCACCGCGTGGCTGCGGCACCGGCTGCGGGGCTGAATGGACGCAGCCCGCTGGAAAACGATCAAAGCATTACTTGCGACCGCACTTGACCGGCCAATCGCCGAGCGCGCGGCATTCGTTGAAAGTGCCTGCGCCGATGCCGGGCTCCGTGCGGAAGTGATGGACCTGCTCGACGCCTATGAAACCAGCGGAGCGCTGCGCTCGCTGGCCGCCGACGACCGCGAGTACGAGCTGGCGCCGGGCGCCGAAGTCGGCCCCTATCGCATCCGCTTGCCGATTGGCCGTGGCGGTGGCGGCGAGGTGTATCGCGCTCGCGACACGCGGCTGCAGCGCGACGTGGCATTGAAGTTACTGACGCAGAGTTCTACCCAGGATGAGGGGACACGCCGCGTGCGCGAAGCGCGCGCCGCGGCGCAGTTGAACCACCGCGGCATCGCCGCAATCTACGACATCGTCGAGGTCGATAGCCGCGCTGCGATCGTGATGGAGTACGTGCCGGGAGATTCGCTGGCCGATCGCCTGCGGTCGCGACCGCCTGATCCGGCGGTGGTCGTTGGCGTCGGCATCGAGATGGCCGACGCCGTGGCGCACGCACACACCGCCGGCATCGTGCACTGCGATCTCAAGCCGGGCAACATGCGATTTGCAGCCGATGGCTCGCTGCGGATCCTCGACTTCGGGCTGGCGCGCCGGCCGGCGTCCGTTCCATCGTCCGCCAAGGAAGCGACATCTTCGACCAGCGCCGTCAGCGGACTCACCGCTTCGTCGCTCGATGGCCTGGCGCTGGGAACTCCGGGTTACATGTCGCCCGAACAGCTGCTCGGCGAAGCCATCGACTGCCGCACCGACGTCTACAGTATGGGCATCGTGCTGTACGAAATGGCGGCGGGACGCCGCCCATTTCTCGCGGACGGGGACAACGACATGGCCACCGCTGTCGCCGTCCTGGCGTCACCGCTGCCAGACCTGCCACGGGATGTGCCGCGCAAACTGCGCAGCGTTATCTTGAAATGCCTCGGCCGGCTGCCACAGCATCGTTACCGGGACGGCGCCGAACTACGCGATGCACTGACGTCGATCGCCGCGCCATCACCCTTCAAGAGGTTCACAGGCTTATGAGGTTCGCGATGTTCACGAGGTTCATGGGTTCACGAGGTTCAGGGTTCACGAGGTTCATGAGGGTCATCACGATCGTTCTCTGTGTGGTTCTCGTGGTGCCGGTGGGGGCGCAGGAGAAGATCGACGCGGGCATCAACGCGAAGATTCGCGCCGAAGAGAATCGGCACTCGGAAATCATGCGGACCCTGCACATGCTCACCGATGTGCACGGCCCGCGAGTGACGGGTACGCCCAACTTGAAGGCTGCAGGTGAGTGGGCGATCAAGCAGATGGAGAGTTGGGGTTTTACCAACGGCCATCTCGAACCATGGGACTTTGGACACCCGGGCTGGGTGAATGAACGGTTCACCGGTCACATCATCTCGCCCGTAAAGGATCAGCTGACGTGCGAGGTGCTGGCGTGGACGCCGGGCACCGACGGAACGGTCACTGCGCAGGCCGTGGAGATCGATCTTCCCGAACGGCCGACGCCGGCTGAACTGACGTCGTTCCTCGATTCGCAAAAGGGCCGGGTAGCCGGAAAGATCGTGTTGATCGGACGGCCGGCCAAAGTGGAGGTGAACATCAACCCGCCGGCCAAGCGGCGGTCGGACGAGCAGGTGAAAACGCAGTTCGATCCGAACAATCCGAACGCGGGTCAGTTCGGCGGCGGACGCGGCGCGCGGCAACCAGAGCGCACCGCCACCAATGTCGGCGAATGAAGTGGCCCGGCGAATCGACGAGTTTCTGGTGGCCAACGGCGCACGGATGCGCGTCAATGACGCCGGCCGCGAACACGGTCAGATCATCGCCTTCAACAACCGGACGTTCGACGTCAGCAAAGCCGTGCCGACCGTTGTCATGCGCAACGAGGACTACGGCCGCATCGCCCGAATTCTCGCCGACGGTTCGCCGGTTGAACTCGAATTCAACATTGTCAACAAGCTGTATCCGGAAGGACGCACCGCCTACAACGCGGTCGCCGAAATTCCCGGCTCGGACAAAAAAGAGGAAGTTGTCATGCTCGGCGGCCACCTCGACTCGTGGCACTCGGCGACCGGCGCCACTGATAACGCGATCGGCGTGGCAACGATGATGGAGGCGGCGCGGCTGCTGAAGGTGCAGGGTGTTCAGCCGCGGCGGACGATTCGCGTCGCGCTGTGGAGCGGAGAAGAGCAGGGGCTGCTCGGTTCACAGGCCTACGTCAAAGAGCATTTCGGATCGTTCGAGAACCAGCGGCCTGAATTTGCCAGGCTGGTCGGCATACCTCAACATCGATTCGGGCACCGGCCGCGCCCGCGGCGCCAGCGTGTTTGGTCCGCCCACCGCGGCTGACATCGTGCGCCAGGTGCTCGCGCCGTTCGCGGATCTCGGTGTTGCCGGCGCGGTGGCGACGCGCAGCCGCACCGTCGGCGGCACCGACAGCACGTCGTTCAACAACGCCGGGCTCGCCGGCATCGGATTCAGTCAGGATCCGATCGAATACAACACGCACACGCACCACACTAACCTGGATACCTACGAGCGCGTCATCGAGCAAGACGCGAAGGATTCGGCGGTGACAATCGCCGCGACGCTGTATCAGCTCGCGATGCGCGAGCAGATGCTGCCGCGGTTTACGTCGTCCGAGATGCCACCGCCGGTGAAACGCGAGACACAGCAATGACCACAGAGGCACAGAGGCCGAGGAAGAAAACGCCAAGTTCGCCAAGTTCGCGAAGTTTGTAAAGCCGTCGAACCACGTCTCCGTGTCTCCGTCTACAATCCAGCGCATGAACAAACTGCTCCTCGCCATGTTTGCCGTTGCCACAGCGCTGACGGTTGGTGCGTCAGGACAGGCGCGGACGGTCAAGGCGCTGGTCGGCGGCACGTTGATCGACGGCTTCGCCGGTCCGCCGATTCAGAACAGCGTGATCCTGATCGACGGTGAACGCATCACTGCTGTGGGCCAGGTGGGTCGCCTCGCAGTACCGCAGGGCGCCGAGGTGATTTCGACCGAAGGGATGACCGTGCTTCCCGGCCTTTGGGACATGCATGTCCATCTACAAATCCTCGGTCACTCCGACTACGACCACTGGGACAAGACCTATACCGCGGCGTTCGAGAACGTCATCTTTCCCGCCTCCGCGAAACAACTGTTGATGGCCGGCGTGACGAGTGCCCGCGATCTCGGTGGTCCGCTGCAGCCGAGCATCAGCACGCGCGATCGCATCAACGCCGGCAAAATTCCCGGCCCGACGATGTATGTGTCTGGTCCGTTCATCCAGCATGCGCCGTACCCCGGCACCGAGGCGTACCGCTGGGGCGTCAATGGCCCGGACGATGCCCGCGCCAAGGTGAAGAAGCTGGTGGACGGCACGGTTGACGTCATCAAGTTGATCGATCAGGACGAGATGACGCTCGAGGAAGTGCGCGCGGTGGTCGACGAGGCGCACAAGAATGGCAAGCCGGTGGTCGCGCACGCGCATCGACCGGAAGAAATTCGCCGCGGCCTGGCCGCTGGCGTCGATTGCTTCGAGCACACGGGTCTGGCCACCGCGTCGGAATATCCGCCCGACATCATCGCGGCCATCAAGGAACGGACCGCGAAAATGAATATGGGACCGTTTTATTGGACGCCGACGGTCGAGGGGCTGCTCAACTACGAGTACTTTCGCGATAACCCGGAAGTGCTCGACGATCCGGCTTGGCGTGAGGGACTGCCGAAAGACATCGCCGACGACATCCGCAAGTCGCTCGACCATCCCGATCGCTTGCCGTACTTCCAGTTGACAGCGGTGCGGCGGCCGACGCTCGGCCGCAAGTATCAAGCAGCTGCAAGACGCTGGTGTGACGCTGCTGATCGGAACGGACAGCGGAATCCCGATGAACTTCCATACGCACTCGACCTGGCGCGAACTCGACGCCTGGGTGACCAACTTCGGCGTCGATCCGATGACCGCGATCCGTGCCGCCACTTATTGGCCTTCGGTCGCGATGAAGGTTGACGGGCAGGTAGGAACAGTCTCGCCCGGCAAGTTCGCCGACATCATCGCCGTCCGTGGCGACGTCATGCGCTACATCTGCCCTGCTGCAGCGCGTCGATATGGTGATCAAGCACGGGACGCGATATAAGTAAGTAAAGTCGCAAGTCAAGTCGAAAGTCGCGAGCAACGAGCGACCAGCGCGAGCAACGAGTTAGGAGCCACCCATGCCAGAAACCTTTAAAGAATCTTTCAAAGTCGCCGGCGGGCAGCTGCTCGACATGGTCAAGAAAATCGTCCATGAAGGAAACGTCCGCCGCGTCGTCATCAAGCAAGACACGCGGGTAATCGCCGAGTTTCCGTTGACCGTCGGTGTCATTGGCACAGTGCTCGCTCCGATGCTCGCGGCGATCGGCGCGATCGCGGCGTTCATGAACGAGTGCACCATCGAGGTCGAGCGGGTGGTTCCGGACAGCGCGACGAAAACGGATCACGTCGCGTAGCGCGCCCGGAGCAGCTAAGATCGGCGGGTATGGCTACCGCTGCGAATGCCGTTCTGCTGCAAGACGCCAAACTGTTCCGACAGGCCTGCTACGTCGATGGCGCGTGGCTCGACCGCGCACCGGCCGGGGCGATCGATGTAGACAATCCCGCGACCGGTGAGATCATCGGCAGCGTACCCCGCTTCGGGCGCGCCGAAACGCGCGCCGCGATCGACGCGGCGGCCCGTGCCTTCCCGGCGTGGCGGAAAAAAACCGCCAAAGAGCGTGCCGCGGTGTTGCGGCGCTGGTTCGACCTGATGATGGCGAATCAGGACGATCTCGCCCGGTTGATGACCATCGAGCAAGGCAAACCGATCAGCGAATCGCGCGGCGAGGTCGCCTACGCCGCCAGCTTTCTCGAGTGGTTTGGCGAGGAAGCGAAGCGGGTCTACGGCGATACCATCCCGGCCCATCAAGCCGACAAGCGGATTGTCGTGATCAAGGAACCGATCGGCGTCGTCGCCTGCATCACGCCGTGGAATTTTCCGCTGGCGATGATCACGCGCAAGGCGGGGCCGGCGATCGCTTCGGGCTGTTCGGTGGTGCTGAAGCCGGCTTCGCAGACGCCTTTTTCTGCGCTCGCGCTGGCGGAACTCGCGGAACGGGCCGGCGTGCCCAAAGGCGTGTTCAACGTCATCACTGGCTCGGCGACCGAGATCGGCGGCGAGCTGACATCGAATCCGATCGTCCGCAAGCTGTCATTCACCGGCTCGACCGAAATCGGCAAGGTACTGATGGCGCAGTGCGCCTCGACCGTCAAGAAACTCTCGCTCGAACTCGGCGGCAACGCGCCGTTCATCGTGTTCGACGATGCCGATCTGGATGCGGCGGTCGAAGGCGCCATTCAGTCGAAGTACCGCAACACCGGCCAGACCTGCGTCTGCGCGAACCGGTTGCTGGTCCAGGCAACGGTGCACGACGCGTTCGCGGCGAAGCTGGCCGCCGCCGTGGCGAAGCTGTCTCCCGCGCCGGGCCTCGACGCTGGTGCCACGCAGGGCCCGCTGATCGACGACAAAGCCGTTGAAAAAGTGGAGAGCCACATCGCCGACGCCCGGGCGAAAGGCGCGCAGGTGCTGGTCGGTGGCAAACGTCACGCGCGCGGCGGCCGCTTCTTCGAACCGACAATCCTGACCGGTGTGACGCCGGCGATGGCGATCGCCCGCGAGGAGACCTTCGGACCGGTCGCGCCGATTTTCCGATTCGAAACCGAAAACGAGGCGATCGCGCTGGCCAATGCGACCGAGTTCGGTCTCGCCGCGTATTTCTATGGGCGCGACATTGGCCGCATCTGGCGCGTTGCCGAAGCGCTCGAATACGGCATCGTCGGGATCAATACGGGTCTGATTTCGACCGAGGTCGCACCGTTTGGCGGCGTCAAGGAATCGGGACTGGGACGCGAAGGATCGAAGTACGGAATCGAGGAATTCGTCGAGATTAAATACCTTTGCCTCGGGATTTGAGGCTGCTCTTCGCGGAAATTGAGGATTTGAGAATCTGAGGATTTGAGGATCTGGATTTTAGGATCTTGGGATTGAGGATCTGGCTGGCTTCGTTTCGCGAAGCAGCCCGCCGAGGGCCATGCGGGTGATTTCGCTCGCCACCCGTTCCTGCGACAAGCGTCCGTCCTGACGGAACCACCTCGGCAGCCAGAGGACCATACCGAGCACGCTGAAGGCGGCGACTGTCGGATCGACGTCGTGCAGTCGGCCGGCGGCCTTAAGCTCAACCAGTGTTCCGCGGACCAGGTCGAAGTACAGACGCATCCGCTCTTCGATCTGGCGTCGAGCGGCCGGCGGCAGCGCGCGGATTTCATCGCCCAGGTGGGCGACAGCGCCCCTTACCGTCGGTCGTGATCCGGGCATGCCGCAGCAGGATCTGGCGGAGGCGTTCTTCCGGGTCGCGAATCGCGAGCACCGGCAGCACTACATCGTCCCGGACGCGCTCGAGACCGTAGGAGATGATCTCGAAGAGCAGCGCCTCTTTGCTGTCGAAGTAGTGATACAGGCCGGCCTTGGTCAGCCCCAGCGCCCTGGCGATGTCGCTGACCGACGTCGCGTCGATAGCCGCGGTCGCGAAAGATTTGCGCGGCCGTCCGGCAAATTTCCACGCGGCGCGATTCAACAGGCTGAGCGAGAGCCCGAACAGTCGCCATGGCACCCGAAGCATAGCAAAAGGGCCAACCTCGAGAACCTCTTTTGAACCCCGCGAACCCCTTTTGAACCTCGTGAACCCCACGAACCTCTCGAACCC
>CAVOHK010000008.1:0-151139 GCA_963695635.1 uncultured Acidobacteriota bacterium
AGGAATTAGGAATTAGGAATTAGGAATTCGGAATGAATTGGGAATTAGGAATGAATTAGGAACTAGGAATGAATTAGGAACTAGGAATGAATTAGGAGGTGGGCGCTCTGACGCGTGATTCGGACCGATGCGGCGACGCGGCTTGGCGCGTCGCGGACGACGATGTGAAACGGGAAATCGCCGGGAGCGTTCGATTGTGCGCGTCATCGAAAAGCCTTCACGCATCAGTTCGTCGCGTTGCGCGCGATTCAGGCGCAGGTTCAGCGTTCTGTCCAGGTGCTTGATCAACTCGCCGCCGTTCGCGGTTTCAGCAATCAGGATCTCGAGGGTGGCGTCCCACATTTCGCCGTTTGGACCGCTGCAGAATGCGAGGACAGAGTGTGCTGGCTTAGAAACCCATTTAGGGGAGAGGGACTTGAAACGCGCGGAGACATCATTTGCTCTGCGCTCTCAGCGTTCTCTGCGGTTTCTTCTTTTGTCGTCGACGCGTGGACTCACGCTTCCCGCAACACTTCCGCCGGATCGATTCGCGTCGCGCGATACGCCGGTATCCAACCTGCCAGCGCGCCGATCAGGCCCAGCGTCACTGCCGCGGCGGTCAGCGTCATTGGATCGCGCGGTTCAGACCAAAGAGCAGCGACGAGACGAATGTCGCCGCCCACCAACTGAGTCCGACGCCGGCCAGCACGCCGAGCAGCACCAGGATGCCGACCCGACGCAGTACCCGTCGCATCACGCCCGCCGGTGCGGCGCCGAGCGCCATGCGGACGCCGATTTCGGCGCGCCGCTGGCTGACCGCGTACACCGTCACGCCATAGAGGCCGAGGCCGGCGAGCAGGAGGGCCAGCACGCCGAAGAACCCGGACAGCATCGCGACCACACGCTCCTGCGTCATCGCTGCGTTCACCTGGTCGGCGAGCGGGCGGAATGTCAGTGCGAGATCCGGGTGCGCGCTGTTGATCGCCGCTGCGACGCTACGGGTGAGCAGCGCCGGCGGGCCGCTTGCGTTGCGAACGCTGAGAATCAGCTGCGCAAACGGATCATCGACAGCCTGCGCCAACGGCGTATACACGGTCGGAGGCGGGTCGGAACGAAGCGATCGATAGACCGCGTCCTCGACAATTCCCACGACGGCGATTCGGTGGTGTTTTCGATTCGCAGCGTGCGCCCGATTGGACTCTGGCCGTTGAGAAACTGCCGCGCGAACGCCTGGTTGACGATCGCCACCGGTGGGCTGCCGGCCCGGTCGGCGGTCATGAAATCACGACCGCCAACCAGCGCCGTTCCATACGTCGCGAACCATCCCGGCGCGATCGAATTGCGGTAAGCCAACCGCTGCCGTCCACTCTGAGGCGGTGCGCCGACTACTTGAAACGCGCCGTTCCAGCTCATATTGCCGATTGGCGAAAGTGCTGATGCGGACACGGCCTTCACACCAGGCAGCGTGCGCACGGCCTCGACGATCCGATCGCCAATCTGGCGACGCTGCTCCGCAGGTTCTGGCGCGCGCCGCAGATCGACGTTAACCAGCAGCACACCGTTTCGATCGAATCCGATCGGCCGGGCTGCCAGATTGGCGAAGGTCCGCACGAACAGCGCGGCGGCCACCAGCAGCACCATCGACAACGCCACCTGGGTCGCCACCAAGGTGCCGGCGAGCGTCAGGCGACGGCTGCCAATCATGCCGCGCCCGAGTTCCCTGATCGCCTCCATCGGCGCGACGCGCGCAGTTCGAAACGCCGGCGCGATCCCAAACAACAGTGCCGTCGCAACAGTCACGCCGGCGGTGAACGCAAGAATTCGCCAGTCGAGCGCCGATCGAGAAACACGGTGTTGGTGCGAGTCGATAACTGCTGCGACCAGCACACGGCTGCCCCACTGCGCCAGCCGAGGCCGAGCGCCGCGCCGGTCGTCGACAGCACGAGGCTCTCGGTCAGTAGTTGGCGCACCACTCGCCAGCGCGATGCCCCGAGGGCCGCTCGCACGCTCATCTCGTGACGTCGTACGGTGGCACGCGCCAGCGACAGGTTCGCGATGTTCGGGCAGGCGATCAGCAGGACGAGGCCGCGACCACCAGAATCGTCATCAACGGCCGTTGGTAGCGAGCGCGGAGACTTGACGTGCCGTTCGCTGCCGGTGCGACGACGAACGCCGCTTTCAGGAAGTCCTTGCGGACATCGTCAGGGCCGCTTGGCGGCAGCGTGGCTTCGCGAATCTGCGGCTGCTCGCTGCGGAGTAGTGCCGTGGCCTCGTCGAAGGTCTGACCCGGTTTGAGCCGGAACATCACCGACAACCACCACGCCCGCCGTTCGTCGAGCATCGACCGCGAGCCCCGCATCAGCGGCTCGGTGCCGACCGGGATGGCGATTTCAATCCGCCGGCCGACGTCGGGACCGAAAAAGTCAGGCGGCAAAATGCCGATGACCGTGAAGGGAATACCGTTGAGCGTGACATGCCGACCGAGCGCATCGGCCGCGCCGCCGTAGCGTCGCTGCCAGAACGGGTAGCTGATCACCGCGACCAGCCCGTCCGGTCCACCGCCACGAACATCGTCGGCCTCGGTGAAGCCGCGGCCCAGCACCGGCTCGACGCCAAGCGTGTCGAACATGCCGGCGCTGGCCAAAATGCCATCGGCGAATTCGGTTTCGCCTCGCTCGGACAGATTGAAGCGCCATTGGCTCCATGCGAACGCGTTATCAAATCGTGCGCGGCGCTCATGCAGTTGCTGCCAGATGGCATACGTCCACGACTGATCGTTCGCGGGCACGGACGTGTCCCCTAGCATCGCCAGGCGATCCGGCTCCCTCACCGGTAACGCTCGCAGTAGCAGGCTGTCCACAAGATGGCGGTGTTCGCGCCGATGCCTAGCGCGAGCGACAACACGGCGACGATGGTCACGACCGGCGTCGCCAGCATCTGACGGACCGCAACCTTCAGATCGTGGCCGTAGCCGCCGCCGATTCGTGCGCGCGGCCGCTTCGACAGCTCGAGAAACGACGCGGCGTTCAGTACCTGTCGCGCGATGTCGCGCGCCTCCGCATCGGTCGCACCGCCGCGCCGTGCCGCCGCGTACTGATCCGCAAGGTGGCACGCCAGTTCGTCGATCACATCGGTGGAGAGTGCTCGCCATTCAGCGTCGGCGCGCTCGCGCACCATCGCGCGCCATTCACGAAGTTCGCGGTCACGCATATCGAACTCCTGCGAGGTCGCCAATCAATTCGAAGAACTGACGCCACTCTTTTCGCTGCGAAGCCAGCACCTCGCGCCCGGTCGCGGTGATCTTGTAGTAGCGGCGACGGCGCTGGCCCGATTTTTCGACCCAGCGCCCCTGGATCCATTTGCGTTCCTCGAGTTTGTAGAGCGTCGCGTAAAGCGAGGCGAAATTGAAGGTCAGCACGCCGCCGGAGCGTTCTTCGATGAGCTGCGTCAATTCGTAACCGTGGCGCGGTTCATCTTCGAGGAACGCCAACACGACCAGCTCGGCCGTGCCCTTCTTCGCTTCGCGGATCGCTCCACCAAACTCCATATGCTGGAGAACTATATGATGGAGTCCAGAATAAGTGCAAATTGGAAATTGCAAATTGCAGATTGCGAATTTCAAAACTGCTGGCTGGAACTGTCAATCATTCAGCGCAATTTGCAAACTACAATTTGCAATCTGCAATCTACAATCTACAATCCAATTGTTTTGGTTGCCATCACGCGCGCGGTCAGCCCGGCGTTCGCCTCATGCGAGCTGACCCACCAGGAGCGGGTGCCGATTGATGTCACGCGCGCGGGCGCGCAGCACCACCTTTATATCGGCGCTTTGACGGACGCCGGCTATCGCGTGGAACAGTTGGATTCGACTGGCGAGATGCCCGACTCGGTATTCGTCGAAGACATTGCGGTTGTGTTCGACGAACTCGCAGTGGTGACGCGTCCGGGCGCTGCGTCACGGCGCGCTGAGGTGGCGGCGGTCGCCGAAGCTCTGGCCGTGTATCGACCACTGTCGTTCATCAAGGAACCGGGCACCATCGACGGCGGCGACGTGCTGGTCGCGGGCAAGCGCGTCTTCATCGGCCGCTCGACCAGGACCAATGCCGACGCGGTTGCGCAGATGCGCCGGCTACTCAGTCCGCTGGGCTACGCCGTGTGTGAGGTGGCGATCGACGACTGCCTGCACCTGAAATCGGCGGTGACCACGATCGATAAGGAAACGCTGCTGCTGAATCCCGCGTGGATCGCGCCCGTGGCGTTTCGCGACTTCGAGATTGTCACCGTCGACGACCGCGAGCCACACGCGGCAAATGCGTTGCGGTTGCGCGATCGCATCGTGATGGCGTCTGCTTATCCGCGCACCGCAGAGCGGGTCGCCACTCGTGGCCTGCAAGTCGTAACCGTCGATGCCAGCGAGTTCGCAAAGGCAGAAGGTGCAGTCACCTGTTGTAGCTTGATCATCGAGCCGCGAGCCAGCGAGGACGAGCCGCGAGTGACGAGCATCGAGTGACGAGCATCGAGCAACCAGTAGCGAGCAAACAGCTTATGGATGACAAACGAGCATTGTTGCGTCACACCGTCGCGACGGTCGCCTACCGCGGCGGCAAAGTTGTACCGCGGCGCCCCGGCGAACTTTCGCGGCCTACACGCCGGACGGGTCGGCACGGACAGCGGCGAAGATCCTCGCCCACATCGCTGACCTCTACGACTGGGCGCTGACCCAGGCGAAGGGGACCGAAGCCTGGCACGACACAGCGCCCGGCGGCTGGGAGCAGGAAGCCGAGCGGTTTTTTACGTCGTTGCAAAAGTTCGACGACTATCTGGCGTCGGACGCGCCGCTTGCCGTCCCACCGGAAAAACTGTTTCAGGGTGCGATCGCCGATTCGCTGACCCACATTGGCCAGCTCGCCATCCTGCGACGGCTGGCCGGCGCGCCAAAATGAAAAGCGAAAACTATTCGCGCGCCGACATCCAGGCCGGGCGGGTCGGTTCCTCGCAAACCGCGCCGTCCCGCGAGTTCGACTGACGGGTTCGTAATCGGATGTAGAAAAACGAGACTCGCCTCCGGCGAAAGTCGTGATTTTGGGCCGTCAGACGCCAAACCGCGGTGGTCAAGGTTTTGCGGTACTGATCACGCTTATGAGTGGGCGGGAAGCGTTCGGACCAAACCTGCGCCGGGCCCGGATTCAGCGCGGCGTATCACTGCAACAAATCGCGACCGAAACCAACGTCAGCGAAGTGCTCTGGGCAGCGATGGAGCGCAACGATTTTTCGCGCTGGCCCAACGGCATCTTCGCGCGCGCCTTCATCCGTGACTACTGCAAGATGATCGGCGCAGACCCCGACGCGACCATCGACGAATTTTGCCGGTGGTTCCCGCACGGCGACCGCCGCCTGCTGCCGCAGATCAAGGGCCAGGCCGAAATCGTCAATCACTCGCTCGAAGTCGGCAACGAACTGCCGAAGCATGTTGTCGAGGATCGGCGGTGGTCACCGGACAAGGGGACCGAGCCGCCGCCCGGTTCCGACGAATCGTCGGCGGCACCGGACCGGCCGGGCATGTTCTCGCGCCTGCGACGCACCTTGAACGGCGCGTAAGCCGCCGGCAACCTTTCATCCGTTCGCCGCGGCTCGCCGTCTCAGCCTGGCAGCGCCCGGATTGAGTACGATCGGCCGGTGCGGTTCGCGGAAGTCGTTGAGGCATCGGCTGCGGTCGCAGCGACGGCGGGGCGGCTCGAAAAAATTGCCCGCCTGGCGGCTCTGCTGTCGCGCACACCCCCCGACGTTATTCCAATCGTTGTCGGATTTCTGATCGGCGATCCTCGTCAGGGCCGCGTCAACGTCGGCATGGCGCTGCTTTCGACGCTGCGCGATCTACCGCCTTCGGCCGACTCTTCTCTCACGGTCAACGACGTCGACGATTTGTTTGCGAGGTTGTCTGCCGCCGCTGGCGCAGGCGCTGGCCGGGCGCGCGCGGCGATGCTTCGCGACATGCTCGGTCGCGCCACGGCAGTGGAACAGGATTTTCTCATTCGGCTCCTGTTCGGTGAACTCCGACAAGGAGCGCTCGAAGGCGGTACTGGTCGATGCAGTCGCGCGCGCGGCCAACGTTCCGGCAGCCGTGCTTTCGGCGCGCCGCGATGCTGGCAGGAGAAATCGGCGTCGTCGCGCGAGTGGCGCTGACTGAAGGAGAGGCCGCGCTCGCGCAATTTGTCTTGCGCCCATTTCAGCCGGTGCAGCCGATGCTGGCCGACTCGGCCGGCGACGTCGATGCGGCACTGGCCGATCTGGGCGAGGCGTCGTTCGAATACAAACTCGACGGCGCGCGGATTCAAGCGCACAAGGCCGACGACGAAGTGCGTGTGTATTCGCGGAACCTGAGAGACGTGACTGTGGCAGTGCCGGAAGTGGTCGAGATCGTGCGTGCGATGCCGGCTCGCCAAATCGTGCTCGACGGCGAGGCGATCGTGTTGCGGCCCGATGGGACGCCGCAGCCATTCCAGGTGACGATGCGGCGGTTTGGACGGAAGCTCGACGTCGCCGCGCTCCAGAGCTCGTTGCCAATCACGCCATTCTTTTTCGACGCGTTGTATCTTGACGGGACTCCGTTGGTCGACGAAGCGCTGACGAAGCGGTTGAGCGCGATTGAAGGGATCGTGTCCGGCGGAAACCGGGTGCCGCGGATTGTGACCGCAAAGGCCGACGCTGCGTCGGCATTTGCCGCCGCGGCGCTGGAGAGCGGCCATGAAGGAGTGATGGCTAAGGCCCTCGACGCTGGCTACGCCGCCGGACGCCGTGGTTCGGCGTGGTTAAAGGTGAAGCAGGCGCGGACGCTCGATCTCGTGATCCTTGCGGCCGAGTGGGGCAGCGGGCGCCGCAAGGGCACGCTGAGCAATCTGCATCTCGGCGCTCGAGATGCGGAGCACGGCGGATTCGTGATGCTCGGCAAAACGTTCAAGGGTTTGACCGACGAAATGCTCGCCTGGCAGACGAAGCGGTTTCTCGAACTGGAAATCGGTCGCGATCACTACACCGTCTTCGTCAAGCCCGAAGTTGTCGCGGAGATCGCATTCAACGACATTCAAGCGAGCTCGCAATATCCCGGCGGATTTGCGCTTCGCTTCGCGCGCGTCAAGCGCTATCGCTCGGACAAAACTGCCGCGGACGCCGATACGATTGCGACGATCCGGGAGATTTTCCAGCAGACCACCGGCCGATAAGGATAAACTCCGTCGCCTTGACCAGGCTGGCGCGTTCAATCGGGCTGACCCAGGCAACCGCCATGGTGGTCGGCACCATCGTCGGTGCGTCGATTTTTGTTCAGCCCTCCGAAGTGAGCCGCGCGGTGCCGAGCTTCAGCGGCATGCTGCTGGTGTGGGTCGTTGCCGGTGCGTTGACCTGGTTCGGCGCGAGCATCTGCGCCGAGTTGACTTCGGCCTGTCCGCGAACCGGCGGCGTCTACGTGTTCCTCCGCGAAATGTTTTCGCCGGCTGCGGGTTTTCTCTGGGGCTGGGCGATGTTCTGGAGCATGCATTCCGGCATCATCGCGGCGATTGCGATGGTGTTCGGCCGCTACGCGGCCACGATCGTGCCGATCGGCGATCTCGGTATTCGGCTGACCGCGGTTGCCGGCATCATGATCCTCTCCGCGATCAATTACTTTGGCGTTAAGCCCGGGCAGCCGTGTGCAGACCGGCTTGACCATCGCCAAAGTCGCCGCGATTATCGCTTTGCTGGTACTGACTGTTCAGCACTGGAACGCCGCGGTTGCCAAGCGGAGGACCGTCGATTGAGGTCGGTGGCTTTTTGCGGGCGCTGGTTGCCGGCCTGTTCGCCTTCGGTGGGTGGCACATGGTCACCTACGCCGCCGAAGAGACGCGCGACGCGGAGCGGACCATTCCGCGCGCCCTGATGATTGGTACCGTGATCGTGGTCGCGATCTATCTCGGTCTGAATGCCGCGTACCTGCTGGTCCTGCCGCTCGACCGGGTGCTCGCTTCGACACATATTGCGTTTGATGCGACGGCGGCAACCGCCGGCCCGACTGCAGCGTCGGCGATTGCGGTGTTGGTGATCGTCTCGTCGTTCGGTGGAATGAGCGGGATCATTCTTGCCGGCCCTCGCGTGTACCTGGCGATGGCGGATGATGGCTTGCTGTTCAAGTGGATGGGGCGGATTCATCCGGACTATCGCACGCCGTCGGCGGCGATTGCGATGCAGGCGATCTGGTCGTCGGTGCTGGTTTTGACCGGCACTTACGGTGTGATCGTCTCGCGGGTGGTTTATACCGAGTGGATCTTCTTTGGGGCGCTCGCCGTCGGCACGCTGTGGTTGCGGCGCTCGGCCGGTTATCGTCCGGCCTTCCGCGCGGCCGGCTTTCCGGTTGCGCCGCTGCTGTTTGCCGCGATGTGCGCGGCAATCGTCGTCAATCAGATCATCAGCGATCCGCAAAACAGTCTGACCGGACTCGCGCTGGTGCTGGTTGGATTGCCTGTCTATTTGATCTGGAGACCGCAGAATGCCGGTGATCGACTTTCACAATCATTACTATCCGCCGAACTACATGAAAGCGCTGCAGTCGGGGCAGAGCAGCGTCCGCGTGACAATCGACGCTGACGGCAATCCCAATATTCATTATCCCGGTGACTACAACGTGGCGGTGCGTGGGCATCGCGACCTCGACTACCGCGCCGGCGTGCTGCAGGAACTCGGCGTTGCCAAGCAGGTCGTGACGCTGACCACGCCCGGCACCCACGTGGAGAAGCCGGATGTGGCGGTGCGGCTCGCCGCGATGGTGAACGATGAATTCAAAGCAGCAATGGAGCGGCCGGACGGAAAGTTCACGGCGCTGGCGACGCTGCCGTTGAACGATCCGACCGCGTCCGCCAAAGAACTCGAGCGGGCGATGCGCCAGCTTGGCATGCGCGGTGCGATGTTGTTCAGCAACGTCAACGGCGTCGCGCTGAGCGACCAGCGTTACTGGCCGCTCTACGAGATTGCCAACGATCTTGGCGCGGTGCTGTACATCCATCCGGAACATCCGATCAACGTCGAGATGATGAAAGAGTACTGGTTGATGCCGCTGGTTGGATTCCTCTACGACACCACGCTGGCCGCCGCGTCGCTGGTGTTCGCGGGCGTGCCCGAGCGGTTTCCGAAGATCCGCTGGGCGCTTTGCCATTTGGGCGGGACGATTCCGTATCTCGCGGAACGTCTCGATCGCGGCTTTCACGCGTTTCGTGATTGCCGCGCCAACATTCAGCGCGAGCCGAGCAGCTACTTGAAGCAGTTTTATTACGATACGGTCAACTTCAATCAGGGGGCGCTGAAACTCGCGATCGACTTTGCCGGCGCGGATCACATCCTGGCCGGCAGCGATTATCCGCATCAGATTGGCAGCATTCCCTCGATGCTCGATGCAATCGCGAAATTGCCAGTCAGCGATGCCGAACGTCAGGGGATCTACGGCGGAAATGCCGCGAAGCTGCTGGGGCTCTAGGAGATGTCTCGAATGAAATTCACCCTCGGCGATCTTTGCGGCCTCGGCGTTCCTCTTCGGACCAGTGTGGTGGCCGCACTCGTGTCGGCGTCCGGCTTCAGCGGAACTCCCGCGCAGTCAAAGCCGGAAATGACGCGCGTGCCACAGTACGACAACGAACGCGCAACCTCGTGGAAGAGCGTCATTCCGCCGCACACCGAATCGACGCTTCATCGGCACGATCGCTACCGATCGGTGATTGCGATTGTCGGTGGCGACCTCAAGACGGTGACGGCCGCCGGCGAAGCGACCGTCACGCACTACGAGACTGGAAAAGCCTACTGGCAGGCGCCGATGCCACCCGGCGCGATGCACAAAGACGTCAATGACACGGACCGGACGATAGAGCTGGTCGTGGTGGAACTGAAGTGATTGGGGATTAGGGATTGGGGATTAGGGATCGGGGTGATTGGTGATCGGTGCTTAGTAGCAACCGCCAATCCCCGACCATCACTAATCCCTAATCCCCAATCCCCAATCACCTCGAAAGTTACTTGGGCTGTTTCTGATACAACCCCACGAGTTCGGCACTGCCCAACACATGTCCCTGCATCGCTTTTTCGACGTCGGCCTTGGTCGCGCCGGCTTGCAACCCGAGGGATTCAACGTCGAGCGCCGACAGCATGAAGTGATAGTGATGGACACCGGTTGGCGGGCACGGTCCCATCCAGCCCTGGCGCCGCATGCCCATGTTCCCTGACACGCCGATCGACCCGACCTGGAATCCTTCCGGCAGTTCCTTGGCGGACGCCGGAATGTCGAAGAGCACCCAGTGCGTGAAGCCGCCGGGAATCTGCGGCACGTCCGGATCGTGCACGATCAGCACGAACGATTTCGTCCCGGCCGGAGCGTCCTTCCACGCCAGCGCCGGCGATGGGCTGGTCTGGCCCGCGTCGCAGGTGAATTTCGACGGAATGTTGCTGTCGTTGGTGAAGGCAGCACTGGTAATAGTCAGCGCTGCAGCAGCGAGCAGTGGTCCGATCATCGAGTCTCCTTCAGTCGGGACGTGGATTCATTCGGCGGCAAGCGCCGTGGTCGGATCGATCGCCGCAGCGCGCTTCGCCGGCACGGCGCTCGCGACGAGCGCCACTGCGATGAGTGTGGCCGCGACCAGCGCGATCGTCAAGGGGTCGGTCCGGCTCACACCGTAGACGTCGACCAGCTGGGCCGCGAGCAGGCGCGTCGCCGCGACAGCGGCGAGCAATCCGAGCGCGGCGCCGAGACCGACCGGTTTCAATGACTGCCGCAAAATCAACCCGACCACACTGGTGCTGGTTGCGCCGAGCGCCATACGCACGCCGATCTCCTGCGTCCGTTGACTGACGAGGTACGAGACGACGCCGTAAATACCGCTGGCGGCGAGCACCAGGCCGATGCCGCCAAGCATGGCCAGCAACAGCGTATTGAAACGAGCGGTTGCGAGCGTACCACTGAGGCGCTGATCCATCGTCCGGACGTCGAACAGCGCGATGTCCGGATCGATCCGCGCCATCGCCTCGCGCAGCGGCGAGAGCAGCCGCGCCGGTTCACCGTCAGTGCGGGCGATGATGTAAAAGGTGCGGAACCAGTTCCACGCGTCCTTGGGCACTTGCGTCCACGGCAGATAGAACTCCGGATCGGCCGGGACCGCCGGTCCGCGCGAGCGGATGTCGCCGGCGACGCCAATCACAATTTTCCACGCTGGTCCGCCGTCCGCGGTCGCTTCACAGCACGAGATGCGCTTGCCGATCGGATCCTGGCCCGGAAACGCCCGTGCCGCGAGCGTTTGATTGATGATCATGACGCGCTGGCCGGTTGCGCGATCGTCGTCCGTGAATGTGCGTCCCTTGAGGATCGGCGTGCGCATGGCTGGAAAGAAGTCGGCGGTCGTGACGCGCAAGATGCTCTGGATGAAGCGCGAGCGGTCATGTCCGTCGGCGCCTTCCGGAACGAGACCGTTGGTGCCGCCACCCGATCCCATCGCCGCGTAGGTCGAAACCGCCGCGGCGGCGACGCCGGGCACCTGCCTGGCTGCTTCACCGAATCGGCGAAGCATCTCTGCCTCGCGAACCGGATCCGTGTAGGTTTGTTCGGGCAGCGTGAACCGCGCTGTGAATACCCCAATCGGATCGAATCCTGGATCGACACGTTGCAGCGCAATCGCGCTGCGAATCAGCAGGCCGGCCCCGGTCAGCAGCACAATCGACAGCGCGACTTCGGCGGTAATCAATCCGGCGCGCAGGCGATCGCGCCGGCCGCCGCCGGTTGTCCCGCGCCGGCCGCCGTGAGCCGCATTGAGCCCGCCCTGCACTTCGCGCGCCAGGCGCAGCGCGGGTGCGATACCGCAGAGGATGCTGCTCGTGATCGCCGCGAAGGCGGCGAACCCGAGAGCAAGCGGATCGACCCGGGCCTGCTCGAGGCGTGGAATGTCGGGCGGGCTCCATGCGACGACGCCGCGCACCATCGTGTGCGCGAGCAGGACACCGGCCCCGGCGGCAACGATGCCCAAGCACCACGCTCTCGGTCAGCAGTTGACGGACGATCCGCCAGCGACCGGCGCCGATTGCCGTTCGAATCGCAATCTCTCGGGCGCGCGCCGAGCCGCGCGCCAGCAGCAGGTTCGCAACGTTCACGCACGCAATCAGCAGCACTACCGCGACGGCGGCCATCAACAGGAACAGCCGCGCCCGATAGTCGCCGACGAACTGCTGGTGAAATGGCATCATCGAAAATTTCACGCCGGTCGCGACCAGTTCCGAGGCAAAGTCGCGTGAAATGCGTGCCGCCACCGCGTCGAGCTGTGCCATCGCGCGTTCCTGCGTAATGCCGTGTTTCAGCCGGCCGTAGACCGAGAGGTAATGCTCGTCGTGCATCCGGCGCCGTTCCGGGGTGAACGCGATCGGTGTCCACAGTTCCTCGCTGTCGTTCGTCAGGTCGAATGACGCCGGCATGATGCCGAGCACCGTGTAGCCGGTTGCATTCAGCCGGATTTCGCGACCGACCAGCGGCGCGCCGCCGAATCGACGCTGCCACAGCCGATAGCTGATCACCACCACGCGGTCGGCGCCAGGTTGATCCTCGGTGGGCGTGAATACGCGGCCGACCAGCGGCGCGGTCCCCATCACGTCAAAGTAGTTAGCAGTCACCTTGCCGCCGATCACGCGCTCCGGCGTCGCGCCGTCAGCCAGGTTGTAGTTCGCGTACTGCAACGCGGCGAGGCCATCGAAAGCATCCGTGCCGGCTTCGGCATCGACGTAAATGCCGACCGACATCGGCGAGAGGTGTCCACGGTTGGTTTCGCCGACGGCGAAAAGACGATCGGGCTCGCGCAACGGCAGCGGACGCAGCACGACGGCGTAGAGGGCGCTGAAAATTGCGGTCGTACCGCCAATGCCAAGTGCCAGGGTGAGGATTGCGATCGCGGCGAATCCCGGGTTCTTCCAGAACTGCCGCGCCGTGAATGTGACGTCTTGCCAGAATTCGCTCATGTATTGCGTCCGTTGAAGATGCCGGTCGCGGCGTATTCCGATCGTTCGTAGCGCGGTGCGCATGGTTTGCGGATTCCCCAGACGCCGTTCGGCTTCGCGTCGCGCGTCGTCATGAGAGAGTCCTTTGGCGACGAACTCGCGAGTTCGCATTTCGAGATGAAATGCCAGTTCCTCGTCGACTTCGGTATCGATGCCGACTTTCCAGGGCTTCCGATAAAAACGGCCGAGGATGCCCATTTACCCGTCGGTCTGCAGCAAGCGCGACAGCGCCGCGGAAAAGCGCGCCCATTCCGCCGTTTGCGCAGCAAGCGCTTTCCGGCCGCGGGGGGTGATCCGGTAGAACTTCGCGCGGCGGCCCAATTCCGAAATGCCCCATTCCGCCTCGATCAACTCCTTGCGCTCGAGTCGATACAGCGCGGGGTAGAGCGAGCCTTCTTCAACGGCGACGACCGCTTCGGTCGAGTCTTCGATCGCCTTGGCGATGCCGTAGCCATGGCGCCGGCCGGCGGCTAAGGTCTTCAGAATCAGCGTGTCGAGGGTGCCGTGCAGCAGGTCCATTGATACCTAGACTGTCAAGGTAAAGGGTTAGACGGAGGCCCTGCGAAAAAGGTTTACAGGCGGACCGGGGAGGTTTACTCTCACCCAAACTGGAGGCGCAATGGAAGTTGATCGCAGAGCGTTCTTCGCCACCCTTGGCTCGACCGCCGTCATCGCCGCGATGCCCGACGAAGAGAAGGCCGAAGCGCTCGAACACTATATGACCGGTATGCTCGATCAGCAGGCCACCGGCAACGAGCTTCTGGTTCGGCGGGGGACAGGCGACCTGTTCGGTTCGCAGCCGAACGGACCGCAGGGACCGACCAGCGGTCCGCGCCCGGTAAAAACGCTCGAACTGATGCCGGAAAAACCGACTCTGCTCGACTTCTTCAAGTACCGGTTCGCGCCCGCCACCCACGTGCTGCAAAGCGCGACCGACGCGATGAAGAAAGGCGAGAAAGAAGAAACGATTCTTGCCTGCCTGATGCACGACGTCGTGCTCAATATGATCAAAGTCGATCACGGCTGGTGGGGCGCGCAGATGATCGAGCCCTATGTCTCAGAAAAGGTGTCGTGGGCGATTCGCCATCATCAGGCGCTCCGGTTCTATCCTGACGAATCGGTCGGTTACTCGTATCCCGAGCAGTACATCCGGATCTTCGGCAAGGACTACGTGCCCGAGCCGTACATCAAGAAGACCTACGACTACGCACGGAACCACAAGTGGTACATGGAAGCGCGCATGATCACGGTTCACGACCTGTACGCGTTCCAACCGGACATGAAAGTCTCGCTCGATCCGTTCATTGACATCATCGGTCGCCACTTCAAGCAGCCGAAGGAAGGCCTCGGCTTCGACGGCAGCCCGACGGCGCACATGTGGAGAACGATGATCTTCCCGGATCATCCGCTCTAAGCAACAGCACGACGCCGCGAAGCCACGGCGCCACGAAGGATTGCAAATCTTCTTCGTGGCTTCGTGGCTTCGTCTACAAGCGATGGCTGTAGACGCGGCTGAGTTCCGCCGATACAAGGCTCGGTGTTTTCCGCGTTCGGCGTCACAGACCAGGGCCGCAGCCGAGCCTCCAACGAAGACTGTTTCGCCATTCACGAGCCTCTCGGTTTGGTCGTGGTCGCCGACGGGATGGGCGGGCACAACGCCGGGGAAGTGGCCTCTCGGATGGCCGTCGATGTTCTCTCCGATTACTTCTCGACCGACAACGCGGAATGGCCGTTCGGCTTCGACGCGGAGATCTCCGCCGCTGCCAACCGGATGCGCACGGCGATCCTGTTGGCCAACGTGCAGATCCTCGAGAGCGCGATTACTGTCGACGACTACGCCGGCATGGGGACCACCGTCGTCGCGGCGCAGGTTTGGGGGCGGCGGCTGGTGTGCGGCCACGTCGGCGACAGCCGCTTGTACGTCTGGTCCGGCGGTTCGCTGCGGGCGCTAACCGCCGACGACAGCTGGATGGCGTCGATGCTGGCAAATGATCCTGGCGCCAACCCGGCGCTGCTCCAGCAGCATCCGATGCGCCACGCGTTGACCAACGTCGTCGGCACGCGACCCCGCACCGACGTCCACCTCGTCGAGACCGAGCTCAACGCCGGAGACAGAATCCTGATGACGACCGACGGCGTTCACGAAGTCGTGGACGATGGCGGGCTCGAGCGACTGATTAGTCAGGATCAACGGCCAGAGGCGATTGCGAACGCGATCGTGAAGACCGCACTGGCGCGGGGCTCGTGCGATAACCTCACGGCGGTCGTAATTCGGATCGCCTGATCAAGAAAAGAATCGAACGCGGTTGGCTGTTGGCTGGTCAGCCGACAAACTTATAGCCCGCTCCATGAACCGTGAGGATGTGCTCCGGCTCGTGCGGCGCCTTTTCGATCTTCTGCCGCAGCTTCGCGACGAAGTTGTCGATCGTTCGCGTCGTCGGCGACTCTTCGTAGCCCCACACCTGATTCAGGATCTGCTCGCGCGTCACCACCTGGCCGGTGTGGGCGACCAGATAGCGAAGCAGATCGAATTCCCTCGCCGTGAAGTCGATGCGCTGGCCGGCGCGGTGCGCCTGATGTGTCCGAAAATCGATTTCGATGTCGCCGATTCGACAGGTTTCAAGGCCTGACGGGCGGCCGCCGGCGCGCCGCAGCACCGCACGCACTCGGGCGAGCAGTTCGGTGATGCTGAACGGTTTGGTGACGTAGTCGTCGGCGCCCAGCTCGAGGCCGAGCACCTTTTCGGTTTCCTGCGACCGGGCCGTCAGCATCACGACCGGTGTCGGATTGGCTCGCGCGCGCAACTCGCGGCATACCTCGAAGCCGTTCTTGCGCGGCAGCGTGATGTCGAGAACGACCAGGTCGGGAGCCGTCGAAATGGCCTTCGCCAGTCCGTCTTCGCCGTCCGACGCGGTTACGACCTCGTAGCCTTCGAGTTCGAGATTGTCACGCAGACCGAGCAACATCTGCGGCTCGTCCTCGATCACCAGTATGCGTTTCGTCACGTCCTAGGTCTCCTGCATAGAGCGGGAAGTGCAGTGAAAACGTGCTGCCACGGCCCGGGTCGCTGTTGACGCGGACGAAGCCGCCGTGGCCACGCATCACGTGATCGACGATCGCGAGCCCCAGCCCGGTTCCTTGCGGTCCAGAGCCGGCGTCGGTCTGAATGCGATAGAACTTCCGGAAAATCCGCCGCTGGAACCGCGGGTGAATCCCGACGCCGCGGTCGCTCACCCGCACCACACCATGCTGTCCTTCGCGCGCCACCTCGACGACGATGTCGCGATGTTCTGGAGAATACTTCATCGCGTTCGACAGCAGGTTTTCCAGCGCCTGTTCAGCCGCCTCCTGATCGATCGAGCACCGGCACCGGCGTATCCAGCTTGGAGCTCACCGTGAACTGGTTGTGGCGGAACTGGCTCTCGAGCGAATCGAGCACATGCCGGGTCACCTCGGTGAGGTCTTTCGGCTCGCGCTTGTAGCGGCGCAGTCCCGCTTCGATCTTCGAGAAGTCGAGCAGGTTGTTCGATCAGCCGCGTCAGCTTGCGGGCCTCGCTGTTGATGATGCGGTAGTACTCCGTGCGCGCGATCGGTGTTCTTCATCCGTCCGAGCTCCAGCGTTTCGGCGAACAGCTGGATCAGCGCCAGCGGCGTTTTGAGGTCGTGCGAGACGCTCGAGACGAAGTTCGATTTCAATTCTGCCAGCCGCACTTCACGCGCCGCGGCGCGGGCGATGAAGAAGACGCCGAGCGCCATCACCGCGGCGAGCAGCGTCATCATCACGCGCTGCGGCCGCTCGCGGTCGGCGATGATTTCCGGAATCGTCTGGTTGCCGTAGCCGGTCAGCACCCGCCATTTTTCCGGCTTGTTGGTCGACGGCGCTTCGAACCCGACCAGATCAGGCTCGAAAAAAATCAGCGGAAAGGTGCGCTCGTCGACGAAGTGTGTCGGCACCGTCCCGCCGGACGGAAAGACGACGCGGTTGGCGGCATCGAGCACCGTCACCGTCAACGACGGAAAGCCGGTTGGCCCCTCGATGTTCGCGAACTTGCTGGCGACCATCTTCGGAATCCACTCTCGACGCAGCCGTTCGGCGTCGACGCGCATCGCGACCAGGCTGGTCAGCCGGTCGCGCGACGGAAACGTGAAACGCAGCTGCGCCTCGAAGTAGGACGGCCGTCCGTCGACCTGTTCCTCGAACACCGCGATCGCGCGCATTTCTTTGGCCAGCGCATGGAACCGCCGCAGCACCATCGCCGATTCCGGCGGGTTGCGGATGAACTCCGTTGAATCGCGATCGAAGGCGAGCATTTCGCCTTGATGCTCGTTCGAGATGTCGGACCAGACGTAGAACCGATCGACAAACGGACTGTTGACGAAGCCTTGTTCGAAGGCGGTCTGAATGACGGTCAGGTCGAGCGGTTCGGTCTGGCGCTGCAGAATGCGGATCAGGACGTCAAAGCGCACGGCCCGCAGCCCGTCCTGCAGCGTTTTGGTGACGCCGTCCGCCGTTTCCTGACTGAGCTGCTTCAGGACGACAGTCGACGAGCGGCCGAGCGCGGAAATCGAACGGAGCTGGAAGTAGAAGAGGATCGCCACCGGAATGGTCACCGCGACCGCGAGACCGACCGCCAGCCTCAGGCTGCGATCGCGAACCAGCGTATGGAGATCAATCCGTCTCACGGTCTTTCCCTTCCCGCCCTATCCGCCCAACCTGCCTGACCCTTACTGCGAACTTTTCGCCGTGTTCGCCAGGAATCCTTGAATCTGCTTCACGGCGTAGTCGATCTTGATGTCGAAGGCCTGCTTGCCGAGCGCGGCAGTGGAACGGCGCGCATCGCCGCTGATGCCGTTGTTCTTGCGTGGCGGCGCATTGGGGTCCGCCGGCTGGCCGCGGCCGGCGCCGCGCTGTCCCGGTGGTGGAACCGGATCACCTTCCGCGGTCGGAATCAGCGCTTTGCGTACCCAGCCCTTGTCGCCGCCGAGATAGAGCATCGTCGAGGTGTCGGGAATGCCGGCGTGCGAGCTGCGCGGGTAGCCGTGCGCGACCAGCCAATCGTCGAAATCGTTCTGCGCTTTGGCATAGACCTCGTCGCAGAAAAACACGTGCTTGCCTTGCGGCGCGTATTTCGCTTCGAGCTTCTTCGCCACCTCGGCGTAGGTTTGCGGCTGGCCACCGCCGTGATCGCCCATGATCACCACGTTCTTGAATCCGGTGGCGATCGCCTGCTCGCTGATCCGTTCGAGAATCAGGCCGAGGATTTCCGGTGTCAGGCCGATTGTTCCGGGCAGGTCGGCGCTGGCGTTGTTCGGTGTGTAGGGCAGCACCGGCAGCCAAATCGCGTTACCAAGGCGCGCCGCGATCGTCTTGACGATCTCGGTGCCCATCAGCGTGTGGCCGCCGTTGACATTCTGCGGCCCGCGCTGCTCGGTGCCGCCGGTGTAGACGAGCGCAGTCGTCTTGCCGGCGGCGATCGCCGCCTTCACTTCCGGCCACGTCATCATCCCGAATTCGTTGTTCTGGGCTTTGCTGGCTTGTGCGAACGCGGTCGATGCGCATAGCAGCGTGACGGCCGAAACCGCGAGAACCGAAGGACGCATTACAACTCCTTTGAGGCAAGACCAGGGACGAGCGACGAGTGACGAGCAACGAGCAACTAGTTTTGCCCCTTCAGCTGTTGCAGTTGTTGCTTTGCCTGATTGTTGTTCGGATCGAGTTCCACGGCTTTCTCGAGCGCCTTGATCGCGTTGTCCTTGTCGTTCTTTTTCTGGTAGGCCTGCGCCAGCGCCTGATAGGTGCGCGACGACTTCGGATAGAACTCGAGATTCAGATTCAGCCAGCCGATGGCGTTGTCGGCGCGGTCACCGTTGATCGCGGCCTGTGCCATCGCGATCAAGCCGTTCTCGCTCAAGTCGTAGGCCATCGTGCCGGTGTATTTCGTACGCAGCGTGCGATAGTCGGCGATCGCACCGTCGAGCCCCTTCTGTGTCACGGCGCGCGCCAGCGTCTGCTGCAGCGTTTCCGGGATCGCCAGACCGCGATGGCAGGTGACGCAGCCGACCCGGGTTGTCTCGTTCGGCGCTTTGCCAATTGCCGCCGGCAGTTTTTCATTCAGCTCGCGCGCGAAAATCATCATCTGGCGCGCGGTCTTCTTCGTCGGCTTCTCGTCGGTCGCAAAGTCGTTGCGTCCGCCGCGTCCTTCCTGAACGTGACAGTAGTTGCACTGCACGCCGAGCGCCTGCGCGATTGACTGCATCCCGGCGATCAGTTGGTCGCGCGGGATGTCTTTCGGCATCACCTGCAGGTTGGATGGCGGCGGCGGGCCGCCGGCGCGCTGCCCGGCGCCGCCGCCGGCAGGAGTCTGCGCCGATGCCGTGACGCCGGCGAACACCGCAGTCGTGAAGACGCGTTACAAACCAGGACAAACGCTTCATGCTTTGACCTCTTGACGGGCAAACGCCAGCCAGCGGCGATATTCCGGGCGCTGCGCGCGAACCGCGGCGTTGAATGTGTCTTGAATACGACTGGTGATCGGACCGGGTTTACCTTCGCACAGCACGTGTCCGTCTACTTCGCGGATCGGTGTGACTTCGACGGCGGTCCCGGTGAAAAACAGTTCGTCGGCGTGATAGACGTCTTCGATCGACATCGGCGCGACGCGCGTCGGAATACCGAGGTCGTTGGCGATCTCCAGAACCGACGCGCGGGTGACGCCCATCAGAATGCTGGCGTCGCGGTCGTTGGTGACGATCTCGCCGTTTTTCACCAGGAACAGGTTCTCGCCCGACCCTTCTGCAACTTCGCCTCGCGTGTTGAGCAGGAGCGCTTCATCGAACCCCTTGCGCTGCGCTTCTTGAACGGCGCGCGCCGAGTTGATGTATTGCCCGCACGCCTTGGCCCACGCCGGAATGGCCGAGTTGTCGAACTTGCGCACCGACGACACAGTCACCCGCACGCCTTTGGCGGCGTCTGCGTGGTAGGAACCGGTTGGAAACGCGGCGATGGCGACGCCAACCGGACAGTCTTTCGTCCAGACACTGAGCGTCGCGGCGTCGAAATAGGCGATCGGACGGATGTAGGCTGATTCGAGCTTATTTCGTCGAATCAGTTCCAGCGTCGCCTCGGAGAGTGCTTCCTTACTGTACGGAATCGGCAGTTCGTAGACCTCCGCCGACTTGTAGAAGCGCTCCATGTGCGCGTCGAGGCGGAAGACGGCCGGACCGTCGGCCGTTGGATAGCAGCGCATTCCCTCGAACACACCGGTTCCGTAATGCAGGCCGTGTGCGAGGACGTGCACTTGTGCTTCGTCCCAATTGACGAACGAGCCGTTGAACCAGATTTTCTCGGTCTTTGTAAACCCCATAGACGCATCAATATATCAAGTCGCCCGCCTCTCCGACCGATATCCAATCGAATGTCACAGTTTCGCGTCGAGAAGCAGCGGGCGGAGGCCGAAGTGACGCTCTCGAGCGGGGAAAGCCGCCGCGGCTGCTTCTTTCTCTCCTCCTCGAGCGCGGTCCATGCCGGCCCCGAACGGGTGAAAGACGTCCTGAACTTCGAATCGGGCTTTTTTCCCTTCGAGACAGTCGACCCGGCCCGGATGGTTTTCGTGAATCGTGAGCAAGTGGTGACCGTTCGCCTGATTGGTCCGCGCGAAGAGCCGAAGCGCGATTCCGGCTACGACGTGGCGTTGGCGCGCAACGTCGAGATGCGGTTGTCGAATCGCCTGGTTCTGCGCGGCGTCGTCCGCCTCTACTGTCCCGCCGGACGCGATCGCCTCAGCGACTACGCGCGACAAACCGAATCATTTCGTTACCTTGAAACCGCCGACGGCACGTTGATTGTCAACAGTGCGTACATCGTCGAGCTGTCGGAGATGCCTTCGTGAATGCGATTGACGCGTTATTCCGTGGAATGTGCGAAGCGAAAGCCTCGGACCTCCACTTGTCGTCAGGAATGCCGCCGCTGCTGCGCAAGGACGGCAGCATGCAGAAACTCGATCCGAACGGTGCGGTGCTCGACAACGACGCGATCGCCGGCCTGGTCCAGCCGATCATGCCGGAAAAGAACCGCAACGAGTTTCGCGATCGGCGCGACACCGATTTCGCCTATGAAATTCCCGGTCTCGCACGGTTTCGCGCCAACGTGTTCATGGATCGCAAGGGCTGCGGCGCGGTGTTTCGCGTTATCCCGAGCAACATCCTCACCGCCGAAACGCTTGGCCTGTCGCAGTACATTCTGAACCTGTGCAAGTTGAACAAGGGCCTGGTGCTCGTCACCGGCCCGACCGGTTCGGGGAAATCGACGACGCTCTGCGCGATGGTGGACTATATGAACCGCACGCGCGACGACCACATCATCACCATCGAAGATCCGATCGAATTCGTGCACGAGAACAAGAAGTGCCTGATCAACCAGCGCGAAGTGCACACCCACACCGATGGGTTCAAGCCGGCACTGCGGGCGGCACTCCGCGAGGATCCCGACATTCTGCTGGTCGGCGAGATGCGCGATCTCGAAACCGTGGCGATTGCGATCGAGACCGCGGAAACCGGCCACCTGGTGTTCGGCACCTTGCATACGACGACTGCGGCATCGACGGTCGACCGCGTGATCGATCAGTTTCCAACCGACCGCCAGGCGCAGATTCGCATCATGCTGTCGGAATCGCTGCGCGGCGTGATTTCACAGACTTTGTGCAAGAAGGTTGGCGGCGGGCGTGCGGCAGCACTCGAGGTGCTGATCATTACGCCGGCAATTGCTAACCTCATCCGTGATGCGAAAACCTTCCAAATCCCGTCGATGATGCAGGTCGGCAAGGCCCAGGGAATGGTGACGCTGAACGATGCGCTGATGGATTTGGTGACCAAGAAGGTCGTGGCCCCGGACGAAGCTTATGCGAAAGCGGTCGATAAGACGTCGTTCGAGGCAGGCCTGAAACGGCTGGGCATCAATCTCGCGCCCACTCCGGCCGCCGCGCCAAGACCTGCCGCCCCTGTCGGAACTGTCGGGTAACTTCCGCCTCTCGCCGGTCTGCGGCCAGCGTTGCACGCGTTGCTCGGAGCGTGCTATATTCGTCAGGTTCTGTTGGAGCTAGGACACCCTATCTAGCTTCACCGCTTAGGAATAGCGTTCCGGCCTAGCCGGGGCATGGCCCCGGCGAGTGATAAACGTTCCGGCACGACCAATCCGTCGCGATTAACTAGGGTTTTCAGGCGCCAAGCCAACCGCTTTCAGGCCTGAAACAGAGACCAAATGGCTCATTTGGTCATCTAGTCATTTGTTCATTTGGTCATTCGATTGACCAATCAATGAACCAAATGTCCAGATGACCAGATGACCAGATTTTCGCGTTTGAGTATCTATGCCGACTATCAGTCAGCTTGTTCGCAACGGCCGTAAAAAGATCGTCAGCAAGACGAAGAGCCCGGCGCTGCAGAACAGCCCGCAGAAGCGCGGTGTGTGCGTGCGGGTATTCACGCAGACCCCGAAGAAACCGAACTCCGCGTTGCGCAAGGTCGCGCGCGTGCGGCTGACCAACGGGATCGAAGTGACGACCTACATCCCGGGCGTCGGCCACAACCTGCAGGAACACTCGCTGGTGCTGATTCGCGGTGGCCGCGTCAAGGATCTGCCGGGCGTGCGCTACCACGTCGTGCGCGGGACGCTCGATGCGGTCGGTGTGCAGGGACGAATGCAAGGTCGTTCGAAGTACGGCGCGAAGCGGCCTAAGAAGGCGTAGTGATTGGGGATTGGGGATTAGGGATTAGGGATTAGGAATTAGGAAATCACATGCCTCGACGTAGAGAGATTCCGAAGCGCGATATCAAGGCGGATCCGATTTACCAGAGCCCGCTGGTCAGCAAGTTCATCAACTGCGTGATGTTCGACGGCAAGCGGAGCACGGCGGAGCGGATCATCTACAAGGCCTTCGACATCATCAAGGACAAGACCAGCGACGATCCGGTCAAGGTGTTCAAAAAGGCGATCGACAACGTCAAGCCGAGCCTCGAAGTGAAGTCGCGCCGCGTCGGCGGCAGCAACTACCAGGTGCCGGTGGAAGTCAATCCCAACCGCCGCCTCTCGCTCAGCATCCGCTGGCTGGTCGGCTACGCGCGCGAGCGCGGCGACGGCAAGACCATGCAAGAGAAGCTGGCGAACGAATTCATGGACGCGGCGAACCTGCGCGGCGGCGCCGTCAAGAAGCGCGAAGACACGCACCGGATGGCGGAAGCCAACAAGGCCTTCGCCCACTACCGCTGGTAACGACGAGCAACGATAGCGAGCAGCGTAGCTAACGTAGAAGCAATGCCTAGACAGTCACCATTAGCGAAGACGCGGAACATCGGCATCATGGCGCACATCGATGCCGGCAAGACCACCACGACCGAGCGCATCCTGTTCTACACGGGCATCACCTACAAGATCGGTGAAGTCCACGAAGGGACCGCGGTCATGGACTGGATGGAGCAGGAACAGGAACGTGGCATCACCATCACCTCCGCCGCCACGACCTGCTTCTGGCGCGATCACCGCGTCAACATCATCGACACGCCGGGCCACGTCGACTTCACCGCCGAAGTCGAGCGTTCGCTGCGCGTGCTCGACGGCGCGGTCGCGGTGTTCGACTCGGTCGCCGGCGTCGAGCCGCAATCGGAAACCGTCTGGCGCCAGGCCGACAAGTACCGTGTCCCGCGCATCTGCTTCGTCAACAAGATGGACCGCATCGGCGCGGACTTCAAGCGGACCTTCAGCCAGATCATCACCAAGCTCGAAGCCAATCCGGTCGCGATTCAGCTGCCGATCGGATCGGAAGACAAGTTCCAGGGTGTCGTCGACCTGATCCGGATGAAGTCGATCACCTACAAAGACGAAACGATGGGCGCCGACTACATCGTCGGCGAGATTCCGGCCGACATGCTCGAGGAAGCCAAGCATTACCGCGAGCAGCTGATCGAGAAGGTCAGCGAAGTCGACGATGCGATCCTCGAGAAGTACCTCCACGGCCAGGCCGACACCATCACCGAAGACGAAATCAAGGCCGCCCTCCGCAAGCGCGTGAACAGCTCGGTCCGCAACGACAAGAACGAGGGCGCGTTCGTGCCCGTCATCTGCGGCTCGGCGTTCAAGAACAAGGGCGTCCAGCCGCTGCTCGACGCGGTGGTGGATTTCCTGCCCTCGCCGCTGGATGTGCCGTCGATTGCCGGCATCGACCCCGACAAGAAGGCGGATCCGGAGCATCCTGCCGCGAACCTGATCGATCGGCCAGCGAGCGACGAGGCGGCCTTTAGTGCGCTGGCGTTCAAGATCATGACCGACCCGTTTGTCGGCCAGTTGACGTTCTTCCGCGTCTACTCCGGCGTCCTCACCGCCGGATCGAGCGTGTTCAATTCGACCAAGCAGCGCACCGAGCGCATCGGCCGGCTCTTGAAGATGCACGCCAACAAGCGTGAGGAAATCAAGGAAGTCTACGCGGGCGACATCGCCGCCGCGGTGGGCCTGAAAAGCGTCTCGACCGGCGACACGCTGTGCGACGAAAAGCGTCCGATCGTGCTCGAGTCGATGGATTTCCCCGAGCCGGTCATCTCGCTCGCGATCGAGCCGAAGACCAAAGCGGACCAGGAAAAGCTCGGCCAGGGTCTTGGCAAGTTGATGGCGGAAGATCCGACGTTCCGGGTCAACACCGATCAGCAGACCGGGCAGACGATCATCCGCGGCATGGGCGAGCTCCACCTCGAAATCATCGTCGACCGCCTGAAGCGCGAGTTCAACGTCGAGGCGAGCGTTGGCAAACCGCAGGTCGCCTACAAGGAAACGCTGACGCGCCCGGCCGACGGCGAAATGAAGTACGCCAAGCAGACCGGCGGCCGCGGCCAGTACGGCCACTGCAAGATTCACGTCTTTCCGGGCGAGCCGGGCACTGGTTACATCTTCGAGAACGAGGTCACCCAGGGCTCGATCCCCAAGGAATTCATCAAGCCGATCGACGAAGGGATCAAGGAAGCGCTCACCCGCGGCGTGCTCGCCGGCTACCCGATCGATGACGTCCGCGTCGAGCTCTACGACGGCTCGTACCACGACGTCGACTCGTCGGAAATGGCGTTCAAGATCGCCGGCTCGATGGCGTTCCAGGACGCGGCGAAAAAGGCCAGGCCGGTTCTGCTCGAACCGGTGATGCGGGTCGAGGTCGTCGTTCCCAAGGAACACATGGGCGACGTGATGGGCAATCTCTCGAGCCGGCGCGGCCAGATTCAGTCCCAGGAAGACCGCGGCGGCACGCAGATTATCGCGGCGCGCGTTCCGTTGTCGGAAATGTTCGGCTACGCGACGGACCTCCGCTCGCGCACGCAGGGTCGCGCCACCTACTCGATGCACTTCGATCGGTACGAGCAGGCGCCTCAGAACGTCAGTGAAGAAGTAGTGGCAAGGATGCAGGGCAAGTAGCCGCTGCGGTAGTGATTAGGGATTAGGGATTAGGGATTAGTGGTGGTCTGGTGATTGGGAACGGCGGGATTGGGAGCGAGTATTTCCAATCCCCAATCCCCAATCCCTAATCACGACCAGAAGGACATATGGCCAGTAGCCCGTTTAGCGACAAAATTCGAATCCGCCTCAAGGCGTACGACTACCGCGTCCTCGATCAGTCGACGACGGAGATCGTGGATACGGCGAAGCGGACCGGCGCGCGCCTGGCGGGGCCGATCCCGCTGCCCACGGCGAAGAACAAGTGGACCGTGCTGCGTTCGCCGCACGTCGACAAGAAGTCGCGCGAACAGTTCGAAATCCGTACCCACAAGCGGCTGATCGACATCTTCGAGCCGACGCCGCAGACGGTCGACGCGCTGATGAAGCTCGATCTACCGGCGGGTGTGGACGTCGAAATCAAGGCGTTCGGGAAAGAACATAAATGAATTGAACGCAGAGGCCAGCTGAGGACGCCGAGAGTAACGAGGTTCTCGCGTGCTCGGTTTGTTCGGCGTTCTAAGTTCGAGTGACTGAAATGGTTACTGGGATTATTGGCAGAAAAGTCGGTATGACGCAGGTGTTCGACGCGGACGGCACGGTTCACCCGGCCACCGTGATCAAGGCCGGGCCGTGCGTCGTCGTGCAGCAGAAGACGACCCAGACCGACGGCTACGAGGCGGTGCAGCTCGGCTTCGTCGAGGAAACACCGGCTAAGACCAACAAGCCGACCAAGGGTCATTTCAAGAAGGCCAATGTGCCGGCGACCCGCGTCCGTCGTGAAGTGGGCGTCGCGAAAGGTGCGGAATCGCCCAAGGTTGGCGAGCAGGTGCTGGCGTCGATCTTTGCCAACGGCGAGCGCGTCGACGTCATTGGGACCGGCCGTGGCAAGGGTTTCCAGGGTGTCGTGAGGCGCCATCACTTCGCCGGCGGCGCGGCGACGCACGGCTCGATGTTCCATCGCGCGCCGGGATCGATTGGCGCTTCGTCGTTCCCGTCACGAGTCGTGAAGGGGATGCGCGCGGCGGGTCGGATGGGCGGCGGCCGCGTCACCGTTCACAACCTGAAAGTGCTGCGTGTGGATCCGGAGAACCACCTGCTGGTGGTGGAAGGCGGCATTCCGGGCGCGCCGACCGCGTATGTGATCGTGCGCAAGGCGATCACCGCGAAGAAAATCAAGGTCGCCCAGGTCGAGAAACCGAAGAAAGCAAAGAAGTGATCCCGACGAGAGATGCCAATGCAGTTAGACGTTGTAGATAGCGAGAACAAAAAAGTCGGCACGGTCGACGTCAACGACGAAGTCTTTGGCGGCCGCGTGAATGTCGATTTGATGTGGGAATCGGTGGTTCACGCCAACGCGGCGGACCGCCAGGGTACCCACCAGACGAAGAACCGCGCCAATGTCAGCGGCAGCGGCAAGAAGCCGTGGCGGCAGAAGGGCACCGGCCGCGCCCGGGTCGGCGAAATCCGCAACCCGCTCTGGCGCAAGGGTGGCACCGTGTTCGGCCCGCAGCCGCGCAGCTACGACTTCCGGCTGCCGAAGAAGGTGGAACGCGGCGCGCTGCGCGCGGCGCTTGCCGCGAAGCTGCAAAGCAACGCCCTGGTCGTCGTCGACACGCTTGCGGCGAGCGAGATCAAGACCAAGGCAGCCGCGGAACTGCTGAAGCGCCTCGGCTGCGAAGGCAAAGCGGTGCTGATCGACGTGGCGCTCGACGACAAGTTGTCGCGGTCGCTGAAGAACATCCCGGGCGTGTCGCTGGTGCGCAGCGCGAAAGTGACGGCGCGCGACGTGATCGATGCGACCCGGGTTGTCGCAACGAAGAGCGCGCTCGAAAAGTTGCAGGAGGCGCTGGCATGAAGCTCACCGATGTTATTCGTCGGCCGCTGATTACCGAGAAGACGTCGATCCTCCGTGAAGACGGGCGGACGATTGTGTTTCAGGTTGCGCCGAACGCGAACAAGACCGAAATCAAGCGCGCGGTCGAGAAGCTGCTTGGTTCGAAAGTCGACAGCATCCGTACCAGCATCGCGCACGGCAAGGTGAAGCGGCAGGGTCGCTTCGCCGGGCGCCGTTCCGACTGGAAGAAGGCCTACGTGAAGCTCGCCGAGGGCGCGAAGATTCCGGAATTCCTGGAGGGAGCTTAGGAAGTCTGAAGTCGGAAGTCGAAAGTCGGAAGTCAGCAGACTTCAGACGTCAGACTCCACACTTCGATCTTTCAGCAACGATTTATGCCGATTAGAAAATTCCGGCCGACGTCTCCCGGTCAGCGGTTTCAGACCGTTCAGACCTTCGACGACATCACGACAGACCAGCCGCACAAGCCGCTGGTCGAGCCGCTGCACGAGTCGGGCGGCCGAAACAATCGCGGCCACCTGACATCGTGGTGGCGCGGCGGCGGCCACAAGCGGATGTACCGAATCATCGACTTCAAGCGCGACAAGCGCGACATTCCGGCCAAGGTGTCGACGGTCGAGTACGACCCGAACCGTTCGGCGCGGATCGCGCTGATCACCTACGCCGACGGCGAAAAGCGCTACATCCTGCAGCCGATTGGGCTGAAGGTCGGCGACTCGATCGTCGCGAGCGCGACCGCCGACATTTTGCCGGGCAACGCGTTGCCGCTGAAGAACATTCCGCTCGGCACGCTGCTGCACAACGTGGAGCTGAAGCCGGGCAAGGGCGGCCAGATTGCGCGCAGCGCCGGCGCCTCGGTGCAGCTGGTGGCCAAGGAAGGCGACTACGCGTCGGTCAAGATGCCGTCGGGCGAAATCCGCAAGGTCAACATGGAGTGCTACGCCACCATCGGCCAGGTCGGCAATCTCGATCACGAGAACGTGTCGATCGGCAAAGCCGGCCGCAGCCGCTGGCTCGGTCAGCGGCCGCACGTGCGCGGCGTGGCGATGAACCCGGTGGACCACCCGCTGGGCGGCGGCGAAGGCAAGACCTCGGGCGGACGCCATCCGGTGTCGCCGTGGGGTTTGCCGACCAAAGGCTATAAGACACGCAATCGCAAGGCGACGGATAAATTCATCGTCCAGAGGCGGCAAAAATAGCGTCGCTCGCAGCTGGTCGCTCGTCTCTCGCGTTCTGCGAGCCGCGAGCCGCGAGCCACGAGCAACGAGCAACGACGCGAGATTAGATATATGGGTAGATCAGTAAAAAAAGGTCCGTTCGTCGATCTGCACCTGCTCGAAAAAGTCGAGGGGATGAATCGCGTGGGCGGCGACAAGAAAGTGATCAAGACCTGGTCGCGGCGCTCGACCGTGGTGCCGGAAATGGTCGGCCACACGCTCGCCGTGCACAACGGCAAGAAGTTCATCCCGGTCTACATCACCGAGAACATGGTGGGCCACAAGCTCGGTGAGTTTGCGCCGACCAAGATCTTCAAGGGCCACACGACGAAAGTTGCCGAGAAGGCGGCCGCGGCGGCGGCAGCCGGCCCCGGCGTGCCTGGCGCCCCGGCTCCGGCGGCGGGCGCCAAGCCGGCGGGAGCGGGGAGTTAAGCCATGGCAGCAGGCATTGCAGCAAGCGCTACCGCGCGCTACGTCCGCACCTCGGCGCAGAAGGCCGGCCTGGTGCTCGATTTGATCCGCGGCAAGGACGTCAATCGCGCGCTGGCGACCCTCAAGTTCACCAAGAAGGGGATCGCCGACGACATCGCGAAGGTGCTGCGCTCGGCGATCGCCAACGCCCAGACCAAGGACGGGTTCAGCGGCGACGTCGATCGGTTGTTTGTGGCGGCGTGTTTCGCCAATCAGGGTCCGTCGCAGAAGCGCGTGCGTCCGGCGCCGATGGGTCGCGCGTTCCGCGTGCTGAAGCGCACGGCACACCTGACCGTGCAGGTGGCCGAGCGTCCGGAAAAGATCGTCAAGGTCAGCGCCGCGGCCGGCGAAGACAATCGTCCGAAGCGTCCGCAGCGCCAGAAGGGCCAGCCGAAAGCCGAAATCCGCAATTCGAAATCCGCAAAGAAGGGTAAGGAATAACGTGGGTCAGAAGGTTCACCCGTTTGGATTCCGCCTCGGCTTCAACAAGACGTGGCGCTCGCGCTGGTACTCGAACAAGGACTACGCCAAGCTGCTGCACGAAGATCTGGCGCTGCGCCAGTCGCTGAAGAAGCGCTTTGCGCACGCCGGCGTCGCGAAGATCGAGACCGAGCGCGCTGTCAACCGCCTGAAGATCGACATCTACACTTCGCGCCCCGGGATCATCATCGGCCGCAAGGGCACGGAAGTGGACAAGTTGAAGCAGGAGATCCAGAAGCGGACCAACCGCGAGGTCTTCATCAACATTCAGGAAATCCAGAAGCCGGAATTGGACGCGCAGCTGATCGGCGAATCGGTGGCGATGCAGCTCGAAAAGCGCGTCGCGTTCCGCCGCGCGATGCGTAAAGCGGTCGAATCGGCGCTGCGCTTTGGCGCGCGCGGCATCAAGGTGCGCGTTTCCGGACGGTTGAACGGTGCCGAAATCGCCCGCTCGGAGTGGTATCTGCACGGCCAGCTGCCGCTGCAGACGCTGCGCGCCGACATCGATTACGGCTTCGCGGAAGCGAATACCACCTACGGCCAGATCGGCATCAAGGTGTGGTTGTACAAGGGCGAGCGGCTGGTGCCGCAGCGTGGACGTGAAGAGGAATATCGGGAACGCGCGCCGCGCCGTCCGCAGGCAAGGGCGTAAAGATATGGAACGCCGAGCGCGCCGAGCTCGCCGAGCACAGGTTTTCTCGGCGTTCTTCGCGGCCTCTGCGTTCAAAGGGTTTTCGTTATGTTGATGCCTAAAAAGGTCAAGTTCCGCAAGCAGCAGCGCGGCCGCATGCGCGGCAAGGCGTGGCGCGGCGGTGATGTGTCGTTCGGCGACTTCGGGTTGAAGGCGCTGGAACCGTGCTGGCTGACCGACCGCCAGATCGAAGCGGCGCGCGTGGCGATGACGCGCTTTGTGGCGCGCGGCGGCAAGGTCTGGGTGCGGGTGTTTCCCGACAAGCCGATCACCAAGAAGCCGCAGGAAACGCGGATGGGCAAGGGCAAAGGTGCGCCGGACCAGTGGGTCGCCGTGATCCGCCCGGGACGGATTCTGTTCGAGATGGAAGGGATCAGCGAAAAGGACGCGCGCGAGGCGATGAAGCTCGCGGCCGCCAAGCTGCCGATTCTCACCAAGTTCGCGACCCGCTTCGCGCAGGAGAAGATCCAATGAAGGCCGCTGAATTGCGCGATCTCGGCGCCGACGAACTCGGCACGAAGGAACGCGAGCTCACCGACGAACTGTTCCGGATGCGGATTCAGAAGTCGATGGGGCAGCTCGAGAACCCCGACAAGATCCGCATGGTGCGCCGCGACCTGGCGCGGGTCAAAACCGTGCTCCGGCAGAAGAGAGCGTAACCCGTATGTCTCAGAAGGCTGAAAAAACCGGCGTCGTGATCAGCAACAAGATGCAGAAGAGCATCGTGGTGGCGGTCGAGTGGCAAGTGCGCGACGGGCTCTACGGCAAGACCCAGCGCCGCACGTCGACGTTCATGTGCCACGACGAGAAGAACGAGGCGAAGCCCGGCGACATCGTCGAGATCGTCGAAACCCGTCCGCAGAGCCGCCGCAAGCGCTGGTCGCTGAAGCGCGTTGTCCGGCAGGCGGTGGAGGTCTAGCCATGATTCAGATGCGATCGATTCTCGACGTCGCCGACAATTCCGGCGCGCGCAAGATCGCGATCATCAACCCGATCGGCGGATCGACCGGCCGCTACGCGCGGCTCGGCGACGTCGTCACCGCGTCGGTGAAAGAAGCGACGCCGGAAGGCAACGTCAAGAAGGGTCAGGTGGTGAAGGCGGTGATCGTTCGCACGGTCAAGGAACAGCGCCGGCGCGACGGCACCTACATCCGCTTCGACCGCAACGCGGCGGTGTTGATCAACGACCAGAACGAGCCGATCGGCACCCGCGTGTTCGGTCCGGTCGCGCGCGAACTGCGCGAGCGGCGGTTCATGAAGATCATTTCGTTGGCGCCCGAGGTGCTGTAAAGGGAACGCAGAGGCCGCAGGGCCCGCCGAGATCATGTTTTCTCGGCGTGCTTGGCGCGCTCGGCGTTCGATTTTCTTATGTCACGTTTAGCAACCCCGATTCGGAAGAACGACAACGTCCTGGTGATCACCGGCAAGGACCGCGGCAAGCGCGGTCGCGTGCTGAAGGTACTGCCGGGGAGTGACGGCAGGAACCGCCTGGTGGTCGAAGGCGTCAACCTGATTAAGCGCCACACCAAGCCGAACCCTGGCAAGCAGGTGAAGGGCGGGATCGTCGAGCGCGAAGCGTCGCTGCATGCCAGCAACGTGCAGTTGGTGTGCCCCGAGTGCGGCGCCCAGACGCGGATCGGCCACAAGATTCTCGGCGACGGCCGCAAGGTCCGGATTTGCCGCAAGTGCGAGGGAGTCGTCGACAAATGAACGCCCGGCTGAAAGACAAATACGTCCAGGAAGTCGTGCCGGCTCTGACCAAGGAGTTCGGCTACAAGAACGTGATGGCCGTGCCGAAGATCGCCAAGGTCGTGGTCAACATGGGCCTCGGCGAGGCGACCGCCAACGCGAAGATCATCGACACCGGCGCCGACGAACTGGCGCGCATCACCGGCCAGAAACCGGTGACGCGCCGCGCCAAGAAATCGATTGCCGCGTTCAAGGTCCGTAAAGGCCAGCCGGTCGGCACGATGGTCACGCTGCGCGGCACCATCATGTGGGAATTTCTCGACCGCCTGATGAACATCGCGCTGCCGCGCGTCCGCGACTTCAAGGGTGTGTCACCGAAGGGTTTCGACGGCCGCGGCAACTACACGCTCGGCCTGCGCGACCAGCTGCTGTTTCCGGAAATCGACTACATGAAGGTCGACAAGGCGCGCGGCATGAACGTGTCGGTGGTAACCACCGCCAAGACCGACGAAGAAGCGCGGAAGCTGCTGCAGTTCATGGGCATGCCGTTCCGGCTGACCAAGGAACAGTGATTGGGGATTAGGGATTAGGGATTAGGGATTAGGAATTCCGATGGCCACGACTGCAAAGATCGCCAAAGAACAGAAGAAGCCGAAATACAAGGTCCGGCTGCGCAACCGCTGCCATCTGTGCGGCCGGCCGCGCGCCTACATGCGGAAGTTTGCCCTGTGCCGTTTGTGTTTCCGCAAGCTCGCGCTTGAAGGAGACATCACCGGGGTAACAAAGAGTAGCTGGTAGAGAAACCAGATTTAGAGAAGAGATATGACTGATCCGATTGCCGACATGATCACCCGGATTCGCAATGCCGTGAGCGCCAAGCACACGCGCGTCGACATGCCTGCCTCGCGTCTGAAGGCGGAAATCGCGCGCATTCTGCAGGACGAAGGCTACATCCAGGGGTTCAAACTGCTCGAAGACGTCGCGACCTCGGGCGCGCGCACCTTGCGCCTGTTTTTGAAATACGGGCCGCACGGCGAACGCCTGATTACTGGCGTCGAGCGGATCAGCCGCCCCGGCCGCCGCGTCTATTTTGGCAAGGAAGACGTGCCTGACGTGCTTGGCGGACTCGGCACCAGCATCCTGACGACTTCGCGCGGCGTGATGACCGGGCGAGCCGCCGTCAAGGCGGGCGTCGGCGGCGAGGTTCTTTGTAACGTGTGGTAGCACTTTGCGAGATTGAGATATGTCCAGAATCGGCAAGAAACCCATCACGATTCCCAAAGGCGTCACCGTCAAGGTCCATGACGGCGCCGTCGAAGTGCAGGGCCCGAAAGGCAAGTTGAAGCAGCTGCATCCCGCCGGCATCGACTTCGCCGTCGACGGCGGGTTGCTGGTCGCCAAGACCGCCACCGCGGATCCGCAACTCGGCAAGTTCCACGGCCTGGCGCGCAGCCTGGTCGCCAACGCCGTGCTCGGCGTCACCGATGGCTTCAAGAAAGAGCTCGACATCGTCGGCGTCGGCTATCGCGCGGAGTTGAAGGGCAAGCAGGTGATTTTCGCGCTCGGCTACTCGCACGCGGTGGTGTTCGACGTCCCGACCGGGATCGACATCGCGATCGAGAAGCAGACTCACATCACGGTCACCGGCGTCGATCGGCAGCTGGTCGGCCAGGTGGCGGCGAATATCCGCCGGCTGCGCAAGCCGGATCCGTACAAGCAGAAGGGTGTGCGGTACACCGGCGAGGTGTTGAAGAAGAAGGCCGGAAAGACGGGGGCGAAGTAATGAAGATTCACACCAAAGACGATCGCCGCCGCCGCATCGCGCTGCGGCAGCGCAAGCGGATTGCCGGCAGCGGCGAGCGGCCGCGGCTGAACGTGTTTCGCAGCGTCGAGCACATCTACGCGCAGGTCATCGACGACATGAGCGGTCAGACGATCGTGTCGGCATCGAGCGTCGACGCGTCGCTCAAGGCCACCTTCGACAAGGGCGTGCGCGGCGGCAATTTGAAAGGCGCCGAAGCGATTGGCAAGGCGATCGCCGAGCGGTCGATCGAAAAGGGCATCAAGCGTGTGGTGTTCGATCGCGGCGGTTTTCTGTATCACGGGCGCATTCGCGCCGTGGCGGATGCCGCGCGTAAAGCGGGTTTGGAGTTCTAACCAGGCGACTTATGAAAACTAGAGAGCGAATCGACGCCTCACAGCTCGACATCAAAGACACGGTCGTTTCGATCAACCGTGTCACCAAGGTCGTCAAGGGCGGCAAGAACCTGAGTTTCAGCGCGCTGGTCGTGGTCGGCGACGGCCACGGCGTGGTCGGCTTCGGCATCGGCAAGGCGAAAGAGGTGCCGTCGGCGATCAAGAAGGGAATCGAGGCGGCGAAGAAGAACCTGATCCGCGTGCCGCTGCAGGGCACCACGATCCCGCACACCATCACCGGCGTGTTCGGCGCGGGACGGGTGCTGTTGAAGCCGGCACCGGACGGCACCGGCATCATCGCCGGCGGCGCGGTGCGCGCCGTCGTCGAATCGGCCGGCGTCACCAATATTCTGACCAAGTCGCTGGGGTCGGCCAATCCGCACAACGTGGTGCGCGCGACCTTCGACGGGCTGGCGACGTTGAAAGACCCGGTGCTGCTGGCGCGGATGCGCGGCAAGGAACTCGAGGAGCTGGCTCCGGCCGGCGCGTAGATTTATGGCCAACGAGAGAACCGACGTCAAAGGCGCGACCGTGAAGGTCACACTCGTGAAGAGCCCGATCGGTTTCAAGAACAACCAGGCGACGGTGGTGCGAGGCCTTGGCCTGCGCCGCATCCGTCACACGGTCGAACTGAAGGACACGCCGGCGACGCGCGGCATGATCCACAAAGTGCGGCACCTGGTCGACGTGGAATGAGTCATTTGGTCATTTGGTCGATCTGGTCATCTAGTCATTGATTGTTCGATTAGCAACTCAGACCAGATGACCAAATGACCAGATGACCAAATGACCAGATGAACAAATACAGGGAACCCGTTTATGTCATTGAATAGCCTCCGCCCTCCCAAGGGCATGAAGCACCCGAAGAAGCGGATCGGTCGCGGCCAGGGGTCGGGCAACGGCAAGACCGCCGGCCGCGGGCACAAGGGCGCGAAGTCGCGTTCGGGCTTCAAGTTCAAGCGCGGATTCGAAGGCGGCCAGATGCCGCTCCATCGGCGCGTGCCGAAGCGCGGCTTCCACAATCCGTTCCGGATCGAATACGACGTGGTCAATCTCGACACGCTCGCTCAACGATTCGACGCCGGCACGGTCGTCACGCCTGATCTGTTGCGCGAAGCCGGCCTGGTGCCGGGCCGCGCCAAGCGGATCAAGGTCCTGGCGCGGGGCGAGGTCGGCAAGCAACTGACCGTGCACGCGCACAAGTTCAGTGGGAAGGCGGCTGAAAAGATCGCCGCAGCGGGCGGCGCGACGGAGCAACTCGCGTGAACGACAGCCTGAAGAACCTGTTCGCCGTTTCCGATCTGCGCAACCGCGTGTTGTTCACGTTGGGCATGCTCGGCGTGTACCGGATCGGGAATCACATCACGATTCCCGGCATCGACAACAACGCGGTTCTTCAGTTCGCCGATCAGCTCAAGAACACGATGTTCGGCCTCTACGACATGTTCTCGGGCGGAAACCTGTCGAAAGTGACGATCTTCGCGCTCGGCATCATGCCGTACATCAGCGCGTCGATCATCCTGCAGCTGCTGACCGTCGTCTGGCCGTACCTCGAGAAGCTCTCGAAGGAAGGCGAACTCGGCCGCCGCAAAATCACGCAGTACACCCGCTACGGGACGATCCTGTTGAGCGTCGTGCAGGCGATGGGCATTGCGGTGTTCCTCGAAAAGAACACGGCGCCCGGCGGTTTCCACCTGGTGATCAGTCCGGGATGGGGCTTCCGGCTGATGACCGTGCTGACGCTGACCACCGGGACCTGCTTCATCATGTGGCTCGGCGAGCAGATCACCGAACGCGGTATCGGCAACGGCATGTCGCTGATCATCTTTGCCGGCATCGTCGTCGGCTTCCCGCGAGCGGTGATTCAGACGTTCGATCAGATGCGCACCGGCCAGATCGGGCTGATCCGCATCCTGGTGTTGCTGGTGCTGATGGCGGTGGTGGTCGCCGCAATCATCTTTGTCGAGCGCGGCCATCGACGGGTGACCGTCCAATACGCGAAACGGGTGGTCGGGCGGCGGATGTACGGTGGATCGAGCACGCACATTCCGTTGAAGGTGAATACCGGCGGCGTGATTCCGGTGATCTTCGCCTCGTCGATTCTCGCGTTTCCGGCGACGATTGCCCAGGCGATGCCCGGGCGGGTCAGCGAAGCGATTTCGACGCAGCTCGCGTTCGGGATGCCGCTCTACAACCTGCTCTATGTCGTCGGCATCATCTTCTTCACGTATTTCTATACGGCGATCATCTTCAATCCGGATGACGTCGCGGAAAACATGCGGAAGTACGGCGGGTTCGTGCCGGGTATCCGTCCGGGCAAGCGGACGGCGGAATACATCGACACGATCCTGACGCGGATTACGCTGGCCGGCGCACTTTACCTGGCGATGGTCGCGCTGCTGCCGAACTTCCTGATCAGCGGCTTCAAGGTCGCGCCGATTCCGTTCGTCGGCGAATGGCTGGATGCGGCGTTGCCCAAGTTCGTCACCGAAGGCTTGAACGTGCAGTTCTTCTTCGGCGGAACATCGCTCCTGATCGTTGTCGGCGTGGCGATGGATACGGTGCAGCAGGTGGAGTCGCAGTTGATCATGCGGCACTACGACGGCTTCATGAAGAAGTCGAGGATTCGGGGGAGAAGAGCCTGAGCAAGTACGAAGTCTGAAGTCAGAAGTTTGCCTCGTTCGCAGCGTTTTTCAGACTTCATACTTCAGACTTCAAACTTCGATATGGCTTTAAACCTCATCATGCTCGGCCCGCCGGGGGCGGGAAAGGGCACGCAGGCCGAGCGCTTCGGACGCAACCGGGGAATCCCGAAGATTTCTACCGGCGACATCCTGCGCGAGGCGGTCCACGACGGAACCGAGATTGGGCGTCGGGCCAAGGCGATCATGGACCGTGGCGAGCTGGTCAGCGACGAAGTGATGATCGGCATCGTGGGTGAGCGGCTGGCTCGCGCCGACGCGCAAAGCGGATTCATCCTCGACGGATTTCCGCGGACGGTGGCGCAGGCGATCGCACTCGACGGATTGATGACCGGGCGCGACCCGCTGATCGTCATCGAAGTGGTGGTGCCCGAGAACGAGCTGGTGCGCCGGTTGAGTACGCGGATGATTTGCGACAGCTGCGGTCACAACGCGCCGCTTGGCGACGGTCACTCGAACGAGCCGTGCCCGCTGTGTGGTGGCCAGCTGGTGCAGCGATCGGACGATTCGCAGGCGGTGGTGCTCGAACGGTTGAAGGTGTACCGGGCGAACACCAAGCCGCTGGTCGATTTCTACTGCGGTCGGCCAACCTTCCGCTCGATCAACGGTGCGCAGGCGCCGGATCGGGTGGCGGCCGACCTGGTGGCGGCGATCGAGGCAGCAGGGAACGGTTCTTTGGGGGGTACCCGGTGATCGTGTGCCGTTCCCAGGCCGAGCTCGAGAAAATGCGAGCCGCGGGACGGCTGGTCGGCGAAGTGCTGACCGAACTGTCCGCGATGGTCGCGCCGGGCGTGACGACGGCGGATTTGGACGAGGCGGCGGAAAAGCGCATCCGTGATGCCGGAGCGGCGCCGGCGTTCAAGGGTTATCACGGGTACCCGGCGACGATTTGCGCGTCAATCAATGAGGAAGTGATCCATGGGATCCCCTCGGGGCGCCGCATCTTGAACGAAGGCGACGTCATTTCGATCGACGTCGGCGCGTCGCTCGACGGTTACTACGGCGACAGCGCCATCACGCTGCCGGTCGGGCCGGTGTCCGAGCAGGCCGCGACGCTGTTGCGGGTGACCGAGGAGTCGCTGTTCAAGGCGATCGAGCGGGTAAAGGTCGGAGGACGGGTTTCGGACCTCGGGCACGCCGTTCAGAAGCACGTCGAAGCGTTCGGTTTCAGCGTGGTGCGCGAGTTCGTCGGCCACGGCATCGGCCAGCGGATGCACGAAGAACCGCAGGTGCCGAACTACGGCGAACCGGGCCGCGGGCCGCGGCTGGCCGAGGGCATGGTGCTGGCGATCGAGCCGATGGTGAACGCGGGCAAGCCGGCGGTGAAAGTGCTGGCTGACGGGTGGACGGCGGTGACGCGCGACACCAGCCTGTCGGCGCACTTCGAACACACCGTCGCGGTGACGGCGGACGGGCCATGGATTCTGACGGCGAGGGAAGTTCCGGTTCCGGCGCGGAGGTGAGGCGCGCGCCGGTAATCGGCGTGGTCACCGAAGGGCTGCCGCACGCGCTGTATCGCGTGCGGATTGAGACGGGCAGCGGCGGCGGCGGGGATTGTGACGGCGCACATCGCCGATCGGATGGATCGCAATTTCGTGCGGATCCTGGTCGGCGATCGCGTGAAAGTGGAAATATCGCCCGTCGATATCGGGCGCGGGCGGATTGTGGAGCGGCTCTGATCAGAACGCAGAGCTCGCCGAGCACGCCGAGAAAATTTTTCTCGGCGGTCTTAGCGTTCTCGGCGTTCAACGTGAGCGAAGGAAAACGATGAAAGTCCGAGCATCAGTCAAACGGATTTGCGACAAGTGCAAGATCGTGCGTCGCCGCGGCGTCGTGCGGGTGATTTGCTCGAATCAGAAACACAAGCAGCGGCAAGGGTAACTTATGGCACGCATAGCAGGTGTGGATCTCCCGCGCACGAAGCGCGTTGAGATCGGTCTCACGTATATCTACGGCATCGGTCGCGTTCGTTCGAACGGCATCCTGAAGGACGCCGGGGTGAGTCCCGACGTTCGCGTCAAGGACCTGTCGGAAGACGATGTCCGCAAGATCAGCCGGGTCATCGAGGAGCAGGGAGGCGTCGAAGGCGACCTCCGCAAGGAAATCTCGATGAACATCAAGCGGCTGATGGAAATCGGTTCGTATCGCGGCGCGCGGCACCGCCGCGGCCTGCCGGTGCGTGGACAGCGCACCAAGACGAACGCACGGACGCGGAAAGGCCCGCGCAAGGGCGCGATCGCCAAGAAGAAGGTCGTCTAACTTATGGCAAAAGCAGAAGCAGCAGCGACGCCTGAAGGGGCGACACCCGAGAAAAAAGAAGGTGCTGGCAAGCGCAAGAAGACCTTCAAGAAGCGCGGTGAGAAACGGATCGTCCACCATGGGCTGGCGCACATTCATGCGTCGTTCAACAACACCACCGTGACGATCACCGACACCGAGGGCAACGTGGTGGCGTGGTCGAGTGCCGGCGGCATCGGCTTCAAAGGCTCGCGCAAAGGCACGCCGTTCGCCGCGACCCAGGCCGCGCTCAATGCCGGCAACGCCGCCAAGACAGTCGGTATGCGCTCGCTCGACGTCCGCGTCAAGGGACCAGGGTCGGGCCGCGAGTCGGCGATTCGAGCGCTGCAAACCGTCGGCTTGGAAGTGAAATCAATCCGGGACGTGACGCCGATTCCGCATAACGGGTGCCGTCCGCCGAAGCGGAGACGGGTATAAACGCAAAGTTCGCCAAGGACGCAAAGAAGAATTGTCTCTGCGACCTAGCGGCCTTCGCGTTTCAGCATGTTGGTTGTGACTAGTTCTTAGAGGTTCTTGAATGGCGCGATATATCGGACCGGTTTGCCGTCTGTGCCGACGCGAGGCGATGAAGCTGTTCCTCAAAGGGGAACGCTGCTACACCGAGAAGTGTGCGATCGAGAAGCGCAACTTCCCGCCCGGGCAGCACGGTAAGACGCGGAAGGCGAAGCTCGCCGGCTACGGCCTGCAGCTGCGCGAGAAGCAGAAGGTCAAGCGAATCTACGGCGTGCTCGAAGATCAGTTCCGCCGCTATTTCGAGGCGGCCGAGCGGACGCGCGGCATCACCGGCGTGACGTTGCTGCAGTTGCTCGAACGGCGGCTCGACAACGTGGTCTACCGGCTCGGGCTGGCCACGTCGCGGCCTCAGGCGCGCCAGCTGGTTCGCCATGGCCACTTCCTGGTCAACGGTAAGAAGGTCGACATCCCGTCGTACTCGGTCAGGGAGGGCGACGTGATCACGGTGCTCGGACGAACCCAGAAGAACCCGACGGTCGAGCACGCGATGGAAGAAGTGAAAGGCCGCGGCATCCCCGAGTGGCTGTCGTTCGACCCGAACGCAATCAGCGGCCGCGTCGTCTCGACGCCGACCCGCGAGCAGATCAACCTGCCGGTGCAGGAACAGCTGATCGTGGAGCTGTACTCGAAGTAAGTCTGAAGTCTGAAGTAAGAAGTCTAGGCTCGTTCGCGCAACCGGGGCTTGTAGCCACGCGATTGTTGGAGTAAGGCATGACTTCAGACTTCCTACTTCAGATTTCGCATCGTCGCACCCGTCGGCCCGCAGCCTTAGACAGACCTGCGGCGGGAGGCCGGCGGTCACTTGCAGGTCTGGAGGCCCGTCTGCGGGCCCGTCAGCGAATCCGGGAGTTGCTCCCGGATGAGAAAGGTAGTCAGCATGAACTGGAAAGGTTTTCAACGTCCGAAGCGGCTGGAATTCGAGCGCGAGACGCTCACTGATCGGTTCGGCCGGTTTTACGCCCAGCCATTTGAACGCGGTTTCGGTACCACCATTGGCAATGCGCTGCGTCGCGTGCTGCTGTCGTCGATTGAAGGCGCCGCGATCACGGCGGTCAAGATCGACGGTGTGTTGCACGAGTTTTCGCCGATTCCAGGCGTGGTCGAAGACGCGACCGACATCATCCTCAACCTGAAACAGGTTCCGTTGAAGGTGCATTCCGACCAGATGAAGACGTTGACCATCCGCGTCGACAAGGCCGGTGAAGTCCGCGCTCGCGATATTCAGGCCGATGGCGACGTCGAGATCCTCGAGCCGGACGCGCACATCGCGACGGTTGCCGATCACGGCAAGCTGCACATGGAAATGCGGCTGAAGCGCGGCCGCGGCTACGTATCGGCCGACAAGAATTTCGACGAAGACCTGGGAATCGGCTGGATTCCGATCGACTCGGTGCATTCGCCGATCAAAAAGGTGAACTACCTGGTCGAGGCGGCGCGTCTCGGACAGACCACCGACTACGACAAGCTGACCGTCGACGTCTGGACCAACGGATCGATCAACGCCCGCGACGGCGTCTCGCTGGCGGCAAAGCTGATTCGCGATCACCTGAACATCTTCATCAACCTTGAAGAGGGCTCGGAACAGACGTCCGAAGCCTCGGCCGATGCACCGCGCACCGGCGCCAGCAACGAGAATCTCGACAAAAGCGTGGAAGAACTGGAACTGTCGGTTCGCTCCTACAACTGTCTCAAGAACGCGAACATCCGGACGATTCGCGAACTGGTGCAGAAAACCGAAGCCGAAATGCTCAAGACCAAGAACTTCGGCCGCAAGAGCCTGAACGAAATCAAGGAAATCCTGACGACGATGGGCCTTGGCCTCGGCATGCGTGTCGACCAGCCGGCCGGAGCGTCGCAGGAATAACGAGTGATTGGGGATTGGGATTGGTGATGGTCCAGAGCGCTCACTTACCCAATCGCGAATCCCCAATCCCTAATCACTACAGGATCCACCTATGAGACATCGAGTTGCGCATCGCAAACTGGGTCGCGTCACCGAGCATCGCATCGCGATGTTGCGGAACCAGGCGACCGAACTGCTTCGATACGAGCATCTGACCACGACGGTGCCTCGCGCGAAGGAGCTGCGGCCGTTCGTTGAGCGGATCATCACCATCGCCAAGCGTGGCGTGGCCGCCGGCGACAAAAACGGTCACGTCCTGACTGCCCGCCGCCTCGTAATGCAGGACCTGCAAGATCGCGAGGTCGTCAGCAAGCTGTTCGACAGCCTTGCACCGCGCTTCGCGACGCGGCCGGGGGGCTACACGCGCCTGCTCCGCATTGGCTTCCGCAAGGGCGACGCGGCCGAAGTCGCACAAGTCGAACTGGTTGGCAGCGAATTCAACCCGCGCGCGAAGGCCGAAGCCGACGCCGCCGCGGAAGGCGGTAAGCCGAAGGCCAAGGGCGTCGGCGGACGCCTGCGCGCCGCCGCCGAGCGGCTGCGCGGCAAGAAGGAGAAAGACGACGACAGCGAGCCGGCAGAAGCCAAGCCGGCCAAGCGCGCCAAGGCGGCGACGTCGAAGTCGACGAAAAAGAAGAAGGCAGACGAGTAAACTTCCGGCATGGGGATGTCCCCCCATTCGACAACGACCAGGAGTTTGGCGGCCGCGGCAAGCGCACTGCTTGTCGCGGCCGTTTACGTTTTGCGCCTCAATCGGGCCGCCGGCCTGGTCGTTGACGACGCGTGGTACGTCCTGCTCGGCCAGTCGCTCGCGGATGGCGGGCCGTTCGCGCTGATCAGTTCGGCGGCGGCGCCGATCCTGCCAAGCGTGCCGCCGGTTTTTCCCGCCATTCTCGCCACCGTGTTCGCGATCGTCCCGACTTTTCCCGACAACGTCTGGCTGCTGAAGAGCGTTTCCATCGCGGCGATGCTCGGTGCCGGCGGCTGCACGTTTCTGTACGCCCGCCGCGAACGACGCCTGCCGATGTTTTTGGCAGGGTGCGTCGCGATCGCTGTCACATTAACGCCGGCGTTCGTGTTTCTGGCCACGTCTACCGTGATGGCCGAGTGCGTGTTCACGGTGCTGCAACTGGCAAGCGTGCTGGTGGTCGAGCGCGCCGCCGCCGATCCCGACGAGCCACGCGCCAGGCGTAGCGCAGCACTGGCCGGCGCGCTGGCTGCCATGACCTGGTTGATCCGATCCGCGGGGATCGTGCTGATCGCTGCGGCGCTGCTGCGCCTGGTCCGGGCACGCCGCTGGCCGGTCGTCGCGATGTTCGTCTTCATCCTCGCCGACTGCGCGGTGCCTTGGCTGATCTACTCGCAACTGCACCAACCGACTGCCGCCGATCGCGATCGCAACGGCGGCTCGATCGCCGTGTCGTACGGCGATGCCATCCGGCTGCGTGTCGCCGGCACCGCATCGTCGGGCCGCATGTCGCCCGGCGAACTGCCGCTGCGTGCCGCTCGCAACGCACTGAATATTTTCGGCCGCGATATCGGCGGCATCATCGCGCCGGTGCTCTATCGTCCGGCGATCGAAAGCGGCGAAGAAGTATTTTCGCTGGGCGCACTCGGCTTTCTCGCCGGCAGCATGGGCAATGCGCGGTTGACCATCGCGTTGTCACTACTGCTCAGCGCGGTGGTGATCGCCGGCTACGTTGCCTGCGCGACCGAACAGCTCACCATCGTCGAACTGTTGGTGCCGTTGACGATCTTGATGGTGCTGGTCTACCCGTACTGGACGTTTCGATTCATCCTGCCGCTGGCCCCGTTCATCTTCATCTACTTGCTGAGCGGCTCGCGCATGTTGACCGGTCGTGTCTCGAGAGTTGACGTGTGGCGGCCGGCCCGCGTTGTCGTCCTGTCGATTGTGGCGCTGCAGTTGATCGATCATGTGGCATACATTCGCGTCTATCGCGACGAGCAGTTGGCGCAGCAGATCGACTGGGTGGCTGAGTCGCGCGACATCGACCAGGCGTTCGCCTGGATGCAGGCGAACCTGGCCGACACCGGCAGCATCGCCTCTACCAATCCGGCGCTGGTTTACCTGCGCACCGGCCGCAAAGGTGTCACCTTCGATGGCTCGACGCTGAAACTGGATGAATGGAAGGCGCTGGGAATTCGCTACGTCGCGTCATTTCGACCGAGCAACGTTCCAGCAGGCTTGGCGCGGGGCCGCGTGATTTACCGCGACCCCCGGCGCCGCTGGTGGATCGTCGAGATTTAGACTTCCTCGACCTCCATCCCACGCTCTGCCTTGAACGCAGCGATGATCTTGGTCTGCAGATGCGACGGCACTTCGTCGTAGTGCGAGTACTCCATGTGGTACGACCCGCGCCCGCCGGTCGCTGAGGTCAGATGCTGCTCGTAGGTGAGCATCTCCGACATCGGCACCTGCGCCTTGATGATCGTCGTCGCGCCGCGGGTGTCCATACCGCCGATCCGGCCGCGCCGGCCGTTCAAGTCGCCCATCAGGTCGCCGGCGAAATCGGATGGAGCGTAGACCTCGACGTTCATAATCGGTTCGAGGATCGTCGGCCGCGCGCGCGTCATCGCGTCCTTGAAGGCGAGCCGTCCAGCCATTTTGAATGACAGTTCGTTCGAGTCAACGTCGTGGTACGAACCATCAAAGACGGTGACGCGGAAGTCGACCATCGGATAGCCCGCCAGGTAACCGCGAACCCGCGTTTCCTGGATGCCTTTTTCAACCGCCGGGATGAACTGGCGCGGAATCGAGCCGCCGAAGATGTCGTCGACGAATTCGAAATCCGATCCGCGGGCGAGCGGCTCGACCTTGATCTTGCAGTCGCCGAACTGGCCGTGGCCGCCGGTCTGCTTCTTGTGGCGGCCATGCGCTTCGGTCGACGCCTTGATCGTTTCGCGATACGGGATGCGCGGCGGTTTGAGATTGACGTCGACGCCAAAACGTCGCTTCAACTTCGCGACCGTCACTTCAATGTGCAGCTGGCCTTGCCCCGACAGCAGCAATTCCTTGGTCTGCGGATCGCGGCTGTAGCGAATCGACGGGTCTTCTTCCTCGAGACGGTGCATCGAGGTGCTGATCTTGTCTTCGTCGCCGCGGCTCTTCGGCTCGATTGCGTACGACAACACCGGCTCGGGGAAGGTCACTGCCGGGTAGCTGACAGCGTCGCCTTTGTCGCCGAGCGTGTCGTTGGTCAGCGTATCTTTCAGCTTCGCGACCGCACCAAGATCTCCCGCCTTGATTTCGGGCACGCTGGTTTGCGTTTTGCCCTGCAGCAACAGCAGGTGACCGAAACGTTCGGCGGTGTCGCGCGTCTTGTTGTAAATGTTCGAATCGGCTTTCAGCGCTCCCGAAACGACGCGGAACATCGTGATGCGGCCGGCGAATGGATCGGCCACTGTTTTCCAGACGAATGCCGCCGCCGGTTGCTTGTCGTCGGCGGGCCGGAGCGCTTCCTGACCATCCTTGCCGATTCCCTTGAACGGGCGGTCCGCCGGTGACGGCAGGTAGGCGATCACCGCGTCGAGCAGCGGCTGGATGCCGACGTTGAGCGTCGACGACGTGCAGACCAGTGGAAACACCTTGGCGGCAAACGTGGCGGCACGCAGTCCGGCGATCAGCTCGTCGTCGGTCAGCGTTCCTGCGTCGAAAAACTTTTCCATCAGCTGTTCGTCGTTTTCCGCCACCATTTCGATCAGGGCTTCGCGCGCGGTGTCAACCGCCGCCGCCATGTCGCTGGGAACCGGGCCTTCGGTAAACTTGCCGCTTTCATCGGTCTGGAAGGTGTAGGCCTTCCTGGTCACCAGATCGACGACCCCCTTAAAGCCTTTTTCCTCGCCGATCGGCAGCTGTATCGGAATCACCGTCCGATTGCAGGCTTCGCGCATCGATGCCAGCGAGCGCTCGAGGCTGGCGCGTTCACGGTCGATGCGGTTGAGGACGACGATCCGCGGCAGCGACAGTTCGTCGGCAATCGCCCACACTTTTTCGGTCTGGACCATCGCCCCGGCGACGGCGTCGACTACGACCAGCGCGCCGTCGGTCACTTGCAACGCGGCGCGGGCTTCGCTCAGGAAGTTGCCGATGCCCGGCGTGTCGATCAGGTTGATCTTCTGTTTGTTCCATTCGGCGTAGGCAAGACCGGCCGACAGCGTGTGCTTGCGCGCGATTTCCTCTTCGTCGTAATCGGTCACGGTGGTGCCGTCGTCCACCTTGCCGAAGCGGTTGACCATGTTGGAATCGGTGAGGATAGCCGAGGCGAGCTGCGTTTTTCCTGATCCGCTGTGTCCGACGAGGGCGACATTTCTGATGCTGGCGGCGTCGTAGACCTTCAAAATGGGCTCTCCAATCGGGCCATCTGGTTATCTGGTCATCTGGTCATCTGGTCATTGAATGGGCCGATTGAATAATCCAATCCAGATGACCAAATGACGAAATGACTAAATGACCGATACCTAGATGCCAAACGTGACCTTGTCATAAGCCCGCATCATATTGCCGGGTGCGCGGCGGTCGCAAGGTACGTGTGCGGCACGGGATTTCGGCGATAATCGGGCGGTAACGGAGGGCTGTATGAAAGCGGGACGACTGATCGGCGCCGCGGCGACGGGGGTGGTGCTCGCTTCTTTCGGCCTTTCGCAACCCAGCGCGCAGACGGCGGGCGCGTCGGTGACCTTCACCAAGGACGTCGCGCCGATTCTTCAGCGATCCTGTCAAAACTGCCACCGGCCGGGCTCGATCGCGCCGATGTCGCTCCTGAGCTACGAGGATGCGCGGCCGTGGGCCCGCTCCATCAAAACGCGCGTCGAGGCACGGCAGATGCCGCCGTGGCACGTCGACCGCACGGTCGGGATTCGCCAGTTCAAAGACGACCCGTCACTGACCGATCAGGAAATCGCGAAGCTGGTCGCCTGGGTCGACGCGGGTGCACCGCGCGGCAATCCCGCCGACCTGCCGCCTCCCAGGCAGTTCGACGACAGCGACCGCTGGCACATCGGTAAGCCGGACTTGATCGTATCGATGCCGAAAGCCTTCACCGTGAAGCCTGAGGCCGCCGACTGGTGGGGTATTTTCACCGCCGACTCGGGACTGAGCGAAGACCGCTACATCAAAGCGGTTGAAGCCAAGCCGTCACCGGCTGCACGCCGCGTCGTCCACCATTCGGTTGAATCCCTTGTCTACGACGATGGTACGCAGCGGCGGCGGGACGCTCGTCGAGTACGCGGTCGGCAAGAACGGCGACATCTTTCCGGAAGGATCCGGCAAGCTGATGAAAGCCGGAGCCAAGGTGCGTTTCAACATGCACTATCACGCGATCGGCGAACCGATCGTCGATCGCACCGAGGTCGGCATCGTCTTTTATCCGAAAGGCGTCGTGCCGAAGCACGTGATCACGACCATCCTGTCGCCGAACCAGGACGATCTCGACATTCCCGCCGGCGCCGACAACGTGCGCAGCGACGCCTACTTCAAGATGGAGAAGCCGTCGCACCTTGTCGGCTTCATGCCGCACATGCACAACCGCGGCAAGCGTCAGTGTCTCGAGGCGATCTATCCGGACATGCGCGTCGAGCAGTTGAACTGCGTCAACTACGACTTCAACTGGCAGATTGTTTACAACTACGCCGACGACGTGGCGCCGCTCCTGCCGGCGGGCACGATCATGCACGTCATCAGCTGGCACGACAATTCCGCGGCCAACAAGTACAACCCTGATCCGCGCAACTGGGTCGGATTCGGCAATCGCACGACCGACGACATGTCGCGCCACTGGCTGACGTTCTACACGATGTCCGACGAGGAGTTCAAAGCCGAAGTCGCGGAGCGGAACGCCAAGAAGGCCCGAGCGACAGCCGCCATGACGGAGCACGTCAGAAGAAACCGCAGAGCACGCAAAGCATCGCAGAGACTGATTTTCTTTGCGCTCTCTGCGTTCTCTGCGGTTTTTTCCTTCTCCGTTTTCTCCGTCTCCTCCGTCGCGCAGATTCGCTACGCGACCGGACAGAACGTCGTGCCGGTGTTCGAAGGCTGGGAGCGCAACCCTGACGGTAGCGTTCAACTTCGTGTTCGGATACATGAACCGCAACTACGAAGAGGAAGTGAATGTTCCGGTCGGTCCCGATAACGCGCTCGATCCGGGCGGCGTCGATCAGAATCAGCCAACCCACTTCTATCCGCGGCGGCAGCAATATGTCTTCAAGGTTCGCGTTCCGAAAGACTGGGGCAAGAAAGACCTGGTCTGGACGCTGACGGCGCATGGCAAGACCGAACGGGCCTACGCCTCGCTGATGCCGACCTGGGAAATCGACGTTGGAACCTATCAGCAGAACCGCGGTGGTCCGGGCGAGCTTGGCGAAGAGGACGATGCGCCCTCGATTCGTCTTGAAGGGCCGCCGCAGCGAACGGTCGCGTTGAACGCTCCGCTGTCGCTCGACGCGTTTGTCGTGGACGATGGGCGGCCGTCGAATCGTCCGAGCCAGAGCGGTTCCAATGCGCGGGTCGAAGGTCCGCTGACCCAGGCAGTGGTTCGGCTCGACCGCGGCGTGCGTCTCGGGGTGATCTGGGTGGTCTATCGCGGCGATGCCAGCGCCGTCACCTTCGAACCCCGCAAAGTTCCGGTCACGGACGGAAAAGCGTCCACCAAGGTCACCTTCAGCGCGCCCGGCATCTACACTCTTCGCGCTTATGCCGACGATGGGATATTCGTGGCTGCGGCGGATGTGACCGTGACCGTTCGGTAGCACGAGTCCTTCTTAGTCCCCAGTTCTTAGTTCTCAGTTCTAACTTCGCGGTCCCGTCAGCTCCGGCAGGTTGCCATCCCGATCTTCCGGGTCGCGCTCGCCGGCTCGTTCCTCGACGATTACTTCGATGGCGTTGCGTTTTTCCTCGTTCAGCATGTCGTAGATCGTGCCGGCAGCCGCAGAGCCGATACCGCCCATTCGCCGTCCACCGGTCTGATCTCCGCCGCGGCTGGTTGCACGCCACCAGATCAGCGCGATCAACGCGGCAAACGCCAACCAGACGATCGCTGCGTCACTCATAGCGGAGCGCCTCGATTGGATCGAGACGCGAGGCCTTGAACGCCGGCCACATCCCGAAGAACAGGCCGACCGAGGCGGAGAACCCGAGGCCGAGCGCAAACGCCCACCACGGCAGCGAGATTGGAAAGCCGGACACGAGATGCACGACCCAGCCGAGCCCGGCGCCGAGGGCGATGCCAAGGATGCCGCCGAACATGGTCAGGCAGGCGGCTTCGACGAGAAACTGAAACAGGATTTCCGCGCGGCGCGCGCCAAGCGCCTTGCGCACGCCGATCTCGCGCGTCCGTTCGGTGACGGAGATCGACATGATCGCCATCACGCCGATGCCGCCAACCAGCAGCGCGATCGACGAGATCACCACCAGCGCGAAGAACGTCGCCTGGCTGATCCGATCCCACAGCTTCATGAAGGTTTCCTGCGTGGACAGGTCGAAGTCGTTCGGCTCGTCGAGGCGCAGGCCGTGGCGTATACGCATCACGCGTTCGACGTCAGTCACCGCCTCGGCCATCGAAACGCCTTCACGCGGCAGCGCCGAGATCATCACGTTGACAACGGTCTGTGACGGGGTGATCCGGCCGAGCCGCAGACCGAACACACGTTGATAGGTGGTGTAAGGAACGGTGACGAAATCGTCCTGCTGCAGGTTGGCCCCGCCCGGCGCCGGACGCTTGTCGAAGACGCCGACCACCTCGAACCGTTCCGCGCCGACGCGTACCAGTTTGCCGAGCGGATCGGTGCCGCTCGACTCGAACAGCAGCTGGTAGGGACCATATCCCAGATACCACGACGTTCTTACGGTGCTGCACTTCGCTGCCGTTGAAGAAACGACCGACCCGCATCTTGAGTCGTGTGCCTTCGGCGAAGTTCTCGCCGGTGCCGAACACGATCAGTGTTTTCGACTTCAGGTCGCGATAGAACACGCGCCGCTGCGTCATCGGGCCGACCGCGGCGGCGCCGTACTCAATGTCCACGTACTGCAGCGTGGTGGTCTGCTCTTCGAGGGCGCGCGCGTCGGAGACCGACAGGTTGGGTCGCCTTAAGAATTCCTTCAGCTCGAAGCCGTTGACGAAGCTGGTGGCGCCGTAGCGTTCGAGGTAGATGAGGTTGGGGCCGGCTTGCGCGATCAGTTCCCGCAACGATTCGTCGAACCCGCGAATCATCGCGGTCATCCCGACAATCGAAGTAATGCCGATGACGACGCCGAGAACGGTCAGGGCGGAGCGCAGCTTGTTCGCGCGCAGCGTGTCGAGCGCCATCGCCACGACTTCGACGAACAGACCGAGCCGAATCGCCACAAGTCACCCCATAGGTCGAACGAGGCAGTCTCTCGACTTTTGACTTTCGACTTCGTTACTCGTACCGCAACGCCTCAATCGGATCGAGGCGCGAGGCTTTAAAAGCCGGCCACATGCCGAAAAAGATGCCGACTGATGCCGAGAAGCCGAGGCCAATCGCAAACGACCACCACGGCAGCGAGATTGGGAAGCCCGACACGAAATGTACGGTCCAGCCGATGGCACTTCCGAGGCCGATGCCGAGCAGGCCGCCCATCGATGTCAGAAACGCGGCTTCCATCAGAAACTGAAAGAGGATCTCGGCCCGCCGCGCCCCGAGCGCCTTGCGGACGCCGATTTCCCGGGTCCGCTCCGTCACCGAGATCGACATGATCGCCATCACGCCGATGCCGCCGACCATCAGTGCGATCGACGAAATCACGACCAGCGCGAAGAACGTGCCCTGGCTGATCTGATCCCACAGCTTGAGGAAGGCATCCTGCGTGACGATGTCGAAGTCGTCGGGCTGGTCCAGCCGCAGGCCGTGACGGATTCGCATCACCCGTTGGACGTCCGCGATCGCGTCAGCCTGCTTCACTCCTTCGCGTGGCACCATCGCGATTTGTATCGGCATGATCGACGCGGTTCGGCTGATCCGCACTGGATTCAAGCCAAACACCCGCTGGTAGGCCGTATAGGGAATGACCGTGAAATCGTCCTGTCCGAGGTTGAAGCCGCCGGCGGCCGGCCGCTTGTCGAAGACGCCGACCACTTCGAACCGTTCGTTGCCGATCCGCACGAATTTGCCAATCGGATCGGTGCCGGTGGCCTGAAATAGCAGCTGGTAGGGCGTGTTGCCGAGGACGACGACGCTCTTGCGGTACTGGACTTCGGTGCCATTGAAGAAGCGGCCCACCACCATCGGAATCTTGGTGCCTTCCGCGAAATTCTCGGTGGTGCCGAACACGACGATCGGCTTGGTCTTTTGCGTGCCGTAGAAGACGCGCCGCTGCGTCGGCGGGCCGCCCGCTCCGAGTTGAATGTCGACCAGCTGGATGGTGTCGGACATTTCCTCGATCGCGCGAGCGTCGGAAATCGTGATGTTGGGGCGTTTCAGCAGCTCCTTGAATTCGGCGCCGCTGGCGAAGCTGGTGACGCCAAATCGCTGCACGAAGATGGTGTTCGGCCCGATCGCGCCGATCATGTCGCGCAACGACTGGTCGAAGCCGCGGATCATCGCGGTCATCCCGACGATCGAGGTGATCCCGATGACCACGCCGAGGACGGTCAATGCCGAGCGCATCTTGTTGGTGCGCACGGTATCGAACGCCATGACGATGACCTCGGAGAACAGGCCGACGCGAAATGCCATATATCCTGTAAGTCTGAAGGTGTGAAGTCTGAAGTTTGCAATCTGGGACGAGTCAGACTTCAGACTTCCTACTTCAGACTTCTCACTCTCTCCTCAACGCCTCAATCGGATCCAGCCGCGCCGCCCGCATCGCCGGATAGATTCCAAAGAACAATCCGACCAGCGCGGTGATGCCGATCCCGAGCGCGACCGACCAGATTTCCACCGCCGCCGGAATCGGCGTGAACTTCGAAATCGTCACCGCGATCGCGATGCCGAACATCGTGCCGATCACGCCGCCGAACATCGACAGCACCACCGATTCGGTCAGCATCTGCGCGACGATGTCGGAGCGGCGCGCCCCGAGCGCCTTGCGCAAACCGATTTCGCGGGTCCGCTCGCTGACCGCCATCAGCATGATGTTCATGATCACGATGCCGCCGACCACCAGCGACAAGCCGACCACGCCGATCAGCACCGCAAATATGCCGTTGGTGGCCGAGTGATAGATGTCGAGAATCGTGTCGGCGGTGAAGATCCCGAAGTTCTCGTTCTGCTTCGGTTTCAGCCGCCTTGCGGTGCGCAGCGCAATCGTCGCATCGTCGATCGCGGCCCTGATTTCCGAGAGGTCGCGCGGCTTGACGCTCAGGTTCAACGAGCGCCGCGAACCGAAGATCATCCGGAACTGGCCGAGCGGAATCACCGCGAACTCGTCCTGCGACTGGCCGAGCAGCGAACCGCGCTTGGCGCTGACCCCGAGCACGCGGAAATGGACGCCCTCGATCTGGATGATCTTGTCGATCGGGTCGAGATCGTCCCCGAACAGGCGCTGCGCTGTTTGGAACCCGATCACGCACACCGGCCGTGCGCTGTCGACCTCGGTGGCGCTCATCAACCGGCCGCGTTCCGCATCGAAATTCGAAAAGTTGACGTATTCGCCCGACACGCCCTGGATGCGCGTCTGATCGATCGACTTGTCTTTGTAGGTGACGCGGCCGCCACTGCCCGAATCGGCCATCACCGCGGCGATCGTTTCGCCGCCGTAGCGATGAATCGCCCGCGCGTCGTTCAAGGTGATGCGCGGGTTCGAGCGGACCTTCTCGAATTCTTCGTCGCTGCGGGTGACCGGAAACTGCTGGATGTTGAACGAGTCGGCGCCCGCTTGATTGAGAATCGCCTGCTTGACCGACGCGTTCAACCCCTGGATCAGCGACACCACGGCGATGATCGACGTCACGGCGACGATGTTGCCGAGCACGGTCATGAACGACCGCAGCTTGGCCGACCAAATCGCGTCGAGCGCGATGCCGGCGGATTCCAGGAACTTGTTCACTTCTTCTTGTTGTCGACCTTCACCGCGTCGCCGTCTGCCATGCCGCGGACCGAGTTGTACGGCCCGGTGATGACCTCGTCGCCTGCCTTCAGCCCGCCGAGTACTTCGAAGAACTTGTCGCCGGCGATTCCCATCTTGATCGGCACGAATTCGGACTTGCCGTTGCGAATTACGAACACGCCTTCAGTTTCCTTGCGCGTCTGGCCGGGCTTGAGTTCCTGCGCCGACACCGAGGTTTCGACGGTTGACGCGCTCGGCCGCCGCCGCTTCTCGTCTTTCGGCTCTCTCACAACCTGTCCGTTGCCGTCGTAGACCAATTCACGGACGGCGACCGCGGGGATCGGCACCGACACCACGTTCTTGCGGGTCGCGGTCGTGATGTCGGCCGTGCAGGTGAAACCGGGACGCACCTCGGGTACTGGTTCGTCGAGCATCACCACCACTTTGAAATTCGTCGCCTGCGTGTTCGCCTGCGCGCCGGTGGTTTGGATGGGGCTGTTGCCGATTTCGGTGACGTGTCCCCTGAACGATTTCTCCGGGATGGCGTCAATCGTGATTTTCGCCGGCTGGCCGATCTGCACGTTCGGCACGTTGGTTTCGTCCACTTCGACTTCGGCCTGGATGATTCCCATGTCGGCGAGCGTCAGCAGCACCGTGCCGGCGTTGTTCATCGTGCCGACCACCGCGGTCTCGCCTTCCTGAATGTTGCGCCGGGTGACGATGCCGTCGATCGGCGACTCGATCCGGTTCTTGCTCAAGTCGTAGCGTGCGCTCTCGAGAACGGCGCGTTCCTGCATGATGCGAGCGGACTGCGGCGACAGCTGCTTTTCGCGCTCGCGCAGGTTCGACTCGGCAGCCTTGACGTCGTTGGTCGCGCGCTCGAGCGCTTCGCGCGTCGTCAGTTGCTGGCGCCACAGGTCTTCCTGCCGTGCCAGGGTCTGATTCGCCTGCTGGACTTGCACTTTCGCGGTCTCAATCGCCTGTTTCATCGATTCGAGCGATTGCTCCGCTGCCTGCAGCGATGCCGAGTTGCTCTCGACGCGCGTCCGCAACGACTTCGGATCGATTTGCAGCAGAAACTGTCCAACCTTGACGCGGTCGCCTTCGTTGACCGCCAGGTTGACGACTCGCCCCGGTGTGTCGGCGCTGATGTTGACCAGGCGCTTCGGTTGAATCTTGCCCGATGCCGAGACGATCGACTCGAGATCGCGGGCCTTGATGCCCTCGGTCGTGACCAGTTTGCCGGGATCCTTCTTGAAGTACAGGTTCGCAGCGACGACCGCCGCGCCAATCAGCACGACGGCAGCTGCGATCAGAATGTTCTTCCGCGACATCTAGCGCTCCTTACGCTCCGGCGAGTCGGGTCTTGACACCGGCGATGATCAGTCCGATAACGACGTAAATAATCAATAACGTCGTCGCAATCGGCTGGGTGCGCTTCTTGTAAAGCACCCCCAGCCCGATCGAGAGACTCAACAGCCACCACACCACAATCAGATCGACCGATCCGAGGGCGCGCGCCGCGAACGAGTTGTCGTCGAGGAACGGCGCGAACACGCCGAGGTTGGTCGCGCTCGACATCTTTTCGCGCGCGTACGACAGCGGCAGCGTGAACAGCTGCGAAAACGAAAACACCACGCCCGAGTGGACGACGATGGCGTAGACCTGCTTGAAGCTGGCGTCGCCGCCCATCACCGCGTTGAAGATCGCCAACGCCAGGCCGGCGATAATTGCCGCGAGCAGCGGCAGCGCCACCATCTGGCCGGCTACCGCGAAATAGCGTTGACGACTGACGCCTTGCTCGAGCCGGTCGATCATCTGATCGGTGACGTTCATGCCAAACGACTTCATCTGCTCGACCTGGTTATCGAGCATCGCGTTCTTGCCAACCTCGGTGGACAAGAACAGGAAGATCGCGGCAGCACCAAACAGCAGAACGAACAGCAGCATGCCGAGCACTCGCGGACGCGCCGCGACGCCGGCGTAGGTGGCGCGAGGTGTCAGCAGGACGCCAAAAATGCGGGCCGGCAGGCTTTGCCCGGGCGCTGACTGCGCTGCCGCCGTTTCCGCCACGTTGGTGGATTCCGTCATTGCTGGCCTCGTCGTCCGCAGGGGCTATTGAGATACATACGGTCGGCGCTTCGGTGATGTTCTGTTACCTTTTCGTGACAAACCGTTGCTACCCGGCAACCTGCCCGCAAATACCTTACGCAGCACGCTCAGGCCGTGGTGCAGCCGGCGGCGCGACGGCGCGTCGAGCGATACCAGCACTTCGGCGAGGTGCGCTTCGGCGGCCCGCGCGACGCGCTCCAAGGCGGCGCGCCCGGTGGTCGTTACTTCGATCATGATTACGCGGCGATCGCTGCCGTTGGGCGCCTCGCGTTTCACCCAGCCGCGCTCGACCATGGCACTGATCGAATTGGACATCGTCGGCAGGCTGACGCCCTGAATCGATGCCAGTTCGGTGAGCATGCGCGGCCGGTCGCTGAGAATCGACAACAGGCCGAAGTGCGCCGGCGCCGGCAATTCGCCGGCGGCGCGCAACTCCGCCGCGACGGTACGCATTACCAGGGGAACGATTTGCAGGATGTCGCGCGCGCTTTCTCGAGCCTGGCCACGAGTCATTACTTAACTGCCCTAATGGTTATGAGTGCTAAGTATATCAGACGGCGGCGATCGGCAGTCGGTTCCCCCGAATACCCGACCGGTCGCGTTGGTCCGGCAGGGAACGGCGATTCACCTATTTGACCTAGGTGATGGCGGTGTTACCATTCAGCTTCCTCGTCGACTAAGGAGCCAAGCGTGGTCGGATTCGTTCCGAAGGAGATGTTCTTCACCAAGGGCGTCGGCAAGCACCGCGAAAAGCTGACCTCGTTCGAGCTGGCGTTGCGGTCGGCCGGCATTGCCGCCTGCAACCTGGTGCGCGTGTCGAGCATTTTTCCGCCGCACTGTCGCATCCTGTCGCGCGCCCAGGGGATGAAGAAACTCGAACCCGGTCAGGTGACGTTCGTGGTGATGTCCGAAGCCGCCACGCGCGAGCCGCACCGGTTGATCGCTGCCACCGTCGGCGTCGCCATTCCACGGGACCGCGACACCTACGGCTACCTCTCCGAGCACCATAGCTTCGGCGAAAGCGAAGACATCGCCGGCGACTACGCCGAAGAGCTCGCGGCCGAAATGCTGGCGACGACGCTCGGCCTCGAGTTCGATCCCGATAAGAGCTGGGACGAGAAGAAAGAGGTTTACCGACTGTCGAACGAGATCGTCCGGACCCAGAACGTCACCCAGACAGCGGTCGGCGACAAAAAGGGCCTCTGGACGACGGTCGTCGCAGCCGCGGTCCTGGTCGGCTGACGGCCGCGTCGTTGGACGACTCGGACACGCCGGGACACCGCAGCTACCGAGCACACTAAGGCACAAAAAGGCGCGAAGGTCCGATAAGGTAGACGCTATGCGTCGCCTATCGATTGCCGTTGCGCCCTTTGTGTCCTTCGTACCCTTCGTGTCCTTCCTGTTTTTCCTGTTGGTGGTCTTTCCGTCCTTTGCGTATGCCCAGACGCCCGATTCGATCGGCGTCCGTGCCCAGGGGATGGGCGGCGCGTTCACCGCGATTGCGGACGACGCCACCGCTACCTGGTGGAATCCAGCCGGCCTCGCGACCGGCGCGTATCTGAACATGACCCTGGAGTACGGGGAAGCCGACGAGCCGCCGTTTCCCGGCAACGCTCCACATCGCGGCTTCGCGCTCGCGTTTCCCGCGCTCGGTCTGAGCTTCTATCGCATGACAGTCAGTGAAATAGCGCCACCCGCGTCGACGTCCTCTACAGGGGGCTCATCAGCCGGCCGACAAGATCCGGGAATTCTCAGCGTTCGCACGCTCGAAGTTTCTCAATTTGGCGCCACCGTCGGGCAGTCGATCGGTCGCTACCTCGTCGTCGCGACGACCTTCAAGGCGGTGAACGGAAACGACGACACGGACCCGGGCCTCGACATCGGGGCCATGGTGCATTTCGGCGCACTCCGGGCTGGCGTGATCGTGCGCAACGTGCGCGAGCCGGTGCTGGGAGAAGGGGACGCGGCGGTCACGCTGAAGCGCCAGGCGCGGGCCGGAGCTGCCGTGAGCGCGGCGGCGAGCTCGCCTGTGGCCCTCACGTTGGCGTTCGATGCCGACGTGCTGGATATCCCGACGGCGCTCGGCGATGAGCGGCGAATAGCGGGTGGAGTCGAGGTTTGGACCCGCGGACGGCTGATCGGCGGCCGGGGCGGTATCAGCGTCAGCACTATTGGAGACCACCGGGAATCGTCACTCGGGAGGGGTGAGCGTGGCGGTCCACCGAGGGTTTTACGGAGAGGCTCAGCTGACCGGCGGTTCAGATAGCTTGCGGCAGGGCTGGAACCTTGGATTCAGGATGACGTTTTAGGTCAATAATTGACATTTTTTGTCACTAGCGAGTAACTTTAATAGTTCATGCCCGTCCGTATTGGCGAACTCCTGCTGAAGGAGAAGCGCATATCCGCTGAGCAGCTCCAACAGGCCTTGAGCCATCAGAAGGCGAATGGAGGCAAACTCGGCTACAACCTCGTCAAGATGGGCTTCGTCAAGGACGAGGAGATCACAGCCCTTCTCAGCAAACGGTCCGGCGTCCCTTCGATCAACCTGACCCAGTTCGACATCGACCTCGGGGTGATCAAACTCATCCCGTCGGAGACCGCCAACAAGTATCAAATCGTGCCGCTGAGCCGCGCCGGCGCCACGCTGACCATCGCGATGACGGATCCGACCAACGTCTTCGCGATGGACGACATCAAGTTCATGACCGGCTACAACGTCGAGCCGGTCGTTGCCTCCGAAACTGCGGTCACCGACGCGATCAACGAGTACTACCCGACCACCACCGTCAAGGCCGCGCCCAAGGCGGAGAAGGCGAAAAAAGAAGCGGCGCCGCAGGGAACGCCGAGCGGCCCCAGCACACTCGAGGCCGCGAGCAAGGGCCTGGAAGACCTGCAGGCGACGCTCGACAGCGACGCCAGTGACGTCGAAGTCCTCGAGGAACTCCAGGAAATCAGCGCCGATGCCCTGGCGCGCCAGGGCGAAGACGCGCCGGTGGTCCGGTTGGTGAACGTCGTGCTGATGTCGGCCATTCAGAAAGGCGCCAGCGACATTCACATCGAACCGTACGAAAAGGAACTGCGGGTTCGCTACCGCATCGACGGCATCCTTTACAACATCATGGCGCCGCCGATGAAGTATCGCGACGCGATCGTCTCGCGCGTCAAGATCATGTCGAAGCTCGACATCGCCGAGAAACGGCTGCCCCAGGACGGGCGCATCAAGATCCGCTTCAACGAATCGGGCATTCCCAAGGAAATCGACTTCCGCGTGTCCGTGCTGCCGACGCTGTTTGGCGAAAAGATCGTCATGCGTCTGTTGGACAAGGACAAGCTGATGCTCGACATGACGCGCCTCGGCTTCGAACCCGAGTCGCTCGAGAAGTTCGAGCGCGCGATTCTGCGCCCGTGGGGCATGGTGCTGGTCACCGGCCCGACCGGCAGCGGTAAGACCAACACCCTCTATTCGTCGATCTCGAAAATCAACACGCCCGAAACCAACATCATGACTGCCGAGGATCCGGTCGAGTTCAACCTCGTCGGCATCAATCAGGTACAGAGTGAGGGAAAGCATCGGCCTGAACTTCGCGGCCGCGCTGCGCTCCTTCCTGCGGCAGGACCCCAACATCATCCTGGTCGGCGAAATTCGCGACTTCGAAACCGCGGAAATCGCCGTGAAAGCCGCGCTCACCGGCCACCTGGTGCTCTCGACGCTCCACACCAACGATGCGCCGAGCACCATCAACCGCTTGATGAACATGGGCATCGAGCCGTTCCTGGTCGCCAGTTCGGTGCACCTGATTTGCGCGCAGCGCCTGGTGCGCCGCGTCTGCGCCAATTGCAAAGAGCCGCATCCGATGGCACCGCCCGCGCTGCTGCAGGCCGGTTTCACCCAGGACGAAGCCAACGGCGCGGTGACGCCGATGAAAGGCAAGGGCTGCGAGCGCTGCAACCACACCGGCTACAAGGGGCGCGTCGGTCTCTATGAAGTGATGGAAGTGACCGAAGAACTGCGCGAGCTGATTCTGGTCGGCGCCTCTGGACTCGAACTGCGTCGCAAGGCGATTGACGAAGGAATGATCACGCTGCGCCGCAGCGGACTCCGCAAAGTGATGGATGGCTTGACGACGGTTGAGGAAGTCGTCCGTGAGACGGTGAAATAACTATGGCCAACTTACCCGAACTACTGAAAACGCTCGTCGAATCGAACGGCTCGGACCTGCATATCGCCACCAACACGCCGCCGCAGATGCGCGTCCACGGGCATCTCGAGCGGATTGCCGGCAACACCGACATGACGCCGGCCGAAACCAAGCAGCTCGTCTACAGTGTGCTGACCGATTCGCAGAAGAAGCGCTTCGAAGAAACCAAGGAGCTCGACTTTTCGTTCGGCATCAAGGGGCTGGCGCGGTTTCGTTGCAACGTATTCAACCAGCGCGGCGCGGTCGGCGCGGTCTACCGCGTCATTCCGGAAAAGATCCGCACCTTCGGTGAACTGGGATTGCCCGCTGTTCTCGCGACGCTCGCCGATCGGCCACGCGGGCTGGTGCTGGTCACCGGGCCGACCGGCAGCGGCAAGTCGACGACGCTCGCGGCGATGCTCGACAAGATCAATTCCGAGCGGCACGAGCACATCCTGACCATCGAAGACCCGATCGAATACATCCACCCGCACAAGAGTTGCCTGGTCAACCAGCGCGAGGTGCACAGCGACACCGACAGCTTCTCCAACGCGCTGCGCGCCGCGCTGCGCGAAGATCCGGACATCGTGCTGATCGGCGAAATGCGAGACCTCGAAACCGTCGAAGCGGCGTTGAAGATTGCCGAGACCGGCCACTTGACGTTCGGCACGCTCCACACCAACTCGGCGGCGCAGACCATCAACCGAATCATCGACATTTTTCCGGCCAATCAGCAGGCGCAGATCCGCACCCAGCTGTCGCTGGTGCTCGAAGGCATCGTCTGTCAGGCGCTGCTGCCGAAGGCGGACGGCAAGGGCCGGGTCTGTGTCGCTCGAGATCCTGGTGCCGACCCCGGCGATCCGCAACCTGATTCGTGACGACAAGGTGCATCAGATCTACGGCGCGATGCAGACCGGCCAGGAAAAGATGGGCATGCAGACCGCGAACCAGTCGCTCGCCAGTCTCTATCAGAAACGGCTGGTCACGATGGAGACGGCGATGGGCGCCTCGTCGAATCGCGACGAACTGCAGGACATGATCAATCGCGGCGTCGGCGTGGTCGCCGGGGCCGGACTCGGCCAGCGTCCAGGGACGACTGGCGTGCCGGCGCGGCCGCCGGTGAGGACTCAGTAGTATGCCGACATTTGCTTTTGCCGGACGGACCCGAGGCGGCGAAACCGTTTCGGGCGAGCGCGTCGCCGATTCGATTGATGCGTTGACCGCCACGCTGCGTCGCGAGCAGATCCAGGTCACCAAGGTCAATCCGGTCAAGGAGGAGAAAGCGGCCAAGGCGAAAAAGCCGAAGGGCAAGAAGGTCGCCGCGAAGAACCTCGCGGTCTTCACCCGCCAGTTCTCGGTGATGATCGACGCCGGCCTGCCGCTGGTGCAGTGCCTCGACATCCTCGGCAACCAGGAAGAAGACAAAGCATTCTCGTGGGTCATTCTGCAGACCCGGAGTGACGTCGAATCCGGCGCGTCGCTGGCTGACGCGATGCGCAGGCATCCGAAGACCTTCGACGGACTGTTCGTCAACATGATCGCCGCGGGTGAAGCGGGCGGTATTCTCGACACGATTCTCAAGCGGCTCGCGACCTACATCGAAAAGGCGGTCAAGCTGCAGAGCCAGGTCGAAATCGGCGATGGTCTATCCAATCGCCGTCATCGTCATCGCCGGCGGCGTTGTCGGCGTCATCCTGTGGAAGGTCATTCCGACCTTCGCATCGCTGTTTTCGGGCCTTGGCGCTGAACTGCCGCTGCCGACACGGGTGGTGATCGCCGCGAGCGACAACCTGGTCCGCTTTTTCCCGTTCCTGTTCGTATTTGGCGGCGCCGCCGTCTACGGCTTCAAGCAGTATTACGCGACCGAGAAAGGCCGGCACGTCGTCGACGGCGGGATGTTGAAAGCGCCGATTCTCGGCAACATCCTCCGCAAGATCGCGGTGGCGCGGTTCTGCCGCACCCTGGCGACGCTGATCAGCTCGGGCGTGCCGATTCTCGACGGTCTCGAAATCACCGCCAAGACATCGGGCAACGCGATTATCGAAGACGCGATCATGCTGACGCGCAAGAGCATCGAACGTGGTGAAACGATCTCGGCGCCGTTGAAGGACACCGGCGTATTTCCGGCGATGGTCGTGCAGATGATCGGCGTCGGCGAGGCGACCGGTGCGCTCGATACGATGCTGGCGAAGATTGCCGACTTCTACGAAGAAGAAGTCGACGCCGCGGTGGCCGGGCTGTTGACGTTGCTGGAACCGGTGATGATCGCCTTTCTCGGCATCGTCGTCGGCGGCATCGTGATCGCGATGTACATGCCGATCTTCGATTTGATTAGCAAACTCGCGTAGCTCGATGCGGTTGTCGCTTCCGGGCGAGCCTGATGCATAGCAGCGACCTGCGCGAGAAGGTGGCGTGGCTGATCGGCGTCCGCGCCGTGATCGGCACGATTCTGCTTGGGTCGGCGATCGTGATGCAGATCACGTCGCCGGGCGTGTTTCCGATCAACCCGTTGTTCTTTTTGATCGGGCTGACCTACGCGCTGACGATCGCCTACGCGATCACCATGCGCTACGGCGACCGGCGCCGCTGGCTGATTGACGTTCAGCTGGCCGGCGATGCGCTGATCGTCTCGGCGTTCATCTACTTCACCGGCGGGATCACCAGCTACTTCGCGATGCTTTATGTGCTGCCGATCGTCGCGGCCAGCACGCTGCAGGTCCGGCGCGGTGGTGTGCTGGTGGCGACGCTCAGTTCATTGCTGTATTCCGGAATCGTCCTCGCCCAGTACTTTGCCGCGTCCGGCTGGCTGTTTTATCCGCACCTCAACGACTACGCCGCGATGTTGCCGTCCCCTTCGTTTGCGCGCTACACCGTGGCGCTGAATGTGTTTGGATTTTTCGCAGTCGCGCTGCTCAGCGGCTCGCTTGCCGACGGTCTGCGGTTTGCCGGCGCCAAACTCGAACAAGCGTCGACTGCGATCGCCGATCTGCAGGCGCTCAATCAGCGAGTGATCGACAGCATGCCGAGCGGCCTCGCGACCACCGATCCGCAGTACCGGATCCTGACCTTCAATCGCGCGGCAGAGGTGATCACCGGCGTGTCGTTCGCGGAAGCGGTGCGGCGGCCGATTGGCGAGGTGCTGCAGCTGCCGTCAGGCAGCCTCGAGACGCTGGCGGCCGATTTGCGAGGCGGCGGTTCGCAGCGTCATGAATGCCGTTTCCGGACAACCGACGGACGCGGCGATCTCGACATCGGCCTGACCGCGACCTATCTCGAATCGCCGGGCGAGGGCGTCGGACTGCTGTTCACGTTCCAGGACGTGACGAAGATCAAGAAACTGGAGCGCGATTCGGCGATCCAGCAACGGCTGGCGGCGGTTGGTGAAATGGCCGCCGGCATCGCTCACGAAATCCGCAACCCGTTGGCGTCGATGTCGGGCTCGATCCAGATCCTGCGGCAGGAACTGCCCCTCAGCAGCGAACAGGAACAGCTGATGGACATCGTGCTGCGCGAATCGGAGCGGCTCAACACGACGATTCGTTCGTTTCTCGCCTACGCGCGTCCGCAGCGGTTTCAAATCGCTCGGTTTGACGTGCGCCGCGCGCTGAACGATGCGGCCTTGCTGCTGCGCAACAGTTCGGACGTCCTCGAAGGGCACGAGGTCATCGTCGACCTGCCGCCCGCCGAATTGTGGTACGAAGCCGACGAAGGGCAGATTAAGCAAATCGTCTGGAACCTCGCCACCAATGGCCTGCGGGCGATGCCGGAGGGCGGCCGACTGCGCCTGAGCGGCAGCGTCGACGCCACATCGGGCGGTGTGGTAATCGAAGTCCACGACGAAGGCGTCGGCATCCCGCCGGAGGAACTCGATTCGCTGTTCCAGCCGTTCCACGGCAGTTTCGCCAAGGGCAGCGGTCTCGGGCTGGCCATCGTGCATCGTATCGTCAGCGACTATAACGGCGAGATTCACGTGAGTTCACGACCTGGCGAGGGGACGACGGTATCGGTGCGGCTGCCCACACGCGCGGCGGTGGTCGCGTGAGTACCGCTACTCAACCGGCCGCGCCGTCTACCGAACGCCGTCCGCCCCGGATCCTGGTGGTTGACGACGAGCGGTCGATGCGCGAGCTGCTGGCGATCGTGCTGCGCCGCGAGGGCTACGAAGTCCTGCTCGCGGAGAACGGACGCTCGGCGCTCGACGCACTCGATCGCGAGCCGGTGGACCTGCTGATCTCCGACATCAAGATGCCCGACATGAGTGGCGTCGACGTGCTGCGCGCCGCGAAGAAAGTGGACCAGGACATTCTCGGCATCATGATTACCGCGTTCGCGTCGACCGAAACCGCCGTCGAGGCGATGCGGCTCGGCGCCTGCGATTACTTGAGCAAGCCGTTCGACATCGATCTGCTGAAGATGAAGGTGCGCGAGAAGATCGAGAACCGTCAGTTGCGGCGTGAGAACGTGCTGCTGAAGCGGACGCTCGGTTTGTCGCATCAATTCTCGAACATCATCGGCCGCAGCGAAGCGATGCTCGAAGTGTTCAAGATGATCGAGACGGTGTCGCGCACCAGCAGCACGATTCTATTGACCGGCGAGTCGGGGACCGGCAAGGGCCTGGTCGCGCAGGCGATTCATTTCCATTCGCTGCGGCGCGAGAAGCCGATGGTGGCGCTGAACTGCGGTGCGCTGCCCGAGAACCTGCTCGAGTCCGAATTGTTCGGTCACATGCGCGGTTCGTTCACCGGCGCCGACCAGAACAAGAAAGGCCTGCTCGAAGTCGCCGAGCGCGGGACGATATTCCTCGATGAAATCGGTGAAATGTCGGCGGTGATGCAGGTGAAGCTGCTGCGCGTCCTGCAGGAACGCCGCTTCCGGCGCGTTGGCGGGCTCGAGGAATTGCTTGCCGATATCCGGGTGATTGCCGCGACCAACCAGGACTTGACCAAAGCCGTGGCGGAGGGTCGCTTCCGCGAAGATCTGTACTACCGCATCAACGTCATCCCGATCGTCCTGCCGGCCCTGCGCGAGCGGCGCGAAGACATTCCGCTGATCGCCGAGCATTTCCTCGCGAAATACAACGAACAGATGTCCAAGACGATCAGCGGCATCTCGCATGAGGCGATGGAGCTGCTGTCGGCCTACGACTGGCCCGGCAATATTCGCGAGCTCGAGAATGTGATGGAACGGGCGGTGGCGCTCGAGGCGACGCCGGCGATTCTGCCCGACAGTTTGCCGGTCGCCGTCCGCGGCGATGGGACGCGATCGGCGATTCCGTCGCAATCCCCTGAAATTCTGCCGGCGTCAGGCTTTGATCTCGAGGCGCACGTCAAAGAGATTGAGATGGGATACATCGCCGAAGCGTTGAAACGGGCCGGCGGGGTTCAGGTGAAGGCGGCAGAACTGCTCGGTATGAGCTTCCGGTCGTTTCGCTATTACGTGAAGAAGTACAACCTGCGTTAAGCGAGTTGCAATTGGCAAAGCCGGGGAGTGACATTCTTTGGCCGCCCAGCCGAGACAATAATTGTCAGGTTTGACCAGCCGGACTCGGTAACGGTTTTGTGTTCGCCTGTAACCTGTTAAAATTCAGGTGTTTACTCCCACACGATCAACAGCAGAGCCTTGGCATTTCGGTTGCTCAGGTTCAATGGCGCGAACGCCCGACACCACGGGCGACGACATCGCCCGGTAACTTTTAAGGAGACAGTAATGAAGATTCGTAACGCGAAGGGCTTCACCCTCATCGAGCTGCTGATCGTTGTGGCGATCATCGGCATCATCGCGGCGATCGCCGTGCCTGGTCTTCTCCGCGCCCGTATGTCGGGCAACGAGGCCTCGGCCATCGGTTCGCTGCGCGCCATCAACAGCGGTCAGGCGAGCTACTCGTCGAGCTGCGGCAACGGTGGCTACGCGGTCAGCCTCAACGACCTCTTCAAGGCGCCGACGTCCGGTGGCGCGGGCTTCATCAGCCCGGACTTGAATCCTTCGTCGGGCAGCACGGTCCTGAAGAGCGGCTACAACGTCGACCTGGCGAAGTCGACCGGCGCGATCGACCTGGCGTCGCCGAACACGCAGTACTGCAATAACCCGACGGCGTTGCCGGCGAGCGCCTACGGCGCGGCCGCGGCTCCGTCGACGCCTGGCGGCACGGGCACGCGCTACTTCGGCACCGACACGCGCGGCACGATCTTCCAGAGCAACTCGACGGCGTTCTCGGCGGCGACGATTCCGTCGGTCGGCACCCCGGTTCAGTAAGCTTAACGACTGCGGATCTCAACGGGGTGCAGGCGGCTTGCCTGCACCCCGTTTTCTTTGGTACAAAGCTCTCATTCGATGTCGAAAACTCAGGCGCGGCTGGCGCTGGTCTGTGCAGGCGTGGGGCTCGCGGCTTCGGCGTACGCGGCGTACGTCCACTACCATCTCCTTTACGACCCGAATTACCGAAGCCTGTGTGACGTCAGCGCGACGGTCAGCTGCACGACCGTCTATCAGAGCCGGTTCAGCACCTTTCGCGGCATCCCGGTCGCGCTGCTCGGCGGGATCTGGTTTGCGGTTGCCGGGCTGCTGGCGCTCGGCGGGTTGACAGCGCGCGACACTGTTCGAGAAAGTGTGCCCGGCTATCTCTTCGTTTTATCAACCGCCGCGTTGGCGGTCATTCTGTATCTCGGCTACGCGTCGTTCTTCTTGATCAAAGCCGTTTGTGTTGTCTGTCTGACCACGTATGCCGCCGTGATCGGACTGTTCCTGATTTCCGGTGCGGCGACGTCGGTGCCTATGACTACTTTGCCACGCCGCGCCGCCCGCGACGCACGCGTTCTGTTCGGCAGCCCGCTCGCCATCGCGCTGGTCGTGTTGTTCTTCGCCGGCGCCGCCTCGACGCTGGCGTTCTTCCCACGCGAAGCGGTGGTCACTGCCGCCGACGGGACGCAAACCCAGGCGGCGCCGCAGGCCACCGCGGAGCAGAAATCGGAATTCGAGCGGTGGTACGCCGCGCAGCCGCGTGTGCCGCTCGTCATTCCGTCCGACGGCGCGAAGGTGCTGGTCGTCAAGTTCAACGACTTTCAGTGCCCGGCGTGCGGTCAGTCGTATCTGCAGTACAAGCCGATCTTCGCCAAGTACGCGGCCGAAAAACCCGGCGAGGTCAAGATGGTTCTCAAGGACTATCCGCTGAACCGCGACTGCAACGACAACGTTACTCAGACGCTCCATCCCGCGGCCTGCGACGCCGCCGTCGCGGTTCGTCTGGCGCCGCCCGCCAAAGTCGTCGCGATGGAGGAGTGGCTCTACACGCACCAGCCGGAAATGACATCGCCCAGCGTCCGTCAGGCCGCGAAAGACGTCGCCGGCGTCACCGACCTGGAGGCGAAGTTCGCCCCGACCCTCGCCGGGGTGAAGAGCGATATCGCGCTGGGCAAGCAGCTGCAGGTGCGATCGACGCCGACATTCTTCATCAATGGCGTGAAGATCGAAGGCGCACTCCCGCCTCAGTATTTCGACCAGGCGATCGCCTTCGAGTTGAAACGCGCATCCACGAAATGAATTGACCTCCGCGCTGTCGACGTTCGAGCTCACCAAGGACTACGCAGTCGGCTTCTGGCGCAAGCGGCCGTATCGTGCGCTTGACAGCCTGACGATTGACGTCGCGCCCGGCGAGGTTTTCGGATTCCTCGGCCCCAACGGCGCCGGCAAAACGACGACGCTCAAGCTGCTGATGCAGTTGGTCTATCCTTCGTCGGGCCGCGCCGAATTGCTCGGCCGTCCGCTCGGCGACGTCGACGCCAAGCGCCGTATCGGTTACCTTCCCGAAAATCCCTACTTCTACGACTATCTAACCGCCGAAGAACTGCTGGTCTACTTCGCCGGGCTGTTCGGCTATTCGAGCGCCGAGCGGCGAGCGCGCGCCGGACACCTGCTCGACGAGGTGGCGATTGGCGCCGAACGCCGCTTGCAGTTGCGCAAGTTCTCGAAAGGAATGTTGCAGCGTGTCGGAATCGCGCAGGCGCTGATCAACGATCCCGACCTGGTCATCCTCGACGAGCCGATGTCGGGCCTCGATCCGCTCGGGCGCCGCGACGTTCGCCAGTTGATCTTGCGGTTGCGCGATCGCGGCTGCACGGTATTTTTCAGTTCGCACGTTCTGAGCGATGCTGAAGCATTGTGTTCGCGCGTGGCGATTCTGGCGAAGGGGCGACTCGCAGCGAGCGGCAAGCTGACCGAGATACTGGCGTTCGACGCCCGTGGCTGGGAATTGATTGTCGCCGACCTGGCGCCGGCGCAGCTGGCATCAATCAGTGGTCGCGTCCGCCATGCGGTCGAGATCGCCGCCGGCCGCTACCAGCTCGAACTGCCGGCCGATACACCACCCGAACGGCTGGTCGCCGAGTTGACGGCGTCAGGCGCGCGCCTCGTCTCGCTCAATCCCGTGCGGGCAACGCTCGAAGACTTTTTCGTCGAACAGGTCGCCAAACAAGGCGAGGCCGCGGGGCGGCAACTGTGAAGGCCACGCTCTGGATTGCGATCAATGTGTTTCGCGAATCGGTGCGCGACAAGGTGCTCTATAACCTGGTGGTATTCGCGATTCTGATGATCGGCGCGTCGTACCTGATTGGCCAGCTGACGGCAGGGCAGGACATCAAGATCATCATGGATCTCGGGCTTTCGGCGATTGCGGTGTTCGGCCTGTTCATCGCGGTGTTCATCGGCATTCAACTGGTTTCGAAGGAAGTGGAGCGGCGCAGCATCTACTCGATGCTGTCCAAGCCGATTCATCGCCATCAACTGGTGCTCGGCAAGTATCTCGGACTGGTGCTGACGCTGGCGGTCAACCTGGCGGTGATGGTGATCGCGTTCTACGTGGTCCTTGCCTACATGCAGTGGATGGCGCCGCCCGCGGTGCTCGCCGCGCTCGATGGCCCGGCACTCGACCCCCGCCTGCTCAAGGCGGTGGTGCTGATTTTCGGTCAGCTGGCGATCGTCACGGCGATTGCCGTGTTCTTTTCCAGTTTCTCCAGTCCGATTCTTTCTGCATCGTTCACCCTCGGCCTCTATGTGGCCGGTCATTTCAGCAGCGACCTCAGAAACTTCGACCAGGTGATCGATTCAAAGGTTGCCCAGACGATTGCCCGCGGCTTCTACTGGCTGCTGCCGAACCTCGCGGCGTTTGATGTCAAGTCGCAGGTGGTTCACGCGATGCCAGTTCCCGCTGGTTACCTCGTGTTGACGCTGCTCTACGGCGTCGCCTACGTCGCCACACTGCTGACAATGGCGGTGATGATTTTTTCGAGACGCGATTTCAAATAATGTCGCGCGCTCAGCAAATGGCCGGCGGTGTCGTGCTGATTGTGGCGCTGATGACCACGGCGATCGCGCTGCAACGGTTGCGCGATCGGGTCTACCGGCTGGGCACGCCGTCGCAACACGCGCTCTACCTGACGTCCGATCGCGCGGTCGGGCGGATGTCGCTCGGGTTTCGTGCGCTCAATGCCGATCTCTACTGGATTCGCGCCCTGCAGTACTACGGCGGCATTCAGCAGGCGCATCGCGACGGACGGCGGTCTCTGGATCCGGGGTCTGAATACGCCGACCTGTTTCCGTTCCTGGACCTGGCGACGTCCTTGGATCCGCAGTTCAACATCGCGTATCGCTTTGGCGCGATTTTCCTGTCCGAACCGCCGCCCGGCGGTCCCGGCCGGCCCGATTTGGCGATTCGACTGCTGAATAAGGGACTGGCGGCTCGACCCGATAAATGGGAGTACATGCAGGACATCGGGTTCGTGCACTACTGGTGGAACCACGATTACCGGGCCGCCGCCGCGGCCTTTCAACAGGCGAGTGAGATTCCCAACGCGCCGTGGTGGTTGCGGTCGCTGGCGGCCTCCACCGTGGCGCAGGGCGGCGACCGGCGTTCGTCGCGCATGATGTGGACCGTGCTGGCGCAAAGCGCCGGCAACGACTGGCTGCGCAACAGCGCCGTGCGCAGCCTGCAACAGTTGGACGCACTGGATGCGATCGACACGCTCGAACAGTTGGTGTCGCAGTATCGCGAGCGCGCCGCGACTCCGCTGACGTGGCAGAGCCTGATGCGCGCCGGTGCGCCGCTGCGCGGTGTCCCGGCCGATCAAAGCGGCACGCCGTTCGAACTGACGTCCGACGGCCGCGTTCGTCTTGGTTCGGCGTCGCCGTTGTTTCCGTTGCCCCACGAACCTCCGCGCGCCACGCCGGCTTCATGACGGCAATCTTTCTGTTCGGCGCCGCTGCGCTTGGCGCCATCATTGGCAGCTTTCTGAACGTCTGCGTCCATCGCCTGCCGCGGCAGCAGTCGGTGGCGTGGCCGCCTTCGGCCTGCCCCAACTGCGGCCACATGCTCGCCTGGTACGAGAACATTCCGGTCCTGAGTTACCTCGTGCTGCGCGCGCGCTGCCGCAAGTGTCGCGCGCCGATTTCGGCGCGCTATCCGATCATCGAGGCGTTGACCGCGCTGATGTTCCTGGTCGGCATGTGGTACTACGGACCGAGCCTGTTGCTTGCCCAGCGTCTGCTGTTCGGTTGCGTGCTGATCGTGCTGTTCGCCATCGATCTCGAGCACCATCTGCTGCCGAACGTCATTACGCTGCCGGCGATTGCGATCGGTTTCATCTTCAGCTTTTTCACCGAACCCGGCTGGGTCGCGTCGCTGATCGGAATCGGGCTGGGCGGCGGGCTGCTGTTCGCGGTGGCCGAAGCCTACTACCGGATCCGCAAAGAAGAAGGCCTCGGCATGGGGGACGTGAAAATGCTGGCGATGATCGGCGCGTTTCTCGGCTGGAAACTGACGATCGTCGCGCTGATGATGGCGTCGTTTACCGGCTCGCTGGTCGGAATCGGCGTGCTGGCGAGCGGCCGCGGCGGTATGAAATTCGCGCTGCCGTTCGGCACCTTTCTCGCGCTCGGTGCGGCGATTGCGGCAACGGTCGGTCAGGGCCTGCTCGAGTGGTACACGGGTCGTTTTCTGTGAACGACGGTGGTGCGCCGGCTGTTCGGCGCTTGCTGTGGCCGTACGGCTTTCTGCTGGTGTTCGTCTTGATTGTGCGCGTGTTGCCGGCGATCACGCGACCGGCTGGTGCCGACGATAATTGTGAACGCGTCTCGCGGACCGATCCTGCTGCGATGGAACGGTGCGCCGCGATCCATCCTGAAGACGCGGAGTTGTTGATCGATCTGGGTGACTGGTATCGCGAGGCCGGCGATCGGTCGCGCGCCCGCTCGCTGTATCGCGAGGCGTTGAACATCGATCCCGCCGACGGAGAAGTCCGGCGCCGGTTGGACGCGCTCCAGTAATGCGCGCGTTCATCATCCTGGTTCGCGTCGCTAACACCATTTTCTTTCTGGCGACGACGATCTACGCGATTCTCACCTATAGCCCGTTTGCCTACGAGCAGTTCATTCAGCCGAACATGATTGCCTGGCTGTCGAACTTCGTCTTTCTGCATACCGATTTTTATTGGCTGATGCTGTGTGCCACGCTGCTGACGGTTGCACCGCAGCTCCAATCGGGTCGCGGCCGGACACTTGCGTGGGCGTACCTCGCCATCGGCGCCATCGTCGGAGGATTGCTGACCGCGACGCGGGTTCTCCCGGCTGGTGATACGCCGGTACGCAGCGTGGCGGTCGCGTTCGCCGCGCTGGTGCCGCTGTTCTGGCTCGGCCTGATCGATTGCCTTACCGCCGGCGAGCGCGGTTCGCGCGACGCGCGGGACGGTGGGCTCTCCGCGGTCCTGGTGGCCGCCTTGTTTGTTTGGGCGGCGTTTGCGGTGGCGGCGCCGTCGCGGCTGCACGCGGCGGGAGGTGTCGCCGCATCGAACGCGACTCCGCAGCTGGTCATCGGCATCGCTGCATCGCTGGCAGCGCATCTCGCGTCGTTTACGGTTGCCTATCTCGTCGTTACAGCGGCGCGCCAACTTCGCATCCCGGTCCCCATCCTCGTTGCCGTTGCGCTTGGTATCGCGCTGCACGAAGTTGTGCTGGCGCCGATCTCGGTGACAGGTGGAGTGAGCTGGCTGCTCGCCCTGGCGATTGCGGCGGCGGTGACCGTTACCGGGTTGGGAATCGGCGCAGTCGCCACCGCATCGCCCATCGGTGGTCAGTCCAGCAACAGGCGGGTCGTCGTGGCGGCCGTACTGGCTCCGCTGGCGGCGTTCGTCCTCGTGCCGATCCTGACAACGTTCGACTGGGGATTCATGCTGCAGAAGCTGACGGCGCTACTCGTCGCTGCTGTCGCTTTCGCCGCTGCCGATCGCCTTGGGTCCGGGATCCGACCCGGGGTCGGATCCGGGGTCGGATCTGGGGTCGGATTCCAGGTAGCGCTGACTGCGGCGGTGATCGGGTTTTACGCCGTGGCGGTTGTCGCGATCCCGCGTCTACCTGAATGGACCGGCGACCCGCGTTTGCAGCCCGCATTTGCGCTCGACGCGTACTCGGCGGCGGATCCGTCATACCGGGTGCTTCGACAGTTTCTCGACACCGACCAGGCGCTGCCAGGTGATGCGGAGTTCTATGCGTTCCTCCGCGCCAATTCCTCGATCAAGGTCCCGCTGCGGCCGGTGGACATCGACTTTGCGCGCAACCTGAAGCCGAACAGCCTACCGGCGGACGGCTCGTTGCCGAATATCTTCCTGTTCATCATCGACAGCCTGCGTCGCGATTACGTCTCGGCTTACAACCCGCAGGTCACGTTCACGCCGCGCATCGCGGCATTCGCCAAAGACAGCTTTACCTACGACCGCGCCTTCTCGCGATATGGAGGGACTGGTCTCAGCGTGCCGTCGATCTGGGCGGGAGCGCTGGTGGCGCACAAGCAGTACGTCACGCCGTTCGCGCCGATGAACGCGTTGGCCAAGTTGCTCGACGCCGGCAACTACCGCCGCATCATCACGCGCGATCACATCACCGAAGAGTTGTTCGGACTCGAAGAGGGCACATCGGTGCTCGATTACCGCGTCGACGAGATGATGCACACCTTCTGCGGCACGATGACCGAGCTCAAAGAGGAATTGCGGGCTCACGCGGACGATCGACGGCCGCTGTTCGCGCACACCCGGCCACTGGACCTTCACATCGGGAATACGCGGTTCGCCAGCGTTCCGGCCGGCGAAACCTATCCAGGATTCTTTGCGCCGTACGCCGCCCGCGTCCGGCAAATCGACGGCTGTTTTGGCGACTTTCTCGACGAGCTGCGGCGAACCGGCCGCTACGACAACAGCATCATCGTGTTGATGTCGGACCACGGCGACTCACTCGGCGAGGGACTGCGCTGGGGGCACGGCTACACCATCGTGCCGGAGGTCCTGCGGATTCCGCTGATCGTGCGTGTGCCCGCGGCGCTGCGCGATCGATTCGCGACCGATCGGACGCGGGTCAGCTTTGCGACCGATGTCACCCCATCGCTCTACGCGCTTCTGGGTGTGACACCGACGCGGCCGCGGCCCTCGGCCGGTGTCTCACTGTTTAACGAACAGGGAACAGAGCCGCCCAGCCGTCGTCACGACGCGTACATGGTGGCTTCGAGCTACGGCGCGGTGTATGGACTGGTTCGCCACAACGGCCGGCGTCTCTACATTGCTGACGCCATCGAAGGCCGCGATGCGGTCTACGATTTGACGCCTGGCGCCGGCGACGCGCGCCTTGGGATGACCGACGCCGAACGTCAGGCGAATCGCGCGCTGATCCGCGAGCAGATCGCCGACCTCGCACAGTGGTACGGCTACCCACAGCCATGACGCCAAACGGCTACGCGCTGCTCGGATTGACCGCGCTGGTCGGGGCGCTGATTGCGATCGTCACCTTCGCGCTGCTCCGTTTTGCCGACGCCGCCCGCAACACCCGCCGGTTGCGCTCGGACCGGGGCGAGCTGGCGTTGATGTCCGCGGCGCTCCAGGAAGCGGTGACCAAACTCAAGGCGCAGGAACGCGCCACCGCGGCCCGCGCCGAAGCGTCGGAACGGCTGAGCGAGGAAATCATCGCCAGCCTGACGGCCGGCCTGCTGGTCTCCGGGCTCGACGGCGAGATCCGGATTCTGAATCCAGCCGGCCGGCGCATGCTGGGGATCTCGGATACGGCCTCGGCCGACGAGATTCGCACCGCGCTCGCCGACCTCGCGCTCGGCGAAGTGCTGCGCGAATCGTTTACGACCAATTCGCCGATCACGCGACGCACGATCGCGCTTCGCGAACCGCGACAGGGTGTGTCGCAACTCGGCGTCACCGTGTCGCCGCTCTCCGACACGCAGTCGCGCGTCTACGGCGCGATCTGCCTGTTCACCGATCTGACCGCCGTCAAGGACCTCGAGGAGCAGTTGCGTCTGAAGGAAAGCCTCGCCACGGTTGGCGAGCTGACGGCGGGAATCGCTCACGAATTCCGAAACGGCCTGGCGACGATTCACGGCTACAGCAAATTGTTTGATCTCAAAGCGCTGCCCGAGGCCTATCGCAAGTACGTTGAAGGGATTCGCGCCGAGACCGAATCGTTGTCGCAGGTCGTTACCAATTTTCTCTCGTTCGCCCGGCCCGCCGAACTCGCCCTGTCGCGGGTGGATGTCAAAGGGATTTGCGAACGCGCCGCCGACGAGATTCGTGCCGATGTCACGACGCTCGGCGGCACCGTCGCCGTCCGCGGCGATTTCGGCATCGTCGATGGCGACGAAGTGCTGCTGCGCCAGGCTTTCAGCAACCTGCTCCGGAACGCACTCGAGGCGTGCATCACGGCGCACGCGACGCCGGACATCGCGATTCTGGCGGAAACCGACGTCGCCCAGAAACTGCAGCGCATCGCGGTGAACGACAACGGCGGTGGTATTCCGGTGCAGTTGCGCGAGCGAATATTCCGACCGTTCTTCACGTCGAAGCGAAACGGCACCGGGCTCGGTCTGGCTCTGGTGCAGAAGATTATCGTGTTCCACAACGGCCGCATCGTTGCCACCGCCTCGTCATCGGGTGGAGCGAGTTTGCAGATTACGCTGCCAATCACCGGATAGCCGCAGGCAAAAACTGCCCACCGCTGCGTCGCCTCTGCTCGCGTGCGGCCGTTACGGCGCGACACGAACGCACTCGACGTGCTCGTTTCTCAGCGGATCGCCGCTTGCTCCCGTCGCTCGCATGCCGAAACTTTGGCGATGCCTTGACTGCGAAGGCTTTTCGCTCGTGGAAGTGATCGTCGCATCAACACTGCTGACCATCGGATTACTGGCGGCAGTGCAGCTGTTCGGACGTTCGACGTTGACGAACGCGACGTCGCGCGTGGTAACCCAGGCGACGCTGCTCGCGGTTGAAAAGATGGAGCAGCTTCGCTCGCGCTCGATTGACGATCCTTCCTTAGCGCGGTCACCGCCTGACGCGCTCCTGACAAGCGTCGACGCCTATTCTGATTCGCCGGATGGCTCGTACGTCCGCCGATGGTCGGTCGAACCGCTGCCGTCTTTTCCAGAGGATGGCGTGGTCATCCGCGTAGTAGTCACGAAGACGGGCGTCGCAGCCGTTGCAGTTGTCGAAACAATCAAGGTTCGCAAGCCGACCGGCGGGGCAGGCGGCGAATCGCCGGGTTGATGGCATGCGGGGCTTCACGATTATCGAGGTTGTCGTGGCGATGGCGGTCGTGCTGACGGTCACTGCCGGAGTGTTCGCGGCCGTCCAGGCATCACCCAGTGCCGTACTGGTCCAGTCGGAAATGGCCGACATGCAGCAGCGCATTCGCGTTGGCGTCGATGCCATCATGCGCGACGCGATCAACGCCACCACGATTCGACCATGCCGGTGGGGCGGGTCGTCTGAGGATCTGCCGGGGACGTTCCGGTCTGACGCCGTCACGTTCGCCACGGCGGCGGCAACAACGACTTACTGGCACCGCGTTGACGCGGCCTCCGACACCTACCAGTTGACCCAATGGTCCGGTGGAACGAGCAACGACGTGCCGGTCATCGATCACGTTGTCGGGCTGCAGTTCGCGTATTTCGGCGAGGATGCGGCACCGCTGGTCGATGCCGATTTGGTGGGCTTGCGGACGGTTGCGGTCACGCTTCGGGTGGAAGCCGCCGCCGCCGCGCTGCGCGGTCCGGCGAGCTCACTATTTGCGCGGCCAGGCACTGCCGACGCGGCTCGCCGCTGGGCGCCGGATGTCGAGGTCCACTTTCGGGTGGCGCCGCGAAACCTGAGTCTCGAGCGATGACGTCGCAATCGACCGAGCGGGGCATGGCGCTGGTGGTAGTCGCGATGACGTTGGTACTGGTGCTCGCGATCGCGGCAGGTCTGGTACTGACAACAACCTCCGAGGCGTTGACGGCAGAGAATTTTCGCCGAAGCCAGCAAGCGCTGTACGCGGCCGAGGCCGCCGCGGAATGGGTGGTGGCGGACTTGCCCAGCGTTGCCAGCGACTGGGCAACGGTGTTGAACACGACCGTCACATCGCGATTCGTGGACGGCCCGGCCGGGGGCAGCCGAGGCCTCGTCGACGGGTCGTTCCTGAATCTCACCGACATCGCGGACCGCAATGCGTCCTGGAAACCGTATGCATGGGGCCCCCTGAGGGACCTGTTGCCGCCGCCAAGCGGTCCCACTCAGCCGTCGGCGTTCTACATCGTGGTGTTTGTCGCGTCCGACGCCGAATCGTCGGACCATTTGCAGGTCCGGACAGAGGCACACGGCCCGCGCGGCGCCCACAAAATGCTGGATCTGCGCCTGTTGCGGGACTCGAGCGGCGTCCACGTCGTCTCGTGGGCCGAGCGGCGCTGATGTACGATGAACCGAGAGCCGATAAGCGGGGAATAGATATGCCTTCCAAACGATTGAGGTCGCTATTGGCCGGGGGCCTCCTGGTGGGCGCTGCCGCGTCGCTGCACGCCCAGTCACTGGGAGACGTCGCGAAGAAGGAAGAAGAGCGCCGGAAGGCGACAGCGCCGGCGGCGAAGACTTACACCAACAAGGATCTCGCGGCCGTACCTGCGCCGCCGGTCGAGGCGTCCGCGAAGGACAGTGATAAGGCGGATGCCGGCAAATCGGACAAAGCTGAAAAGCCGGCCGCGAAAGACGACAAGGCCGACACCGACAAAGCCGCCGACAAGGCCAGCGACAAGGCCGCCGGCGGATCGGCCAAGGATCAGAAGTACTGGAAGGAACGCATCGACGCGGCACGCCTCGCGCTCGAGCGCGATAGGGGCTATCTGGACGCCATGCAGACTCGGGTCAACGCGCTGACCACCGATTTTGTCAATCGTGACGACCCGGCCCAGCGCGGCATTATCGAGCGCGATCGGCAGCGCGCCTTGACCGAACTCGATCGCCTCAAGAAACAGATTGTGGACGACCAGAAAGCGATCACCGACATTGAAGAAGAAGCGCGCCGCGCGGGCGTTCCGCCCGGCTGGCTGCGGTGACCCTTCGCCCGGCATCGAAACCATTGCGCGGCCGCGCTCCTGCCCCAATACTCCTCGTCGAGGATAAAGATTCTCTGCGCACGATGATGCGCCATGCGCTCGAGGCGCAGGGCCACACGGTACTCGAGGCGCGCGACCAGCCGGAGGCGGAAACCGCGCTACGCACCAATCATCCGGCAGTTGTCCTGTCCGATCTGCGGCTGCCGGAAGGCGACGGGTTCGGCGTGCTGCGGGCGTCGAAAGAGCTCGACCCCGAGCTTCCGGTCATCGTGATGACGGCGTTCGGCAGCATCCAGGATGCCGTCTCGGCGATGAAAGAAGGCGCGCTCGATTTTCTGGCGAAGCCGGTCGATCCCGACCATTTATTGCTGCTGGTCGAGCGTGCACTGGTGCAGCGTCGTCTCGCGACCGAGAACATCCTGCTGCGGGAAGAGCTCGCCCAGCGCCGCGGCGCACCGCAGATCGTCGGCGACGATCCCAAGCTGAAGCACGTGTCGCTGGCGCTGCATCGCGCCGCCGTCACCGACACGACCGTCCTGATTGAAGGGGAAAGCGGCACCGGCAAAGAACTGTTCGCTCGGGCGCTGCATGCGCTCAGCCCACGCAGCGACGGACCGTTTGTCGCGATCAACTGCGCGGCGATCCCGGAAACATTGCTCGAAACCGAACTATTCGGCCACGAGAAGGGTGCGTTTACCGGCGCCAACGCGCGCAAGCCGGGAAAGTTCGAGCTGGCGCATCGCGGCACGCTGTTTCTCGACGAGATCGGCGATCTGCCGCTGTCGCTGCAGGCAAAAATCCTGCGGGCACTCGAAGAGAAGCGTTTTGACCGCGTCGGCGGCACCGCGCCGATTCAGGTCGATGTCCGTGTCGTCGCGGCAACGAACCGGAATCTCAAGGCTGCGGTTGCGGCGCGACAGTACCGCGAGGATCTTTACTTCCGCCTGTCGGTGTTTCCGATCACCATCCCGGCGCTGCGCGAGCGCGCCGCCGACATCCGCACGCTGGCGCGCTTCTTCATCGACAAGTATTCGCGCGATTTGAACAAGAAGCCGCTGACGCTCTCACCGGCCGCCGAGCAGGAAATGCAACAGTACCCCTGGCCGGGAAACGTGCGCGAGCTGCAGAACTGCATCGAGCGAGCGGTGATTCTCACCGAGGGCGACACCATTCAGCCCCATCATCTTCATTTGTCGTTCCGCGACGCGCCACCGATGGCGATGTCGCGCCTGGAAGAAAACGGGCCGTGGGCGGCGTTCGACTTTTCCGGGTCGCTCGCCGACGTGTCTCGCCGCGCGGTCGCCGAGGTGGAGAAGCGGAAGATCGAGCAGGTCATGAAAGACGCTGCCGGCAATCGCGGACGTGCCGCCGAACTACTGCGCGTCAGCTACAAGGCGTTGCTCGTCAAACTGAAAGAACACGGCATCGACAGCTGATCGCTAGGCGGCAAAGCCGACACGCTTCAACGCCGCCCGCAATTCCTTTTCCGTCACATCGTCCACGATCGTGGTCGCTCCGACTGCGGTCGGCAGGACGTAATGCAGCGTGCCGGCGACGACTTTCTTGTCGTGTTGCACGGCCTCGAGTACTTGCGCCGATGGCACATCGGCGATCGGCGGCAGCGGGCCGAGGCTGGCGATGACGTCGGCCAGCGCCTGTTGATCGCGTTCGGCCAGTGCACCGCGTGCGCGCGCCAGTTCTGCAGCCACCAGCATGCCGTAGGCCACCGCCTCACCATGACGGAAGCGACGGTATTTCGTCACGGCTTCCAGGCCGTGGCCGGCGGTGTGACCGAAATTCAGAATCCGTCGCGGACCGCTCTCGCGCTCGTCAGCCGAAACGATCCGAGCCTTGATCCGGCAGGATTCGGCGATCACGTAAGTAAGCACTTCCGGCGCGCGCGCGAAAATCGCCTTGCGGTCTTTGCCGATCCGGTCGAACAGCGCGGCGCTCGAAGTCATCCCGTATTTGATCACTTCGTACAAACCAGCGCGGAACTCGCGTCGCGGCAGCGTGCCGAGCACCGCCGGATCGATGATCACTGCGTGCGGCTGATAGAACGCGCCGATCAGGTTTTTTCCCTGTGGATGATTGACGCCCACCTTGCCGCCGATCGAGCTGTCTACCTGCGCCAGCAGGGTCGTCGGCACGTGGATGAGCGGCACGCCGCGAAGATACGTGGCCGCGGCGTAGCCAGCCATGTCGCCGATGACGCCGCCACCGAGGGTGAGGACGCAGGTCGCCCGATCGGCATTGGCGCTAATCAAATGATCGTAAATCCGCGTCACCGTCGGCAGTTGTTTGAAACGCTCGCCGTCGGGCACCAGGATCGGCTCGACCGCGCCGAGCGCCCGCGCCAGCTGCGGACCATGCAGGCGCCACACCAACGGACTCGAAACCACGAAGCGGCGTTCGGGCAATTTCAATTCGGCGAGAGTGCGACGCAGGCGATCGATCGCCCCGTCGGCGATGGTGATCGCGTAGGCGCGTGACGCGGTCGACACGTCAATGCGAACCGCGTCTACTTGAGGAGGCGTCGCTGCGGAATCCATGAATTCGCGGATGGTAGGATAGCATCCGGTGCGCGACTCGTTCGATTTCGTGATCGTCGGCGGCGGCATTGCAGGGCTGCGCGCCGCGGTCGGTCTTGCGAACGCCGGCCGCGTGCTGGTTCTCACCAAGGCCGAACCGGCCGAAAGCAACACTGGATACGCACAAGGCGGCATCGCCGCGGCGGTTGGCGACGACGACAGCGCGGCGCTGCACGCGGCCGATACGATTCGCGCCGGCGACGGTCTGTGCGACGAAGCGGCGGTGCGGGTCCTGGTCGAGCATGGTGCTGACGGCGTCCGCGATTTGATCGCATGGGGTGCGGACTTCGAGCGCAACCCCGACGGCTCGCTGGCGCTCGGTCGCGAAGCCGCACATTCAGTGCGTCGCGTGCTCCATGCCGGCGATGCGACCGGCCGCGAGATCGGGCGGGTGTTGTGGAACCGCGTCAGCGCGGTGCCGGCGGTGTCAACGATTGATCATGCGCTGGTGACTGAACTGATCGTCGAAGACCGTCGGGTGTGCGGCGTCGCCTACTTCGACCGCGATCGTCGCCGCTGCGAAGTGCGAGCCAGGGCGACGCTGCTGGCGACCGGCGGAGCGGGTCAGGTGTTCAGCGACACGACCAATCCAGCGGTCGCGACCGGTGACGGCATTGCGTTGGCGTACCACGCCGGTGCGCGAGTCGCCGATCTGGAATTCGTTCAGTTTCATCCCACCGCTCTCAAATTGCCGGGCGCGCCGCGGTTTCTGATTTCCGAAGCGTTACGCGGCGAAGGCGCGCGACTGGTGAATCACCGCGGCGACGCGTTCATGACGACCTACCATGCCGATGGCGATCTGGCGCCGCGCGACGTCGTCGCCCGCGGTATCGTCCGTGAGGAACACCGCACCGACGGTCCAGTGTTTCTCACGCTCTCGCATCTCGACCACGAGTATGTGCGCCGTCGGTTTCCGACGATTGCCGCGATGTGCACCAGCGTTGGTCTCGATCTCGCGCGCGACCCGATTCCGGTCGGTCCAGCCGCGCACTACATCATGGGCGGCGTCGAGACCGACGAATGGACGCGCACCTCGCTGCCCGGCTTGTACGCCGCCGGTGAGGTCGCGTGCACCGGCGTCCACGGCGCGAACCGGTTGGCAAGCAATTCGCTGCTCGAGGGCCTGATATTCGGCGCGCGCGCCGCGGAAGCAATGCAGCAGCCTCCCACCGCCGCTCCATTGAAACTGGATCGAGTCTTGGCGACCCGCGCACCCGGCACCAGCACGGCAGCACCAGCACCCGGCACCCGACACCAGCACCCAGCACTCAGCACCCAGCACCCAGCACCCAGGCCAGCACCCACGACAGCATCCGCCACCTGATGTGGCGATGCGCCGGTCTGTTTCGGGCGCGCGCCACGCTGTTGGAAGCCGTGCACACGCTCGATGCCGCGGCGGATGGCGTATTTCCGTCGACACCCGACGGATGGCGCCTTCGCAACTTCGTCACCGTCGCACGCCTGATCGCTCGGGCGGCGCTGCGGCGCGACGAGAGCCGCGGCGCGCACTTCCGAGAGGACTTTCCACGGCGCGACGACACGCGCTGGCGGATTCACCTGACGGACGCGATAGAATGAAAGTTTCAGCCACGAATTGTGTGTCGCTTCTATCATGGCTAAACAGGAAACGTTCGTCACCGAAATCACACCTCGTTCCCAGGACTTCTCGCAGTGGTATCTCGATGTCGTCCGCAAGGCGGAGCTCGCGGACTACTCGCCGGTCAAGGGCTGTATGGTCATTCGGCCGTACGGCTATGCGATCTGGGAACTGATTCAGCAGGCGTTCGATCGCGAGTTCAAGAGAACCGGTCACGTCAACGCGTACTTCCCGCTGTTCATCCCCGAGAGCTTTCTGCAGAAGGAAGCGGAGCATGTCGAGGGCTTTGCGCCGCAGGTCGCCTACGTCACCCATGCTGGCGGCGAGGAACTCGAGGAGAAGCTGGTCGTCCGGCCAACGTCGGAAGCGATCATCGGCTCGATGTACGCAAAGTGGATCCAGTCGTGGCGCGATCTGCCGGTGCTGATCAATCAGTGGGCGAACGTCGTGCGCTGGGAAAAAGTGACGCGGCCGTTCCTGCGGACCACCGAGTTTCTTTGGCAGGAAGGGCACACGGCGCACGAGACTCACGACGAAGCCGAGGCCGAAACGCGGCTGATCCTCGACATCTACGCGGACGTCTGCCGAGAACGTGCTCGGGATGCCGGTGGTGAAGGGTCAGAAGAGCGAGAGCGAAAAGTTCGCGGGCGCCCTGCGCACCTATTCGATTGAAGCGTTGATGGGCGACGGCCGCGCACTGCAGGCCGGCACGTCGCACAACCTCGGTCAGAATTTCGCCAAGGCGTTCGAGATTAGCTTCCAGGGTCGCGACAAGACGGTCCAGCACGTGTGGGGCACGTCGTGGGGAGTGTCGACGCGGCTGGTCGGCGGCGTGATCATGACGCACGGCGACGACAGTGGACTGGTGTTGCCGCCCCGCGTCGCGCCCTATCAAGTCGTGATCGTGCCGATCGGGCGCGACAACTGGCGCGAAGCCGTCCTGCCGACCGCAAAACAGATCCAGGCGCAGCTCGAGGCCGCCGGTATTCGAGTAACGCTCGACGAACGCGACGAGCGTCCGGGCTGGAAATTCTCTGAGTGGGAAATGCGCGGTGTTCCGCTGCGACTCGAGATCGGACCGAAGGATATTGAAAAGTCCGCGGTCCTGGTCGCGCGGCGTGATACGCGCGAGAAGCAAAGCCTGCCGATGAACGGGCTGGCGCAGCAGATCCGCGAGCTCCTCGACACGGTGCAGGCCAGCTTGATCGCGCGGGCGCGCGCCTTCCGCGAAGAGCACACCACGCGAGCGGCTAACTGGGACGAATTCAAGAATCTGATGGAAGGCCGGCCGGGTTTCGTGATCGCTCCGTGGTGCGGATCAGCCGACTGCGAGGCGAGAATCAAAACCGAAACGCAGGCCACGATCCGGAACATGCCAATCGGCGGCTCCGTCCCGGCTGGAAAGTGTGTTCACTGCGACAATCCGGCGGTGGCCGAGGCGTGGTTCGCGAAGGCTTACTAGAATTTCTTCTGCAGCCGTCGTATGACCGCATGCCGCGGCGTGAGCTTTTCGCGTTTCACCACCGCGTGGAACGTTTCGAGCAGCTGACGGCGCCACGCGGAGTTCCGGGACCGTGTATAGGCTGACGCGATCGCCTCCAGGCACGATGCGTCACCGACCAGCGTCACTGCAGCAAGCGCGTCGACCGGAAGCGGCGCCTTGGCCGCCTCGAACGATTCCCGGAGATCGTAGAGGGCAATCCGGCTCTTCCGCCGCGCCAGCACCAGGTGGGCAGCGAATCGCACCGCGGCCCACGCGTCTCGGCGGCCGGGCGGTTCGGATGCTTCGCGCTCGCGGACGCGCTCGACGATGCCGAGCACTGACGCAAGCGGCGCCTTTGCGCCCTCACGCGCCAGCCAGTCAAGCACGCCTTCTGCAGCGGCCGTGCGCGACCACGTTCATCGACGGGCTGCGGCGCCGTCTCGCGGTTCGGCGACGGCGCCGCAGGTCGAGGCTGCTGTCGGCAGCAAGCTTCTTCAGCAGCGGACGGATGGTCTTCGGCTCGAGTTCCCGTAAGGCGGCAACGGCCGCTATCCGCACTGCCTGCACGCCGCTGTGCATCGAGCGCCACCAGCGTCAAACGATCGACGACCGTCGAACCTTTCGGCCCTTTGAGGAACAATCGCGCCAGGCTGATCGCCGCCCGCGACGGTCGCACTCGTCCGGATCGTCGATGTGCCGCAATGCCACGCCGAGCGCCCGTTCGCTGCCGATACCTTCGAGCGCGCGCAACGCGGCTCGTGCGGATGGTGGCGTCAACGTCGCCGTTGGCCACCGCGATCAAGCGATCCACGGCACGGTCGCCGATCACGATCAATCGCGCAATCGCCGCCTCGCGTCGCGGCTCTTCGCGCGCGGCGAGATCGGCGATCAGCGTGTCAATCTGTTTGGATGAAGACGCCCGGATGCTCACCAGAGCATCCTAGCTGACGGGGGCTGGAGACGGGCTCGGCACTGGGGACTCGGCTACGGGGCTGGAGCTCCCTGCGCCTGTCCCGAGCGTCTACTGACTGCACGCGAACGACCAAGGCGGCGCGGCGATTCAGCCGTCGCGTCTCTTCGCGCGCGTTGTCGAACTTCGGACGTTCCTCACCGAAGCTGCGCGTTTCCAGTCCGGTTCGCCGCCACGCCGCGCGACTGCAAGTAGTCGCGCACGCTGGTCGCACGGCGATCGCCGAGCGCGAGGTTGTACTCCGCCGTGCCGATGTTGCAGGTGTGCCCTTCGATGACGATGCGACTTGTCCGGATTCGCCTGCAACTCGGCGATCGCATCGTCCAGCAGCCGCAGCGCTTCCGGTCGCAGCGTTGAACGGTCGAAGTCGAAGTACACGTCCTCGAACGTCAGTTCGACGACCGGCGGCGGCCGCAGCACCTGAATCGTTACCGTGTCCGATGCGGTGCCGCCGTGGCCGTCGTTGACCGTGACCGTGACCGGCACGGCGCCCTCCTGCTGCGGCGCGGTCCAGACGCGTCTGGCGATCCGCGGCGTTCTGGAAGGCTCCGGTCGGCGCCGACCATCGATACGTCAGCGTGTCTCCGTCAGGATCCTGCGCGTCGGCTGTGACCGTCGAACGTCTTGCCCGACTTGCACGGTGCAGGGTTCGCAGCGCGCACGGACGGTCGGCGGACGGTTCTGCGCCGGCGGCGCTGCCGGCGGAGCCGGTGCCGGCGGCGGCGGTGGCGGCACGTAGACGCGTTGACCCGGGGTGATAGCCGATGCGGACCTGCACGTCGTAGTAGTCGCCGAACACATCGCCTCGTCCGGGTTGTTCGCGCCGAGCGCGCCTTCGCGTCGGCATGTTCCAACTGACGCCGACGCCGCCAAGAACCCGCCCTTTGACTGAATCGTGACTCCGAGCGTCGCCCGCGTCAGGTTCTCTGTGATGGACGATCGCCGGCGAGCGCGACTGATCAGTTCCGATCAGCGCCGTTGTCGGCGTGACGAGTTGCCGTTCTTCACCGTGCCGTTGATTTCGGCATTGAGTCGAATGAAGTTCCGCGACGGAAACGCCCCGCCGACGCCCCATCGGAATCCTCCGCTCGGGTAATCGTCGAAGCCGTCCGGTTTGCCTTGCACTTCGTAACCGACGTAACCGGACAGGTCGATCAGTTTCTGTGCTTCCTTGCTGACGATGCCGTCGAACGCCACGTCGGTCTTGCCGGTGCTGACACCCACGTCCTTGTCGCCGGTGGGCAGCTTCGCAATCGCACGCAACGCTAACGCGAACGGTTTCTGGTCGGCTTCCGACAAGAAATTGATCTTGGTTCCGATCGAAAAGTCGCCGAGGTTATCGCCCGTCCAACCCTGATTGACGCGCGGGTAGCGGTCGATGATGCCGCCGTAGAGCGTGTTTGCGGTGACGAAAATCGGCCGCACATCGCGGTCGATGCGTGTGTCGAAGATGAACGACCCGAAGATTTCCGCGCGGTTCCGGATGCCGAAGCTGAACGTGCCGGCAAAGTCGGCAACGTTGCTGTAGCCCTGAATCCAGTTCGTGCCGCGGCGATAGCCACTCACGGACCATTTGCCGTGGCCGAGGATTTCGGCGGTCGGCACGTACCACAGACCGGTATCGCCGGAGAACGTCGTCGTCGCCGGCCGTACGATCGGCGCCGATGTCGGAGCAGTTGAGGGCGGTTGAGTCGCCGGTGCGGGGGTTTGAGCGCCGGCCGAGGTTGCGAATAGAACGCAACCGCAGCGAGGGCTATCGACCGAAGCGAAGTCGTGATCAAGCTGTACCTCCAGCGGTACGCGATGTCAGACGCCTGACACACCGCTATCGTATGGCTGAGGTGTACTTGAAGTCAATCAACGGTTTAGTCGGCTTCGGCGCGCGCCCGAACGTCTTGGGTCCGACCAGCCAGGCCACGACGATGCTGAGGAGGTAGAGGCCGACCATCGGGGCCGCGAAGATGGCCTGGGTCATCATGTCCCCGGTCGGCGTAATCACGGCTGCGAGGACGAAAATGATAAGGAAAGCGTATTTGAAATGGCGTGCAAGAAAGCGCGCCGTAATCAGCTTCAGCTTGGCGAGGAAATAGACCACCGTCGGCATTTGAAAGACGATGCCCATGCCGATCAGCATCTTCGAATAGAGGCCGAACACGTCTTCGAGCTTCGGCATGAACGCAAGGTCCGGCGTGTTGAAGCTCGCGAAGAACTTCATCATGAACGGAAATGCGATGTAGTGGTTGAATGCCGCGCCGAGTAGAAATCCGATCGTTGTGAACAACACGAACGGAATCGCCATCCGCTTCTCGTTCGAATACAAGCCAGGCGCGATGAACATCCACACCTGAAACATGATGAACGGCGCGGCGACGACGACGCCCGGCGATCAGCGCGACGGTTACATAGAGGGAAAAGGCCTCGCCCGGTTGCGTGTAAATCAGCTTGACGCCCGGCGGCAGCGCGCTTCGCGTCGGCGCGAGCAGGAAATCGAAAATCCTCTGAATGAATGCGAAGGTCAGGACAACGCCGACGCCGACCGCAATGCAGGCGTTGACGATGCGTTTGCGGAGCTCATCGAGATGCTCCAGAAACGACATCTTCCCGCCGACGAGCGGATCATCGTCGTCGTCAGGGAGGGGCTTTAAGGCGCCTGTCTGCGTGCCGGGGAATGGAACCAGGGCCATTTACGCGCTGTGGTCTTTCCGCACCGATTCGTCCGCTCCGAATGACGGCGGCTCGGCGGACGGTGGCTGCTTTCGCCTGGGTCTCGCGCTTCGTTTCCGCGTCCTTGGCCTCTTCGATGCGGATTTCCTCTTCCAACGTGTTCTTCAGTTCGTTGGAGGCCTTCTTGAACTCCGCCAGGCTCTTGCCGAGCGATCGTCCGAGTTCGGGCAGTTTTCGGGGTCCGAAGATGATGAGCGCGATCACGAAAATGATGATCAGCTCTGGCATTCCGATAGAACCAAACATAGTGTCCTACTTTCTCGAACCTGGCTTTGCCGAAGCAGGCATTATAGCGTAGAAGGTGGCCAGAAGTCGTTGCGCCATAAGTAAGTTATCTGCTAGGATGCGATCATATGCGACGCTATCGTCCTTTGCCGGCTTTGCTGTTCGCGGTGCTCGTTTCGGCGCTGGTCGGTGGTTTTTTTGGACGCAGCGCGCTGGCGACGGACGACAAGATTCCGGAGCACTACAAAGCGTTCACCGCAGCCCTCACCGCGATCGAAACCAACTACGTCGATAAGGTCGACTCCGAGGCGCTCGTCACCAGCTCGATTCGCGGTTTGCTCGGCACGCTCGACCCGCACTCCAGCTATTTCACCCCGCGTGAATACGCGCAGATGCGCGAGCGGCAGCAGGGCACTTATTACGGCATCGGCGTCTCCATTCAGGTGTTCGACGGCGATGTCACCGCGATGAACGTGTTCGAAGGTTCACCGGCCTACAAGAAGGGCATCCGCCGCGGCGACATTCTCGCGAACGTCGAAGGCGAAGACGCGAAGGGCTGGACCGTCGAACAGGCTCAGCGCAAGCTGCGCGGTCCGAAGGGAACGATGGTCAACGTCGGCGTGAAGCGCCGCGGCTACGAGGAGATGATCAAGTTCCAGCTGACGCGCGACGAAGTCTACATTCCGACGGTACCGGCGTACTTCATGATCGATTCGACCACCGGCTACATCCGAATGCAGGACTTCGGCGAGAACACCGACCGCGATGTGAAGCATGCGCTGCGCGACCTCGCCGGAAAAGGGATGCGTCGGCTGCTGTTCGACGTCCGCAACAATCCCGGCGGTCCGCTCGATCAGGCGATCAAGGTTTCGAACGAATTCCTGCCGAAAGGCAACATGATCGTCTACACGCGCGGCCGCGTGCAGAATGCCGATCAGGATTACCGCGCGGAGCTCGAGAGCGAATTCACCGAGATGCCGATCGTGCTGCTCGCGAATCGCAACAGCGCGAGCGCTGCGGAAATCGTCACCGGCGCGCTGCAGGATCACGATCGCGCCTACGTCGTCGGCGAGACGACGTTCGGCAAGGCGCTGGTGCAGTCGGTCTACAAGATCAGCAGCAACGCCGGCCTGGCGTTAACCACCGCGCACTACTACACGCCGAGCGGCAGGCTGATTCAGCGTCCGTGGGACGCGGCCTTCGACGAGTATTTGAGCTACTCGCTGCGCGATCAGGACAAGGAAAAACCGCATAGCGCCGCCGACTTGAAGCGTACCGACGCGGGCCGTCCGGTGTACAGCGGCGGCGGCATCGAACCGGACAAGCGGGTTGCCGGTCCGATTGAAGGCTTCAATCCCGGCCGCTTCGGCCGGGCGCTCTACGCGCGCGGCGCGTTCGCCAACTACGCGCAGAAGTTCGCCGCTGAAGGCGACACGCGCGTAACGCAGCGTTCGACCGGCCGGCAGACGGTGAAGCGCGAGTTCACCGTCGACGATGCGATGGTGAGCGACTTCAAAGAGCACTTGAAGACCGATCACCTGAAAGTCGACGATGATGGATTCAAGAAAGACTCCGACTTCATCCGCGCGATGATTCGCTTCGAGATCGACAATGCGCTGTTCGGCATCGCCGACGCGCGGCGTCATCTGATCGAGGTCGATCCGCAAGCGCAGGGCGCGTTGACGATGTTCGGAGAGGCGCAGAAGTTGACCGAACTGAACAAAGCGAATCGCGTGAAGGCGCACTAATCGTCACTCGCCGCTGTCTCTCGCTAGAGTCGAGTAGCGCGAGAGTCGAGTGGCGAGGATCGGTTGGGCACGTGCCCACAACATTTAGGGGCACAGTTTGTTCTTGCCGCTATAGCTTGACGTTGTTACACTGACGACCGTTTTAGGCCCAGGGGCCGTCTGCTGACGGATCAGCCGACGAAGGGCCTGAATCGGTCGTACTCAGTTGCTTTCCTAGCCAACTCATAGACCCAGTCTGTACGCTCGGCCGAAGCCGAGCCGGGAAGAGCCATGCGCTTGCAGCGTCTCGAGATCAACGGTTTCAAGTCCTTCTCTGATCGTTCCGAACTGGCCTTCGACACCGGGGTGACCGCGATCGTGGGTCCCAACGGCTGCGGCAAAAGCAATGTCGCCGACGCCATCACCTGGGTGATGGGCGAGCAGAGCGCCAAGAGCCTTCGTGGCGAGCGCATGGAAGACGTGTTGTTCAACGGCAGCGACGCGCGCAAGCCGACCGCTTCAGCGGAAGTGCGGCTGAAGTTCAACGGCTTCGTCAAAACCGTGCTTGCCGACCAAGGCAACGGCCACCATAACGGCAACGGGCACCACGGTCACGGAAACGGCAACGGCAATGGAAGCGGCAATGGGAATGGGCATCACGCCGACTCGTTGGCCGAAGAAATTATTCAGTCGGTCGCGCGCGAAATCGAGGTTACCCGGCGCCTGTATCGATCCGGTGAAAGCGAGTATCTGATCGACGGCCGGGTGTGCCGTCTGAAAGACATTCACGATCTGTTGATGGATACCGGGCTTGGTGCCAAGGCCTACGCCATCATCGAGCAGGGCAAGATTGGAATGATCCTCAGCACCCGGCCGACCGATCGCCGCCAGTTGATCGAAGAAGCGGCCGGCGTGACGAAGTACAAGGCGCGCCGTCGCGCCGCCGAGCTGAAGCTCGAAGCCGCGCAGCAGAATTTGACGCGGATCGACGACATCGTCTTCGAAGTCGAGAAGCAGCGCGGCACGTTGAAGCGCCAGGCCGCCAAGGCGCGGCGCTACCAGAAACTGCGCGACGAATTGCGCCGCTGGGAAAAAGTACTGTTTGCGCGGAAGTACCGTCAGCTGGCCGAAACCATCGAATCGGCGCGAACGCGCCTGACCGAAGCACGCGAGCGCGAGACGACCGCCGCGGGGCGCGTTGCGAAGATCGACGCGGACCTGGGACGGATGCGGATCGAGCTGGTGGAGATGGAAAGCCGCGCGACGCAGGCGCGCGAATCGGCCCACACCTGCGAACTGTCGATCAACCGCCAGCAACAGCAGATTGCCTTCGATCGCGAACAAACGCAGTCGTTGGAAGCCCGCACGGTCGCAGTCTCCGCCGAGCTCGAAACCCTGGAAGCACGCCGCGAGCCGGCGCGGATTTCCCTCGAAGCCCGGCGCGTGGCGGCGTCGACCGCTGACGTGGACCGCGATGCCGCAGCCGCCGCGTTGACCGCGGCGGCGGATGCCTACGAAGCGGCGCACCGCGAGATCGAAGGACTGGAAGCGGATGTCGAAGCGGCCCGCAGCGAGGTATTTTCAGCGATCAACTCGGCCACGGCGCTGCGGCACGCGCTTGAACACGCGGCCGCGGCGCGCGACAAAGTGTCAGAGACTCTGGCCAAGCTGGAGGTCGAGACCAGCGACGTCGCCATCGAGACCGATCGGGCTGCGGCGGAACGTGCCGCCGCTGCCGATGGCCTGCGCCGCGCGCACGAGGCGATTGAAGCCACCAGGATTGCGCGGGCAGCGCGCGAATCGGAATTGGCCAGCGCGCGGATCGAACACGAATGGCGCGCCCGCGCGGTGCGCTCGCGCGAACACGAACTCGCCGGTGTCGAAGCCCGGCTCAAGTCGCTCGAGGAGCTGGAAGCGGCGCGCGCCGGCTACCGCGACGCGGCGCGCGCGGTCCTCGTCCAGGCCAACGGTAAGGTCAATCAGCAAGGTGCGATCGCCGACTACCTCGAAGTGGAACCGGGCTTCGAGCGGGCGGTCGAGGCTTGCCTTGGCGACCTGCTGGAGCACGTGGTCGTCGAACACGCCGAGCACGCCGCGGCAGGCTTTCAGCTGGTGAAGGAGGCCAGCGCCGGGCGCTGTGGTTTCCTGGTGACCTCGTCGGTCGTGCCGGCCGCGACGCCCGCCGAAGTCGGACACCACGTGTGGGAATCGCCGGCGACCGTGGCATCGGCATTCGGCCGGACGTTGCCCGACGACATTCGTCCGCTATCGTCCGTCGTGCAGGTCAATGGCCGTTACGCCGACGCGATCCGTCACGTCATCCGCGATGCGTGGATCGCGCCGTCCTACGTGCGTGCCGCCGAGACCAGCCACCTGACGCCATTCGCGGTGGCGACGATCGAAGGCGATGTGTTCCGCGGTCCGCATCTCGTGTCTGGCGGAAGCCAGGCGGAGGCCCGTGGCATTCTCGAAACCAAGCGCGAGATCAAGGACCTGCGCAATCGAATTGCCGTCGATCGCGAATCGCTCGGCCGGTTGTCGCAGGAAACAATCGAGTTTGACGCGGCGATTGCCCATGCCAGCAATGCGATCAACGCGCTGAACGCTGAATTCCACAAACAGGAAAAAACCATCGTCGGCTACGATGCGCAGCTGCAGCACGCCAGCGACGAGCAGGCGCGTCTCGCACAGAAGGCGGAACAACTGGCGCGCGAGCGCCGTCAGGCCGAAGAAGAGCGCGATGCGCTGGATCGGCGCCAGGATGAGGCGCGCGCGTCGATTGCGAGGCTCGACGAATCGCAGCGCGCGGCGGACGAGCGTCTGACCGGCGCGCAGCGCCGGCTGTTCGAGGCGCGTGAGTCGGCCGAAACGTTGAGTGGTCGTGCCGCCGAAGCGCGGGCTGGGCATGCGGCGCTGGTCGAGCGGGCCAGTGCACTGGCGGCGGAGATTCAACGCCTCGAGGAGGCCGGCGCCGAACTCGAACAACGCGCCGCGGCATTGTCGGCCGAACTCGACGAAGGCCGCCGCCGGGTGAACGATCTCCGATCGTCGATTACGGTTGGCGAGCGGCAGTTGGACGCCGATATCCTGTCGCTCGACGGACTGCGCGCCGCCGTGTCGACAACCGAAGAAAGCGTTGCCACGTTGCGCGCGACGACCGACGAATTCGAGGCGTCGATCAAGGAGGCGCGCTCCGCCCACGACGCGATCCGCACCACCGTCAACGAACTCGATGTCGCGCGCGCAACCGCCGAGGCCGACCTCTCACACCTGGCGCACACCTGCGAAGACGCGGTCAACGAAACCCTTGATCAGGTGCTGATCGAAGTCGAAGCGCTGGAGGCGCAGGGGCAGGCGGTGCCTGATGCGGCGGCAATTATCGCGGCAGATGAGGATGGCGACGAGGAAGTCGAAAGTCGAAAGTCGGAAATCGAAAGTCAGTCGGAAGCCACAAGCCTCGTTTCCGACGCGACGACACAGCGGACGTTGAGCGCCGAAGAAGCCATTGCCACGCTGCGCGCCAAGATCGAGCGGCTCGGCCCGGTGAACATGATGGCGATCGAGCAGTTCGACGAGCTCGAAACCCGCCATGGCTTCCTGACGACGCAACGCAAGGATCTCGTCGACTCCATTTCCCAGACTGCTGAAGCGATCAAGCGCATCGACGAAACCACGCGCCAGCGTTTCAGCGACGCCTTTGCCGCGATCAACACCAACTTCCAGCAGATGTTCGCCACCCTGTTCGGCGGCGGCCGGGCCGGATTGGCTCTGATGGACCCGAACGATCCGCTGGAGAGCGGCATCGAAATCATCGCCTCTCCGCCCGGCAAGCGGCTGCAGAGCGTTCAGTTGCTGTCCGGCGGCGAGAAGGCACTGACCGCGATTGCGCTGATGTTCGGGATGTTCAAGTACAAGCCGAGCCCGTTCTGCCTGCTCGACGAAATCGATGCGCCGCTCGACGACGCCAACATCGGCCGATTTGTCGAGATGCTGCGTGGCATGCAGGAACACACCCAGTTCATCGTTATTACACACAATCGCAAGACGATGGAGATTGCCGACCGCCTCTATGGGGTGACTATGGAGGAGCCGGGCGTCTCGAAATTGATTTCGGTCCAGCTGAACTGAACTTCGGTATCCTCAGGGGCGTATTTAACCCTGAGGAGAGTTTTATGCCTTCGTCCGTTCTTCGCAATCGCGCCCTGCTGGTCCTGCCGCTGGCGTTCGCCCTGACCGCGTGCGACATGTCGCTTGGCCACCTCACCGGGCGGGCGACCGACGAATGGATCCGCTCCTACAAGCTTTCTCCCGGCGGAGAAGTGCGGATCGGCAATACCAACGGCCGAATCGATGTCGAGGGCACCGACGGATCCACCGTTGAGGTCCGCGCCGAGCGCATCGCGCGCGCGGCGACCGACGATGGCGCCAGAGAACTCCTGCCGCGGATCACAATCAAGGAAGACATTCAGCCCGACCGGATCTCGATCGAAACCGACAAGCTGGGTGGCATGGGCGGCATCATGATCGGCGTCAACTACGAAGTGCGCTACCACGTTCGCGCGCCGAAGAACGCCGTGATCAACGTGTCGAACACCAACGGCCTGGTCAACGTCAGCGGGCTGAGCGGAAAAGTGCACGCCCGCACCACTAACGGCGGCGTGCGCGGCAAGGACCTGACCGGCGAAGTCGACGCCCGGACCACCAACGGTGGCGTCAATATCGAGTTCGCGCAAATCGGCAAGGAGCCGATCACGCTGCGGACGACCAATGGTGGCGTGTCGGTGTACCTACCGGACGACGCCAAGGCCGATCTGACCGCGACCTGGACCAACGGCGGCGTCAGCTATTCAGACGTCAAGCTTGATGTGACGGAAAAATCGCGCCGCCGGCTCGAAGCGAGAATGAACGGCGGCGGCACGCCGATCGAACTGCATACCACCAACGGTGGCATCCGGATCCGCAATCGCAGCGACGCCCCATCGAATACCGATACCGACAACGATAAAGACGATCGCGACGGCGAGGCGAAGGTGCTGAAACCGCCGAAGCCGCCGGTCCCTCCGTCCGGTGAACGAAGATAAGGCCGCCAAGTACCATCGACTGAAGCGCCGCGCCAGCATTGCTTCTCTGGTCTGGAGCGCGGCGCTACTCGGCGGATTGATCGTCACCGGCGTGACGCTCTCGCTGCGCACTACCGCCGAATCGCTGACCTCCGCCGCCCCGGTTCTCGCCTACGTGCTGTTGATCTCGCTGCTCAATGAAGCGTTCGGCCTGCCGCTCGCGTTCTATAGCGGCTTTCTGCTCGAGCGACGCTACGGGCTGTCGAACCAGACGTTCGCGGCATGGCTGATCGACCAGGCGAAGTCGTTCGCCCTCGGCTGCGACGCTCGGCGGCGCCGCCGCCAGCATCGTTTATGCGGTGATGCGCGCGTCGCCGGATCGCTGGTGGCTGTATGCCGGCGCAATCTTCGCGCTGCTGATTATCGGCCTCACCAACCTGGCGCCGGTGCTGCTGCTGCCGATGTTCTATTCCATGAAACCGCTGCAACGCGCGGGACTGCGCGCCCGATTGCTCGCGCTGGCTGATCGCGCCGGTGCCCAGGTGTTGGGCGCCTACGAGTGGGGACTCGCCGAGAAGACCCGGAAGGCCAATGCGGCGCTGACCGGCATCGGCGGTACGCGGCGGATCCTGGTGTCCGACACGATGCTCGCCGAATACTCCGAAGAGGAAATCGAGGTCGTTCTCGCGCACGAACTCGCGCATCACGTCCACGGCGACATCTGGAAGGGTATTGCGTTCGAGAGCGCGCTGGTGATCGCCGGCTTCTACGTCGCCGCACGAACGCTCGGCGCATTCGCGACGGCTGCCGGGCTGCGCGGTATCAGCGACGTCGCCGGGTTGCCGCTGCTGCTGCTCGCCGCCGGGATCGTGTCGGTGGTGATGATCCCCGCGGCGCACGCGATGTCGCGCGCGTTCGAACGCAGCGCCGATCGGTTCGCGCTCGAGTTGACGAAGAACCCCGACGCGTTCATTTCAGCGATGCGCCGGCTCGGCGCGCAGAACCTGGCTGAAGATAACCCGTCGCGCCTGGTGCAGTGGCTGTTTTACAGTCATCCGCCGTTGCGCGAGCGGATCGCGTCTGCACAGGCGTTTCGCGGGTAATGCGCTGGCTCGCCGGGACGATTGGTTCTTAGCCTTTGGCTTCAGCGGTTTTTGCCGCTTCTTCCTGAAGCAGCGCCTTGCGGCTGAGACGAATCTTACCGGTCGGATCGATGTTGATGACTTTCACCATCAACTGCTCGCCCTCTTTCAATTCGTCGCGAACATCCTTCACCCGATGATTCGCGATTTCCGAGACGTGAAGCAGTCCGTCGGTGCCCGGCATGATTTCGACGAATGCCCCGAAGTCGGTGATCCGCTGAACCTTTCCTAAGTAGGTCTTGTTCAACTCGGGCGTCGCCGTCAGTTCCTGAATGATCGAAATGGCTTTCTGTGCCGACGTCTCGTCAGCCGAAGCCACGTTGACGCGGCCATCGTCTTCGACGTCGATCTTCACGCCGGTGCGCTCGATGATGCTGCGGATCATCTTGCCACCGGGCCCGATCACATCGCGGATCTTGTCCACCGGTATGCGAATCGTCACGATCCGCGGCGCGTGCTGCGAGATGCTGGTGCGATGCGTCTCGATCGCGTCCTTCATCTTGCCGAGGATGTGCATCCGGCCCTGACGTGCCTGCTCGAGGGCTTTCCGCATCACGTCGGTCGTGATACCGGATACCTTGATGTCCATCTGCAGCGCGGTGATGCCGCTTGCGGTGCCGGCAACCTTGAAGTCCATGTCGCCGTAGTGATCTTCCGCCCCGGCGATGTCCGACAACACGGCATACTTGCCGGTCTTTTCGTCCATCACCAGGCCCATTGCGATCCCCGCGACCGCGTTCTTCAACGGCACACCCGCATCCATCATCGCCAGCGAACCGCCGCACACCGTCGCCATCGACGAAGAGCCGTTCGATTCGAGGATGTCCGAGACGATCCGAACCGTGTAGGGGAAGCCATCTTCGCCGGGCAGCATCGGCGTCAGCGCGCGCTCGGCAAGCGCGCCGTGGCCGACTTCGCGGCGGCCGGGACCCGACATGCGGCCGACTTCACCGACCGAGAACGGCGGGAAGTTGTAATGCAGCATGAAGCTTTTCCAGGTTTCCCCTTCGAAGCTTTCGATCTTCTGCGCATCGTCGTCGGTGCCGAGCGTGCAGGTGACCAGCGCCTGGGTTTCGCCGCGCGTGAACACGGCGGAGCCGTGGGTTCGCGGCAGCACGCCCGTTTCGATCCAGATCGGGCGCACTTCGTCGAACTTGCGGCCGTCGAGGCGGACGCCGTGGGTCAGAACTTCATCGCGCAGAACTTTTTCTTTGAGGTCCTTGAAGACGTGCTTCACGTCGGCGCGGCGGGCTGCCTCGTCTTCAGGGTAAGTCGCAAGCAGATCCTTCTGAACCTGATCGACCTGACCGTAATTATCGAGCTTTTCGCGGATGCGCATCGCGCTCTGCAGCGGCGCGAACGCCTTGCTTTCAACCTCGCTCACCACGTCGGCGGCGATCGTCTTGGTGGCGACCTCGACCTTGGTCCGTGCGGCAACCTTCGCCAGGTCGTCAATCGCCGCGATGATCTGCTTGATCGCGGCGTGCGCCCTTTCCAGCGCTTCCACGACCTGTTCTTCGGTTACTTCCTTCGCACCTGCCTCGACCATCACCAGGCCGTCTTTGCTGCCGGCGACCACGAGATCGAGCTTGCTCTCTTTGCGCTGCTGGAATGTCGGGTTGATGAGGAAGTTGCCGTCGACCAGACCGACTCGCACGCCGGCGATGGTCTTCTGGAATGGGATGTCGGACAACGCCAGCGCTGCCGATGCGCCGGTGAGCGCGAGCACGTCGGTGTCGTTTTCCTGATCCGCCGAGAGCACGAGCGCGATCACCTGCGACTCGAAGCGCCATCCCGCAGGGAACAGCGGACGGATCGGCCGGTCGATGACGCGGCTGGTCAGTACCTCTTTTTCCGCGGGCTTTCCTTCGCGCTTGAAGAAGCCACCGGGAATACGGCCCGATGCGTAGGCATATTCGCGGTAGTCAACCGTGAGCGGCAGGAAGTCGATCCCTTCGCGCGGGCTTGCCGAACGGCAGGCCGTGACGAGCACGACCGAATCGCCGAAGCGGACAATGACGGATCCACCAGCCTGCTTCGCCAGCTTTCCGGATTCCAGACTGAGGGTGTTCTGACCGACTTGTACTTCTCGTGTATGCATAGGTGGATCTTCGAGGTGATTGGGGATTGGGGATTAGGGGTTGGTGACGGATGGGGGTTGGTGACCAATCACCTGACCGCCACTAATCCCCAATCCCCAATCCCCAATCACCAAAGGTTTACTTACGAATGTTCAGTCGCTTAATGAGATCGGCGTACCGCTGCGCGTCCTTGACACGAAGGTAGTCCAGCAACCGGCGGCGTTTGCCGACGAGCATCAGCAGGCCGCGACGCGAGTGATGGTCTTTCGCGTGCGACTTGAAGTGCTCTGTCAGGTAATTGATGCGTTCGCTGAGGATGGCCACCTGAACTTCGGGGGACCCGGTGTCGGCGTCGTGCGTGCGGTAGCTGCCAATCAGTTCGGTCTTACGGTCTTTGCTCAATGCCACGTGGGTGTAACCTCCACGAACATCCCAGGAAGTGTCTACACCACCAGGATGCCGTATGTCCGGAATATGCTTAGTCGAACAAGATCAACATGTTACATCAGGACGATAGAGGGATGCAAAAGCCCCGGCGTGGTTCCCGGCTCTCCAATCCCAACCAGTCCGCCATCGCCGTCCAGCAGACGGCAGTACGGTTCGGCCGCTCGCTCGCCCCGCTCCACGTCTGCGGGCCGCAAATCGCGTCCGTGCGACGCTCGCAGCACACCTTCAGCGTTCAGGACGACCGCCGGAAAGCCGGGCAGGAGCTGGGCCATCGGGATGATGAAGCTCGCCGCCTCGTCCGGGTCCTGCTCCGCAGCGTCCAGGCTCATGGCCGAGGTGAGGTCGAAATCGCCAACTCGCGTGCGTCGTAGAGCGCTGAGATGACCGCCGGTCCCGAGCCGCTCGCCCAGGTCGTGCGCCAGCGAACGGACGTAAAAGCCCGCCGAGCAATCCAGCCGCAACGTCACGTCCGCGCCGGTCAGCCCGATGACCTCGACCGCCCGTGCGGTGACTTCGACTGCCGCCAATTGTCTCGGGTCTGACCCCAGACGCGCCAGTTTGTAGCTGCGCTCGCCGCCGATCTTTTTGGCCGAGTATGCGGGCGGCCGCTGCGGAAACGTACCTTGGAATTCGCTCAGGGCGGCTTCGATTTCCGCGCGGGTCGGAAGCGGACCTTGATGCGTCGCGCCGACCGGTTCGCCGTCCGCGTCGTAGGTATCGGTGCACTGACCGAGCGTGACGACTGCTTCGTAGGATTTGTCGCTCGCGCTGAGGAATTTCGCCAACCGGGTGGCGCGCCCGAGCACCAGCGCCAGAACACCGGTGGCCATCGGGTCGAGTGTGCCGGTGTGGCCGATGCTGCGTTCTTTCAGGATGCGCCGCATCCGCTGCACGACGTCGTGCGATGTCGGCCCGGCCGGCTTGTCGACGACGAACAGTCCGTCCACTGCGCCCTACCCGGGCGTTTCGACGCCGCGGATCGCCCCTTCGATTTTGTCGATGAACGTCCGCTGCAGACCGTCGATCGGCCCGGTCACGGTGCAGCCAGCCGCGTTCTTGTGTCCGCCGCCGCCGAATTCCTTGGCGATCAGACCGATGTCGATATCGCCTTTCGATCGCATGCTGACGCGGTATTCCTCGCCTTCAACCTGCTTGAAGAACACCACCGCCAGAATTTCTTTGACGGTCAACGGAAGGTTGATCAGCCCCTCGGTGTCTTCGTAGGTGCCGCCGGCGGCGCGAGCCATTTCGTGATCGAGATAGACGATCGCGATTCTGCCGGTCGGATCGATCTGCATCGAGCTCAGGACCGATCCGAACAGCTTCAGACGGCCCATGTTATTACTGTCGTAGACATTGCGCGCGACCGTGACCGGATCGACGCCGGCCTCGAGACAGGCCTGGCTGATTGCGAAGGTGCGCGGCGTAATGTTGGCGTAGTGGAATGATCCGGTGTCGGTCAGGATCGCCAGGTAGACATGCGTCGCGACTTCGCGCGTCAGCGGCGCGCCCATCAATTCGACCAGCTCGAAAATCATTTCGCCGAGCGCCGCAGCCGTCGAATCGAACCACTTGAGGTTGCCGTAGCCGGTGTTGCCGGGGTGATGATCGATGTTGATCAGGAAGAATCGATCGAGACCCGACACGCCGGTGCGCGCCAGATCTCCGCATTCCATGATGATCGCGGCGTCGTAGTGTGCGTCGGCCGGCACCGCATTGGTTACCTGAATCTCGGGAACGCCGGGGAACTGCATCAGCGGACCGGGCGCCGGGTCGGCATGGACCACGTCGGCGTGCTTGCCGATTGCGCGCAGCGCGCAGGCCATCGCCAGCGAGGAACCGATCGAGTCGCCGTCGGGCCGTGCATGGGAGGAAATGATGAATCGCTGCCGCGCCTTGATCGCCGCGGCAATCTGCCGCGCGTCAGGACTGTTCGTCATGCGGGTCCGGGTCCGAGACATGCAGCTCGTTGATCAGCTGTTCAATGCGGTCCTGTCCGGCAATCGATTCGTCGTAAATGAAATGCAGCTCGGGGACGCGCTTCAGGCGCAATCGTGATCCGATCTGGCGGCGCAGGAATGGTGTGGCGCGCGCGACGGCGCGCTCGGAATTCCGACGGGCTTTGTCGTCGCCAAGCGCGGTGTAGAACACCCGCGCGGTCTGCAGGTCGGGCGTCACCTGCACCCGCGTGATGGTGACGAAGCCGATCCCCGGATCGTGCACCTCACGCGTCAGCAGTTGTCCCAGTTCGCCGCGGAGCTGGTCCGCGACACGGTCCGGTCGAGAGCCCTGTGACATTACGCCGTAATCGCGACCCGCTCCATGACAAACACTTCAATGACGTCGCCGACCTTGAGGTCGTTGTATTTCTCGAAGCCGATGCCGCATTCAAAGCCCGACTTCACCTCGCTGACGTCGTCCTTGAAACGCCGCAGCGATCCGATCTTACCTTCGTAGACGACCACGTTGTCGCGCAGCAGCCGCGCCTGGGTGTCGCCGGCGCGGGTGATTCGGCCTTCGGTGACCAGGCAGCCGGCGATGGTGCCGTACTTCGGCACCTTGAAGGTCTCGCGAACCGCGGCGACGCCGATCCGGACTTCCTTGAAGGTCGGGTCGAGCAGGCCCGACATCGCCTTCTTCATCTCGTCGGTGACGTTGTAGATCACGGAGTGCGAGCGGATCTCGACGCGCTCGCGCGCCGCGATTTCTTCGGCGTTGCGGTCGGGACGCACGTTGAACGCAATCACGATCGCGTTCGACGCCGACGCCAGCAGCACGTCCGATTCGTTGACCGCGCCGACGCCGGCATGGATGATCCGGATCTTCACCTTCTCGTCGGTCAGTTTGGTCAGCGTGTCGGCCAGCACTTCGGCCGAGCCCTGAACGTCGGCCTTGATGATGATCGGCAGCTCTTTCATGCCGCCTTCGGAAATCTGCGCCTGCAGCGATTCGAGAGTCAACCGGCCGCCCTTCGCACCGAGCGCCCGGGTCTTCGCCTGTTCCTCGCGGAACGTCGCGATTTGACGCGCCTTTGCCGCGTCAGCGACCTGGAAGACGTCGCCGGGCTGCGGCAAACCGCGCCAACCCCAGAACTTCGACCGGCGTCGACGGACCGGCGGCCTTCGTCGGACGGCCGCGGTCGTCGATCAGCGCGCGCACGCGGCCGACGATCGGTCCGGCGATGAAGGTGTCGCCGACACTGAGCGTCCCGTCCTGCACCAGGACGGTCGCCACCGGACCACGTCCCTTATCGAGCTTGGCTTCGAGCACCGTGCCCGGCGCGCTGCGCTTCGGGTTCGCCTTCAACTCGCCAATTTCCGAAACGAGCAGGATCATCTCGAGCAGCGAGTCGAGATTGGTTTTCTGTCGCGCCGAGACTTCGACCGTTACCGTCTTGCCGCCCCACTCTTCCGGCATGAGGTCGAGTTCGGTCAGCTCGCGTTTGACCCGTTCGGGGCTGGCGTTCGCCTTGTCGATCTTGTTGATCGCAACAATGATCGGCACGTTTGCCGCCTTCGCGTGGTCGATCGCTTCGCGGGTTTGCGGCATCACGCCATCGTCGGCTGCCACCACCAGCACCACGATGTCGGTCACCTTGGCGCCGCGGGCGCGCATCAAGGTAAACGCTTCGTGGCCGGGCGTGTCGAGGAAGACGATGTCGCTTGTTGTTGATCGTGACGTGATACGCGCCGATGTGCTGTGTGATGCCGCCCGCTTCGCGCTCGGCGACGCGCGCTTCACGGATGGCATCGAGCAGACTGGTCTTGCCGTGGTCGACGTGGCCCATGACGGTCACGACCGGTGCACGCGTGACGATGTCTTCGGCGCGCGCTTCGCTGCTGTCGACCTGCAGCAGTTCCTCTTCGAAACTGCGCAGTTGAACATCGGCGCCAAACTCGCGCGCGATCATCGTGGCCGTTTCGGTGTCGAGCGTGCTGTTGATGGTCAGCATGATGCCGCTTCATCAGCAGCTTCGCGAGGACGTCCTTGACGCGAATGTCCAGCTTGTCCGCCAGATCCTTGACCGTCATGCCCTTCGGCCAGCGTAATGGTGCGGCGTGACCGGCGGCGGTGCCATGGATGGTGGTGGCGCGATCGGACGCGCTGTTTGCTCGCGGCGTTGGCCTGGTGCCGGACGCGATTGCGGCCGCTGGCCGCCGAACGGCGGTCGCTGCGGCATTCCGGGCCGCTGCGGATATGGCAGGCCCGGCCGTGGCGGGCCGCCCGGTTGCTGCGTGCGAACCGGCTGCGAGGGCAGCGGACGCGGGCCGCCGACCGGACCTTGTGGCCGCGGCACGTACGGACGCTGGCCGGCAGGGCCGCCTCCCGGACGCGGTAACGGCGGAAACGGTGGACGCGCCCCGGTCGTGCCGGGCTGGCCGGCGGCGCCGCCTGCGGCAGGTCGCGCGGCAGCTGGCATTGCCGGACGGTCGGATTTCGGGGCCATGCGAGGCACGACGCGCGGTGCCGGCGTCGTCGGCAGCGGCGGTGTCGGCGTCGTCGGACGTTGCTCTTCGATCCGAAGGCGAAGCGTCGGCGGCACGACGCGACCGGGCTTTGCAGCGGCCGGTGCCGGCGGCGGAGCAGCAGCCATCGCGGGCGGTTCAGCGACCTCCGCGACCGGAGTCGATTGTTCTGGTTGCGGTGGCGCCGCCGGCGGCGCGACCGGCGGCTCCGGCGGTGCAACCTTGGGAGCAGGTTCCTCGACCTGTAACGTGCGGCGCGGCCGAACCTCGGTTCGCGGTGGCGGCGGTGCGGCCGGCGCGGCAGCCACCGGTTCGTCCGCAACTTCGGCGACCGATCCCGGCGACGTCGGCTCGGAAAGCGGTTCAGGCTCGGCAACGGCCGGTGCCGGCGCTTTGGTCGCCTTCACCAGGCGCGGCGGCGGCAATGCGGGAGCGACCGGCTTTGCCGGCTCGGCGCCTTTCTTCGCGGGCGCTGGACTCTTGCCTTTGCCCTTGACCACCGGCGTCTCGGCGAAGATGTCTCCGGTCGGCAGCGTGATGTTACGCTGCTTGGCGAGACGGTCGACGAACTGGCGCGCGACGACTTCCTCGATGGTGCTCGAGGCGCTCTTCACCTCGATGCCGTGATCGCGCTTCAGCAGCGCGGTCACTTCCTGGCTCGTCGTGTTGAGCAGTTCCGCGACCTTATAAATCCGAACAGTTGACAAACGTTACTCCTGAGATGCGTCCGCCGTGTCTTTTTCCGAGATGGCTTCGTCCGCGGTGCGTTTCACCGCGGGCCGCCGCCAGGATCTTTTCCGCCGTTTTGCCGCCGATGCCGGGAATATCCGACAGCTGTTCGACGGTGGCTGCGGCCACCGCGTCGTGCGTCGATAGGCCGGCCGCGACAAGTTTCCGTACGGTCTTCTCACCGATTCCGGCCAGCGTATAGGGAACCGGCGTGTCTGACGGTTCCGCCTCGGCCGCTTCCGCTTCGTTCGTCTCCGCTTCGGCTGTCTCCGCTTCCGCCGTCTCCGGTTCCGCCGCCTCCGATTCCGAGGCCTTGGGCCATCGCCGAACAGCGTCTCCGGCGTCAGTTCGCCGCCTTCTTCGCCGGCCAGTCCGAGTTCACCAAACTGCGCTTCGACTTCGCGCCGCTTTTCTTCCTCGCTCTTGATGTCGATCCGCCAGCCGGTCAGCTTGGCCGCCAGCCGCACGTTCTGGCCTTTCTTGCCGATCGCCAGCGACAGCTGCTTGTCTTCGACGACCACTTCCATCACCCGCTCGCGGTCGTCGACAATCGACACGCGCTGCACTTTCGCCGGGCTGAGCGCGTTGGTCACGAACGCAATCGGATCCTCCGACCATTCGACGATGTCGATCTTTTCGCCGCGCAGCTCGCGAATAATCGACTGCACGCGCGTGCCCTTCATGCCGACGCAGGCGCCGACCGGATCGACGTCGCGCTCGCGCGAAAAGACCGCCACCTTGGCGCGGTCGCCGGCCTCGCGGACGGCGCCGCGGATCATGACGGTGCCGTCGTAGATTTCCGGCACTTCCTGCTCGAACAGCTTGATCAGCAGCGCCGGGTCGGTACGCGACAGCATGATCTGCGGGCCCTTGGCGCTGCGGTTCACGCCTTTGATCACGGCGCGCACGCGATCGCCGGGGTTATAGCTCTCGGCGCGCGACTGCTCCTTGCGCGGCAGTACCGCCTCGTTGCGGCCGATTTCGACGATGATGTCGCCGTTCTCGAAGCGCTTGACCGTGCCGTTGACGCACTTCGCCGACCCGCTGGTTGAATTCGGCGAAGACGTTTTCGCGCTCCGCTTCCCGAACCTTCTGGAAGATGACCTGCTTGGCGGTCTGCGCGGCGATGCGGCCGAGCACTTCGGTCGGCTTGGGAAATTCCATCTCGTCGCCGAGTTCGATGCTGTTGGCCACTTCGTCGCCGTAGAGCGGGCGGTACATCTCGCGGGCTTCGTCCAGCGAAATCTCGGTCGCCGGAGTGGTCACCGCTTCGACCACGGTCTTCAACGCGAACAGATCGACCTGCCCGGTTTCGGTGTTGAAGCGGGTCTTCAGGTTCTCGCCGGTCTTGTAGTACTTGCGCGACGCGGTCGCGACGGCTTCCTCGATCGCGCTGATGACGGTTTCGGGCTCGATGCCTTTTTCCTTCGCCAGGGCCTCGATCGTTTGTTGCAAAGGATTCGACATTTCTAGAACTCCACTTCCAGATTCGCCCGGGTGATCACCCCGATCGGCACGCGGTGCCGCTGGCGCCCATCGTCGCCGTCGATCAGCACGTCGTCGCCGTCGACGCCGGCCAGCACGACCGCTGAAGAATCCCTGGCCGTCCACCTTCTCGCGCATCACGATCTTCGCGCGACGGCCGGCGAACCGCCGGTAGTCGTTCGACGCGCCGCAGCGGCCGATCCAGTCCGGGCGACGAAACCTCCAGCGTGTAGGCGGTCGGCACGACGTCCTCGACGTCGAGAATCGCGCTCAAATCGCGGCTGACATTGGCGCAGTCGTCGACGCTGACGCTCTCGCTCGGCCGTCGCCGCCGGTCCGGGCCGATCGATCCGCACGCGCAGCACCATGCCGCTGGCCTTCACGCCGGAACTGCACGTCGAAAATCTCCAGACCGTAGCTCGTCCGCGACGCGGTCGCCGCGATGCGTCCGCCCATCTCGCTCCGACGACCATCCCCGACGAGTGTCCGCCAGACCTGGCCCTTAAACACAAAAAGTGGGCACATGCCCACTCGGTTCTTCACCTAGGCTTCGAATCCAAAATTATAGCACGTCCGTCGGCCGAGTTTCAGGCCAGGCCGGCCGAGCGATCGAGATCGTAGCCTCGGGCGCCGACGATCTCGACGTCGAGCGAAATCGCCCGGCCGGAAGCTCGACGGGTCGCATTCGGTCAGAAAGACCGCGGCGTCGATGTCGGGCGCCTGGGACGACAGGCGGCCTTTCAGGACGAGCTCGTGGTCCGAGGACGGGCCGTCCACGACCATTCGCACGCGTTCGCCGACGCGCGGCCCGTCTGCCGCCTGGCACCAGCCTCTTCTGCAGGCCCATGACGCGCGACCGCCGCGACCTTCTTGACCCTGGCCGGCACGTCGTCGGCGCAGCTCGAAGGCGGACGTGCCTTCCTCGTGGGAATAGGTGAAGACTCCGACGTGGTCGAACCGCGTGATCTCTCGACGAATCGCGCAGAGCTCGTCGACGTCCTGGCCTCGGTCTCGCCGGGAAAGCCGACGATGAAGGTGGTTCGGAGGGCGACACCGGGGACGCGGTCGCGGATCTGGTCGAGCAGGACGTCGTAGACTGTTGCGGTGCCCGGGTCGCTTCATCCGCTTGAGCACGGCGATTCGACGCATGCTGCAGCGGCAGGTCGATGTACTTGCAGACCTTGTCGCAGTCGGCCATCGCCGCAAGCGTCGCATCGTCGATCGTCGTCGGATAGAGGTAGAGCAGCCGGATCCACTCGAGACCGTCGATGGTGTTCAGCTCGCGAAGCAGACGTGCCAGCGCGCCGCGCTCGTCGCGATCGATGCCGTAGAAGGTCGTGTCCTGCGAGATCAGCAGCAGTTCCTTGACCCCGCGCGCCGCCAGCGCGCGCGCTTCCGCGCACGATCGAGTCGGCCGGCCGGCTGCGATAAGCTTACCGCGCAGCGTCGGGATGATGCAGAAGGCGCATTTGTAGTCGCAGCCTTCGGCGATCTTGACGTAGGCGTAGTGCTTCGGCGTCGCCAGCAACCGCGGCGTGTCTGCGTCGTAAATGTAGGTCGGCAGGGCGGGCGTGGCTCGGGGCTCGGGGCTGGCCGGCAGCGGATGGAACGTGCAGCGGCGCGCTGCCGCCGTGATCGCACCGACAATCTCGGGCACTTCGCCGGTGCCCAGCACCGCGTCGATCTCGGGGATCTCCTTCTTCAGTTCGTCGCGGTAGCGCTCCGCCAGACATCCGGTCACGATCAGCCGGCGGCACGCGCCGTCTTTCTTGTGCTGCGCCATCTCGAGGATCGTGTCGATCGACTCCTGCTTGGCGGAGTCGATGAAGGCGCAGGTGTTGACGACGAGGACGTCGGCGGCCGACGGGTCGTTCGTCAGCTCGTGCCCCGCCTGTTGCGCGAGCCCGAGCATCACCTCGGAGTCGACGAGGTTTTTCGGACAGCCGAGGGAAATCGAGTCCAACCTTCACATGCTAGAAGGATACCCGACGGATAATCAACTCGACCATGTCTATCAGCGAACGCATCGACGTCGCGTCGATTTTGAAGGGGCAAGTTCCGATCGGCACCGTGGTCACGGTGCGCGGCTGGGTCCGGACCCGAAGAGATTCCAAGGCCGGGCTGTCGTTCGTTCACCTGCACGACGGCTCGTGCTTCGATCCGCTGCAGGTCGTCGCCCCGGCCGCGCTGCCCAACTACGAAAGCGAGCTCAAGAGGCTGACGTCGGGCTGTTCGGTCGATCGCGGCCGGCACGGTGACGGCGAGCCAGGGCCAGGCGCAGGCCGTGGAGCTTCAGGCGCAATCGGTCGAGGTCGTCGGGCTGGGTCGACGATCCGGACACCTATCCGATCCAACCGAAGAAGACCTCGTTCGAGTACCTGCGCGAGGTGGCGCACCTGCGGCCGCGCACGAACACGATCGGCGCCGTCGCGCGCGTGCGGCACGCGCTCAGCATGGCGATCCACCGCTACTACCACGAGCGGGGATTCTTCTGGGTGCACACGCCGATCATCACGGCGAGCGACGCCGAGGGCGCCGGCGAGATGTTCCGCGTCAGCACGCTCGATCTCGTCAACCGCGAGGCGATGCCACGCACGCCCGACGGCCGCACCGACTTCACGCAGGACTTCTTCGGCCGCGAGGCGTTCCTCACCGTCAGCGGGCAGTTGAACGTCGAGACCTACTGCTGCGCGCTGTCGAAGGTCTACACGTTCGGGCCGACGTTCCGCGCCGAGAACAGCAACACCAGCCGGCACCTCGCCGAATTCTGGATGGTGGAGCCGGAGCTCGCGTTCGCGGATCTGAACGACAACGCGGATCTCGCCGAGTCGTTCCTCAAATACATCTTCACGGCGCTCCTGACCGAGCGCGGCGATGACCTGAAGTTCTTCGCCGACCGCATCGACAAGGACGTGCATCGCGCGGCTCGAGCGCTTCGTCGTCGTCGTCGTTCGAGCGGATGACGTACACCGACGCGATCGCCGCGCTCGAAAAGAGCGGGAAGAAGTTCGAGTTTCCGGTGCGCTGGGGAATCGACCTGCAGTCCGAGCACGAGCGGTGGCTCACCGAAGAGCACGTCAAGGCGCCGGTCGTCGTCATGAACTACCCGAAGGAGATCAAGGCGTTCTACATGCGCATGAACGACGATGGGAAGACGGTCGCGGCGATGGATGTTCTGGCGCCGGGCATCGGCGAGATCATCGGCGGCTCGCAGCGCGAGGAGCGGCTCGGACTGCTCTCGATCGCCGGCTGGCCGAGTTGAATCTCGACGCGAAGCATTACTCGTGGTACCGGGACCTGCGCCGCTACGGCACGGTGCCGCACGCCGGATTCGGGCTCGGGCTCGAGCGGACGATCATCTATGCGACGGGATGGCCAACATCCGCGACGTGATTCCATTTCCGCGGACGCCCGGCAACGCGTCGTTCTGAGAGCGTATCCGCAAAAGCGGTACTGGCCCCAAGAGGAACGCTGAGGCCGCAAAGATCGCCGAGCGTAAATTTCACTTGGATTCTCGGCGTGCTTGGCGAACTCTGCGTTCATCTTGAATAGGCGAGCAGTCGTAAACCATGCGAGACAGCCTACCTGGTCAGCGCCGGAACGAGGGCGCGGTGACCAGCTTGTCGATCGTGTGGCGCGCGTCGTGGGCTTTTTCAGCGCCGGCCCATCGACCCGCGCGACTCCGGCAAATCCAGCACAAGCGGGCCCTCGTAGCCGACCTTCTGGACCGTCGTCATCACCGACGCCCAGTCGATCGTGCCGTCGACCGGCAGGCGAACGGCCACCAGGTACTCCGACGACTCTCGATCGCTTCGACCAGCGCCGCCTTTCCCGGCCGGGCGAAGTCGAGGGCGATGCCGACATGCGCTTCACATCGCTCCACAAAACCACGAGCGGCGGAACCGGTCGGGGAGGGCGACCTCGATCGACGGCGATCGTGACGCCGAGCGGCGCGGCGAGCGCCGCGAGCGCTCGACGCTTGCGTCGCGCTTGTCGCGAGCCGACCGGCATGACGAACGGCGAACGGAATCCGTCGCGCGACGATAGAGCGCGCTTCCACCGGCAGTACCTGCGTTCCAGGCGGCGCGGAGTCGGGCGCCGGCGCCGCGGACGCTGCAGATCGAGCCGCGCTTCGGCCAGCCACTGCTGAAGGTCGGCGACTGCTGCCGGATTCTAGGGCTCCAGGTGGCCGCCGGCGCCGCGACGAGCTCGACCGCTTCGAACCCGTGCGCCGCAATCTCCAGCAGGTGATCGCGGCCAAGGCGCTGCGTTGGAAGAGCCGAGTCGATACCCCGAACTGCCGTTTCGCCACAACCGGAACCATTCAGTGAAGCGTCGCTTCAGTGACGAGCGCGCGTTTCGTGCCGCCACTCACGCAGCCCCTCGAGCGACAGCGCGATCAGGATGCCAGCCGTGATCGTCGCCAGCGGAATGGACAGGTCCTTCCAGGAGTGGGCCGGCGCGTGCGGGGGGTGAATGTCCACGGACGCTCCTGTGTTGAAAAAACCGGCGTTAGTCTACGCCAGTTCCTCGATGAGGTCGCCAGCAGCTCGCGCAGGCGGGCGAAGCGCTGGGTATTTTTCGAGGTTGGATCGCGCGTAGCGCAGCGTCCGCGGGATGTATTGGATGTAGACCGGATTGCGGCGGGTGATCGTCTGATAGCCGAACGTGCCGAGCGCCTTGAGGTTGCGCTGCAGCGCCATCAGGTCGAACCGGCGGCGGAATTCCATCGGCGTCTGCTCGCCGGCGTTCCGCCTTCAGCGCGAGGAAGTAGGCGATGAGATCGTCGAGCTCGCGATCGGCGATGTCGACGTACGAGTCGCGCAGCAGCGACGCGAGGTCGTAGGTGTCCGGCCCCATCCGCGCGTCCTGAAAATCGATGATGTAGAGGCTGCCGTCGTGCAGCATCAGATTGCGGCTGTGATAGTCGCGGTGACACAGCACGCGCGGCTCGGCGGCGAGCTCGTCGACGATCGCCGCCCATTCCGCCGGTCGAGCGCGTTGCGCTCCGCCGGCGTCAAGCGCCGCCCCGATAGCCCTCGATGAAATGCTTGACGAAGAACTCGAGCTCCCAGGTCAGCTTCTCGACGTCGAAGGCGACCCGGTACGGCAGGTAGCGATCGGCGACTCCAGCTCGGCGCCGCGGCGCTGCAGCCGCTCGATGAGCGCGACCGCCTGGCGGTAGAGCGCGGCGTGCTCGGTCGGGCGTCGGCGGCGCCAAGGTGCGCCTGCAGCGTCACGTCGCCGAGATCCTGCAGCGCGAGGATGCCGAGCGGGTCGGAATGGCCGAGCATGTGCGGCACCGGCAGCGGAATGCGCTCGCAGCAGGTCCGCGACGTTCGCGAACGGCAGCGTGGCGAACTCGATCGCGCCGGCGTGCAGCGCGAGCACGATCGACGGGCCGTCGGCGGGGATGATCCGGAAGTATCGCGATCCGACGCGTCGCCGGTCAGCGGCACGACGCGCGCCTGCGGTCCGCGAGGCCGCTGTCGCGCAGATACCGATCGATCCGTTCGCGCAGCTGCAGCCCGTCGGCCGTGCGTTGCTCAGGCATGTGCTTTCGAGGCAGTGAGGGTCACCGTCGGCCATGAGAATGCGCACGCTGGTAACGGCGCCGGCCGGGACGCGCACGCCGTCGGTGAGGATGCAGTCGGTCGACGTCGCAGCCCGCTCCAACCTCCACGTCGTCCCACAGAATCGAACGCGTCACACGCGCCGATCGATCCGTGCGTACCGGTGGCCGTACGCCAAGGTCGTCGCGCGGCGAATGCGCCCGCGTTGTCCGCCAAGTAGTCGTCGACGGTGCCGACATCCCAGAATGCGCAGTCAGACACGAATCCCGCGAACGGTGCCCGGCGGATCGATCAGCAGCCGGTCGTACACGCCGCCAATCGACCTGCCGCCTCGCCGGGGCAAATGGCGGAGAACGCCAGCCGTGCGCACCACCTGCACGCCGATGTAGTGAAACGAACCCTCCGCGGACGGTCCGCGCTTGACGAATCCGGTGACGCGGCTCTGCTCGTCGAGCAGCACACCGCCGTAGCGATGGACTCACGATTGGGCACCAGCGCCAGCGTGACGAGGGCGCCCGACTCGGCGTGTGCGGCCGCCAGCGCGCGAGGTCGACGTCGGTCAGCGTATCGCCGTTGATGACGAAGAACGGATCCGCGCCGACGAGCGGCAGCGCCAGTCGCGGCCCGCCGCCGCTGCCGAGGATACGCGGCCTCCCACGAATAGCGCACGCGCACGCCGAGATCGCGGCCGTCGCCGACGACGGCGGTGATGGTCTGCGGGCGGTGATGCAGGTTGAGGACGAGATCGGTGACGCCGTGCGACGGCGAGCCAGCGAATGATGCGCCGGATCATCGGCTCGCCGGCCACCGGTATCGCTGGCTTCGCGCGAACGTCGGTCAGCGGACGGAGCCGGGTGCCCAGGCCGGCGGTCAGGATGAGCGCGTGATAGACGATGCCACGGAGAATACGGAGGCACGGACTCAACACGGAGCAACGGTGAAACGGTGGTGTACGTGTTCTACGCAGATTGTCTTGAACCAGCAATGTGTACGAATTCGACTCCGTTGCCCGGTTGCTCCGTGTTGAGCCCGTGCCTCGCCTCATCTCCGTTACCGAATTACTCGTCGTCGAACACCATGTCGGCGGCGGCGACGCCACGGTTTCGCAATCGACCAAATAGAGCCGTCGGTAAGAGTCGAGCAGGTAATCGGCGCGGTCGTACGTCCGAGGGCCACCGCGGTTTCGTCGATGCCGCGATCGCCGCCTTCGATTTCGACGAACGTGCCGACCGGCGTTTCATCGACCGCGACCACCACGTCGTCGAGCGCGAACTCTTCGCGGTACTTCTCGTAGCGGAACCAGACGTGAAATCCGAGCTCCTCGAGCATGCGGACGACCAGCGAGCCGTCGCCGACCATCGGTCTCGAGTTCCTCGCGCACCTTGACCAGCGACGGTTGCACCGGGCCCTTGAACGTGACGAAGCTTCTGCCCGATTCGACACGGACGCGCAGCACGCAGCGGCGCGTGCGCAGCGGGTCGTCCTCCGTGTCGAGCAGACGAATCTTCCTGCAGGCGGCGGCCGCGCAGCGGCGTGGCGCCGGCAGCTGTTACTGCGGCGCGGGCGGCGTCGACGTCATCGAAAGCGAAGCTTGATCTCGCGCTCGAGAATGGCGGCCATGCGGCCCCCTATTAGATGCTTGCTGCGTCTAAATTACAACGCAATCGTTCGGCCGAGGCTTCGTAAACATCGCCCGCACGAACACGTACATCGTGAAGCATTCGAGCGCGAACGCAGGGAAGCCGAGATAGCCGGGTAGCGGCATTTCGAAGATCTTGAGGTGCTCCATGATCGGCACGGTGTAGTGCCATTTCGCGCGCGCCCAGTAGTTCCAGAACTCCCACAACACGCCGCACAGTACCCCGCTCAGACTGAGGTTGATCACGCGCTCGCGCGACAGCGTCTCGGCGCCGAGGCGCGCGTTGATCGGATCGAGCAGAAAGATGAATCCGAGCCAGACCGGAGCGGCCAGGTAACGCGCGACGTCGGCGAGAAACGACGAACGGCGCGATCAGCATGATCACGCCGAGCGCGATCCATAGAGCTGCCGCGCCGCACGCGATCGAACTCGCTCGGCCCACGCTGAGCAGGTTGTCCGCTCCGGCTCCTCGCCGGCGATTCGACCGTCGGTGAGGCGCCGCGCAGGACCGCGAACAGTTCCGCCGCCTCGAAAATCGCCGGCGTAGATCGTCGCGAACGACCAGGCGTAGCCGAACTGCCGCAGCCAGAAGTTCTTGGGCAGGCCGAGTAGTACCAGTTGTCGAGGACGAGGTTGAAGCCCTCGAATACGACCCAAAGCGGAATCGACGCGAGCGCCAGCCACACGAATTCATGCGGCGCCGATCGGATCCACGAGTTACCGCGCGCGCGATAGACAAACGCGTCGGCGAAGACGATGAAGCCGGTCCAGCGATCGGTGTGTTCCACGACGCGAACGGCTCGATTCCGCGCGAGCGTCGCCGGCTTCGCTGACACGACCATGATGACGAGGCCAACGATGATCAGCGTCATGTCGCACGCGGCTGAACGAACAACCACGCAGTCGCGGCCGTCCGACGCCTTTGCCGAGGATCATCACCTTCATCGTGCTGCCGAGATCCGCCGGGCAACATCAGGGTCTTGAGCGCCGGGGCGTGTTCGGCCAGGCGGTTCGGCTCCCAGTTACTGCACAGCCCGAGGACGAAGTACGTCTGATCGAGAAATCCGAGCTCGGTCATGCCCTCCGCTTCGGCGGCGCGGCGAACGCTGGTGAAGTCGACGTGCGACGTGATGTCCTGTTCGCCCGCGTTCTGCAGCCAGCTGGGCGCTGATGCTTCGGCGCCCGGGCTGCGATGGCCGCGTGAATGTCGTCAACGTGCCGGCGGCGTGAGTCGCCGAATACAGTTCTCGCGCTTCATGTCCGTAGTCGATCAGGATCGATGAAGCCGCGGCGTAGTCGGCGTGCCGCGTCGCGTATCCAGTCCACCGCGCGCAGGTTGATTTCGACGCGCCAGCCTGGTTCGAGCACGACGCCGAGCCGTTCTAGATATTCCGCAAGCCGCGGCGTCGATAGCGGACCAATCGAGGTCGCCGGCCGGCACGGTCGCCTGGCGTGTGAACGTAGACCTCCTTCAGTCCTTCTGTCGCGCATCGACACTTGATGCACCGGCAGCGCGTCGAGCAGTTCGTTGGCGATCAGCACGCCTTCGAACGATTCAGGCAGAACGCGCACTCGACGTAGCGAGCCGGTTCGACGACGTCGCCGAGCGTCTCGCGCTGCGCCGCGCGCGCGGCAGCGCTCGCCTCGACGAGGTGGAGCCGGATCGCGTCGAAAAAGCGCGGGATTGCGCACGCGCACCGCGCGCAGAATGTCGGCTGACAAGCCGGCCGTTGCCGGCGCCGGCCTCGACGAGATCAAAGACTGTCGTGAAGTGATTGGGGATTGGGGATTGGGCAGATGTGGGAAGGGATTGGGGATTGGGAGGGCTTGGGGGTTCGAGCAGTCGCCACATTTCCTCGATTTGCAACGCGAGCAGCTCGCCGAACAGCGGCCCGACGTCGACGCTGGTAAAAAAATCGCCCGCGCGCCCGGAACGTTGGGCGGCGCGGGCGTAGTAGCCGTTAGCGGGATCGTAGAGCGCGAGTTCCATGAACGCGGCGACGGTCAGGCGTGCGCTGTCGGCAATCCCCAATCCCCAATCCCTAATCCCCAATCACTACAGGGATCTAGTCTTTCTTCACCGTCACAAACGTCTCACCGCTGCCTCGCCAGACGATCAACTGCGCGAGATGCCCGGACTGGACTTTCTTCAGTTCTTCGGCTGCTTCCTGCGCTCGACGCCACCTGCTTGCGATTCACCGAGAGGATCACGTCGCCCGGGCGCAGTGCTCCTGCCGCCGGACCGTCGGGATCGACGTCGGTAATGACCGCGCCGCGCTGGCCGGAGGGCACCGACAGGCGGCGCGCCATTGCGGCGTCACGTTCTCGAGCGTCAACCCGAACCCGCTGGCGCCGTGCTCCTCAGGCTGATCCTGATTGTTCTGCGTCGAACGCGGACGACCGTTGTTCTGTTCGGCCTCGAGATCGAGTTCCTCGACGGTGACGTTCAGGGTTTTTTCCTGATGATTGCGCATCACTTTGATCGGCACGCTCGTCCCCGGTTTGGTCGCGACCACCATCGACACCAGCTCGTCGCGGTTCGTTACCGGCCGGCCGTTGAACTGCACGACGACGTCGCCCGGTTCCATGCCGGCTTTCTGCGCGGCGCCACCCTGCGAGACGCTGGCGACAATCGCGCCCATCCGCGACTTCAGCCCGAAGTCTTCATACCCTTCGCGCGGCACCGCGGTGACCGACACGCCAATGCGGCCGCGAATCACTTTGCCCTGCCGCAGCTGCGGCAGCAGATCGCGCACGGTATTGATCGGCACCGCGAAGCCAATGCCGATGTTGCCCTCGCTGCGCGCGTTGGTGATGATGGCGGTGTTGATGCCGATCACTTCGCCGCGCACGTTCAGCAGCGGGCCACCGGAGTTGCCCGGGTTAATCGCCGCGTCGGTCTGCATCACGTCGTTGGTCCGGCCGTCGCTGACCGGGAACGCGCGCTTGGCGGCGCTGATCACACCGATCGTGACGGTGTGCGAATAGTTGAATGGGTTGCCAATTGCCATCACCCAGTCGCCCGCGCTCATCTGCGATGAGTCGCCGAACTTGGCTTCCGGCAGCGGATCCTTCGGCTTTTCGATCAGCTGAATCAACGCGCTGTCGGTCAGCTGGTCGCGGCCGATCAACTTTGCTTCATAGGTAACGTCCGGATCGTCACCGAACAATCCCACCTCGATCTTGATCGCGTCTTCGACGACGTGGTTGTTGGTCAGGATGAAACCGTCTTTACTGATAATGAAGCCGGTGCCGCTGGCCTGGGCCTTTGGTTCGCGCTGCGGCCGTCCGCGCCGCGCTCCGCCACGACCGCCCTGGTCGCTGTCTCCCGGCTCCTGCTGGCCAGGTGTCCCGAAGAAGCGATGGAGGAAGTCGTCCGGCGATCCGCCCTGGCCGCCGAAGAATTCCGTCAGGTCCTGCGATTTCGCGTTCATCGTCGTCCGGATGTTGACGACGGTCGGCGACGCCGCCTTGGCGATGTTGCGGAAGGTGTCGGCGCTCAGTGGTCCGCTAATCGGCGCGCTATTGCTTGCCGGCACGTTGATGGTTTGCGCCGCGGAGCGCGGCGTCATATCGAGGCGCGACGCGATGATCATGCCGACAAACAGCGAAGCCGTCATCGCCAGCAGCACATAAAAGATCGTGGTCTTGCGAGTGGACATCGAAAATACTCCTTAATGCCGGACTAAACGACCGCGACGAATTCCGTTTGCAGCGGACCGGTCACTTCCGCATCGCGGGCAGTGACGATCATGTTGATTTCCGTACGAACGCCGAAGTCTTCGAAATAGATGCCCGGTTCAATCGTGAAGCCGGTGCCGGGCAACAGGCGACGATCGTCATGGGTTTCGTAGTCGTCCATGTTGACGCCGTTGCCGTGAACCGACTCGCCAAGGCTATGGCCGGTGCGATGCAGAATCTGCGTCGCCGTAGCCCGCCTGGCGAATCACTGCCGATGCAGCGCGATCGACTTCGAAGCCGCGCAGTTCTCGGCCCGCCTGTGCCGCCTGTTTGACGAGGCCGATCGCCGCATCACGCGCCGTCGACGATGGTGGCGAAAGCTTTGGCGAAACGATCCGGGACGCGACGCCCGGTGAACCCCATCCACGTGATGTCAGCAAACACCGCGCCCGGAACCTCGAGTTTGCCCCAAAGGTCGAGCAATACGATTTCGTCAGCCGTTATCGGTCGGTGAGCGTCGGCGGTGGGCAGATAGTGCGGATTCCCAGCGTTCGGTCCCACCGAAACGTTTGGATCGGCATCGGCAACCAGTCCTTCGTCCCGGAACCATCCTGCCATTGCCTGCTGGACGTCGTATTCTGTCGTCGCGACGCCGTCGCGTAGCCGGCGCGCGATCAGGTCGAACGCCCGATCCTTCACACGGTAGAGCTTCTCGGACGCTTCACGGTGCGTCGCGATAGCCGCGATATCCCATACGGCAGAAAAACGCTGGATGAGATCGCCCGAAGAAACGACGTCCACTCCGCATTGTCGGACCAATTCAATGGTGCCGGCGTCCACCTTCGAGACATAAGGGATCGCGCAACCGGGCGAATATTCCATCGCGATGCGGCGCAGACCGTCGAGCAACGTCTTCAGGCCAGCTTCGAGCTGGTCGCGGCCGGCGTATTTGGTCGCGGTTCCGGGCAGGTGCGCGAGCGAGTTCGGCTCTATGGCGTGTACCAGCTGGCGGGGCGTGCCAGTGGCGGGAATGAGGTAGTACCACCGGCGCGTTGCCAGATGGCCGCCCTGCCGGCTGACGGCCGTAATATCGGCCGCGATCGGATTCGTGCCGCGGAAGTCGTAGAGCAGCCAGCCGTCGATGCCGTCGGCTCGCAGCGCCTGTTGAACGTCAGATATGGAGAGCTGAACGCCCGAAGACTCAGCGGCGGCCTGCGAAGAAGCCATTCCAACAAGTATAGACGCCTTCGCCGGCAGACCACGGCGTCTCGCTGAGGCGCGCGATGCCGCGCCTCGGCGGCGGAGCGGGACGTATAATCGGAAGCCAAGGACTTATGAAGAAACGTCTCCAAATTACGGCCCTCGTTGTGTTTGTGGCTGCCACGGCGGCGGCGCTCATCGCGGATCAGGCTCCGACGCCACAACCGCCGGCGCAGACGCCAACGTTCAAGCTGCAGGTCGACTACGTCGAAGTCGATGCGGTCGTCACCGATCGAGACGGCAACCTCGTAAAGGATCTGAAAAAAGAAGATTTTCAGGTCGTCGAAGACGGCAAGGCGCAGACGATCAGCCTGTTCTCGCAGGTTGACATTCCGATCGAGCGGGCCGATCGTCCGCTGAACAGTCCGATACCGTTTGAACCGGACGTGCGCACCAACGAACGGCCGTTCGAAGGCCGTGTCTACGTGATGGTGATCGACGACCTCCACACCCGATTCGGGCGTTCGCAGCGGGTGAAGGCCGTGGCCAGGCAGTTCATCGAACAACGGCTCGGCGCCAACGACGTGATGGCGGTCGTGCACACCGCCGGGCCAACCGAGTGGAGTCAGGAATTCACGAACAGCAAGCGGCTGTTGCTGGCGGCGGTCAACAAAACACAGGGCAAGAAACTCGATTCGGCGACGGTCAACAAGACGCGCGAGTACTATCAGACGCGCGACCTGCGCCAGCAGGGCGATCCGTTGAACGATCCGGACGACGCCGAGCGCGCGTTCAACGCCCGCAACACCCTGACGACGCTACGCAACGTGTCGGACTGGTTTGCCTCGGTTCGCGGCCGCCGCAAAGCGATCATCTTCGTCAGCGAAGGAATCGATTACGACATCAACGATCTGATTCCGCAAACCGGTTCCACTCATAACGCGGCGACCGACATCATCGACGAGACGCGCCAGACGATTGCGGCCGCGACGCGTTCGAACGTGGCGATTTACGGAATCGATCCGCGCGGCCTGACCGACCTCGGCGACGAGACGATCGAGATTGGCGCGTTTCCCGACGACACGTCGCTCGGCGTGGGGCAGGGCTCGTTGTGGAACGAAGTTCGGTTGTCGCAGGACAGCCTGCGGACCTTGTCGGATGAAACCGGCGGCTTCGCGATCGTGAACCGCAACGATTTCGCCAGCGCGTTCGACCGGCTGGTCCGCGACAACAGTTCGTACTACGTGCTCGGCTATTACCCGCCCGACACCCGTCCGGGACGAATTCACAAGATCTCGGTGCGCGTCACCCGCCCCAACCTCACGGTCCGCGCGCGTAAGGGCTACATCACGCCGAAGAAAGCCGATCCGCCGAAGGTGGCGAGCAAAGACATCCGGACGCCGGAAGTGCGCGAGGCGATGGAAAGTCCGCTGCCAGTCAGCGGCCTGACGATCCACGCCTTCACGGCGCCGTTCAAAGGCGCCGCGCCGAACGCCTCGGTGCTGCTTGGCGTCGAACTGCGCGGCAAAGACTTGAAGTTGACCAGCAACGACGTGATCCAGTTGTCGTACCTGGCGATCGACGCCAACGGCAAGGTGAAGGGCGGTAACACCGACACGGTGTCGATGACCAATCTGAAACAGGCGACCCGCGAACGGATTCAGGAGACCGGTCTGCGAATGCTGACCCGGCTCGATCTGCCGCCCGGGCGATACACCGTCCGCGTCGCCGCGCACGACGGCGCCGGCGGCAATGTCGGCTCCGTCCTGGCCGACCTCGAAGTTCCGGACTACGCGAAAATCCCGTTCGGGATCAGCGGCCTGGTAATGACGTCGGCGTCTACCGCCGGCATGCCGACGGCGAAAGCCGATGAGCAGCTGAAGACCGTGCTGCCTGGCGCACCGGTCGCGACCCGCTCGTTCCCGCAGAACGACGAGATTGCGTTGTTTGCCGAGGTCTACGACAACGCCGGCACCACGCCGCACAAAGTCGACATCTCGACGACGATCGCTACCGACGAAGGGCGGGTGCTATTCAAGGATGAAGAGCCGCGCGACGCGGCCGACCTCGGCGGCAAATCCGGCGGCTACGGCTACAGCGTACGTGTGCCGCTGAAAGACATCCCGCCGGGCAACTACGTGCTGACGGTGTCGGCAAAGTCGCGCCTGAAAGATGCGCCGACCGCCGAGCGTCAGGTGCGACTGATCGTGACTGCACCGCTGGTGCCGTCCAGGGGGTGAGTCGATGTCTTCGTGGCTTCGCGTCTTCGTCGGCCTGGTGCGTGCTGGTGAGTGTTGGCGTGCTGTACGGCCAGAGCGCGATTCGCACCGTCGACAAAGGCGCGCTAAGCAACGTCGACGATCGACTGACCGCGTCCGCGCATACCGAGGCCGAGTGGACGACGCTCTGGAAAAAGCACAACTTCGACAAGCCTGCGCCCCGCGTCGACTTTTCGAAGGAGATGGTCGTGGCGGTGTTCATGGGGAGCCGGCCAACGGCCGGCTTTTCCGTTGATATTGTTGCCGCTGCCGAGCGAGACGGGAAGTTCGTCGTCACCTACAAAGAAGCCCAGCCCGCCCCCGGCGTGATCAGCGCGCAGGTGTTGACCGCGCCGTATCACATCGCGGCGGTCTCGAAGTCGTCCCTGCCGATTACTTTCGACAAGCAGTCGTAATCAGCGCTGCACCGACGCCGGCCAGTTGACCACAACGGTCAGCGGCGTCGCGGTGTTTTGCCGGTCGTTCAGATTCACCAGAAACCGGCTGCCATCGCGCGACGGCGAATACTGGTGGCCCAGCGTCGATGTCGAAAGCGCCGCCGAGAACAACGGATGGGGCGCCTGGCTTTCGAAATGATCTGTCGAGCTCACCGTCGCAGCCATGATCGTCGAGTCGAAGGCCATGAAAAACAGCTCTTTGCCGTCGGCACGCCACTGCGGCGACGCCCCGCCGTCGCGCGACACCATGTAGCGGCCGGGCGCGGGCGGAAAAGGTGCAACATACACCTGCGGCAGACCGCTCTCGTTGGACATGAATGCGATCCAGCGTCCATCCGGCGAGATCGTTCCCTGCTGTTCGCTGGCGGCGCCTTGGACGACCGCAAGCGGCGGTTGTTCGCCGAACATCGGCCGCACCCACAGATCAGTCGATCCGGCGACACCCGGGCTTCGCACGTACACGATGTAGCGTCCGTCACGCGACCAGTCGGTCGGCACCAGTGAACCGAGCAAACCGGTCGAGTCAACTGGACGATCGAGCAGTAGATCGTCGCCGCCAGTCGCGGTTGTGTCCTGCAGGCGAAGTGTCAGCTTTCCCTGGCGGATGCCTTGAAAGACGATCCGTTTGCCGTCGGGTGACCACGATGGCGCGTTATCGTCTTCAGGGGTCGAAGGTCAATCGGCGATCCGCGCCGGTGGTTGTATCGATAATCCAGATGTCGCGATTGGGGGGTTGGCCGGTAGTCGCCCCGACCGCCACCCTGGTTTCATCAGGAGACAGCGACAAGCTCGAATACACGCCCGGTTTGCCGACCGTCGCCAGTTCCTGACCGTTGCGATCGAGCCAGACGAGGCGGCCGGGCGCCATCGCGCGGCGCGGGCCGTAAACCAGCGTGCCGGTCACCGATGCCGTAGCAGAGACATAGCGACTGCCTTCGCTGACCACGCCTTCAATGATCGGAAAGAGCTCGCCCGCCAGCCTGCCGTTGACTGCGTCGAACGGCTGCGCCATCAATGTGTTTTCGCGGTTGAACAAGAGATGGCCGGAGGCAAGGATGGCGATCGACGTGTCGAGCTTCATGATTTCCGGCGCGTCCATCGAACCGAGCGTGCCAATCCTCAGCCGGCCGGGTTTCGATCGCCGGACAGCACGTGCCGACGACGGCGGTGAATATGAACCGCTTGCCATCGGGGAGAAATTGCGGAAAGCGATGATTGGTTTCAGCGTAGGCGGTGTCGAGCACCGACGCGATGGTCGGTTCGCCGCCCGCCGCCGACACCCTCATCATCGGGCCTGCGGTTGACGGCGTGAAGAGAATCACGTTATCCGGACTCCACGCGCCGCCACGTCCCGATATCGCATCACACAACGTGATGACTGGTCCGCCGGCGGCTGCGACTTTCTTCATTTTCCCGTTCGCGAAGAAACCGAGCCAACGGCTGTCCGGTGACCAGAACGGAAAGGCCGCGCCTTCGGTCCCCGCCAGCAGGTGCGACTCCGTCGATGCAATCGGGCGCAGCCACAGCCTGAAGCTACCGTCGGCGCTGGTCACAAATGCGATCGTTCGCCCATCGGGCGAAATTGCGACCTGCGGCGCGTTGCCGGTGCCGCCGCCGGTTGGCGTCCCAAAGGTGGTGCGATCCGGTGGCGGAATGCTGAACTGCACCGTCTCCTGGCTAGCGACGCTCCGCGGACGGTTCATGAAAAGAGCGGCGACGAAAGCGACTGCAAGCGCCGCTGCAACGAGCCATCCGATCCACCCGCTTCGGCCGGACGCCGGCTTCGGTGGCGCCGCGGCCGCTTCGCCATCGCCGCCAGCGGCGATCCACTCGAGCTCGTGGACGATGTCGCGAACGTTCTGCCAGCGGTCGTCAGGATCCTTGGCGAGGCATCGCGTTACCAAACGGTCGAGAGTTTTCGGCGTCGGTCGACTGTAGCGTCGACAGCGACGGCGGATTGTCTTTGAGAATCGCACCGAGCAGTGCCGCGCGGGTTTTGCCCTGGAAAGGCGCATGGCCGGCGATCATTTCAAACAGCAGCGCGCCGAAGGCGAAGATGTCGGTGCGCGCATCCGCTTCGAGCCCTTCCACCTGTTCGGGCGCCATATATTGAAACGTCCCGATGATGGTGCCCTGAGTGGTCACGTTCGGCGGCGTGGTCGGCAGCATCGACAGGCCGCTGGCCGCGATTGCCGGTGCGCTCGGCTTCGCCAGACCGAAGTCGAGCAACTTGGCGCCGGCACGGGTCAGCATGACGTTGGCCGGCTTCAAGTCGCGGTGTGTGATGCCGGAGCGATGCGCGCGATCGAGCGCACTACCGATTTGAATCGCAATCCGCAGGGCTTCGGTCACTGGCAGCGGGCCTTCGAGCAATCGTTCGGCCAGCGTTTGACCGTCGAGCAGTTCGAGCACCAGGAAGTCGACGTCGTCCTGGCGGCCGACATCGTAGAGCACGCAGACGTGCGGATGATTGAGCGCCGAGATCGCGCGCGCCTCGCGCTCGAACCGCTCGCGCAATTGCGGATCCGCGGCAAGCCGATCCGGAAGGACCTTGATCGCGACCGAGCGATCGAGCCGCGTGTCGCGCGCCCGATACACTTCGCCCATTCCGCCCGCGCCGAGCGGCGCGACGATCTCATACGGACCGAGTCGCGAGCCTGGGCCGAGTGGCATGGCTGGCGAATTATAGAAGCAAAACAAAAAAGCCCTGCGCGACTTTCGCCGCGCAGGGCTTTCAGTTCTAACTTCTTAGTTCTTAGTTCTTAGTTCCTCACTTCCTAATTCTTACTTCTTTTTGGCTGCCGTCGCCGTCTTCGTCGCCGGTTCCTTACCGCCGGTGGTGGTCGTCGCGGCCGCGTCGAACGATTTCACCGAATGCGGCTTCACCGACCCGTTGGCGTGCAGGAAATTCCAGCTGTTCGAGGTCAGCTTGTCGCTGTACGGGTACGAATCTCGATCGTGCCGACTTCGCCGGGATTGAGCAGACCGTTGATCACGCCCTCGCCGCCGGGAATGGTGCCGCCGCTCTTGTCGAACCAGGTTTCAATCACGCGCAGCCGCGCAATTGGCGCGTTCGACATGTTCTTCACCTGAATCTTGGTGATGACTTCGGCACCTTTACGCGTGGTCACGGGCTTCACATAATCGACGTCGGCGGTTCCACGAATCGGCGGCGTCAATTTCTTGCCCGCGAGAATCGGCTGCATGGTCGGGGCTTGCGCCGTTTGCGCCGACACCTCCGCTGCGACGAAGCTCGCGCCAACGAGCGCCACGGCGACGGCAAAACGTACTTTCATAGATCCTCCCGGAATGGACGAGCTGAGCGAAATTGAAGATTGAGAGCGGCAGGAATTATATAACAGCGTGTGCATGGTACGAGCTCTACATTTCGCCGTTCCAGTCCTCGGGCTCCGGATTCACCGACCGGAAGATCTCCATGTGCCATTTGCCGCCGCCCCACGGCTCGATCACCTCGGCCGCAACGACGTCCACCAGAATCTCGGAAAACAGCCGGCCTTCGGGATCGTTCTCCAGATGGTAGGCCTGCTCGTCCCACACGAAATTCGGATAGAGCATCAGCGTCAAAAACAGGTCGTAGCCGTCGTCGACGACGATCAACTGGCCGCACGGACGCTTGAGCGTCGAATGGTAGATCAGATATTTTTCGGCGCTGTGGGCGCGGATGTAGCGCTTCAGCGCAAACTCGCGCGCGACGATTTCTTCGACGGCAATCTTCTTGTCCCAGCAGTCGCGGCAGTACTTCTCTTCACCGCGCGGCTCCGACACGTCCTTGGCGCCGCACAGCGCGCACCGGGACTTGACCACCGCCTTGCGTGACATATCATGCAGTCTAGCACTATGGAATAGACCCTCGCACGCAGGCCTGCGCCACCTCGCGCTGAACGTACGCGACATGGCCGGCGATGAAACGTTTCTATATCGATCTGCTCGGCTTCGCGGTGGAGTGGGAGCCCGACGCCGACAACGTCTATCTCTCGTCGGGCATCGATAATCTGGCGTTGCACCGGTCGCCGTCTCCCGCGAGCGGACCGACGCCGGCGAAGCGCCGCCATTCACCGCTCGATCATCTCGGCGTGATCGTGCGATCAGCCAACGCCGTCGATCAGTGGGCGGCGTTCCTCGAAGGGCACGGCGTCGTCATCGACGCCAAGCCGCGCACCCACCGCGACGGCGCACGGTCGTGTTATTTCCGCGATCCCGACGGCAACAAGATCCAGGTGATTCATCATCCGCCGATTGCGGATAAAGCTGAAGCTGAAGTTGAAGTTGAAGTCTGCCTCGCTCGACGTCAGACTTCAGCTTCACACTTCAGACTTCGACAGGCGTCTCTCCAGCGAAGGCGCATAGAGACGCGAGGTGTATTCCTTCACCATCCGTCGCGCCGAGAACCGCGGGGCCACGGTGCGGATCGATTCCTTGACGACCGCGAGCCAGCGGTGCGGCGTGCCGGCGGCATCGCGATCGTAAAACGCCGGAACCACTTCTTGCTCGAGGAGTCGATAGAGCGCCGCCGCATCCGCCGCGTCGATGTCGTCGCTCGCGGCGTCCGCCGCTCAGGCCGTTGTCGATCGTCCAGCCGTTCGTGCCGGTGAAGCCTTCGGCCCACCAGCCGTCGCCGATGCTCAGATGCGGCACGCCGTTGAGCGCCGCTTTCATGCCGCTGGTGCCGCTCGCTTCGAGCGGCTTGCGCGGGTTGTTCAGCCAGACGTCGCATCCCTGCACCAGAAAATGTGCGACGTGGAGATCGTAGTCGTCGACGAATGCGATGCGGCCGGCGTAGAGCGGATCCAGCGCGCGGCGGTAGACACGCTGCAATGCATGTTTGCCGATGTCGTCGGCCGGGTGCGCCTTGCCGGCGAAAATGATCTGGACCGGCCGGTTCGTGGCGTTGAGGATGCGCGCCAGCCGTTCCGGGTCTCGGAAGATCAATTCGGCGCGCTTATAGCCGGCGAACCGCCGCGCGAAACCGATCGTCAGGGCATTCGGATCGAGCAGCGTTCCGGCGGCGACCACGCGCGGGATGCCGACGTGTTCCTCGGTCCAGCGCTGCCGGGCGCGCTCGCGCACGAAGGTAAACAGATACCGCCGCAACGCCTGGCGAGCCGTCCACAACTCCTCGTCGGGAATCGCCAGCACCGCGGTCCACAGTTCGGGATCGTCGTGCCGCTCGAGCCAGTCGGATCCGAGATGCCGGTCGAGCAGCGACTCGAGTTCGGGCGCGATCCAGGTCGGCACGTGAACGCCGTTGGTGATGGCGCCGACCGGACGGGCGGCTTCGGCGATATCCGGCCACATCGGCGCGAACATCGCGCGCGTCACCTGGCCATGCAGCTGGCTGACCGCGTTGGTCGAGCCGGCGGATCGAATGGCCAGCGCGGTCATGTTGAACTGGGTGCCGCTGCCGTTGTCGTAGGCGCCCAGCGCCATGAAGCGATCGCGATTCTCGCCGAGCGATCCCCAGCAGCCGGCGAGATGCTTTTCGACCAGTGAGAACGGGAACGCGTCGTGTCCGGCGGGCACCGGCGTGTGCGTCGTGAACATCGTCGTTTCGCGCATTTCGTCCAGCGCCGCGTCGAACGAGTGCGCCGTGTTCGACAGGTCGCGGATCCGCTGCAGCACGACGAAGCCGGCGTGGCCTTCGTTGAGATGAAACACGCCGGCTCGGAGCCGAGCGCCTTGAGGGCGCGGACGCCGCCGATGCCGAGGATGATTTCCTGCTGGATGCGCGTTTCCGTGTCGCCACCGTAGAGGCGCGCGGACAGCTCGCGGTCCCACGGCGCGTTCTCTTCGAGATCGGTGTCGAGCAGGTAGAGCGTCACGCGGCCCAGCCGGACTCGCCAGACCGCCGACGAGCACCGTTCGATCGCCGAGCGGCACGGCGGTCACGCACGGTTTGCCGTCTGGCGTCATCGCCGGCTCGATCGGCGCATCCGCCCAGTTCGAGGCGCTCGTAGCTCTCTTCCTGCCACCCTTCCGCCGAAATGTGCTGGTGAAAATAGCCTTGCGGGTACATGAACCCGACGCCGATCAGCGGCACGCCGAGGTCGCTCGCTTCCTTGCAGTGATCGCCGGCCAGCACGCCAAGGCCGCCGGCGTAGATCGGCAGCGACTGGTGCAAGGGCGAATTCGGCGGAGAAGTAGGCAATCGACTTGCCGTTCAATTGCGGAAAGGTGTTCGACCACCAGGTGTTGCGCGCGGCGCGCGCATCGTCGAGCGCGGCAATCGCCCGATCGTAGAGCTCGCAGGAATTCCGGATCGGCTGCGGCAGCGTCGATCGCCTCACGCGACATGGTGCCGCAGCATGCGCACCGGGTTGTGCGCGGTCGCTCGCCACAACGCGTAGTCGAGCCGGCGAAACACCGCACGCGGCGTCGCGTGCCAGCTCCACCACAGGTCGGTGGCGAGTTCTTCGAGACGGGCGATGCGCTCCGGCATCTGAGGTCGTCCGGTATAGGTTCGTCATTATCTGATTGGTGGGCTCCACAGGCGCCGACGAGCGAGGCGAAGCGAGACAAGTCGATGTTGCCGCCGGACACCACCGCGACGATTTTTCCGCGGCCGGCGCGTCCGCTCGAGCGCGGCGGCGATCGCGCAGCCTGCGGCGCCTTCGGCGATGACGTGCGTCCGTTCGGCCACCAGCTTCATCGCCTGCGCCACTTCGTCGAGCGAGACGACGATCGAACCGGCCAGCGTGCGACAGCAGCGGCCACATCGTCGGCAGCACCGATTTGCCGCCGGCGCCATCGACAAACGATGCCTGCCAGTTGTCGAAGTAGATGCGGCGAGCCGGCGGCCAGCGAGACCGACAACGGCGCGGCGGTTTCTGGTTCGGCCGCGTAGACCCGCGTCGCTGGCCGAAGCTCGGCGGACCACCGCCGCGATGCCGGAAAGCAGCCCGCCGCCGCCGAGCGGTGCAATGATCGCGTCCACGTCGGGCAGATCTTCGAGGATCTCGAGTCCCGCGGTCGCATTGCCGGCGATGAATCGATCGTCATCGAACGGGTGGACGAAATGTCCGGTCATGCGATCGGAGCCATGCGATTCGACGGTTCGCCAGCACTCGTCGTAGGTAGCGCGGACGATCGATGCGCCGAGCCGCTCGATTGCCGTGATCTTTGTTTCCGGGCGCGGTATCCATCACCATCACCGAGCAGCGAACGCCGGCCTTGCGCGCCGCGAACGCCACGCCCTGGGCGGCGTTGCCGGCGCTCACTGTCCAGACGCCGTCCTCGAGTTGCTCCGGCGTCAGTTGGCGAACGACGTTGTAGGCGCCGCGGATCTTGAATGAACCAATCGGTTGAAGGACTTCGAGCTTCAGGTAGAGATCGTGGCCTTCGACCTGGATCAGCGGCGTACGGACGGCAGCCGCGTAGACGTGCGTGGCCGCATCGCGCACGGCTGCGAGCGGGATCTGACGATCGGGAACGATGGCCGGCAAGACGTCTCGGATGGTAGTCCAACTTTATTGCTTCACCAACTGCAGAACGCGATCGACCGGAATGGCGTCGGCGCTGCCGTTCGCCGAGCGAACGCTGGTCGCCTGGAACAACGAGTTGTAGACCGCTTCTTCGGTCGCCTCGAGCGCCGCTTCGAACAGCGGTGAAGTGGCGTCGGTCCGAGCATCTGTCGCGTTCGCGGCGTCGTCTCGTTGAAGCGGCTCCGCATCTCGGGCGATGTCGAGAAGGCAATCGCGAAATCGCCGCTGCCGTTGCTGTAAGCCGATCCGGTTCGCGCCAGGCCGAACACCGCACGCGCAGCCAGGCGTCGCAGTTCGCGCGCATCGAGCGGCGCATCGGTCGCGACAACCAGCATGCAGGAACCGTCCGCCGCCGAGCCGGCCGCGCCGCCGTCGTTGTGGTCGCCTGCGGGCCGCCGGCTGGGCGGTTGAAGCTGCTTGAAGATCGGTACGCCGGCGATCGTCAGGTTGCCGCCGAAGTTGGTTTGCGCGAGCACGCCGACGACGTAATTGCCGGCGCGTCGAGACGAGGTGCCGATGCCGCCTTTCCAGCCGTAGCAGACCGTGCCGGTGCCGGCGCCGACGGTGCCTTCCGGCACTGGTCCGGACTTCGCGTTGCGGATCGCGTCGATCACGTGGTCTCGCGTGACGTGCAGGCCGCGAATGTCGTTCAGGCCGCCGTCATTCGTTTCGCCGACGAGCGGGTTCACCGATCGCACTTGCTCGTTTCCCGGCTGCGCCAGCGTGTAGCGAACGACCGCGTCCATCGCGGTGCCGACGCTGACAGCGTGTTGGTCAGGACGATCGGCGTCTCGATCGTTCCGAGTTCCGCGACCTGTGTCGAGCCGGCGAGCTTGCCGAACGCGTTGCCGACAAAGACCGCGCCCGGCGACCTTGTCCTGGAAAACGTTGCCGTCGTGCGGCACGATGGCGGTGACGCCGGTGCGAACGCGATCGCCGTCGATGAGCGTCGTGTGCCCGACCTTTACGCCGTCGACGTCGGTGATCGCATTCAACCGGCCCGGCTCGAGCACTCCCGGTGCGATGCCCACTTCGCGCGCCCGCGGCCGTTGTTGCGCATGAGCAACAATCCAAAAGGTCGCGGCGAAGCTGACAAAACTCAAAACCAAGAACCAGAAAGGCTGCGTCTTCATAGGGACGAATTTTACGATCGGGAATTGATTGAAAAGAAAGCGACCCTTTGATACTGTCGCGGTGCTATCTCAACAGCCATTTAGTTCTTTGATGAGCCACAGGGTCGTTTCCCCCACGACAGCTCGGAGGCTTGCCTCGACAGTCGCTGCGTTCGTTGCGGTTCTCGCCGCCGTTCGTACGCTCTCACTGGCTCAGGGAGTGATGCCGTCCGCAAATGCGAATCCCGGTTCGCAATCGGACGGTTCCATCCTGCTGCCCAACGGCTGGCGCGTCGCTCCCGCCGGCAAAATGCTCGCGGTCGGAACCCTGCCGTTGAATCTGGTCACCTCGCCTGACGGCCGCTACGCGATCATCACCAACAACGGCATCGCGAAACCGTCATTCAGCATCGTCGACCTCGCGAATTGGACGGTGAAGAACACGGTGCCCGTCGAAAACGCGTTCCTTGGTCTGGCGTGGAGTGCTGACGGTTCCAAGTTGTACTCGAGCGGCGGTGGCCTGAACAACGTCCAGGAGTTCTCGTACATCGACGGGACACTGACCCGCGCCCGCACGATGGCGCTTCCGGCAAAGCCTGGTGAGACCCTTGCCGGCGGCGTCGCGATGAGCCGCGATGGGCGCACGCTGTACGCGACGCGCGTGTTCGCGATGACGTTGTCGTCGATCGACGTGGCGTCGGGGCAAGTCACGAAAACGATCGCTCTCCCGGCCGAACCCTACACCTGCATCGTCTCGCCCGATGGTCGTACGGTGTACGTCTCGTTGTGGGGCGACCGGCAGGTGCGCGGCTACTCCACGGAGTCGCTGACCGAGACGATGGTCTTTCGGACCGGCGAGCATCCGAGCGCGATGGCGATTTCCGCCGATGGCCGTCGCCTGTTTGTGGCGAGTGCGAACAGTGGTGTCGTCAACGTTATCGACACCTTCAGCGGCGAATCGCTCGAAGACATCTCGACCACGTTGTATCCGAATGCGCCGCGAACCTCGACGCCGAGCGCGCTGGCGTTGTCGCCTGACGGCAACAAGCTGCTGGTCGCGGCTTCGGACTTGAACGCGATTGCTGTGGTCGATACCAGCAATTCGGCGCGCAGCTTCGTCGACGGGTTTATTCCCACTGCGTGGTATCCGACCGGCGTCGCATTCTCGCGCGACGGCAAACAAATCCTGATTTTGAGCGGCAAAGGGATGACGCCATCGGCCAATCCCCTGACTGGCGGATCGGAAAAACGCCTGGTCGGGCTGCTATCGATGGTGCCAACGCCCGACCGCGTCACGCTGGCCGACATGAATCGCCGCGTGATGTCGTTGACGCCGTACAGCGACACCATCCGGCTGAGACCCTCGAATATCCCGATCGGCTCGCCGATTCCCCAGGTGGTTGGCGGCAGCTCGCCGTTCAAGCATGTGATTTATGTGATCCGCGAAAACCGCACCTACGACCAGATTCTTGGTGACCTGTCGGAAGGCAATGGCGATCCCAAGCTGGCGATCTTCGGCAAAGAAGTCACGCCCAACGCCCACGCGCTCGCCCAGAATTTCGTGGTCTTCGACAACTTCTATGTCGACGCCGACGTGAGCTTTGATGGTCACGCGTTCTCAACCGCCGCCTATGCGACCGACGTCGTACAGAAGCTGTGGCAGACGCTGTATGCCAATCGCGGCGGTATGTACCTGGGAGAGGGCGGCGGTTTCCTGCGCAACGCGTTTGGCAATCTCTCGACCGCTGAAAACGGCTACATCTGGGACTTCGCGACGCGTGCCGGCCTCTCGGTGCGCAGCTATGGCGAATTCGTCGATCATCAGGCGAAGACGTCGGCGGGCGATGTGCTCGCGGTTGCCTCCGTGCCCGGGCTGCGCGGTCTGGTCGCTCCGACCTTTGCCGGATTCGATCTCGACATTTCGGACAACAAGCGGATGGACAACTGGCAGAGCGAATTCAGCGACTACGTAAAGAACGGCAACCTGCCGCAGCTCTCGGTCGTGCACCTGCCCAACGATCACACCAAGGGCACGACGCCCGGTTCGCTGACGCCGCGGGCGATGATTGCCGACAACGATCTGGCGCTGGGTCGCCTCGTCGAAGCCGTCTCGAACAGTGTCTACTGGAAGGACACGGTGATCTTCGTCGTCGAAGACGATGCGCAAAGCGGACCGGATCACGTCGATTCGCACCGGTCGGTTCTGTTGGTCGCAAGCGCATTCACCAAACGTAGTTTTGTCGACCACTCGTTCTACACCACGTCGGGCGTACTGCGGACGATGGAGCTCATCCTTGGACTCGAACCGATGAGTCAGTACGACGCCGCCGCAACGCCGCTTTACAACGCCTTTGTCGGAACGCCGAACCTGGCACCTTACGCTCGCATCGTGCCGCGCGTGCCGCTCGAAGAAAAAAATCTCGCCTCCGCGTTCGGCGCGCTGGAATCGCTCGCGATGAACTTTGAGGATGAGGATCGAACGCCAGAGGTGCTGCTGAACGAAATCCTCTGGCGATCGATGAAAGGCCCCGATTCGCCGATGCCGCCGCCCAGGCGGAGCGCGTTCGTCAAGCCAGTCGGTTCAGAGCATTAGTAATCTGGCAATTTGTCGATCTGGTAATTTGCTAATCTGGTAATTGAATTGCTCGATTGAGCCGTCCAATTATCAAATCAGCCGATTATCCGATTATTCGATCTGCCGCGCTGCTTGTCGCGCTGTTGACCGCCGTCGGCTGCGGCCGCTCACCGTCCCCGCCGTATCCACTGAATTTTTCGATTAGCGGCGCCGCCCCACGCGCGATTGTTCAGTCACGCGAGTCGTCTGTTCCGGTAACTCTGATCAATACCGGCGACCGGCCATGGGACCCGGCGCGGATTCACCTCTCGTATCACTGGCTTTGGCTGGTGCCGCGCGAGCTGCCGTCGCGGTCGCGATGGGATGTGCCGTACCACGACGGCATCCGCACCGACCTTCCGGAGGTCGTAGCGCCGGGAGCGCGGGTCGATCTCGAGGCCCGAATGCTGGCGCCCGAGTGGCCCGGCCTGTACTGGCGGCAGTGGGACATGGTGGAGGAGGGTGTCACCTGGTTCGCCCAGGTTGCGCCCCGCCAAACCCGCCAGTTGGTGCTGGTGTTGCCGCCGCTGATCTGGTTCGCCGCGCCGTTGCCGTTCATCGCCGCGGTCTGGGGTTGGATTGCAATCGGGCGCCGCGCACAATTCGCCGCGATCGCCGACGTGGTGTGGTGCGCGGCGGCGCTGGCAGCGAAGCCGTTGACCGTCGTCCACGACGCGCTGCTCGAGCCGACGAAGCTCGCGTACTGGTTGATCGCCGTGGCGGCGATCATCCCGCCGGTGGTCGCGTTGTTTCTGCCGAGGCGAATTCGCGCGCTCATTCTGCTGGCGCTGGGCACGCTCGGCTCGCTCGTCGTCCTCGCCGACGTCGTGTACTACCGGTTTTTCGGTGACGTACTGTCCGCTCCCGCACTGCTGGCGGTCGGCCAGACCAGTCACGTCTTCGGGTCGATCCGCAGCCTGTTCTCGCCGCTGCTGCTGTGGCTGGTCGTTGACCTGCCGATTGCCGCTGTCGTCGCCGGGCGCCTCGCGGTATTAAAGCTGCCACTGCCGCCCATCGCCCATCGAGCCCGAACAGCGGTGATAGCGATGGGCGTGCTGGTTGCCGGCGGCATCGCGGTGACCGTCCCGAAGGGCGTTACGGCGCTGTCGCTCGATCAAATGTTTCGCGACCGCGCGGTTGTCGAACAGCTCGGTGTGTTCGGCTTTCACTTGTACGATTTTTGGAACTATACGCGCGCAACCGTGCTTCGCGAATCGGCGTCGGCCGCGGAGATCACTGACGCGGAACGCTGGTTTGCGGATCGCCGCTCGATGCGGGCGGACCGCCAGTCGCCCTCGTTCGGCGCCGCCCGGGGCAAGAACCTGATCGTCGTCCAGGTTGAATCGCTTCAGGATTTCGTCGTCGACTTCCGCGTCGGCGACCAGGACGTGATGCCGAATCTGAAGCACTGGACGGCGGACAGCCTGCGCTTTACCAACGTCACGGATCAAACCAACGAAGGCCGAACCTCCGACGCCGAGTTCACGACGATGACGTCGCTGCTGCCGTTGGATCACGGTGCGGTCGCTTTTCGGTATCCCGGAAATCACTACACCGCATTGCCGCGAGTCCTCCGCGACAACGGTTACACGACGCTGTCCGCAGTACCGTTCGAACCAGGCTTCTGGAATCGGCAGGTGATGCATCCGGCCTACGGATTCGAACGAAGCTTGTTCGAGCCCGACTTTCAGATGACCGAGCAAATCGGCTGGGGGTTGAACGATCGTGATTTCCTCCAGCAGATGATCCCGCACTTGACTGAACTGCGCCAGCCGTTCGCGGCGTGGTTGATCACGCTCTCTCTCCATCATCCGTTCGAGAATTTCCCGGACCGGTACAAGACGCTCAAGCTTGGAGTGCTGGAGGGCACGTCGTTCGGCAACTATCTGCACACGATGCACTTTTTCGACGCCGCGCTCGAAACCTTCAAAGCATCGCTGGCCGCGCGCGGGCTGTTGGACTCCAGCGTCGTTGTCGTGTTCGGCGATCACGACGCCGGTTTTGTCCGGGATGAAGCACTATCGCGAATCATCGGCATTCGCGCCGACGACGTCGCGTGGACATTGAACGACCGAGTTCCGGTGTTCATGCGGATCCCTGGTGCCGGAACGGAGCAGAAACTCCAGGGGCCGCGCACGATGTCAGCCGGGCAAACCGACCTTGCGCCGACGCTGCTGGCACTGTTCGGCATCGATGCGAGCGGGCTCGCCTACGTCGGCCGCGACTTGCTCGGCCGCCCCGACGGTCCGGTGCTGCGGCCGTACGGCGAATGGCTGAATTCGCATTACCTGTTCACGACCCGCGCAACGGCGGCGCGTCTGCCGCGACCTGACCGCGAATCGCGATGTCGCCAACGCCTGCGACGACATCGATCGCGACGCGCGACGCGCTCGTGCGATCAGCCGCCTGGTTGTCGAGACCGACTTGCAGGAACGGCTGCGCGACGCGGCGAGTGTCTCGCGCTGACGGCTCCCGCATCCACGCCGCACTTCTTTTACTTTTTCAGGGCGCTCCGATGGACATCGTCTCCGCGCCGAGGGAACGGAGTCACGGAGTCAACGGAGTGTTTGTGGCGGCGTGGATGCGGTCTTGAGCGCGCGAGCGAACCGCCAGCAGGGCCATCCAGTCCGGCGGGTGGCCGGCGTAGCCGGGCCAACGCTCGACCGAATGATCCGGCTGAAAACGAGTCGCCGTCGGATGCAGCGCGATTCGTTTTCAGCCGGATCATTCGGTCGAACGCGGCGCTTCGCGCCGCCCGCCGGACTGAGACCTCGCTTGCTCCTGTGGCTCGGTGCCTCTGTGGTGATCTTTTGCCATTGAATGGGCTGCCGGGCTCGCGGACGCAGCCTGCCAGACGGGCGAGATCAGTAAAGGACAATTGCCGCCTCCGGATGCGCGCGCTTACGGTCATCGTCTGCTGCCTGGTTGGGTCCGTCTCGGCATTCGCGCAAGAGCCGCCGCCGCGCATTCCATTTTTTGCGGTCGACCTTCACGCGACGGTGCCGCGTTTTCCGACCTCTCAGGAGCTCGCCGATAGCCGCAACCTGACGTTGGCCGAATTGCCGGGCGCCGGGCTCGGCGGGCAAGTCAGCCTGCATCTTTATCCGGTTCGATGGCGCGCGATTACTTTCGGGATCGGCGGAGAGGTCGCAGGAAGCCGGTCAAGTTATTCCCCGCCGTCCGACGGCGCGACGACGCTTCAGTCGACCGAGGAAAAATTCTTGACGGTGGCGCCGCAGTTGTCGTTCAACTTTGGCAGCGGCCACGGTTGGAGCTATTTGAGCGGTGGCATTGGTTGGTCGCAATGGTCGTTGATTCCCGATGGTCGCGAACCGTATCCGGGCGACACCGAGCGGCTGAAGACCATCAACTATGGCGGCGGGGCGCGCTGGTTTCCGAAGTCACATCTCGCTTTCAGCTTTGACGTCCGCTTCTACGCGATCAACCCCGGCCCTCCATACCTCGGCCATCCGGGTAGCCCGCGCACGACGCTGGTGATCATCGGCGCCGGAATTTCACTTAAGTAATTCGCGCCTCTTACAGCCGGGGTTCCAGACGGCACCTGCCTTGCTCTTGTCGAGCTCGGAGGACGAATTGCTGGGTAGATCGACGGCATGGTGGGTAGCTGGGGTGATCGCGATTACCGGTGCCAGTGCGTGCGGAAAGAGTAGCGCACCGATTCCGGTGACGGCGGATCGAACGTGGACGCTCTCGGGCGTGGCGGCCGAATCCGCACCCAATACGCATCTGCTCACCGGCGTTCGGATTCAGATCACGGACGGCCCGGACGCCGGACTTGTAGCGACCAGCGACAGCGGCGGATCGTTTCGCTTCGCGGTTCTGCGGCCGGGCGCGGTCGGCATCGTCGCCACCAAGGACGGCTATTTGCCGTGGCGCGTGGTGAACTTGAGCGTCGAAACCTATCCGCAAATTCAGATCACGCTTTACCCTGTTCCGCCAGTTAATGCATCGGGCACTTCCGCGACTGCGCGCTGCAACGACGGAACCTGGAGCTGGGAAACGTCATTCGCCAATCTGTGCGCTGCGAATGGTGGGGTGGCCTACACGGTGTGCCCCGGGCCACTGTGCATCGGAGGTCGGCAGTAAGATGACGGCGTGCCGGTCTTCCTTTCGTGTTTGATCGCGGCAGTCGCCGGTCTCTGGCAACTCAATCGACCCGCTGAGCACGGAACTCTCCGGCTCCATTACGTTCAGAAGCCGATCGGATACGAGCGCTACAGCATCGCGCGAGATGGCAGCGGCGTCACGCTGACCGCCGATTTCGACTTCACCGATCGAGGCGGGCGCGTCCAGCTGGCGTCAACGCTTCGCACCACGAGCGATTACGCGCCGATTGCGTTCACCGCGAAGGGCAAAACCTACCGGTTCGTGAACGTCGACTCGCAGGTCAGGGTCGACGGCACGACTGCCACGGTCGTCGCCGATGGCGCCGAGTCGAAGGTTCCGATCGATCGCACCTTCTACACGATTGATGGATATGCGCCGTTCGCGGCTCAGATGCTGATGCTGCGATATTGGAAACAGCATGGCCGCCCGCGGGTGATGCATACGGTACCCGGCCTGCCGGTCAACGACGTGATCATCGAAGCCAGACCCGCTGAAACGGTCCGCGTTGGCGGCACAGCTTTTTCGCTCGAACCGTTCGTTGTCGATGGCGTCGTCTGGGGTCGAGAAACGCTGTGGCTCGGTGCTGATGGAACGTTGGCGGCAGCAATTACCCGCGCCGGCGGCTTGAGTTTCGAGGCGGTCCGCGAGGATCTCGAACCCGCGCTGTTGCAGTTCGTCGAGCACGCAACCCGGGAACGGATCAAAGACCTGGAAACGATCACGAAGTCGGTCGAGATCGCCCACGCCGGAGACTACGCGCTTGCCGGTGCGACCGTGATCGACGCGACCGGCCGCGATCCGATTCAGGATGCCGTTGTCGTGATTCGCGCCGGCCGGATCGCCGACGTCGGTCCGCGTGCGACGACGACGATTCCTGCGGATCTGCCGGTGGTGCGCGTCGATGGCAAGACCATCGTGCCGGGCTTGTGGGACATGCATACGCACGTCACCCAGATCGAATGGGCGCCGGTGTATCTCGGCGCCGGTGTCACCACCGTGCGCGACATGGGGAACGAGTTCGAATTCGTCACGGCGCTGCGTGATGCGGTCGCATCCGGCCGTGTCGCCGGACCGCGCCTGCTGCTCGCCGGGCTGATTGACGGCGGTGGACCAAATGCGTTTGGCGTCTACTACGCGACGACGCCAGACGAGGCGAAGCAGATGGTGGCGAAGTATCGAGCCGCGGGTTTTCAGCAAATCAAGATTTACAGCTTGTTGACGCCGCCGCTGGTCGCGGCGATTTGTGCGGAAGCGCACCGCCTCGGCATGACGGTGACGGGCCATGTGCCGGCTGGTATGTCGATCGAACAAGCGGTCTCGGCGGGGATGGACCAGATCGCGCATCTCCCGATTCGCGGCGAGGCCGGAACACCGGACGTCGAGTTGACGATTGCGTTTCTCAAACGGCACGAAACCGTGATGGATCCGACGCAGTCGTGGAACGAACTGCTCGGCCATGCGGCCGCCACGCCGATCGCGCAGTTCAACCCCGGCGTCAACAAAATCCCGCCTCCGCTCAATCGGCTTTTTTCGAATGCCGGGAGTGCCAGCATCGATGCCGCCACGGCGCGCGGCCGCGTCGAGCGTGGCTTGCGGATTGTTCGTGCGCTTCACGATGCCGGCGTTCCGGTGGTCGTAGGAACCGACGAAGGGTTGCCGGGTCACAGCGTGCATCGGGAAATCGAGCTGTATGTCGAAGCGGGACTGACGCCGATGCAGGCGCTGCAGTCGGCGACGATCGTGCCGGCGCGGGCGATGAAGCTGGATCGCGAACTCGGGACGATCGAGAAGGGCAAGCGCGCCGACCTCGCAATCCTCGATGCGAGCCCGCTCGAGCAGATTCAGAACATTCGCCGCGTACGCTGGACTGTCAGTGCCGGCAGGATGATCGAAGCCGCAGCATTGTGGAAAAGCGTCAGGTTCGAGCCGTGATGCTCAGTCCGCCAAGCTGAAGGGCGGATACTCGTCGATCATCAGCAGCAAGTACGCTTCGACCCTGAGAAACCAGCGCAGCATGCCGACGCCGAAATCGAACAGACCTGCCGGATAGACGGCCGTAAACAGAACGAACAGCCACGCGATTATTGCTGTAATCCACCACGCCAGACCCAGAAAGGTGAGGACGATGAAGTGCGGGATGGCGAGGATTAGTCGAAAGCCAATCGACAGCCGGTCGCGAGTTGCCGGATCGACGATCGTCAACGAAGCCGGATACGCACTGTCGCCAAATGGCGGGTAGCGGTCGGTCAGGAGCATCAGGTACGCCAGGGCGCGAACGCGCCAACGCAAATAGAACGCCGTGAACTGACGGATGCCGGGAAAGTGGCCGATGGCGAACACCAGTGTGAACCAACTGACGATCGCCAAAAACACGGCGACTGCTCCGAGCAGGCCGGTCTCTCCGCCGAAGTTCAACGCATCGTTGCCGGACTGGCGCGTGGCGCCGAAGCCAAGTCCGCCGACCAGCACCATGTGGGGGATCGCCAGGAACAGCCGAAAGGCAACGGTCAGACGGTTGCGACCGGTTAGCGCGCGCTCGACACTGACCGACACGGGATAGGCCACGGGTTACCTTCTGTCCGGTTCCACTGCATGGAACGTCGTGCCGCGGGTTTCCGGGCCAAACCACAACAACACAATCAGAATCGTCCCCGAGCCGCCAATGCACGCCGCCATCGCGTAGGGCAGTGCGTAGCCGCGATCCTGCAGCGCACCGATCAGTGTCGGCGCGAACGATGCCACGCCCGCGCCAACGTGGTAGGCCAACCCGGCGCCGGCGGCGCGGACAATCGTCGGGAAGCGCTCGGTCAGGTAGCCGGGCACCACACCGAAGTTGCCGGCGCCGAAGAATCCCATCGCCAGCGCTCCCGACAGCAGCAGCGTGGTGTTGGTGGTCAGCACGAAAATCGGAATCACCAGAATGCCGACGATCGTCGCCAGCGCCGCTGCGCCGCGGCGTCCGAGTTTGCCCTCCGAGATCTGACCGAAGAACAGCGCGCCGGTAATGCCGCCGATGTTCAGCAATGCGAGATACGGCAGCGTCGCATGATGCAGCTGGTTGCCGATCAACGTCGGGTACCAATAGGTGATCGAGTGGTACATGAAGATGAACGCCGACATCACCAGCGACGTGTGAATCGTCGACGGCAGCACGTCGCGCCAGAACAGGCGAATCAGCGAGTTCGGGTCGCGTTCGTTGCGTTCCTTCAAGTGGCGTTGACGCTCGAGCCACACCGGGCTTTCCTGCACGCCGCGGATCATCAACAGCACCGCGATGGCCGGAATCACGCCCATCCATAACATCACGCGCCAACCGAAGTTCGGACGATTGACCAGCGGATAGGCCACCTGAAAAACGATCGACGACAGCAGAAAGCCCATCGAGTAGCCGCTTTGCATCATCCCCGATGCAATGCCGCGGATGTGCGCCGGCCAATGCTCGAGCGCCAGCGGCATGCCCGCGGCCCAGACGCCGCCCATGCCGATCCCGAACAGCGCCCGCAGCATGAACAGCATCCGGTAGGTGGACGAGAACCCGCTCAGAAACCCGAACAGCGAATACCAGACAATCGAGAACAACAGCGGCCCTTTGCGTCCCCATCGGTCCGCAGCGGCTCCCGAGCCAAGGCCGCCCAGGACCCGGCAGATCAGCGTGACGCTGCCGAGCGCGCCGGCCCACGCCTTATCGATCGTAAAACTGTGTTGAATGTCGACCAGCAGGAAGGTGAGGATGGTGAAGTCGAACGCGTCGAGCACCCATCCGAAATAGCAGACGAGAAACGCGCGCCACTGCGTCGCCGACACTTGTCGGTACCACGGCAGCGTCGTATTGACACCCGCGTTGACGGCGGTCGATCCCGCCGCGCTCATCGCGTCGGCTGCGACGAGGGCGGTACGATGCCTTTCATCCGAAGATAGGTGACCAGGTTTCCGTAGTGCTCGCTGTCGTGCGTGACGTTCAGCAGCAGCGAGCTGAACGACGTGTCGCGGCGATTCGGCGCCGCCGGTTGCAGTGTCTTCGCCTCGTCCTTGGTTGCGGAGTAGACGGCATTGCAATACGCGATCGAGTCGTTGATCGCCTTCACCAGTTCCGCCTTGGCGGCAATTTTCTCGAAGGCCACTCCATCTTTGGGATTGTTCTCGCCCTTCGCGCCTGCGCAGATCATGTAGTGCTCTTCGGCGAGATGACCGATCAGTTCGCCAAAGGTTCGCACGTCGGGGCTGGGCTTGAACGAGTAGCCGGCCTCGGGCATCGCTTCAGCCGACGCCGCCACGATCCGGGCGACGCGTTGCCAGCTGCGCGTCAGCGTGCCGGTGTAGGTCTCCGCCGACGGTGTTTGTGCGTGGGCGATCGACGCAACAAGAACGAGCGTAACGGCGACGATGAATGATTTCATGCGCGCCATTCTACTGGGTTCTACTGTTTGGTGAGTGTTAGCGGGCCTGCGGGGAATGGGGGCGCGCACGTGCTGCTGCTGATCGTCGGTGTGCCGGCCATCGTGGAGACCGCCGCGGTGGTGACGGCCATGGTTCCGGTGATTTGTCCCGCACAAGAAGGCTGCAGGGGGATCCCGCCGGGAGCCACCGAGATCACATAGGTCAGCGTTGTCCCACTGACGGAACCGGTCAGAAAGCCGTTCAGCAATACGAGGCCGCTCGACAGCGATAGCAGCACGGGTCCGTTGACCGAGGTGCCTGTCTGCGAAAGTGTCCACGTCATCCGTGCGGCGTTGCCTAGCGCGGACACCTGGCCGGCCCACGTTCCAGCGACGTTTGTCGTTTGCGGCGTCGGAGTAGTGGGTGACTGGCCCTTATCGCTGCAAGCGGTCGTCATCGCGACGCCACAGCACAGCACTATTGCCGCAACACCTTTGCACATAGGCTTATCGATGGGTCTGTAGTGCGAAATCCGTACCTTGGCTCGGATTAATCCGTTCATGCTATTGTGGATATTCGAGGAGGCTGAATGAAACGACTCGTCCGGTTGTTGCCGCTCGCGATTCTCGCGTGCGGGCTCGCCGGTCCGGCTGCCGCCCAGAGCCCTGCCGCCGCGGAGCTCAAGGTCGGCGACCAGGCACCCGACTTCACGCTGCAGGCGACCGACGGCAAAACTTACACGCTGAGCAAGGACTTACGCGGCAAGTGGGTGGTGCTGGGTTGGTTCCCGAAGGCGTTCACCGCGGGTTGAACCGCGGAATGCAACTCGCTCCGTGAGAGCGGGTCTCTGATTCGCAAGTTCGACACGGCGTATTTCATGATCAGTGTCGACAACCTCGAAGACAACAAGGCGTTCGCCGAAAAAGAGCACGCGGATTTTCCGATGCTCGCCAATCCCGACAAGAAAACCGCGTTTGCGTACGGTGTGATTGCACCCGACGCGCCTCCCGAACGGCAGTTCGCGCGCCGCTGGACGTTTTATATCGATCCAACCGGCAAAATCGCGATGATCGACAAGCAGGTGCGTCCAGCCTCCTCGGGCCAGGACATCGTCACGCACCTCGGCGAGTTGAAAGTCCCCGAACGCAAATAGTCAACCGCTCTACGCCCTCTCCCGTCTAAGCCTGAAAACTTAGCCGGGAGGGGTGTGTGATCCGCGAACTCGTTCAAGACCTCCGCTACGGCGCGCGCAGCCTCGTGAAAGCCCGCGGCTTCGCAGCTGTCGCCATCCTCACCCTGGCGCTCGGGATCGGCGCCAACAGCGCGATTTTCAGCTTCGTCGACGGCGTGCTGCTCAAGCCGCTGCCGTACCACGATGCGGAGCGCATCCTGAATCTCTGGGAGAAACCTCCCGGCGGCGGCAACAACGTCGTGTCGGCGATGAATTTTCTCGACTGGCGCGCCCAGAGTACGGTCTTTGAAAGCGTGGTCGCGGCGACGGGCGGCGCGATGACGCTCTCGGGCCGCGGCGATCCGACCTTGCTGCGTGTCGGCCGTGTCTCGCCCGGCTACTTCGACATCTACGGCATCAAGCCGGCGCTAGGCCGGACGTTCCAAACTGGTGAGGACGAACTTGGCAAGCATTACGTGATCGTTCTCAGTCACGCGCTGTGGCAGACCCAGTTCGGTGGCGACCCGCAGATTGTCGGCCAGAAGATCATCCTGGACGACGAGCCGTACACGATTGTCGGTGTGATGCCGGCCGGGACCGCGTTCGATCGCGGCTTCAACCGCATCTGGCGGCCGTTGGCGTTTCGACCCAGCGAGCGCACGCGCAACTATCACTGGCTGCAGGTGCTGGCACGACTGAAGCCGGCAGCCACCATCGAACAGGCGCGCGCGGAAATGGACGGCATCGGCGCGCGCATTGCCAGCGATTACCCCGACTCGAACAAGGGGTGGGGCGTGTCGATCGTCCGCTTGGTCGACGTCGTCGTTGGCCAGCAACTGCAGCGTTCGCTGTATGTGCTGCTGGCGGCGGTCGGCATGCTGCTGCTGATTGGCTGCGCGAATCTCGCAAACTTGTCGCTGGCGCGCGGCACTGCGCGTGAGCGAGAAGTGGCGGTCAGGGCCGCGCTCGGCGCCGGGCGCGGCCGGTTAGTCCGTCAGTTTCTCACCGAAAACGTGCTGCTCGCGGTGACCGGCGGTCTGGCCGGCATCGCCCTTGGCTACGGCATGATCGCGGCGCTGAAAGCGGAATTGCCGCCGTTCACGCTTCCACGAGACGTCACGGTGAGCATGGACGTGCGCGTACTGGGCTTCGCGATGGTGCTGTCGATCGCGACCGGCATCGTGTTTGGTCTGGCGCCGGCGTTGAGCGCTACCAAACCGGATATGTCGAGCGCCATGAAAGAAGGCGGGCGAGGCTCGAGCGGCGAAGGCGGCCGCCGGCGTCTTCGCAGCGCGCTGGTGGTCGTCGAAGTCGCGCTTGCATTCATCCTGCTGGCCGGCGGTGGTCTGCTGGTTCGCAGTTTTTTCGAAATGATGAACGTCGCGCTCGGCTTCGATCCGACCCACGTGTTAACGCTGCGGTTGCCGGTGGCGAATACGCGATTTGCGACTCCAGCCGAAATCGCAGCGCACATGCGCGAAATCGTCGCGCGCATCGAAGCCGTACCGGGCGTCCGCGGCGCCGCGGCCACCGATTCGCTGCCGCTCGAGGGTTTCAACAACGGCATGCCGTTTCTGATCGCCGGCCGCGACGTCGTCGACCGTGCCAATCGCCAGTCGTGTGGGTTCAAGATGGTGCAGGCGTCGTATTTCCAGGTGCTCGGCATCCGCGTCATCAAAGGCCGCGGCTTGACGGAACGCGACGTCAAGGGAACCCAGCCGGTCGCGGTGATCAATCAGACGATGGTGAATCGCTTCTTCAAGGAGCAGGAGCCGATCGGTCAACGGCTGTTGATCCAGGACATCATTCCCGGCAGCCCGGCGCTCGGCCCGGAAATTTCCTGGGAGATCGTCGGAGTCATCGCGGATGAACGGACTGCGCCGCTCGAAGGCACCACTCGAGCCGGCGTGTATGTGCCGATCGAGCAGAGTCCGACGACGTTTGCCAGCGTCGTGATTCGCGGCGCCGTCGAACCACAGGCGCTCGGCCGCGCGATCACGCAAGCGGTGCACGAAGTGGATCGCAATCAGGTGGTCAGCGATATCCGCACGCTCGAACAGATCAAGGATGAATCAGCCGCCTCGAACCGCCTCCGCACGACACTGTTGGCGGTGTTCGCGAGTCTGGCGCTGTTGCTGTCGGCGATCGGCATCTATGGCGTGATCTCCTACACCGTCGCGCAGCGGACGCACGAAATTGGTGTGCGAGCGGCGCTCGGCGCATCCGGCGCGGCATTGTTACGGATGGTGCTGACCAGCGGCATGGGCCTGACGCTGCTCGGACTGGCGATTGGGTTCGGCGGTGCGTTGGCGTTGACGCGGCTGCTCGGCAGCCTCCTGTTCGGCGTCAGCGCGCGCGACCCGCTGACGCTCGCCGCATCAGCGGTCGTGTTGGTGTTGGTGGCGTTTCTCGCCTGCTACATCCCAGCCAGACGAGCCGCTAAACTCGATCCACTGGTCGCGCTTCGCGAGATGTAGGAGTCATAGTTCTCAGTTCTCAGTTCTCAGTTCTCAGTTCTCAGTTCTCGGTTCCCACTCCCTGGACCGTCCGACCGCGGCCGACCAACGCTCGCGCAGCGCGTCAGCCTTGCTCCTCGGCATATGCGGCTCGAACTTTCGATCGACACGCCATTGGCCGCTGACTTCGTCGATCGATTTCCAGTAGCCGACTGCGAGACCTGCCAGGTATGCCGCACCGAGCGCCGTCGTTTCGGTGACCGCCGGGCGAACCACCGGCACGCCGAGCAGGTCGGCTTGGAACTGCATCAGGGCGTTGTTGGTCGCGGCGCCGCCGTCGACGCGCAGTTCAGCTGAGCGGGATGCCGGCGTCAGCCTTCATCGCATCGAGCAGATCGGCCACCTGAAAGCCGATGCTTTCGAGTGCCGCCCGCGCGATGTGACCAGCGGTCGTTCCCCGGGTGATGCCGACAATGGTGCCGCGCGCGTACGAATCCCAGTGGGGCGCACCCAGTCCGGCGAACGCCGGAACCAGGTAAACGCCACCGTTGTCGGCGACGGATGCGGCGAGCGGTTCGATATCGGCTGCCGTTTTGATCAAGCCGAGGCCGTCGCGCACCCATTGCACGACGGCGCCGCCGATAAACACGCTGCCTTCGAGCGCGTACTCGGTGCGGCCGCCGATCTGCCACGCCACCGTCGTCACCAGTTGCTGCTGGGACTGCTTCGGTGCTGTGCCGATGTTTTGCAGCAGAAAACAGCCGGTCCCGTAGGTATTTTTCGACATGCCTGGCTTGCGGCACATCTGCCCAAACAACGCGGCTTGCTGATCGCCGGCAATCCCGGCGATCGGAACACTGTCAATGCCGACGGTTGGCGCGACGCGACCGTAGACCTCGCTCGACGATCGGACCTCCGGCAGGAGGCTCCTCGGAATTCCGAAAATCTTCAGCAGTTCGTCGTCCCATTGCAGCGTGTGGATGTTGAACAACATCGTCCGCGACGCGTTGCTGACGTCGGTGACGTGAACCGCACGGTCGGTGAGGTTCCAGATGATCCAGGTGTCGACCGTGCCAAACGCCAACCTGCCGGCCTCGGCCCTGGCGCGGGCGCCGGGAACGTTGTCGAGCAGCCACCGGATCTTGCTGGCGGAAAAGTACGCGTCGATCAGCAGACCGGTTTCATTTTGAATGGTCGCTCCGGCGCCCTCGGCTTTCAGGCGCTCGCAGTAATCCGCCGTCCGGCGGTCCTGCCAGACGATCGCGTTGCCGATCGGTGTGCCGGTTTCGCGATCCCACACAATCGTGGTTTCGCGCTGGTTGGTGATGCCGATCGCGGCGATGTCCTTCGGCTGAAGATGTGCGCGTCCCAGCGCCTCTACGGCGACGCCGATCTGGGACGCCCAGATGTCCTGCGGATCGTGCTCGACCCAGCCAGCCTGCGGAAAGATTTGCGTGAACTCTTTTTGGGCGACCGCTTTCACCGTGCCGTCGCGATCGAAGACGATGGCGCGGGAACTGGTCGTGCCCTGATCGAGCGCAAGGATGTAGGACATCGCGCGTCACTATACAATGTCCGCGCGAGGAACCCATGTCGAGAGCGCTCACCCGGGAGTTGCTGGCGGAATTCTTCGGGACTTTTATCCTGATCGTATTCGGCGTCGGCGTCGTGGCGCAGGTGGTGTTGAGCCGACAGACGGCAGGAACGTTTCTGTCGATCAACATCGCGTGGGGCCTGGCGGTGACGATGGGCTGTTATGTGTCGGCGGGCGTCACCGGCGCGCATCTCAATCCGGCGGTCACGCTGGCGCTCGCGGCGCGGCGGGCGTTTCCGTGGAACAAGGTGCTGCCGTATTCATTCGCGCAGCTGGGCGGTGCCTTCGTCGCGTCCGCAGTGGTGTTTGTCACCTACCACGAGGCCCTCAACGCGTTCGACGGCGGCGTGCGGCAGGTACTTGGTCCACAGGGGACGGCGGGCATCTGGGCGACATATCCACAGCCGTTTCTCAGCGTGTTTCCGGGCGGCGTCATCGATCAGATCGTCGGCACGGCACTGCTGGTCGCGGTGATTTTCGGCATCAGCGACAGCCGAAACTCTCCGGCTCCGGCGGGTCTGGCCCCGGTGATTGTTGGCCTGCTGGTGCTGTTGATCGGCGCGACCTTCGGCTTCAATTCCGGCTATGCGATTAATCCTGCCCGCGATTTTGGTCCGCGGCTGTTTACGTTTGTTGCCGGATGGGGCGGCGGCGTGTTCAGCGCGGCGAACGGCTGGTGGTGGGTGCCCATCGTCGCGCCGCTGATCGGCGGAGTGGTCGGCGCATTCGCGTACGACGTGATGGTGGGAAGTCGGTTTGCGGATAAAGCGTGAAGTTTGAAGTCTGAAGTTTGAAGTCTGCGTCTACCAGCCGCTGGGTCGTTCGAGCTGCCAGGCGGGTGGAAGAGGCAGACTTCAGACTTCAAACTTCAGACTTCTGCCTGTTGATTCAGCGGCTTGCATCATTTCCAAACTGACGCGCCAGATTCATTTCGATTGCCGGGTTCGATTTGGCGGCCTTGAGCACCTTCGCGAGGTGCACCTGATAAACATCGGCGCCGCGTGTTTTGTCGCGCGTCATCACGGCCAGCGCGAAATCGATGCCCGGATCGTCCGTCATCGCGGCAGATTTCGTGACCAGGTTGTAACCGTCAATGTTCTGGACTGCCTGCATCGGCCGGCCGAACAGGTGCGTGGCCTGCTTGTAGGTTTCGACCAGGTAGCCGAAGTCGAAGAGCGCGAGTGGCGCGTTGACGTCAGCAATCGTCGCGCGCTGCTGCAGCCGATCCAGCAGGACGCCCGCCTGCTTCTGGTTTCGAGCGGCGTAGAGCGTGGCACGGCGCAGGGTTTCCATTCTTACGATCACCGGGGTCTTCGGCGTCAACAACGCCAGCGTATCGTCGACAAGACGCGCCGCGTCGTACGAGCGGTCGATCGATTCCCATCCACCGGTGCCAACCGGCAGCGACGCGGCTGTGCCAATCTCGAACGGAAAACACAACAGCGGCGGACCGGCGAGCGCGGGTTGAGCGAGCAGGAGCGCAGCAGCTGCGGTCATCAGAAGCGGTCGAAGGCGGGGCAAGTTCATCATGTTCCTCCTGCCGAACAAGACGGACCGCCAACCGGCGTTGTTAACTGGACCAGGACGCTCGCGGCGGCTCGACGTTTGCAGCCGTCCAGCTCGTGTTCAGGCGACTCTTTGCCAGCGCGGCCGTTGCATTCTGCACTCTGCTGGTTCCGGCCCCGTCGTCCGCCTACTCGGTGCTCGCACACCAGTCGGCGATCGATGCGCTGTGGGACAGCGCGATCAAGCCGGTATTGACCCAGAAGTTTCCACGCGCGACCACGGCAGACCTGAGGCAGGCGCGGGAGTTCGCCTACGGCGGCTCGGTCATTCAGGATCTTGGCTACTACCCGTTCGGCAGCCATTTCTTCAGCAACCTGCTGCACTACGTGCGCAGCGGCGATTTCGTCGAAACGATCGTTCGCGACGCGCGCGATCTGAACGAGTACACGTTCGCGCTCGGCGCGCTCGCCCATTACGCGGCCGACAACACCGGGCATCCCGAAGCGGTGAATCGCGCCGTCGCGATGATGTTCCCGAAGCTGCAGGCCAAGTACGGCAACGACATTCCGTACGCGAAGTCGCCGGCGACGCACGTGCTGGTCGAATTCTCGTTCGACGTCGTCCAGGCCGCCGCCGCTGCGTATCCGGCGAATGTCTATCACGAACACATCGGCTTCGAAGTCGCCAAGCCGCTGCTCGAACGGGCGTTTCGCGACACCTACGGCCTCGAGCTGCACGACGTGTTTCTGTTCGACGAAGACCTGGCGATTGGATCGTACCGGCACGCGATCAGCGAGCTGATTCCTGAACTGACGCGCGCTGCGTGGAAGGACAAGAAAGAAGAAATCGAAAAGCTCGTGCCGGGAATCGCCGAAGACCGCTTTCTGTTTGCGATGTCGCGAGAGGACTACGAGAAGCGCTATGGCGTCAGCTATAAGCGACCAGGCCTGTTCGACCGGTTCCTGGCCTTCCTCTATCGTCTGCTACCCAAGATTGGTTCCTTGCGCCCGCTGAAGTTCGACCCCGGCGAAGGCCGGGGGCGACCCGGAATCCAGGAATTTCAAAGGCATCTGGATACCGGCGTCCGCCGGTATGACGGATAAGCGTGAACAACTTGTTTAACGAACTTCCGGGCCAGGACACTAGCGTGTATCGTTTTAATAACGAACCGCCGGGTATAGTCGCATCGGCGCGGTCATTTCACCATCAACTATCCATTCCGATTTTGTCCCCCGATAGCACCCAACACACCGGCATGTGGCTCATGTTCCGCGCATAGCCGATGTTGCCCGAACGATCGATGAGAATAATGCCGCCGGTGCTCTGCAGCCGCTCTTCGAGATGGGCAATCGCCATGCGGGCAGCGGTCTGAGCTTCGATATCATCGGCTTCGTGCAAGAAATCCACCGCGCTTTTCGCCAAAACTAGACGCATGATCGCTTCGCCCTGACCGGTGCATGACGCGGCGCCATAGCCGTTCGCATAGGTGCCGCAACCGATCAACGGTGAGTCGCCGACCCGGCCCGGCAATTTGTTGAAGATGCCGCCGGTGGAAGTCGCCACCGCCAACCTGCCCGCGCTATCGAAGGCGACGGCGCCAACGGTGCCATGCTTGCTTTGCCAGCGTTTCTTTTCGCTCTCGACTAGGAGCGATTCCGGCGCACACTCGGGAAATCCGATTTGTCGGGCGAAAAGCAGCGCGCCTTCGCCTGCGAGCAGAATGTGCCGGCCGTCTTCCAAGATGCGGCGCGCGAGCTTGATCGGATTCTTGACGCCCGAAACCGCCGCCACTGCGCCGGCGCGAAGCGAGTGACCTTCCATGATTGCCGCGTCCATCTCGATTTTGCCGAGGCTGTTCAGCGTAGAGCCGGTGCCGGCATTGAACAGCGGATTGTCTTCGAGACCAACGACAGCGGCTTCTACGGCGTCGAGCGCAGCGCCGCCCTGTTGAAGAATCGCCCAACCGGCGAGCGCCGCTGCCTTGCAGCCTTCGAGTCGCGCGGCAAGACTATCGTCTTTGATCGGCCCGGCGCCGCCGTGCACGATAATCGATGGTGAATAAACGACCGCCATGAACTTCGCCGAAATCGAATTATGCCAGTTCTCTCAACACCGCCCGGCAGGGCGCGCCGTCTGAGCCCGCAAGCTTCACCGGCGGGCAAAATAATTCGTAGCGCCCCGGCGGCACGTCGGACAAGTCGATGCCTTCGAGCAAAATCACCCCGTGATCGAGAAACGCGCGGTGAACCGGCACCTGTTCGTTGGCCGCCGCCGCCGACAGATAATCCAATCCGACCAATTTCAAACCGAGATCGACTAGCGCTTTGGCGCCGTCTACGGAAAACGGCGCAAAGCTCGCATCGTAGACGCCAACTTTCAACAAGGTTGAATTCCGCGTCTTGAACAGCACGCGCGTTTCACCTTGCAATCCTGCCGCGGCCACATCCGCCGCGGTAATATGCGTACCCGGCTTCACGGCGCACACGCGCGCCGGACCGATGAAAGTTTCCAGCGGTAAAGATTCGATGGTGAGACCATCGGGCACAAAATGAAACGGCGCGTCGACGTGCGTGCCGGCGTGGACGCTGGTGTGAATCGATGACGAATTATTGGTGTCGCCGCGGCTCATGCGCTTGCGCTCGATCAGCTCGAGCGGCTGCGCCGTTACCCAACGGACCGACTGTGGTGAAAGGGTCAGAGATATATCGTAAATCTTCACGGCGTCACCTCCAAACCGATTTTATTCGAGGCCAATCCGCGTGACAAGCGGATTGCAGTAGCCGTAACCAGAGAAAGATTTCTCAGTCGCTACGCTTCTTCGAAATGACAACCCAGCGAGTCGCAAACCAGCTGCCTGTCATTTCGACCGACAGACTGTGTGAAAACTCTCTCGGAGCCCTTCGACGATGCTCAGGGCGAACGGATAAGTACTCTATTTCTAATGAGACTACACCGTTCGTGGTGAGCCTAGTCGAACCATGAACGGTGTTTTCACACAGTCTGCCGAAGGGAGAAATCTTTCCGTTATAAATTAAGCATGCTTCCGTCTTTTAATCATCTTCCCAAATGAATCGCAAAATTTCCCGCGACGACGCTCAAGATTCCGGCGATCACCTTCCCATTGACCGACTCGACGTCGCGCAAAAAGATTGCCGACAGGATCAACGACCAGACCGGATAGCTCGCGGCGATCGGCGCGACGATGACGACGCGGCCCATGCTGATCGCCGTAATAATCAACAGGATGGAGGTGGTTTCACAGACTCCGGTAGCGAGAAACGGTCCGATCGCTTGGCGATTCCACACCAGCCGCTGCGAGCGCGGCGACACGGCAAAATAGATCAAAAACCCGCCGAGCGAGACGGTGCCCATCAGCGCGGAGAAAAACAAAGGTTCGTTCGCCATCGTCAAAACGTAGCGCCGGATCGGGTGATTGATGCCGGTAAGAAATGCCGCGCCGATCGGCAACAACAAGTGCCAGGTGCGAAAGTCCGGAAACTGCCGCTCGGGTTTCCATGAGATCAAAACGATGCCAATCACGACTAACAATGTGCCGAGGATAATTAGCAGTGTCGTTGGCTCGCCGAGAAATGTGATCGCGATGGCCGCGCTGATCAGCGGACTCACGGACTGCAGCGCGCTGCTGCGCGAAGCGCCGATTTTTTCCACTCCCGTGTAGGCAAGCAACCGCACGGCCAACTGAAACAGGCCAACGAGCGTAAAGAGCAAGACGCCGGCGAGCGGCACGGCGTGAACGCCGCCGGTTACGAATATCGCCGACCATAAAAGCAAGTTTTGCATAAGGATCGAAACTAGAGTGACGGTGGTGGGCGTTGAGTAATGCATGCCGGCACGCGCCGAAACCAGGGCGGAAGCATAGAAAACGGAACAGATGAGCGCGAGAAGCTGCGCCGTCGCGTCGGAATTCATAAACGGGAAGTCAACGAGGAAACGCGCGGCGGGGATAGGAAAAATTTAGCGTCTGGAGTATTGCATATTGCGTTGAACCTAACCGATTGCAAAAAAGCGGATCGGAATGCTTCGACATGCTCAGCATGAACGGGCAAGCTCTAACGATCAATATACCTCCGTTCGTCCTGAGCGCCGTCGAAGGACTCTTAAAGATTTTTCAGTGCCTGCTAGACCCGAGACAAAAGCCGCTAGCCAAAGAACGCGCTGGCGCAAAATATTCGCGGACTAGCTCTTCGCCAGCGCCTGGCGGAACTTTTCACGATACTCGATGTTGTAGAGACGCGGAAAGTTTTCCGGGTATGCTTCGCCGGGTTCGACCTTGAGAGTGACGAAAACCGGACCTTCGTCTTTGAGAATCTCAGGCAGTTTTCGTTCCCACTCGTCCAGGTCGCTGATCTCGTAGGTTTTTTTATAACCGGCGGTCTTGGCCAACTCGGCGAAGCGAATCTGTCCGGCGCGCGGAGTCGGCACGGAGCCGTTGGTTTCGTAGCAGCCGTTCTCGCATAAGCAGTGCACGTAATTCTTCGGCGCCTGATTGGCGATCGTCACCAGGGTGCCGAGATTCATCAGCAGGCTGCCGTCGCCGTCGAAGACTATGACTTTCTTGTCGGGCCGGCCAAGCGCCAAACCCAACGCATGCGACGATCCCTGTCCCATGGCGCCGACAAAAGTGTAATTCAAATCGTTCGGCTGAATATGCGTGATTTCCTGCGCCGCCGTATAAACCGCGACAACGATCTCGTCTTTGCGCTGGCGCGCGAACGCCTTGAGCATTTCATCTCGTTTCATCATGGTTAGCGCGGCTCCCTTCCAATGAGAATAGCCGTAGGTGAAGAGCTGGCAAAAGCCTTTTCGATGACCGGCGTGATCTGCGCCACGTCGCCGTCCCGCTCGATAAGATGGTGCTCTATTCCCATTACGTCGAGTATCGGCTCGATGATCTTCACGCCATACTTCTTCGACTTGGTCGGCGCGACATCCGGCTCTTTACCCAGCAAACCGACGACCATGCAGACGGGAAAATGGCCTTCCACCGCAACGCCGCGGATGGCATTGATCGAATCGAGGAAGCCGGTGTATTGCATCATGAACACCGATTTATGCCCGGCGGCATAGAGCCCGCTGCAGATGGATATACCCTCGTCTTCCTTGCACACTTGCACGGCGTGAAAATCCCGGTCGGCAAGAATGCCCTTGAGCAAATAGTGACTGGTCACACGGTCCGGCAGCGCCACGACGAAGCGAATGCCGACGCGTTTGAATTCGCTTTTGATCTTTTCAGCGGTGAGTGGATAGTCCGCCATGCCACCTCCAATTTAAAATGTAGGGGCAATTCATGAATTGCCCCTACGCGATCTCTTGAACAAAATCCGCCAGCCGCTCGCCGATCATGATCGACGTCAGGTTGGTATTCGCCCGGCTCACCACCGGCATGATCGATGCGTCGCCGACCCAGAGATTTTGCATGCCGTGCACGCGCAGTCGCTGATCGACGACCGCCATATTGTCCGACGCCGGACCCATCTTACAGGTGCCGACGCCGTGGTGATAACTGTCATAGGTCTTGCGCGCGAACGCGCCCCAGTCTTCACCCGGACCGGGTTGAATCAACGGACCGTAAAATTCTTTGATCTCCGGCCGATGCACCAGCTCGTCGATGAATTGCATCGCTTCGACCATCGCCTTCAAATCTTCGGGATGTTCGAGCATACACGAATCGATGCCGACTTGCTCGTGCGGATCGGTGCTTTGCAAAAATACCCGGCCGCGATTGCGCTGTTCGAGCAAGTGCGCCGAGATCGGCATCATTCGCTTCAAACCCGTCACTTCCGTCGGCGGGCGCATGTTGATGTGAAAATTGGCCGCTTCGCTGATCGGATTTTTGCGGATGATCAAGCGGAAGCGCGGCACGACCCAGTCTTCTTTCGATTCCTTCGGTCCCTCATAGGTCATAAACACCACCGGATGATCTTGATAGTTCTCGCCGATGCCGTTCAATTCATGAACCGGGGAGATTCCGTGCTTCTTGAGCTCCGCCGACGGGCCGATGCCGCTGAGCATGAGAATCTGCGGTGTGCCATAGACACCGGAGGTGACGAGAATCTGCCCGCCGAGCGCGGTGTGCATTTGTCCGTCTTTCTCGTAGTTCACGCCTTCGGCTTTCTTGCCGGCGAGCTTCAGCGAATGCACCGCCGCTTCGGCGACGATCGTCAGATTCTTACGCCCGCGCGCCAGGCTTAAATAGGCTACGACCATCGACTGGCGCTTGCCGTCTTTAATATTGTACGGCGACGCGCACACGCCGTAGGGCTCCGGCACGTTGAGATCCGGACATTTGGGCAAACCCATGCCGTACGCGGCATTGAGAAATGCGCGCACCGGCGCCGACGTCTCCATGTCGAGGGTGAAATTACGCTTCACATAAAGCGGGCCGTCTTTGCCATGAATCGGACTGTCGGGAAAATCCTGATCCGACTCGATCTTCTTCATGAACGGCAAACATTTCTCATAGGTCCAATCAGGATTTCCCGCCGCCACCCATTGATCCAAGTCGTAGCGCTGCGGCCGCAGCACCGACATCACGTTGACCGACGAGCCGCCGCCCATGATGCGGCCGGCGAGCGCATAATAGGTGCTGCCATCCGAATGGCGCTGCGTCGGAAACATCGCGACGTAGTCGGATTCGAGCAAAAGCCGGGTTTGTTTCGATGCGTCGGCGACCAATTCCGGCAGCGGCTGCGGGTCCGGTCCAGCCTCGATTAATAAAACTTTGCGGTTCGGATCTTCGGAAAGACGCGTCGCCGCCACGCACCCCGCCGAACCGCCGCCAACAATAATCACGTCGTACTTATCTGCCATGCCAAACTCCTTGTCGTTTTCTCAATCGGTATTCCGATCAAGAAAGATCTCGCTGCTCCAGACTGTGTGAAAGCTCTCAATCGAGGTTTTAATAGAAAGAGGAAAGGAG
>CAVOHK010000009.1:0-670516 GCA_963695635.1 uncultured Acidobacteriota bacterium
CGTGATCATCGCCGGCGCCGGCGGCGCCGCGGACCTGCCGGGCATGACCGCGTCGATGACGTCGCTCCCGGTGATCGGCGTGCCGGTCCCGCTGCAGCACCTCGACGGGCTCGACTCGCTGCTGTCGATCGTGCAGATGCCCGACGGCATCCCGGTCGCGACCGTCGGCGTGGGCAAGGCCCGCAACGCGGGACTGCTCGCGGTGCGCATTCTCGGCGTGCACGACGACGCACTGCGCACGCAGCTCGACGACCACCGCGCCGCGCTCGACGCGCAACGGTGCGCGCGAAGGACGCACCTCCGAGACGGGCTCCAGGGCTGACCCGTCTCAGTCGGGGTTGAACACCGGCTTGCGCTTCTCGTTGAACGCGGCCACGCCCTCGATCCCCTCGGGAGTGCCCGACGCGGCGGAGATCGCCTCGGCCTCGCGGGCGAGGTGCGTCTCGAGCGTGTCTTCGAGCGAGGTGTGCAGGAGACGCTTCGCCGCCGCCAGCGCGAGGGCCGGGCCCGCCGCCACCTTGGTCGCGAGCGTGGCGGCCGCGTCGTGCAGCTCGTCGTCGGGCACGACCTGCGTGATCAGGCCCCAGTCGAGCGCCTCGGCCGCGCGTCAGCACGCGGTTGGTGAACGTGAGCTCGAGCGCGCGGCGCAGTCCGACCAGTCGGGGCAGGAACCAGCTCGACGAACCGTCCGGGGTGAGCCCGACGCCGGTGTACGCCATCACGAACTTGGCCGACTCCGCCGCCACGACGAGATCGGAGGCGCCGACGAAGCCCATGCCCGCGCCGGCCGCGCTCCCGGCACCGTGGCCACGACCGGCGCGTCGCCCCGCACGAGGTTGGTGAGCGCGGTGTGCAGCGGACCCAACGTCTCGCGGAGGTACGTGGGGAGGTCGTCGCGGTCGGCGAAGCCCTTGACGTCGCCACCGGCGCAGAACATCTTGCCCGCTGCCGGTGAGCAGCACGACCCGCGCGCTGGGTCGGCCGCGATCGCCAGCGTCGCGTCCATCAGGTCCTGCGCCAGCTCCAGGTTGATCCCGTTGGCGGCGTCGGGGCGGTTGAGCGTGAGGTGGGCGACGCCGTCGCGCACGTCGAGGTCGATGGTCTCGTAGGCAGCCATGCGGCGAAGATTACGCAGCCCGGGAACCGAGCCCTCGGTGACCGACACCTACGTACGCGAACTTCGAGATGTCGGACGGGAAGCTGGCAGGTGCCTGCGCCGGGTCCGGAACAACCGAACGCCCGCCCGGGGGGCATCCGGGCGGGCCGTTCTCGGTCTCCTCGGCCGGCGGAAGGGGCGTTCGCCGACTCGGGGTGTGTCTTGCCGAGGACCGCGGTGTCCCTGTGCGGTGGGATCGCGCCTCGTGCTGGATGAGAACCTACGCCCCCGTGCGTCAGCTCGCGCCCCATGGCCACCCCAACGTTCGGTAAAGACCGCGACGACTCGATGTGCCGCCTCGATGTGGAGCGTCAGCTGCTGATCGACGCGAGCACGTCGAGCTTCGCCGCCCGCCGCGCCGGCCACGCGGCCGCGATCACGCCGAAGAGCGCGGCGAGGATCACGATGAGCAGCAGCTGCGCGGGGGCGATCGAGAACTTGTCGATGCCCTCGTCGGACAGCGCCTTCACCATCGCCCACGCGAACACCACGCCGATCACCAGCCCGAGCAGCGTGCCCAGCAGGGCGATGATCACCGACTCCCAGCCGCACGCTCGAGCGCAGCTGGCGGCGGGTCATGCCCGACGGCCCGCAGCAGCCCGAGCTCGTGGCGGCGCTCGATGATCGACAGGCCGAGCGTGTTGGCGATGCCGAACAGGGCGATGATGATGGCGAAGAACAGCAGCACGTAGACCAGGTTGAGGAACTGGTTGATCTGCGCGGCCTGGCGTGGCCTTGTACTCGTCGCGGTCTCGACCTTCGGCTCCGGGTACGGTGCATCACCTTCTTGATCGCGGCGGTGTCGGCCGGGGTGACGCCGCCGTCGGTGCTCACGTACACCTGGAAGTCGAACTGGTCGGTGAAGTTCTGCTCGTAGGCGTCGATCGTGATCACGTAGTTCGTGAAGCCCGACTGCGTGTAGATCGACTCGACCGTGAACTGCTGCGTGCCGGTCTGCGCGAACGTGATCGGGACCGTCTGCCCAGCTTCCACGCCGTTGTCGCTGGCGGTGCTGTCGAGCACGGCGATGCCGGTGGCGCTGAGCTCGCTGATCGTGCCCTGCTTCGGCTCGAGGTCGAACAGCGAGTCGATCTCGCGGGGTCGGCGGCGATGATCTGGCGTGACCGAGCCGTCGATCTGCGCCTGGCCGCTGCGGATCGCCCGACGCCGACGTGACCTCGGGCAGCTCCGCGAGCGTGCGCTGGCGCCTCGAGCGGGATGGAACCCTGGCCGAAGCCCGGGCGACGTGATCACGTAGTCGGCCTTCATCGACCGGTCGATGGCCGCGTTGACCGACGTGCGGGCCGACGCCGCGAACACCGTGATGAGCCCGACCAGCGCCACGCCGATCATCAGCGCGGCGGCGGTGGCCGAGCGTGCGCTTCGGGTTGCGGATCGCGTTCTCGCGGGCGAGCACGCCGGTGACGCCCTTGAGCTTCTGGATCGGGATGCCGAGCGCGCCGCCGATGGGCGCCGCGATCATCGGCCCGAGCACGGCGACGCCGAGGAACACGACCGCCCATGCCGACGCCCACGTAGAGCAGCCCGCTGTCACCGAACAGCCCGAGCAGCAGGAACGCCACGCCGACGAGCGTGATCAGGATGCCGAACACCGCGCGGCGCGGCGAGCGTGCTCGAGTTGTCGATGGGGAGTCGCGCATGGCCGCGATCGGCGGGATCCGCGTGGCGCGCACCGCGGGCGCGACGCGCCGCCACGACGGTGACGATCATGCCGAGCACGTACGACCAGATGAAGCGGCGGCCGGGATGACGATGCCGCTCGCCGGGATGTCGAGACCCAACGCGCCGAGCAGCGCCTTCAGCCCGACGGCGAGGACGATCCCGGCGACGAACCCGACGGTCGACGCGACCAGGCCGACGAGCACCGCTTCGAACAGCACCGAGCCGAGCACCTGACGCCTGGGCGGCACCGATCGCGCGGAACAGCGCGAGCTCGCGGCTGCGCTGCGCGACGACGATCGAGAAGGTGTTGAAGATGATGAACGAGCCGACGAGCAGCGCGACGACGGCGAAGATCAGCAGGAAGGTGTTGAAGAACGAGAGGTTGTCCTTCAGGTTGCTCTGGCTCTCGGCGGTGATCGTCCTTGCCGCTGATCACCTCGATCTTGCTCGGTGCCGGGCTCACCCTCGCAGTGCGGTGCGGATGTTGGCGACGACCTGGTCCTGCGAGACGCCGGGCTGCGCCCTCACGTCGATGGTGCCGAACTGACCCTCGGTGCCGAGCAGCCGCGGTCGCCGTGTTCGGGGCGAACGCGGCGATGGTCGCCGCCGAGCAGGCTGTTCGTGCTGCCGAACTTCACGATGCCGGTGAGCGTGTAGTCGCTCGCGCCCGGCCTTGGTGATGACCGGGACGGTGTCGCCGACCTTGTACCCGGCGTCGTCGGCGCTGCCCTTGTCGATGACCACCTCGGTCGGGCCCGCTGTGGCCCCCGACCGTCGACGACGTGGATCGTGCTCAGCTCGCGATCGGGCACGAAGCTGAAGCCGAGCGTGGGCGCGCCCTGACCCTTGCTGCCCAGCGCGTCGCCGTCTTGTCGACGATGACCGCCAGGCCCTGCACCTGCCCGTCGGCGGCGTCGACCCGCCGTCGGCGGCGCGCACGGTCGGCAGCAGGTCGGCGCTGATGGTGCCCCGGCCCTCGTTGCCGAAGCCCTGGCCGCTGAACTCTTCCTCGGCCCGCACCGACCGCGTCGGTGTGCTCGTAGATGTCGTCGAACAGGTCGTCGAAGACGTGTCCGAGGGTGTCGGTGAGCACGAACGTGCCGGCCATGAACGCGACGCCGAGCACGACGGCGAGCGACGTGAGGACGAGGCGGAACTTCTTCGCCGCCAGAGCCGCGGAAGGTGACACGCCACATGGTCAGACTCCGAACGCGACGTCAGTCGCCGAGGGTCTTCATGCGGTCGATGACGGAGTCGACCGTGGGTGTCGAGCAGCTCGTCGACGATCGAGCCGTCGGCGAGGAACACCACGCGGTCGGCGTAGCGACGCCGCGACCGGGTCGTGGGTGACCATCACGATGGTCTGGCCGAGCTCGCTCGACCGCCTGGCGCAGGAAGCGCAGGATCTCGGCGCCCGGCTTCGAGTCGAGGTTGCCGGTGGGCTCGTCGGCGAAGATCACCTCGGGCTTGCTCACGCAGCGCGCGCGCCGACGGCGACGCGTTGCTGCTGACCACCCGACAGCTCGTTGGGCCGGTGGGTGATCCGGTCGCCGAGGTGGACGGTGTCGATCGACTGGTGTCGAGCCACTCGGGGTCGGGCTTGTTGCCGGCGAGCGCCAGCGGCAGCGTGATGTTCTCCGCGCGCGGTGAGCGTCGGGACCAGGTTGTAGGCCTGGAACACGAAGCCGATGCGGTCGCGCCGCACGAGCGTGAGCTGCTTCTCGTTGGCGCTGCTGATCTCGATGTCGCCGAGGAAGATCTGGCCCGACGTGACGCGGTCGAGGCCGGCCAGGCAGTGCAGCAGCGTGGACTTGCCCGAGCCCGACGGGCCCATGATCGCGGCGAACTGGCTGCGCTGCGAACTCGACGGTGACGCCGTCGAGCGCGTGCACCGCGGTGTCGCCGGTGCCGTAGATCTTCGATGACGTCGACGGCGCGGGCGGCCACGTCGATCGACGCGGGCGGGAGCGGTCGCGGTCAAGACCGGGCTCCTCCTGGGGGGCCGGACCGGTAGACCTAGGACACACCGTCAGGTGCTACGGGGTGGCCTGCGCGTTCGGGTCGGCATCACCGGGACGGCGTTCCTTCGGCTCTCCGTGGCGGCCGAACCACACGAACCACACGACGCCGACCACGAAGCCGATCACGCAGACCCACGCGTTCACGCGCAGCCCGGCGATCTGGTGCGCGTCGTCGATGCGCAGGTTCTCGAAGAAGAAGCGGCCAAACGTGTAGATGATCGACGTACAACGCGTAAGTCTGGCCGCGCCGGAGGCGAGCGCTTGTCGACCAGCAGCAGGAGCCGGCGATGCCGAGGCAGGCAGTAGATCGACTCGTAGAGGAACGTCGGGTGGAACGTCGCGTCCTGCGCGTACGCCGTCGGGCCGGTGCTCCGGCGCGATCTCGAGCGCCCCACGGCAGGGTCGTCGGCTTGCCGAACAGCTCCTGGTTGAACCAGTTGCCCCACCGACCGATGGCCTGCGCGAGAACGATCCCGGACCGACATGCAGTCGGTGACCGCGAGCGTCGGGAGCTTGCGCCGTGGCGAGGTACACGATGACCGCGATCGCGCCGCCGATCACCGCGCCCCAGATCGAGAGGCCGCCCTTCCAGATCTTCGAACGCGTCGACCCAGTGGCCGTGGTCGAAGCGCTGGTAGTCGGTGATCACGTGGTACAGCCGGGCGCCGATCACGCCGCAGATCACGACGAAGACCGCGCCGTCGAGGATCGTCGCAGGGGTCGCCGCCGGCCGGCGCCACCGGACCATCGCCACCTAGACGCCGACCAGCACGCCGACGGCGAGGAGCAGCCCGTACATGTGGAGCAGCGGCCCGAGGTTGCCGTCGGACGGACTGGGGATGGAGCCGAGGATCGCGGCGAGCACGGCCGCGAAATCGTAGGAGGCCGAGTCCAGCTGTTCGGCGCTTCAGGCGATATCGCGCCCGGATGCCGATGGGAACCGATGCGCCGCTCGTTGCGCTCGTGCTGCCCGTGGCGGTGGCCGCCGCGTGTGGTGACGACCCGGCCCGAGCCAGCGCGTCCGCCGGTCGGCAGCGGGAAGCCGCCGCAGCCGACCACGACGACCAGGCCGCCGACGACCACCGACCATGCCACCACGACGACGACGACCGAGCACCCCGACGTCGACCACCACCACGACGAGGCCGCCGGGCAGCGGCGCGGGCGCCAGAACGGCTCACTCGGGACGCTGCCGGTGTTCCCGGCCGACAACGCGTGGAACACCGACGTCGCCGACGCTCCCGGCCGACGCCAACTCGGCGAACTACATCGCCAACATCCTCGCCAACGGCGGCGACTTCCTCCACGCCGACTTCGGCGGCGGCGGCGCGTACGGCATCCCGTACGTCACGGTGCCGGCAAGCCAGCCGACGCGTGCCCGATCGACTTCATCGACTGGCCCGACGAGAGCGACCCCGGTCCGTACCCGATCCCGCTGCAGGCGCCGATCGAGGGCGGCAGCGACCGCCACGTGCTCGCCGTCGACCGCGACCACTGCATGCTCTACGAGCTGTTCAACGCGAGCGCCGTGGGCACACGGCGTGGACGGCGAGCAACGGGCGCGGTGGGACCTCACGTCGAACGCGCTGCGCCCGATCGGGTGGACGTCGGCCGACGCGGCCGGGCTGCCGATCTTCGCCGGGCTCGCCCGCTACGACGAGGTGGCGGCCGGTCACATCGACCACGCGCTGCGCGTTCACGGTGAACGCGCACGCAGACGGGCTTCGTGCTCCCGGCGACGCACTGACGCGTCGTCGAGCACCGACCCCAACCGTCCGCCGATGGGCCTGCGCCTCCGCCTGAAGGCGCGACTACGACATCAGTCGGCGTTCCACGGGCCAGTCGCGGGTGATCCTCGAGGCGCTGAAGAAGTACGGGATGATCGTCGCCGACAACGGCTCGAACTGGTTCATCACCGGCGCCGCCGACTCGCGCTGGAACGACGACGACCTCAACCAGCTCAAGACCGTGCCCGGCAGCGCGTTCGAGGTCGTGGACACCGGCCAGGCGCTGCACACGCTGAGACCTACGCTGCAGGGGCGATGTTCTCGACGCGACCCGACCCCGCGTCGAGCCCGGCCCCGGGCAGGAGTCGGCGTGGGACTACCCGCGTCCGCCGGCGCTCGAGCCGACGTCGCGCGCACCTCGTCGTCGTGCTCGGCGGCGTGACGATCGCCGAGACGCCGGCGCGCGTACCGCGTGCTCGAGACGAGCCATCCGCCCAACTACTACTTCCCGCCCGACGACGTGCTCGCGGGCGCGCTCGTCCCCGCGGACGGGCGTCGTCGTTCTGCGAGTGGAAGGGACGCGCGCACTACTTCGACGTGCGCGGCGGCGACCGCGTCGAGGACGCGAGCGGCGTGGGGCTACGACACGCCGAGCGACGCGTTCGACGCCGCTCCGCGGCTACGTCGCGTTCTACGCCGGGTCGCATGGACGCGTGCTTCGTCGACGGCGAGCTCGTCGATCCCGCAGCCCGGCGGCTTCTACGGCGGCTGGATCACCTCGACCGTCGTCGGACCGTTCAAGGGCGGCCCCGGCACCCGCGGCTGGTGACCCTACCGCCACGAACATCTCGGAGTCGACCCCCGCATGCGCACGCGAAACTTCGAGATGCTCGGGGATGGGCGGGCGCTACTTGACCAGGCGCGACATGCGGCGGTCGGCGAGCACCTTGTCGCCGGTCTGGCAGTGCGGGCAGTACGTCACCTCGTGCGACTCGTAGCTCACGCGCCGGAGCGTCTCGCCGCACCGCGGGCACGGCGACCCGTAGCGCGCGTGCACCTCGAAGTGCTCGCCCAGCTTCGGTTGCGACAACCCACCGGTGCGGCCGCGCTCGCGCTCGAGGCCGTCGGCCATGACGTCGCGGATGGCGGTGAGCAAGCCGCGCCCGCTGGTCGTCGTCGAGCGACTTCAGCGACGCGTACGGCGACAGCTGCGCGCGCCACAAGCGCGTCGTCGGCGTAGCCGCGCCCGACGCCCGACACCGTGCGTTGGTCGCGCAGCAGCGTGTGCACGCGGCGGCCGTCGACACCGTGGAGGATGATCTCGGCGAACTCGTCGGAGTCGGGCTCGGGCCCGAGTCGCTCGAGCGGCCCGTCGTCGCCGGGGGCGAGCACCCACCACGCGGCCTTGCGCTCGTGCCCGTACTCGCGCACGAGCACCGCGGGCGCGTCGGCGAAGCGCAGCCGCACCACCGAGCCCTTGGCCCGGGTCTTCTTGGGCGGGTCCTCGAGGTCGAGCCGGCCGGCCTGCGAGAGGTGGAGGAGGATGCGGCCCGACTCGCCGAAGTCGAGGATGAGGTACTTGCGCCCGGCGGTCGACCCGCTCCACCGGTCGGCCGATCAGCGTCTCGGGCGCGGGCACCACCGTCTTCAGCGCCGAGAACCCGAGCGGCTCGACGCCCTCGAGCACCTTGCCGGTGAGGGCGTCGCCGAGGCGCTCGGCCAGCGCCTGCATCTGCGGCAGCTCGGGCACCTCAGCTCCTCCTTGCCGTGCCACGAGCGCGGCACGGCGGCGCTTCCGTTCCCGCTGGCGCTGCAGCTTGTGGCGCACCTCGTCGCGGCGAGCTTGGAGGTCGCGGTAGGTGAGCGAGTCGGTGTCGGAGTCGACGAGGAACGCGGCCTTCATCGCGTCGGGGTCGGGCGCGGCCTGGCTGGCGTCGATGCCGACCTCGCGCAGGATGCGCTCGCCGTGGGTCTCGGCGAAGTACGTGTAGATCGTCATCATCTGCTGCAGCATGTCGAGGTCGGGGGCGAGGATCGCGGTCGCGCTGTTGAGGAACATGGTGTTCTTCACGAACAGCATGAGCTCCTTCGGAACGCGCGCGCCGTAGCCCAGCAGCTTCTTGGTGACCTCGCGCATCTCGGCCATCAGCGCGTCGGCCGACATCTGCGTGGGGTCCTTCACCGGGCCGTCGAGGTCGAGGTCGCGCGCGAGCGCGTCGAGGTCGACGTCGGGCGGGAACGCGCCGAGGTCGCGCAGCGCGACGAGCTGGCCGCGCTGGTCGCCGGTGGTGCCGAACATGAGCAGGCGCATGAACGCGACGCGCTGCGTCTCCGACAGCCGACCGGTCATGCCGAAGTCGAACAGCGCGGTGCGGCCGTCGGGCTGCACGACGAGGTTGCCGCCGTGCAGGTCGCCGTGGAAGACGCCGTAGATCATCGCGCCCTCGAGCGACGCGATGAGCCCCGCCTGCAGCAGCGCGTGGGTGTCGATGCCGGCCGCGTGCATCGACTCGACGTCGTCGAACGCGAAGCCGTCGAGCCGCTCCATCACCAGGACGCGCCGGCTGACGAGCGTCGGGTGCGGCCGGGGCACGATGATCCCGCGTGCTGCTCCGTCTCCGCGAGCACGCGCGCGATGTCGAGCATGTTCTGCGCTTCGAGCCGGAAGTCGAGCTCCTCGATGACCGTCTCCGCGAACAGCTCGACCAGCGCGGGCGGGTTGGCGAGCGCGGCGACGGGGATGCGACCCACCAGCCGGGGTGCGAGCCACGAGAGGGCGGCGATGTCGTCGCGGAAGCGTTGCGCGACCAGCGGCCGCTGCACCTTGACGACGACCTCCTCGCCGGTGCGCAGCCGCGCCGCGTGGACCTGCGCGATCGAGGCCGCCGCGATGGGCGTCTCGTCGAACGACTCGAACAGCTCCTCGAGCGAGCCGCCGAGGTCGATCTCGACCACCGCCCGCACGTCGGCGAACGGCTCCGGCGGCACCTGGTCGCGGAGCAGCTTGAACTCGTTGACCAGCTCGTCGGGGAAGAGGCCCTCGCCGCCGGAGATGATCTGGCCCAGCTTCACGTAGCTCGAACCGAGCCGCTCGAAGGCCAGCCGGAGCCGGCGCGAGATGCCGGCGCGCGACGACGGCCGGCGCCACTCGAACACCAGCCACCCGCCGAGCGCGCTCCCGATCTCGATCAGGGTGCGGGTGAGCCGGCCGAGCGGTGGGAGCCGGCCCGACGCGAGGCAGGCGGGGCACCTCGCGGCGCGTGCCGCGCCGGATGCGGTCGATGTCCCACTGCCACGGGATGGCGTCGAGATCGAGGACCCACGGACCGTGGTCGCTGAACGCGCCCCACGCGGTGTCGGGGGACAGCGACGGGGGACGGCTCGGGCACGGTCATCGCCAGGAGAACGCTACCGGGCACCCCCGTGCTTCCCTCCGTCGGCGCGGAGTGAGGACGGCATGAGCGGAGCGAACGAGGGAGGAAGCGAGCGACGGGAGAAGAGACGACGGAGCCCGGCCGAACTGAGTTCGGCCGGGCCCGTCGTGACCTCCGGACGGCCGCAGCCGCCCGCGCCAGGTCAGTGCTGCACCGTCAGCAACCGCCGCCCCACGGCGCCGCGCCCTGCTGCGCGTAGAGCGCCTGGGCCATGGCGTCCTGGTCGGCTGGCGGAGCCTGCGCCGGGTCAACCCCGACGAGGTCCCCACGACCGCTGGACGCCGCGATCGAGTTCCAGGTCCCGGGCAGGAACTGGTAGGCGCCCGCAGCGCCGGAACCGCCGCTGTTGTAGACGCCGTAGTCGCCGCCGCTCTCGCGGTTGCGCACACAGCTCAGGAAGTCACCCGGGTCGGTGGAGGAGTACACGGACTGGCTCGCTCGCTGGGGAGCAGCCGCTTGGGCCGCCTCCGCTGCTGGAGGGAGACGATGTACTCGCCGACTACCTGCGCACCGAGGTATCGCAGGTAGTCGTTGATCTGCAGGAGCTTGTCGTACTCCTGGACGTTCACTGCTCTCACGTAGTTCTGGATGTCCGTCGCCGCCTTCTGGAAGCCCGCATCTTTCGCGGAGAGGGTGGCGTTACTGTCGGAAGCGGCGATCGGCCGCTCCGCATGGAGTCTGTCGAGTCGAGGACCACGTGAGTGCTCGGCATCGGACGGGGACGCGACGGCAACGCTTGCCGCGATCGCCACGATCACGAGCGGGACTGCGATGAGCAGGATCCGCTTGCGCATGTGGTGCTCCTTTCTTTGGGTTGGGCCTGACCGCGCGTGGAGAGGCAGAGTGCTGATTGGGGGTGGAAGGCCCGGCCCGGGGGACTACACGGGTGGAACTCCCCGGGGCAAGCTAGTGGAGCGGTCGTCGCGCCCTGGGCATCAGGGGGCGGACGAACCGTGCTGATGACCGTAGCAAACGGTCAGACCGTCTTCTAGTGCTCGATTCGGGCGAACCATCGCCCACCGGAGCGGTCCACGGTCACCGAGACCCCGAAGGTGACGCCACCGCAGCCGACGTGAGGGTCTCGGCGACCGGGCCGGCCGCGACCACCGCACCCTGGCGCAGCAACAGGGCATGGGTGATGCCGGGCGGGATCTCCTCGAGGTGGTGGGTGACCATGACGAGCGGTCGGGCGCCGTCGTCGGAGAGGCCGGTACGGGCGAGGTCGGCGAGCACTTCGACCATCGCCTCCCGACCGCCGAGATCGAGCCCCGCACACGGTTCGTCGAAGAGCAGCAGGTCGGGTTCGGCCATGAGGACACGCGCCACGAGCACCCGCTTGCGCTCCCCCTCCGACAGCGTCGAGAGCTCCTGCGCGCCGTGCCCACCACAGCCGACGAAGTCGAGCAGCGCGTCGGCGCGGGCGTGCTGGTCGTCGTCGTACGTCGACCACCACGTCTCGAGGGCAGCGTCGACGCCGGTGAGCACGGCATCGTGCGCGCTCAGCGACGGCCGGAGCTGTTGGAGCAACGCACTGCTCGCGAGCCCGACGCGTGCGACGGGCGCGACGGACGTCGACCCCGCCGTACCGGTCGCCCAGCACCGTGACCGTCCCGCGCGACGGCCCGCCGCGAACGAGAGGAGACGCAGGATCGACGTCTTGCCCGAGCCGTTCGGGCCGAGCACGACCCAGCGCTCGTCGGCCTGCGCGGTCCAGTCGAGGTCGTGCAGCACGACCGTGCCCTGCTCGACGAGGTGCACGCCCGACAGCTCGAACGCGGGCGTGGGCCGTCATCCCTCGATCATGCCCGGTCGGCCGCGGCTCGAGCCCGGAGCCAGGAGTCGACAGGGAGTGTGGGGTACCGTCGAGGCGGTGGCTGACGTCGACGCGGTCGTGATCGGAGCGGGGCCCAACGGCCTGGTGGCCGCCAACCTGCTCGCCGACGCCGGTTGGCGTGTGCTCGTGCTCGAGGCGCAGCCCGAACCCGGCGGTGCCGTCCGCAGCGCCGAGCTCACCCACCCCGGCTTCGTGCACGACCTGTGCAGCGCCGTTCTACCCGCTCGGGTTGGCGTCGCCGGTCATGCGCGCGCTGGACCTCCCGGCCCACGGCCTGCGGTGGCGACACGCCCCCTTGGTCGCTCGCGCACCCCACCACCGACGGCCGGTGCGCGGCGCTGTCGACCGACGTCGACGTGACCGCAGCCTCGCTCGACGAGTACGCCCCTGGCGACGGCGACGCGTGGCGGGAGTTCGACGCCGGCTTCCGCGCGGTGAGCGGCCCGTTGCTCGAGGCCATGACATCGCCCATCCCGCCGGTGAAGGGCGCCACGCGGCTCGCGGCGAAGCTGGGCCCCGCGCGGACTGCTCGAGTTCACCCGTCTCGCACTGCTGTCGGTGCGGCGCATGAGCCAGGAGCAGTTCGCGGGCGAGGGCGCCGCGGTGTTGCTCACCGGCAACGCCATGCACGCCGACCTCGGGCCCGACGTCCCGCCCGGGGGCTTCCTCGGCTGGATGCTGACCGGCCTCGGTCAGGAGGTCGACTTCCCCGTGCCCGAGGGCGGCGCGGGTCAGCTCACGGCCGCGCTGGTCAACCGGCTCACGGCGACGGGGCGGGATCGTGCGCTGCAATGCGCCGGTGGTCCGCATCGACGTGCGCGACCGGCGGGCGGTCGCGGTCGTGTTGGCCGACGGCGAGACCATCGGTGCGCCACGCGCGGGGTGCTCGCCGACGTCGGCGCCCCTGCGCTCTACCGCGACCTCGTGGGTGAGGAGCATCTCCCGGCGCAGGTGGTGGCCGACCTCGAGCGGTTCCAGTACGACCCGGCCACCTTCAAGGTCGACTGGGCCCTGTCGGGACCGATCCCGTGGCGGAACGAAGTGGCGACCCACGCCGGGACCGTCCACGTGTGCGACGGCATGGACGGCTTCACGCAGGTCGCGGCCGATCTCCGCGCAGGACCGGATCCCCGCCGCGTCCGTTCGTGCTCGTCGGTCAGATGAACAAGGCCGACCCGACCCGGTCGCCGGTCGGCACCGAAACGGTGTGGGCGTACACGCACGTGCCGCTGAAGGTGCGCGCCGACGCCGACGGCGACCTGACCGGCAAGTGGGACACCGCCGAGGTGGAAGCGTTCGCCGACCGGGTCGAGACCGAGATCGAGGGGCACGCTCCCGGCTTCCGCGCGCTGGTCACCGGTCGCCACGTGTTGAGCCCGCCCGCGTTGGAAGCGGGCAACGCCAACCTCGCCGGCGGCGCGCTCGGCGGGGGCACCACCGCGCTGTCGCAGCAGGCAGTGTTCCGCCCGTTGCCCGGCCTCGGTCGCGCCGAGACGCCCGTACGCGGTCTGTTTCCTCGCGTCGGCGTCGGCCCACCCCGGTGGTGGCGTGCACGGTGCGTGCGGCTCCAACGCCGCCCGCGCCGGGTGCTCGCCGCCGACCGGATCCGAAAGCTCACGTCCTTGCATCCCTCGCTCGCGTCCGCTCGATCCGTCGCTACGCGGCCGGCGGTCAGATCGCGGCGAGGTCGCGGAGCACGCGGCGAACGACGGCCAGCGCCGCGAGGTCGACGGCGTCGGACTGCTCCACGTCGTGCACGAGTCCGCGATAGCGGCCGACCGGCGAGTCGTGCTCGGCCAGCCAGGCGTCGACGCGAGCCTCTGGGCGTCCCCGTCGCGTCGGTCTCGGTGATCACGGCCGCGGTGAGTGCGTGCTGCGACTCGTAGAAGTCGTCGCGAAGCGTGGCGCGGGCCTCGGTCTGCCAGCGGTCGGCGGCCGGGCAGCGCCGCGATGCGTTCGCGCAGCCGGTCGAGGCGGAGGCGATCGTCGAGGAGGAACTGGATGCGCGCCACGGTGGTGGCCTCGAGGTCGTGCTCGAGCGCGAGGGCGACCGCCGGAGCGCGACCAGGCGGCGTTGCTCGCGGCGACGTGCCGGGCGAGCGCGAATAGGGCCGCATACCTTCGGACAATAGATTATGCCCACGCCGGGCAGGACATGTCCGGCATGCAAAAACTCATCCACCCTGAGATAATCGATATAACCGAACGGGTGGAGGACGCTAACATCAGATACCTCCTAGACATGGCAATCGATTACCGAAAGGGGGTAATACGTAAGCTCGCGGTCGAGCCGTTTCTCATATTCCTGCAAAATGAGGACGTGTTCGCGTCGCGCGACCTGCCTTTGAACCACATGGTGCAAGCGCTGCTCGACTTTCTTGGTGTCGACCAGAAGCGTCGTCCCACCAATTCGGGCATCAGGACCATTGCTCGCGACATCAAGCACAGCTTCATAAAACTCCCCGCGCAACACCCCACTTGTTGAGCGTTGTGCGGCACCCCCAAAATCACCCACCGCTATTCGTCGCTATAGCAACGCAACTCTCCTAAATTATTTCGCACTTATTCGCCGATTTGGGCTGAATGGGCGCGAGATCAACCGGAGATGTTCGATGTCGTTATGTTAGCCCTTGGACAACCGACCTTGCCGCACGGCTGGTTGAGTTGCGGGCGGCGCCTGAAGGATATTCCTTCAGCAAGGTCGCCGAGATGCTCTCGCAGGAATTTGGTCTCGACGTCACCCGCAACGCCTGCCTCGCCAAGGCGCGCCGGCTGGGCCTTGCACGGCCGCGTTCCCGCAAAGCGGCCGCCGTGCCGATCGTCAAATCAGCCCCCGTTCAATCCTCCAGCGCCCCGCCGGCCTTCGTGGTGGAAGTGGGAAGCTATCGCATGACCGTTGAATTTGAGCACATCGGCGGTCGCCGCCTCTAACCGAAACCCCGCTCGGCTGGGAGCCGAGCAAGGGAAATCCGGACCGCGAATTTTTGGGGCATCGACACCCCTAACATAGTCCGGAATTCCCGAGCTCTCAAAGATTCCGAGCCGAGCGGGGGGGGTAGTGTCCCGGCCGATGTTGAACTAAGAGGAGCGGCGTTGCTCGCCTTGAGCCGGTAGGCTCGGCGGTGCTGAAATTGACGCGAAAGGAAAGCAACGCCATGAAAACATCTACCATAAAGACGAATGCGATGCCGAACGCGCCTGTGGGTAAGACGTGGGACGAGGCGTCTGCGTCCTTCGATCGGTTCTATCGGTCGCCTGGCGGCCGGCATGGAGACGCTGGGCGCGATGATGGAGGCGGACGCTCGAGGCGGCCTGCGGGCCGCGGCATTCGCGCAGCGCGGACCGGCTCGGCCATCGCTGGGGGCGCACGGCGGGCAAGATCGGCTTCCATGCCGGCAAGCTCGCAATGGAGCGACCTCGGGTCCGCAGGCTCGACGGAAAGGAATTGCCGCTGCCAAGCTGGGAGCAGGCGGTCGAGGGAGGACTGGCTCGGCCGGTGGGCGATGAACCTGATGCTGATCAACGTGTCGACGCGCAAGTTTCGGCGTGCGGTCCGATTGCCGGAGGGCGACGTTCCGGCGCCGGCCTGGAGCGGGGTATCGAAGTCGGCGGCCTCGCGCCACTTTGTAGCGCCTCGGCCGCCCGCATGCGGGAAGGCTGACGCCTCGGACCGCCCAAGCTCGACCTGCTGGTTGTGCAGATCGACGGCATTCACATGACCGGCGAACGGTGTCGGGGGCAGCGATCGGCATCGACGGCAACGGCGTGAAGCACCCGCTCCGGGCTCATCGAAGGCGCGACCGAGAACGCCGCCGTGGTGCAGGCGCTGATCGACAATCTCATCGCGCGCGGCCTCGATCCGGCGGTGCCACGGTTGTTCATCATCGACGGTTCGAAGGCGCGGTTCGAAGGCGCTCGAAAGCGATCCGGCGCGGCTTCGGGCGCGAGGCGCTGGATTTCCAACGGTGCCGAGATTTACAAGGCTCGCAACATCATGGAGCGGTTGCCGAAGCCGTTGCATGCCGCTGTTCGCCGCGTACTGCGACAAGCTTGGGAGTTGGACGACGCCGAGATAGGCCGAGAAGTTTGATCCGCAATTTCGCGCGCCGGCTGGAACACGACGCTCCGGGCGTGTCGGCGAGCATTCTGGAGGGCCTCGACGAGATCCTCACCGTCACGCGAACTCGGCCTGCCAAAGGAACTTCGCCGCGCGCTCGGCATGCACCAACATCGTGGAGAATGTCATGAGCACCGTGCGTCGCGTCTGCCGCAACGTGAAGCGATGGCGATCGGCCTCTATGGCCCTGCGCTGGACCGCGGCGGCCATGCAGGAAGCCGCAAAAGGCTTCCGACGATTGAAGGCGCACAAGCAACTCCCGGCACTCCGTGCGCCGCTCGCAAGCACATCAAATGAAAAGCCAACGACGGCGTCCTTCGCTGTCAAGCCACCGCCGCGTGAACGTCAACCTCGGCAACGGCCGCTTCGCGATGCTCAACAAAGAGCGGGACATCCCCGCCGAGCGGTCTCTACCTGAAGGCCGTTAAAATGTATTTCGGACGAGACCTTTGCCTTCCTGATGGATCTGAGCCACTGGCGCGCCGGCGGGCCGTCGGAAGGCATCGCCGGCTTCTGCCCGTGCGCACTGGTCTTGGGCGGCAAAGGCTGCATGAAGCGTCCGCGTGCCAGGCGCAGCCGTGCGCGTTCTTCTCGCCGGCGTCGCGCCCGCACCACGACACGCGACAAATCCAACGACCCCGACGGTCCAAGTAGCCCCCCGCATCACCCTTCACCATTCACGCGGTCCCACAACCGCGAACCGGAGAACGCGATGACGCGCTCTCCGAACAACCCTGCATGTGACCGCGCCAGTGTCCTGGCGACGGCTGTCATGCAGATCGCCGCAAGCAAGACGCTCACGCAATACGAATTGCGGCGTCGTTTGAACGAGTACCAGCGCGACGAGATCCAAGACCTCGCGCAGCAAATAGCGAATGAACGAGAAAATTCATGATGAAGCATGAACCGTTGCCCAATCAGGCCGCAGCGCAAGACGATACCCCGCACGAGCTGCACCGCGACTTCGAGCTTCGCAGCAAGGCCAACCTGAAGAAGGTCGGCGCTGCACGTGTACGCGGCCGATCCGTCGACGGAGATCATCTGCATCGCCTACGCCGTCGACGACGATCCGGTGCAGCGCTGGTTTCCTGGCGATCCCGTTCCGCAGGTGTGGTTCGAAGCCGCGGCAAATCCGAACTGGACCGCGGTCGCGCATAACGATCCGTTCGAGAGCGCCATCGAGCAGCACATCCTGCACCCGCGCTACGGCTTTCCGACTGATTCCGGCCGAGCGCCATCGCTGCACGCAGGCGGCAAGCCTCGCGCTCGGACTGCCGGCCAAGCTCGGTCTGCTCGCCGACGTGATGGAGTTCACGCATCGCAAGGACGAGGCCGGCGAACGGCTGATGCACCAGATGACGCAAGCCGCGGAAGCCGGGCAAGGGCGAGGATCCCGACGGCGTCTACTGGCACGAAGACGCGGACAAGATGTCCGCGCCTCAGCGATTACAATTGCAAGACGTCGAAGTCGAGCGCGAAGCGGATGATCGCCTTGCGCGGCTGTCGGACGCCGAACAGAAGGTGTGGGTGCTCTCGAACATGATCAACGAGCGCGGCTTTCACGTCGACCGGAAGTTCGCCGAAGCGGCGCGCAAGATCGCACAGGCCGCGGCTCCCGAGATCGACGCCGAGTTGGCCGAGCTCACCGAGGGCGCCGTCACGGCGATCGACCAGATCGAGAAGATGAAGGAATGGCTGAAGGCGCAAGGCTGCGATACGTCGAGCCTCGACAGCAAGACAATCGAGAAGCTGCTCGAAGACGAGGATCTTCGCACCGCCCGTGCGTCGCGTATTGGAGCTTCGCGCCGGTGGCGCCCAGGCCGCGGTCAAGAAGATCGATGCCCTGCTGGCGCGCGCCGGCGCCGACGACCGCATCCGCGGCGCGTTCGTATATCACGGCGCGTCCACCGGCCGCTGGGCCGGGCGGGCTATCAGCCCCAGAATTTAAAGAGCCCGAGGTTGAGGATCTCGACGCCGCGATCACGGCGGTCACGACCGGCGACTACGCGCACATGAAGACGCTGTATCCGAAGCCGCTCTCCGTCGTCGGCGATTGCAGTCGCGCCGATGATCACGGCCGCCGACGGTTACGAATTGATCGGCGCCGATCTCAGCTCGATCGAAAGCCGCGTCGCTGGCTTGGGTTGCCGGCGAGGAATGGAAGCTCGACGCCTATCGCAAGTACGACGTGACTCAAGATCCGCGCGACGAAGCCTACTGCATCACCGCGTGCAAAATCCTCGGAGTGCCTGACGGCACCTACACCAAGACCTCGCCCGAGCGCAAGATCGGGAAGACCTGCGATTTGTCGTTTGGCTACATGGGCGGCCTCGGGGCGTGGCGGAAGTTCGAACCGGACAAATACAGCGACGCGGAAGTCGAGGTCTTCAAGGACGAGTGGCGCGCGGCGCATCCGAAGACCGTGCGTTTCTGGTACGCGATCGATCGGCCGCCGTCAGGGCCGTCTATGAGCCTGGCGTCGAGGTTGTTTGCGGCCCGGTCGTTCTGAAGAGCGACGGCGAGTTCTTGCGGATCCGGCTGCCGAGCGGCCGCGATCTTTGCTATCCCAATCCTCGCCTGATCGTCGACGATCGCGACAATGCCCAGCGTCGTGTACGACGACAACTCAGGCGGCCGGTTTGCTCCCTGCCGCGGCGGTTTTGGCGCTTATGGCGGCACCTGGATCGAGAACATCGTCAGCGGGATCTCGCGCGATATTCTGGTCGAGGCGATGTTCCGGATCGAGGCCGCCGGCTATCCAGATCGTGCTTGCACGTTCACGACGAGGTGGTCTGCGAAGTGCCGGTCGGTTTCGGCAGCGAGGAGGAATTCCTCGAGCTGATGACGCAGCCGCCGTCCTGGGCGCCCGATCTGCCGATCGCAGCCAATGCGTGGCGCGGCCATCGCTACGACAAATCAGGGCAAGCCGAACAGCGAGCCCTGGACGCCGAGACTCGGACCTACGCCGCCGCCGCCCGCGACGAAGCAATTGTCAGCCGATGCGGTACAGGCGTCCGGCCTAAGCACCGAATGCGCGTGTGCCGCGACGAGCACAGGCGCGAGCCGATCAGGCATCCGCAGCCGGGAGAGGCCGGCGACGACGGCAGCTCGCGGTGAGCTTCACCCGGTACGAGGCGCATGGAGCGCGGCTCTCCAAGCATTACGAGCAAAGACGCCGATGGCAAGAAGGTCATCAAGATCGGCGGCACCGAGATGTCGCGCGGAGAATACGAGACCATCACGATCGAGGCCGCCGATCCCCGAGCGGTATTGACCGAGATTGGGAGCAGGATCGACGTCTTGAACTTCCGCGAAGCGATCGGCCTCGGCGTCGTCAAGGACGGTCTGCCCCGCGACGGGCGACATCACCACCAAGGCGGCATACGAAAGGCGCCAGGGCAACCACGCGCTCGACGGCAACCGGCATCCCGCGCGCGCATGTCGCACTTCGTCTGGCCGTCGCAGGCGCCCTCGGCCTGCTGCTGTTCGACGGCGACGAGAAGGACGGTCTGCGCGAGATCCTGATCGCGCTCTGGCCCGACTTCGCCGAGGTCGCCGCCCTGGTCGCGGCCGTCGGCCAGCGCCTCGGTGAAGGATCCCGCGACCGGCGGACGGCTGAAGACCGGCGAGCATCTGTTCGTGCTGCTCGACGAGCCGGCCAAGGCCAAGGCGTGCCTGGAGGCGATCCGGCGGTTGTCGTGGTGCGTCGGGGTCGGGCGTTCGGCCGGATGGCTCGGGCTGGCGAAGGACGGCGATCCGCTGGTCTACGGACCGTGCGACGTCACCGTCGGTTCGCCCGAGCGTCTGGTCTACGAAGGCGAGATCTCGCTCGGCAAGGGGCTGGAGCGGCTGCCGCGCAATTCGACGGTGATTGGCGGCAAGGGTGTGTTGTGCGCGGCCAAGCTGATCGCGTTCGCCAACCAGCATGCGCCGGTGAAACGGTTCAACGAAGCTGGTCGCGGCGGCAAAGAGCGAGCCGGCGTTCCTGGCCCAGCAGGCCGCGGTCAAGGCGGCCTATCGCGCCGACCACATCGAGAAGGGAGTGGCGCACGGCAAGCCGCGGGAGGAGGTCGAGAAGGAGTTCGACCGGGTTGACCCGGCGGCCGAGCGCGACGTCATCGGCGAACGGATCTGGCGCGAGCTGTCGCCGCACCAGACGCTGTACTTCCCCGACGGCAAGCCGTTCCTCGCGTCCGACATGGCGGACGACCCGAAAGCGTTTCACGGCAAGGAGTGCGCCGATCCGGTCGAAGGCCTGGACTACCAGTCGCGCAATCCCGGGCTGATCCTGCATCAGGGCGGCCGGGTCGAGATCTATTCCCGCGCGCACGGCGACCGCTACGCCTACTTCCTGCCGCTGTACACCATGGAAGGGCTCGGGGAGTTGCTGAAGAGCCTGGGCGAGCCGGACGAGAGCGGGCGAGCGCGAGCCTGAACACTGAAGCGCGAAGAAGACGGAAGACGGACGCAGCGCCGGACAGCGGAAGCGGGCCACGGCACGGCCCAGCAACGCGTTGGCGACAGACTTGAGCGGTGACGCCGCGTTCGCGCTCCGATCGACGAGGCGGGACAGCCCAAGGGATCAACCGCCCTGGTTCCGTTGACGTCATCGATCTCGTGAGGCTGCCGCCCGGGCGGAGGCTGGCAGCGGTCGGCGGAGCTGGGAGTGGTTCTGGTGGCGGCGGCGGCGGCGGCGGCGGCGGCGGAGGAGCTCGGGTCCGCAGCCCGGGTTCGCCGGCAAGACCAAGCGGGTCATCAAGTATGGGCCGCTGTCGGTCATGGCCGACGCCGCCGCCAAGGTGCTGATCGACGCAGGAGTGCCGTTCTATCAGCGCGGCCGATCGCTGGTGCGGCCGGTGGTGCGTGCCGGTGCAGAGCTTCCACGGCACGATCACCAGCGCGTCGCAGCTGGTCAAGGTCGAGCCTGCCCTATCTGCGCGACACGCTCTGCAAGAATTCGTGCTGGGTGAAGTTCGACGGTCGCTACGAAGAAGTGGAAGGACATCCATCCACCCGTGGAGGCCGCGCAGGTGCTGCTGGAGCGGTTCGGCGACTGGGACTTCCCGGTGATCGCCGGGATCATCTCGACGCCGACGCTGCGCCCGGACGGCACGCATCCTGTCAGGTCGCGGGCTACGATCCCGCGACGCAATTGCTGCTGATCGACCCGCCGGCGATGCCGGCAATCCCGGAGCAACCCGACGCGCGACGACGCGCTAAGCGGCGCTCAAGCTGCTCAAGGACCTGATGTGTCGAGTTTCGCTTCGTCGACGATGACGGGGTGTCGCGCGCGGTGGCGTTTGTCGGCGATCATCTCGACGGTGTGCCGCGGCGCCTTTCCGGTCGTGCCGATCCACATCATCGACGCGCCGGAGGCAGGGAGCGGCAAGATCCTATCTGCTCTCGACTCGTGAGCCGGATCGCGACCGGGCAGGCGATGCCGGTGCTTGGCGCCGGCAAGACCAGGAGGAACTGGACAAGCGGCTCGATGCCGCGGTGATCCGTCGGGGCAGTCGCTGATCTGCATCGACAACGTGGTCAGCGAACTCGGCGGCGAGACGCTCTGCCGGCTGATCGAGCAGTGGCGGCCGCAGGTTCGCATCTTCGGCGTGCTGACACTGTCGACGTCGACGCCCGCGGCATCACGTTCTTCGCCAACGGCAACAACGTCGTCGTCGTCGGGGATCTCTGCCGGAGGGTGATCCGCTCGCGGCTCGACGCCATGATGGAGCGTCCGGAGCTGCGGCAGTTCAAGGCAATCCCGATGGAGATGATCCTGGCCGATCGCGGCAAGTACATCGCCGCGTGCCTGACGATCTGCCGGGCCTATATCGCCGCCGGGCGGCCGAACAAGTTGCCGCAACTGGCGTCGTTCGGCGAGTGGTCGGACACGGTGCGCTCGGCGCTGGTGTGGCTCGGCGAAGCCGATCCGGTGAAGTCGCAGGACATGTCGCAGGCGGAAGATCCCGAGACGGCCGCGCTGCTGACCATGCTGAACGAATGGAAGGGCAAGATCGGCGTCGGGCAGGGGAACGGCAAGCAGCTGCGCGACGTCGTCATCCTTTGCGACGCCAACAAGGCCACGCCCAGCGGCAAGGAATACATCAACAAGGGGCTGCGCGACGCGGTGCTGGCGGTGATGCCGATCCAGCATCACCTCAAGCCCGACGCCGACGCGCTCGGCTACTGGCTTCGCTCGCGGAAGGAGCGGCGGATTGGAAAATTGCGGTTCTGCAAGAAGCCGGCAACCGGCCACACCCCGACAATCTGGTGGGTTGAAGAGGGGTGATCTTTACCGGGCAAGACTGCGCTCGGGGGTAGGTGGGGGTGATAGGGGGTGGATGGGGGTGATAATCCCAGTCCGTAGTCCTGAGGCTCGCCATGCTCAGACATAGGTGTCATTCGGCTATTAACTTAAGAAAATGGCGTGCTCCCGTACGTAGAGATGAAACTATCACCCCTTATACCCTCCTATCACCCCCCGAAGGCCGGGCCGACCTGAACGCTGGCACGTGCGCCGTGCGGGGTTCTAATCGGTTTCGCGAGGCTGCTGTGGCGCTTGTCGACGCAGTTCAATCGCGCTGCATCGTCCAGGCCCGGTGAGAGGCGGCTGAAGGGAAAGGCTGTTCGAGAGGCGGCTGAAGGGGTAGGTTTGGGCCACCTTAATATCCGTCAACATAAGAAAATCCGATACTGGCATGCCAACGCCGGCCAATTTCGAATTACCCGTCATCAACCCCAAGCCGCGCAAGCCGGGCACATTCGGCCGCGGCAATCCGCCGCCGTCGAACGGTCGCCGGCCAGGCCAGGTCAACAAAATCACCGCTGATCTGAAGCAAGGCATTCTGCGCGGCGCGGCTAACCAAAACTGCTAAGCCCCCGCCTATGGCGGGGCGAAAACAGGAAGTTTTACAGCTGCGGGAATGAAGTCATGAAGTCTCCTTGGGGAACCGCCAAGAACCCTCAAGGAAACCTCAGCTTACTGGATCGCGCAGAATGTCGAACGCAAGATGCGGAATTTTCTCGGCCACAAATTCTGGGCACGGGGGTACTTTGTCACGACCGTTGGCCGGGACGAGGAAGTGATCCGGGCCTACATCAGAAACCGAACTAGCCGATCGGCAATTGGAGCAGTTTGAGCTGAAGATTTCAGCAGCCCAAAATCCAATCAATCGTCCAAACTCCCTTAAAACCGCCTTTGGCGGTTCCCGATAAACCTCCAGCTTTGCTGGAGGTTATTGGCTTGCGGTTACGACGGCGCGGGTCTGGGCGGCGTCGACGGTTTTCTCTTGATGTGTGCGCAACGGCATCCAAAACATTATCTGGCGCTGCTCGGAAAGATGCTGCCGCTGAATTTGAACGCAAACGTCGCCAGCGCCTCCATTAACGAGGTTCGTATTATTAGTGTGCCGACGGATCATTTCCTGTCACGGGCCGATATCGAGCGTCTGCAATCGGGGGAAGCGCTGCCGATCGAACAGTTTAAACCGATCGCGCCGGCCGAGCCGGCGCGTTTCGAAGAACCGGCTGCAAGCGCAGATGATCTCAATAGCATGCCCATCGAGGAATTAATGCGCAGGGCCGGCGTCACCAATGTGGACCAAGGCTGAGTTGATCCAACTCATCATCGATCGAGAGCGCAAAGTCGACGCGCCATCGCCACCACCGGCGCCTAAGACCGAACCGTTGTCGTATCTTGAGCAGCTGCGCCAGCGTGCGCTTGCCGACGAGCGCGAGGGTAAGTGCATCACAATGAACACGTTGCTTCGGAGCATACCGAAGCCACGGCCACCACGTAAGCCGAGCTGGTCGCGGGATTGAAGCGCCAAACCTGCGAGCTATGCGCTGTCCGCAGTGTGCAAAATTCATGAATTATCGATCAAAATTATTGACTTTGATTCTGCTTTAGTATTTCTGTGCATAAATCATGCTCAAAAGTGGAGACGAAAGATGAGGCTCTAGGCTACGGCCGGGTATCGACGGACGGCCAGTCGCTCACGGCTCAGGTCGCGGAACTGAAGGCGGCTGGCTGCACCGAGATCTTTCAGGAGAAGATCAGCGGGGCCAAGGCCGATCGCAAGCAACTGGCGCGGGCGATCGCACGGCTGGACGAGGGTGACGTTCTGGTGGTGACACGGCTGGATCGCCTGGCGCGATCAACCCGCGATCTATTGAACGTGCTGGGCACGGTCTCCGACAAGGGTGCCGGCTTCCGCTCGTTGCGCGACAGCTGGGCCGATACCACTACACCGCACGGCAGGCTGATGCTGACCGTGCTGGGTGGCCTGGCTGAATTCGAGCGTGAGCTTATCCGCAGCCGCACAGGGGAAGGCAGGCAGCGCGCCAAAGCCAGAGGGGTGGTGATGGGCCGCAGGCCCAAACTAACACCCCACCAGCGCGCAGAAGCCCTGGCACGGCGTGATGCCGGCGAGACCTTGGTCGACATCGCGCGATCCTACGACGTGTCTCATAGCACCATCAGCCGGCTGTAGGTTTAAGTCAGGCACTCGATGTGCCGGCGGCTTGTGCCTGAGCCAGGGGGTTACGGCCGGTCGCTCGGGAAACAGCAAAAAGTAAGTCCCGATTTATTCGTATGTTGTGAAAGGGGATCGTGGCATGCCATTTACCGATCGACCATTGCCCGACGATTTCGCCTGATGTCCCAGCGGATTCCCTTCATTGTTTGCGCGCTCGGCAATAATGTCGATCCGTTCATGCTGCATATTTACGCCGCGCTGGCGCAGCAGGAGCGTGAGATGATCTCCAGGCGCACCAAGGAAGCGCTTGCCGCGGCCAAGGAGCGCGGTGTGCGGCTCGGGCCAACAGGGGGCCGCTGCTCGGCTCGTGACGCCGAACTGGAGCCTGTTCTGCGGGAGCTGTCGCATCTGTCATTGCGCAGATCGCAGCCGAGCTGGAGCGCCGGGGCTTTGGCAAGATCGCGCACAAGACCGTGGAGCGGGCGCGCGTCCGCCTCGGACTGACGGCTGTGACCTGAAATCGCAACCGGCATGCGCCACCGCGTCCCGGTAGGGGATGCGTTTTAAAAAGAATTTTTGAAAAATAAAAATTTGTGAGATCGGAGAACGCGGCTGCCGCAACCGCGCCGACGCGACGTTTGCTGATGTGTTGGAATGACGGCCGTCATATTTGGCCGAGAACAGCCAATCCTCGGACAATCTCGCCGATTTTCGACGAAAAAGATCAGTCATTTCAGGATAGCTTCAAACGGCTCCGATCATTGTTGATCGGACAACGAGCGTTTTTGCGTGTCTGGAGACGATCGTTTGGTGCTGGCGCGTTAGAGAACGCTCAGGAGTGCGGATCGCGATCGGAGTCATCACAGGACAGCGGACGCGAACGCGCCGGCGACTGGCGCAGCGCGCGGCTATCTGAGAGAGGGAGAGGGGGAGGTGGTTTGCCTCCCTGGCCCTCGCCTATCGGCCGCGGGAATAACTGCTGATCTAAAGCAGGGAATTCTTCGCGGCGCGGCCAACTGCGGTTACGACGGTCAAGGTCTAGGCGGCGTCGACGGTTTTCTGCTGATGTGCGCCCAGAGGCATCCCAAACATTACTTGGCGCTGCTCGGGAAGATGCTGCCGATGAATTTGAGCGCAGACGTCAAAGGCTCGTGCATCAGCTCCGTGAATATCATTTCCGTTCCGTCTGGCAGTTACCTGAGCCAAGCCGACATTGAACGCTTCCGAAGTCCGGCGTGGTCCGATTGCGAGCGAATTGCCCAACCAGGACAAGTTACCGTTGAGGGCCGCGACGCCACGCCCCAACCATCAGAGGAGCTGGAGCCACAAAACGCTCAAGAGTTCGAGCCACGAACGGAAAGGGAGCGGCGGTTGCTGGCCGAGCTTGAAGCGCTGAGCCCCGAGCAATTGTTGGAGCGAGCTAGAAAAGCGGGTCGACATTGAAGCCGTTCGTCTACGCGCTTGCGCTCGATCAAGGCATCCTGCATCCGCAGACGATGCTGCGCGATTTGCCGACGTCGTTCGGTCCGTTCGCGCCGGAGAACTTCGACGGCCGCTTCTTCGGACCGATTACCGCCGAAGCGGCGCTGATCCGCAGCCGCAACGTGCCGGCGGTGTGGGTCGCGACGCAATTGAAGCAGCCGAGCCTGTACCAGTTTCTGCAGAGTGCCGGCGTCCGCGGACTGCGTCCGGAATCGTTCTACGGTCTGGCACTGCCGCTCGGCGGCGGCGAGCTGACCATGGAAGAACTCGCCGGGCTCTACGCGATGCTGGCGAACGACGGAATGCTTCGGTCGCTGCGCACGAGTCCTTCGGCACCGCCCGAGCAAGGCGTGCGTCTCGTGAGCCCGGAAGCGGCGTTCATCACGCGCGAGATGCTGCGCCACAATCCTCGTCCCGACGAGGATGGAACCGTTCCGGTTCGTACGCGCTGGCCGGTGTCCTGGAAAACCGGGACCTCGTGGGGATTCCGCGACGCCTGGTCGGCCGGCATCGTCGGGCCGTACGTGCTCGTCGTGTGGATCGGCGACTTCCAGGGTCAAGGCAATCCCGCCTTTGTCGGCGTCGACGCCGCTGCTCCGCTGTTCTTTCGCGTAGCGGATGCAATCAATCTTGCCCGACCCGAAGAACCGGTTCCGCCGCAAACGCCGCCGCCGGGCGTGAAGCAGGTGGCGGTCTGTGCCGGCAGCGGCGACCTGCCGAACGCGTTCTGTCCCCACACCGTGGATACGTGGTACATCCCAGGCAAGTCGCCGATCCGCGTCAGCCAGCTGCATCGCGCGGTCGCGCTCGACCGCGGCACCGGGCGCCCGAGCTGCCCGCCGTACGCCGCCGACACGCGATTCGAAGTCTTCGAGTTCTGGCCGTCCGACATGTTGATGTTGTTCCGCCAGGCCGGCATGCCGCGGCGCACGCCACCACTGATGCCCGGCTGTGCCACTGACGACCCGGCCGACGCGCCACGGATCGCGTCGCCGGTTCGCAGTCTCAGCTACGCGCTGAGGCGATCGTCACCGACCGAGACGATCGCGCTCGATGCGCGCGCCGCCGGCGACGTCCGCAACGTGTTCTGGTTTGATGGAAAGTCGTTGATTGGCGTGCGTCGGGTGTCGGACGGGGCCTTGTCGTGGCGCCCCGCCACCGCCGGCGTTCATTTGATTCGTGTCGTTGACGACCATGGCCGCTCGGCCGAGCGTGACGTCGAGGTTCAAATCAGTCAGTAGTCCGCGCCGCGGCGAGTGCGGTCTCAACGGCCGGCGGCACAATCGCGGTGACGTCGCCTTCCAGCCGTAACGTCACGGCTGGATGATCGTCATGATCCGTCGGACCTTGATTGACGACGACGTAAGGGACGCCGCGTTGCGCGGCGAGCAGCGGGATCGTCGCGGCAGGATGCACCGACAGCGTCGAGCCCATCGCGATCACCAGATCGGCGCGGTTCGCGGCTGCCGCCGCGCGCGTCAAGTCGGTCGTCCGCAGGGACTGGCCGAAACTGATTGTCGCGGACTTCAGCAAGCCACCGCAGTCGCAGCGGGGCGGAACTCGCGTCCGCTTGAACTGCTCCATGAACGGCGCTGGCTCGCTGCTGCGGTGACAAGTCTGACACTCGACCAGCAGATCGGTTCCGTGCAATTCAACCAGCAGTTCCGGCGAGGTGCCGGCGCGTCGATGCAAGCCATCGACATTCTGGGTCACCACCGCGGCAATTCGTCCGGCTCGCTCGAGCGCGACGATCGCATGATGCACGGCGTTCGGCTGCGCGCGATCGTAGATGCCCCACGATTCGAGCTTGTAGTCCCAGTATTCAATCCGCGCCGGCTCCGACGACATGAACGCGTCGTAGAACACCGGACGGCGCGTTTTCCACACGCCATTCGGCCCTCGGAAGTCCGGAATGCCGCTCGCCGTCGACACACCGGCGCCGCAGAACACCAGGATGCGCCGCGACGCTCGCAACAAATCGACCAGCATTTCCGACGATTCTCTACCGAAATCGTTATTGGCGCGCCCCCAACACCCGGCAAACTTGTGTACCGGGCGTGGTACGCGCTTTGCCCCCCACCAAGCGTCCCCAGGAGGACATAAATGCGTCGTCCGTCTTTCAGGTTCGAGACCGTCGCGCGCGCCAGTGTCATCTTTCTCGTGCTGATCTTCGTCGCCGCTGCGATGTTGATGGCTTCAAAGAACCCCACGCAAGCGGCAACGGTCACCAGGGTCGGTAACAACGCATCGGCGAACGTGAACGATGCGCCAGGCGCAGAGGCCCGGTCGAGCGCTTCGCTGCCGGTGACAATCACCGGCTGTCTCGAAGAGAAAGACGACGCCTATCGCTTGCGGGACGCAGAGGGCAACGACGTGCCGAAAGCGCGCAGTTGGAAATCTGGTTTCCTCCGAAAGGCACCCTCGGCAATCGCGGTGATCGACGCCTCGAACCGCGTCAAGTTGTCGACCCACGTCGGCGAACGCATCACCGTCACCGGTGTCTTGATCGATCGCGAGATGAAAGTCCGGTCGTTGCGCAAAGTTGCGGCGGCCTGCAGCTAGCCGAGAAACGGAATTGTACGGAGGCACGGGATCAACACGGAGCAACGGAGAAACAGAGTTAACGGTTTCATTTGAGGCGGCGTGGATGCGATGTTCGACGGCGAGCGACGATGAAAGCGGGCCATCCTAACACCAGCCATCGCTCGCCAACCCTCGAATCCGGCCGTGAATTTCGCCCATCAACGTTTTCTCCCGGACTCTCGTCTAAGCCCCCGTGATGAAGTGGGAGGGGCTATGCGGCTGACTCAGGCGACACTGTTGAGTTTGGCGATGACCGGCGGGCTGGCGTTGGCGAACGTCGCTCCCGCCGAAGCGCAGAACGACTTTCAATGGCGTGGCCGGCTGTCGGCCGGCCAGGCGATCGAAATCAAAGGGATCAATGGCGACGTCAGCGCCTCTCCGTCATCTTCCGGTGACGTGGAAGTGACGGCATCGAAAAGCGCGCGCCGCAGTAACCCGGCCGAGGTTCGCATCGAAGCAGTACCGACCTCGAAAGGCGTGACGATCTGCGCCGTTTACCCCGACGCACCGGGCAAAGAACCGAACCGCTGCGCGCCGGGCGAAGAAGGCCGGATGAGCGCACAGAACAACGACACGCAGGTGCATTTCGACGTGCGGGTTCCGGCCGGCGTGTCGTTTTACGGGCGAACGGTCAACGGTGAAATCAACGCCGAGTCGCTGCAGAGCGATGTCGACGCCCACACCGTGAATGGTTCGATCAAGGTCTCAACCGACCGCGACGGCAATGGCGTCCACGGTGAATGGATCGCTGAACCTGACAATGGGCCGTGGCGACTTTCCAGATGGTGCGTCGTTCAAAACGGTTAACGGCACGATCACGCTGCGCGTTGCCGGCGCGATCGATGCAGACCTGAACGCCGAAACCCTGAACGGCAGCATCACGTCCGATTTCCCGATTACGGTGCGCGGCAGCGCCAGCCAGCGCCGCATTCGCGGCACGATCGGCAACGGCGGCCGCGCGCTGAACATGTCCACGGTGAATGGCAGCATCAAGCTGCTGCGCGATCAGTAACGGTCGCGTCAGGCCGGCGACCAGATCGCGCTGAGCACTCGGATGGCATTGCCGCCGAGCCCCTGCGCGATCTGCGCATCGCTGTAGCCGCACCGGAAACAAATCGTCGCCGCATCGCTGCATCCGACCTGACATAGCATTGACGTGGACGTGCCGAGCAAGCCGGATAAACACCACCTCACCGTCAACGGACGCGAGGTCGCGATTTCCAATCCGACCAAAGTGCTGTTTCCGACGACTGGCTACACCAAGCTGGATCTCGCTCGCTATTACCTGACGGTCGCCGAAGGCGCCCTGCGCGCCGCCGGGCATCGTCCGAATGTGCTGGTTCGTTATCCGAACGGCGTCGGCGGCGAGTTTTTCTATCAGAAGCGTGCGCCCGAGTCGCGACCCGATTGGATCGAAGTAGTGGCGCTGAAATTCCCATCGGGCCGGACCGCGGAAGAAGTAGTGCCGCGCGACGCCGCGGCGCTGGTCTGGATGGCGAATCTCGCATGCCTCGAACTGCATCCGCATCCGATCAGGGCCGACGATCTCGACCATCCCGACGAACTGCGCGTCGATCTCGACCCGGTGCCGGGCGTGCCTTGGGAGCAGGTCCGCGAGGTGGCGCGGGTGGTCCGCGCAACGCTCGACGACCTGGGGCTGGTCGGCTGGCCGAAGACGTCGGGCTCGCGCGGTATGCACATTTACGTGCGCATCGAGCAACGCTGGACCTTCGATCAGGTTCGCCGCGCAGCGCTGGCGCTCGCACGGGAAGTTGAGCGGAGGGCGCCGGCAATCGCCACCAGCAAATGGTGGAAGGAAGAACGGCACGGCGTCTTTCTCGACTACAACCAGAACGCTAAGGACCGCACGATTGCGGCGGCATATTCGGTGCGGCCGACCGCGGACGCGCGCGTCTCGGCGCCGCTGTCGTGGACCGAGATCGACGCGTGCGAATTAGGCGACTTCACGCTCGCGACGATGCCGGCGCGTTTCGCAACGCTTGGCGACCCGCATGCCGATATGGACGCGCATCCCTGTTCGATCGAAGCGGTCCTCGAACTATCGGCGCGACAGGAGCGTGAAGGACAAGGAGATGCGCCGTGGCCACCGCACTACCAGAAGCAGTCGGGCGAGCCGCCGCGCGTGCAGCCGTCAAAACGCCGCGTGCCGAAGCGACCGCTGATCGAGATTGGACGCGCCGAGAAAAAAGACAGCGCGCTGGCCGGACTTGAACGCTGGAAAGCGCGGCATCCTGACGCCGCCGCACACCTGCAGCCGGCCGACGTGCTGGTGGATGCGATGCGCGGCCGCTTTCACACCTGGACGCGCATCCGCGTCAACCTGCAGAACGTCCCGGAACATTTGCGGCCGACGCAGGAAGATCTCGACCCAAACGAGCATGTTGGCGGCTGGTCGGAAGCGGACGTCAGCGAGTGGCGCCGAAGACCTTCGAAAGCTCGTAAGGAGTCGTGACCTCGAGCTGGTCGTAACGGCATGCCGCGGGCGGTTTGTCCGGCCGCCAGCGTTGAAACACCGCGGCGTGGCGGAAGCGATTGCCCTGCATGTGATCGTATTTCACCTCGCACACACGCTCGACGCGCAGCGGCTCCCACGACAGATCCTTGCCAGCGCTCCAGCGGCTTTGTCCCCCCGGCATTCGGGTTACACCGCCCTCGCCCGGGCTCGACCATTCGGCCCATTCGCGCCACGGATGGTTCTCGCATCGCCCGTTCGCGCAGCGGCGCCAGTTCTTCGGCAAGTGCCTTTCGATTCGACATGGTGAATGACGAGGTGACGCCGACGTGATGCAGCCGGCCGCGATCGTCAAACAGGCCGAGCAGCAGTGAACCGACGTGCGTGCCCTTTCCGTTCTTGTGCCAGCGGAAGCCGGCAACCACGCAGTCGGCGGTCCGCGCGTGTTTGATCTTGATCATCGCGCGCTTGCCGGGCTCGTAGATGCCGTCCTCGGGCTTGGCAATCACCCCATCGAGTCCGGCGCCTTCGAAGCGCGCGAGCCACTCGACCGCGACGGCGCGGTCGCGTGTCATCGGCGTGACATGCAGTGGCGCGCCAGCTGCGCCGAGCGCTTGCTCGAGCGCCGTTCGTCTGTCGCGCAACGGCACCTCACGGAGGTCGCGATCGTGCAAGCGCCAGCAGATCGAAGGCGACGAATCCGGCCGGCGTTTCTTTCGCCAGCTTCGCGACCCGCGATGCGGCCGGGTGCAAACGTAGCTGCAGCGCATCGAAGTCCAGCCCGCGCGGAGTCGCGATCACGATCTCGCCGTCCACCAGACAATTCGCCGGGAGTTTTTCGAGAAAGACCTCGTGCAGCTCTGGGAAATAGCGATCGAGCGGCCGGAGATCGCGGCTCTGGATGAAGACGTCCGACGCGGTGCGAAACACCAGTGCCCGGAAGCCGTCCCACTTCGGCTCGAATAAGAACCCGCCGCCGGCCGGAATTTCGTCGGCGAGCTTGGCGAGCATCGGTTCAATCGGAGGCTCGATCACGGGGCGGCAGGTGTTCGAGGAAATAGCGCGCAATCAGGCGGTAGATGTGGACCGAGGTGCCAGGACCCTCGGAGATGGCGTGCGTCCGGTTCGGATATTCCATCATGTCGAACGGCTTGCCGAGCTCAATCAATCGATTGACCAGCCGTTCGGTTCCCTGAAAATGCACGTTGTCGTCCCCTGACCCGTGCACGATCAGCAGCCGGCCGCGCAGGCCTTCGGCGAAATTGATCGGCGATCCACGACGATAGCCGTCGACGTTGTCCTGCGGCACGCCCATATAGCGTTCCTGATAGATCGTGTCGTAGAGACGTTGATCGGGCACTGGCGCCACCGCGACTCCGACGCCGAACACGTCGGGAAAGCGGAACATCGCGTTGAGCGTGCTCGATCCGCCCCCGCTCCACCCCCAGATGCCGACGCGCTGCGCATCGATGAACGAATGACGCGCCGCCAGCGCGCGAATCGCCGCCGCCTGGTCTTTCGACGACAACTCGCCAACCGCGCCGTAAATCATTTTTCGCCACGCCGCACCGCGCGGCGCCGGGGTCCCGCGATTGTCGAAGCTGACCACGATGTAGCCCGCCTCGGCCAATCCGCGGAGGAACAACGTGTTGCGACTGCCCCAGCGATCGGCCACCGTCTGGCTGGCCGGCTCGCCGTAAACAAAGACGATCACCGGATATTTACGGCCAGGATCGAACGACGCCGGCTTCAACATCCAGCCGTCGACCGCCACATCCGGCTCGACATCGATCTTGAAGAATTCGACCGCAGGCTTGACGACGGTGGCGAGCTTCGCGACCAGAGCGGTTACGTCAGTCAGCGGACGCAGCGACGCGTGCGTCGCCAGGTCGACGACGTCGGTAGACGGCGGTCGATCGAAATGCGAGTAGGTGTGAAAAGCAAGCCGTCCGCGCGGCGCGATGTTGTAGCTGTGCGATCCCGGAACATTCGCCGGCGTCACTCGCTGCGGTGTGTCTGATCCATCAAGCCTCGAGCGGTAGAGATAACGCTGCGTGGCGTTGTCGGGCGACGCGATCACATAAATCCATCCACCGGATTCGTCGACCCCGGCAATCTCCATCGCATCGGCGTCGAACCTGGTGATCAGCTTCGGTTCGCCGCCCTCGCGCGGAACACGGAACACATGCTGCCAGCCGTCGCGCTCGCTCAACCACAAAAAGGCGCGACCGTTATCGATCCAGGGAACTTCGTCCATCAACTCGACCCAGGTCGTCGATTCGTCACGGAAGACGCGCCGCACATCGCCCGACTTGGCGTCCGCCAGCAGCAAGTCGTCGCGATTCTGCAGCCGGTTCAATTGTTGAATTGCTACGGTGCCGGCATCGATCCACTCGACACGTGCCAGGTAGTTGTCGCGCGGGTCGCCCGGCGTCTTCAACCATCTGGTCGAGCCACCAGCTGCCGGCACCACGCCGATGCGGACTGCCGAATTCGCCGTGCCGGCTTTCGGATAGGGAATTTTCGTGACCACCGGATAGAGCGTGTTGGTGTTGTTCAGCAAGGTGTAAACGCCAACCCCGGTGGTATCGAACTGCCAGAAGGCGATGTGCGCGCCGTCAGGGCTCCACCGGAATCCGTCGCGAACGTCGAGCTCTTCCTCGTAGACCCAATCCGAGGTTCCGTTGATCGTCGTATCCGAGCCGTCCTTCGTCAGCTGGGTAACGTGCCCGTCGTCGAGCCGTTCGACATAGATGTTGTTGCCGCGAACGTACGCGGTGCGCGTGCCATCGGGCGAGAACTTCGCAAACATCAGCGACGATTCCGGAGCGCCGCCACCGAGTTTCTTCAAGGAACCGGCCGCGAGATCGAGCACCCAGTAATCGCCGCGGGTGTTTTGCCGCCAGACCTTTCGAGTGTTGGTGAAGATCAGCAGCCGCTTCGCATCGGTTGACCAGGCATAGTCGTCGATTTCGAGCGGCGCACTGCCGCCGGTTGGAACGAGCCGGGCGCTCGCAACCAGCACGGTTCGCGCGCCGCTGGCGGCGTCGTAGCGGACGATATCGCCCTTCTCGATCGTCGTGTACGACGTGCCGTCGGTGAGCCAGCGCGCCGGGCCAAACCGCGGCACCGCGTACTCGTTGGCCTGGAAGATCCGGCCAATTTGTTCGTCCAATACCCGTGCGCGGTCCGATTGCTGCGCATTGGCAACGACGGTCGCGGCGATCACTGCCGCCAGCACGGCCACTCGGCGTTTCATCGTTGCAGTCATGATTTGGGCGCCTTCGGCAGCGCGACTCGTGGGAGCTTTTCGTCGCGCATCGCCGCGTGATAGACAAAGGTCGCAACGATCGCCGCCGCTTGCTGCAGGTCGGCTTGCTGGATCGATTCGAGCACGTCCATGTTGGTGTGATGGGTCCGCGTGTCGTAATCGATCGGATCCTGCACGAACTGAAATGCCGGCAGGCCGACGTGGTCGAAATCGAGATGATCGGTGCCGCCGACCCGTTGAACCGGCAACGCCGTCGCGCCCAGCGTCGCGAAGGGTTTCAGCCAGGCCTCGAAAATCGGCCGGACCGCTTCGTTCCCCTGCAGATACACGCCACGGATTTTGCCCGTGCCGTTGTCGAGATTGAAGTACGCCGCCAGCTTCGCGTGCTCGGGTTTCAGCGCCATGGTCTTCGGATCGCCAAAGTGATTCAGCACGTAGGTCACCGATCCGAGATGGCCGCCCTCTTCGGCGTCCCAGAGTGCGAGACGTACCGTCCGTCGCGGCTTGACGCCAATCGCTTTCAGGATCCGCAGCGCTTCGATCATCACGACGCTGCCGGCGGCGTTGTCGGTCGCACCGGTGCCGGTATGCCACGAATCGAAATGACCGCCGAGCATGACCACTTCGTCTGCCAGCCGGGGGTCGCTGCCGGCGATCTCCGCGATGATGTCGACGCTCGTAACCTGGCGGATGATCTCCGCGTCGAGCTGCAGCTCGAGTTTTACCGGCCGCCCGCGATCGATCAGCCGCGCGATGCGGCCGTAGTGCTCGCTGGCGAGGACGAAGGACGGCGGCGCCAGGTCGGGATTTGGAATTTTCCAGTTGGGTCCGGCGAGGTCGAAACCGCCGGCGTCTGTCGCCGTGATGACGCCGGAGGGCAGCGGGCTGCTGACCAGGACTGCCGCGACGCCCTCATCGCGGAAAAACTTCGCAACCACCGCGCGGCGTTCGATACCCTGCCGCCGCGCACGCTCCGCGCCGGTGTAGTCGGGTCCGTCGTACGGCCCAAGCAAACCTTGCGTCGGATCCATCCCCGCGGTCGCGCGCGCCAACTCTTCGTCGGTGTAGCGCGTTGCGGTCGGCGTGAAGTTCGTCGACGCCGTCGCGCGAGGCTTACCGTTCATCACGATGGCGCCTCGCAACTTCCCCCGGTAGCGGTCGAAGTCCGCTGGCGTTGCCACTTCGACGAGCACTGGTGTTCCGGAGACGCGGCCGCTCGTGCTCGGACTCCAGGCCATCGGCTGGGCGAGCACGTGGAGATATTGCGGCTCCAGCATTTCGACGTTGAATCGGCGCAGCTGCCAGCCTGGACCAGGGAATCCGCCCGGTTCAAAGGCCACGCGATCGAAGCCCCAGTCGGTGAGTCGCTGCTTCGCCCACTCGGCGGCCGCGGCATAGGCGGGCGAGCCGCGCAGTCGTGCGCCATACACGTCGGTCAATTCGCTGAGCGTATCCATCACCCGGGAATGCTGAAACGCCTCGCTCTTGATCCGCGCGACCATTGCCTCGTCCACGCGCTCGTCGGCCCGCCCGGTCTGCGTCAACACGACCAGCAGGACGACGAGTACCACGGCGGCTCTTTTCACAGTTTTACCTCGACCGGCTGCCCGGCGAATTCGACACGACGAACATTCCGCGAACCGGCGACGCGAACATCGATTGGACGCAGTGATGCCGCGCGCATCCGCGACCCTGGTTCGAGGCGAACCGCGAACGTCCTCGACGCATCGCTCCAGGTCATCGCGATGCGCATCCAGTCGCCTCGACGATAGTCGAATGTTTTTCCATCGTCGTCGTAGAGCGCAAACGCGCCGTTCGCCCCTGGGTAAACGGTGACGGTGAACGGTCCCTCTACGGCTTCGTCGACGTATTGAGTGAGCGGACGGAACGGCAAAATGGCGCCGGCGCGCGCATAGATTGGCATCGTTTCGAGGTCCACGGCCCGGTCGATCTCGCGACCGCCATCAATCCGCGCGTCGGTCCAGAAGTCGAACCAGGTGCCTTTGGGAAGGTAAACCTTGCGATTGGTCGCACCCTTTTCGACGACGGGGGCGACCAGCAGATCGCGGCCCCACAGGAACTCGTCACCGCGCGCGACCGCCAATGCGTCGTCCGAATGGTGAAGCCACAGCGCGCGCATCATCGGCAGACCGGTGTCGACGCATTCGCGGGCAATCGTATAGGTGTACGGCAGCATCCGGTAACGAAGTTCGAGGAACTTCTTGACGATCGGTTCGACGCGCGCGTTGCGAAGCTCGCTCGGATCCGGATCGGCAGCACCACCGGTGTAGCCACGTAGTTCCTTCGGGCCGATCTCGCCGGTGTTCCACCCCCAGGGCAGTCGGAGGTGCCAATCGCGCCCGTGCGAACGGAAGGATGGGCAGAACGTGCCGAACTGAAACCAGCGAACGTGCAACTCGCCGGTGTATCCGCGGTTGGTACGAATCCGCCGATGTCGGTTCCCCAGTAGGGAATGCCGGAGAGGCCGGTGTTGATCGCGACCGGCACGTGCGTTTTCAGCGTTTCCCACGTAGAGAAGACATCGCCCGACCACAGGAACGCCCCATATCGCTGCATGCCGGGGGTTCCGTTGCGGTGCAGCGCGAACGGACGCTCGTTCGGCCGGTAGCGCTGCGGTCCTTCCCAGTACATCCGGATGCGCGCGAGCCGTGACGGCTCGTCGAGACCGTCGCCCTGATCCGGCCACATTCCGTCCACGCCCAGGTCAAAGAGCGGCTTGTGATAGGGCCAGTAACAGGCCACCGCGCGGTCGTCGGGCCATTGGTCGTCCGCCGTGCGTCCACTCGGAACAGCTTTCTCCGGCGTGCACGCCTCGGCGACCGTGCCGCTCATCCGCTTTCCTTCGATGACGATGTGCAGCACAACCTTGAAATGACGGTTGTGCATGTCGTCGATGAATCGCTTCGGGTTGGGAAAGTTTTCCGCTTTCCACCCAAACTCCCCGTTGCGCGTGTTCCAACCCGACGGCGTGAATTCCGTACCGAGATAGATGAGCGCATCGCACGGTAAACGCTTCTCGCGAAACGTTCGCGCAACCCAGTCGATCTCCTCAGGCCCCGCGAGCGTCCGATGCGACTGCATGTATCCAAACGACCAGAGCGGCGGCAATTCCGCGAGGCCGGTCAGTCGCGCATATTCGCCGATGATCACCTTGGGGTCGGAAGACGCGACTACGAAAACGTCGAGAGGCAGCGCCGCGTCAGACGGGGTCAACCTGCCTTGTGGTCCGCTGAGATCGATTGACCCGAGCGGACGATGGAAGAACAGGCCCCAACCGTCGGTGCCAACCAACCATTGAATCGGCACGCGTCCACCGTGGGTGCGCAGCTGGTATCCGCCCTGACCGTTGCGGTTCGCATAGTTCGAACCTTTGCGATCGAATTGCGGACCGCCCTCTCCAAGTCCGAGCAGCGGGCCGTCGCCGAGTGAAAATGAAACGACCGGTGTCTCCGAGTTCAGCACGAGGCGCTGGATGACCTTTCCGGCGCGATTCGCGATCTCGAGTGTCGGCGGGGTTGGTGTGAACCGGACGACCAGATCGCCGGCGTTCACCGCCGAAAAGGTCGTGCGCGGGCGTGCAACGGTGCGGCCCGTCGCGGCGGCCACCAGCGCCCCCTGATTCGGCAGGGTCGATCCAGCCGAACCGGATATTTCGGCAACCGTAATGCGGACGGTGGACGCGCTTACGGAAGTGATGGTGATCTCGACCGGCTTTCCACCGACGACGATTGGCGCACCCTGGCCGCGAAGAACCTGCGGGGCAAGCAGCGCGCCGGCGCCCGCCGCAGCGATTTGCCGCAGCGCTTCGCGTCGGCCGATCGAAGTTGCCATACGACGGCATGCTAACGCAGATGTAGTATTCCCCGTATGGCGGCTCGCCGGTTTGCCGTGGCTCTGTGCGCAGCGCTGTCGCTGAGCCTGGCCGAAAGAGACTACCCGATTCGCCCGGTGCCATTCACCGCCGTGCACCTCAACGACATCTTCTGGGCGCCCCGAATCGAGACGAACCGCACTGTCAGTATTCCGTCGGCATTCGAGCAATGCGAGCTGACCGGCCGCGTGAACCTGTTCGAGCGCGCGGCCACCGTTCTACGGGGTGAAGCACTCGACGACAAGCGTCCGCCCGGTTATCCGTTCGATGAAACCGATCTCTACAAGGTGATCGAAGGCGCGTCCTATTCGTTGAAGCGTCTGTACCCGATCCGAAGTTGGACCGTTACGTCGACGGTCTGATCGCGAAAATCGCGGCGGCGCAGGAACCCGACGGCTACATCTACACGACGCGCACCATTGATCCGAAGAATCCGCATCGCTGGGCCGGGCCCGAACGCTGGGTATTCGAACGTGACGACAGCCACGAACTGTACGACCTCGGTCATCTTTTCGAAGCGGCAGTCGCGCACCATCTGGCGACCGGCAAGCGGACGTTGCTGAACGTCGCAACGAAGGCGGCCGATCTGTTGGTGGCGACGTTCGGTCCGGGCAAGCGGACCATCTGGCCCGGGCATCAGATCACCGAGATGGCGCTGGTCAAGCTGTATCGCGTTACCGGCAAGACCGACTACCTGAATCTGGCGAAGTTTCTGCTCGATGAACGCGGTCCGGGGCCGTTCCCCGACGGCGAACGCGCCAATCCGCGCGGCCTGAACTACAACCAGGCGCAACTCAAGGTGGTGGAGCAAAGTGAACCAGTCGGCCACGCGGTTCGTGCGGTCTACATGTACTCCGGTATGGCCGATGTTGCCGCGGTGACCGGCGACGAAGCGATGCGTGCCGCAGGCAAGCGCATCTGGGACTATCTGGTCGCCAGCAAGCTGTATCTGACTGGCGGCATCGGCGCGTCAGGCAGCGGCGAAGCGTTCGGCCAGCCCTACGAGCTGCCGAACATGACCGCCTACAACGAAACCTGCGCGTCGGTCGGCATGGATTTCTGGAACCATCGACTATTTTTGCTCGAGGGCGACGCCAAGTACATCGACGTGATGGAGCGAACGCTCTACAACGGCCTCGTATCGGGCGTGTCGCTCGACGGTCGCACGTTCTTTTATCCCAATCCGCTCGAATCGAACGGTCAGCACGCACGGCAGGAATGGTTCGGCGTCGCCTGCTGCCCAGGCAACATCACGCGCTTCATGCCGTCCGTGCCGGGCTACGTGTATGCGACGAGCGGTGACACGCTCTACGTGAACCTCTACGCGGCCGGCAACGCCAACATCGAAATGCCCGGCGGAACAGTGAAGGTGACGCAATCGACGCGTTATCCGTGGGACGGTGCGGTCACGATGACGATTGCACCCTCGCTGGCACGGCGGTTCGCGATCCAAATGCGGATTCCTGGATGGGCCCGCGACGAGCCGGTCCCGAGCGACCTTTACCGGTTCCTCGACAAGGCGTCTGGGTTACCGACGATCACCGTCAACGGTCAGCCGGTCGCGATGACCATCACGAAAGGCTACGTGACGATCGATCGCACGTGGAAAGCCGGCGATACGATCGCGCTGAATTTGCCGATGCCGGTCCGGCGGGTCATCTCCCACGATAAAGTGATGGCCGATCGTGATCGAGTCGCACTGCAGCGCGGGCCGATCGTTTACGCGGCAGAATGGCCGGATAACCCGAACGGCAAGGTTCGGAACATCGTGCTGCCCGACACCAGCGAGCTCTCCGCCGAGTTCCGGCCCGATCTGCTGAGCGGCGTCGAAGTGATCAAGGGTCGGGCGATCGGACTCTGGTACAACGAGGATGGCACGATCGCCAGAGCGGGCCAGCCGTTGATGGCCATTCCCTACTCGACCTGGGCGAATCGCGGCCGTGGACAAATGACGGTGTGGCTGGCGCGCAGCGACAGCGCCGCCCGGCCAACACCATACCCAACGATCGCCTCGACGTCGTCGATCGAAGCCTCGCCGCTGCCGAGCGGACGTGGGAAGAATCCCCGGAACATGATCGACGGTGAAGAACCGGCAAACTCGTCGGATGCATCGGCGTATTTCGACTGGTGGCCGGTGCAAGGCAGCACACGCGAGTGGATTGAGATGACGTTTGCGAAACCGTCGCTCGTCAGCGAGAGCCGCATCTACTGGTTCGACGATACAGGCCGCGGCGGCGTGCGCGTGCCGGCGTCGTGGAAATTGCTCTACAAGAGCGGCGCGGAGTGGAAGCCGGTGGAAACGCCTGACACGTTTGGCGTGGCTCGCAACGCCTGGAACCGGGTCGGCTTCACACCGGTTACCACGAGCGCACTGCGCATCGAATTGATCATGCAGGATGGCTTCTCCGCCGGCGTTCAAGAATGGACCGTCAAATGAAGCTGACACGACAGCAATTCCTACAAGTGGTCGCTGGCGGCTCGGCATGGCTCGCCACCGGTAATCGGTCGTGGCTTACCGCCTCGGCGGGCAGGGGCGAATCAAGAACGCGATCCCCGACGTCGCTCGCCCGTTGCCGCTGACCGCCGTCCGTCTGACCGGCGGGCCGCTGAAACACGCTCAGGATCTCGACGCCGCTTACCTGCTGTCGCTTGATCCGGATCGCATGCTGGCGTTCTACCGGGTGCGGGCCGGGCTGGAACCGAAAGCGCAGGGATACACCGGTTGGGACGCCGACGGCCGTCAACTGACTGGTCACATCGCCGGCCACCATCTGTCCGCCGTCAGCTTGATGTGGGCGGCAACCGGCGACGTGCGCTTCAAACAACGCGCCGATTACATCGTCAACGAACTGCAAATCGTCCAGAACAAGAACGGCGACGGATTCGCCGGCGCTCTGCTGAACGTCGGCAAGGTCTTCGAAGAAGTATCAAAGGGGAACATCCGCGCCGCGAACTTCGATCTGAACGGGCTCTGGTCGCCGTGGTACACGCTCCATAAAACATTCGCAGGCCTGCGCGATGCGTATCGACATACCGGCAACCAGGCCGCGCTCGACGTCGAGGTGAAATTCGCGCACTGGGCGGAAAAGTTCCTCGCGCCGATGGACGATGCGACGGTGCAACGGATGCTGGCCACCGAGTTCGGCGGCATGAACGAAATGATGGCCGACCTGTACGCCGACACCGCCGACCAGCGCTGGCTGGATCTGTCGTACAAGTTCGAGCACCGCGCGGTTTTTGACCCGCTGCGCCGTGGACAGGACCCGCTCGATGGCCTTCACGGCAATACGCAAGTGCCGAAGATGGTCGGTCTCGCCGCGCGCTACCAGTACGCCGGCGATCCGAAAGACCTCAGTGCCGCCGCGTTCTTCTGGGATCGCGTCGTCAACCATCACACCTTCGCGACCGGCGGGCACGGCAAGGACGAGTATTTCAGGGAGCCCGATAAGCTCGCCAATATCACCGAAGGAAGGACCGCCGAAACCTGCAACGTCTACAACATGCTGAAGCTGACGCGGAAGCTGTTCGCGCTGCAGCCGGACGTGAAGTACGCCGAGTTCCACGAGCAGGCGCTTTTCAATCACATCCTCGCGTCGATGGACCCCGAGGACGGAGCGACCTGTTACATGGTGCCGGTCGGCGCTGGCGTTCGCCGCGAGTACGCCGACATGCAGCGCAGCTTCACCTGCTGCGTCGGCACCGGGATGGAGAATCACGCGCTACACGGGCTCGGCCTTTACTACGAGTCGGGCGACCGGCTCTGGGTGAACGTCTACGCGCCGTCGACTGCGCGATGGGAAGAGGCGGGTATCCGGCTGGACATGCAGACCGATTTCCCGTCGGGCGATTCGACAACGGTGACACTCGACGCAGCCGCGCCCCGCGCCGTCACGCTTGCCTTGCGCCGGCCCTCGTGGGCGAGGGACGGTTTCACCATCAGCGTCAACGGCAGCCGTGTCGACGGCATATCGGCGCCCGGTTCGTACGTGGAATTGACGCGGACGTGGAAATCTGGCGACACCATCGCCGTGACGATGCCGAGGCGATTGCGGGTAGAGACGCTGCACGACAACCAGCAGCGAGCGGTGGTTCTGCTCGGCCCGATCGTGCTCGCGGGCGATCTCGGCCCCGCGCCGCGGCGCCGCACCGATGGCGACGGCGACGGCACGATCGCGGCCGCGCCCGAGTCCACGGTGCTGGTAACGACCCGGCCGGTTTCCGAATGGTTGATGCCGGTTGCCGGCAAGCCGAATGCGTATCGCGCAAGCGGAGTTGCGCGTCATCCGTCGAACGACACGGCAGTCGACGTGGAATTCGTGCCGTTTCACCAGATTCATCGCCGCTCGTATGCAGCCTATTGGGATTTGCTGACGCCGCAGGACTACAAGCAGCGGCTCGCCGACCTGGAACGCGAGCGGGCGCGCATCCGCGCACTGGAGCTTGCCACGATCGCGCACGTCCCTGCCGGCGAAGGCGAACGCGAAAAGGCGTTCAACCAGCGCGGCGAAGAGACGACGATTGTCCGCGCCGACGGCCGGCCGGGCCGCCGCGGTGCCAAATGGTTCTCATACGATGTGCCGATCGATTCGTCGCCGCGGCTGGCGATTGTCGTCACCTATAACACCGACAATCGCCGCGCACGGTCGTTCGAGATCCTGGCCGACGGCCAACGGATCGGCGCGCAGTCGCTGGCCCAGGGCAGCGTGTCACAATTCGTCGACATCGAGTACGCGCTGCCGGCTGCACTGGTTGCCAATAAGACCAGCGTGACGGTGCGATTCGAAGCGACCAACGGCAACGAAATCGCACCGGTGTTCGCGGTCCGCTCGATTCGAAAATCCTGAGCTGATCCTGCGGCGGTTCTCACATGTCCCGATGGAATGAGAACCGCCATCGCGGCGCTTACAATTCTGGCGCTGTCATGCCCAGCCCTGGCGCAAGATGCCAAAAACCTGAGGGCGCGGGGCCTCGAACTCGGTTATAACCTCGACCACGAGCAGGCCCTCGCTGCGTTCAAGGCGGCGATCGCCGCCGACCCGACCGATCCCGCCGCCTATCGGCTTGCCGCCGCAACGGCGTGGATCCAATTGCTCTTCAATCAGGGCGCGATCACCGTCGACGATTATCTCGGTCAGGCCCGCGCCAACATCCCAAAACCGAAGCCGGATCCGATTCTCGCCGCCCACTTCCACGAGGCGCTTCAACAGGCCATCGCGATCAGCGAAGCGAGGCTCCGCGACCGCAGCAGCGACGCCGATGCGCACTTCCAAGTCGGCTCAGCTTACGGCTTCCTCGCCTCCTACACCGCCACCATCGATGGACGATTGTTCGCCAGCTTCAGCCCGGCGCGACGTGCCTATCGCGAACACGAACGCACGCTTGAACTCGATCCGTCACGACACGACGCCGGCCTCAGCGTCGGCATGTATCGCTACGCGGTCGCCAATCTTGGCGCGCCGCTTCGTTTAGTCGCCCATCTCGCCGGTTTCGGCGGGGATCGCGAGCGCGCACTCCACCTCGTCGAAGAGGCGGCCCGCCAGCCAAGCGACGTCCAGGCCAACGCGATGTTTACGCTGATCCTGATTTACAACCGCGAATCGCGCTACGACGCAGCCCTCCGCGTCGTCGCCGACCTTAAGCAGCGATTCCCACGCAACCGCTTGCTGTGGCTGGAAGAGGGAAACACGGCGCTGCGCGCCGGGCGGCCGCGCGACGCGAAGGTGGCGCTCGAAGCCGGGTTAGCGCGCTTTCACGACGATCCGCGCCCGCGCGCCTTGGGTGAAGCGGCACGCTGGCGACTTGCCTATGGTTCCGCGCTCGTTGCCCTTCAGGATCCACTCGCCGAACGTGAACTTCGAGCGGCCATCCAACTGGCGACCAGCGACTGGGTGCGCGGCCGTGCGCACAAGGAACTCGCACGACTCGCGGTCCACCGCGGCGAGCGAAGCCAGGCGATCGCCGAGGTGCTGATTGCCGAACCGTTGTGCCGCGCCGATCGAGACGACGACTGCCTCGCCGACATTCATCAGTTAATGAAAGCGAAAGGACGCTGACTATGAAAGCGCACTTTCTGACCGGCGCCGTGTTGGCGGTTGCGATCGCAGCGCTGGCGCTGGCCCGGCCCAACCACGAGGAACCGCTGACGCGTGACACCTTGTCGCGTGGATTCGATTCAGGCCTCCGCAATACGGTGATCCAATGGGATGACGACGATCCGCGCAGTCTCGAAGAGCGTCGCCGCTCGCTGTTCGAATTTGTTTACGAAACTTACGACGCCTCGGCCTGGATTCCGCAGTCGCTGTTCGACAGCAATCTGGTCACCCAGGCGGTGGTCGGCGACGTCGACACGATCGTCGCCAACCAAGTCGGCCTGGTGCGCTGGCGCGACAATCCACGCATTCCGGCGTTCGGCATGGCGCCGAACGCATCGGCCACCGGTCGCGAGCCGCTGAAATGGACCGTCAACTGTCTCGTCTGCCACACCGCGGAAATCGACGGCGTGGCGTACTTCGGCGCCGGCACGAAAACGTTCGATGAGTTGTGGCTCGGCGAGGCCTTGAAGCGGCTGACTTCCGAGCCGTGGCGCGGGCGGTTGCGCGGATCGCCCGATTACGCCACAGCGGCCGAAGCCAACCGCATTCTCAACAGCCATCACCACGACAAGATCGATTCGCTGACACGCGCGCGGTCGACTGCGTTCGCCGCGTCGTACGTGGAGATGTACATGCGATCGCATGGCAGCGCGATGCCCGAAGTTGCCGCCGTCGGACGCGGTGACGTCAAAACACCGCCGCTGTGGCACACCGTGGCGAAAATGCCGGTGCGGCGCTGGTACACCGACGGTAGTTTTCACGGTCCTTTTCCGTTGATGGCCTCGTCGATGGAACTGGAAAAGGATCGATCGTTCGACGCATTGATGACCGCCGTCATCCCGCGCATCAAGGCGGAGTTCGACTCCGTCGTCCGACACCTGCGCGCTCCCGCATATCCGTACGATGTCGATCTGGCCCTCGCGGCGCGTGGACGCGAGCTGTTCTACTCGCAGGAAATTGGCTGTCATCGCTGCCACGGTACGTATGACGGCCGTGGCAACGTCGAGTGGCCGGGCGTCCATCGCGATGTGGGCACCGATCCGGCACGGCTCGCAATCATCACCGAGCCGTTTGTCGAGGCGTTCAACCGCAGTCCGTTGGCGGCGGAGGGAGCGCTGGCCCAGAGCCGCGGCTACGCGGCGACGCCGCTGACTGGCGTGTGGGCGAACTATCCCTATCTCCACAACGGCAGCGTGCCAACCCTGTACCATTTGCTCGGACCGGAATCGGATCGGCCGCGGATCTTCGACGTGCGTGCAGCGCGCCGGCTCGACCGCGAGCGCGTCGGTCAGCTGTTATTTTCGGATCGGCGAGACGGTGCGCTCGATGAGTCGGAGCTGCGCCGGCGTTTTGGAAACGATCGGAACTGGTTCAACACGGACCGACCCGGTTCCGGTAATCGCGGTCATGACTTCTGGTCGGTGATTCGTAGCGACGCCAACCGACGCGCGCTGATCGAATATCTCAAGACGATCTAGGCGTCTGGTGACCAGATTTAATTGAGCGGCATGAGGATCACCGCGGCCGGGTCTTCGTCTTCAAATTCCAGGGGAAAGGTGCCGAGCGTACGCAGGCGGGCACGGCGCAACGCGGCGAACGACGCCATCAGCAAGCCCCCGACAAAGAGCATCCGTGCGGGATGCAACAGGCTGCCGCGCACGATCATCGAGCCGATTCCGACGAAGAAAACGTAGAGCGCCAGTAGAACCGCGACCGTGTAGGTCAGGTGGCGCTTCCCCGGCAGATAGCTGCACGAATAGGGGATACGACGCCAGCCAATCAACACGATTTCGACCAGCGACAGGCTGGCAAGTGCGGTCATCGCGATGGCAACCACCGTCACGTAGCCGAACAGCGGTGGCTGCAGCAGCAGCGCGATCGCCGTCGCAGGCGCGACGGCGGCAATGCTGAACACCGTCGCGACACCGTTCAGCGCCGGACCGCGCGTCCGCGGGTCGTCGACCAGGCGGAATAGCCAGCCGGCGCCGCGATCGAGCGGCAACAGGAATGCCGCCCGCAGGCCCAACACCAGACTCAACGCGATCAGCAACGGCGCCGCGATCGCCGCGCTCATCGCGTCCTCCGGCCGCGTCGCCGCTAGCGTGCGGCCCTCGACCATCCACGCGATTTGCCCCGCCAGCATCGCCAGGCCGCCGCCGAGGACCACGGCGAAAATAAACTGATGCAGACGGCTGCGTGTCAGCCCGCGAAGCGCGAAGCCGATGATCGCCGCCTGCGGTGATGGGACGATCGTTCGCGTGCGCAACCAGCGGCCGACGCGACGCCGCACGCTCGATACCCGCTGATTGCCGGCTGTCCCCGCCAGCGACTCGGCCGATCGAAACAGCGACACGAAGGCGAGGCCAACTACGCTCAGCGTGACAGCCCAGGCGACGCCGGCTGCTGCGGCCGCGCGCGCGTAGCCGGCCGCCGCGGATCCCTCGAGCAGCCATCGCTCCAGCCCCAAAAACCAGATCGGCGGCAGAAAAATCTGCGGCGCCGCCGACACCGTGTCGGCGTTCACGGTTCGTCCAGTCAGACGAACGAAAAAAGGGACCGATACCAGCAGCATCAAAAACACCGAGGCTTGCACGGCGCTCGAAACCCGATGCCGCCACCGTTCTGGAACCACGAGGAGACACGCGCCCTGCAGAGCCATCACCGCCGACACTGTCCACGCGGATGCAACGCACGCTGTCAACCAGTGAATCGGCACGCGAACAAGCGCAGGGTGCGGCGCCCATCGTCCTCCGATGACGGCCGGAAGAGTGACGCTGAGCACGGCGTTGACGATGAGGATTGCGGCCGTGGAGACGATGAACAGGGCGGTGAGTTTGGCGGCAAACAGCTCGACGCGTTTCAGCGGCAGGGGTGTAAGCACACGATAGTCCGTCTCGTCGGGAAACAGCATCGGGCTGACGATCACTGCGGCAAAGCCGATGAAGTACATCGGCAGCGCCAGCGTGAACAGCGTGTCGCCCGGCCACGCAGCCAGGTACGGCTCGGGCGAGGGCATTTGCGACAGCAGGTGGTACTTCTTTATGAAGATGCGCGGCAGGAATCCGCCGAGACAGATGAAAAAAGACGCCGCCGAAATCAGGGTTCGCCGGAACGCGTCGATGCCGACATCGGAAAGTATTGGCGGCTCGACGATTGCGCCGACGAAATGGCGTGTCAGGGCGCGGAATGCGCGGCGAGTCATCTGTGGCCGGCGTTGAGGATCGCTTCCGCTCTTGCGGCGTAGTCTTCCTGTTCCGTCACCGCGGCGAATACTTCTTCGAGCGATTCCGAGACGCGGGCACGGCGCAGTTCCTGCGGCGATCCTTCGACGGCCACTCGCCCACGGTACAGAATCAGCACGCGGCGGCAGAGCGTTTCGACGACGTCCATCTGATGCGAGCTGAACAGGATCATCTTGCCGCGGCGCTGCAGCGCCTGCAGCAGCGCCCGCAACATCAGGCTGGCGTTGACGTCGAGCCCGGAAAAGGGCTCGTCGAAAATCAGCAGATCGGGGTCGTGCAGCAGCGCCGCGGCGAGCAGCACGCGCTGCCGCATCCCCTTGGAAAAGCTCGAAAGCGGCCCATACGACGCGAGTTCGAGATCGAGCAGCTGCAGCAAGGTGGTGATGTGCGCGTCGAGCGGCGCCGCCGGCAGATCGCGCATCAACCCGACCAGCCGCAAGTATTCAACCGCCGTCAGGTGCGTATAGAGATTCGGTTCTTCCGGGACATAACCCAGTCGGCGGCGGAACGCCGGTGGATCGTCGGCGATATCAGTTCCGTCGAGCGTGATGCGGCCGCTGTTCGGGTCGAGCAGTCCCGCAATGATCTTGATCGTCGTGCTCTTGCCCGAGCCGTTTGGGCCGAGGTAGCCAAGGATTTCGCCGCGCGCGATCCGGAACGACACGCCGTGCAGCACCTCGATGCCGGCGAATTGCTTCCGCAGATCGCGGACCTCGAACATGATCGATCACCGGCGCGACAGCAACGACCGCCGCGATTGCGATCGACGGCGCACCGCCGTCGCCCACAGCGAGGCGAGAATCGCCGCGGCAATCGGAATCAACGCGCCAGCCGTCAGAACGACGATCGCTTTCAGCGCCTCGGCGTTCGGATCGCCACCGGCGCGGACGCGGCGAGAGAGCATTGCCGGCCATCGCGCGACCTGGAACGCGGTGAGGCTGAATATGGTGACCGAGAGAACCGCGGCGACGATTAGCACCAGCAGCCACGGCGTCCGCAACCATTCGCGCACCAGCGAGGTGATCAAGTCGGCAAGCGCGCGGGCCCAGAAGAGCGGCAACGCCACGCCGCCCGCATCGCCGGCCTCGCGGCTGCCGTCGGCGAAGTCGTCCTCGAGTTCGTCGTGGAACGTTCGCCAGAAGCCGTGTGGATAGAGGCGAATCAGCGTCCGGTAGATCGCCGCGGCGCAATCGATCATTTTGCCGCTCCTCGCGCCGCTTTCAAGACGCGCGCCGCACGTACCAGGCCTTGCATCCGCTCGACGTCGCCGTTCAGCGCGTCGCGTCCTTCCTGCGTGATCCGATAGTAGCGACGCTGCCGACCGTTGAACATGCGAGGACCGGCGCGCGGCGCCTCCGCGACGTAGCCCGCTTCGATCAGCCGTTGCAGCGTTCCATAGAGCGTCCCGGCGCCAAGCCGCACCGTCCCCTCGCTTTGCCGCAGCGACTCTTTCATGATCGCGTAACCGTGGCGATCGCCCGTCGCCAGCGCGAGCAGGACATGAAAGACCGCAGGGGTAAGGGCTTCGGACATGCTGTTGCCGTCGCCTGGCGCTCGTTGCTCGTCGCTCGTTGCTGGTTGCTCGTTGCTCGTTGCTCTTCCAGTTCCTGCACTCCACCTTCCTGTGATATATATCCACGACGGATGTATCTGTCAACATGCGATTGCTGACCTGGATGCTTCGCGCCGGGCTGACGATGGCGGTCGCCGGCCTGACGTGGATGGTGTGGCCGTCGCAAACCGTCGATCGCTCGTATTCACCGCTGCTTGAACATCCGGCATTCGCCGCGGGCTCTCGACCACGACTGGTCGTGGACGAAGGGCATCTGAATACGCACACCAGCAGCGGCGGCTACCGGGCATTTGCCCGCCTGCTGCAGCGCGACGGCTTCAGGGTGCTGAGCAGCCAGGGACGGATCACCGCGGCGGCGTTGAGCGGCGCCGACATCTTCGTGACCGTTAACCCGCTCGGTTACATGGGACTCGCTCAACATCTCGCGAACCTGGCACATCTCGAGCGCGCGGTGCAACTCAACGCAGATGCCTTTGACGCCGACGAGGTCCAGAACGTCGCGGAATGGGTGGCGGCCGGCGGCCGCGCACTGATCGTGGCCGATCACGCACCGGCCGGGCTCGCTGCGCGACGTCTCGCACTCGCCTTCGGCGTCGAGATGACCAACTGGTGGGCTGAGGATCGCAGCCGCTCCGACATCACGTTCACGCGATCGAATGGCGGAGTACGCGAGCATCCGATTACGAACGGCCGTACGAGCGCCGAACGCGTCAACGCCGTCATGACCCTTACCGGCCAGGCTCTGAAGCCGCCGCCGGGCGCCGGCGTGCTGCTGCAGTTCTCGGCAGCGGCGCGTGAGTACCCGTTCCGGCAATCGCGTGAAGAAGAAGGGCGATCTGCGGCGGGACTCGCGCAGGCGGTCGCGTTGCAGTATGGCCGCGGTCGCGTGGTGATACTGGGTGAGGCCGCTGCGTTGACCGCACAGCGGATCGACGCCGCCGACGCGACGTCGATCCTGATCGGTTTGAATCGCAGGGATGTGGACAATCAGCAATTCGCGCTGAATATTGTCCACTGGCTGATGGGATTGATCGGATAGCGGACTACTGCGGATTCGACCCGCATGCGTCCGAAATCGCCGCCACCGACTTCACGTCGACCTTCGCCAGATCGCCGGTGTCCATGTCGGCGCGCTGCTCATTGGCCTTCTTGAAGTCCGAGTTTTCCGCGATTACACCCTCGACCTTGACCTGCTTGCCGACGAGCTCTTTCAGCTGATCATCATCACCGCTGAGTCGATACGCGTGCTTCGCTTCGCGCATCCGTTCCTGGTCGACGTTGGCGGACGCGCTGCTGCCGCTGGTTCCTACCGATTGTGTCGGCTCGTTCACCTGCGTGAGGATGTAGGTCGTTGAGATACCACTATCCTTCTGCAAACAGCCGGTGAGGTTGATTGGCGCACCCTTGTGACCGCGCGACTCCGCAGTTCGATTCTTGTCCTGGTCGCACGCAGTAGAGCTAACGACCAGCGCGATTCCACAGGCAATCAGTGTTCTTCCGCTCATGCTTAAAAACATTTCACCTCCTCCTTTTGGGTCAGGGCTGTTTTGAAGCACGGTCGGTACCAGCCTTGCTCTGAAACCAAAGTGGCAACACAGGGGATTTCTATCGCCATATGGATGTCCATTGAGAATTCTCATCATTGCCACGCCGAAAGAGAAAGAGCTCGACGGCGTGCCGCTCGACGTGTTCAGACCAGGTAAGGTCTGTGACGTATCGTCGAGCATCGGTACTTGGCTGATCGCCAACGGCTACGCGATTTCGGAAATGCGCGCCCCTGCTCCTACTAATCCGTCGAAGTTCCGGGCCGACGACCGACGGCGTCATCCCCGATAATTCGAGCGTACTCCTCCCTCGTGTCGATGTCGCAAAACGCCCCTTCGTCGTCGACCAGGACGTCCCCTGCGGGCGACGCATTCGCGCGGACGATCGGTTTTGCGCCGGTTGCGTCGCCAGCCGCGCGCAACGCCGCAAAAAGATCGCGATCGATCAGGATCGGATGGCCGTGCCGCGAGCCGTTGACTGGACGCACGATCAACGCCCTGGTTTTTTCATAGCGGTCGATCACCGCGCGAACGGTTGAAGGAGAAACCAACGGAACATCTACGAGTGTCATCAAAATCGCGGGTACACCCGGTTGGTCGGCGGCATCGAGGCCGGTCAGCAGCGACGACAACTGTCCGCGGTCGTAATTCGAATTGACTGCCAGGCGTGCCACGAGGCCGCTTGACTGGACGGTCTGAGCGATCGCATCCGCGTCGTGTCCGAGCACAACGACGACGTCATTGACACCCGCATCCCGAAACGTTCGGATGATGTGTGTAAGAAATGTCTCGCCGTGCAACGGCAACGTGGCCTTGGGACGACCCATCCGCGATGATCGTCCGGCAGCGAGCACCACGGCGGTAATCGGTGTGGGCACGTCGCGCATGTTATAAAATCTCGGCAATGAGCGACGGCGACCTCCACATTCGGTGCATGCGATGCGGCACGGAGATGGAGATGCGCGATCCAGCCCCCGATCGGCCGTGGGCTCCCGATCAATTTTGGGTGTGTCCCCGTTGCGGGCGACATTTCTGGACAACTTACCCGCCGCCGAATCGCGAGAAGCCCAAGCCCGCGGGCACGCCGCAGTAATCCGCGCGATTCTCTCTAAAGTACGGCTCTGCCTTGACTTCCGGGTACGAACTGCCTAGACTGGCATCGATTTTCCGGCTCAGCTAGGCCGGGAACACTTGGCCGGTCCGTGTCCACGCTGTTGGCGTTTGCCCGCACGCGCTCCGTAACCGGCTGAGTCCCCTTGGGATATCCCTGGGGGGTTCGAACGGAGGCTTCGGGTTATGCCAACCGGGACAATTGCGCGGCTCCTGATCGACAAGGGCTTCGGCTTCATACGAGACGAAGGAGGAATCGAGCACTTCTTCCATCGGAGCTCGGTTCGTGGTGCAGTGTTCGAGCTGCTGCGTGAAGGCCAGCGCGTCGAGTTCACCCCAGAAGATTCGCAGAAAGGACCGCGGGCCGGCGACGTCAGGTTAATCGAGGGCTAGTCCGAAATACCGGATTGCAGCGGGCAGATCGCCGATCGCATCTGTGATCTGCCCGTTCGTCTCTTTACGATCTTCCTACTACAATCGAACGTTACGATCGGAAGCGAACGGAGCCCGGTGGCTCTCCCGGTCTTCAAAATCGGTTGCTTCCTGCTCACGCGGGAAGGCTCGGTTCGACTCCGAGGCGCTTCCGCCAACCTTCGCTCGACGGATCGAGTAGAGCTTCGGTTGGCAGGCCAGCTCCGCTCACGGATCGAGTAGAGCTTCGGTTGGCAGGCCACGTTCGCTCGCCGATCGAATTACGCTCATTCCAGCGCTTGAAGCACCGCGTCGGTGTCACTGAGATCCTCGAACACGTGATCGGCGCCGGCGGCTTGCAGTGCGGCAACCGAGTGGCTTCCCGTCGCAACGCCAATCGATCGCGCGCCGGCGGCGATCGCGACAGCGATGTCGTGCGGTGTGTCGCCGACGACCACGGCGCGCTCGGCGCGCACCATTGGCCCGCCGCGCGCGGCGAGGCGTTCTCGAGCAACGCCAAACAGCGCGTTGCGCTCGGGTGCCTCGTCACCAAACGCGCCGCACACGAAGTATCGCCACAGGTCAAAGTATTCGAGCTTCATGCGCGCCGATATTTCGTAGTTTCCGGTCAGCAGCGCGAGGTAGACGTCGTCGCGCCTGGTGAGCGCATCCAATAATTCGCGGACGCCGGGCATCACACCGTGACGCGCGTCTGGCGGTCGATTCTGAATTTCGCCTGGAAGCACGTGGAAGTAACGGTCGCGGTAAGACGTGATCCGCGGATCGGTCAGGGCGATGCGATGGGCGGTCAGCGCATCCGACAGAATTGCTGTGTCAGTGCGCCCCGCCATCGGTATCCCGCGAAAGGCGTCGGCAATGCCGAACAGATCTTCAAAGGCGCGCGACATCGCGCGGCCACCGGCTCCGCCGGTGAGCACAAGAGTGCCGTCGATGTCGAAAAGGATGAGTCTGTGGTTCGAATCAGCCTTCGCTGCGAACGTTGCCGGCGCGAGGCCCTTTGGCCGAAGGCTCTTCTTCGAAGTGGACGCGCTGGCCTTCATTCAACTGATCGAAGCTGCCTTGCACCGAGCTCCTGTGAAAGAACCACTCTTGACCGCCGTCGTCGCGAATGAACCCGAATCCCCTGTCCCGAACGAGTCGCTTGATCGTGCCGCTTGACATCCGAGTCTCCTTGGGCGCGCGTGCCCAGGTACGGATTATCAAGTTTCATTCCAAAGGACGAGCCTGAAGAATACGGCCTAATTTCGCTGAAGTGGCTACCTCATCCGCATACCTGAGGCGTAAACAAGTACGGTTATGTCAAGAAAGGGGGGCCAGAGCTGGGTGCCTGGTGCTGGGTGCTGAGTGCTGGGTGCTGGTGCTGGGTGTCGGGTGCTGGTGCATTGGTGCCAAGTGCTGGGTGCTTGGGTGCCGGGTGCTGGGTGCTGGTGCCTAGTTTGCGGCGAGTCGGATCTCGGCACTCTCGCACCTCGCACTCTCGCACCGCGCACTCTCGCACCGCGCACTCTCGCACCGCGCACTCTCAGCACCCAGCACCATCGCACCCGCACCCGCACCCGACACCCAGCACCAGCACCCAGCACTTAGCACCCAGCACCCGACACCCCTCTTTATTCACCAGCACCCAGCACTCGGCACCCGCTCTATTTCACCGTCACCGTGATGACCTGACACGTGCCAGGTAGCGTGTTGTGGAGATCGTCGCCGAGTTGCAGCGCCAGCTTGTGCTTGCCGGGCGTCAACTGCGAATCGAACACGTCTTTGCCGTCGCCAAAGTGCACCCACGACGGCGTGCCCTTGACGATGGTCTTACCCGGCGCGAGGCATGCCTGGTCGATCCCGACGTGATAGTGAGCTTTGCCGGGCCGAGTTGTCGTGACATCGCCGGGTGGAACGGCGGCGATCTCGATTCCTTCCGATCCGAACTTCATGTGAACCGGACTGGAAACGGTGGCGTTGTTTTTGGGCTCGATGAAAAACACCCGCGGTTTCTTGGCCGCAGGCTTTGCCGCCGGCGCCTGCGCGGCGATGACTGCACTGAAACTCGCGGCGAGGATAATTGCCAGCAACCCCAGCTGCTTCGTCGGTCTCATACCTCCCCCTTGCGATCCGTAGCTCGCGCGTAAGCCGACGAGCGAAGGACCGCGTTCTGACGGCATTCTATCCGAGTCGGCCACTGAACCAGCCGCGTCGTTCGGCGAGTCGGCCGCTGGCTGGCTCCCAATGAAGGACACGTTGCGCCACGACCTTCGCGAACGATTCATCGACAGTCAAGGCGGCAATCGCGACGCCGCGCGCTGCGGCAACTGACGCGATGTGACGCCCGACAGACGCGGCATCACTCGGCGATAGCCCGGCGCTGACATGCTCCAGCAGCAGCATCGCCGGACGCAAGGCGAGCGCCCGGCCGACGCGAAGCCGCAGCTTCGCGACATCGTCGAGCGAAGAGACGGGCGCATCGAATGCATCGGCCTCCAGCCCGACCTCACGCCCCAGCGCTTCCGCTTGCGATCGGACGTCGTCGGGAATCGGCTCGATGCTGAGCGTGAAAGGCATGGCCAGGTTCTGCAAGGTGCTCAACGGTTCGAGCAGCACTGCCCGCTGGCTGACGATGCCGAACCGATCGATCAGCTGCAGCCACTCTGCACTTTCCGTAATCGCGTTCGTGTTCTGATCGAAGACGGCAACTCGGCCGGTATCGGGCAGCGATTGGCCAGTGACGAGGTTCACAAACATCTCCGCGGCCGGCCGATCCAAGCCGAGCAGCGCTACTCGCTCTGCCGAATCGATACGCAGTTGTTTGATTCGGAGCGGCCGAAGTCCGCCGTAGTTCTTGGTGACGTCGGCGATGTCGAGTACGGCCACGGAGGTCGATGAACTGTTTTCTTTGCGAACTTCGCGAACTCTGCGTTGAACGCTTTTCGTCATCATGCGCCGAGCACGCGATTTACCTCGTCAACGATCCTGCTCGACGTAGAGAGCGCGTCGATTTCGATCTTGAGCGCGGCTAAATTGCACGCGACGGCGCCGTAGCCAATCGTGCCATGGACGATTGGTGGCAACATTCCGGTGTCGACACTTGCCCCGAGAATGGCGGTGATCATCGTGACGACCATCGCGAAGGTGGCAATTGAGAACACCGGCTTACGAGCCAGGGCGATGCGGCGGTAGTAGTCGCCGGTCAGGCTGTTCTCGGCCATCGCGTCTTTGACCGCTTTTCCTTTGCCGATCAGATAGAACATCATCATCGAGTGCGCGAGCAGCGTGATGAGCGTCGAGAAGATGCCGAATGAAATATGTCGAGCGACGTCGGAAGCAAGCAGGCCGAAAACCGTCGTCGTTATGAGACCGCCGAGGCCGAGCAACACAGCGGTGAGGAGCGCTTGAGCCACAGTCCGACGATTATGTCACCTTCACCGTTCGTCATGGAATCGCTGGGGCGCTATGCCCCGCCTCGCGGCGACTCGCGCGCGCGAACCCGTGTCTTCGATGTCGCGATGGGACGAGGACGGCACGCGCTGCCGATCGCCCGGAGTGGTTCTTACGTGTACGGCGTGGACGTGAATCTCGAAGCGCTGGAGGATGCGGCGCGAACAGCGCAACGCGAAGGCGTCCGTTTGCGCATCTGGTGTGCCGACCTCACGCAGCATCCGTTGCCTCGAGCGTACTTCGACGTCGTTCTGGTGACGCGTTATCTGCAGCGCGATCTGTTTCCGGCGATCCGCGACGCGGTCGTTCCGGGCGGGATTGTCATCTACGAAACGTTCACCGTGAAACAGCTCGCGCTCGACGTCGGTCCGAAATCACCAGACCATTTACTCGAGCCCGGAGAGTTGCGTCGCCACTTCGATGATTTCGAAGTGCTGTTCTACGAAGAGGTGGAGCGGCCCGAGGCGGTGGCGCGCCTCGTCGCGCGAAAGAATCACCACCGAGCCACCGAGCCACAGAGGTAAGGTTCGGCGGGCGAACGGCTGCGCCCTATCTCTGTGACTCTGTGACTCTGTGGTTTTTCTTCGTTTGGGACAGGACGGTCAGGCGATCGAAGTGATCGCGCGGTAGCGAGACACGACCCGGCGCGGTGGGACCGTGCGCGGAATCTCCGTGGTAGTCCGAGCCGCCGGTTACCAGCAGATTCAGCCGGGCCGCGATGGCGAGGTAGCGTGCCGTCGCGGGCTGGTCGTGTTCGCTGTGGTACGCCTCGACCGCATCGAGGCCATGGCGACGCAAATTCGTCGATCCAGCTGTCCTGTCCGACCAGTGACGGATGCGCCAGCGACGCGATTCCCCCGGCATCGTGAATCCGCGCGAACACTTCGGCGGGCGACGCCGCGGCGCGCGGCACGTATCCGGGGCGGCCACGCGACAGCCACTTCGCGAACGCCTCGTTCGCGTCGGCAACGACGCCGGCGGCGACCAGCGCGCGAGCGATCCACGGACGTCCAGCGGATTTGGCTGGATTCTCGATCGCCGGTTGCACGATCGCGTCGGCGTTCAACTCGATGCCATTCACCGCCAATCGCGCGACCATCTCGCGAACGCGTTCGATTCGTTGAAGGCGCTGCTGCTGCAAAAAATCGAGCAGCGCCGGAGAATGCCGGTCGAAAAAATAGCCGAGCACGTGAACGTCGCCGCCGGCGCGCATTGCGGTGATCTCGATTCCATCCACGAATTCAATACCAGCGGCGGCGGCAGCAGTGGCGGCGGCTTCGCATCCGGCGACGGTGTCGTGATCCGTTACGGCGAGAACCGAAACTCCGGCCGCCGCCGCCCGGGCAACGAGTTCGGCGGGCGTGTCGCGACCGTCGGAGGCCGTGGTGTGGGTGTGAAGATCGATCATTCAGCGAGCGGCGCGTTTGGCCCGCTTGTCCGGGGCTTTGCGCGCCTGACGCTCGCGCAGCGCTTTGTATTCGCGGATCAGCAGGTCGAGGTGGGTGCGCTCTTCGTCGGCAAATTCCAGAAACACCTGCTTGCCCTCGGAGTCCTCGAACCGTTCGCCGTAGCGCTTGAAAAATTTGTGCGAACCGCGCTCACACTTGATGCCGATCAGCAGCGCCTGCTCATCGTTGACACCCTTGCGCAACTGCTCGGCACCCTCGGCAAACAGGCCGCTTGCCGCGCCCTTGAAGAACAGGAAAGTGGGACGCGATTCGAGTTGCGGATCCTGCGCGTTGAGTTCTTTGTAGCGTTTCTGCAGCGTCCCGAGGTGCTCTTTCTCTTCTTCGGCCAGCTTCTGAAAGACGGCGCGGCCGCGAGCGTCCTTGGTGATGCCAGCGGCGCGGGCGTAGAACTCCAGGCCGCTGCGCTCGGTCGCAATCGCCATCCGCAAGGCGTCGCGGGCAAACACCAGTTCGGTCGTGGCGCCGTCGATCGGCGGCGTCTTCTTGCCGGTCTGGCACTCTTCGCAGGTCCCATAAATCTGCACGACCTGCTGCGCCGGCGTGAAGTTGCGCGCCCCGGCAATCTCCTCCATCAACGATTCGACGTCGGAGCTGAGAAATTCCGACGAACGATGACAGGTGGTGCAGATCAGATGGTAGTGACGCGGATGGCGGAACGATTGCTCGAACCGCGATCGTCCCTCTCCGAAATCGACTTTCCGCGCGATGCCGGCGCCAACCATCCATTGCAGCGTCCGATAGACGGTCGCGCGGCCGATGCCCGGCGCTTCGCGGTGCACGGCGTCCACGAGATCGTCAGCGCTGAGGTGCCCGCTCTGACGCAGAAAGATCTGCAGGATGCGGTCGCGCTTTGAAGAGCGCTTCCCGCCAGCGGGCCGGATTGAAGAGAGATCGGGAAGGGGGCGATCCATCGAAATTGGTAAGTTTGTAAGTTGGTAAATTGGTAAATGAAAACAAGAACCACGCGAGGGCGCGTTCTAATTTACCAACTTACCAACTTACCCATTTACCAACTTCTATTCGGTGCTGAAGCTCTGTCCGCAGCCGCAGGTGGACGTCGCGTTCGGATTCTTGATCGTGAAGCCGCCGCCGGTAACGGTGTCGACAAAGTCGACTTCGGCGCCGTTCAGGTACCGAATGCTGATCGGATCCACGAACAGCTTGACGCCGTGCGATTCGAACACCTGGTCGCCGGACCCCTGGCCGTTCTCTTCGATCATCAAGCCGTATTGGAAACCCGAACAGCCGCCGCCCTGGACGAACACGCGCAGGCCGCTGCCGCTTTTCTGTTCTTCGGTCAGCAGGTCGTTGATCTTGGATGCCGCCGTTTCGGATACGTTAATCATGCAAACATTATAGCAAGACGATGGCGTATGTCGCGATTTTGGGCGGAAAACGGGCAGATCTAACCGAAAAGGCCGAAGCGCGCTGGCAGGTCCTCCGCGCGACCCGGCCAGACCTGGCGCCCGCTCTCGATCTGCAGCGCCGCCTGCTGTCGCTGGTCAGCGACCTCGCCGAGCGCCTCGAAAGCGGCCGGCTGCCGCGGCTCTCTTTGCCGCCGAAATACCTCGCGGCGAAGCTCGGACGCGGTGTCCCGGTCTTTACCGGCGAACCGATTCCGCTGCCGGTCCCGCTGCTGGCGCCCGCCCTGCTGCGTTTCTGTGACGCCCTCGCTGATGGCGGCGCCGGCGAAGCGGCCACCCATATTCGCGAGCAAATCGCCAGCGGCAACATGGAAGCCTCGTCTCTACTGGGCGCGTCGCTGACGCGCAACCAGGCGTCGATTCGCACCGGAGCATCTCATCGCGGGCTCGCGCCCGACCTGGTGTGGCTCATCGCCGAGCTGGCCGTGAGTCCCTTCGTTCACGCGCTGCAGCACCTGTTGTTCGCGCACGCAGTCGACCAGACCGTTGTCACCGCGCTTCAGGAATGGACGCGCGGCTATTGCCCCGCCTGCGGGTCGTGGCCGGCGTTGGCGGAAGTCGTGTTTCACTCGGGCGGCGGTCACCGCACGCTGCGCTGCTCGTTCTGCTCGAGCGGTTGGGAACTACCCACCTATTCGTGCATCTACTGCGAACACAGCGGTGCCGATTTCGTGACGGCCGCACCAAACGAGGAACGCAAAGATCGACGCCTCGAAGTCTGCAGCGCCTGCGGCGGGTACTTGAAGACGATCGATGTCGCGGAACTCTCGCCGTTCCCGTTGTTGTCGATTTCGGATATCGAGACGACGGACCTCGATATGGCAGCGATGGAACACGGGTATCAGCGGCCGCAATTGAAGGATTTCACGACAAAGAAATGAACGCCGAGGACGCCAAGGACGCCGAGTGAAACTTTTCGCTCCGCGTTCTCGGCGAGCTCGGCGTTCGATTTTTTTAGACCCCGATCGTTTCGAGGTGCTGCCCGCTTTCCTGTTCGATGTCCTTGTGGAGCGAATTGCCGTGCGCATCCATCGTGACGATTGCCGGGAAGTCTTCGACCGTCAAATGCCACATCGCTTCGGGCGTGCCGAATTCCAACAGTGATACGCCGTCCACTTTCTTGATCGACCGCGCGTAGAACTGGGCGGCGCCGCCGATCGCATTCAGATACACGGCACCGTGTTCCTTCATCGCCGCCAATGTCTTCGCTCCCATGCCGCCCTTGCCGATCACCGCTTTCACGCCATAGCGCTTGATGATCTCGCCCTGGTAGGGCTCCTCGCGAATGCTGGTCGTCGGTCCCGCGGCGGTGACGCGCCACCCGTCTCCTTCTTTCACGACGACCGGACCGCAGTGATACAGCACCGATCCGCGCATGTCTTCCGGCGGCTCGTGTTTCATCAAATGCGAATGCACCGCGTCGCGGCCGGTGAACATCCGACCCGATACCATGACGACGTCGCCAACTCTCAGCGCACGCACGTCGGCGTCGCTGAGCGGCGCCTTCAATGCGATCTCGCGGCCGGTGCGCTGGAAACCGGATTGATCGAGCATCGGAATAATTGGATGCGTTGGATCCCGATAGAGCCACTGTTCGATGCTGCCTGATGTTGCATTCAGGAGGACGCCCAGCCGCCGGAACGCCCAGCAGTCGTAGGCGACCGACACAAAAAAGCTGGCCGGCAGGCGGTTGAGCGCGCCGACCTTGCAGCCAATCAGCGTGACCTTTCCGCCAAAGCCCATCGTCCCGATGTCCAGGTCGTTGACGCTCGCCATGATCGATGCTTCGAGCGCCGCGAGTTCCGGGTTCGGGTTGATGTCGTCGAGGGTGCGGAACAGCTGTTCCTTGGCGTAGGTATAGCCAGACGTCCGATCACCGCCGATACAGACGCCGACCGCACCGGGCGCGCAACCCTTACCCTGCGCATTCCACACCGCGTGAAGGATGCACTTCCGAACGCCGTCCAATGTTCGATCGGCTCGGCCGAGGTGCGGCAGCTCCACCGGCAGCGCGTATTGCGCGTTGGTGTTTTCGCAACCGCCACCTTTGAGAATCAACTTGATCTCGATCGCGTCGCGCTCCCATTGATCGAAATGAACGATCGGCGTTCCGGGACCGAGATTGTCTCCGGAATTTTTCCCGGTAATCGAGTCGACCGAGTTCGGCCGCAGCTTTCCTCGACGCGTCGCTTCGGCCACCGCGGCGCGAATCTGCTGACGCATCCAAATCTGATTCGCTCCGACCGGCGTGTGTACTTCGAACGTCGGCATGCCGGTGTCCTGGCAGATTGCGCCTTCGGTATCGACCGCGAGATCGATGTTCTCGGCGATGATCGTCAAGGCCTGCGCCGAACGCGTCCCCGCCGGCTCCGAACCGAGCGCGGTCTTCATCGCCGCGCGCACGTCGGGCGGAAGATCCGTCGAGGTGCGGACGATGAGCTGCAGCACGCTGTCGAAAAAAGAAGGCAGCATATCCGAGCAGTATACTGGACTCGTTGCTCGTCGCTCGCGGCTCGTTGCTCGAGCTGCGAGTGACGAGAGGCGAGCAACGAGAGACGAGTAGCCGCCAATGTCTTTTCGCACCGAACACGACCCGCTCGGCGACTTGCAAGTCCCCGCCGACGCGTACTACGGCGTGCAGACGGCCCGCGCCGTCGAGAACTTTCCGATCAGCGGTCTGCGAGCGCACGGCGATCTGATCACCGCGACGATCATTATCAAAAAAGCGGCGGCCCAGACGAACGCCGCGCTCGGCCGCCTCGACGCGGCCATTGCGCGCGCGATCGTCGCGGCCGCGGACGAAATTCTCGCCGGCGCGTTGCGCGATCAGTTCGTGGTCGACGTCTATCAGGCTGGCGCGGGCACGTCACACAACATGAACGCCAACGAGGTGCTGGCGAATCGTGCGGCGGAAATTCTCGGCGGTGCGCGCGGCTCGTACGATCGAGTGCATCCGAACGACCACGTCAACATGGGACAGTCGACCAACGATGTGTTCCCGACCGCGACGCGGCTGGCGCTGTTGCTCGGTTCGGCGGGACTGGTCGCATCGGCCCGCGCGCTGGCCGACGGCCTCGACCGCAAGGCCACCGAGTTTGCGCACATTCTGAAGACCGGACGCACCCACCTGCAGGACGCCGTCCCGATTACCCTCGGCCAGGAATTTTCGGGATACGGCGCGTGCGTTCGTCGCGGCGCCGACGATGTCGCCCTGGCGGCGCAGGCAACTGTTCGAGCTGAACATCGGCGCTACCGCGGTCGGTACCGGGTTGAACGCGGGCGACGACTATCGACAGTCGATCGTCGAACAGATTGCCAAGGCGACCGGGCTCGCGGTCAAACCCGCAGACAATCTGTTTCGGGTGACGCAAAGCATGGGCGACGTCCTGGCGTATCTCAAGCGCATTGCGTCGACTGGCCGTGGAAGTGGGCAAGATCGCCAGCGATCTGCGGCTGCTGTCGATGGGCCCGCGAGCCGGCATTGCTGAAATCTCGTTGCCGGCGGTTCAGCCCGGCTCCTCAATCATGCCCGGCAAGGTGAATCCGTCGGTGCCGGAAATGGTGAACCAGGTGTGCTTCCAGGTGATGGGCTGCGACACGACGATCGCGATTGCCTGCGAAGCCGGTCAGCTCGAGCTGAACGTGATGATGCCGGTCATCGCGTGGAACGGCATTCACGCCGCAACGATTCTGCGCGAAGCGATGAAAGTGTTTCGGATGCGCTGCGTGGACGGCATTACCGCGAACGACGCACGCGCGCGCGAACTGCTCGACCGAAGCACCGCCGCCGCCACGGCGCTCAGTCCCTACATCGGCTACGCCGCAACCGCCGACATTGCCAAAGAGTCGGTCAAAACCGGCCGGCCAATTCGAGAGCTCGTCCTCGAGCGCGGATTGCTGCCGAAAGACAAACTCGATGCAATCCTGTCGGTGGATGCGATGACGAAGGGTGGCGTCGTTGGAAAAGGCAAGTAGTTGATGCGCCGCGCGGGTTGGCAAGGTTTGGCAGTGATGTTGGCCGCGGCCGGTCTATTCGCGTCGGCGGCGCCGATTCGGCCCAATGAATCGGACACCACGCCCCCTGACACATTCCGGCGACCAGCAATCGGCCCCGACGAAGCCGCGGCCCCGCCTGTTCAAAGCGCAGGACCTCGGTCTCCTCGAATCGCCCGACCGCGTCGAATGGCAGAAGCCGGAACAGATCATGGACACGCTCCGCATCGCCGAAAGCTCCGTCGTCGCCGACCTTGGCGCCGGCAGCGGCTGGTTCACGATCCAGCTGGCGCGCCGTGTCGGGCCCAACGGCATCGTCTACGCCGAAGACATCCAACCGCAGATGGTCGATTACATCGAACAACGCGCGCAGCGCGAAAACCTGCGCAGCGTCCGGCCGATCCTTGGCACTGCCACCGACCCGCTGCTTCCGCCCGGCGTCGACGCGATTCTGATCGACGACGTCTTTCACGAACTGGATGATCCGGTAACCTTTTTCAGGAATGCGTCGAAGTCGCTAAAGCCTGGCGGACGACTCGGTGTGGTCGATTTCTTACCGGGAGGCGGCGGACCTGGCCCCGCTCCCGAGGAACGACCGGATCCGAAGGCGGTGATCGCCGCAGCCGAAGCCGCTGGGCTCTACTTGCAAAAGCGGGAAGATATTCCGCCGTTCCTGTTCCTGCTCGTATTCGAGCGCAGATGAGCCTTTCCGGTGCCAAAGCGAACGTGGCCCGGACGGCGCACCTGACGGCATGGGCGCGCGCGCTTGGCCGCCTTACTGCTGGCGAGGCCGCAAATGGCGACTACATGGCCGCGGCCGCTCTGCTGCCTTACCAACGGACACTGAATCGGGCGCCGAAGCTGGCGCGCTGGCTGCTGGAAAAGGGACTTCCAGGCGCGTTCGGCTACTTCAACGCTCGCACACAGTATTTCGATGAAGTGCTTCTCGAGGAAGCGAGTGCAGGCGTTCAACAAGTAGTGATCCTCGGCGCAGGGTTTGACTCGCGCTCCCTTCGGTTCGCCGACGCCCTGCGCGCGGCGCGCGTATTCGAAGTGGACATGCCCGAGGTGTTGGCGCTCAGAACGGAGCTTCTCCTCGGAGGCCGTCCGACGGCGTCTTCCGCGATCGCGGTGCCGATCGACTTTGAACACGAGGACGTCGGCGGTGTACTGCGTGAGCGGGGATATGCGCCGGAGGCGCAGACGCTGTTCCTGTGGGAAGGGGTCACCTATTACCTTCCGGAAGAGGCGGTGAAGGCGATTCTGCTCGTCGTCGCGTCGCAAAGCGGACCGCGCAGCAGCATCCTGTTCGATTACGTGACGCGAGCTTTTGTCGATGGTGACTACAGTGGCTACGGCACCCGGCGGCTTGCCAACGGGTGGCGACGATTAGGCAACGTCAACCGATTCGGAGTGGACGACATCGCCGCGTTCACGCGGCCCACCGGGCTGACGGTTCGCAGCGACATCGACGCCGCTACGTTGGAGCGCCGTTTCCTGTCGTCGCTGCCCGGCCGGCCGATCAGAGCCTGGGGCTGCATGCGCGTTGCACATGCGCAGCGACCCTGAGCCATGCTGCTGCCGTCCTGATCTTTGCGTCCTTAGCGAACTTTGCGTTTAATCTTGTCGTTCTACCAAAAACCACAACGCCGGCATCACGCCAGCAGCGATCAGCAACTTCGCCAGGTCGGCCGCGAGAAATGGATACAAGCCAGCCGCGAGGGCTCCGGTAAATCCGCCCGCAGGCTGCGCGACGAGCGCCAGCCACGCGACGCCTCCAGCGAACACGAACGCCAAACCCGCGATCATCGCGACGACCGCGGTGAAGTACCGCCTGTCGTATCCGCGTTCGGCGAGCGAACCGGCCACGAACGCAGCCAGCGGATACGCCATCAGATAGCCGCCGGTCGGGCCGAGCAAACGTGCCATGCCTTGCGGGAGAATCGGCGAGGCCGCAAACACCGGCATTCCGAGGATGCCGAGCGTCAAATACAGCACCTGGCTGGCGGCGCCGAGTCGCGCGCCAAGTGCGGCCGCACCGAGCAGAACGACCATCGGCTGAAACGTGAAAGGAACCGGCGTGAAGGGCAACGGGATACTGATCTGGGCAGCGGCCGTCGTCAGGACCGTCACGAACAGCACCGCGCCAATCTGCTGCGCAACCCGCAGCGATCTCGAATCTTCGAAGGCGGCGCGCGCGATGATCAGATTGAAGAAAGTATCCGGCATGAAGTCGAATGTTAGCGTATGCCCTCAGGTACTGACAATTGCAGGCAGCGACTCGAGTGGCCGCGCCGGCATTCAAGCCGACCTTCGCACGCTGGCAATGCTTGGCGTTCACGCCGCAACCGCGATCACCGCTATCACGGCGCAGAACGCACGAGGCGTCATCGCGATCGAGCCGATAGCCGCAGATCTCGTCACAGCGCAGATCGAATCCGTCGCAGCCGAGGCGTTGGACGCGACGAAAATCGGCATGCTCGCAACAGCGGCGATTGTCGAGGCGGTTGCCGCCGCCGTCGAAGACCTCGAACTGCCGCTCGTCGTGCTTGATCCGGTTCTGGCATCGACCAGCGGAACGCGCCTGCTGGACCACGACGGCGTGCAAACGCTGATGCTCGAACTGCTGCCGCGGGTGCTCGTGGTAACGCCCAATCTTCCTGAAGCGGAGGCGCTGAGCGGCGTCCGCATCCAATCGGCAGATGATGTGCGTCGCGCGGCGAAACAACTTCACGCGATGGGCGCTGCCAACGTCATCATCAAAGGGGGCCATCGCAATGCCCAGTCTCCAGCCCAGCCCCCAGCCCCCAGCCCCCAGCCCCCAGTGATCGATCTGCTCTTCGACGGTCGCGAGTTCCACGAACTGCGCGTACCGCACACCGCCGGGGCGAACCTGCGAGGCACCGGCTGCTCGCATTCGTCTGCGCTGGCGGCATTTCTGGCGATGAACGATTCGCTGTTGACGGCCGCTGGCAAGGCTCAGCAGCACGTGGCACGGCTGATAGGCAGCTATACTGAAAGATGATGTCGGCGTTGCTGCGCATTGGACGCGAACCGTTGGATCCGCAGGAAATGGCCGCAACTCTCGCAGCACAAGGGGGTTCGGAGGCCGTCGCGGACGACCCCGGGCGAGATGGTGCCGTCGTGGTGTTCCTCGGCCTGGTCCGCAACCACAATCTTGGCCGGAGCGTCCGATATCTAGAGTACGAGGCGTACGAACCGCTGGCGGTCAAGGCCTTCGAGCGGATCGCCGCTGAAATTCGGGGGCGCTGGGCGGGCGTCGGGTTGGCACTGCACCACCGGATCGGCCGGCTCGAAATTTCGGAAGCCAGCATCGCGATCGTGACGCGATCGGCGCATCGCGCCGACGCTTACGCCGCGAACCGATACGCGATCGAACGGGTCAAGCAGATCGCGCCGATCTGGAAGCGGGAGTATTTCGACGGCGGCGACGTATGGATCGAAGGCGCGACGGCCGATCCGGACGACGCGCGGGCGCGAGCGGAAGCAGAGCGTGTGGCATGCGCGTGACCGTCAAGTTGTTCGCGCGTCTTCGCGACATCGCCGGCGCGCCCGAGTTGACGCGGGATCTGGCGCCCGGCGCGACGATCGGTGCGGTCTGGAGGCAGCTGGCCGGTGAATTCCCGGAGCTGGTGCCGTACGAACGATCGATCTCGAGTGCCTTGAACGCGGACTATTCCAGGATGGACGCGGTGGTCCGCGATGGTGACGAAGTCGCGTTTTCTGCCACCGGTGTCCGGGGGATGAACGCCGAGATCGCCAAGCACGCCGAGAAATATGATCTCGGCGGTCTCGGCGAACTCTGCGTTCAACGTTTTCTTCTATGTTCGACAAACTGCAATCCGAAGAAGCCCGCTACGAGGACTTGACGGCGCGGCTCGGCACCACCGAGGTGCAGAGCGACGCCAACGAGTACCGGAAGCACGCCAAGGCGCTGGCGGAACTCGAACCGCTGGTCGAGCGGTTCCGTGAGTACAAGTCTGTCGCGCAGGAGCTGGCGCAGGCCGAGGAACTGGTGGCGGGCGGCGATCCCGACATGCGGGAGCTGGCACGCGAGGAAGTGAAATCGCTCGCCGCCAAGCGCGACGCGCTGATCGCCGACCTGAAAATCCTCCTCATCCCCAAGGATCCCAACGACGAAAAAGACGTCGTTTTGGAAATTCGCGCCGGTACCGGCGGCGATGAAGCCGCACTGTTCGCCGCCGAGCTGTTCCGGATGTACACCAAGTTCGCGGAGCGCAACGGCTGGCGGATGGAAGTGATGTCGAGCAACGACACCGGTGTCGGCGGCGTCAAGGAAGTGATCGCGACGATCGAAGGGCGCGGCGTATACAGCAAGTTGAAATACGAAAGCGGCGTGCATCGCGTGCAGCGCGTTCCGGCAACCGAAGCGAGCGGTCGCATCCACACCTCGACGGTCACGGTGGCCGTGCTTCCCGAAGCGGAGGAAGTCGACGTCCAGATCAACGATAAGGATCTGCGCATCGATACGTTCTGCTCGAGCGGTCCCGGCGGGCAGAGCGTCAACACAACCTATTCCGCGGTCCGCATTACGCACCTGCCGACCGGCGTTGTCGTGTCGCAGCAGGACGAGAAGTCGCAAATCAAGAATCGCGCGAAGGCCATGAAAGTGCTGCGGGCGCGGTTGTACGAAATGGAACTGCGCAAACAGCAGGAAGCGATCGCCAAAGACCGGCGCAGCCAGGTTGGTACCGGCGAGCGCTCGGAAAAGATCCGGACTTACAACTTCAAAGAGAACCGGATCACCGATCACCGCGTCAACTTCACCAGCCATCAGCTGACCAACGTGTTGAACGGCGACCTCACCGAAGTCCTCGATCACGTCATCACCCACTACCAGTCGGAAAAGCTCAGAGACGCAACCGCGGTGTCTTGATTTGACCGTTCATGAACGCGTTGCCGCAGCACGCCAGCACCTGCGCGAAGCCGGCCTCTCGACCTCCGAAGCCGAACTAGGCGCACGGCTGCTCGCGGAGCATGCGCTCGGATGGAACTCGACCCGGCTGATCGCCGACGGACGGGACGCCGAGCCGCCCGAATTCGCCGCTCGATTCGACGCGCTGATCACCCGGCGCGCCGCACGCGAACCGCTCGCCTACATCGTCGGCACGCGCGAGTTCTGGGGCCTGACGTTGGAAGTGACGCCCGAAGTCCTGATCCCGCGATTCGAAACCGAGCTGATTGTCGAGGCCGCGCTCGATCTCCATCCCGATCGACATGGTCCACTCGCAGTCGCGGACATCTGCACCGGCAGCGGCTGTATCGCGATCGCCATGGCGCACGAACGGCCGGCGTGGACCGTGCTGGCTACCGACATCTCTGAATCCGCGCTCACGGTGGCTTTTCGAAACGCACGACGCCACGGGGTCGACGGCCGCATGCGCTTTGTCCAGGCCGATCTGCTCGATCGCATCGACGGACCGTTCGACCTGATCGTCGCCAATCCGCCGTACGTTCGCGTCGGCGACCGCAGGGGTTTGCAGCCCGAAGTGCGCGAGGAACCGGAAGTCGCCCTCTATGGCGGGCCGGACGGCGTCGAGACCATCGAGCGCTTCGTGCGGCAAGTGCCGAGCCGCCTGAAACCAGGTGGGTACTTCATCTTTGAATTCGGATTCGGCCAGGACATCGAAATCGAAACGATCATCGCCAACAGCGCTCTGACGCTGGTGGACGTGCGACGTGATCTTCAGGGAATTGCGCGGACTGCGATAACGAAGCTGGAATAGCCGCCGGCTGTCACTCATTTGCATTTTGCATTTTGCATTTTGAGTAGCCCCCCATGGACTGCCTGTTCTGCAAGATCATCCAACGCGAAATCCCGGCATCGATCGTCTATGAGGACGACCGTGTCCTGGCGTTCAACGACATCAATCCACAAGCGTCAACGCACGTGCTGGTCGTTCCCAAGAAACACATCGGCACCTTGAACGATTTGCAGAGCGGCGATGATGCAATCGTCGGCGAAGTCGTCAGGCGAGCGGCGGCGATCGCCGAAGAGCGCGGCATCGCGGCGGGTGGCTATCGCACCGTGTTCAATACCAACCGCGATGCGGGCCAGACGGTGTTTCACATTCACCTGCACCTGATCGGCGGCCGCAATCTCTCGTGGCCGCCAGGATAAACGGCGGCGATCCGAGTTGGACTCTCAGCGCAGCCGCTTGACGCTGATCGAATCGGCCGTCCAGCACGACCGCGCCGTTTTGCTGGTATTGGTCGCGATCCCGCTGGCCGCGTGGGCCTGGATCGTTGTGATGGCGCGCGATATGTACGGGACGATGCGCGGGGCGTCGGCGTGGATGATGACATCCACCTGGGACGCGCCGCACCTCCTGCTGCTCTGGGCGATGTGGGCGGTGATGATGACGGCGATGATGGTTCCGACGGCGGCGCCGCTGATCCTCCTCTACGCCGCCACCGCGAGAAAGCAAGATGAAACTGGTAGTCCGGCGTGGCGGATCTACGCGCTGGCCGCGGGATATCTGGCAGTGTGGTCGTTATTCAGCGGCTTCGCGACTGCCGTCCAGCGCCTGCTCGCAGCCGCGCTCGTGGTCACGCCGATGATGGAGGCTGCGTCGGCTCGAGTGAGTGCCAGTATCCTCGCCATCGCAGGACTGTATCAACTGACGCCGTGGAAAAATGCCTGTCTGCGTTCATGCCGGTCGCCGCTCGGATTCATGGTTCAACGCTCGTACTCCGGTGCATCGGGGGCATTCCGACTCGGCGTTCAACACGGTGGCTATTGTTTAGGCTGCTGCTGGGCGCTGATGTTGATTCTGTTCGCCGGCGGCGTCATGAATCTGTTGGTGATTGCCGCGCTGACGCTGTGGGTACTGGTGGAAAAGATTGCACCGTTCGGCGAGCGAACACCAATCGTCAGCGGCATCGTCCTGCTGATCGCTGCGGCATGGATGATCGCGGGGGCATAAAAACCGAACGCAAAGTGCGCAAAGGTTCGCAAAGTTTCCTGGCGCCTATGAACTTGCCCAGGTAAATGGCGCGTACTGGCCGCTGTTGCGGCCGCTCGTGTCGTTCCACGTCAGACCGAAGACGGCAACGACGCTGCGAATCGCGCGCGACAGCCAGACGGTGGTATTCGCCGGGTGTCCGGTGTTTGCCAGCTGCAGTGGCGAGGTGGTTCGCGGATCGAGACCCATCGACGGCGCCGCCGACATGTTGACGAATGCGGATGCCTGCACCGACCACTTGGCACCGTCCTGCTCGAAACGAATCGGCGACGATTCGACCCCAGCGAAAGTCGTAATCAGGCCCGACAACGCCGCCATCGGTCCACCAGCCTGACCGGTCGCGATTGCGACGATCGCATCGCGCTGCTCGGCATTGGCCCGATCGTCGACGACGACGCCCGCGCTCCAGTTGCCCTTCCCCATCTCTGCGGGCGTGAAGCCGATGACTACGAAGCCGAGACCATCGAGCTTGGTAGCGCCGTACGAACCTTTTTCAATGTTGAAGCCCATCGCAAAGGTGCATGAGCCTTTGGTTGGTTTGGCAGCCATCTGCGTAAGGATGCACGGGCAAAAGAAGTCGCAACTGCACGTTTCGAAATACTGTCCCGCAACGCTCCACGCTGGTGTGGCCATGATCTTCTCCTCAGGCTGGTCCCGGGATTATAGCCGGGCGAATCGCCCGCGTCCGTTACTCTGGCAGCGCGAACGCATAGACGACGTTTCCTGCGGCAATCGCCAGGTACTGCCGGCCATCGACCGCGTAACTGATCGGCGAAGCCGCCAGGTTTCCGCCAGTCTGAAAGTGCCACAAGTGCGCGCCGGATCGTGCGTCGAGCGCCAGGATGTTGCCGTCGCGAACGGCGGCGAATACGACGTTGCCCGCCGTGGCCAGCACGCCATTGGTCAACGAACCCTGAAAGATCTTGAAATCCCACATCGTCTTGCCGGTTTCGGGATCGAGCGCCTTGATTCCCGCGGATGCTGAGGGCTCGCCCGGTTTCGGTTCGATGGTCGGACCAGTGCCTGGAGCGGCGCGGCCGATGTACTGCCGGCCCTGTTCGAACGGCGTCGGTCTGCTGATATACGCCTGGCCGCTTTCCTGATATTCGAGGTACATCCAACCAGTCTGCGGACTGTAGGACGGCGCCTGATAATTCGTGCCGCCGAGCAACGTCGGGTAAACGAAAAAGCTGCCTTCCTGGCTCGAGTTCGAACCGGCTATTGCGAGCGGACGCCCTTTGCCGTCGAAACCGCGGTTCCAGTTTTGATAGACGAATGGCGTGCCGGAAAGAAACGCACCGTTGGTGCGATCCAGGACATAGAAAAAGCCGTTGCGGTCGGCATGGAGCAGCAGCTTTCGCGACTGGCCCTTCCACTCGCGATCAACCAGGATCACGGCCTGGCATGAATCCCAGTCGTGGCCATCGTTCGGCGTGAACTGGTAGTGCCACTTGCGCTGGCCGGTGTCCGGATCGATGGCCACCACCGAATCGCTGAACAAGTTGTCGAGATCACCACGCGTCGACCGGTCGATCTGCGGAGCTGGATTTCCGACGGTCCAGTAGACGAGATTCAGATTCGGATCGTACGAACCAGTCAGCCACATCGGGCTGCCGCCAACCTTCCAACTGTCACCTTTCCACGTGTCATTGCCGAATTCACCCGGTCCAGGCACCGCGTACCATCGCCAGAGGCGTCGTCCGGTCGCGGCATCGTAGGCATCGAGAAATCCGCGCGCGCCAAATTCTCCACCGGTGATACCGACCAGCACCTTGTCTTTCACGATCAGCGGCGGACTGGTGAGGCTGTAGCCCAGCATCGTGTCGGCGACCTGGGTTTCCCACAACGCATCACCGGTGCGGGCGTCGATTGCAACCAGCGCGGCGTCGAGCGTGCCGACGAACAATCGATGCTCAGCAATCGCCACCCCGCGATTGAACGGATTGATCTCGTATGGGTTTTTGACTTTCTGCTGACGCGTGAACCGCCACAGCTGCCGGCCGGTTCGCGCATCGAGTGCGACCACTACGCCCGGTTGCGTGGTGTACATCACGCCATCGACCACCAGCGGTGTCGCTTCCAGAGTTGATTCGCCGACCATCGGAAACGTCCAGGCGGTCCGCAGCCGCGCGACGTTGCCGGCGTCGATCTGTTTCAGCCCGGAGTAGTGCGTCGACGCATAATCGCCCCAGTACATCAGCCAGTTTTGCGGCTGTGCCGGTGCGCTTGCGAGGGATTCGGCCGTGACGCTGCGACCGTCGAACTTGCGCGCGTCACGAGTGGTTTTGTCGAACGCGTAGATTTCGCCGTTGCCATCAACCAGATGTAGGAAGAACGTGTCTTCGCTCAGACGCGTGCCACGCAGTTCGCGTCCATCCCTGGTCGTGACGTTGACGGGAACTTTGACAGGCGCCCTCGGCGACGACCTCGCGGCGCTGCTCAGACTTCGGATATACGAAACCAGCTGCCACACCTGTTCGTCGGTCAGGCGCGGAAACGGCGGCATCTGCGAACCTGGCACGCCGGCGCGAATCGTATGAAACAGGTCACCGTCCTCGTTGCCGTGGACGAATCGTGGAGTATTCAGGGCTGGACCGCGATCGCCCTGGCCCGCCGGGCCGTGGCACGCCTGACAGGTCTGGTCGTACAACGTGAGGCCTGCCGACACCGCGGCAGGGCTGTTCGCCAGTGGATTCCTGGTGGTGTCCGCCGGCTGAGCAAGCGATAGGCCGCCGCCGAGCGTTCCCGCAATCGCGAACGCCAGCGCGGATGACCGTAGCATCATGGTGATATCCCGTTCAGCGAAGTCGATAAGTCCGGCTGAAGTTGTTTCGTCCGTTGGTGACAGTAAACCGGCGATTCGATTCGACGTCAACGCGGATCCAGTGGCCCTTGCAGTCAGCCGACGCTTCGGTATTGGCAATCATGTTCTCGTCAGCGTTGTGTGCTGTGTCGGTCGCGAGTGCGAGGTGCGACTGCCAGAGTCCCTCGAGGCCTTGAACCTTCTGGATTCGTTCGTAGGCTGCAGCGGCCATACCCTTGCGCGGTCCATTGTTCGCAATCACCACCTGCGGTTGAATCGCCCACAACAGTGCCGGCGCGCCCGATTGATCGTTGAAGAACCCGTGATGCGTCGCCAGAAGCAGCGACACCTTTCCCAGCTTGTTGACCGGACACGCGAGATCGGTTTCTTTGTCCCACGTCAGATCGCCGACGTCGAGAAATGTGAATCCGCGGTACGAAACCAGAACGCCAGTGCACTGGGAGTTCTCCGTGGTATTGGGCGGCTTCGCGTCGGCGGGATTGCAAAACTGGTTTTTGGCACCACCACTGTTCAGTGGCTTCGCGATTACCGACCCGTGTGAGGCGACGACATCGACGCGCACGTCGTCAAAGGGGATCCGGTCGCCGGCATTGGTGACGGTCCGCTTGTTCTGCGCGATTTCGAGATACGCGTCGTAGCGAGCGCGGCCGTTGGCGTTCTGTTCCCACTTCGGATCCATCTCGCCGTGATCGAAAAAGCGATCGAAGTGGGCGACGGCATTCGCCGCCGGCGCGCCGCCGACATGATCGCCGTCGTAGTGAGTCGTGAACAGATAGTCGATCTTCGTCAGCCCGGCCGCCTGCATCGCGTCGGCGATGCGCTTCGAATCGCGTTCGGCCGCCGCGCCCGGGCTGCCGCTGTCGATCAACATCGAGCGGCCTGACGGCGCGATCACCAGCGTCGCGCCGCCGCCCTCGACATCGACCACGTAAATCCGGAGTTTGCCGGCCGGCGCGGTCTGCCCCAGCATCACCGCCACGGCGACAATCGTCGTCAGTAGCTTCACGGCGGGAGCCTACTACAACTACTGACTGTCAGCTCAGCTGCCGATTAACCAATCCGCCAAAGCTCCGTCTAACTACGTTGTCTAACCATACGATGCCGATGGATTTGTTCTGGAGCGATGCAAAACAGGCCTGGCGGAACGCCGTACGGCGTCCGGCCTTCACACTCCTGGTCGCGCTGACACTGGCGCTAGGCATCGGCGTTAACAGTGCGGTATTCGCGCTGCTTGACGGCGTGCTTCTCCGACCGCTCCCGTATCGACAGCCGTCAGAGCTGGTATTCATGTGGCAAACGCTGCCGCGCCTCAATGTTGCGGAAGTAGAAGCGACCGCGTTTGACTACGACGCCTGGCGAACGTTGCGAACCATTCCGGAGATCGCGATGCTCACCTACAGCTCGTTCAGCATCACCGGTGGGAATGATCCGGAACGGGTGAAAGGCGCGCGGGTAACCGCCTCGTTGATGCCTACGCTCGGCATCGTTCCGGCGATCGGCCGCGGTTTCATAGACGCTGAAGACGGAGACGAAGTGCCGCGCGCCGCCATCCTCGGTGACGGCCTGTGGCGGCGACGATTCGGCGCCGACCCCTCTATTGTCGGCCGGCAGGTCGAGATCGACGGTGCATCGTGGACCGTTGTCGGGATCATGCCGCGCGGCGCAATCCTTCCTGGCTCAACGCCGGCGGACAGCGAGTTGTGGTTGCCGATGCGGATGAGTCCGTCCGAGCGCGCCAACGACCTCAGTCACAGCTACACGTTGGTCGGCCGTCTTGCCGCGGGCACCTCGCTGACTCGAGCGACTGCAGAATTCGAGGCGCTCGGGACGCGCTTGGCGACTGAACGTCAATCGCATCGCGGCGTCGGTGTCCGGTTGGTGCCGTTTGCCGAGCAATCGGTCCGCGTCATTCGCCCGACGCTGATCGTGGCGGCCGCGAGCGTGGCCCTGCTGCTGCTTGTCGCCACGGCGAACGCGTCTACGTTGTTGCTCGCGAGAGCGTCAAACCGGCGGGCCGAAACCGCGCTTCGCGCGGCATTGGGTGCGTCGCGGTCGCGGCTGCTGTCGCAAGCGCTGGTTGAAGGCGTGCTGCTCGCGTCACTCGGTGCGTTGCTCGGCCTTGCGCTGGGCGCATGGACGCTCAGGCTCCTGATCCCGCTCTTTGGCCCCTCGTTGTCGGCGTTGCCGATCGAGATCGGTCCGCGCGCCGCATTGTTCAGCTTCGGGCTCGCCTTCGCCATCGGCGCGCTGTTCGGCGTGATTGCCGCGTTCCACTCCGGCCCGCGGCTCGCCGATGCGCTCGGCGGTATCACGCGCTCCACTGCATCGAAGTCCACCTTGCGAACCCGTCATCTGCTGGTCGTTTCGCAAGTCTCGCTTGCCGTGGTTCTGCTCTCGGCCGCCGGCTTGATGCTATCGAGCGTTGCCAAGCTGTCGCGCGTCAGCACCGGCTTCGACGCCAACAATCTGCTTACATTCCGAGTGGCGCTCAGCACCGGTCGCTACGCCACCACGAGTTCGCGCGCGGTCTTTGTCGCGAACCTGCTCGAGCGGCTGTCGACGCTCCCAGGCGTCCAGTCGAGCGGTGCAGTCTCGGCCATTCCGTTCGGCGGGGCGCGTAATGCGAACGGCATCGAGATCGAGGGGCGACCGGTGTCGCCATCGGAACCGCCAATCGTCATCGACCAGCGGTATGCATCGCCGAACTATTTCCAGGCGATGCGCATTCCACTGCTGATGGGCCGCGGATTCGTGGCGTCTGACGACGAGCGCGGCGAGCGTGTCGTGGTGATTAATAGAACGATGGCCAGGCGCTACTTTCCGAACGGCGATGCCGTGAATCGGCGGGTGCGCGCCACCGCCGGGCGCGATGCCGTCGGTTGGCTGCGGATCGTTGGCGTCGTCGACGACGTCCGGCATATCTCGCTGAGCCGCGATCCGGTTCCCGAGATGTATCACCCGTTCGCGCAGACGGCACCGCCGACCTTCACCGTCGTGTTGCGAACCGCAGCGGAACCAGCCGCGCTTGCCACCGCGGCGCGGGCCGGTGTCGTCGCGGTCGATCCGACGTTGCCAATCTACGAAGTGCTGACCATGAAGCAGCGCGTGGCGTCGTCCCTTGCACAGACGCGCGGCACGATGTTGGTGTTGCTGGTCACGGCAGTCCTGGCCGCATCGCTGGCGGCGATCGCGATCTACGGATCGATCTGGTACGCCGTCGTTCAGCGTCAGAAGGAGATCGGTATCCGGATGGCGCTCGGCGCCTCGCGCGCGGCCGTATTTCGCGGCGTCGTTGGAGGAGCAATCGGACGCGCCGGCATTGGAGCCGTGGTTGGCGCGGCCGTGGCGATGGCGGGCGGTTCGTTGCTCCGCACGATGCTGTTCGAGACGCGGACCTCCGATCCGCTCACCTATGCCCTGGTCACCGTGGTCGTCCTTGCGGTCGCAGTGGTGGCGAGTGTGGTTCCGGCGCGTCGAGCGATGACCATCGACCCGATGTCAGCCCTTCGCAACGAGTAGGTAGGCGCCGCGCCGGTTTCCGCGATCGAGAATGAAATCCACTGCCTTGTAGCCGCGTGCGAAGTAGGTGGTGAAGATCTCGCGCGTCGCCATGCGCCACTCGAGCGCAAGCGCAGGATCGTCGACGAGCATCTCGGTGAAGCCCATCGGGATCTGCACGGCGACCCGGCGGGCGTCGAGATGCAGATTGACGTCGGAACAGCTCGGCGAACCAGCCCGGGCGATCGTATTGGCGGCGACCGCATCGCTCGATTCATGGGATCGCACGGGAATGGCGGTGCCCCCGCCGTCACGCCCGCTGTGTGCCGCGCGGGCAAGCCGACCCGCGACGTGCGGTTCGCGGATGTTCCATTCGGCAACGAACCGGTCGGTCGGATTACCGGCATGAAGCGGGCTGTTCGAGGTGCCGTACACGTTGATCTCGTACTCTTCGACGACGACGCCGAGCTTGGTGAAGTTGAGGTGCGCATTGAGCGCCTGCATCGGGTCGTAGGTCCACTCGATGAGGTCGAGCCCCATCGCCAGCGTCCGCTCGCGCTGCAAGAGCTTGAGGTGGTGGCCGACACCGTCGTTCCTGAACTCCGGCAGGACCCCGAGCATGTGCGACCACTGTGTCGGCTTGCTATGTTTGATGCCGGCGATCGAATAGACGAAGCCGATCATCCGGTCGCCGTTAAACGCTCCTACGAGCACCCCGCCGCGCATCACGGTGATCGCGAAGATCGGCACCGGTACTACCTCGACGTAGCCCGGTCCCCAGATAGTGCGCTCGAGTTCGACGACCTGCGCGAATTCATCGAGGGTCGTGAGATCGCGATAGGAGAGGGACGCGCTAGATTCCATTGTCGGCATACGGTCCGGCGATCACCACTGTGGCTCGTTCTGTCGATAGCACGCGCCTGGCCGCTGCGTGCGCGCTTTCGAGCGTCACCGCCCGCAGGTGACCGGGCAACTGCAGGTCGTAATCAAGTCCCAGCCCGAAGAATTCGGACGTCTGCAGAAAATTGGCGATCGCCGTGTTCGTTTCCAACGCGCGTGGCATGGCACCGATCAGGTAGCGGCATGATTCATCCAGTTCTTTCTCGGTAAGACCGTCCGCCAGCAGCCGCTCGATCTCTTCATCGATCGAGGCAATCGCGCGCTCTATGTTCGTCGCGCTGACTCCGGCGCGAATCGCCAACGGCCCTTCGGCGAGGTTGGCATCGAACGAGCTCGAGACGTAGTAGGCCATGCCCTGCCGCTCGCGGATGCTGTCTCCCAGCCGGCCGCCGATCGCGTACTGCCCAAACGCCACGTTCATCAGCCACATCGAGTAGTAGTCCGGATCGCGCCGCGTGATCGTCGTGAATCCGTAAGCAATGTCGGCCTGGGCTTTGTTGGGCATCGGGATAACGATGCGATTGCGCGTGTTCGCGGCGTGCACCGGCGGCAGCACCAACGCAGCCGTCGCCGTCGCACGCCATCCGCCGAAAACTCGCTCCGCGATGTCCTGCACGCGCGGCGGCTCCACGTCGCCGACGATCGCAGCCGACAGCTCGCTGGGAGCGAACCGCGCCGCATGTTGCCGTTGCAGCGCCTGACGCGTGAGACCTTCGACAATTTCGATAGTTCCCTTGGTCCGGCGGCCGTACGGGTGACCGTTCGGATACAAATGCCCCATCAACGTCTCGCTGGCACGAACCGCCGGGTTGTCGTCGTCCTGCCGAATCGCCGTGATGATTTCGCCTTTGCGTGTCGCAATCTCGGTTTCAGGCAGCGACGGGGTCAGGACAATTTCAGCGAGCAGCGACAGCACGGCTTCGAAGTCTTCAGCGAGGCACGTGCACACGATGGTGAACTGGTGTCGCGTGATCTGAATCGTCAGCGTGATGCCGCGGCTGTCCAGCTCCTCGGCGATATCTGCTGCCGACCGCGCGTGAGTACCGCGGTCGAGCACGCGCGACAACAACCAGGTCGTGCCCTCTGCGCCCGGCGGATCGTAGGCTGAGCCGGCGCGGACTGCGAGGCTGATGGTCACCGCCGGAGTAGCGTGCGTGGCCTTGGCCAGCAGCACCATGCCGTTCTCGAAAACAGAACGGACCGGTGCGAGACCTCTCGAAGTCTGAAGTTTCAAGTCTGAAGTTTGCCGGGAGTCGGAGTTTTGCGCCATTCGGTCTATCTAACCAGACTTCATACTTCAGACTTCACACTTCAGATTCGAACCAACCTACCGTTCGATTCGATGGCGCAAAGATGCTGCCGGCAATGGACGCAACGTCGTCGGTCGTCACGGCGGCGATCCGGCGTGGAGCGGCGGTGAAGAAATCGGCCGAGGCGATGGTCTCGAAATAACCCAGCTGGTGCGCGATATTGGTAACGCTGTCATCGTCGAACACCAGGCGGGCGCGCAGCTGCGCCTTCGCCTTCGCCAGCTCCGCGTCGGTGACGCCTTCGCGGCGCACGCGATCGAGCTCGTCGAGGATCGCCGACTCGACGTCCGCCAAACCGACCCCTTCGGTCGCGGTGGCCGATACCGTATAGAGAAACGGCTGCTCTGTCGGCAGCAACGCGCCGGAAACCTGGGAAGCGAGACCTCGTTCGACGGCTGCGCGATAGAGTCGAGCGCTGCGTTGTGGCGGGGGCAGGCGAAAACTCGACCACAGGTTCATCCCTTTCGCGCCGGTCAGCACGGCGTCGAGCAACAGTAATGGATAGAACCCGGCGTCGGTCGCGGCCGGCGCGTGAAATGCCACTTTCAGGTAGTCAGTCGTTCCCTCTTTGCGAATCGTCAGCCGCCGTTCACCTGTTTGTTCGGGCTCGATGATCTGCATCCGCGAGACGATCGGGCCTGGCGGGATGCGGCCAAAGTGGCGATCGACTTGTTTTAGCGCGTCATCGGTGTCGACATCGCCGACGATCACCAGCGTCGCGTTGTTGGGAACGTAGTGACGACGGTAATAGCCGTACAGGTCGTCGCGCGTCATCGACTGCAAATCCGGCAGCCAGCCGATGGTCGGATGGCGATAGGGGTGGGCCTTGAACGCGGTCGCCGTCAGCTCCTGATCGAGCAACTGGTCGGGATCGTTTTCTCCGCCCTGCAGTTCGGAAATGATCACCGTGCGTTCGGATTCACAATCCTCGGGATGGTAGAGGCCGTTGGCCATGCGCTCGGCCTCGATGAACAGCATCCGGTCTAATGCGTCTTTCGTCGCCGTCTCCAGGTACGTCGTCTGATCGATCCAGGTATACCCGTTCCAGCTGCCGCCGAACTGCTCGATGATGCCTTTGACCTGATCGCGCGGGATATTGGTGGTGCCCTTGAAATTCATGTGCTCCACCCAGTGCGACACGCCGGTCAGCCCCGGCCGTTCGTCCTTCGAGCCAACCTTGTACCAGCACCAGACCGACGCGAGCGGCGCGGTGTGCTCCTCCCGAATGAGAACCTTCAGTCCGTTGTCGAGCGTAGTGGCGCGCATCCGGATCATTATAAAATCGAAGGATACCCATGCCTGAGTGGAAGGACACCGTCAACCTGCCGCGCACCGACTTTCCGATGAAAGCCAACCTGCCGACGAGCGAGCCGGAGACCCTGGCGCGCTGGCAGGCGATGGATCTCTATGGGAAGATTCGCGCCAGCCGGAAGCACGCACCGAAATTCGTGCTCCACGATGGTCCGCCGTACGCCAACGGCAACATCCACATCGGCACGGCGATGAACAAGATTCTCAAAGAGCTGGTCGTCAAGTCGCGATCGATGGCCGGCTTCGACGCACCCTACGTCGTCGGCTACGACTGCCACGGCCTGCCGATCGAGTTGCGCGTCGACCGCGAGCTGGGGGCGAAAAAGCGCGACCTCTCGGTCGCCGATTTCTGCCGCGCCTGCCGCGCCTACGCCGAGCGATTCGTCGGGGCGATGAGCGAGCAGTTTCAGCGGCTCGGCATCCTCGGCACCTGGGAAAACCCCTACTTGACGATGAACTTCAAGTACCAGGCGGCAATCGCGCGCGCCTTCGGCCGTTTCGTCGAGCAGGATCTGGTTTACAAGGGCAAGAAGCCGGTGCACTGGTGTATCCACTGCCGCACCGCGCTCGCGGAAGCCGAAGTCGAATACGAAGATCACACCTCGCCGTCGATCTACGTGGAATTTTCACTGGATCCGGCAAGCGCCGGCGATTTGGCGGCGCGCGTTCCGGAATTGGCCGGCAAGAACGTGTCGGTGCTGATCTGGACGACCACACCGTGGACGATTCCGTCGAACATGGCGATCGCCTTCCATCCGGATTTCGATTACGCCGCGTACGAAGTGGACGGCCGCTACGTGATCGTCGCCGAAGCGCTGGCCGATAAGGTCGCGGCTGCCGCCGGCAAGCAGTTCGGCGCGCCGGTTGCCCGCGTCAAGGGTGCGGTGTTCGAGCATCTGCGTTTCCAGCATCCGCTGTACGCGCGGCCGTCACTTGGGGTACTCGGGGAATATGTGACGCTCGACGCTGGTACCGGTGCGGTACACACCGCGCCAGGCCACGGCGCGGACGATTTCAACACCGGCAACAAGTACGGGCTCGAAATCTACGCGCCGATCGGACCGGCCGGCCATTTCCTCGAGACCGTCGAACTGTTCGGCGGCCAGCGGGTGTTCGACGCCAACCCGAATGTCGCGGACGCGCTCAAGGAACGCGGCAAGCTGTGGCATCGCGAATCGTTCTCGCACCAGTATCCGCATTGCTGGCGCTGCCACAATCCGGTGATCTTCCTCGCCACCAGCCAATGGTTCATCGCGCTGGACAAACCGGTGGACGCGCGCGGCGCGCAGCCGGCGGCGCGGACGCTGCGGCAGAGGGCGCTCGACAACATCGACAACCAGGTGCAGTGGCATCCGCGGTGGGGCCACGACCGGATGTACAACATGATCGCGCACCGGCCCGACTGGTGCATTTCGCGCCAGCGCGTCTGGGGCGTTCCGATTCCGGCGGTCGACTGCACCAAGTGCGGGACGGCGATCACCACGCCGTCGCTGGTGGCAAAGACCGCGAGCGTGTTCGAGCAGTACGGCGCGGATTCGTGGTACGAGCGGCCGACCGAAGATTTCGTCCCATCGGACCTGGTGTGTCCCACTTGTGGCAACACCAGCTTCGAGCGCGAGATGAACATTCTCGACGTGTGGTTCGACTCGGGTTCGAGCCACGAGGCGGTACTCTCGGTGTGGCCGGAACTGACCTGGCCGGCCGACATCTACCTTGAAGGCAGCGATCAACATCGCGGCTGGTTCCAGAGTTCACTGCTGGTCGGGCTGGGCACGCGCGGCCGGGCGCCGTTCAAACAAATCGTCACCAACGGCTTCGTCGTCGCCGAAGACGGCAAGAAGATGTCGAAGTCGCTCGGCAACTCGGTCGAGCCGACCGACGTCATCAAGCAGTCGGGCGCCGACATCCTGCGGTTGTGGACGGCGATGGGCGACTATACGCAGGACATCCGGATCAGCAAGGAGATCCTCGCGCGCGCGGTCGAGGCCTATCGGAAAATCCGCAACACCGCGCGCTACCTGCTGGCGAATCTTTACGACTTCGATCCGGCAATGGATCGCGTGCCGCACGGTCAATTGGAAGAAGTGGACCGTTATATCCTCGCGAAGTACGCTGAGATTGGCGGTCGTATTCTCAAAGCCTACGAAGGTTACGACTACAACACGATTTTTCAGTCGTTGAACACGTTTACGACCGTTGACCTGAGCGCCTTTTACGCCGACGTGTCGAAGGATCGGTTGTATACCTTTGCCGCGCGATCGCGCGAACGCCGCTCGGCCCAGACCGCGCTGTACATCATGGCGGATGGTCTGACGCGGCTGATGGCGCCGATCCTGTCGTTTACGGCTGACGAGCTGTGGCGCTTTCTTCCCGGAAGGCGTGAGGAGTCGGTTCATATTGCGCTGTTCCCGACCCACGAGGATCTGCTGCTGATGGTGGACGAAGAGGTAACCGCACGGTGGGACAGCCTGGTGACCGTGCGCGAGCAGGTACTCGCTGAAATCGAGCCGCTGCGGAAGAACAAGCAGATTGGCAGCTCGTTGCAAGCCCGGGTGATCGTCTCGGCGGCGCCCAGGGAACTGGCCTTGCTCGAACGCTATTCGCGCCAGTTGCCGATGTTATTCATCGTCTCGGACGTCGACGTCCGTCCGGCGCCGCCCGATGTCGAAACACACGCCGAGGCGAAACCGCGGATTACGATTGAACGTGCCGGTGGTGTGAAGTGTGAACGCTGCTGGCGGTATGTTCCGTCAGTATCCAACGATCCCGCCTGGGCCGGCTTGTGCGAGCGGTGTCAGGGTGCGCTCGCCGAGCCAGTCAATGGATGAACCGCGTAAGCTGAATGTGATTTTGCCGCTCGCGATCGTTGTCTTCGATCAGCTGACAAAGGCGATCGTCCGGGCGAGACTGCCGCTGCATGAAAGCGTGACGATCATCCCCGGGCTGGTCGACTTTACGCACGTGCGCAATAGCGGCGCAGCGTTCGGCTTCCTGGACGCCGTCGATTTTCCGTACAAGACGGTCGTGATCGCGCTGATTGCAACGGCGGCCTTGATCGGCGTGGGCATGTACGCCGCCAGCCTCGCGCATCATCAACTCGCGGCCCGCGCCGGCCTCGCCCTGATCATCGGCGGCGCCGCCGGCAACCTGATCGACCGCCTGACTGCCGGATCGGTGGTGGATTTTGTCGACGTCTACTGGCACAGCTGGCACTTCTGGGCGTTCAACGTCGCCGACTCGGCGATCACCGTCGGTGTCGCGATCATGATTCTCGACATGATCATGCCGGATGCCGCGCCAGCTCCCGGCCCGGTCAACGAGTAACCTATGTATCCACGACTTCTCGAGCTGGGCCCCGTTACCGTCTACACCTACGGCGTCCTGCTGGCGGCGGCCTATCTGCTCGGCCTGAAACTCGCGATGACCCGCGCCAAAGCGCGCGGTCTCGATGCCAACCGCGTCCTCGACCTCGGCATCTACATCATCATCAGCGCGCTGGTCGGCGCAAAACTGTTGCTGCTGGTCACCGACTTTCGAACGTTCACCTCGAACCCGCGTGAACTGCTGACCTTGGCGCGATCCGGCGGTGTGTTTTACGGCGGACTGATCCTCGCGGTCGTCGTGGCGCTGTGGTACATCCGTAAGATCGGTCTGCCGTTGTGGACCACCTGCGACGTGTTCGCGCCAGGGATTGCGCTCGGCCATGTCGTCGGACGCTTCGGCTGTCTGTTTGCCGGCTGTTGCTACGGAAAAGAAACCCACGTGCCGTGGGCGATTACTTTTCACGATCCCTTTGCGGCCGCCAATGTCGGAACGCCGCTCGGCGTCCCGCTGCATCCGACACAACTCTACGAGGCTGGTGCCGAATTTCTGATTCTTCTGCTGTTGCTTGGTATCGAGCGCAGGAACCGGGGCTTCCCCGGCCGCACCTTCTGGCTCTACATGCTGCTCTACGGCGTGTCGCGCTTCATCATCGAGTTCTATCGCGGCGACGAACGCGGCACGGTGTTGATGTTCTCGACGTCGCAGTTCATTTCCGTGCTGCTCGTACCCCTGGCGATCGTGATGTTGTTCGTACTATCACGGGTAAAAGAGCCGGAGCCGAAACGGGCGAGAAAAGCAGCGTGAATGCAACAAGCCATCCTAGTACCGGCCGACTCCGAAGGTACTCGCCTCGATCGCTTCCTCGTCTCCGTCCTTCCGAATCAATCGCGTTCTCAGATTCAACGCCTGATCAAAGACGGTAAGGTTTTGCTCGCAGGCAAGGCGGCAAAAGCCAACCTCGCCGTCAAGCAGGGGCAGACATTCGAGGTCGAGATACCGGAAGCGGTCGACACCGAACTGCAACCCGAAGCACTACCACTGCCGATCCTCTATGAAGACACCGACCTGTTGGTCGTCGACAAACCGGCCGGCATGGTCGTGCATCCGGCGGCTGGCCACGCCAGCGGAACACTGGTCAATGCACTCCTGCATCATGTCGACGACCTCAGCGGCATCGGCGGCGAGAAGCGGCCGGGAATCGTCCACCGGCTCGACCGCGGCACTTCGGGACTGATGGTGGTGGCCAAACACGACGCCGCCCACGAAGAACTGTCGCGGCAGTTTCACGACCGTGAGGTCGAAAAAGAATACGCCGCGCTGGTCTGGGGCGAAGTGATGGCGGGCCGCCGCATCGACGCGCCGATCGGTCGCGATCCGTCGAACCGCAAGAAGATGTCGGCCGCAACACCAAACCGTGTGCGGCGCAGCCGCGAAGCGGTTACCCGCATCGTCCGCGCCGAACATTTTGGCCGCACGCTGACACTCGCGGTGGTTGCCATTCATACCGGCCGTACCCATCAAATTCGCGTTCACTTGAGCGCGATCGGTCACCCGATCGTCGGCGACTCGCTGTATGGCGGTGTTCATCGTCGCGTCCCGGGCGACCTGCGAGCGGTCACGCACCTGGATCGACCCTTCCTGCACGCCGCCCATCTCGCCTTTACGCATCCGGCTGACGGCCGCCGCATGGAGTTCTCGAGCGAGCTGCCCGACGATTTGCAGCGCGTCCTCGATGAACTCCGGGAGCAGATCCATGGCGACCGTCTTTAAAGGACGGGTTTTTTCGGTCGAAGTCGACGAGCTGACGTTTCCGAACGGACAGCGCCATACCGTCGAGATCGTCCGTCACGCACCATCGGTCGTGCTGATCCCGCTCGAAGACGACGGCCGCGTGGTCTTGATCAAGCAGTTTCGCGCGCCGCTTGGCCGTGAGATCTGGGAATTCCCCGCCGGCCGGGTCGACGCCGGCGAGTCGGCCGAGGACGCGGCCCGCCGGGAATGCGAAGAGGAAATCGGACGCGCCCCACAACGGCTCGAACGCATTCGCGGACTCTTTCCTACGCCGGGATTCTGCGACGAAGAACTGATTTTCTTCCGCGTCAGCGAGCTGCGTGCGCCCGCTACTGGTTCGGCGCGCCAGCCAGATGAAGACGAATACATCGTGACGAAGAGCCTCTCCGTCAGCGAGGCGCGGGCAATGCTCACGCGCGGCGAGATTGTCGACTTGAAAACCGCGTATGCGTTGACGTTACTGGAGTAAGACGGCGCGTCGCTGGTCGCTGGTTGCGCGTCACTCGTTGCTCGTCGCTAGTCGCTCGTTACTCGCAGCTCGTCGTTGCCATTCGTCGCCTCATCGACGGTGGCTGCGTGTATTTCCACGGTGTCTTGCACGCGACGGGCATAGCCGCCAGCCAGCGTGATCACCAGGGGAATGCCGGCCGTTCGCGCCGTTTGGATCACCGTCCGATCGCGCTTCCGCAACCCGTCTTTCGTCAGCCGTAGCCCGCCGAGCTGGTCGTCCTCATACGGGTCCGCGCCCGCCAGATAAAAGATGCAATCGGGACGATGCGCCAAGACCTCGGGCAGGGCGCGTTCGAGCGCTGCGAGATACGTCGCATCGTGCGTCCCGTCCGGCAATCCGATGTCGAGCGAACCTTTCGGCTTCCACATCGGGTAGTTATGCTGCTGGTGCATCGAGAACGTGAAGACGTCAGGATCGGATTCGAAGATGAACGCGGTGCCGTTACCGTGATGGACATCGAGGTCCACGATCGCGTGACGCGCAACCCCTTCTTGCTGGAGTACGCGAACCGCCACGGCGACGTCGTTGAACGGGCAAAAACCCTCGCCGTGATTCGGGAAGGCATGATGGAGGCCGCCGCCGATGTGGCACGCGACGTTGAACGCCGAGTTCGCCGGGCTCGCCGAGAAAAAGTTGCTCGGCGTTCTCGGCGGGCTCGGCGTTCCGATTTTCGTCGCCAGCCGGGCGGCGAGGATCGTTCCGCCGACCATCAACCGGAAACCCTCCACCATTTCTTCCGACCACGGCAACTCGAGCTGCGCGATGTCGGCGGTTTCCATCCGGCCGGTGCGCAGCTTCTCGAGATACTCGGGCGTGTGAACCAGCGCGAGCTGATCCCAGGTGGCCGGCTCAGGCTCGATGGTGTCGATCTTCAGCTGTTCGGCGACGAGGCGGTACTTCTCGGTGGGAAAAACGTGCAGCCCGATATCGATCTGATATCGAACTGAATAGACAACATTGATCACGAAAAAGATTAGAACGCCGAGAACGCAGAGCTCGCGGAGATAAATTTGGTCTTTTCTCGGCGTGCTCGGCGAGCTCGGCGTTCCGGTTTTTTACGGCCGCGCCGCCATCGGCGGCGTCCGCTTCGGTTCGGGCTTCGACGGTCGAACGTCGGTCGACACCGGCTGCAGCGCCAGCGCCAGCACTTCGTCGATCGTCGATACCAGGTGCACGGTCAGGTTCTTTCGCAGCTCTGGGCGTCAGGTCCTCGTTGACGTTCTTGCCGTTCTGTATCGGCAGGATCACCTCGTTGATCCCGACGCGCCGCGCGGCGAGCACCTTCTCTTTGACGCCGCCGATCGGCAAGACACGCCCCGACAGGGTGATTTCGCCGGTCATCGCGATGTCGCCGCGTACCGGACGTCCGGTCAACTCCGAAACCATCGCCGTCACCATTGTCACCCCCGCCGACGGACCATCTTTCGGAATCGCTCCGGATGGCACATGCACGTGCATTTCAGCGTTTTTGAAGAAATCGGGATCGATGTTGTACGCCTTCGCGTGCGCACGCAGCCACGACAGCGCTGCCCGTGCCGATTCCTTCATCACTTCGCCGAGCTGACCGGTCAGCGTGAGGGAGCCTGTACCCGCCATACGTGACGCTTCGATGAACAGCACTTCGCCGCCAACCGCGGTCCACGCCATGCCGATGGCGACGCCTGGATCCTTGGTTCGCTCTTCCATTTCCTCGTCGAGGAACCGCGGCGCCCCCAGCATTTCAAGCACCACTTCCGGCGTGATCTCGATTGGCGACTCGTCGCCTTCCGCGCGTCGCCGCGCCGCCTTGCGGCACAGCGATCCGATCTCGCGCTCGAGATTGCGGACGCCGGCCTCTCGGGTGTAGCCGCGAATCACTTGCCGGATGGCCGCGTCGGTGAACCGGATCGTCTCGGGCGTCAAACCGTGATTGGTCACCTGCTTCGCCACCAGGTGATCCACCGCGATCCGCAGCTTCTCTTCCTCGGTGTATCCGGCGATTTCGAGTACTTCCATCCGATCGCGCAGCGCCGGCGGAACCGGATCGAGCACGTTCGCGGTCGTGATGAACAGCACCGAGGACAGATCGAACGGCACGTCCAGATAGTGATCGCGGAACGTGTTGTTCTGCTCCGGATCCAGCACTTCCAGCAGCGCCGACGATGGATCGCCGCGGAAGTCCGAACCGAGCTTGTCGATCTCATCGAGGATGAAGACCGGATTCTTCGATTCGGCGCGGCGCAGCCCCTGGATGATCTGGCCTGGCAGCGCACCGATGTAGGTCCGGCGGTGGCCGCGGATCTCGGCTTCGTCTCGCATGCCGCCAAGCGACACCCGCACGAACTTTCGGCCGATCGACTCGGCGATCGAGCGCGCCAGCGACGTTTTGCCGACGCCGGGAGGGCCGACAAAGCACAGGATCGGTCCCTTGACGTTCGGATTCAGCTTGCGGACGGCCAGATATTCGAGGATCCGGTCTTTCGCTTTTTCCAGGCCCGAATGATCGGCGTCGAGCTTCTCTTTCGTCTTCGGCAGGTCGATCACTTCTTCGGTGGTCTTTGCCCAGGGCAGCGCGACCAGCCAGTCGAGATAGGTGCGCGAGACGGTGTACTCCGCAGCGGCAACCGGCATCTTCGACAACCGGTCGAGCTCGCGCACCGCTTCCTTCTTTACCAGCTCGGGCATGCCGGCGGCCTCGATCTTTTCCTGGAGCTCCTCGATCTCCTTGGTCTGATCGTCGCCCTCGCCCAGCTCCTTCTGAATCGCCTTCATCTGCTCGCGCAGGAAGTACTCGCGCTGGTTCTTCCCGACTTCCGACTGGACCTGCGACTGGATCTTCGACCCGAGCTCGAGAACTTCCAGCTCCTTGATCAGGATCCGATTCAGGTTATCCATCCGCGCGCGGATATCGAGCGTCTCGAGCACTTCCTGCTTCGTCGCGGTTGAAATCGTCGACAGCGATGAAGCGATGAAGTCCGCGAGCCGTCCGGCCTCGGTGATATTCGACGCGAGCGTCTGCAGATCGTCGGACAGCAGCGGCGACAACGAGACGACCTGCTGGAAGTTGGTCTTGATGTTGCGCGCCAGCGCGTCGATCTCCAGCCGATCGGCATCGTTGGTGCCCTCCGCAGCGGCGCTGACGCGGGCGCGGAGATAGGGATGCGAAGACACGACTTCGTCGAGCTTGAGACGCGCCAGGCCCTGGACGATCAGCCGCAGGCTGCCATCAGGCAGCTTGAACATCTTGTGGATGTGCGTCGCGGTCCCGACCGCGTGGAGATCGTCCTGGCCGGGCTCTTCGACCGCCGCGTCACGCTGCGTGAAGACCGCGATCAGTTTGCCGTTGGCGATCGCGTCGTCGATCAGGCGCACCGAGCTTTCGCGCGCGACCGCGAGCGGCATGAACGAATTCGGAAAGAGGACCGTGTCCCGAAGCGGGAGGATCGGCAGCTCCGAGGGAATCGAAAGCGGCCGATCGCCGATCGAGACGTCCTCGGTTTTGAGGTTCTCGATTTGATCGCTCACAGCGACCTCACTTCAATTGTGAATTTATTCATCTGGTCATCTGGTCATCTGGTCATTTGATCGATGGAGTTTCGAGCGTTCAGATATTTAGACGCTCAATTCCAATGACCAGATGACTAAATGAACAAATGACCAGATTGAACTATTCCCGAGTTTTGCTTCTGGGCTTGCCGAAGGCGGAGGGTGTGGGCTCCGCTTCCGGCGGAGCCCACCAATGGGACGCCGAGAGTTACATGTCGAGGAACAGCGACGAAGCACCCCGCCGGGCGTTCGCCTGGCGCTCGCGCATCTCGATGTTCTCGCGCCGCTCCTCGCAGTCCTTGCAGCGGACCGCGAACGGAAGAGCGCGCAGACGCTTTTCGCCGATTTCCTCGCCGCACTCGAAGCAGTAGCCGTAATCGCCTTGCTCGAGCCGGACGATCGCGTCGTCAATCTTGTTGAGAGTCTCCGACTTCATCTGAATAAGCGCGAACTCCAGATCTTCCTGGATGTCGGCCTCGGAGCTCTCGACGGCGTCAAGCACTTCGTTGAGCTTGCCGCCCCAGGTGCCTTCTTCGCGGACACCGCGCATCTTGCCCTGAACTTGTGCGTGTAGTTCTTTACGCCGCCCGTCGAGCATCTGTTTAAGTTCGGCGTAGCGATTCCGAGACATTCTCGGTTCCGCTGCCGCATTCTGAACGTTCTTATTCGCCATGTCCGCCGCTCCTTCCTCGCTCACCGTCACGCTAAGATTGCCGACCGTTATGCAAATGAACTGCCAACTGTATACTGAACTACTGTCATATTGCAAGCGCCTTTGTCAGGATGCCTCGACTACGAGCTTTCGGGGCCAATCGACGCTGTACCGCAAACCGCTTTTGCTTCTTCTATAACCGCTCACCGTAGCAACTTATTCCTTCGCAATGAGTTGAGCAGCACGACCCGCGAGAATCAACCGTTTGTTCAAAAAACGGATACTCCCTTAGACGCCAGAGACTGCCGAACGGTTCGGGCGTCAAGCGGTGGGTTTTGTCCGAAATTTCGGACGGCTAGCTGTCCCTAAATGGCAGGGGGTGTGCCGTGGAAGCTACGTAATTCGATCACATTTTCGACACACAGCGACAGTTTTAGTGTTTGACGGACGAGTTGCCGCCGGCCGACGGAACGACGCCTTTTTCAGTCAGCAGCTGGGCGCTGCGCGGGCTGCCGGTCTTCAACCATTTCTCGTAAAGCCGCAGCAAGTCGGCGTTCGATCCGCACGAGGTGCGCTCGCTGACGTCGGCCAGCACATCGACGAAGCCCACAAACTTGCGCGCCAGCTCGGCGAAAACCGGCGAGCAGGCGTCGGTTTCCTGGCGTCCCAGCGCATTGTAGGCGGCGCCGCCGATCGCAACGTAGTAGTCGACATCCACGACGCCGCGCTGTAGTGATTCGGAAAAAAAACCGGAGACAAACAACGACTCGTCGCCGATGGCTTTCAATCCGGCGCGCTGTCGAACGCCATCGCTACCGAGCGCCTGCGCGAGTCGGACCACGAGCGGACCCGAGTCTTCGTCGGCGGAGCGTCGCAGGAAGCTGGCAAGCAGGTGGACGATGTAGAACGCGGCGTCTTCGGTGGTCGTGAGTCGTTGGCGCGCGAGTGCGCTCTCGACGAGCTCACGGAAGTACGGCATGGCGTGTTCGACGACCTCGCGTCGAGCCATAACCATTTGTACCATGCAATTGAACAATAATGAACTGGTGGTTTGCCCTCTGTGCGGGACCCGAAAGGCGCGCCGTGGCTGTCCCGCTGTTGGACAGCAAATCTGCGCAGTCTGTTGCGGAACCAAGCGTCTCGTAGAGATTCAATGTCCGCCGGACTGCTCGTGGCTCGCCAGCGCCCGCGATCACCCGCCCGCCGTCATGGTCCGCCAGCAGAGACACGACATCGGTCTGCTGGTGAATTTCATGCGCGATCTCAGCGAACGGCAATCGCAGCTGTTCTTCTTGATCAACTCGTTCATCACCAGCTACCAGCCGGCGGAACTCCAGTCGCTGATCGACGACGATGTCGCGGAAGCGGTCGAGGCTCTGGCAGCGACCTACGAAACGTCCGTTCGCGGCGTGATCTACGACCATCGTCCCGCTTCACTGCCCGCCGACCGGCTGGCTACGGCGCTCAGGCCCGTGCTGGCCGAGGCCGGCAAGAATCTCGGGACGGCATTCGAGCGCGACGCCGCCGTGGTCCTGCGCCGAATATCGGAGGCGGTCCGCGAGGTGCGGTCGGTTGCCGAACGAGAACAGGGCGGCGAGACCGACAACCGCAAAGCCTTCGTCGATTTGCTCGCCCGGGTGATCAAGCGCCCCGATCCGGTATAATCAAGGTTTTGCATATGGCCAAACATTGCGAGATTTGCGGGAAGACCCCTGTCGTCGGACGCCAGCACAGCCACGCCAACAACGTGAGCGCGCGGCGCTTTGAACCGAATCTTCAGGTCGTGCGGGCGATGATCAACGGCGGTGTACGCCGCATCCGCGCCTGCACACGGTGTATTCGCTCGGGCCGAGTGACGAAAGCAGCGTAGGCTCGCCCGCCAGGAAGAGGCGAATGAAGCATTCCTTTTCCAGCGACACCGCTCCGAAGGCGATCGGGCCATATTCGCAGGCCGTTCGCGTCGGTGATCTGCTTTTCCTGTCCGGGCAAGTCCCGCTCGACCCGGCAACCGGTCAGCTGATCGAGGGCGACATCAGCGCACAGACGCGGCGGGTGATGGACAACCTCGACGCCGTGCTGAAGAGCGCCGGCTTGTCGTTCGCCGATGTCGCGCGCACCACGATCTTTCTCGCTGACATGAACGACTTCGCGAAAGTGAACGAGGTCTACGGCTCGTATTTCACCGAGCCGTTTCCGGCTCGAGCCACCGTTCAGGTCGCGCGCCTGCCGAAAGACGCGCGCGTCGAGATCGACGCGATCGCCTTCTTCGCTGAAACGAAGCCGTGGAGTTGCTGGATATGCTCTGGGACTCGGCTTCGCTGCGAGCTTCGCTTTTGACCATTAGCCGGCGCGCCCAGCCCTCTCGACCCCGAGGACTCCTTCAACGCCCTTGAGGGATTTGATGACCTTCTCGAGGTGTTTCAGGTCGCTGATTTCGACCGTCATGTCGAGGCGGGCGCGGCGGTCTTCGTCGGTGCGGGCTTCCATGTTCTTGATGTTGGTGTTGAGGTCCGCGATCTTGGCGCTGACCGCGGCCAGCAATCCTTTCCGATCCTCAACTTCCATCGTCAGCTTGACGGTATAGCGCGCGGCGGTGTCGGTGCTGGTGGTCTTGTCCCACTCGACTTCAATCCGCCGCTCGGGGTCGTAGAGCAGATTCACGACGTTCGGGCAGGTTGCCGAGTGGACCGACACACCTTTGCCGCGCGTGATGTACCCCACAATCTTTTCCCCACGAATTGGATTGCAGCAGCGCGCGCGGAACACCATCAGATCGTCGAACCCGCGCACCTTGATCTTTTCTTCGCCCGTACCCAGGACGCGGCGGACCACCGAGGTGACCGGACCGTCCGGCGGCTTTTCCCGCAGCTTGTCGTCGGGAACGATCTTGACGAATACCTGCCGCGGCTGAAGTTTGCCGTAGCCGATCGCGGCGAACACGTCCTCGGCCTTCTGGACGCCCAGCTCCGACAACACGTTGGCAAACTCCGGCGTCTCGAGCAGCGTCTTCGGATTCAGGTCGAAGCGCCGCGCCTCTTTCTCGAACACCTTGCGTCCGAGGTCGATCGATCGCGCTTTCTCTTCGCGCCGGATCCAGTGCTTGATTTCGTAGCGCGCGTGCGAGGTGACGACGAAATTCAGCCAATCGCGGCTTGGCTGGTGTCCGTTCTGCGTCACCACTTCGACGATGTCGCCATTTTTCAGCAGGCTGCGCAGCGGCACCATCTTGCCGTTGATCCGCGCGCCGACGCATCGATGGCCGACATCGGTGTGGATCGAATAGGCGAAGTCGATCACGGTCGCGCCGCGTGGAAACGACTTGACCAGCCCTTTCGGGGTGAAGGCGTAGACATCCTCCGGATAGAGCTCGACCTTGAGGTTCTGGATGAACTCGCCGGCGTCGCGCACGTCTTTCTGAATGTCGAGCAGCTGGCGCATCCAACGGAAATACCGCTCGTCGCGCTGGTCGTCGCCGCCGCGCCCTTCCTTGTATTTCCAGTGCGCCGCGATGCCTTCCTCGGCCATCCGGTGCATCTCGATAGTGCGAATCTGCACTTCGAACGGCGTGCCGTGCGCGCTGATCACCGAGGTGTGGAGCGACTGGTAGCCGTTCGGGCGCGGCATCGCGATGAAGTCCTTGATTCGGCCCGGCACCGGCGACCAGGTTTGATGAATGATGCCGAGCACGGCGTAGCAATCTTTCACGCTGTTGGTGATGATCCGCAGCGCGATGAAGTCGTAGACCTGCTCGAGCTCGATCTTCTGTTTTTTCAGCTTCTGGCTGATGCTCCACAGGCGCTTGATGCGGCCATCGATTTCAACGATTGGCACCTGCGCATCGGCGAGCTTGGCGGTGACCTGCTGCTTGAGCTCCTCGATCAGCCCTTCGGTCTGCCGGCGTTTTGCGTCGACGCGGATGCGCAGCGCCTCGTAGGTCTGCGGCTCGAGATACTTGAACGACAGCTCCTCGAGTTCGTTCTTGACCTTGCTCATGCCGAGCCGGTTGGCAATCGGCGCGTAGATGTCGCGCGTCTCCTGGGCAATCTTCACGCGCTTGTCGTCGGGAAGGTGGCTCAAGGTGCGCATGTTGTGCAGGCGGTCGGCAAGCTTGACGAGAATCACGCGGATGTCGTCAACCATCGCCAGCAGCATCTTGCGGAAGTTCTCGGCCTGACGCTCCTCGCTCGAGGCAAACGGCATCGCGCTGATCTTGGTGACCCCTTCGACGACATGAGCGACGTCCTTGCCGAACAGCTCCTCGATCCGCTCGACCGTGGTCAGGGTGTCTTCGACGACGTCGTGGAGGAGCCCGGCGGCAATCGCCACCGCATCGAGCTTCATGTCCGCGAGGAAGTCCGCAACTGCTAGTGGGTGGATGAGGTATGGTTCGCCGGAATGGCGTACCTGTCCGCGATGCTCGAACGCCGAGAAGACGTAGGCGCGCCTCAGCAGCTCGACGTCAGCATCCGGGCTGTAGACCCGGACTTTTTCCAGCAAATCCTCGAAGCGAATCATGAAAAATGGTGTCTAAACCCCTGTCAAACGTCGGCAAGCGCGCCTTGACGTACGTTTTTCTGCTTCACTATACTGGCCCGGTTTTGGCTTCGGCAATTTTCTCGCCTGTTTCACGCGCGCTCCGGGGGGCAGGGGTTCCCGGATTGGGGGATGAATGCGATCTTTAGCGGGAACATCGCTCGTCATGGCGATGCTGGCCCTGGGTTTCGTCGGCTGCGGGAAGGTTGGCGAACTGAAGGCAATGAAGGCGTTCAAGGCAGCCAACGCGGCATATCAGCAGCAGGACTATAAGAAAGCGGTCCCGCTCTACGAAGAGGCCATCGCTTCGGCTCCTGAAACGCAAGCCGCGCACCAGGCATATTTCTTTCTCGGCAACAGCTACGACCAGCAGTTCAAGCCGAGCAAGAAAGGCGAAGCCGACAACGACGCGCTGCTGACCAAAGCAGTCGATAACTACGCGAAAGCCGCCGAGACGCTGTCTGCCTCGAATGATGCCGGCGACAAAAAACTCGGGAAGTTGTCGCTCGAATATCTGGTTGCCGCTTACGGCGCCGACAAGTTGAACGACCCTTCCAAAGCGGAACCGGTTCTTCAGAAAATGATCCAGGCCGAACCGGGCGAACCGACCACCTACTTCCAGCTCGCCAAGCTGTACGAAGACGCCGGTGTCTATGACGCCGCGGAGAAGATGTATCTGGCCGGCAAAGACGCCAAACCGGCGTCGTCTGATGGCTACATGCAGGTAGCGGGCTATTACAACCGTCAAGGTCAATTCGACAAGACAATTGATGCACTCGAGCAGCGCGCGCAGCGCGAGCCGAACAACCCCGAGGCGTTCTATACCATCTCGACCTTCTACTGGGACAAAGCCTTCCGCGACGCCCGCCTGAAGGAAGCCGAGAAAAAGGAATTCGTGCTGAAGGGCATCGAAGCGGTCGATCACGCGATTCAGATCAAGCCTGACTACGCCGAGGCGCTCGTCTACAAGGGCCTGTTGCTTCGTCTTGAAGCCAACATGGAGAAGGATCCGGCGAAGCAGAAGCAACTGCTGCAAGACGCCGACAAGCTGCGCGACAAGGCCAACGATCTGCGCAAGCAAAAGGCCGCCGGCGCGACCGACTGATATCACGCCGCGCTACAACGCTTTGGATCGAGGGCTGTCGGGTTGCACCCGGCAGCCCTTTTTTGCATTGTCGTCACGCGTCCACAAGGTAGAATTGCTGGTCTTTTTCTTCTCTTCCAATCTGTCTGATCTGCCGGTTGCATAGTGTGCAGCCGCCCCGAATGTGGGTGGCCGATGCTTATTCAGGAGTGAGATCTATGAAGCGTGTTTCTCTCGTCCTACTGATGTTGGGCGGGCTGTTATTTCCCAGCCGGACGTTCGCGCAAGGCGTGACCACCGGCGCCATCAACGGCGTGGTGAGTGACGCGCAGGGCGCAGTCATTCCGGGCGCCAGTGTCACCGCAACGCACGTGCCGTCAGGCACGACCTACGAAGCGGTCACGCAGGGTGATGGACGATTCTTCATGCCGGGCGTGCGGGTTGGCGGACCGTACAAGGTTTCCGCGTCGCTCACCGGGTTCAACACCGAGACGCAGAACGATATCCAGGTGTCGCTCGGCGTCGCCGCCGATTTGAACTTCAAGCTGAAGCTGGCGACGATTGCTGAAGAAGTCACGGTCATCGGCCACACCGATCCGGTGTTCAGCTCGGGCCGCACTGGCGCCGCAACCGCCGTCCTGCGCGAGGATCTCGCGTCGCTGCCGACCGTGACGGGCCGCATCACCGACATCACGCGGCTCACGCCGCAGTACGGCGGCAGCGGCACGTTCGCCGGTCAGGACAACCGCGCCAACAACGTCACGGTGGACGGGTCGTACTTCAACAACTCGTTCGGTCTCGGCGTCACGACCGGCGGCATCGGCGACCGCACCGGCGTCGCGCCGATCTCGCTCGAAGCGATTGAACAAATCCAGGTGAACGTCGCGCCGTACGACGTCCGTCAGGGCAGCTTCACCGGCGCCGGCATCAACACGGTCACGCGCAGCGGGACGAACAAGATCACGGCCTCGGCGTACTACCGAACGCGCAACGAGGACTGCTCGGACGTGACGAAGGTGGACACCTGCTCCGGATTCGTCGGCACGACGGCGTCCGACCAGCGCTTCAATCCCGGAAACTTCAAGACGAAGACGAAGGGGGTGTGGGCCGGCGGTCCGATCATCAAGAACCGGATGTTCGCGTTCGGCGCCTACGAAAAACAGGAAGACGTGCGGCCGCTGACGACGTTCACGTCGAATCCCGGCGGAGCGCCGGTTGCCGGCAACACCACGCGCGTGCTCGCGTCCGATCTCACCGCGCTCAGTTCGTTCCTGTCGGCGCGGTTCAACTACGACACCGGCCCGTTCGACAACGTTCAGAAGATCACGCCGGCGAAGCCCTGGATGCTCAAGGGCGACTACAACGTCAACAGCGCCAACAAGGTCACCTTCCGCTACAACCAGCTCGACTCGAAGAGTCCGATTCTTCAGAACGGATCGTCCGCGCTCGGCACCCTCGGCCGGCAGACCAACTCGATAAACTACCTCAGTTACCAGAGTTCGAACTACGCGATCCTCGAGAACCTGAAGTCCGGCATCGGCGAATGGAACTCGGTCTTCGGGACGATGACGAATAACCTGCTGATCGGCTACACGAAACAGGACGAGAGCCGTGATGCGATCCAGCTGTTTCCGTACGTGGTCATTAGCGACGGCGCCGGCAGTCCGTACACGTCGTTCGGGTCGGAACCGTTCACGCCCTTCAACCTGCTCCGCTACGGCACGTTTCAGATGCAGGATAGCGTGACGAAGTTCGCCAAGAACCACTCGCTCACCTTCGGCGGCACCGTCGAGAAGTTCCATTCGGACAATTCGTTCTATTTCGGCATCCAGAGCGCGTACGCCTACAACACGCTCGCGGACTTCTACGCGGACGCGAACGGATACCTCGCCAATCCGAACCGGACCGTGTCACCGGTCAACCTCCTCGGGTTCCAGGTCAAGTACCTGCTACAGCCCGGCCAGACGACGCCGCCGATGCAGCCGCTCGACGTCCTCTACGCGGGCGGGTACATCCAGGACGAGTGGCGGCCGCGGTCGAACGTCACGGTGACCGGCGGCGTGCGCATCGACGTGCCGAGGTTCGGCGACACCGCGTTCAACAACCCGGCCGCCAACGCGCTGACCTTCCGCGATCAGGACGGCTCGTCGGTGCACTACAACACCGGGGCGCTGCCGGAAACGACCGCCTACTGGTCGCCGCGGGTCGGTATGAACTGGGACGTGAACGGCAACCAGAAGACGCAGGTCCGTGGCGGATCGGGTCTGTTCTCGGGCAAGCCGCCGTACGTCTGGATTTCGAACCAGATCGGCAACACGGGCGTGCTCTACGGGTTCATCGACACGCGCAGCACGACGGCCTACCCGTTCAATCCCAACCCCGACAAGTACAAGCCGACCGCGACGGGCGGCACGGCGGCGAGCTACGAGCTCAACGTCACCGACCAGAGCTTCCGCTTCCCACAGACGTGGCGGACCAATATCGGCGCCGACCGTAAGCTGCCCTGGGGTCTCGTCGGATCGCTCGACTACATCTACAACCGCGACCTGAACGCGCCGGTCTACGTCAACGCGAATCTGCCGGCACCTGAAGGCGCCTACACGGGCGTCGATAACCGGCCGCGGTGGGCGTCCACCACGCCCGGCGCCGCGCTCGCGCCCGGCATCACCGTGGGGCTTCCGACCTGCGCGGCCACCGGTCAGGCGGGTCCCTGCTTTACGCGGTTGAACAACGCTGTGGGCAACCAGATCACAAACGCCTACGTGATCAAGAACCAGAGCCAGAACCGTTCATGGAACCTCTCGGGGGCGGTGACGAAGATCATGACCCGCGGTTTCATGTTCAGAGGCGGCTTCAATTACGGCGAGTCCAGAAGCCTCGTCGAGCCGTCGTCGACGGCGGGCACGTCGTGGGGCCTTTCGAACCCAATTTCCAGAGACCCGAACAACCCGGATCTCGCGTTCTCGACCAACTCTCCTGGAAAGCGCGTGTTCTTCGCGGCCACCTATAGCAAGTCGTACTTCTCGTGGGGCACGACCAGCTTCTCTGCGTTCTACGACGGTCACACGAACGGCAGCACGAGCTACGTGTTCGCGGGCGACGCCAACGGCGACACGGTGTCGGGCAACGACCTGATCTACATCCCGCTCAACACGTCGGAGATGAACTTCAGGCCGCTGACCGTCAGCGGCCGCAGCTACACTGCCGCCGAGCAGGCCTCGGCGTTCGAGCAGCTGATCCAGGCAGATAGCTACCTCAGCTCCCGCCGCGGTAAGTACGCGGAGCGCGGGGCGGTGTTCCTCCCGATCGTCAATCGCATCGACCTGAGCCTCACGCAGGACGTCTTCACGACGATCGGCGGCAGGAAGCACGGGGGACAGATTCGGCTCGACATCACGAACTTCGGGAACATGCTCAACCACGACTGGGGCATCGGCAGCCGTCTGGTGAACAGCCAGATTCTGACGGCCCCGCAGGCTGACGCCGCCGGCCGCCTCAGTTACAACCTGCAGAACGTGAGCGGCAACCTGATCACGACGCCGTTCCAGACGTCAGCGGGGATCGCGGACGTCTACGTGATGATGCTGAGTTTCCGCTATACGTTCCAGTAGATAGATAGATACTGGAATTTGAGGATTTGAGGATCTGAGAATTTGAGGATCTGAAGAATCTATCGATGTGAGGATCTGGCCGGCGCCCAAAACGCGCCGGCCTTTTCTTTTAGCATCAAACGTTTTGTACTGACTTTACCCGTGATCTCCGTTGCTCTGTTTCTCCGTGTTGAACCCGTGTCTCCGTCCAACTCCGTTACACGTCACGCGCAGCCTCGCCACCGGCCGGCCCGTAGAACACCCGCCAGACTGTGAGATCGGCGCTGTGTTCGAGGAACTGATGCTCCACACCGGCGGCGACGAACAACAGGTCGCCGGCCTCGAATGGGTCACGCTTCTGGTCGTGCAACAGCACGCCTCGACCGCTGACGATCACGTAAATCTCGTCCTGCGAGTGCGGCGATTGCTGTTTCGGAGTGATCGGAACGGATAGCGCGACGTCGAGGGTTCCGCACTGGAAGAGGCCAACTGCATGTTCACCCGCGGGCCCAGGGATTCGCTTCCGGGCCTCGGCGAGATGGATCACTTGGCTTCGAGTACTCGAGGTCACGATTCGCTCCTGCCGCTGGACAGCGGGCCGATCGCTGCCAGCGTCGGATTAGTATGCTCGTAGCGCCGCGAGTCTCGACGTTAGCCGCCGACGCGGGCGTATCCGCGCATCTGTAGATTCACCATCGTGGTCATCGCCCACAGGTCAGCCTGGACGCCCGGCAGGAGCTGCGATGGATCGACTTTCTTGCCGAGTAGTCCCTGACCGCACACGCGCAGTTCGACTCCAGCCTGTTTCAGCTCGGCGAGCGCCGCAATGTTCGGGTTGTCGGTACCGTTGTGCCGCGATTTGTAAACGTCATTCGCCAGCACGGCGTCGCCGCCGCCCTGGTGGAAGACAGCCACGATGTGGCGATGGTTGGCCGGCACGCCGTTATGGGCGAGCGTGTTCAGGTAGAGGCCAATCGTTTTCAGCGTCGGGTGGACTTCGTTATCCTTGGCGTTGGCCGCCACGGAGAACACCACCTTATAGTCGATCGTCGGATCGGGCAGTTCCTTGGCGCCCGAAAAGTCTTTCGCCGCAGCCGCGCTTGCGACCGGCAATTTCGACTCGGTCTGCGTCCAGCCCCGCCCGGCGTAACCAACAACCACTCCCGCGGCCAGCACCAGCGTGATGACACTCTTCTGCATACCGCCTCCCAGGCGCATACGCTACCTCAATTAGAGGAACGGAGGGGACGGAGAAACGGGTTCAACACGGAGCAACGGAGTAACAGAGAAAAAATCCTTTGTACTGAATTCCCGTGATCTCCGTTGCTCCGTTGCTCCGTGTTGAACCCGTGCCTCTGTTTCTCCGTTCGTCACCGTCGCTCCTCGTTGCGCGCTTCGATGATCGTGTAGTCGGACGGCACCACGAACAGGTCGTGGGACGGTTCGGCGCGGCTGACGTTGGCGAGACGGTATTCGACGATGCCGGTGCGCGGGTCGCTGTGACGCGACTGCACCAGGATCCTGAGCGCCGGCGATTCCCAGCGTTCGTCGGTGATCTCGATCGGCCGGTCGTTGCCGATCCGTCCGACCGGAATCACTTCCACTCGCCGTGTTCCGACCGCTTCAAGGCCTTCAATCTGACGCGTTCCGAGCGGCTGCGGCAGGTTCGCGACGTTGCCCGGGTTGGAGCTTTGACCACGCCCGCGCGCATTGACTCCTTCGCCGACGCCAGGCGGCGGGGGCGGCGGGGGTGGTGGCGGCGGCGCGAGCGGGTCCATGATGCTTCCGCGCGCGCCCGGCGCTGAGCGCGGCGGCGGGGGCGATCCTCCCCTGTTGCCTGCGATCGCCGGCACGCCCGCGCGTCTGGCCGTTCTCGCCTTCGGATCCAGCGTGTAACTGACAGCCGCGACCGGATCCACGATCAGCACGAACGACAGCTCCTCTTCGCGTGGCACCAGCCCTCCGAGACCGAGGACCGTCTGCTCGCGCCGTACCCGCCCAGCCCCGTCGCGATAAACGCGCGTGACGGTCGTCCGCTCGATCCGTGTGCCGTCAGCCAGGACCTGTGTGACCGTAGTGGTCGCTTCAGCAGAGTACGGCGAGTCGCGAACCAATGGCCCGAATGGCGGTTCGACTGCGACGAAATCGATTGCCGCAGGCCCTCGCGAACGCGTCTCCTGCGCGGCGGCTCCGGCTGCAAGAGCCATCGCACACGCCGCCAACAACAACGTCTGTTTCACATTGCTACCCTCCTGCCCTTCATCCGCTGCATGCCCTTCTCGCCGCTGCTGCTGCGTTTGCGCCTCCTAGGGCGCAGCCGCCTGCGCCGGCCGCACGAACCGGACGGCGCGCGCGAGACCGTCTTCGCCGACCAATACCTCGGCAACGACGGTCTGCGTTTCGATGTACGGCGCGGCATCAGCCGTGATCAAACCGAACGGGATCATCGACGCGCGCGGCACCGCGAGACGGACGATTTGGGCGCTGGTATACGGCACCGCACCGTACGGCAGCGGCAGAAACGCGGTCGTCACTTCGCCGAGCGGCGTCGACGTCAATCGCGGATCTGAAACGTTCGCGGGTCGGCGGACGGCAAGCCACAATGACGTGCCGATCAAGACCGCCAGCGAGGCAGCCATTGCGAGCCCGATCGCGTGCGCAGCTCCGCTGCGGCGTCGGGCTCGATAACCCGCGCGAAATTCGGCTAACAACGCCGCGCCGGGTTGCAGCGACACCGCGGCGTCCTCGCGCGCGATATCGCGGAGGGCGCCAATCAACCGATTCCGCTGTTCATCCACGGGAACTCACCTTCTCCACTGTTTGCGCCGCTGCGAGAGCGCTCGCCAGCAGCGCCCGGGCCCTGTGCAGCCGCGATCGCACGGTGCCGACCGCACAATGCATCACCGCCGCCGCCGAGACGTAATCCAGATCGTTCAACTCGCAGAGCACGATTGCTTCGCGGTACGCCGGCGGCAGCGCGGCGATCGCCTGACGGACGCGCGCCGTCGCCTCGGCGCGCGTCAGATGCTCGAGTGGATCGCTCTCCACGGACGGACCGTCCACGCCGTCGAGCGACTCCTCGTCGCGGACGTCGTCAAGCTGCTTCAGTACCTGGCGCCGCGTAATCCCAAGGAGATAGGCCTGCACAGTGCCGCGCGCCGCGTCGAATCGCTCCAACTGCCGCAGGAAGGCGAGGAACACCTCCTGCACGACGTCTTCGGCCAGGGCCGTGTCACCACCCCGCATGTGGACTGCGTAGCGAAACACCGACGCTTTGTGCCGCTCGAAAAGCGCGGCGAAGGCCTCTTCCTCTCCTTGCCGGATGCGCTCGACGAGCCGGAGGTCGTCCACTCAGTGAGTATTGCGCTGGCAGGGCGGATTAGTTCCCGCCTTCGCGCTCTGGCACCAGCAGCGCTACGGCGAGGCAAGCTCCGACTTCAGACCAGGTGATTGGGGATTGGGGATTGGGGGTTAGTGGCGGTCAGGGATTGGAGGAAGTCGGGGAGTGGTGGTTAGTGGCGGTCAGGGATTGGAGGAAGTCGGGGAGTGGTGGCGGCAGCTCGGCTCGGGTCTCGGCCGGAACGTCGGCATCGATGCCCACCTGAGTCAACGGCAGCGCCGCGAGGAAGATGACGAGGAGTACGAGCAGGATATCGATCAGCGGTGTGATGTTGATCTCGGCGTTGATCTCGGCGCGGTGGCTGGCCATCGTGCGTTGTCCTCTGTGTGGTTTGACACCGGATCACCGCTCGCCGCCACCAGTCACCGCTCACCAACCACCTGACCATCACCAATCACCAATCACCAACCACCAATCACCTGACCACCCCAATCACCTGACCACCACCAATCCCCAATCCCCAATCCACTTGACCACCACCAATCCCTAATCCCCAATCCCCAATCACTACCCAGTACAAAGAAAAACGGCCGCCCCGTTTCCGAAGCGGCCGCTCTCAGTTCTAACTTCTGAGTTCTTAGTTCGAGACGTTAGCTCCGCCCGCGCGGCGCATGCCGTCGGTGACGATGCCGACTTTTTCGACGCCGGCGCCTTTCGCCGCGTCGATCACTTCGACGATCTCGCGATAACGCAGCGTCCCGGCACCGATGATGAACATCGTCTTGTCTTTACGCTGGTCGAAGATGTTGCGCAGGCGGGTTTCGAGTTCAGCGATCGTCACGTCGTTGTTGTTGACCGAGATCTTCTTGTCGGCCGAGTAGTTGACGACGATCTGGCTGACGTCGGGCGTAGCTTCCGTCGTCTTCTTGCTTTCCGCGGGCAGGTTGATGTCGACGCCCTTCTGGGTCAGCGGCAGCGCCGCCATGAAGATGACGAGCAACACCAGCAGCACGTCGATCAACGGCGTCACGTTCATGTCCGCATTAGAATGCGGTACTTCGCCTTTGACGACTTTGTCGGCGCCGAGATGATGATGCGCGTGAGCCATTACTTGCCTCCCGCGCCTTCGGCGCCCTTTTTACGCTCGGTGATGAGGCCGATGTCCTCAACCCCGGCGTTGCGCAGTTGATCCATCGCCGCCATCACGGCGCTATAGGCTGCTTCTTCGTCGGCCTTGATCAGAACGATTTTCTCTTTCTTGTTCTCGAGAATCTCGTTCAGCCTGGTCGTCAGGTCCTGCTCGACCACCGGCTTCGCGTTGAGAAAGAACGAGCCATCCTTCGACACGGCGAGCACGGTTTGCTCCTGTGTCTCGGGCTTGTCGGTCGTGTTGGCTGCCGTCGGCAGCTTCACCGCGACGCCCTGCTGCAACATCGGCGCGACCAGCATCATGATGATCAGCAGCACCAGCATGACGTCGACCAGCGGAGTGACGTTGATGTCAGCCTTGACTCCGCCTTTTGCGCCGCCAAGATCCATTGCCATGACTAAATCTCCTGAAGTTGCCAGAGTGCCAAAATTGCCACGGTGAAAGTGGCAATGAGGTCTGCACGCACCCTGGCGCATCTGGCAATGGCGCGACTTGGCACGTTACGCCGTCTTCTTAATAAAGTAGTCGACCAGCTCCGACGAGGAGTTGTCCATCTCCACGTTGAAGTACTCGATGCGCGACGTCAGGTAGTTGTAGATCCAGACCGCCGGAATCGCGACGACCAGACCGAGCGCGGTTTCGACCAGCGCTTCCGAAATACCGACCGAGACGGCGCCGATACCGGCCGAACCGCTCGCGCCGATGCCCTGGAAGGCGTTGATGACGCCGACCACCGTGCCAAGCAGTCCGACGAACGGTGCCGTGGAACCGATCGTCGCCAGCGCCGAAACGCCCTTCTTCAGGTCGGACGCGGTCAGTGCCGAGGCGCGCTGAATCGCGCGGCGGACGGTGTCCATCAGGTCTTCGCGGTTCATGCCGCCGCCGCTTTCCTGCTGGAATTGATATTCCTGTAAACCGGCGAGCACCACTTTTGCCAGGTGGCTATAGCGGTAGTTCTTCGAGGTCGAAAGCGCAATCGCGTCCTTCAGGCGGCCTTCCTTGAGATGCTTGGCCACCTGCGGTGCGTAGACTTTCGACTGATTACGCGCCTGCTGATACGTAAAGAAGCGCTCGATCCCGACGCCGAGCGACCACATCGACATGATCAACAGAATGACGGCCACTGCCTTGGCCACATAGCCCATCGACTGGTACATCGCCATCAAATCCACGGTCCATCCTCCTCACTAACTAACAACGAAATCTTGGTAATCGAGTAATCGAGTGATTGATTGCCTTATTGCAACGTGAAATTGACGGTGACCGTCATGATCACCGGCACCGGCACGCCGTTGAGCAGCGTCGGCGTGAATTGCCACTGACGCACCGCATCGAGCGCGGCGGCATCGAGCAGCGGAATCGAACGGAGCACTTTGGCGTCTTGCACGGCGCCGTTCGGTCCAATCGTCGCTTCGATGATGACGACGCCCTGGACGCGCGCTGATTGCGCGATCGCCGGATACACCGGCTTGACGTCCTTCACCTTGGTTGGGGTCTTGATGTTGCCGCCGACACGGACCGGAGCGGAAGGCGGTGGTGGCGGAGGTGGTGGCGGCGCTTCCGCAAGTCCGCCGACGATACCGCCGCTCACGCCACCGACGACGCCGCCTTCGACGCCGCCGACAACGCCTTTCACGCCTTGTTCGATTCCGGTCTCTGGTTTGATTTCCTTCGGTGCTTCAACCGGCGCGGCCGCAGGATTCACGTCCATCACCGGCTTGGGCGGCGCTGCGGACGGAGGTGGTGGCGGCGGCGGTGGTGGTGGGGGCGGCGGTGGTGGTGCCGCGACGAATGCCATCATCGATGGAGGCGTCGGCAGAACATCCGCGGCCATCAACGGGATGATGACGATCGCCCCAATGAGCACCGTGTGCGCAAGGATGGACAGCGGAACCGTATACCAGCTGCGGCTGCCGACCTTGATCGATGGGTCGACGACATCGCCGAACATGTCACGTGGCACGGGGTTGTTCCTCCTCTACTGCTTACAAGCCGATGTGCTTACAGTTCGGCGCCCACGGTCAAGGAAAGGCGCCGATTATAGTCAGGTCAAAAACAGGGAGTCAACGAAGACTCCCATGCTTAGACACCAAAAACCTGCAAATGGCCCGCCCTTCGCACCGCACAACCTGAGGTGCTACGGCGCGGCCAGCCGCCTTTCACACTGTTGTTTGCGCGAGCGCAAGCTCCACGTTTACGTGGGGCTTTACTGGCCGATCCGCATACCGTAAAACGATCGGTGAACAAAAAACAAAGACGCGGCAAAGAACGCCGCCGACAACATCAGGCTGAGCGCCGAGCCCGACTGACGCGTCAACTGGACCGCCAGCTGGACCGCCAACAACCCGAACAATGTCGTGAACTTGATCACCGGGTTCATCGCCACCGACGATGTGTCCTTGAATGGGTCGCCGACGGTATCGCCCACGACCGTTGCCGCGTGTAACGGGGTGCCTTTCGCTTTCAGTTCGACTTCGACGATCTTCTTCGCGTTGTCCCACGCGCCGCCGGCGTTGGCCATGAAAATCGCCTGGAATAAGCCGAACAGCGCAATCGATATCAGATAGCCGATGAAGAAGAAAGGTTCGAGGAAGGCAAACGCCAGCGTCGAGAAGAAGACGGTCAGGAAGATGTTGAACATCCCTCTCTGCGCGTATTTCGTGCAGATCTCAACCACCTTCTTACTGTCTTCAACTGAAGCTTTCTCGACACCCTCGAGCTTGATATTCGCCTTGATGAACTCGACGGCGCGGTACGCGCCGGTCGTGACGGCCTGCGCCGACGCGCCGGTGAACCAGTAAATCACCGCGCCTCCCGTAATCAGTCCCAGCAGGAATGGCGGGTGGAGCAGCGACAGCTTGTCGAGATCGGTGGTCAGCTCGTGCGTGAGGGCGACGATGATCGAGAAAATCATCGTCGTCGCACCGACCACCGCGGTGCCGATCAGAACCGGCTTGGCGGTCGCCTTGAACGTGTTGCCGGCGCCGTCGTTTTCCTCGAGCAGCTCTTTGGCGCGTTCAAACTTCACGTCGAAGCCAAATTCGCGCTTGAGCTGATCTTTGATTCCCGGGATTTTCTCGATTATTGACAGCTCGAACACCGACTGCGCGTTGTCGGTCACCGGCCCGTACGAATCGACGGCGATCGTCACCGGACCCATGCCGAGGAAGCCGAACGCCACCAGACCGAACGCGAACACCGCGTGCGCGATCATCAGGTTCTGCAGGCCCAGGTTGCTGATCAAGTAGGCGATGCCCATCAGCGACACGATGCTGAGCCCGAGCCAGTAGGCACTGAAGTTACCGGCGACGAATCCTGACAGAATGTTCAGCGACGCTCCGCCTTCCCGCGACGACGTCACGACTTCTCTGACGTGGCTCGACTCGGTGGACGTAAAGACTTTGACACCCTCGGGGATGATCGCGCCGGCCAGCGTGCCGCAGGTGATGATGGTGGAGAGCTTCCACCAGATCGTGCCGTCGCCGAGCGTCCGGAATCAGGAAATACGACACGATGTAAGTGATCACGACCGAGATGATCGACGTGAGCCAGACCAGCGACGTCAGCGGCGCCTCGAAATTCATCTTGTCGACGGTGCTGTAGCGGGCCTTGGCGATCGCTTCGTTGATGAAGTACGACAGGCCGCTCGCGACGATCATCATGATGCGCATGACGAACAGCCAGACCAGCAGCTGGACCTGCACGCTGGGATCGCGCACCGCTTCGAGGATGAACGTGATCAGCGCGACGCCGGTCACGCCGTAGGTCTCGAATCCATCCGCGCTCGGACCGACCGAGTCGCCGGCGTTGTCGCCGGTGCAGTCCGCGATCACGCCGGGGTTGCGCGCGTCGTCTTCCTTGATGTTGAAGACGATCTTCATCAGGTCCGACCCGATGTCTGCGATCTTCGTGAAGATGCCGCCGGCGATCCGGAGCGCGGCTGCGCCAAGCGATTCACCGATTGCGAAACCGATGAAACAGGGCCCGGCCAGGGTGGCCGGAATGAACAGCAGAATGCACAGCATCAGAAACAGCTCGACGCTGATCAGCAGCATGCCGATGCTCATGCCCGCGCGAAGCGGGATGGCGTAAATCGGAAACGGCTTTCCCCTGAGGCTGGCGAACGCGGCCCGTGAGTTCGCGTAGGTGTTGACGCGAATGCCGAACCACGCGACGCCGTAGCTGCCGGCGATGCCGATCAGGCTGAAGATCAGGATGATCGCGACGCGGAACGGCTCCATCGCGCTGAGGACGCCGAAATAGAAGATCATGATGACCCCGATGAAGATCTCGAGGATCAGAATGAACTTCCCCTGCGTCGTCAGATAGGTCTTGCAGGTCGCGTAAATCAGCTCCGAGACCTCACGCATCGACGAGTGGACGGGCAGGTTTTTCAGACCCGTCAGTGCGAACACGCCGAAGCCGAGACCGAACACGCAGACGATCAGGCCGCTCATCAGCAGCGTCCGTCCGTTGACGCCTCGGAAATCCACGGTTGAGAGATCCGGCAGCACGAGATTGGCTTCGCCGCCCGCCGCTCGTTCGGTTGTCTGTCCAGTCGCCGCTGGCTGATCCAGACTTGCCGCCAGCAACGGCCGTCCGACGGCCAACAGGCCGGCCACAATCACAACAACGACGGCAGCTCGCCGCACCAATCGCTCAACGGTCACAATAAATATCCTCGGCAGCGTCCAGCCTCAGCCGGACAAAACGCAAATTATAGACGTACCTTGGGCGGCAGCGCCATGCCGCCGGTGAGGAAGATGCGAATCCCGTCTTCGACCGAAATGTCGGGAAAGATCGCCCGGCTACGTTCGCAAATGAGGATGTCGCCCAGATAGAGGTTATTAGTCGGCACAAAGATCGCCAGCAGCAGCTCGGGACCGCTGCCACGATCCGCGGTGAACTCGCGCGTCAGGAACCCGAGCGTGTAGCCGCCGTGTTGATTCGCGATCATCACGACGCGTTTGAAACCCGACTCGCTGTCGGGATTGAACGCCGCCACCAGCTGCTTGATCGGCGAATAGATTTTGCCGAACAGCGGCACCCGCAGCAGCATCGCCTCGAACAGCTGCAGGACGCGACGGCCGATGACGTTGCGCGCGAACGCGCCGACCACCACCACCACCAGCGCGGTGGTCACCACGCCCAATCCGGGAACGCGCCGGCCGATCAGCTGGTCGTAAAACTGCGTCGTCGCGCCGTCGACGATGTTGAACAGCCAGATAAACGCCGCCGCACTGATGAACAGCGGCACGACGACGAAGAAGCCGGTGATGAAGCTGCGCCGCAGCCAGGAGATCATAGGCCGGTCGCGAGGAGGATCGCGCCGAGGACGATTCGGTACCAGGCGAACGGCGCAAAGCCGCGGCGCCTGACGTAATTCAAAAACGGTTTGACGACCAGCAGCGCGCCGAGAAACGCCATGACAAAGCCGACGGCGATTTCCGCGCCGCGTGACGGCCCGACGCCGTGCCGCAATTCGAGCAGGTCGTGCGCGAACGCCGCCGCCATCGTCGGCATCGCCAGAAAAAATGTGAACTCCGCAGCGGCAGCACGTTCCACTTTCATCGCCATTGCCGCGACGATCGTGCCGCCGGAACGCGACACCCCGGGGATCAGCGCCAGCGCCTGAAAAGCGCCGACCGCAAGCGCGCGGCCGACCGGCAGTTCATCGACGGTCCGCACGTCGGGAACCGGCCGGAAGCGCTCGACGATCAGGATGATAATGCCGCCGACGATGAAGGCGACCGCGGCGACGGTCAACGTCGTGTAGAGCACCCGTTTCACGTAGGACGAGAACAGCGCGCCGGCGACCAGTGATGGGACGGTCGCGAGAATCACTTTGAACGCAAATCGCCGCGCCTCGGGATCTGACGGCAGGCCGGTAAGCACCTCGAGAATCTTCGCGCGATACAGCCAGACCACCGCAAGGATCGATCCCAGCTGGATCATCACGGTGAACAGTCCGCCGGGATCATCGAAGCCGATCAGCTTTTCAACGATCAGCAAATGAGCGGTCGATGAAATCGGCAAAAACTCGGTCAGCCCCTGGACGATGCCGAGAAGAGCCGCTTGCGCTAATGGTGGCATCGCTGGAGGCAAGTCTGAAGTTTGAAGTGTGAAGTCTGCCTCATTTCACCAACCGGCTGTCTCGAAGCAGCACCGTCGATCGAACGAGGCAGACTTCAGACTTCTTACTTCAGACTTCAGGAAGCGCGCGCCTTCTTCGCAGGCTTCTGCTTCCGTTGCACCTGCTGCTGCGGCGCGGACGCCACCGACGGGGCGTGCGCGGCGGCGCGGGTCGGCGCGTCACCGCGCCAGAAGCTGACGATCGCCGCGGCGATGAAGACGCTCGAATAGGTGCCGGTGATGATCCCGACGATCATCGTGAAGGCAAATCCGTGCAACACTTCGCCGCCGAAGAAGAACAGCGCCAGCGCGGTCAGCAGGGCGGTGCCCGACGTAATGATCGTCCGGCCGAGCGTTTGATTAATCGACACGTTGAGGATGTGCATCATCGAATCGCGCCGCATCCCGCGCAGGTTCTCGCGAATCCGGTCGAAGATCACGATCGTGTCGTTGGTCGAGAAGCCGGTGATCGTCAGAATCGCCGCGATCACGTTGAGCGTCATGTCGTAGCGGAAAAACGCGAGGAACGCCAGCGTGATCAGCAGGTCGTGCACGGTCGCGACGACGGCGCCGAGTCCGAAGCTGAACTGGAAGCGGAAGCCGATATAAGCGAGGATGCCGATCAGCGAAAACACGGTCGCCAGCAAGGCCTTGCCGCGCAACTCCTGGCCGACCGCCGGACCGACAATCTGCGTTCCTTCACGCTTGAACGGCGGCAGGTTGGCCTGCCGCAACGCCTGCTCGACCTGCGACGCCGTCGAACTGAGCGCATCGCCCGATTCCGCGCCGACGGTCGGCACGCGAATCATCACCTGATTCTTTGCCGGGTCGCCGAACGAGTTGATCACTGCCTCGCTGCCGCCGCCCGGGAACCCCTTGTCGATCGCCCCACGGACTTGCTGAATCGAGACCGGCTGCTCGAAGGTTTCAATCACCGACGTGCCGCCGGCGAATTCGATGCCGAGCGGGATACCCCTGGTGAAAAAGACCGCGGCGCCGGCAATGATGACCAGCCACGACAGCACGATGGCGTGGACGCGCCACTTGAGGAAATCGAAATTCGTATTCTTGAAAATGTGCATGACTAGATGCTCAGGGTCGCGGTCTGCGGCTGCTGGCGGTTGCCCAGCACCAGTTCAAACAGCGTCTTCGAGACAAAGATCGATGTAAACAGGTTCGACATCAGTCCGTAGAACAGCGTCACGGCAAAGCCGCGAATCGGGCCGGTGCCGAACTGGAACAGAAACGCCACCGAGATCAGCGCCGCGATGTGGGTATCGAACAGCGTCCAGAACACGCGGCCGAAGCCGGCGTTGATCGCAGCGCGGACCCCGCGCTGCGCTTCCAGTTCTTCCTTGATCCGCTCGAAGATCAGCACGTTCGAGTCAACGCCGATGCCCATCGTCAGCACGAAGCCGGCGATGCCGGGCAGCGTCATCACCGCGCCGATGTAAGCCATCAGCCCGAGCAGGATCACCAGGTTCGCAACCAGCGCCACCACTGCGTTGACGCCCGACAGCTTGTAATAGATCAGCATGAACACGATGATCGATATCAGGCCGATCATCGAGGCGATCACTCCGGAGCGGATCGAGTCGGCGCCGAGGGTCGGGCCGATCACTTGCTCTTCGAGATACGTCAGGCCGGCCGACAACGAGCCGGAGCGCAGGATCAGGGCAAGGTCGGCCGCTTCCTGCTGCGTAAAGCTGCCGTAGATGCGGCCGTCGGTGTTGATGCGGCCGTCAATGCGCGGCGCCGACTGCACGCGCCCGTCGAGGACGATCGCCAGTTGCCGTCCGATGTTCTCGCCGGTGACCTTGCCGAAACGGCGGCCACCGTCGGAGTTCAATGAGAAGCTGACCGCCGGCTGGTTGTTTTCGTCGAGCGACGGCCGCGCGGTCCGCAGGTCGCGGCCGGTCACCGCCGCCGCGGCGCGCAGCATGTAGAAGGACGTACCGGAATCGCCTGCCGAGCCACTCGAGCCGGGGACGATTTCCATGCCCGACGGCACTTGACCATTGACGAGCAGCGACTCGCGCGTCGGCGACGGTCCCTGCTCGACGATCTTGAGATCGAGCTTGCCGGTGGACTGGATGATGCTCTTCGCGCGCTCGACATCGCTGACGCCCGGCAGCTGCACCATGATCTGGTCGCCGTTGGCACCCTGCTGCGCGATCTGCGGCTCGGCGACGCCCAGTTCGTTGACACGCCGCTCGATCGTCTGCCGCGCCTGCACCACCGATTCGTCGCGCAGGTTCACCGCGATATTCGGTTTCATCGTGAAGGGATAGTTCCCACTCGCCCCCGAGCCGCGGTCAAAATTCGTGATCGTTTCCTGCATCGCGGAACGGAACGTCGCGTCCTGGTCCTGCGGAATGCCTTCGACACGGAACTGGGTCGGCGACACCAGCGTGACGTTGGTAAACGGAATCTTCCGGTTCGTCAGCTCTTCACGCACCCGCTCCATCTCGGTCTGCGTCTCGCTCTTCAGCGCATCGTCGGTCTGGACGCGCAACACCAGGTGGACGCCGCCTTTCAGGTCCAACCCGAGCTTGAGCTGCTTCTCGAGCAACCAGGAAGGCGCCGGCAAGTGGTAGCGCTGCGCCGCGATCGGGTAAACGCCGACGCCTCCAAAAATGACAAAGACGGCGATGATCGTGATGAACTTCCACCGAACGTTTGACGACATGTTCCGCTACCTGCTTAAGACTGTTGCGATTCCACGACGGGCGGCTGCCCCTGCAGTCCGCCGATTGCCGCCCGCGATACTTCGATGCGCACCTTGTCGGCGACCTGCAGCGACACGCGATCGCCGTTGATCTTCGCGATTTGCCCGTAAATCCCGCTCGTCGTGATGACTTTGTCGTTCTCCTTCAGGCTCTCCAGGAACTCCTGCACCTTCTGCTGCTTCCGCCGGGTCGGCAGCAGAATAATGAAATAGAAGATCCCCAGGATCAGAACGAACGGAACGATTTGTATAAGGGAGCTACTGGCGCCGTCCAACATAACCTAATCTGAAACTTTCAAACCGCCCAAACACTATAGCCTCTCTGATACGGCGAAGGGTGTCAAGGTAAAAGTGTAAATTATGCAACGTGTTAAGGGTAGATGCACCGATCTCGCCGGCGGCGAACAGATGCCGCAAGTAGGCCCGCGAATACGTCCGGCAGGTGTAGCAGCTGCAGGCCGGGTCGAGCGGACCGTCGTCTTCGGCGTAACGGGCGTTCTTGATATTGATACGGCCCTCGCTGGTAAATAGCTGACCGTTCCGGGCGTTGCGTGTGGGCAGGACGCAATCGAACAGGTCGACGCCCCGCGCAACCGATTCCACCAGGTCCTCGGGTGTGCCAGTGCCCATCAGGTAGCGAGGCCGGTCGGCGGGTAAATGCGGAGTCGTGTGGCCGACGACGTTGTACATGACGTGGGCTGGTTCGCCGACGCTCAATCCACCGATCGCGTACGACTCGAATCCGATCTCGACGGTCCGGCGGGCGCTTTCGACGCGCAGATCCTTGAACACGCTCCCCTGCACGATCCCAAACTGTGCCTGCCCCGGGTTGGTGACGACCACGTCGGGCACGCCGACCCTCGGTAATCGCCGTAAACCGTTGCCGCGCTCGTTCGGCCCACCGCAGCGTACGCTCCATCGATTCGCGGGCTGCCCGCGGATCGTCGGGATGCGCGAGGCATTCGTCCAGCACCATCGAGATGTCGGATCCGAGCTGCGCCTGAATGTCGGCGGCTTTTTCGGGCGTCAGCAGATGCGCCGAACCGTCGAGATGCGAACGAAACTGCGCGCCTTCCTCATTGATCGTTCGTCGTTCCGACAGGCTGAACACCTGGTAGCCGCCGCTGTCGGTCAGGATCGGCCTGTTCCAGTGCATGAACCGATGCAGGCCGCCACGCCGCGCGATCAAGCCGTCGCCGGGCCTCAGGTACAGGTGGTAGGTGTTGCTGAGCAGGATTTCGGCGCCGAGCGATTCGAGATCGCGCTCGGTCACGCCCTTCACCGCGCCATGCGTGCCGACCGGCATGAACGCCGGCGTCTGAACATTTCCGTGCGGCGTCGACAGCACGCCGCAACGCGCGTCGCCGTCGGTATGTGTGATACGGAAGGCAAACGCGGTCATGCGTGCGAGGGATTACAATTCGGGGCGTCGCACTGAATCGACACGAAGGAATAGGTACTCGGTGAATCCTGTGAAGAAAACTCGCGTTGGCGTGATCTACGGCGGTCGATCGGGCGAGCACGAAGTATCGCTGGCGTCGGCTGCCGCGGTTTTTCAGAACCTCGATCCCGACAAGTACGAAGCGGTGCCGATTCGCATCGAAAAGGACGGCCGCTGGGCGCTGCCCGATCGCGCGCCGAAAGTGATGAAGGCCGCGGACGTCATTCAAGGGAAGCAGGTCGACGAACCATCGGCGAAAGAAATCCAGCTTGCCGCGAGGCCGGCCACCCAGACGTTGATTTCCGGCGTCGATCTCGACGTCGTGTTTCCAGTCTTGCACGGACCCTACGGCGAGGACGGGACGGTTCAAGGCCTGCTCGAACTGGCAAACGTGCCGTATGTCGGTGCTGGCGTGCTCGCTTCCGCGGTTGGCATGGACAAAGCGGTGATGAAGCTGGTGTTCGCCGCGAAGGGTTTATCGATCTGCGATTACGAGGTCGTGTTCAAGCACGACTGGCAGCGTGACGAGCACGCCATCATGCATCGCGTCGCCTCGCGACTGGGCTTTCCGGTGTTCGTCAAGCCGGCGAACCTTGGCTCCAGCGTCGGGATTTCGAAGGCGAAGCACTCGGTCGAACTGCGCGCGGCGATCACCTTTGCCGCCCAGTTCGACCGCAAGATTGTCGTCGAGGCCGCCGTGCCGAACGCGCGCGAGATCGAGTGTGCGGTGCTCGGCAACGACGAGCCCCAGGCGTCAGCCCCGGGCGAAGTGATCCCGTCACGCGAGTTCTACGACTACGAAGCGAAGTACCTCGACGAAGGGTCGCGCACCGACGTGCCGGCGAAGCTCAGCGAGCAGCAGGCCGCCGAAATTCGCGCGCTGGCGATCGATGCGTTCAAGGCGATCGACTGCGCCGGCATGGCACGCGTCGATTTTTTACTCGCGCGCGACACTGGCGTCCTGTATCTCAACGAAGTGAACACCATCCCCGGCTTCACGACGATCAGCATGTACTCGAAGATGTGGGAAGCGAGTGGACTGTCGTACCCGCAGTTGATCGATCGCCTGATCGCGCTCGCGATCGAACGTCACGCCGCCAAACAACAACTGCGAACCACCATGTGACGACGAATCGCATGAGAAATTTTTGACAAAAAGCACGCGTTTGTGCTTGACACTCGAAATTTCTCGTCCATAATCTACATCTGGTATGAGGCGATCCACATTAGCCCACACGTTGGGTTGATGTTCGACGCTGATGCCTGAGAGCGCCGGTTTCGGATGTGCGTGCCAGGCGGCAGCCATCGCGGGGCCGAGAGCGTTCTCGGAATGATCCCAACTGAAGGGGGGGATAAGACACAATGGCGAAGAAAGCCAAGGGCGGGAAGAAGAAGGCCGGCAAGAAACGGTAACCGACCTCTCCCTGTACAAGAAAAAGGGGGGCCACCGCGGCCCCCCTTTCAACATCCTGCCTTACCGTTCTTGCGTCATCTGCTGTCCGTCCCACACCCGGATCCGCCGAATCACGTCCCACTGCTGAATCTTGTCGACCACGTCCATGCCGGCGACGACGCGGCCGAAGGCGGTGTACTTCGCGTCGAGATGCGGTTGCGGTGAGTGCGTGATGAAAAACTGGCTGCCGCCAGTGTCGCGCCAATCGAGCGCCATACCCACTGTGCCGCGCAGATATGACCGCTGGTTCAACTCGTCGCGGATGGTATAGCCCGGCCCGCCTTCGCCGTCGCCTCGTGGATCGCCATCCTGGACGACGAAGTTCGGCACCACGCGATGAATGCTGAGCCCGTTGAAGTAGCCCTTGCGTGCCAGCGTAATGAAACTGTCGACGGTCAGCGGCGCGTCCAGCATCGCCAGCTCGACCTGGATGGTGCCGCGGTCGGTGTCGATGTACACCTGCAGCGATACGTTGGGGTTGGTCACGCCGGGACTGGAATACAGCGCGGCGGTAACCGTCGTCGGTGCGGGACGGATGGTGGTTTCGGCCTGATCCGCGGCGTCCCGATCGAGTTCGCGCATCAACGCCACGGCTCGGACTCGAACCGCCCAATCCTTGTCGGTCAACGCGGAGTCCCTAGCGGCGGTATCGCGACTGCGGCGCCGTACTTGGCCAAGGCGCTCAGCGCGGCCGCCCGCGCGATGTAGGTCGTATCGCGCTGACCGAAGGTGTAGGCCTCCGACAACGCGGCCGGACCCTGCGACGGCTTCAGTTCGGCCAGCCCGTTCGCGGCGGCGGTGCGCACCACCGCATCGTCGGCCTTGAGGCTCTCCAGCAGCACGGCGGCCGCGTTGGGCGCTTTCAATCGCGTCAGCGCGCCAAGAACGGCTGGAATGACGCGCTGATCCTGATCACCGAGCATCGCGTTCAAGCGCGGCAGCGCCACTTCCTGGTTCATCGTGCCGAGCAGCGTCGCCATCGATGCGCGAACACTCCAGTGCGGATCGGGATCGAGGCCAGAAAGAACGACCAGGAAATTGTCGGCATCGAGAGCGGCCAGCGATCGCAGGGCAGCCGCGCGCAGTGGCGGACTGGAATCGGTCAGCAGATCGAGCAGATCGTCGACGACCCCGGAGGCATGGCGCCCGCCAACGGGTGAATGCCGCCGATTGCGCCAACGGTTTCGAGCTTGACGATCGGATCGACGCTTTGATCGTGCAACAGCTTCTGCAGTGGCGCGGCCGAAGATGGATCACCAATCTTGCCGAGCGCGCGGATCGTCTCGACGAGGACGCTTCGATCGCCGCTGGTCAGCAGCGGTACCAGCAGCGGCAGCGCTGACGGATCCTTCAGGGCGCCGAGTCCCTTCACCGCGAACGCGCGCGCGTACGGGTTGCTGTCCTTCGCCAGAGTCAGCAGCGCGGGCAGCGCACGCTTGTCCTCGAGGCGCTGCAGTGCATAAGCGATCGGCCACCAGTGGATTCGCGGCTGGCCGTTCGCATCGAGAACCGCCGAGGCGAGCTGCGTGAAGCCTTTGAGCCGCACCAGCGCAAAGATCCCGAGCCTCGCCGCCGCCGACACCGTATCGCGACGCGCGTCGTCGTCGTCTGACGGCGGCTGCGTCAGCGCGCCGGATTGAACGATCTGCGCGACCAGTCGGCCGACCGCGTCCGCAGCGCTCGCATCGCCGATCAGGCCGAGGGCTTCCGCGGCGCTTCCCTGGACGAGCGGCGACTGATCACCGAGCGCAGTGATCAGCGCCTCTTTGGCCCTGGCATCGCCGATCAGACCGAGTGCGAAGGCCGCCATCTGTCGCACTTCCGCTTCGGGATCGGACGCCAGGATCGGCAGCAATGGTTGTATACCGTCGGCTAAACCAACCCGGCCGATGGCAAGCGCCGCACGGCGGCGCACTCTCGCCTCGCTGTCGGTAAGCAGCCGCGTCAAATCTGGTGGTGGCGGCGGTGGAACGATGACCGGCGTCTGCTGCCCCTTCACCGGGGGCGGGGGCGGTGGTGCGGGGGCGACCACCGGCGCATTGTCGCGGAGCAGGCGCTGGTCTTCGAGCCGGAGCATCCACGTCATCTTCTGTTCGAACGACGGCGGTTCGGGAAGCTGCGGGCCTTTGACGGGGGGGCGCGCTGGCGCATGCCGCCGCGACCAGGGCAACCATCGCAATGGGAATCGCGCGCAGCAGGTCATAGCGTTTCGGAACGAAGGGTCGCCGCGGCGACGCGATCGTCGCGGACATCGACGCCCAACCCAGGCCGCTGTGGCACTGCCACAGTGCCAGTCGAATCCACTTCAATGCCTGGCTCGATCAGGTCCGGAACGAAGTAGCGTTTGCTGGCGGCGATATCGCCGGGCAGCGAAAAATTCGGCAGCGTCGCCAGGTGGATATTGGCCGCGCGGCCGATGCCCGACTCGAGCATGCCGCCGTGCCACACCGGAATTCCGTGCTCGGCGCAGAGATCGTGAAGCCGGATCGACTCGGCGAAGCCACCGACCCGGCCAGGCTTGATATTGATAATGCGGCAGGCGTGCGCGGTGATGGCGTCGCGCGCCAAACCGATCGTCTTGATCGATTCATCGAGGCAAATCGCGGTCTTCAGCCGGCGCTGCAGGCAGGCGTGATCGGCGATGTCGTCGTAATCGAGCGGCTGCTCGATCATCATCAAGTCGAACGCATCGAGCTGCGCCAGGTGGTCGGCGTCCTTCATCGTATAAGCCGCGTTGGCATCGACCATCAACGGAATCGTTCCGAATGTCGCGCGAACGCGCTCGACTGCGGCAACATCCCAACCCGGTTTGATCTTGATTTTGATCCGCTGATAACCGGCTGCCAGCTCGTGTTCGACTTTGCTGACAAGCTGGGCGAGCGATTCCTGGATGCCAATCGAAACGCCCGACGCGATTCGGTCGCGCGTCCCACCGAGCACCCGATACAACGGCTGACCCTGCTGGCGCGCGTAGAGGTCCCACGCCGCCATTTCAACGGCGGCCTTGGCCATGTTGTGACCGCGAATCGCTTTGAGCGCCGGAAACACCTCGCGTGGGTGCGCAAAAGTCGCCCCGATGACGCGCGGCGCGATGAAATCGCGGATGATGTGCCAACAGGTCTGGTTGGTCTCGGAACTGTAGTACGGGATCTTCTTCGGCGACGCACTCGCCGTAGCCGACCACGCCATCCCCGAACGCGCGGACCACGATGAAATGTTTGTCGTCGATTCGGCCGAAGCTGGTCTCGAAGAAATGAACGAGCGGGAGCTTCAGGAGGCGCAGCTCCAGTCGATCGATCCGCACCGCCGGATGATATCATCGAGGCCGCCTTGCCGTTCCGCACCCTCGCCATCGAAGGGCCCATCGGTGCCGGCAAAACCGCGCTGGCCGAGCGGCTTGGCACGCGACTCGATGCCACAGTCGTGCTGGAAGAAACCGAAAATCCGTTCCTTGCTGATTTTTATGCCGAGCGTCCCGGTGCCGCGCTGCAGACGCAGCTGTTCTACCTGCTGAACCGTCACCGCCAGCAAACCAGTTTGCGGCAGACCGATCTCTTCAGCCAGACGACGATCTGCGATTACTTGTTCGACAAGGACAAGATCTTCGCGTACCTCAATCTCGACGACAACGAACTCTTCATCTATCAACGGCTCTACGAACTGCTCGCGCGCGACGTGCCGCCGCCCGATCTCGTCGTCTACCTGCAGGCGCCGACCGACGTCCTGCTGCGGCGTGTGCACAGCCGCCGCATGGATCCGGAAGCCGTCGCCTTTCAACCCGACGATGATTACCTGCGGGAGTTGAACGAGGCGTACCACCACTTCTTCTTTCATTACAACGCGACGCCGCTGCTGGTGGTCGAAACCTCGCAGTTCGACTCGGACGCCAGCGATGAAGCGCTCGATGATCTGATCAAGCAGATCCGCGCGATGGGCCCGGGAACGCGGTATTACGTGCCGAGAACGAAGTAGAAGCTGAAAGTCGAAGCTGAATGGCCGTTGGCTCGACTGAAGCAACTCCAAACTGCAGACTTCAACTTCAGACTAAGCTGATCATTTATGGCGTGGTTCAAAAAGACCAAGAAGCCGATCGCCGCGGCGACCAAGGAAAAACCCAGCCGCGTCCCGGAAGGCTTGTGGGTGAAATGTCCCGACTGCGATCAGATCATCTACAACAAAGACCTGATCACCACGCTGAACGTCTGCCCGAAGTGCGCCCATCACTTCAAAATCAACGCCGTCGAACGGCTGCGCGTGCTGTTCGACGGCGAATGGACCGAGTACGACAAAGACCTGACATCGACCGACCCGCTGCAGTTCACCGACACCAAGCCATATCGAGCACGTCTGCTGGCCAGCAAAGAAGCGACCGGGCTCAAGCGACGCCATCATCGTTGCCGAAGGCGAGATTGAAGGGCTCCGCGCGATCGTCGCGTCGATGGAGTACGGCTTCATTGGCGGCAGCATGGGCGTCGTGGTCGGCGAAAAAATCACGCGGGGGATCGAGCGCGCGCTCGAACGGAAGCTGCCGGTCGTGATCGTCTCGCTGCTCCGGCGGCGCGCGCATGATGGAAGGCGCGCGGTCGTTGATGCAGATGGCCAAAATCTGCGGCGCGCTGGCGCGCCTCGACAAGGCGCGGCTGCCCTACATCGCCGTTCTCACCGATCCCACCACCGGCGGCGTCACCGCCAGTTTCGCGATGCTCGGCGACCTGAATATCGCCGAGCCCGAAGGCGCAAATCGGTTTCGCCGGCCCTCGCGTGATCGAGCAGACGATCCGCCAGAAGCTGCCGGAAGGTTTCCAGCGCAGCGAATTCCTGCTCGAAAAGGGCATGGTCGATCTGGTGGTCGACCGCCGCGATCTGAAGTCGACGATCGCCGGCGCGCTCCGCTTCATGCTGCCGACGCCGCCAGTCGCGACGATTCCGCTGCCGCAGGCAGCTGCCGAAATCGTGCCGCAGGCGTGAACCATCTCGATTACCTTTTCGGCCTCGAACAATTCGGCATCAAGTTCGGTCTCGACAACATCCGCGCGATCCTCGAGGGTCTCGACCATCCGGAGCGCGACTTTCCGTCGATTCATGTCGCCGGCACCAACGGCAAGGGATCCGTCACCGCGATGGTGGAAACCGGCCTTCGCGCCGCTGGCTACCGCACCGGCCGTTACACCTCGCCGCACCTGATCAACCTGCGCGAACGATTTGCTATCGACGGCCGTGCGATTGACGATGAGACGATGATCGCGGCGGTCGGGGAGGTGCGCGCGGTCGTCGAGTCGCTGTTGCGAAACCGCGTCCTCGAAGTGCAGCCGACCTTCTTCGAAGTGACCACAGCGGTCGCATTCGAGCTGTTTCGACGATCACAAATCGGCTTCGCGGTCGTTGAAGTCGGCCTCGGAGGCCGCCTCGACGCGACCAACGTCCTATCTCCCGTGGCCTGTGCGATCACCTCAATCGCGTTCGACCATCAGTTGTATCTTGGGTCGACGCTGCGGGAAATCGCTCTCGAAAAGGCGGGCATCATCAAGCCGGGCGTGCCGGTCGTGGTGGGAGCGCTGCACGCTGAGGCGCTCTCGGCAATAGCCGAGGTGGCTCGCGCTCGCAATGCTCCCCTGGTTCAGGCGTCGCTCTCGGACGTTGCCGGCAAAACCATCGCGCTCCGCGGCGAACATCAGCGGATCAACGCCGCCGTCGCGTTGCGACTGCTTGCGACGATCGACCGGCAGGGCTTCCCGATTCCAGACGCTGCGATGCGCGCGGCGCTGGCCGACACCGAGTGGCCGGGCCGCATCGACCTCCGGACGCTGCATGATGGCCGGCAATTGTTGATGGATGCCGCGCACAATGCGGCCGGCGCGGAGGCCCTGGCCTTATATCTTCGCCAGGCCGCGATCCGGCCGCCGCTCGTGTTCGCGGCAATGCGCGATAAAGAAATTGCCGGGATGCTGCGGCCCTTATTGCGCGAAGTGGATCGCTTGATCATCACGCGCGCAACGAATCCGCGGTCGGCGGATCCCGCACAACTGGCGCAAGTGGCTGCCGGCATCACAACGTCGGTGCCGATCGACATCGAACCATCCGTTCCGGACGCGTTGGAGCGCGCGTGGGACAACGCGCCGCTGGTGCTGGTGGCCGGTTCGATCTTTCTGTTGGGCGACGTGATGCAGCACGTCGGTTTACACTGGTGAACGTGTCGAGGTCTTTCGGTGCCGTATGTATGGCTGTGGTGATTGTGGTGGCGTCTGCCCGCAATCACGCGCAGAGCGTTCAGCAGCCGCCGCCGACGCCAGCCACGCCACCTTCGACAACGCCAGCAACACCACCCGCGACGCCAGCAGCGCCCCCAGCTTCCCCCCCAACCACCACACCGGCACCGGCAACACCTCAGCCTGCCGATGCTTCAGCAGGCGCTTCCGAGCCGGTGTCGCTGAGCGAATCGCTGATGCGGATTGGACCGAGCCATTACATCCGCCAGGGGAAAGTCGAGATCCACGACGCCAAGAACAAGACCGACATTTACGCCGACCTGGTTGAGTTTTTCGAGGACGAGGATCGAGCAATCGCCACCGGAAATTTCGTCATGTCGCAGGGCACCAATCGGATTTCCGCGGAGCGCGCCGAGTTCAACACCAAGAGCGGGCTGGGTACGTTCTACAACGCCAGCGGCATCGCCACGATCACACCGCCGCGCCAGACCCGTCCCGGAGGCCTCGCCCCGCCGCCAACCGGCGACGTGCTGGTGTATTTCTTCGGCGAGACGGTCGAAAAGATTGGCCCCAAAAAGTATCGGATCACCAAGGGCGGGTTTTCGACTTGTGTGCAGCCGACGCCGCGTTGGGAAATGAGCGCCAGCACGGTGGTGTTGAACGTCGATCACTACACGCTGTTGAAGAACGCGGTGATGACGGTCAAGGGCGTGCCGATGCTTTACCTGCCGGTGCTGTATTACCCGACGAAGCGCGAAGACCGCGCCACCGGCTTCCTCTTGCCCACCTACGGCATTTCATCGCTGCGCGGCCAGGCGCTTCACAACGGGTTCTTCTGGGCGATCAACCGCAGTCAGGACGCGACGTTTTTTCACGACTGGTTCTCGAAAACCGGCCAGGGCGTCGGTACCGAATACCGCTATAACTACGGTCGCGGCACCGATGGAAATTTGCGGGCGTACATGCTCGATGAGAAAGAGGTCCAATACGTCCTGTCCGACGGCTCGCTCGGCGATCCGATTCCGGCCACTCGAAGTTACGAGTTCCGTGGCGGTGCGAACCAGCGCCTGCCTGGAAATCTGATCGCTCGCGCGAACATCGACTACTTCTCGAGTTTGCAGACGTCGCAAACGTTCAATACCAACATCTACGACTTTTCGCGCAATTCGCGCCGCTATGGCGGCAACATCGTCGGCGCCTGGGGCACCTACTCGATGAACGCCACGCTCGACCATAGCGAGTACTTCTACAACGCGGACGAATCGGTCCTGTCGGGCGTCTGGCCGCGGTTTGCGCTCAACCGCAACGAGCGGCCGATTCCTGGAACACCGCTCTACCTGTCAGTGACCAGCGAGATCGCGCGGCAACTGCGCGACACCAATGCCTTCAACGCCGATCACGAGATCGAGACGACCAGCCAGTCGCTCAGCCGGTTCGACGTCGCGCCGCAAATTCGATTCCCGTTCAAGAAATGGCAGTGGCTGACCGCGAACACCACCGTCAGCGCGCGCGAGACCTATTACACGCGGAGCTACGCGCCGACCGGCGATCCGGCGGTCCGTCCTTCAGTCGTCACTGACGAACCGCTCAGTCGGCCGGTCTTTTCCATCCAATCGCAAATTACCGGACCGCTGTTCAACCGCATCTGGGATACGCCGAACAATGGGTATGCGGAGAAGTTCAAGCACTCGATCGAGCCGTTCCTCTACATCACCAAGACGGCGGATGTCGAGAATTACGACCGCGTGATCGTGTTCGACGGCATCGACAGCTTCGTCGGTGGCACGACCTATCGGTACGGGTTGGCCAATCGTTTTTACGCGAAGCGAAAGATGCAGCCTGGACAGCCGTCGCAAGCGCGCGAAATTGCGGCGGTCGAGATTTCGCAGTCGTACTACACCAACCAATACCAGTCGATTTACGATCGGCAGTACCAGTCGACCACCTACGGCGACACCATCCCATCGAACTTTTCACCGATCGCGCTGAACTTTCGCACGACACCGGGAAACCAGGTGAACACCACCGTTCGCGCGGAATTCGACAGTCGCTCGCACGAACTGATGACGATTTCGGCGTCGGGCACGGTGACGATTGGCTCGTTCGTTCAAGCCCAGGCCGGTTGGAGCAAGCGAGCCTTCGTCGAATCGCTGTCGAATTTCAACAACAAGGATTTTCTCGACCACTTCATCAATTCGTCGACGACGGTGCGGACGCGCGACAACAAATACGGCACGACCTACACCTTCAACTACGACGTGTTGCACGACGCGATCCTGCAACAGCGCCTCACCGGCTTCTACAACGCCCAGTGCTGCGGCCTGGCGATGGAGTATCAGACCTTGAATTACGGCGCGAATTCCAGCTATCCGCCGGATCGCCGTTTCTTCCTGTCCTTCACGCTCGCAGGCCTTGGCAACTTCTCTCCGTTCAATGGCGCGATGAGCGGCGTGCCGCGGTAGTCGCTCACCGATGACCACCACTCTCGTCACTGGCGCTGCCGGATTTGCCGGCAGCCATTTACTGGATCTGCTTGCTGACGTTCCGGGCGCCTCGGACCGCATCGTCGCGTGGCAACGCCCCGGCAGCAATCGGCGGCAGGCTGACGCCGGCGGCATCGTCTGGGAAGAGGTGGACGTCCTCGACCGCGACGCGGTGCGAGCGGCCGTCGCGAGAATCCGCCCATCGATGGTCTACCACTGCGCCGGCGCCGCGCATGTCGGACGCGCGTGGGACAAGACCGAATCGACGTTTGCGATCAACGTCCGCGGCACGCACTACCTGCTCGATGCGTTGTCGCGCGTCGATCAGAACTGTCGGGTACTGATTCCCGGCTCCGCGCTCGCCTACACCCCGGCCGACCGCGCGTTGACCGAGCGCGACCCGCTGGTTCCGTCGAGTCCGTACGGCGTCAGTAAGCTGGCGCAGGAGATGCTCGCCGCGCATGCTGGTGATAATCTGTCGGTCGTCGTTGCACGTGCGTTCAATCACTTCGGTCCGCGCCAGGATCCGTTGTTCGCAGCCTCGGGATTTGCGCAGCGGATCGCCGACATCGAGCGCGGCCAGTGGGAACCGACGATCTCGGTCGGCAACCTCGATGCGCGCCGCGACCTGATGGACGTGCGCGACACGGTGCGCGCCTATCGCCTGATGCTGGAGCGGGCCAAACCGGGCGACATCTTCAACGTCTGCACCGGCACCGCAATCACGATCCGCGAGCTGCTCGATAAGCTGATTGCCCGAGCGAAGGTTCCGGTCACCATTGCGGTCGATCCGGCGCGCATGCGCCCCAACGACACGCCACTGCTCCTCGGCGACCCGACCCGGATCCGGGAAACGCTTGGCTGGGTGCCACGGATTCCACTCGAACAGACAGTTGACGACCTGCTCGATTACTGGCGAAATCAGGCAAAGTCGAAAGTCGAAAGTCCAAGTCTGAAAGTCGGTGAAGTCTGAAGTCTGAAGTCTGAAAATTTGCAATCTGCAATCGCCAATTTGCAATGAGAGTGTTACTCACTGGCGGCACCGGATATCTCGGCCAACGCATCGCGCAGGCCCTGGCGGCTCGCGGTCACCAGCTGACGGTGTTTGCGCGCTCCGCGGAACAGGCCGGCCTTCCCGGACGCGCATGCAATGGCGACATCCGAGACCGCCGCGCACTCGAACAGGCCGCCGCGGGTTGTGAGGCGATTGTCCACACCGCAGCGCTGGTCAGCATCTGGCAGCGTGGCGGCGGCACGATTTTCGACGACGTCAACGTCGGCGGCTTACGAAACGTCATCGATGCCGCTGCCGCCAACGGCATCGGTCGGATCGTGTATACGTCGTCGTTTCTCGCGCGACCGCCTGCTGATTCGCCCACACCGATCGACGCCAACGACTATGCGCGAACGAAGATCGCCGCGGAGCGGCTGGCTGACGATGCCGTTCAACGCGGAGCGCCGATCATCCGTCTCTATCCCGGGGTGATTTACGGGCCAGGCGCGCGGACTGAAGGCAATCTGCTGGGCAGGTTGATCGCCGACCATTTGCGTTGGCGGCTTCCCGCGATCGTCGGACCGGAAAAGATCTGGTCCTTCGCCTACGTCGACGACGTTGCCGCCGGCCATTGCGCCGCGGTCGAAAGTGGCGCACTCGGTGGACGCTACGCGCTCGGCGGCGACAACGCGCCGCAGCGCCGAGCGTTCGAAATTGTCCAACAGTTGACCGGCCGCCGGCCGCCGCTTCGAATGCCGTTTTCGGTTGCCGTCGGACTTGGCGTGATTGAACAAAGCCGCGCTCGCCTGTTCGGCGGCATGCCGCTCGTCACTCCCGGGACTGTCGAAATCCTCCGGCACGATTGGCCACTCGACAGCACTGACGCCGTTCGCGATCTCGGCTACGCCATGACGCCACTCGCCGAGGGCATCCGCAGAACCGTGGCGTCGTTGTGACCGGTCACAACGAGAGGGCGCGGCAATGGGTCCACGCGGGATCCGGGGCTTTCGCACTCGCGCTGCGATTTCTAACCTGGTGGCAGGCAGCCCTCCTGGCAGCGATTGCGCTGGTCTTCAATGCGCTCGTGTTGCCGTACGTCGGCGGACGACGCTTGTACCGTCCGGTCGATCAGGCGCGCGGCTTTCCGCTCGGCATCCTGTTGTATCCGCTTGCGGTGCTGATGTTGATCCTGATGTTTCCGTCGCGGCTCGACATCGCCGCCGCGGCGTGGGCGATTCTCGCGCTCGGCGACGGTGCCGCGACGCTGGTCGGTCAGGCGGTTCGCAGTTCGCCGCTGCCGTGGAACCGCGACAAAAGTGTTGCGGGAACTGCAGCGTTCGTCGGACTCGGAGCAATCGGCGGCGTCGCACTGGCCTGGTGGACGCGAACCGCGATCGATCCTCAACCCTCGATGACATTTACGATTCTGGCGCCGGTCGTCGCGGCAGTCGTGGCCGCGTCCGTCGAAACCATCCCCGTGCGGTTGGACGACAACATCTCGGTGCCGGCGACCGCGGCCGCAGTCCTGTGGTTGGCCAGCATCGGTTCAGCCGCGGTGCTGCACGACGCGTTGCCATCGATCTTCGCGACGCTGCCGTGGGCGCTAGCCGTCAACATTCCGGTCTCTTACCTTGGGTATCGCGCGAAGACCGTCAGCTTGTCGGGTTGCATTGGCGGCGCCGTCATCGGACTCGTCATCTACGCCTGCCTTGGCGGCGGCGCCTGGCTCTTTCTCTTCGCGACGTTTCTGGTCGCATCGGTGACGTCGCGGCTTGGGCTGAAACGAAAGCTGCTGCTCGGCATCGCGGAGGATCGTGGCGGGCGCCGCGGCGCCGGCAATGCGATAGCGAACTGCGGTATCGCTGCGGCAGCGGCAATCGCCGCGGTCACGACGCCGCATCGCGAGGCGGCCTTGCTGGTATTCGTCGCCGCGTTGACAGCGGGTGGTAGCGACACGGTGGCCAGCGAGATCGGCAAGGCGTTTGGCAAAGCAACGTTTCTCGTGACGACATTTCGCCGTGCGCCCGCCGGCACGTCGGGTGCGATGTCGCTGGAAGGAACGGCGGCCGGCCTGTTGTCGGCGGTAGCGCTCGCCGCGCTTGCCGTCGTGCTGCAACTGATTCCGTCGCCGGCCGTGGTCGTAGTCAGCGTGGCAGCCACCATCGGCGCGCTGGTCGAGAGCGCGCTGGGCGCGACGCTCGAAGGACCAGGTATCCTGAACAACGACATGCTCAACTTTCTCAACACCGCCGTCGCGGCAGCAGCGGTGCTGGCGATCGGATGAAGCCCTACTTCGAGCTTGGGCGACCGTTCACGCTCGTCGCTCCAGCCCTCGGCTTTTTGTCCGGTGCGTTGACGGCCGTTGGCGCCGCCCCTCCCGAAACCTGGAGTCTGGGACTGATGGTTCCACCGATTCTCGGATCGGTGATGGCGGCTACGCTGAACGCCGGCAACAACGCGCTGAATCAGATTTACGACCTCGAGATCGACCGGGTCAACAAGCCGAAGCGGCCGCTGCCAAGCGGGCGGCTGAACATCACCCAGGCGTGGATCTTCACGGCGATTACCTACGTCGCCGCGCTCGTGCTGGCATGGTTGGTCGCGCCCGGCGGGCGGCATGAATGCTTCTGGCTGGTCGCAATCGCGGTGGTGTGTACTTTTATCTACTCGGTGCCGCCGTTGCGGACCAAGCGGCTGGGCATCTGGGCAAACATCACGATTGCGATTCCGCGCGGCACCCTGCTGAAGGTTGCGGGATGGTCGTCGGTGAAAACGATTTTCGGCGTCGAGCCATGGTACATCGGCGCCATTTTTGGATTGTTCCTTCTTGGCGCGACTACCACCAAAGACTTCGCTGATATGGAAGGCGACCGACGCGGCGGTTGCCGGACGCTGCCGATCCAGTACGGCGTACAACGCGCGGCGTGGATGATTTCACCATCGTTCGTGGTGCCGTTCACGATGATTCCGATCGGATCGTGGATCGGCATTCTGACCGGCAATTTCTGGCTGTTACAGGTGCTCGGCGTGGTGATGACGGTTTACGGGGTCTACGTCTGTTATCTGATGCTGCGGCGTCCCGAAGAGCTCGCGGTCGAGGAAAACCACGTCTCGTGGGCTCACATGTACCGCATGATGTTCGTCGCGCAGATCGGATTCGCGATCGCGTACCTCCTTTAAGTTGAACGCCGAGACCGCGGAGATCGCCGAGAAGAAAATCATGATTCTCTGCGGCCTCGGCGAACTCGGCGTTCTTGTCGCTCTTTGCCAAGTAAGATCCAACGCAAAGTTCGCGAAGGTCGCAAAGAAAGATAATCTTTTCTCCGTTACCCCAGTTTCCAGAAGTCCCCGGTCAACCCCACGCTCGCGAAGATCTCATGTGCTTCGTCCACGGTCGGCCGGCGGAAATCGGGATCGAGCCGCGAACCGTACCATCGCTGCGACAACGACCACACCTGAGCGATCGTCAGGGTGGCGCCGCGCTCGACACCACGCGCGTCACACCACCGCGCCACGTTCTCTTCCGACCGGAAGAGCAGGATGTTGGCTCACGTGTAGAAGATGTCGTCCCAAAAACGACGTGCCGGCACTTCGAGATGCACAACGCCCGCGCCTTCGACAACGCCACGCTGAACCGTCGCGGGCAATGCTTCTCCTGACCACGCGCATTTCGCCTCGAGCAGTGCATCTTCCTTGAGCGCCGCCGCCACACCGAACATGTCCCATGCGCAGGGTGCGTACCAGGACACAGCGGCGCCATGCGCACGGAACGAACTCGGAACGGCAGAAAACGGCGGCGCCGACCACAACTGGACTGTTCCCGGCTTCAGAACGACAACGTGTGATTCGGCGAGTGTCTCGAACGCGTGGGTAACGTCCGCGACAGCAAGTTCTTCAACGGCTGCAACTTGTTGGACCGTCGGGGCAAGGCCGGTGGCGACGATGCGGTCGTAAATGACGCTCCTGACGCGCTGCAGCAGCTCGGTCTGCGGCATGGGCTTGACAGTACTGACTAGAAGAGCAGAATCATGTGGCGAAGAAAAAGCGTATGCCAGCCTTCCCTTTACTCTTCGACCTCGAACCGCGTCGAGCGAAGCCTACCGTCCGCGATGTCGCGAATACCGTAAAGCGCGGCGGCACCGAAGCGCTCACCGAAGCAGAACGACGCGCCGATCAAGCGACCTATCAGGAAGTGACCTGCCGTTCGGCGCTCAACCGCGTGAAAGGAATGCCGTTCGACTGGACGCTCAACCCCTATCGCGGCTGCACGCACGGTTGCCATTATTGCTATGCGCGGCGCTATCACCGCCAATTCGAGATGAACGCCGACGACGAATTCGCGTCGGTGATTCTGGTAAAGAAGAACTTCGTCGAGGTGCTCGAACGTGAACTGGCGAGGCCCTCGTGGACCGGCGAGTACATCGCAATCGGCACCGCGACCGACTGTTACCAGCCGATCGAAGGCCATTACAAGTTGACGCGCGAATCGTTGAAGGCGCTGGTGCGCGCACGGAATCCGGCCGGCTTGATCACCAAAGGCCCGATGGTGGTGCGCGATCGCGACGTGCTGTCGGACTTGACCAAAGCGGCCGGCTGCACCGTCTACATCAGTGTGCCGACGGTAGACGAGCACGCCTGGGAGACGCTGGAGCCTGGCACGGCACATCCGCTGCAGCGCTTGCGAGCGGTTCGAGAACTGGTCGACGCCGGCATCAGCGCGGGCGTTCTGATGAATCCGATCGTCCCTGGCTTCTCCTCGTCACGCGCGAAGATCGAGCGGACGATCAAGGCGATTGCCGACCACGGCGCGCGCTTCGTCGGCTGCAACGTGATGTTCCTCGAAGACGGAACCCGCGACCATTTCATGAAGTTCCTGGCACGCGACTTTCCGTCGTGGGTGCCACGTTACGAACGCCTCTACGCCAGGAAGTACGCACCCGACGACTATCGGAAACAGGTGCAAGGGATGATTCGGGTGCTTCAGGACCGATACGGAGTCGTCCGCCGCGAGCGTCCGAGCGAGGCGAAACAGCTCCCCGGCGTCGTTCGCCGGGGAGGTTGCGCAGGTTGGATTCGCCTTTTAGGCGACGGCGATCGTCGGATCGGTCGACATCAATTTCGCTGGCGCCGCTTCGACGTGAATGTCGCCGTTCTTGACGCGCACTTCGAAGTGCGAGCCATCTTTCCAGTGCGCGCTGATCGGCAGCTTGATGTGTTCGTCGATGAAGCGCTTCAGGAAGCGCGCGCCGAATGCCATGTTGTAGCCCTTGGCGACAATCACTTCGAGCGCGTCGTCCGACACGTCGATGGTCTTGCCGGCCCGGCCCAGGGTCAGCGTCACCTTCTGCATGTAGTTGCGGGCGATGGCGCGAACTTCATCGTGGGTCAGCGGCGCGAACAGCACGACTTCGTCGATGCGGTTGCGGAACTCCGGCGGGAAGCGGCGTTCCAGTTCCCGGAGCACTTCGCCCTGCACCTGCTCGACTCCGGCGGTCCGATTGAGGAAGCCGAGCGGACTGGTCAGCTTGCGGAAGTTTTCCGAGCCGATGTTCGAGGTCATGATGATCACGGCGTCGCTCAGATAGACGCGCTTGCCGCGGCCGTCGGTCAACCAGCCTTCGTCAAAGGCCTGGAGGAAAAGATTGAGCAGATTGGGACTGGCTTTTTCCACTTCGTCGAGCAGGACGACCGTGTACGGATTGTCCTTGAGCTGATTGGTCAGGATGCCACCGCGCTCGCTGCCGACGATGCCACGAGGCATGCCGATCAGTTTGTCGACCGCCACCGACCCGTCCTGGTACTCGGACATGTCGACGCGAACCATTTTCTTCTCGTCGCCGAACAGGAATTCCGCCACCGCCTTGGCGAGCTCGGTTTTGCCGACGCCGGTCGGACCGAGGAACAGCAGCACACCGTCTGGACGATCGAATCCGTCCTTGAGCGGCCCTTTGTTCAACACCAGCCGCTGCGCCACCGAACGGACGGCGTTTTGTTGGCCAACGACACGTTTCTGCAGGCGGACTTCGATGTCCTTGAAGCGGTCGGTGACGTCGCGATAGACCATGTCTTCGGGAATCGAAGCGGCGTGTGAGATCACCGACACCACATCGTCGGTCTTCACTTCCCAGCGGCGATCGATTTCCGCGCGAACCGCCGCGGTATCGAGCCAGCCGATCACTTTGTCGGGCAAATGCAGATGACGCATGTAGCGCGGCGACAGGTCGAGTGCGGTTTCGATCGCTTCGTCGAGCATCCGCACTGAATAGTTGCGTTCGAGCCTGGGCCGCAGGCTGTAGAGAATCCGGCGGGTTTCCTCGATCGTCGGTTCACAGACGTTGACGCAGCGGAACCGGCGCGCCAGCGCCTCGTCTTCCTGGATGTACTCTTTGTATTCGCTGAGCGTGGTGGCGGCAATCATCCGAATCTCGCCGCGCGCCAGGACCGACTTCAGCACATTGGCGGCGTCCGATGGCGCTCCCAGCGCCGAACCGGCGCCAACCATGGTGTGCGCCTCGTCAACGAACAGCACGAGATTCGGGCGTTCCTTCAGTTCACGGATTACGTTCTGAATGCGATCCTCGAACATGCCGCGCAGCATCGTGCCCGCGACCATCGTGTTCATCTGCAGATTCACCAACTGACAGTCGCGCAGGCGCACCGGAACGCTTTCCGGTTCGAATTCGACGCGGCGAGCAAGACCTTCGACGATCGCGGTTTTGCCGACACCCGGTTCGCCGACCAGCATCACAGAGTTGGCACGTTCGCGGTGACAAAGGATTTCCAGCACCTGCTGGATTTCCTTGTCGCGTCCGAAAACCGGCGGCACTTTATCCTGACGCGCCAGCAGGTTGAGGTTGGTGGCGAAGTGTTTGAGGAACGGCGGCAGCTCGAAGCGCTTCTTGAGCCGTTCGTCGCGCAACTCCATGTCGCGCATCCGTGCGGTCAGACGGTTGACCAATGCTTCCGGTTCGACGCCATGGCGCCGCAGGATAGAAACTGGAACGCCCTGGGTTTCCTCGAACACGGCCGAGAACAGGTCGGCGGCTTCAATCGTCTGGCGACCGGCCCGGCTGGCGTGGTGCAGTCCGAGCTTGAACACCAGTTTCGTCGCAGGCGAGACGCGGATGTCGCGGCCGGCGAACGACGGCAGCATGTGCAGATGCTCCTCGACCGCCTGAAGGATGGTGTGCGGGTTCAGCTCGATGTCGCGCATGACCTCGGCGAACATGTCCCATTCCACCTGGGCGAAGGCGAGAAAAATATGTTCGTTGGTGAGCAGCGCATGCTCCCGCCGACGCGCCTCTTCGACAGCGCGATCAACGATCCGTTGCGCCGTTTCTCCTATCTTGCTTGGCGAGATGTCGAGGTCGTCTACTATCACTGCTGCCCTCCGCTGTCGAGCAAACAGCAATTCGTACGCCAGTCGAATCTGTGGCCTTTCGGCCACAGATGTAATCACTAACCCTTCTGTAGGAGCGCCTTGATCCGTTCCGCGGTCGGGGGGTGTGTCGAAAAGAGGCCAGAGAGAGTCTGCGCAGAAAACGGCTTGATAATGAACATGTGGGCAGTCGCCGGATTCGCATCCATCGGGATGGATTTTGACGCCGCTTCGATCTTCGTCAGTGCGCTGACAAGACCGTGCGGTCCACCGGCGATGTCCGATCCGCCGGCGTCGGCATCGTATTCGCGGGAGCGAGAAATGGCGGTCTGAATCAACATTGCGGCAACCGGCGCCAGGATTATCGTCGCGAACAGAACGATGGGGTTCGCGCCCCGATCGTTGTCGCGATGTCCGCCGCCAAAGAACATGACAAAGCGCGAGAGGAACATGATCGCCGCCGCGAGCGTCGCCGCCACCGAGCTAATCAGGATGTCTCGATGCTTGACGTGCGTCAGCTCGTGCGCGATCACCCCTTCCAGTTCGTCATTCGTCAGGATGCCCAGGATTCCCTCGGTGGCCGCGACCGCCGCGTGATCCGGGCTTCGGCCGGTAGCGAACGCATTTGGCGACATGTCCGGGATCACGTAGACACGCGGCATCGGCAGGCCGGCGCGCTGCGCAAGCCGGCCAACCAACTCGTACAAACGATCGCCGGGGCCAACTTCCTTCGCCCGGTACATGCTGAGCACGATCTTGTCCGAGAACCAGTAGGACCCGAAGTTCATCGCGGCCGCCATGAACAGGCCGGCCAGCATGCCCTGCGCGCCGCCGAGCATCTCGCCGAAAATCAGGAACAGCGCGCTCATCGCGCCGAGCAGAATCGTCGTCTTCAGTACATTCGACATATCGTTATTGTATGCGCGCCATCAGGCCGGCGACGAGCGCGGCCCGGTCGGCCAGGGCGGCAATCTCCACGTGTTCGTGTAGCGCGTGGGCGCCGTCACCGACGGCGCCAAGCCCGTCTAATGTTGGGACGCCGAGCGCGGCCGTGAAGTTGCCGTCGGACCCTCCGCCGGTCGACCCTTCGGCAAGATCAATCCCGATCTCCTTCGCGACAGTTCGCGCCTGATCGTACAGACGCGCGACGGCCGCCGTGCGTTCCAGGGGCGGCCGATTCAAGCCGCCAGATACGCTGATCCGGGTCCGCGGATCCGCAGTTTGCAGCCCGAGCATCGCCCGCTCGAGATCCGCGCCATCGTCAACGGTGGGAACACGGACGTCCACGACTGCCCGGGCTTCCTCCGGAATAACGTTGGACCGCAGACCACCCTGCACCTGAACGACGTTGACCAGGCGTCCGCGGTCGAGATCCTGCAGGGCGTTGATGGTCAGGATTTGCCGTGCCAGTTCCTGAACGGCGCTCGCACCCTTTTGCGGTTCGATACCAGCGTGGGCCGACACGCCATGCACCACCACTTCGTAGCCGCCACATCCTTTCCGCGCCGTTTTCAGAGCGCCACCCGGGAGCGACGGCTCCAGTACCAGCACAGCAGCGCTCCGCCGCGCTTCGTCTTCAATCGCGCCGCGTGAGGTGTCGCTGCCAACTTCTTCATCGGTCGTCCACAGCATGGTGATGCGGTGCGCGATTGACGTGCCGGTTTCGAGCAAGGCGCGCGTCGCCAGCATGGCGATGGCGATACCGGCCTTCATGTCGAACACACCCGGTCCGTAGAGCCTTCCGTTGTCGGTTTTCAGCGGCATCCGCGACAGCTGACCAACCGGCCAGACCGTGTCGAAATGTCCGAGCAGGAGCAGTTGATTTGCACCACAGCCAAATTCCGCAAGCAGGTGGTCGCCTCGGTCGCGCCGTGGCAGCTTCGACACGCGGCCGCCGATCGATTCGAGCCGCTTCTGCAGTTCGACGCCGCAGCGATCGACCGCGTCTTTGTCGGAGGTTGGCGACTCCAGCCGGACGAGCGACTCGATGGTGTCGATCAGCCAGGGTTGCTGGGCGCGGCAGAAATCGCGCAGGGCTATAATCATCTTCGTGAGAGGCAGCGTACCTCTTCTTCTAGTGTGCGGCCTGTGCGCGATCGGCGTCGAAATCGCGGCGCAGGGACAGCCGGTCCCGCAGCCATTTCCACGCCCGGGACAACCAGCGCGGCCCGTGCAGCCACCGCCGGCGGCGCCTTCTCCTTCGGCGCCCGCGCCAACTACGTCACCACTCGGACCACCCGAAGCCGCACCGACCGAAGCGATGCTCGGCGTGCCGATTTATCCCGGCGCGCAGTTCATTCGATCGTACGACGCCGGACGCGGCCAGCGTTATTACATCTTCGGATCGGCCGCGTCGTTCGTCGATCTGGTCGGATTCTACCGGAACGTGTTGAAGGACAAAGGCGAGCTGGTTTACGACGTGCCGGCGACGCATGAATTCGACGTCGGCAAGTACAACGAAAACACCATGGCGTTCCCGCCAGGGGTGACGATCAAGGATTTTCAGTCCGACGTGTCGCGGGGATTCCCCAACCCGAAGCCCGGTGGGCAACCGGAACGATTCCCGACGATTATTCAAATTGTGCCGGTCGTCGCCCGTTAGTAGATTCTCAGATCCTCAGATTCTCAAATCCTCAGATCTCTCAGATCTTCAATTCTCAGATACGGCCTGTTCCACGTACAACTCCCCTTTCTTACGGAACTCCACCGACATCTCTTTCATGCCCTGGTTCGCATAATCGCGCACCTGCTGCGTCAACTCCATCGAGCAGAACTTCGGCCCGCACATCGAGCAGAAGTGCGCCACCTTCGCGCCGTCTGCCGGCAGCGTTTCGTCGTGATAGGCACGCGCCGTGACCGGGTCGAGCGCCAGGTTGAACTGGTCGTCCCAGCGGAATTCAAACCGCGCCTTCGACAGCGCGTCGTCCCACTCGCGGGCGCGCGGGTGGCCTTTGGCGAGATCGGCGGCGTGCGCCGCGATCTTGTACGCAATCACACCCGCCTTCACATCGTCTCGATTCGGCAGCCCGAGGTGCTCTTTCGGCGTCACGTAGCAGAGCATCGCGGTGCCGTACCAGCCGATCATCGCGGCGCCAATCGCTGACGTGATGTGATCGTATCCGGGAGCGATATCGGTCGTCAGCGGACCAAGCGTGTAGAACGGCGCCTCCTGACACCATTCCAGCTGCTTCTCCATGTTCTCTTTGATGAGATGCATCGGAATGTGGCCTGGCCCTTCGTTCATCACCTGAACGTCGAATTCCCAGGCGATGCGATTCAGCTCGCCCTGCGTTTTCAGTTCGGCGAACTGGGCGTCGTCGTTCGCATCGGCGATCGAGCCGGGTCGAAGTCCATCGCCGAGCGAGAACGACACGTCGTAGGCGCGCATGATCTCGCAGATTTCCCGGAAGTGCGTGTAGGTGAAGTTTTCCTGATGATGGGCCAGGCACCACTTGGCCATAATCGAGCCGCCGCGCGACACGATGCCGGTGACGCGCCTGGCGGTCATCGGGATGTAACGCAGCAAGACGCCGGCGTGGACCGTGAAGTAATCCACGCCCTGCTCGCACTGTTCGATCAGGGTATCGCGATAGATTTCCCAGGTCAGATCTTCGGGGCGTCCGCCGACTTTTTCGAGCGCCTGGTAGATCGGCACCGTCCCAATCGGCACGGCGCTGTTCCGGATGATCCACTCGCGAGTCTCGTGGATGTTCTTTCCCGTCGACAAGTCCATGACGGTGTCGGCGCCCCAGAGCGTCGCCCAGCGCAGCTTTTCTACTTCCTCTTCGATCGACGAGGACACCGCCGAGTTGCCGATGTTGGCGTTGATCTTCACGAGGAAATTGCGGCCGATGATCATCGGCTCGAGCTCGAGATGGTTGACATTCGCCGGAATAATCGCGCGCCCTCGTGCCACCTCGTCGCGGACGAAATCCGCGGGAAGCCCTTCACGAATCGCGACGAATTCCATCTCCGGTGTGATTTCGCGTTTGCGCGCGTAGTACAACTGCGTGACACAGTGCCCGGTTCGGCCCGAGCCTCTCGAAGGGGCGTGCCCTGACCCTGTCGACGGGACTTGTCCTGAGCTTGTCGAAGCGGCTTGGCCTGAGCTTGTCGAAGGCCGGCGCGACGCGACCCACGGTTCGCGGAGCTTCGGCAAACCGCCTTTCACGTCGTAGCCCTGCGGTCCGCTGGTGTCGTAAACGCGGAGCGACGATGCCCCGTTTTCGAGGGCGATCTCGCGCATCGGGACTTTGACGCCAGGGACCCCAGGGACCCCAGGCTTGCCGGGCGCGCCGTCGACGAAGATTTTTTCAGAATTGGGAAACGCTGAGGTGAAATCTGACATTCCGCACTCCCTCCGCCCGCCTTCGCGCCTTCGGCGCTACGGCGTGACCAGGTTCCAAGGGTGTGGTCTCAATCTCGCCGAAGCACGACCCGTGCGAAGGCGGATACCCCTGGCGGTTGATAAATTCCGACTATAGCACCATCTCCAGGATCGTCTTTCCCGGGCACTTCGCTTGCACGGTCAAACGGCATCCAAACCTCGGCTCGACTGGCGATCGCGTTTGTCGGGTATTTGGGCCTGACTCTGGTTCTGTTGCACCCGATTACGTCGCATTTTGCGACGCAGGTGCCACATGACCTCGGCGATCCACTGCTCAGCACTACACTTTTGTGGTGGAACGCCCACACCACGCCGCTGACTGCCCGTTGGTGGGACGGCTTTTTTTTCGCACCGGCAACCGGCACGATTGCATTCTCGGATCATCGCCTCGGCGAGAGCCTGATCGCGTCGCCGATCATCTGGCTGGGCGCTTCGCCGATTGCCGCCTACAACATCACGCTGTTGCTGACGTTCCCGCTGTGCGCGATCGCCGCGCACGGGTTGGCATTCGTGCTCACCAGGCGTCACGACGCGGCGATCATCGCCGCACTGGCGTTTGGTTTCAGTCCGTATCGGTTCGCGCACATTGAACATCTCGAGCTGCTGGCGGCCTACGGCATGCCGATCGCGCTGCTCGCGCTCCATCGGTCGCTTGAAGATCGCCGCCTTCGATGGCCCGTCCTCTTTGGTCTCGCGTTGCTGGTGCAGGCGCTGAGCTGCAGCTACTACCTGCTGTTTTTTCTCGTGATGCTCGCATTGTGGGCCGCGTGGTTTTTTCGACCGGGCGACGGCCCGGCTCTGCGCAACGCCGCGCTCGCCGGCGGGGCGGTGATGATCGCATTGGCCCCAATCGCATGGACGTACCGATCGATTCACCAACAGTACGGCTTCTCGCGGGTATTCAACGACATCATCACGTTGAGCGCCGACGTCACCTCGTACGTGACGGCGTCGCCGCTGGTGTGGTTATGGGGGTGGACGTCGTCGCTCAACGGACCGGAGCGACAGCTGATGCCAGGAGCAGGAGTGGTCGCGTTAGTGATCGCCGGCCTGGTGGCGTCGGTGCGCCGATCGCGAACCGTCCCTGCGAAGACGAGCGCGTTATCAATCGCCGCCATCGCTGTTGCGGCGGCCTTCGGAGTTCTGGCGATTTTCACCAGCACGCATGGCCCCTGGCAAATCGGCGATGGTCCGTTGGCGGTGTCATCGCAGACTTTTTTCAAACCGCTGTCGTTAGCCGCTGCCGCCCTGGTCGTCGCAATCGCTACGTCGTCAACGATGCGCGACGCCTATCGCCGCCGCTCCCCATTTGCTTTCTATTTGACCGCCGCGTTGATCCTGGGGCTTTGCAGCCTCGGTCCAAAGCCGTCGTTTCTCGGACATCAGTTCCTCTACGAACCGCCCTACGCCTGGTTGATGCGGATCGCCGTGTTCGGAGAGAGCATTCGCGTTCCCTCGCGCTTCGCGATGCCGGCGTTCCTGTCATTGGCGATTGCCGGTGCCATCGCCTATACACGGCTGACCGAGCGCACTCGCGTCCGGCAGGCGGTGCTGGCGATCGCCGCCATCAGCATCGCGCTCGAAGCCTGGTCGAAAGACATTCCGATGTTCGAGCCGCCGCGTCCATGGCCCAACACATTCACGACGACCGGCGCGACGTCAGTGCTCGACCTGCCGCTCGGTGATGTCAACCACGAGGTCGCCGCGTTGTTTCGGGCCTCACAAATCGGTCTGCCGACGGCGAACGGTAACAGCGGTTACCAGCCGCCACACTACGAAGCACTTCGTCTCGCAACGCAGGAACGTGACGAAACGGTTCTCTCTGCGCTTGCCGAACGCGGTCCGCTGCTCGTGACCGTCGACGATGCGGCGCCCGACGCAGCCGCACAGGTCGAGTGGCTCCGCACTCTCCACGAGGCGTCGCAACTGCACGAAGACGAGCAGGGTAGTTGGTTCCTGGTGCGCTCGCGACAGCCGCGGCTGGTCACGTGTGAAGCGCCTGCCCTGCCGATCGCCGCGATTCGCGACCACCGCGGCCGCAGCATTACGCTCCCGTGGATTTCCAGCGCGGCACAACGAAAGGGTGATGCGCTGATCGTAGACCTCGGTCGAACAGCACGCCCGTGCGCCGTTCGCTTCTCGCTTGGCCGCCATGCTGGCCTGTTTCCCCGCCTGCTTCGAATTGCGGCGTCGATCGACGGCGCGCAATGGACGACGCTGGTCACCGAGAAGACCGGCGGTCGCACGGTGCTTGCGGCGATCGCCAGGCCGCGCGATCCGCAGCTGACGATCGCGCTCGCGGGCGAGCCCGCACGATTCCTGTCGTTGCAGCTGGACGTGGATCAGCCGAATGCCGGATGGGCAGTGGCAACGTTATCGGTCAACGGTTCGCTACCGGAATGACAAATTTTTCGGCGGTGTGGGTCTCGGAAAAGCCCACGACCTTCACGTCGACGAGACCGGCCAACTTTCCGCCTTCCATCACCGAGGCCTCGGAGATTTCGGGGCGGCCCTTCGGCCGGATCACCCAGATCGCGCCGTTCGACTTGAGCGAGTGCTTCAGTTTCGCCAGGCGCGGCAGGTGCGCTTCCTTGGTCACGCCGTAAAAAATCGCGTCGCAGTCTTTGACGACGCGGCCGACCGAGAGGCTGGCCACCGCCGCCTTCAACTCGGCCAGAAAGCCCTCGTCGTCGATCGCGATCGCGGCGACGCGCGAGTGCGGCTTGATGCCGAGTTTTTCGAGTCGTGGTTTACGCCGATATCGTTCTTCGCGTTCCTTGTCGGTTTCTTTCACGGGTCTCCTCGAGCAGCGCCGCGCGTTTCGCCGGCGGAAACCGTTCAATGGCATAGCGAAGGGTCGTGCGCGGAATGGCCGGACCGTTGGCCCGGAGATATCGCTCGAGCCGCGCCATGTCGGCCTTGCCCGCTTCGCGCAGCGCCCACCCGACCGCCTTTTGAATCAGATCCTCGTCGTCGCGGATGAAGCCGCTTGCGCGATTGCATAGACAACGATCGAGCGCCTGGCCTCGTCGCGCCAGCGGGATCAACCCGACGATTGACGCCCGCCGTACCCACATGTTGCGGTGCTTCGACCATCTGGCCATGTCATCGGCCTTTTCTGGAAACCGCAGCAGCAACGGGCCGATCAGCGCACCGCAAATCGTATCGGTGGTTGCCCAGTTCGCCGAATGGCCATCCGCCAGCCAGCGCTTCCACCGATTCAACAGCGACGGCGTGAAGCTGTTTCTGGTAGCGCGCGACGACTTCGATGCCGACCGACTTGGCTTCGAGGAAACGATCGGCGATCAACGTGTCGGCAAGTGCCATCGCATCGTCGAGCGACCAGCGGTCGCGGTTCGCCTGGTGGACGGCTCGCGCCAATCCACGCATGGCCGTGGTGCCGCAGTTGTAGAAGCCCAGGTCGTGCGCCCCCCGGAAATATCGGCGACGCGTCGAAGGGGCCGGCGTCACGCGACAGCCGTTGCAGCTCGCGCGTTACAGCTTTCGCAGAATGAAGCATTTCAGATAGTAGGTCTCGGGGACACCGAGCAGTACCGGATGATCGCGGCCCTGCATGCGCTTTTCGACCACGGTCACGTGCGCCTGCGCATCGACTGCCGCCTCATAGACGATTTCTGCAAACGCCGCTTCGTTGACGTTGTACGAACAGCTGCAGGTGACCAGCGTGCCGCCGGGATTCAGCAACTTGAGCGCCCGCAGGTTGATTTCCTTGTATCCGGCGCGCGCGTTCGCAACCGCCGCCTTGTTTTTGGCAAAGGCCGGCGGATCGAGCACGATCGTGTCAAACCGCTCGCCGAGCCGTTCGAGGCCACGCAGTTCGTCGAACACGTTGCCCACCCGGGCATCGACCGCGACGCCGTTGCGCTTCGCGTTCTGCCCAATCCGCGCGACCGCCTCCTCCGACACGTCGAACGCAATCGTCTCGGTGGCGTGCTTGCCGAGCACCAGCGCGAAACCGCCGTTATAGCTGAAGCAATCGAGCACGCGACCCCGTGCATACTGCGCAGCGGCCGCCCGGTTCTCGCGCTGATCGAGGAACAGGCCGGTTTTCTGGCCGCGACGCAGGTCGACGTCGTATTCGATTCCGACCTCTCGCACCATGACGGTATCCGGCACCTCTCCGGCGAGCACTTCGACGCGCTGCTCGAGCCCTTCCAGCGAGCGCGAGCGCGGATCGTTGCGGGCAATGATTCCGGCCGGCCGAAGGCGTTCGCTGAGGACTCGCACCACGTCCGGCAGCAGCCGATCCATGCCCTGCGACAACGCCTGGACCGACAGGTAATCGCCGTAGCGATCGACGATCAGCGACGGCAGCAGATCGGCCTCGCCGTGGATCAGCCGATATGCGGTGGCATCAATCGCCAACGACTCGCGAAACGCCACCGCGGCGTCGATATGCCGCGCCAGCCAGCGATCGTCGTGCCGCTCGCCGTACTCCACGACACGGATGGCGATTTGCGAGCGGTCGCTGTAGAGCGCGTGGCCGAGCACACGACCACGGGCATTCTGCACGGTCACCACATCGCCGGCGGCGGCGTGCACGTCGCCGACATCCGTACGGTAAATCCACGGATGGCCGCCGCGCAGCCTCGCTTCTCCGCGTGCAGAAATCACGACCATCGGAATCATGGCGAGCCCCACATGGTACAATCCTTCGTCGTGCGAGTCGCGATTGGCGCCGACCATGCGGGCTTCGTCCTGAAGGAACACCTCAAGCAAACCCTGACGCGCCTTGGCCACACGGTCGACGATCACGGCACCGACAGTGAAACATCGGTCGACTATCCGCCGATTTGCCTCGCGGTGGGCCGCGCGGTCGCGAGTGGCGCTGCCGATCGCGGTGTCGTCCTCGGCGGCAGCGGCCAGGGCGAACAAATCGCCGCCAACAAAGTCGCCGGCGTCCGCGCCGCGCTGTGCAACGATCTGTATACGGCGCGGTTATCACGCGAACACAACGACGCCAACGTGCTGTCGATGGGCGGCCGCATTGTCGCATTCGGCCTGGCCGATGAAATTCTGGCGCTGTGGTTGGCCACGCCGTTTGCCGGCGGACGCCACCAGCGACGGATCGATCAAATCAAAGCCGCGGAACAATAGTTATGGCAACCCAAACCACACCCGCACTCTGGCGAACCCTCGCGGAAACCGATCCCGAGATCGCGCAGGCCATCAGTCGCGAAATCGATCGACAGAATGAAGGTCTCGAGCTGATTGCCTCCGAGAACTTCGTCAGTCGCGCCGTCATGGAAGCGGCTGGTTCGGTCATGACGAACAAGTACGCCGAGGGCTACCCGGGCAAGCGCTACTACGGCGGCTGTGAATTCGTCGACATCGCTGAACGCGCCGCTATTGCCCGCGCCAAGGCGTTGTTCGGTGCCGAGCACGCCAACGTGCAGCCTCATTCAGGCGCGCAGGCGAACATGTCGGTCTATCTCACCGTCTTGAAGCCGGGCGAGACGGTTCTGGGGATGAACCTTGCGCACGGCGGCCACCTGACGCACGGTCATCCGCTGAATTTTTCGGGATTGCTCTACACCATCGTCCCCTACGGCGTTCGCAAAGAAGACGAACGGCTCGACTACGACGAGCTCGATCGGCTCGCCGATCAACACAAGCCGAAAATGATCATCGCCGGCGCGAGTGCGTATCCGCGGACCATCGATTTCGCCCGGGTCCGCGCCACCGCCGATCGGATCGGTGCCAGGGTCTTCACCGACATGGCACACATCGCCGGCCTGGTCGCGGCGGGTGTGCATCCGTCGCCGATTCCACATTCCGATTTCGTGACCACCACAACCCACAAAACGCTGCGCGGCCCACGCGGCGGGCTGGTGCTGTGCCGCGAACAGTACGCAAAGGATCTCGACCGCAGTCTGTTCCCCGGCGTCCAGGGAGGGCCGCTGATGCACATCGTCGCGGCCAAAGCGGTCTGTTTCAAGGAAGCGGCCGAGCCGTCGTTCGGCGAATATCAGCGGCAAATCGTCAAGAACGCCACGAAGCTCGCCAGCGTTCTGGCGGCGGAGGGTTTCCGGCTCGTCAGCGGCGGTACCGACAATCACCTGATGCTCGTCGACGTGTTTTCGAAGGGCATTACCGGCAAGGCTGCCGAGGCGGCGCTCGGCAAAGCCGGTATCACCGTCAACAAGAACGCAATCCCGTTCGATCGGAATCCACCGATGGTGGCGAGCGGCATTCGCGTCGGCACGCCGGCGGTCACCACGCGCGGTATGCGCGAAAGCGAAATGGAAGTGATCGGCGAACTCTTTGCGCGCGCACTCAAGAGTCCGGACGACGACGGGGCGCTGGCGAAGGTTCGGGCAGAAGTCGAGGCGTTGTGCCGGAAGTTCCCCCTGTATCCAACCCGGTCCTGAAGACCGGCGCGATCGACGTCTTCGCACCGGGCGGCGCGCTCGCTGCCGCGATTCCGGACTTCGAACCGCGCGAAGGGCAGATCGAAATGGCACGCGCCGTCGAGCGCGTGTTTGCGGACGGCGGCGTATTGCTTGCCGAAGCGGGCACCGGCACCGGCAAGACGCTCGCCTATCTGGTACCGGCAATTCTCAGCCGCGAACGGGTCCTGATTTCCACCGGTACCAAGAACCTGCAGGAACAGATCTACTTCAAAGACATTCCGGCGCTGCGCAACGCGCTGGGCATTCCTTTTACCGCGACCTATATGAAAGGCCGCGCCAACTATCTGTGCCTGCACAAACTGGATCAGCTGAACGACAGCTTCGGTCCGGCATCGCACGACGTGTTCTTGCCGATCATCCGGGAGTGGTCGCGGCGGACCGAAACCGGGGATCGCGCCGAACTGGAAGATTTGCCTGAAGACCTGCCGTTTTGGAGCGAAGTCTCCGCGACCGCCGAAACCTGTCTCGGCCAGGAGTGCGCCCGCTATCAGGAATGCTTCGTCACGCAGATGCGGCAGCGCGCCGCAGCATCGGATGTCGTCATCGTCAATCACCATCTGCTCTGCGCCGACGCCGCGGTGCGCAAGAGCGCGTTCGGCGAGGTGATTCCGGCCTGTAACCGCGCCATCCTCGACGAGGCGCACCAGCTCGAAGACGTCGCGACGCAGTACTTCGGCTACAGCCTCAGCACCTATCGACTCGAAGAACTGGCGCGCGACACCGAACGGTTGGTAGCGGTCGGCGGTGTCGAAGACCAGAACACCAAGGACGATCTCGCGAAGGCGGTTGAACGCCTCCGCGATCAGAGCAAGCACTTCTTCGCCGAGTTGGCTTTCGCGCATCGCCCTTCGAGAGGATCGGGGCAGCTGGTCGAAGGCCGCGGCGACGGCCGGACGCGCAGCGAAGAGCGGGTTCGTGCGAGTGTCCAGTCGCTGGTCCCGGCTGCCGATGCCGCCGCGCATCTGAGCGGCGCACTCGAGATCCTGCAGGCGACGCTCGCGCTGATCGACACTCGCCGGCCTGCGAAGTCCGCCGCAGGCCCCGGAGACGACGAAGACCACGCTGACGACCGTAGAGAGATGGTCGTCGATCAAATTGCGGCACTGGTTCGCCGCAGCGGCGAAATCCGCGACGACCTGCGGTTCCTGTTGCGGGCCGGTGAAGCGGAATACGTCTACTTCGTCGAGTTCCGCGGACGCGGGGTGTTCCTGCGCGCCTCCCCAATCGACGTCTCGGCAATCCTGCGCGAACTGATTTTCGATCGGATGGCAACGGCGGTGCTGACCTCGGCAACGCTCACGGTGGACGGGTCGTTCGAATACGTCGAGATCGGCTCGGCATTCGTCACGCCGACGAAATTCGCCTCGCGTCGGAATTCGACTTCTCGCGGCAGGCGATTCTTTATCTGCCATCGCGGATGCCCGATCCGCGCTCCGATGGTTTTACGATGGCCGCCGGGCGCGAAGTGATCGAGATTCTCAAACGCACCGACGGCCGGGCGTTCGTGCTGTTCACCAGCTACGCGTCGATGCGATCCGTGCTCGCGCTCGCGGAAATGGCGCTGTCATATCCGATTTTTGCGCAGGGCACCGCGCCGCGCAGCCAGCTGCTGAAGCAGTTCCGCGAGACGCCGAATTCGGTGCTGTTCGCCACCTCGAGCTTCTGGCAAGGGGTGGACGTGGTAGGCGAGGCGCTGAGCTGCGTGATCATCGACAAACTGCCCTTCGCATCGCCGGGCGATCCGATTACCGCGGCGCGAATCGACGCCATTCGCGCGCGCGGCGGCGATCCGTTCGGCGAGTATCAGGTGCCGCTGGCGATCCTGGCGCTGCAACAGGGCCTCGGCCGCCTCATCCGTCATCGCCGCGACCGCGGTGTGCTTGCCGTGCTCGACCCGCGCTTGAAGACAAAAGGTTACGGTCGGCGATTCGTCGCCTCGTTGCCTCCGGCCCCGGTAGTGCACGACCTGGCACGGGTCAGCGCATTTCTGTCAGTCGGCCGGATAGCTGGGAGCGCCGTCGCTCGATCGCCCGTCGCTCGGTGCGTCGTCGCTGGCTGATCGAGCGCGGTCGACGAAAAAGTAGCCATCCAAACCGTCGAATTTGGCGTCTATCATTCAGCGATGAAATTCGCCCTCCGAGGGCTTGCCGGGTTGGTGTTGGTCTTGTCCGCCGTCGGTGTCGGAACGGCGGCTGGTCCGGCGGAAACGATCGTCGTCCGGATGCACGGGTCGGTTGAACCCGTGCGCAGCCAGCCGGTGTTCGTTCCCCGTTTGAGCGGCTCCGGCGTGAACTCGGTCGTAATCACCCACCTGACCAAGCCAGGGACGCAGGTGAAAAAAGGGGACCTGCTCGTCGAGTTCGACAGCCAGGCGCAAATCAAGACCGCCGGCGATCGCGAAGCCGAGTACCGCGGCTTCGTCGAACAGATCAACAAGACCCGCGCCGACCAGCTCGCAGCGCGGGCCCATGACGAGATGGCCGTCAAACAGGCAGCGAATGCCGTGTCGAGCGCTGAGATCGACGTTTCGACCAACGAAGTCCGGCCGCGCATCGACGCCGAACGTAATCAACTGATTCTCGAAGAAGCGCGCGCGCAGCTGGCACAACTGAAAAAGACTTCCGACCTGCGTCGCCGATCGGAGGCGGCCGCCCTCCGCATTCTCGAGATCCAGCGCGACCGCGCAAAGAACGCCTGGGTTCACGCCCAGGAAAATGCCCGAAAGATGCGGATCGTGTCGCCGCTCGATGGTTTGGTCGTCCTCAAGACCACCTGGAAGAACGGCAGCTTCGGCGAAGTTCAGGAAGGCGAGGACGCTCGGCCCGGCACGCCGATCATGGAGGTTGTCGATCCGTCGGCGATGCGCGTTCGCGCGCGGGTGAATCAGGCCGATATCGACCGCGTCAAGGTCGGCCAGCCGGTGCGCATCACGCTCGATTCGTTTCCCGAGCGCACCTTCGACGGGAAACTTCAGCAGTTGTCGCCGATTGCGTCAACCAGCGCGATGTCGACGCGGGTGCGCACGTTTTTGGCACTGTTTTCGATTGACGGTTCGGACCCGCACCTGCTTCCCGACCTCGCCGCGGCGATCGATTTCGTGGACGGTGCCAAGTGAAACGATCGCGCGTCATCGTCGCGCTGGTTCTGCTGGTGGTCGCCGCCGGCTCGGTCGCAGCGGTGACACGGCTTCGGAGAGGCGGTTCAACCACTCTGCCGACGACGGTCGTGGCGCGAACCACATTCGTCGACTATCTGCAGCTCCGCGGCGAAATCCGTCCGGTCAAGTCGACCGTCCTGTCGGCGCCGATGTCGGGTGGTTCGGATCTGCTGATTCTGAAACTGGCGCGTAACGGTGCGGTGGTCGACGCGGGCGAGGTTGTGGTGCAGTTCGATACGACGAACCAGCAGCGTACGCTCGAGCAGAAACAGTCGGAGTTGAAGCAGGCCGAATCGGAAATCGAGAAGGCCGCTGCCGAGCAAAGACGGCGGGTCCAGGCCGCCGCCACGGCACTCGAGCAGGCGAAGTCGGCAGCCGCCCGAGCCAGGCTCGATCTCGAAGGCGCCGACTTGCGACCGCGGGTCGAAGCCGAACACTTCAAAATCAAGCTGCTCGACGCCGAAGAAGTGGTTCGCGAAGCCGAACACAAAGTGGAAGCGGAGCGGGCATCGAGCGCGGCCGACGTCGCCAGCGCGCGACAGAAGCGCGATAAGGCGTCGTTCGACGTCCGTGAAACCGAGCGGACGATGGCCGGCATGACGTTGAAGGCACCGGCGAAAGGTCCGCTGACGATTCTTCCGAATCGTCGCGCCGCGAACGCCTTCGCCCAGTCAGCGCCGGAATTCCGCACCGGGGATCGCGCCTTCTTCGGCGCGCAGATCGCCGAACTGCCGGACTTGTCCAACATTCAGATGACGTGCCGCATCGATGAAGTCGACCGGGCGCGAGTCGAGCGCGGCCGAGCGACCTTGATCCGTGTGGACGCGCTGCCCGACCGCGAGCTGAAAGGAACCGTGAAAGACATCTCGATGATGGCACGCCCCGATTTCACGACATTTCCGCCGACCCGAAATTTCGACTTGACGGTCTCGGTCGGTGACAACGATTCGCGACTGCGGTCGGGGATGAGCGCGAGCGCTCGCATCGAAATGGAGCGATTGAACGGCGTGATCGTCGTTCCTGCAACCGCGGTGTTCCAACGTGGCGGCGCGGCGGTGACGTTCGTCATCAAAGGCTCAGCGGTCGAGACCCGCACGGTCAAAGTGCTCCGCCGTGGCCGCGATCAGATTGCGCTCGCCGACGGGCTGCGCGAAGGCGAACGCATTTCGTTGAAGGAACCCGAGGAGGCGCTGCGCTAATGCGCCGACGTTCAATCGCAACCGTCGTGGCGGCGGTCGCGCTGGTGGCGCTGTCCGTCTTCGTATGGACTCGCGTCGTGCCATCGGCCGCCGCCAACCTGCCGACTGGACGTGTTCAAAAAGGGAAAGTGCAATTGAAGGTCTACACGACCGGCGAATTACGCGCCGCCCGGTCGACGCAGTTGATCGCGCCGCCGGCTGGCGGCCAGATGCAGATTGTCAGCGTCGCGCAGTCGGGCCAGTGGATCAGCGAAGGCGACGCGATTGTCGAATTCGACGCCGCGGAACAGGAATTTCAACTCGAGCAAAGTCAGTTCGATCTCGCATCGGCCGGGCAGGAACTGGTGAAGGCCGATGCTGAAGCCGCTGTACAAGTCGCTGATGACGATGTCGCGATGCTGCACGCGCGGTTCGACGTGCGCCGCGCCGAGCTCGCCGCCAGCGGCAACGAGTTGATCAGCGAAGTCGAGGCCAGAAAGAACGTCATTCTGCTCGAAGAGGCGAAACAGAAGCTCGCACAACTCGAACAAGACGTCCAGAGTCACCGCGAAACGACCCGTGCGTCGACCAATGTCCTGCGGGAGAAACGCAACAAAGCACAGTTGTCGGTCACGGTCGCGCAACGCAACATCGACAACCTGATCGTCCGCGCGCCGTTCGACGGCTTTGTCGTCATTCGTGAAAACTACGGCGCGTTCGGTGGACCGATTTTTCCGGGTATGCCGATCCCCGAGTTTCGCGCCGGCGACACCACGTTCAGCGGATCGACGATTGCCGACCTGGTGGATACATCGCACCTCGAGTTGACCGCCAAGGTTCCCGAAGGCGACCGCGCCAACCTCAATGCCGGACAGCCGACCGACGTCGCCGGTCGATGCGGTTCCCGGCCTGACCCTGCATGGCACGGTGCGCGCAATCAGCAGCGTGGCGAACCGCAGTCCGTTCAGCAGCGACGTGATTCGGCAGTTTGATGTGCTGTTTGACATCTCAGGACTCGACGAGCGGGTGCGTCCAGGTATCACCGCGCAAATCGCCATCGGCGGCGCGACCTTGAATGACGCGCTCTACGTGCCCCGTCAGGCAATTTTCGAGACCGGCGGTCGCACCGGTCGTGTATGTTCGGACCGGCAACGGCTTCGACGCGCGCGAAGTGAAAGTTCGGGCACGGACTGAAAGCCTCGCGGTCATCGAGAACATCGAACCAGGTCTCGAGATCGCGCTCGTCGATCCACGCTCGCCGTCCGGAGTCCCGCCGAAATCGAGCGCACCGACGCCAACCGGCCAGCGAGCCTCGCGATGAAGGGCGGTTTCGGCGTCTGGATCCCGACCTTCAGCGCAGCGTCGACAACCTGCTGTTGAACAAGATCCGCTCGTTGCTGACCATGCTGGGGATGATCTTCGGCGTCGCGGCAGTGTTGTCGATGTTGTCGATCGGCGCCGGCGCGCAGCAGCGGGTGATGGCATTCATCGAAGACCTCGGCGTCCGCAATCTGATCGTCGAATCGAAGGAAACCACCGACCGCCAGGCGTGGGCGAAGGTCCGTCAGCAATCGCCGGGATTGACCTTTCAGGATGTGCGGGCGATGCAGGCCACGGTCGCCGGCGTCGAAGCGCTCACGCCGCGCAAGCGCTTTACGCCCAATAAGCTGGTGCCCAAGCCGCAGGGCGACACTCCGGTCGTCTACGGCGTGCAGCCGAACTACCTCGCGATTGGCGGGCTGTCGCGTGATCAGCGGGCGCTTCTTCAGCGACGAGGAAGCCTCACGCGCGGCGCCGCTGTGCGTGCTCGGGGAGGCGGCCCGGACGGTGCTGTTCGGCGTCGAGGATCCGCTTGGCAGGTTCGTCAAGGTCAACGATCAGTGGTTCCGCGTCATCGGAGCTGCCGGACCACAGGCGTCGGCCTCGGGCGAAGTGTCGGGACTGCCGGCGCAGGATCGCAACAACGTCATCTACGTGCCGACCGGCGCCGCGATTTTCCGGCTCGAAGACAACTACAGCGGGATGCGCGACGAGATCGATGGCGTCTATCTGCGGCTGAAACCCGATGTCGACATCACCGCGGCGGCCGCGACCGTCCGCAGCATCCTCGGCACGTCGCACCGCGGCGCCGACGATTATGCGCTCGTGGTCCCGGCCGAATTGCTGGCCGAACAGCAACGCACCAAGCGGATTTTCGACATCGTGATGGTCGCGCTCGCGTCCATTTCGCTGCTGGTCGGCGGCATCGGCATCATGAACATCATGCTGGCCAGCGTGCTCGAGCGGACGCGCGAAATCGGCATTCGCCGCGCGATTGGCGCGCGCCAGAACGACATCATCCGCCAGTTCGTGATGGAAACCACGCTGATCGCCGTTGCCGGCGGCACCATCGGCCTGCTGATGGGCATCGGACTGTCGCGCCTGATCGCCAGCTTCGCCGGATGGTCGACGATCGTCACCGGCGGCTCGCTGCTCCTGGCGTTTTCGGTTTCGGTATTGATCGGCTTGGTTTTCGGGGTTTACCCCGCCTTGAAGGCAGCGCGCCTCGATCCGATCCAGGCTCTGCATTATGAGTAGCCGCCCCGCGTCTGCGGTAAACTGCTGTCGGTAAAAGTGCACTTATTTTCAGGGAGGAGTTCCATGGTCCGCCGAGTTTCTGCCCGGCTTCTGTGGGTATCGATCTTCGCAGTCGCTCTGCTGGCGCTGGCGTTGCCAGCCGCGGCGCAATCCACCGGCATGGTGAAAGGCGTCGTCAAGGATGCGCAAGGTCAACCCGTCGAGGGCGCGAAGGTCAGCATCGACATGACGGAAGGCGTGAGCCGCCATTTCGAAACGAAGTCGAACAAGAAAGGTGAATTCGTTCAGATCGGTCTGCCGCCCGGCAACTACATGGTGTCGGCGGAGAAGGACAAAACGCCGTCGAATCAGGCGCCGGCGCGCGTCAGCATTTCGCGTCCCTCGGAAGTGGCGCTGGTGATCGGCGGCGGCGGCGGCGGGGCCGCCGGCAAAGAAGCGGCCGCGAAGATGGCCGATTTGAAGAAAGCGTTCGAAGAAGGCATTGCGGCAGGTCAGGCGGGCAAGCACGACGATGCGATCGCGGCCTTCACCAAGGCGTCGGAAATCAACCCGAAGTGTTACGACTGCCAGTACAACATCGGCTACATGTACACGCAGAAAAAGGAGTACGACAAAGCCGAAGAGTCGTACAAGAAGGCGATCGAGCTGAAACCGGACTACGCCGAGGCGTACAGCGGTCTCGCCAACATCTATAACCTGCAGCGCAAGTTCGACCTCGCCGCCGAGGCGAGCAAGAAGGCCGGCGAAATCGGTGGCGGCGCCGCAGCAGCCGGCGGCGCCGGCAACGCCGATGCGATGTACAACCAGGGCGTCATTCTCTGGAATGCCGGAAAGATCGCCGACGCCAAGAAGCAATTCGAAGCCGCGGTCGCCGCCAAAGCCGGATCACGCCGAAGCGCACTATCAGCTCGGGATGGCGCTGGTGAACGAAGGGAACCTGAACGGCGCGGCGACTGAATTTGAAACGTATCTGAAGCTCGCCCCGAGCGGTCCGAACGCAGCCACCGCGAAAGGGATTCTGGGAACGATCAAGAAATAGTGCCCGACACGATCCCGGGCCGGCTGGCGGAGGTCCGCGCACGAATCGCGCGGGCCGCCAGCCGCGCCGGGCGCGATCCTTCCTCGGTCCGCCTCGTCGCCGTTTCCAAAACTTTTTCAGCCGATCACGTCCGCGCCGCTGCCGCGGCCGGGCAGATCGATTTCGGCGAAAACAAGGTCCAGGAAGCCCTGGCGAAAATGGATGCGCTCGCCGGCCTGCCTCTCCGCTGGCACCTGATCGGCCATCTCCAGTCGAACAAGGCCAAGAGAGCCGGGTCGCGATTCGACGTCGTTCAGTCGGTAGACTCGGCCGCGTTGCTGAAAAAGATCGACGAAGGTGCCGCCGCCGAACATCGCACCGTCGATCTGTTCGTGCAGGTGGATCTCGCCGGGGAAGCGACGAAATTCGGAGCGCGGCCGACCGAACTCACCGAGATCTTCGCGGCGACGCAGCAGGCTGCCAATGTGCGCGTCGTTGGACTGATGCTGATTCCGCCTGCGGTTGACGACCCGGAGGATGCACGACGCTACTTCCGCAAGCTTCGCCAATTACGCGATGATTTCGCGACGTCGGGCGGCAGCGCGGGAATGGTGACCGAACTGTCGATGGGAATGAGCCACGATTTCGAAGTCGCGGTCGAGGAAGGCGCCACGGTGGTGCGGGTCGGCAGCGCGATTTTCGGCGCTCGAACTTACCCGTAACCTGTTGGAACGCCGACGCCGCCGAGCACTCGGGTATTCACCCACCTCGGCGCTCTCGGCGTGCTCGGCGTTCCTAACTTATACGCGTGATTGCATTTAGTCGTCAGCACGAGCCGCTGTGTTTACCCGTAAACCCGGCACCGCTCCCGTCCGATAACCGGATGGGAGAAAACAGGCGCATGAATGTAAGCCCCCTCGATCTTCGACAGACCAAATTCCGCAAGGCAATGCGCGGCTTCGACCCGGTCGAAGTCACTGCTCTTCTTACCGCCGTGGCCGACGATTACGAGGGTGCGCTGCGCGAAGCCGATCGCCTCAAGCAGGATGTCAGCCGGATGGAAGTGATGCTCGCGGAGCATCGCGACGCGGAAAAGAATCTCAAGGTGACGCTGATTGCGGCACAGAAGCTGGCTGAACGACATCAAGGCGCAGGCCGAAAGCGAAGCGCGCCGCATCGTCGAAGGCGCAGAACAGCGCGCGGCGATTCTGGTGGACAAGGCACAGCTGCGGGTCGAAGACGTGCAGCGCGAAATCGACGGGCTGAAACTGAAGCGCAAGGACGCCGAAACCGCTGTCGAAGCGACGATCCAGACACTGCGGAACACACTGGAGTTCGTGCGCGAGCAGGATGAACGCGAACGCGAAGAACGTGTCATGCTCCGCAAAGTCATCGGGTGATTCTCGAGGTGCGCGTGATTCCGCGCGCGCAGAAAACCGAATTCAGCGGTGAACGCGATGGCCGAATGGTCGTGCGTCTCGCCGCTCCGCCGGTCGATGGCGCCGCGAACGCTGCGCTGATCGCCTTCCTCGCTGAGCATTACCAGGTTCCTCGCAGCCGTGTCCGCATCGTTTCCGGCGAGCGAAGCCGCAACAAGCGCGTCGAGATCCTCAAGTAGCCGCAGCTCCAACGTACAATTGCCCGGTTGACCGGCGATTTCCTGATTCGCAACACTTCCGAGGTTTTGACCTGTGCGGGCCCCGCACCGCGTATCGGCCGCGCGCAAGCCGACGCTGGCTCGAAAGCCGGCGCAGTGATTGCCGCGCGCGATGGCGCAATTGTTTTCGTCGGCGACGAGGCAGCGTGGAATCGTGACGGCCACCTCATCGATGGGGCGACGGTCCTCGATGCCCGCGGTGGCGCCGTGGTGCCGGGCTTCGTCGATCCGCACACCCACGCGATCTTCGCCGGCGATCGCCGTGACGAACTGCGGCGCCGGCTCGCCGGCGCCAGCTACGAGGAAATCGCCTCGCGCGGCGGCGGCATCGTCAGCACCGTACGGGCGACGCGCGATGCCAGCGAAGACGACCTGGCCTGCCTGACCCGGCAACGTCTCGACGACATGCTCGCGTGCGGCACCACGGCATGCGAAATCAAGAGCGGCTACGGCCTCACTACCGACTCCGAGCTGAAGCTGCTGCGGGTGTTGCGGCGTCTCGGCACCGAGCATCCGATGGATGTGTCGATCACGTTCATGGGAGCGCATGAGTTCCCGATGGAATACCGCGATCGGCGCAGCGCGTACGTGGATTTGCTGATCGGCGAAATGATCCCGGAGGTCGCGCGTCAACAATTGGCCGATTGGTGCGACGTATTCTGCGAGCAGGGTGTGTTCTCACCGGAAGAGTCGCGGGAGATCTTCGGCGCCGCCCGCCGCGCAGGGATGAAGCTGCGCATCCACGCCGACGAATTCGCGGTCAGCGGCGGAGCGCAGCTGGCGGCGGAAATGCGAATGCGGTCCGCGGATCACCTGATCTTCGCGGATGCGCCTGGCGCTGACGCGATGGCGGCATCCGGCGTCGTCGCCACCTTGCTGCCGATCGCCGCCTTCTACCTCAAGCTCGGGCGCTTTGCGCCGGCGAGAATGCTGATCGATCGCGGCGTCGCGGTCGCGCTGGCGACCGACGTCAACCCCGGCGCTGGATTTTCGCCGTCGATGCCGTTCGCGATCGCGCTGGCCTGCTTCGCCATGAATCTGACGTTCGAAGAAGCGCTGGTTGCGGCAACGATTAACGCCGCCTATGCGCTCGATGTCCACACGCGTTGCGGTAGTCTCGAACCTGGCAAACAGATGGACGCGGTGATTGTGAAGGGGCCGGCGATCGATCTCACCCGCGTCGGCGTGACCACGATTCGCGCCGTCGTGAAGGGTGGCCGCGTCGTCGGTTAACGGAGGGTACGGAGGAAACGGAGAAAAGCGTAACGCGGAGGAGCGGAGGCATGGAGAGCAGCGGAGACCGAGACTATTGTTTTGTAACGGACTGTTTTCTCCGTTGCGCCTTGATCTCCGTTCCTCCGCGTTGATCGTTCTTCTCCGTTCCATCGTCTTCGCCGTCTCCGTCACCTCCGTCACCGTCCGTCACCTCAAGGGAAACAGATGCCACTCATCGACCTCTCGCTCCGCGACCTCCTCGCCGCCTTCAGCTCGAACGATCCAACGCCTGGCGGCGGATCGGCTGCCGCGCTCGCATCAGCGGTTGGCGCATCGCTGCTGATGATGGTGGCGGCCCTTCCGAAGTCGCGTACCAACGCCGAGGAGGAGAAAACCGCGCTGCAGGGCGCGACGGCGACGCTGACTGGACTGCGTCAACAGCTGACCGAGGCGATTGACGCCGACACCGCCGCCTACGATCAGGTCGTCGCCGCCTACAAGCAGCCGAAGACGACGCCTCAGGAGCAGGAGGCGCGGAAAGCGGCGATTCAGCGGGCGCTGCGCTCTGCCACGGATGCACCACTCGACGTGATGCGACTGTCGGTGCAGGCGCTCGAACAGGCTGCGGTCGTGGCGGCCAATGGACACAAAGCTGCGGCCAGCGACGCTGGTGTCGCGGCCGCCCTGCTGATGGCTGGTGCCACCGGCGCACGGATGAACGTCGAGACCAATCTCGAGGGGATGAGCGACGCCGCCTACAGCGACGCGGTGCGCGCGGAAATCAAGGCGTTGTCGGCGAGCGCGGAACGCGCCGAGCCGCTCAGCGGCCGTCTCCGGTCATCGGAGCATCGCTGAACGTGTCGATGTGAAACGGAAACGGCCACGGGCGGCTGTAGCCGGGAACCAGCTCGATTTCGCGCGTGTACGAGCCGTCCACCACGGTATGCAGCGATTCACGCGAGCGCGTCACCGTGAAGCTGTTGTCGTCGACCGGCAGGTCGTAGTCGGTCGCCAGCTGCAGGATGCGGTTCTTCAGCATCGTCACGCTTTTATCGTTGCCGAACTGGGTCGTCTGGGCGACCGCGTCCTTGAATTTCCAGAACGACGCGTAGGCGGACATCACATGCCACGCCGCGTTGGCAATCAGCGCCGCGATCAGAAGTTTGACAATGAATTTCAATGAATCTGGTGAAGCATCCGGTCCCAGCGCGTCCGTGTGAAAAAGTGGACAAACGTGGAACCCAGGCCCTTCAGTGTCGCGCCCGCGCCGGTCTCCTGATAGTCTTCTCGGCCCGACTCATACGACCAATAGATCACCACCGCCCTACCCTTGACCAGTTCCTTGGGCAGGAATCCCCAGTAACGGCTGTCCTGTGAGTTGTCGCGATTGTCGCCCATCATGAAGTACTGATCGGCCGGAACCGTGACCGGCCCGTAGCGTTCGCGCACATCGAACGAGGTGATTTCGTTGTATTCGGACACGGTCGGCGGCGCGAGGAAGTGCACGTACGGTTCGTCGAGCGCCTTACCGTTGATGTAGACCTTTTTTTCTTTGACTTCGAGCGTCTCGCCGGGCAGGCCGATGACACGTTTGATGAAATCGCGATCCGGTTCTTCCGGGTATTTGAAGACGATGACGTCGCCGCGCTTGATCGTGCCGGTCGGCGTCAACGCGCGTTCGGCGCTGCCCGAGGTCGGCGCGAACACCATCTTGTTGACCAGCAAGTGATCGCCGATCAGCAGGTTGTTCTCCATCGAGCCGGTCGGAATTTTGAAGGCCTGCACGACGAAAGTGCGAATAAACAGCGCCAGAATGACCGCGATCACGATCGATTCGAAATATTCGCGCACCGTCGATTTCTTGAAACTGTCCGGCATAATTCCTAATTCTTAATTCCTAATTCTCAATTTCAACTTTCACTGTCGGTGCCCATCTTCAGCACGGCGAGAAACGCTTCCTGCGGTATCTCCACCTTGCCCACCCGCTTCATCCGCTTCTTGCCTTCTTTCTGCTTCTCGAGCAGCTTGCGCTTGCGCGAAATGTCGCCGCCATAGCACTTGGCGAGGACGTTCTTGCGCATCGCCTTCACCGATTCACGCGCGATAATCCGTCCGCCGATCGCCGCCTGAATCGCCACCTCGAACATCTGCCGCGGAATCAGCTCGCGCATCTTCGACGCCAGCGCGCGGCCGCGTTCGTAGGCCATGTCGCGATGGACGATGATCGACAAGGCGTCCACCGGATCGCCGTTGACCAGAATATCCAGCTTGACCAGCGGCGACGGCCAATATCCGGTCACATGATAATCGAGCGAGCCGTAGCCCCTCGACAGGGTTTTGAGCTTGTCGTAGAAGTCGAGGACCACTTCGTTGAACGGCAGCTCGTAGGTGATCAACACGCGGTCCGAGGCCGTGTACTCGAGCTTTTTCTGAACACCGCGCTTGTCCTGGCACAGCTGCAGGATGCTGCCGACGTGCTCGGCCGGCGTCATGATCATCGCGGTAATGACCGGCTCCTCGATGGTGTCGATCAGGCCGGCGTCCGGCAGCTTGGCCGGGCTGTCGATTTCGTGAGTCTCCCCGTCGGTGGTCGTTACCTTGTAGAGCACGCCGGGCGCGGTGGTGACCAGGTCCATGTCGAATTCGCGCTCGAGACGTTCCTGCACGATCTCCATGTGCAACAGGCCGAGGAAACCGCAGCGGAATCCGAAGCCGAGCGCCGCCGAGGTTTCCGGCTCGTAGAAAAAACTCGCGTCGTTGAGCCGAAGCTTTTCGAGCGCATCGCGCAACTCGGGATACTTGTGTCCCTCGACCGGATAAAACCCGGCAAAGACCATCGGCTTCAGGGGCTTGAAGCCTGGGAAAGGCTCCAGCGCCGGCCGCCCCGTCTCGGTGATGGTGTCGCCGATTTTCGCGTCGCTGATCTTCTTGATGTTGGCGACGAGAAACCCGACTTCGCCGACACCGAGCTCGTCCATTTCTACGGGTTTCGGATTGAAACTGCCGACTTGCAGCGATTCGTAGTCCTGCCCTTCGGCCATCAGCCGGATCTTCATCCCCTTCCGCAGCGTGCCGTCGATTACCCGCACGACGATCACGACGCCGCGGTAGGAGTCGTACCAGGAATCGAAGATCAGCGCCTTCAGCGGCGCGGCCGGATCCCCGGCCGGCGGCGGCAGCCGCGCGACGATGGCCTCAAGCACTTCGGTGACGCCGGTCCCGACCTTCGCGCTCGCCAGAATCGCGTGGTCGCCATCGAGGCCGATGATGTCGGAGATCTGACGCCGCGCCTCCTCGGGTTGCGCGCCCGGCAGATCGATCTTGTTGATGACCGGGATGATCTCGAGGTTGTTTTCGACGGCCAGATAGGCGTTCGCCAGCGTCTGCGCTTCAACGCCCTGCGACGCGTCAACCAGCAGCAACGCGCCCTCGCAGGCCGCGAGCGAGCGGGTCACTTCGTAGGAGAAGTCGACGTGACCGGGCGTGTCAATCAGATTGAGGATGTAGTCGTCGCCGTCTTGCGCTTTGTACGTCAGCCGGACCGGATGCGCTTTGATCGTGATGCCACGCTCGCGCTCGAGGTCCATCGCGTCGAGCACCTGCGCTTCCATTTCACGCGCCTGCAGCGCGCCGGTCGTTTCGAGAAAGCGATCGGCAAGCGTCGACTTGCCGTGGTCGATGTGGGCGATGACCGAAAAATTCCGGATGTGGCTAGGGTCCATGCAGTGGGAAATGACGAATCTCCTATTATATGCGGCTGCCACCGCCCGGCTGGATCCGCCCCTGTGCTGTTTTTAACACTTCATCCTCGCCGCTGTGCGGTAGTGTGTCTGGGTGAAAAGTCTCCTTGCCAACATGACGCGCTCGAAGCTGCTGACGATTTGGTTCACCGCCGGCGACGTCTTGCGCGGCACCGACCCGCGGAACTGATGGCGATCGCAGCAATCACCCAGCAGGCCTATCTCGGATCGGCACTGTACAAATACTTGTGTGAGCGCTTCGCGCACACCGTCGTTTTGACCTTCGCAGAAATCGAAGACCTCCTCGGCTTTGCCCTCCCCGACGCTGCCCGACGTCAACGCGACTGGTGGACCAGTTCCGCGGACCGTGGCGAACCGCAAGCTCGCCTGTGGACAGATGCGAATCGAACCGCCGTTCCCAACCTGGTCGCAGGCAACGTCCTCTTCGAACGCGTCGGGGACTCCCACTGACAGCGGCAGGGGATGATCCCCAGCAGGCGGGATCGATCAACCATGGATGAACCGATGATTCCCGGCGGGTTCGAAAAGCGCCCCCCACGCACGGCGCCGCGGCCGCCAGCCGTGTACGCGAGCCGACGGTACAGACGACCGATCCGGTGCCTCGTTATGTCGATCGCGAGCGGCTCGAGCACGAGCGGGAAGGCGGCGGCGCGCCGAGCCAGCGCAAAATCAAGCGGCCATGAGAGATATATGACCGACACGCTGAAACCGCTGTACGACACTCTGCATCGCTACGCCGGCTGGCTCGACCGCGAACGGCAGTCGGTGGCGGTGCGGAACGACGTGCTCGGCGATCGGAATCGCGCTCGAGACCGGCGTCAATCCGGGAACGCTGCTGCTCACTTTGGATGCGGATCTCAAGCGGCTGCCGAGCGGCGAAGTGCGGAAGATGCTGAAAGCGGCGTCCGCCAGAATTCACCGCGCGCTCGCCGAATCGCAAGCCTGACTAGCGTCGGCACACGGCTGCTGGCCGCAACTCCCTCGCACTGTCGTCCTGCGCGGCTACCGGCCGGCCGAATCGCCCCACGCGACTGGCGACGGTCGAACGCCTCGCCCTACGCGCTGACGACATCAACCCCTCCGCGATGTTCGGTTGTGCACACGCCAATCCGCGCCGAAGCGGTAACGTGGACGTGGAGTTACCAGCACATGAAACAGACACTCAACGGATTCATCACCTCGGAAGCGATCGTGACCGGCATGCCGGTTACGGCACGGGCCGAAGGTTACGTTGCCCCATGGGTTGGCGCGCGATGAGGCGCCTGAATCCATTGGGCGTCGCAGGAGTAGTGTTGCTCGTGCTCGGCCTGGCGGCGCTCGCCTATCAGGGCATCAGCTATACGAGCCGCGAAACGGTCATCGACCTCGGGCCGATTCACGCAACCGCGGAACGTCAGCGGACGCTGCCGCTGCCGCCGATCTTTGGCATCGCCGCCGTCGCGGCAGGCGTCGTCCTGCTCATGACCGGCGTTCGCAGGCCCACGACCTAACGGTTCATTCACTCAGGAGTACAGCATGACCCTACACGACGAAACGAGCGGCGGCAGCCGCTTCTGGATAGGAATGGTCACTGGCGGCATCATCGGCGCAGGACTGGCGATTGTCTTCGCTCCACGAGTCGCCTCAGAGCTCGGTCAGCGGGTCAGGACGTCAGTCGCCGACCTCGGCGACGCGGTGTCAAGTGGCTATCAGCAGGTCACCACGCGCGTCGCTGGCGTCGTCGACGACGTCACGGCCCGCGGACAGACAGTTCGCGACGACGTCGCGGATGCGGTCGGCCGCGGCGCCCGCGAAGTCGAGCAGATCGCCATGGCGGCAAAGACCGGCTCGGGGCCGAAGCGGTCGTGAAGCGCGCCGATCCTCACGGCGCGCTGGCGATGAGCGCGATCTAGTCAGATTACTGATCGCGGAACGTGCACGCCCCGCGATAGCTGAACGTCGGATTGCCTTCGCCGTTGAGCCCGGTACCGACAACCGCGAGGGTGCAGCGGACCTTGGGGCCGGCGAGACGATCGAACAGAAAGACCTGACCGCTCTCCTGGCCAGTGTTCAGGTTCACCTCGAACCGGAACTGATCGTCGTGAATCATCACCGGCGCCGATCCGGCGATCGTCCCCGAATAGACCTGGTCGCCGGTGTTCACGAGTGTTCCGTGAACGAAGTCGAAAACCGATGTCACGTGGTACAGCACGCGGCCTTTGAGGTCGCCGGTCAACTCGACCGTCTCGGTGCTCTTTTGGATCATGCCGGTCGGCGTCGGTTGCTGGCTGTGGACAATTGCGGTATTCAGCGCGTCTACGCCATTGCCGGATACCTGAATCGTGCGATTGCCTTCGGCTTGCAAGCGACCGGACAGCGCGAGCAGCGCGGCGAGAGCGACGAACGCGCGGACTGTGATCATGACAACCTCCGCGATCAACATAAGTTCGGACCGCGGTCGCAGGAAGACTGCAAAGCTGGCCGGCACGACGTGGCCGACTGTGGCCCGCTTTGGCCGGCCGGCTGATGGCGGCACGCTAAAATGTGCGCCGTGGCGCAGGTGGAGGATCGGCTCGAATCGTGGAAGGAGATTGCCGCGTACCTGAAACGTGGCGTGCGCACGGTTCGGCGCTGGGAACACGACGAGGGGCTGCCGGTACACCGGCACCAGCACAAGGCACTCGGCAGCGTTTACGCGTTCAAAAGCGAGATCGACGCCTGGCGACAATCGGGCTCGCGGATGCCGATGCCGTCCGCAGCGCCACTGCGGCTCAAGTCGATCGTCGTGCTGCCATTCACCAACCTGAGTGACGACCCGAACGACGAGTATTTCGCTGACGGCCTGACCGACGAAGTCATCGCCGACTTGTCGACGATCCGCGCACTGCGCGTCATTTCGCGAACCTCGTCGATGGCGTTGAAGCAGTCGACGCGCGACCTGCGCTCGATCGCCGCCGATTTACGTGTCGCGTATGTTCTCGAGGGAACAGTGCGCCGCTCCGGCAACCGGCTACGCGTCATTGCCCAGTTGATCGACGCGGCAGCCGACGACCACGTGTGGTCCGGCAAGCTCGATAGCACGCTCGAGGATGCATTTGTCGTGCAGGAACAGCTCGCCCGCCAGATCGTTGCTGCCCTCCGCCTGCGGTTGACGTCCGACGAAGAGCGTCGCCTCTCGCCGCATCCGATCACCGATGCGCACGCCTACGAATGCTATCTGCGGGCGCGCCACGAGGCGTGGCGGTGGCAGAAGGATGCGATCGATCACGCCGTCCATCTCCTGCGCACCGGCATCGGCGTGATTGGCGACAACCCGCGTCTCTATGCCGCACTGGGCTTCGCGCAACTCCAGTACCGCGAGGCGGCAATCGACGTCAGCGAGCGGCCGATCGCTGAAGCCGAGGCCTGCGCGCGGCGGGTGTTCGCACTGGACTCGAAGTCAATCGAAGGCCTGCGCCTGCAAGCCTGGATTCACTACGCACGCGGTCGCATCGCCGACGCCGTCGCCGATCTCGCGGCGGCGATCGAGGCCGATCCGAACAACGCGGATGCGTTGCTGCTGTTGAGCAACTGTTACCTGATTTCCGGACGCGTCGCGCCAGCCCGGATCCTGCTCGATCGACTGTTGTCGCTCGATCCGTTGACTCCACTCACCCGCTGCATGCCGGCATTCGCGGACATCCTCGAGGGCCGCAGCGCGGCGGCGATCGAGCCGTACCGCCAGATGTTCGAGATGGATCGCGAGAACCCGATGGCGAGGCTCTTTTACGCGTGGGTGCTGATGATCAACCAACGCCCCGCCGAATTCGAAGTGCTACTCCACACGCTGCCAAGCCATCAGCGCGAGACGGTGCCGGGACAGATCGCGCGCTTCCTCGGTCACGCACTCTCACGAAACGAACAGGCTGCAGGCGCCCTGATCACGCCGGAGCTCGAGTCACGAGCGAGCGCCACCGACGTGTTTCCCCGGTTCCTGGCTGGTGGTTACACGCTGCTCGGCCAGCACGACAACGCCATGCGTTGGCTGACGATCGCTGTCGAACGCGGATTCATCAACTACCCGTTTCTCAACGCACACGACCCGTTGTTAGCCGACCTCCGCTCCAGGCCGGCATTCGCCCGGCTGATGGACGAGGTGCGCCGTCGCTGGAACGCGTTTCCAGCCTGACACCCGGCGGTCTTTGCGGCCTCGGCGTTCCTCTTCAGACGCCTAGCGTTGCTCCACCGGCAGATAACGCTGCGGATACTGCGGCCCGATGTACTCGGCGCGCGGCCGGATCAGCCGGTTGTTCGCGTATTGTTCGAGCACATGCGCCGTCCAGCCGGAAATGCGGCTGACCGCGAAGATCGGCGTGAACAGATCGATGTCGATCCCGAGCGCGTGATAGGTGGACGCTGAATAGAAGTCGACGTTCGGATTCAGTTTCTTTTCCGACTTCACCAGTGTCTCGATGCGCTGCGACATCTCGTACCAGATCGGCATGCCGGCTTTGGCAGTGAGTTCTTTCGACATCTGCCGCAGATGGGTCGCGCGCGGGTCCTCGGTGTGGTAAACCCGATGGCCGAAACCGGGGATCTTTTCCTTGCGCGCCAGCTTGGCGCGAACCACTTCCTCGGCCTTCTCCGGCGCCGCACTGGCGCCGATGTCGAGCAGCATGCGCATCACGTCGGCATTGGCGCCACCGTGCAGCGGACCTTTCAAGGTGCCGATCGCCGCAACGATCGCCGAGTGGATGTCGGTCAACGTCGCCGCCGCCACACGCGCCGCAAATGTCGACGCGTTCAATTCATGGTCGGCATGCAGAATCAGCGCGATGTCGAAGGCACGCGTCGCCAGGCCGCTCGGCCGATCGCCGGTCAGCATGTAGAGGAAGTTCGCCGCGTGGCTGAGCACCGGGTCTGGGGCAATCGGACCGGCGCCAGAGGCCATCCGCCCCGACATTCTTCCCAAAGTGGCGACGATTGAACTGATCTGCGCCGTCAACCGCACCGCCTTGCGGTAGTTGGCCGGCTGTGAATTGTCCGACGCGTCGGCGTCGTAGTGGCTGAGCGCGGAAGTCAGCGTCCGCAGCAGGTCCATGCCACTTCCGGCAGGAATCTGCTTCATCAAGCGGAGGATCGCTTCGGGAATCGGACGAGCCGCTGCGAGTTGCGACTGGAGGTCGCCGAGCTCGGCGCGAGTCGGCAGCCGGCGGTGCCACAGCAGGTAGCACACCTCTTCGAAACTCGCCTGCCGCGCGAGATCGTGAATGTCGTAGCCGCAGTACGCCAGCACGCCGCGATCGCCATCGAGGTAACAGATCGCGGACGAGGTCGCTACAGTATCTTCAAGCCCCGCTTTGGGCTTTTCCGCCGTAGACATGACACTTCATCATACCTACAGGCGAAGTGATTGGGGGTTGGTGATTGGGGACTAGTGGAGCTAGTGATTTAGTGAATGTAGTGATTAGTGGAAGTAGTGATTAGGCAAAACGCAAAGTTCGCAAAGAACGCGAAGAAGCTAGTGAACGCGCGGCGAGACCGGCATCTCTGAGGCAGCAACCGGCATGTCCGGTGACGCGCCTTGCGGCCCCATCCGGGCGTAACGCAGGAACATCTGGCCCCATTCGGTGGTTTCGCACCAACGCTCGAACACGCGGCGGTCAACCAGCGGCCATCGATAGAAATCGTGATAGACGTCGCTGGCGAGAATGAACCCGTTGACCAGGGGTGTATGGAAGAACAGCTTCTGAAACCGCTTCAGCGGCCCGAACCAGATCAGATCGCCGCCGCCAACCCGCACCAGGTTTTTGCCGACGTGGAACTTCCAGTTTTCCTGGGCCGCATCGACGTCGCCAACAATCTCGATGTCGCGCGGATCGCCGACGCCGAGTTTGTCTTCATGGGCGCAGCGAATGTAGTCCAGCGACAGCGGATCGAATCCCATCATCTTCGCCGACACCGCATCGATCGCAACCTGATCGGCTGACGCCAGCATCACGTTCTTGACCACCGGATACATCGTTCGCGGACCCGGTCCGTTGCCGGCGGTCGTGCCGTCCATGATCGCGAACAAGCCGGGATGGATTTCCTTTTGAATCGCCAGCAGATCGACCAGCGTTTCGTGAATCCACGAGTGCGTGTAATGGCGTCGCGTGTTCAACAGCCCGCCGAACGCGTTCTTCATCGCGCCGGTCGTTGTCGTGTAGATATGGCACTTCGTGGTCGGCAGGTGGACGATGTTCTTGCCAAGGAAGTAGTCGGGAATGTGAATGCCTTCCGGGAAAATCCGGTCGAGCACCCGCATCCGCGCCTTCGGCTTGAACGGAATCCACTTCATGTCCTCGTCCTTGAAGTTGTAGAGGACGGGGATTTGATACCGCTTGAAGATCGGCACGTAGTGATTGAGGTCTTCGCCCTTGAACGCGTTGGTGACGACCGTCTTGTTCTGAACGCAGACCTGATCGGTGAAGCCGCGGCGCGCGAGTGCCTGAATCGTGCCTTCGAGTTGCCACGGCGTGGAGTTCGCGCCGGGAAACGGGAAGTGCCACGAGATGTTGTCCTTGAGGATCGTGGTTTTGCCGGCGGCAAGCGCCTGCGACACGCCCGCCAGTTCGATCGTGCGATCGATGTCCTGCAGAATCGTGTCGGGTGAAACTCTCAGTACAGAGACTTTGGCTTTCATTTACCGCTGGCCACCTGGGTCTTCAGCACGACCGGCTCGCCGGCATACTGCTGAACGACCGACAGGAGACCAGTATAAAGGAAGCCCACCTGGAACAGGACCAGGAACGGCAACGTTCCGTAGATGCCGTTTGCCAATGCGTAAAAAACCGTCCACGTGAAGTAGAGGCCGAGCAGCAATTCGATCAGCGGCTGCACCGCGACTGACTGACGGTACTTCTTGCCTACCCACTCGTCGGCGTCCGCTTCAATGCGATATTTCGGCGTGCGCGCGAACTCGCTTTCTTTGCCGATCAGCGCTTCGAACACCGCGCGCGTATTGTTGATCGACAAGCCGATTCCGACCGACATCAGGAAGGGCACATACTTCACGCGCGCGCGCCAGTCCTTGTGAATTTCACGCTGGCAGACGACGTAGAAATTGCAGAACGAGAAGGTGGCCGCGAAGAACAGCGGGATGTCGATCAGCAGCATCTCGTACCAGCCCATGTTGTAGCGAATCACCATCGCCGGGAACATCAGCAGGGACAGGACGCACATCAGGATGTAATTGAAATTCGCGGTCAGATGAAAGAACGCTTCCGCTTTCACGCCGAGCGGCAGGTTCGACCGCAGGATCGTCGGCAGCAGCTTCCGGCAGGTCTGAATCGACCCTTTGGCCCACCGATGCTGCTGCGACTTGAACGCATTCATTTCCACCGGCACTTCCGCCGGTGCGATCAACGTCGGGACGAACACGAACTGCCAGCCGCGCAGTTGTGCGCGGTAACTGAGATCGAGGTCTTCGGTCAGCGTATCGTGCTGCCAGCCGCCGGCATCGTCGATCGCGGCGCGCCGCCAGACGCCGGCGGTGCCGTTGAAATTGAAGAACCGGCCGCCGCGGTTTCGTCCGCCGTGTTCGAGAACGAAATGCCCGTCGAGCAGAATCGCCTGGATCTTCGTCAGCAGCGAATAGTCCTGGTTGATGTGGCCCCAGCGTGCCTGGACCATGCCGACCTTCGGATCGCGGAAGTGGGGCATCAACCGGGTCAGAAAATCGGACGTCGGGATGAAGTCGGCGTCGAAAATCGCGACGAACTCGCCACGCGCGACTTTCAGGCCCTCTTCGAGCGCGCCGGCCTTGTAACCGCGGCGATCGCTGCGGTGGTAATACTTGACGTCGACACCTTGGGCCGCGCAACGCCTGACCGCCAGCGACGCCACGCTTTGCGTTTCATCCACGGAGTCGTCCAGCACCTGGACTTCGAGCAGTTCGCGCGGGTAATCGATACGGCAAACCGCGTCGATCAGCCGATCGGCGACGTACATCTCGTTATAGAGCGGCAACTGGATGGTCACAACCGGCAGCGGATCGAGCGCCGGACCCTGAGTCGGCTCTTTGTCCTTGTTGGTCATGTACAGGTAGACCAGGTAATAGCGGTGCCACCCGTAAATGGCAAGGATGATGGCTACGAAGAAGTAGGATGCGAGCGTGAGGGTCTCAGCAGCGGTCATGTTCTACTGACGCAATCACTTATATTAATGTCCAGCTCGAATGACGTCAAACAAACACCTGCAGGATCTCCTCGAACAAGTGGCGCGCGGCGAGCTCGATGTCGAGTCGGCTCGCGACCGCCTGATCGACACGTTGCGCGCCCGGCCTTTCGAAGATCTGGGGTTCGCACGGGTCGATCATCATCGTGCCATTCGTCAGGGCTTCCCCGAAGTCGTTCTCGGCTTAGGCAAAACACCTGCCCAGATTGCGGCGATCGCCGCTGAAATCGCTTCACGCGGTTCGACCCTGCTGGTAACGCGTGCGACTGACGAAGCGTACGCCGCCGTACAAGAAAAGCTCCCAGCGCGCGACGTATTACTCCGCTGCACGCATCATCGCGCTGCGTCAGCAAGATGTCTCCAAAGGTAAAGGAACGGTGTTGGTGGCGGCGGCCGGGACGTCCGACTTGCCGGTTGCCGAGGAGGCCGCTGTGACGGCCGAGCTGATGGGCAACGACGTGGCGCGGCTCTACGACGTCGGCGTCGCCGGCCTGCACCGGCTGTTGACGGCGCGCGCCGCCCTCGAGTCCGCCCGCGTCATCGTCGTCGTCGCGGGGATGGAAGGTGCATTGCCCAGCGTCGTTTCGGGGTTGGTCAGCGTACCGGTGATTGCGGTGCCCACCAGCATCGGTTACGGGGCCAGTTTCGGCGGTCTCGCCGCGTTGCTTGGCATGCTGAATAGCTGCGCGTCGGGTGTCTCGGTGGTCAATATCGATAACGGATTCGGCGCCGCCAACATCGCCTCGCTCATAAACCATCTGTAGGGTCACCAATCACCCTAATCACCAATCACCCTAATCCCCAATCACCCTAATCCCCAATCACCCTAATCCCCAATCACCAATCCCTAATCACTACAGGGGGTACGGTAATATTGGCAGTTACCTACCCGTTACCTGATCAGCCAAAGTGATGCAGCCAGGCGCGCTCCGCGCCCTTGAATTCGATCGGATTGTGGAAGCCGTCCAAGGCTTCGCGGTCACCCCTATGGGGGCCCAGCGGCTCGGCGAACTCACTCCGTCAACCGATCCCGCAAAAGTCGCGCAGCAACTGGCCGCGACCACCGAAAGCGTTCGATACATCGCGTCGCACGGGACGCTTCCGCTGCGCGCTTCCGACGAACTTCCCGGGATTCTCGAAGCACTGACCGTCGAGGGCAGGCCGCTCGAAGCACAACACCTGTTGCAACTTGCCGGCTTCCTCGACTCGGTGGACGATGCCAGAAGCGGCATCCGTCGGGCCCCGGGAAGCTTTCCGATTCTTGAAACGACCAGCGGGGGCGCGGCGTCTTTCAAAGGTGAAACCTCGGCGGTCCGCGAAAAAATCGACCCTGCGGGCGACGTTCTCGACAACGCGAGTTCGGAGCTGAAACTGATTCGCGACCGGCTGCGCAAACAACGCTCGCGTTTGCGAACCACCCTCGAATCGTACTTGCGCGGCAAAGAAACGGCGAAATACCTCCAGGAGCAGGTCGTCACCGAGCGAGCCGGACGCTACGTCCTGGTGGTGAAGGCGGAACACCGTTCGGGGATCCCGGGCATCGTGCACGGTACCTCGACCAGCGGCGCGAGCTTGTTTCTCGAACCGCTCAGCACCGTTGAAATCAACAACGATATCGTCGCGATCGAGGAGCAGGAAGCGGAGGAGATCCGCAGGATTCTCCTCGCGCTGACCGACGCGTTTCGCGCGCGCGCCGCCGACCTGCATCGGACGGTCGACGCCGCCACCGAACTGGACGTGATGCAGGGTCGGGCACGCTACTCGCAGTCGATTGACGGTGTCGAACCGGTGCTCTCGACCGATGGTGCGTTCGAGGTGCAGGCCGCACGGCACCCCTTACTCAAGCAGGCCGTGCCCGTCACGATCAAAGTGATTCCGCCGGCGTCGGTCTTGCTGATTACCGGTCCGAACACTGGCGGCAAAACTGTCGCACTGAAGACTGCGGGACTGCTCGCGCTGATGGTGCAGTCCGGTTTGCGAATCCCTGCCGCCGATGGATCGCGCGTTCCGGTGTTCCGGTCGCTGTTCGCAGACATTGGCGATGAGCAGTCGATCGAAGCGAGCCTCAGCACATTTTCCGCGCACATCACCAACATCGCGTCGATGGATCGCGCGATGACGACGCCGGCGCTGGTGTTGCTCGACGAAGTCGGTTCGGGGACCGACCCGATTGAAGGCGGCGCGCTCGGCGTCGCGGTCGTGGACCATTTCAAGAAGCGCGGCGCGACCGTGATTGCGACGAGCCATTACGATGCGCTGAAAACGTATGCGTCAACGACCGAAGGGGTTGCGAGCGCTGCGTTCGGATTCGAAGAACCGACATTTGCGCCAACCTATCAACTGGTCTACGGCACGCCGGGACGCAGCCTGGCACTGGAGATCGCGGCGCGACTCGGCTTGAATCCGTCAGTGATCGCCGCGGCACGCGACAACGTCAGCGCGCGCGAAGCACAGCTTGCCGAGCATCTCGCGAAGATCGACCGCGACCTGCGGTCGCTGGAACACGAGCAGCGGCTGGTTGCGCGCGAGCGGAGCACGCTGCACGACTCGGAAGCAAAAATGCGGCAGCGCGAAGACGGGCTGCGGCACCGTGAAGAGACCTTCCGCAAGCGTCTGAACGAAGAGCTCGAGACGCAGCTGCGTCAGGCGCGCAAGGAAATCGACGACGTGATAGCCGAGCTGAAGGCAAAGGCCGCGGCGATCGCTGCGGCGCCGCGGCTGGTGTCGACCGGCGATACCGGCACGGCGCGAAGCGACGCCCGTGCAGCGCTCGAAGCAGTGGCCGATCGAATTCGCGGTGTGCACCACCAATCACCTGACGACCAGTCAGCCCAGTCCCCAGCCCCCAATCCCCAATCACCATTGATTGATGTGGGTTCTCGCGTGATCGTCGGCGGTTTGGGTCTGGAGGCGACAGTAACGGCGTTGCATGACGGCACGGCGGAGCTCGACGTCCGCGGCAAGCGGATGCGGGCCAGTGTTCGCGACTTGCGAGTCGTTGGCGGCAATGGCGGCGGGCAGGCGAAGGCGCCGGCGAGAGTCAGCGTTCACGTGGAACTGCAGCCGCGCGAAACGAGCGTGATGGATTTGAACGTGATCGGCTGCACGGTCGATGAAGCGCTGTCACGGGCCGAACGGTTTCTCGATGAAACGCTGCTGAGCGACCAGCGCGTCGTCCGGTTGATTCACGGCTATGGAACCGGTCAGCTGAAGCGGGCACTCGCCGGGTTCCTGCAGCAGCACCCCTTGGTCGCACGGTTTGCAACGGCGCCGCCGGAACAAGGAGGCGGTGGAGTGACAGTGGTCGAGTTAAAGGACTGAAGTTGGGCGATCTGGTCATTCATGACACGAAAGATAATGGCTCTTGTTTCCGCAGCAATTCATCGACGACCTGCGTCTGCAGGCGAACATCGTGCAGGTCGTGCAGGAATACGTCCCGCTGAAGAAAGCTGGCCGCACCTACAAAGGGTTGTGTCCATTTCACGGCGAAAAAACGCCGTCCTTCACGGTCGATGCGGACAAGGGATTTTTCCATTGTTTCGGCTGCAACCGTGGCGGCGACGTTTTCAAGTTCATTGAACTGCAGGAGAGCCTCAGCTTTCCGGAAGCGGTGAAACTGGTGGCGTCGAAGTTTGGCGTCTCGCTGCCCGAGTTGAGCGAGGGCGCCGCCGACGACGCTCAGCGACGCGACGCGGCGTTGCGAGAAACGCTGCTGAAAGCGCACGAGATCGCGGCCGCATATTTTCGCGAGCAACTGGCCGGACCGGCGGGCGGCCGCGCGCGGCAGCAGTTGAAGGACCGCGGTCTCAGTGCGAAGACGATCGAGCAGCTCGGTCTCGGTTTTGCGCCGCAGACCCGCGAGGGCCTGAAGGAACGGTTGCTGAAACAGGGCTTCACGCCGGCCGTATTACTGCAAAGCGGGCTGATCGTGCAGCGCGATTCCGGCGAGGTGGTCGACCGGTTCCGGAACCGGCTGATCGTGCCAATCTGCCGCGATACGGGATCGGTGATCGCTTTTGGCGGGCGGCAGATGGATGCGGATCAGGGTGGCCCGAAGTACCTGAACTCGCCAGAGACGCCGATTTACTCGAAAAGCCGGACGCTCTACGGATTGAATTTGACCAAAGCCGCGATTCGGAAGCAGGGATACGCGCTAATCGTCGAAGGCTATTTCGATTTCGGGCAGGTGTATCAGTCGGGCGCGTTTTCCGAAGCGGGCGCGCCGGTCGTGGCGTCGTGCGGCACGGCGCTCACCACGCAGCAGGCGCAGTTGCTGAAACGATCGACCACCAACGTCAAGCTGAACTTCGATCCCGATTCGGCCGGCCAGAGCGCAGCGACCCGTTCGTGCGATTTGCTGGTGCGTGAGGGATTCGAAGTCAAAGTGGTGATGCTGGACAAGGGCCAGGATCCGGACACCTTTATCCGCACCCGGGGAGACGACGAATACCGGGCGAAGCTGCGCGACGCCGTGCCTTACCTCGAGGTACGTGGCCCGGCGCGAGGCTTCCCAATTCGATCTCAGGTCGGCGGCGGGGCGGAACGACTACCTGGCGAAGATGGCCTCTTTCTCACAATTGCTCACCGACGACGCCAGCAAAGAGCTGTTCGCCGGGAGGGTCGCCGAGAAGGTGGGCGTCACCGACGCGACAGTTTTGACGCAATTTCGACGGTCGTTCACCATGAAGACCGCAGTGAAGGCGCCAATCCTGCCCAGTTTTGGCGAGCTCAAAAGAGCGGAAAAAGACCTGATTTGGGCGGTTATTCACAGCTCCGCCGAGGCTTTAGCGGCATTGGACGATCTCGAGCCTGAAGACCTCGAGAACCTGCCGGGGGCAGGCGATCTTTGAAATGGCGCGGAGCCTGCAAAAAGAGAGCGATCTCGGGAGTGTCGCGCCGGAACACTTACCCTCGACGCTGTTGCAGCGTCTAAGTACAGTGGACGCCCAGCTCGTCACGAGCATTGCTGCGACCGCGAACGCTCCTGCCCCGCCGGCGGCGTGCGTGCAGGCTATCAAACGGCTCAGATGGGAACGGGAACGGGCAACCATTCAACGGGAAATCGACCGGCTCCAGCAGCTCGGAGCCTCACAACACGAACACGAGATTGATGACTTATGGCAGCGGAAAAAAAATCTTCTTCATCGCATCGAGCAACTGACGTAGCCGGCGGCCCTGGAAGCCACGACGACAAAGAAAAAGACAAGTCGCACCTCTCGATTGAAGAGCGGTACGACGAAGTCCGGCAGCTGATCAGCATCGGCAAGGAGAAGGGCTACCTTCTCTACGACGAAGTGAACGAAATGCTGCCGTCGGAGATCACGTCGTCCGACGAGCTCGACGATCTCTTCAACACCTTCGGCAGCGCCGGCATCGAAGTCATCGACTCCGACCAGAAATACCTCCGCGACGACGTCAAGCCGATCGACCGGACCGCGGAAGGCGCCGAGGAGATGGAGCTCGACCTGACGCCGGGGGCGCTGGACAAGACCAACGACCCGGTGCGGATGTACCTGCGCGAAATGGGCACCGTGCCGCTATTGACGCGCGAAGGCGAAGTCGAAATCGCCCGTCGCATCGAGCGCGGCAAGCTGGCGGTGATCAAATCGATCTCGCGGACGCCGCTGATCGCCAAACGGATCATTCAGCTCGGCGACCAGCTCGATTCGGGCGAGCGGACGATTCGCGAGCTGGTGATTTTCAACGACGAAGAAATCACCGACGAGCGCATCGAACAGCGCCGCAAACAGGTCCAGAAGCAGATCGACGCGGTCCGCAAGGCGCGGGCGAACTACGAAAAGCTCGATCAGAAGCTGCAGGAAACGCCGCGCGGCATCACCACCCGCGAGAAGCGGAAGTTTCGCAAGTGCAAGATCCAGGCGATGCGCGCCCTGATCGAGGTGTCGCAGCGGATTCGCGAGATCGAATTCACCGAAGCGGTGAAGCGCCGCTTGATCGAGGACATGAAGGACGCGGTCGAATCGGTGCGCCGCGAGCAGCGCGAGGTGGACGCGATCGAGCGGCTGCTGAATCCAAAGAATCGCAAGAGCAAGCTGCGTGAAGAAGACAAGCGGACGCTGCAGAAGCAGATCAAGGACTTCAAGTTCAAGATCAAGGGACTGACCGACTCGCTCGAGCAGTCGGCCGACGAACTGCGGAAGACCCTCGATACGATCATTCGCGGCGAATATCAGGCCGAGCAGGCGAAGAAAGAACTGGTCGAAGCCAACCTGCGACTGGTGGTCTCGATCGCCAAGAAGTACACCAACCGCGGCCTGCAGTTCCTCGACCTGATTCAGGAAGGCAACATCGGCCTGATGAAGGCGGTCGACAAGTTCGAATATCGCCGCGGTTACAAGTTCTCGACCTATGCGACCTGGTGGATCCGCCAGGCGATCACTCGTGCGATCGCCGACCAGGCGCGGACCATCCGCATCCCGGTCCACATGATCGAGACGATCAACAAGTTGATCCGCACGTCGCGCGCCCTGGTCCAGGAGCTCGGTCGCGAACCGACCTCGGAGGAAATCGCCAAGCGGATGGACATCCCGGTGAGCAAGGTCCGCAAGGTATTGAAGATTGCCCAGGAGCCGATCTCGCTCGAAACGCCAATCGGCGAAGAGGAAGATTCACATCTCGGCGACTTCATCGAAGATCGTCAGGTGGTGTCGCCGGCCGAAGCGGTGATCAACCTCAATCTCAAGGAACAGACCGAGTCGGTGTTGAAAACGCTGACGCCGCGCGAGGAAAAGGTGATCAAGATGCGCTTTGGCGTCGGCGATGGCAGCGAGCATACCCTGGAAGAAGTCGGCCAGAGTTTTGCCGTCACGCGCGAACGGATCCGTCAGATTGAGGCCAAGGCGCTGCGCAAGCTCCGCCATCCGTCGCGCAGTCGGAAGCTGCGAGCGTTCTTGGAAGGAAGAACGAGTTAGAAACTGAACTGAGAACTGAAGAACTGAGAACTGAGAACTGAGCGACGGAAGAATTAGTTTTGAGTTTTCAGTTTTTAGTTCTAAGTTTGTATGGGCCTATAGCTCAATGGTTAGAGCCGCCGGCTCATAACCGGCTCGTTCCAGGTTCGAGTCCTGGTGGGCCCAGCCTCCGCTCACGCCTGGCAGTCACGCAGCGTGAGCTGACGGCTAGGCAGGCCGCGCGGAGGCTGTCTCGCCGAAGCGCCGCAGGCGCGAAGGCGGACCTCAGATCGTCGATTGCTTATGACTCCACACCGGACACAACTCAGCGAAGAGACATTCCAGGCCCCGCCGGTGCGGGGCCTTTTTTTTCTCAACTGCGACATCGGGGCATCCTGTGAGCACTGCCATTACCGTTATGAACGCTGACCTCGAAAAACTGATGTCGCTTCAGCAACTCGACAGCGCCGCCAGCGACGCGCAGCGGCGGCTGGCCGACGAACCGGAGCGGATCAAGGCGCTCGACGCCCGGATCGACGCCGCCAAACAGGCGGCGGCGAGCGCCAAGGAACGGCTGGCCGCCAACCAGGCCGCGCGCCGCGACATCGAGAAGGATGTCGCCGTCCATCAGGGGCGGTTGTCGAAGTTCCGCGACCAGGCGATGGCGGTGAAAACCAACCAGGAATATGCCGCCGTTCAGCACGAAATCGCGTTCGCGCAAGCCGAAATCAAGAAGCGCGAAGATCAGATTCTCGAGTTGATGGTCGAAGCCGACGATTTGAGCGCCGCGGTCAAGAAAGCGGACGCGGCGGCGGCGGCGGAACAGAAGACCGTGGACGCAGACCGGCAGGCGCTTGCGAAGCAGCTGGCGCAGCTGAAGGCCGACCTGCAGCGCATCGCCGTCGAGCGTGCGGCCGTCGTGTCGGGGATCACGCCGCAAGTCCTGTCGACGTTCGAGCTGATCGCGAAGCGGCGCGGCGGCGTCGCCATCGCCGAAGCCCGCGACGGGATGTGCACGCTGTGTCACGTGCGGCTGCGGCCCCAGGTGTTCAACCAGATTCGGCGCAACGACGAAATCCTCCAATGCGACCATTGCAACCGGATCATGTTTTTTGCGCCTGCGGCGATCCATGTCACTGAAAACGGACCCGTGTGATGGTGGCGTATATCGACGGCGGCGCCCGCGGCAACCCGGGACCGGCCGGGTTCGGCGTGCGAATCGAGGAACAAGACGGGACGCTGGTCGAGGAATTTTCCGAAGCGATCGGCGTCGCCACCAACAACGTCGCCGAATATCGCGGCCTGCTGGCGGCGCTCGAATGGGCAAAAGCGCGCGCCCTCACCACGCTTCACGTCCGCTCTGATTCGCTGCTGCTGGTGCAGCAGATGAAAGGCGCCTACAAAGTCAAACATCCCGGTCTCGTGCCGCTGTATGCAAAGGCGAGACTGCTCGCACATCAGATCGGCCGCGTCACCTTCGAGCACGTCGGCCGCGCGAAGAACGCGCACGCCGACCGCCTGGCCAACGAGGCTATGGACACCGCAACAGCGGACTAGAGGGTGAGAGTTCTCAGTTCTCAGTTCTCAGTTCTCAGTTCTCAGTTCTCAGTTCTCAGTTCTCAGTTCTCAGTTCTCAGTTCTGACTTCTTAGTTCTAATAGCCGCCGCCATCCTTCCCGCCAGTTTTCCGTCGCGGCGATACGAACAGAAGACGTCCGGGTGGGACGCGGTGCACAGCGCGGCGATGTGAATGTGTTGCGCCGGCACGCCCGCCTCTTCCAACTGGCCGCGTGAGGATTCCCAGCCATCAAACAGCCAGTGCTGCGCTCGGGTCTGCGTGGGAAACCAGCGTCGCAGCAGATCGCCGCTGAACCCGGCTTGCTCGAAACGCGCGCGGACCTCGTGGCCCACTTCGTAGCGAGCGGCACTGATCGCCGGCCCGACCGCCGCAACCAGGTCCTGCGGGCGCGATCCACTCTGCTCGAGCAAGGCGCGCACCGCGACTGACGGGACACGGGCGGCGAGTCCTCGCCATCCGGCGTGGGCGGCGGCCACGGCGCCGCTCTGCCGATCGACCAGCAGAATCGGCGTGCAGTCGGCAGTTTGAATCGCAACGACCGCATCCGGATCGGTTGAAACGACAATATCGGCCTGAGGCAACAGGTCGCCGTTGAAGGCCTCGCCGCCGCGCCGGACGACGACCGCCGAGCCGTGCACCTGCTGCAGCCGAGCCAGGTGATTGGCGTCCCGGCCCATCACTTCAGCGAGCTCTCGCCATGCCGCCCGGCGTCGGTCGTCGGTCAGTGTCGGGGACCCGAGGGTCCACTGACGCGTCGAAAAGACGTGATCGGCAAATGGCTCGAGCGCGCGGCACACCAGCGCCGCTCCGGCGGCGGTTTCAATCCATTCGAACTGCCCGGCGGGCTGTGGTTTCATAAAATGAGTGGGACGCAACGCTAATCATGCCAAACATCATCGGCCTCGGCGTCGACGCCACCGACATTCCCCGAATTGCGGCGACGATCGTCCGTTACGGCGACCGCTTCACGCAGCGGATTTTCACGGAGCGCGAGATCGCCTACTGCATGCGGCGTCGCCAACCGGCGATCCATTTCGCGGGCCGGTTCGCGGCGAAAGAGGCCGCGATGAAAGCGCTCGGTACCGGTCACTCACAAGGCGTGCTGTGGCGCGACGTCGAGGTCGTCCGCCGCGGCGGGCCGCCACAGCTGGAGTTGCACGGCGGTGCCGGCCGGCGTTTTGCCGCAATCGGCGGCCGGTCGTCGCTGGTGACCATCACCCACTCGGACGCCCTGGCATTCGCGCAGGTGATGATTCTCGGCGGTTGACGGAAACGGCGGTTGTCGCGGTGCAGCCTCGATCGGCGCTGCGCTCGCGCCGCGCAGGGCTCGCGCCGTAACCCGCCGCTGTTCAGCAACTTGTCGTCACGCTTCCCCTGCCGTCGGCAGGCATCGCTCTTGACTCTCCCGTCGTCGCCAACCGCAATCGCCCGCTGCGGGCGGTTAAAGGAGAATCGCGATGACGATCAAAATCACGCCGAACGACAACAAAGCCACGACGCCGGCCGGCAAGCTCGCCGATGCCGAGTTGCACTTCGCCGACGGTCCGCTGAACGGCCTCAAGCTGATTGGCTTCACCATCTGGGAAAAGCGCGGTGGCGGCGGACGAAACGTCACGTTTCCGGCGCGCTCGTACTCGGTCAACGGCGATCGTCGCAGCTTCGCGCTGCTGCGGCCAATCGCCGATACGACCGCGCAAAACACTCTTCGCGAGATGATTCTGGATGCCTTTGCGGAATTCGAAGAGCGTGCAGCCGTAGCCAGTTAGCCGGCTCTGCGATCGCGCCAGGATTATTGGATCACTGGCAGCAGCCGCGCGTTTTCCTTGGCCCGCTTCGGCGGCAGCGTCCACTCCTCGCGGAGTCCCTTTGCGTACTCCGCCTCGAAAAACGGACGCTTCATGCCGCCGTCGATCACGTCCCAGGGCAGGAAAGCGTCGCGGCTGCGGTCGCGGAAAATGTAGAAGTCGCTGTCGATTTTCGTTTCGGCGACGGCGGCGCGCCAGTTCTGGCCGTTTCGCTCGGCCGCTTCGATCGCCGGTGCGACGCGCCGATCACCGAGCGACAGCAGCGCCTGGTAGTAGGAGTGCCGTTCGGATTTGATGTTGAAGTAAACGTTGTCGATATCCGCCGTCAGCGAGCGCAGGCGCTTCATTTTTCGCGCGGTGATCGCCGCGTCTTCCATCGCGATCCACTGGTAGGCGGTACCCGGCTTCGGGATTAACGCGTTGACACTGGCGGTGATCGACCCGATACGTCCGCGCGGTTTCGCATATTTCAGCATCCGTTCGCGGAGCTGAAGGGTGAGGTCCCGGATTGCGACCAGGTCGTCGTCCGTTTCGGTGGGGAGGCCGATCATGTAATACAGCTTCAGGCTTTCGATGCCGCTCGCAAAGATCAGCTCGGCGCTGTCGAGGATTTCGTCGTTCGTGACCGTTTTGTTGATCACCCGGCGCAACCGGTCCGAGCCGGTTTCCGGCGCGATGGTGATCGACCGTTCGCCGCTGGCCCGCAGCATTCGGACGATCGGCTCGGTCAGGTCGTCAAGCCGCAACGAGGCCGGGCTGATCGCGTAACCGAGCTCGAGCAGCCGCGCCAGAATCCGTTCGATCTCGGGATGGTCGCAGAGCGCGATCGAAACCAGGCCGGCGCGGCTGGCGTACTGGCGCGCTTGGCCGGCGAGTTCGAGGATGCGGTCGGCCGGAAATGCGCGGACCGGAAGGTAGTTGTATCCGGCCCAGCAGAACCGGCACAGGTTGGCGCAGCCCCGGACCACCTCCACGAGGAAGCGCGAGCCAAATTCGGTGTCGGGCGTAAAAATGCTCGTCACCGGCGGATCCACCGCCTCGGTGGTCTTCAGCGCCGCCTTGTGCACCGGCATCGGCACATCGAACGACGCGGTCGGCGTGTAGCCGGCGAGCGTTCCATCGCCGGCATACTCGGGCCGATAAAACGACGGCACGTAGAAGCCGCGTTCGTTCGCCAGCAGCCGCAACAAGTCGGCGCGATCGGTCGCGGCGCTGAAAGCGCCGCGCAAGCCGGGAATCAGCGCTTCGCCTTCCCCTGCGGCAATGACATCGGCGAATGGAGCCAGTGGTTCGGGATTGACGAATGTCACCGCACCGCCGACCACGACCAACGGGTGGTGCGCATTTCGTTCGGCGGCATAACGTGGGATTCCCGCCATTCGCAGCAGGGTGAGCACGTTGGTGTAGTCCCACTCGAACGACACCGAAAACGCCACGATGTCGAACTCGCCAACCGGCGTTTGCGACTCGAGCGTCAGCAGCGGCGTGCGCGCCTGCACCATCGACGCGAGTTCCTGCTTGGGCGGCAGAAAGAACCGCTCGCAGACGATGTCAGGCTCGGCATTGAACAGGCGATAGATCGTCTGGAAGCCGAGATTCGACATCCCGACCCAATAGGTGTTGGGAAATGAAAGGGCGATGCGCAGACGACTACCGTGCGGCTTCGTGATGTAGCCGACTTCTTTGGCGAGGGTAACCCGTGCGCGTTCTTTCTGTTCCCAGGAGTTCATCGGTAACCCGGGCGTCAAGCGAATCCGTCCGCGCGTTGACGCTCAGACGGCGGCGCTCTCGCATTCCGTGGATCTACTTACTGTATCACCGCGAACCCAAAGAACCCTGAACCCTGAACCCTGAACCCCGAACCCCCGAACCTGTCAGCTTTCCTGTCGTCTCAAGAACGCCGGTACGTCAAATGTGCTGTTCAGGTCGAATTCCGACTCGTTCGCGGCAGTGTTGCGCACCGCGTTGCGCTCGGGTGTTTCAGCAGGCGGCGGCGCCGCCGGTAAAGCCATCCGTGGCGGCGTAGCGACCCCCGTCGTGCCGGTCAACGGCAAATCCATCAGCGGACGGCGGGCGACCGACAATCGCGCCGGCGCAACCGGGATCGGCGGCGGTTCGCTCTGGAGGCGGGTGGCATCCGCGTAAATTGACAGGTCGGTCGGGGTCGCGGCTGGCGCGCCGATCGGTTGCGTCGCTGCATACTGACCGAATCCGGTGGCGATCACGGTGATCTTCACTTTTCCCTTCAGCTCCGGATCGACCACCGCACCGAAGATGATGTTGGCCTCTTCGTCCGCGGCTTCCTGGACAATCGCCGACGCTTCGCTGACCTCTACCAGCGACAGATCGGGTCCGCCGGTGACGTTGATAATCACGCCGCGTGCGCCGTTGACCGACGCGCCTTCGAGCAACGGACTCGAAATCGCGCGGCGCGCCGCCTCGAGCGCGCGGTCCGGCCCCTCCGCCACGCCGGTGCCCATCATCGCCAGACCCATGCCGGCCATGATGGTTTTGACGTCCGCGAAGTCGAGGTTGATCATGCCCGGCACCAGAATCAAATCCGAAATTCCCTGGATTGCCTGCCGCAGCACATCGTCAGCCGTCTGGAATGCGTCGGTCAGCGTCGTCGTGCGTTCGATGATCGTCAGCAACCGTTCGTTTGGAATGGTGATGATGGTGTCGACGCAGTCGCGCAGAGAATCCAAGCCACGTTCGGCCTGGGTCAGCCGTTTCTTGCCTTCGAACTTGAACGGTTTGGTCACCACCGCAACCGTCAAGGCGCCGAGTTCGCTGGCAAGGCTGGCAATGACCGGCGCGGCACCGGTGCCGGTCCCGCCGCCGAGACCGGTCGTGACAAAAATCATGTCGGCACCGTCGAGCGCCTGAATGATTTTCTCGGTGTCTTCGAGCGCCGCCTGACGGCCGACGTTCGGATCGGCGCCGGCGCCAAGGCCCTTCGTCAGTTTGCCGCCAATCTGCAGCTTGACCGGCGCCGGGCTGTATTGCAGCGCCTGCAAATCGGTGTTGGCGACGATGAACTCGACGCCGTCGAGTCCGGTCTGCACCATGCGGTTGACGGCATTGCTGCCGCCGCCGCCGACGCCGATGACCTTGATGCGCGCGCCGGCGTGGCTCTCGTCTTCGAGACGCAGTCTCAGGCGCTTCATCTCATCGTCCATGTAATGGGCCATTCGCCTCTCCTCTGTGGATAAGCGGACCACCGTCCGCTTTTAAAAAAATTCCCGGAACAGACCGCGCAGCCGACCGGCGACGCGCACCAGTGCGCCCGCGCCGACCGGCGCACGCGATGGTTCCCCAGCAATGTTGCGAAATCCGTAGAGCGCCAGACCGACCCCGGTCGCAAAGGTCGGACTGTTGACGTGATCGGCGAGACCGCCGACGTTGCCGGGGCTGCCGCGTCGAATCGGTAGATCGAAAATCTGCTCGGCGATTTCCGGCATCCCATCGAGGATCGCGCCGCCGCCGGTCAACACGATGCCGGAGTTGAGACACTTCTCGTAGCCGGCACGCCGGATCTCGTCCCACACCAGATGAAAGATTTCTTCGGCGCGGGGCTGAAGGATTTCGGACAGAATCCGCCGCGCCATCACCCGCGGTTTGCGGCCGCCGACGCTGGCCACCTCCATCGTCTCGTCTTCGTCAACCATTCCCGACAGCGCGCAGCCGCATTTGCGTTTGATTTTTTCCGCGTCCGGCACCGGCGTTCGCAGGCCGACCGCAATGTCGTTGGTGAAGTGGTCGCCGCCGACGCCGATCACCGCGGTGTGCCAGAGACTGCCGCGCTCGAAGATCGCGATGTCGGTCGTGCCGCCGCCGATATCGACCAGGGCGACGCCAAGTTCCTTCTCGTCGTCGGTCAGGACCGCCTCGCTCGCGGCGAGTTGCTCGACCACGGTTTCGGCAACGTTGACGCCGGCGCGGTTGACGCAGGCGACGATATTCTGGGTCGAGCTCTGACTGCCGGTGATGATGTGGACGTTCACCTCGAGCCGCGCCCCGGTCATGCCGACCGGCGCACCAATGCCGTCCTGCTCGTCGACGACAAAGTCCTGCGGCAGCACATGAAGAATCTCGCGGCCGGTTGGCAGCGATACCGCTTTCGCCGCGTCGATGGCTCTTCGGACATCCTCTCGGGTGATCTCGCGATTCTTGCCGGCGACCGCGATCACGCCGCGGCTGTTGAAACCCTTGATGTGCGGACCCGACAGCGCGAGGTGGACCGAGTCGATCTCGACTCCGGCCATCAGCTCGGCTTCTTCGATCGCCTTCTTGATCGAATCGACCGCCGCCTCGAGGTTGACGACGACACCGCGGCGGATGCCGCGCGATTCGGCGACGCCGATGCCGACGATCTCGAGACCCTCGGCGGCGATCATTTCACCGACCACCGCGGTCACCTTCGAGGTGCCGACGTCGAGTCCCACCAGATATCGTTCTTTACGCGCCACTCACCCTCCGGAAGAACGCCGAGGCCGCGAAGCACGCCGAGAAAGTCTGATCTCGGCGCACTCAGCGTGCTCGGCGTTCCAACGTGTTGTTCTTTCGCTTGCCGGCGCCTGCCGGCCGGACGTAAATCCGATCTTCGAATCGCAGGTCCACGTAATCGATGTCCGCGACCCGATCGCGCAACGCCGACGCGAGGTCGAGATACGACTCGAGGCGCTGCAGAAACTGGTCGTCGCCGAGTTGAATCACCGCGGTGTCGCCGTTCAGAATCACGGTGGCGTTATGCGCGTCGCTGACGTCGACTTGCGACAGCCGCTTGGCCACCGCCGGCTTGGCCGACAGCGCGGTAATGACCCGTGCGGCGAGTTCGCTGCGTGCTTCGTCGGCCGAGCCGCGTTCGTTTTCGTTGTGCAGCGCCAGGCCGTCGACGATCGGCAAATCGAAATCGGAATACTGCGGGCCGTAGGCATCGATCGCGACGCCACGTTCATCGATCAGATACATCTCGCCATTCATTCGGCCGACGCCGATCGGCGTGCGCTCGGCGATCACCACCTCGACGGTCGAAGGCAGCGAACGGCGCAATGACGCGTCTCGGACCCACGGCGAGGCCAGCAGCTTGCTGCGCCAGGCGTCAAGATTCGTCCATAACAGGTTCTGGCCGCGCAGGCCGCTCAACACCGACAGGACTTCGCCTTTTGACAGCCGTTCGTTGCCGTGGATTGCGATGCGATCGATCCGCAGTACCCCGGCGTGGGCGGCGATGCTGGTCGTCCGATAGACCCCGAACGCCAGCAATCCGACCAAGGTCAGCCAGGCCGTCGCCGGCTTCAAGGCCGCGTGCCAGCTACGCCGCCGCCGGCCGGGCTTGACGTGCGCACGCCGGAATCGCTTGTCGGCCGGTGCCGCAACCGGACTCATGCGAGCGCCTCGATCAATCTGTCGGGCAGTGTGCCGACCGATCCAGCCCCGAGCGTGATCACGATGTCGCCGCCGAGCGCCGTCCGTTTCACGGCGGCGATGGCGTCGTCGAGCGTCGGCGCGACATCGAGCGGCACACTTACCTGCCTGCGGATGCTCGTGGCCAGCGCATCGAGTGTGACGCCGGGAATCGGTTCCTCGCCGGCTGAATAGATGTCGGTCAAAACGATGTGGTCCGCATCGGCCAGTGCCGGGCCGAAGGCGTCCATCAAGTGCGCGGTCCTGGTGTAGCGATGCGGCTGGAAGACGACGATCGTCCGGCGGCTCAGCGTTCGGGCCGCGGCCAGCACCGCCGCGATCTCGGTCGGATGGTGACCGTAATCGTCGACGATCAGAATGCCTCTTGGCTCGCCACGCACCTCGAAGCGTCGTTCCGCGCCGTGAAAGTCGCGCAATCCGGCGGCGACGCGGTCGAACGACAAGCCGAGTTCGGTGCCAACGGCGATCGCCGCCAGCGCGTTTTGCAGGTTGTGGCGTCCCGGGACGTTCAAGGTCAGATTGCCCAGCGTTGCCAGCGTCTTCGACGCATCGTCGGCGCGGCGGGCACGCCGTTTGACAGTCGCGGTCACACTGAGTGGCGCCAGGTGGATGTCGGTCGCGGTAACGTCCGCATCCGCCGCCTCGAGCCCGTAGGTGACGATGCGGCGCGCCAGCTTCGGCATCACGCTCGATAGATGCGGATCGTCGAGGCACAGCACTACCGATCCGTAGAACGGCACCTTGTTGGCGAAGTCGACGAACGCCTGTTTCAGGTCGTCGAAACCGCCGTAATTCTCGAGATGCTCGTGATCGATGTTGGTCATCACCGCGATTGTCGGAAACAGTTTCAGAAACGATCGGTCGCTTTCGTCCGCTTCAGCCACCATCAGCTCGCCGCGCCCGAGACGCGCATTGCTGCCGAATGCGCTCAGCCGTCCCCCGATCACCGCGGTCGGATCGAGGCCGGCGCGTTCGAGCACCAGCGCGATCATCGAGGTGGTCGTCGTCTTGCCGTGCGAGCCGGCAACGGCGATCGAAAAACGGAGGCGCATCAGCTCCGCGAGCATTTCGGCGCGCGGGATCACCGGTACCTGCCGCCGCTTCGCTTCGACCACTTCCGGGTTGCCGGTCCGCACCGCCGACGACACCACGACGACGTCCGAATCGCCGACATTCGCGGGTTGGTGGCCGATACTCACCGTAATTCCCAGACTCGCCAGCCGATCGGTCACCACCGATCGTTTTTCATCCGAACCGCTGACTGCATAGCCGAGGTTTTTCAACAACTCGGCGATGCCGCTCATCCCGATGCCGCCGATGCCGACGAAGTGCACGTGGCGCGTCTTACCGAGCACGCGCCAGCTCCAATGCCCGATCGACAATCACCTTGGCGGCATCAGGCCGCGCAAGGTTTCGCGCGGCGCCGGCCATGGCGACGCGCCTCGGACGATCGCGGGCCAGCGCGAGAATCCGTTGCGCCAGAACGCCGCCGTCCAGTTCGGACTGCAGCAGCAGATCGGCGGCGCCGGCCGACGCCAGCGCTTCCGCGTTTTTGCGCTGGTGGTCGTCAGTCGCGGTCGGCAGCGGCACCAGAATCGCTGCTTTGCCGGCTGCGGTGATTTCCGCCAGCGTGGTTGCACCGGCGCGACTGACCACTACCTGCGCCTGTCCGAGTTGCCGTCCCATGTCGTAGAAGAACGGCTCGACGTCGGCCTGAATCCCCGCCGTCCGATAACCGGCGCGCACCATCTCCACATCTCGTTCTCCCGTCTGATGGGTGATATGAAGGTTCGGATACTGCGCCAGCCCCGCCGCTGCCTCCACCATGGCCACGTTGATCGCGTGCGCCCCCTGAGAACCGCCAAAAACTAGGACCCGAACACCGGAGGTCTGGTCATCGATCGCCGACTCCTGTATGAGGCCAGCCGTCGCGAAAAACTCCGGCCGGACCGGGTTGCCGCTGACAAACGCTCTGGATCCGAAAAACGTCTGAGTCGAGTCGAACGTCACTGCTGCCGCCTTGACGAACGGCGCCAGCAGTCGATTGGTCAATCCGGGCACGGCGTTTTGTTCGAGCAGCATCGTCGGCACGCCGCGCAGCGACGCGGTCATCACGACCGGCCCGGAGCTGTAACCGCCAACGCCGATCACCAGATCCGGCTGCCGCACCGAAACGATTCGCCACGCGTCGGCAAGGCTCAGCGGCAGCAGTGCAGCGCCACGCGTGCGATCGGCCAGCGACTTGCCTTTCAGACCGCCGCTGCGAATCAGGTCGAGTGGGAACCCCTCGCGCGGCACGACGCGCGCTTCGATTCCCTTCGCCGTTCCAGCAAACGAAATCTCCGCGCCCGCGACGCGGCGCTGCAACTCGCGCGCGACCGCGATGCCGGGATAGAGATGGCCGCCGGTGCCGCCACCGGCGATCACGACGCGCAACTGCTCGCTCATTCATGCCCGGCCGCCGTCGGCCCAGTGATGGAGCGCAACGATGTCGAGACGGTTGACGACGTCGCATGCTGTGAAACGTTCAACAGGATGCCCATGCCAACCAGGTTGATCAGCAGCGACGATCCACCGTTGCTGACGAACGGCAACGGAATCCCCTTGGTCGGCATCAATCCGAGCACGACGCTGATGTTGATGAACGCCTGCACCGCCACCATCGTCGTCAGGCCGAGCGCGAGAAACGAACCAAACGTATCGGGTGCCCGCAACGCGACCCGCATGCCGCGCCACGCCACGATGCAAAAACACAGCAGCACCGCAGTGGCTCCGACCAGTCCGAGTTCCTCGGAGATCACTGAGTAAATGAAGTCGGTATGCGGCTCGGGCAGGTAGAACAGCTTTTGCACGCCGTTCATCAGTCCCTTGCCCCACACGCCGCCAGTGCCGATCGCGATCAGCGATTGGATCACCTGGAAGCCATCGCCGAGCGGGTCGTCCCACGGATTCAGGAACGCAAGGGTTCGACGGCGGCGATATGCCGAACCCATGACGACCACATAGATCGCCGGCAGCGCGAGCAGCGTGGCGCCGACGATGTAGCGCCAGTTCAGTCCGGCCGCGAATACCATCACCGCCGCGATCAGCGCGAGCGACATCGACGTGCCGAAGTCCGGCTCCAGCAAGATCAGCGCGACCAGTCCCAACACCACGACAACGATTGGCGCGAGCGCGTAGCGCAGTTCGTCAATGCGATGCATCCGGCGTTCGAGCAGCGCGGCGATAAAGACGATCGCCACGAGCTTGGCCAGTTCCGACGGCTGTACGCCGATGCCACCGACGCCGAACCAGCGACGCGCGCCATTGACCGGCGGACTGAAAAACACCGCAACCAGCGCGAGCGTGACCAGCCCAAGCGAGGTCCAGATGAAAACCGGCTCGCGATAGGTGTGATAGTCGACGCGCATCACCACCGCCAGCATCGCCAGGCCAAGCACAGCCCAGAGGCCCTGCTTGATCAGGAACATCGACGCTTTGCCGTAGCGGTCGAGCGCGACCGGGGCTGAAGCGCTGTAGACCATCACAATGCTCAGCCCGACGAGCAGGATCGTCGTGGTAAACAAGACCTTGTCGGATTTGAGCTTTCGCGCCATACCGTAAAGTTCTGCCTCTGTTCGCCCGAAACATTCTTCGAGTTCGGATCTAAGATCGGCGGTCTGCCGCATGCGGCAGGAGCGGTCAGCAGTCATCAGTCGGCCCGGATAGAGGCACCAGCTTCCCAAGCCGGGGCAGCTTGGGTTCCCAGCAGCCAGTCCTCCACCGCGCAGCCGACTGACGACTGCTCACCGCTTCTGCTTACATTTCGCTGCGGCGTGCGAGCACGCCTACCTCCTCTTTGAAGCGCGTTCCCCGTTCCGCGTAATCCCGAAACATGTCGAAGCTCGCGCAGGCTGGCGCCAGCAGCACGACGCCGGATGGATGCGCCAATGCGTAGGCGCGACGCACCGCACCGCGCAAGCTGTCTTCCTCATACACTTCGACCGCGCCGGCCAGCGCTTCGCGGATCAGCGGCCGCGCTTCACCGATCGCGACGACCGCTTTGGCTCGATCCGACAGCGGTCCGCGCAGCAGGCGCAAATCGCCGCCTTTGAAGCGGCCGCCGAGGATCGGTACGAGATCCGACTCGAAGCTCTCGATCGATCGCAGCGCCGACTCGACGTTCGTCGCTTTCGAGTCATTGACGAACCGGACGCTGTCGATTGCCGCGACAAATTCCATCGCGTGCTCGAGGCCGCGGAACGACTCGACCGCTGCGGTCATCGCCGCCGGCGCCGCACCAGCGATCACGCCGACCGTCGCTGCTGCCATGACGTCGTCGATCAAGTGCGGACCAAGCAGGTGAATGGCGTCGAGCGGCACCAGCCGTTCCGATCCGCCAGGGCGGCGATCGACGATCCAGTCGTGCTCAACTGCCGTGCCTTCGGTCGGCGGATGACGCCGGCCGAACGGCCGAATCGCTGCGCGCCCGCGCCGGGCCATGTCGAGGACCATCGGATCGTCGGCATTGACCACCGCCCAGTCGCTGGTCAGCTGGTTCTCGAAGATTCTGGCTTTCGCCGACGCGTAGGCGCCGATCGTCGGATGACGATCGAGGTGATCGGGCGAGAAGTTCATCATCACCGCGATCCACGGGCGGAATGTGTCGATCTGTTCGAGCTGAAAACTGCTCGTTTCGACGACGTGAAGCGTTTCAGCGGTCGATTCGTCGACCTGGGCGCTCAGCGGAAGGCCGATGTTGCCACCGACCGTCACTTGAAAGCCGGCCGTCTCGAGAATTCGTCCAGTCAGCGCAGTCGTCGTCGACTTGCCTTTCGTCCCCGTGATCGCGATCACTCGGCCGAGCAGCCAACGCGACGCCAGCTCGATCTCGGCGATCACCGGCACACCGCGACGTCGCGCCGCGGCGATTGCTGGCTGTTCGGGCTGGGACACCCGGGCTCAGGACGATCAGGTCGGCAAGCTCGAACGTCGCCGGCTTGTGTCCGCCGACTTCCAGCGCCACGCCCAGTGACGTCAATCGCTCTGGCGCCGGCACGTCAGGTGACGATTCCGACAGCGTGACGCGCGCACCACGACGCGCGAGCAGCTCGGCGGCGGCCAATCCGCTTCTCGCCGCGCCAGCAACGGTGACGCGCTTCTGTTTCACATCAAAGTCCAAAGCGCCGATCCCTCAATTTGCAATCTGCAATCTCATCGCAGCTTCAACGTCGCCATCGCAGACAACGCGAAGATGATCGCGACGATCACGAAACGCGTGATCACTTTCGGCTCGCTCCAGCCAATCAACTCGAAGTGGTGATGCAACGGCGCCATCTTGAACAGCCGCTTGCCGTTGGTTGCTTTGAAGTAACCGACCTGCAGAACCACTGACAACGCTTCGAGCACGAACACGCCGCCGACGATCGGCAGCAACAGCTCCTGTTTGATCAGGATCGCGACGATGCCGAGCGCCGCACCGAGCGCCAGCGAACCGACGTCGCCCATGAAAATCTCCGCCGGATACGAGTTGAACCAGAGAAATCCCAGCGACGCGCCGACCAAGGCGCCACCAAATACCGTCAGTTCGCCGGCTGGCGGAAAGCGCACCAGCAGCAGGTATTCGGCGAACACGCGGTGACCGGTGACGTAGGCCAGCGCGGTATAGGCGCCGGCGGAGATCGCGAAGATGCTGATCGCCAGGCCGTCCAGGCCATCGGTCAGGTTGACGGCGTTCGATTCGGCAGTCAGCACGAACGATGCAAACAGCACATAGGCCCAGCCGAGATCGGGAATCAGCCGCTTGAAGAATGGGAAGACGAGCCTGGTGTTGTAGAGGCCTTCCCTGGTCAGAATCAGCAACGCGACGCCGACGGCGGCGCCTAACAGCAGCTGCAGGCCCATCTTGTAGCGCGGCAGCAGGCCGTGATGCGACCGGCGGACGATCTTGAGATAGTCGTCCGCGAAACCGATTCCGCCGAAGCCGGCCGTAGTCAGCACGGCAATCCATACGTAGACATTCCGTAAGTCCGCCCACAACAGCGTCGGCACCAGCGACGCCGTCAAGATCAGCAATCCGCCCATCGTCGGCGTTCCGGCCTTCGGCCGATGCGTCTGCGGCCCCTCGGTCCTGATCACCTGGCCGATCTGAAACTCGCGCAGCTTCCTCACCATCCATGGCCCAAGCACCAGGCTCATCAGCAGGGCCGACAAACTCGACGCCGCGGTGCGAAACGTGATGTATTGCGTCACGTTCAGCACCGACAGTTGGTTGCGAAAGTTGTAGAGCAGATGGAACAGCATCAGTTCCGAACCGCTTTCAACCGCTCCACCACCCGATCGGTCTTCACCCCGCGCGAACCCTTCACCAACACGACATCACCACGCCGCACGGTTGCGGCAATCACGTCCGCTGCTTCGTCGCTGGTGGCGATGTAGCGCACGTGGGTCTTTTTCAACCCGGCGGCGATCGCAGCGTCGGCCATCGCCGCGGCGGGAGCGCCGCCAACCGTCACCAACTCGTCCACGCCGGATCGCGCCGCCGCGCGGCCCACTTCCTCGTGCAAGGCCACTGATCGATCGCCGAGTTCGAGCATCTCGCCGAGCACCGCAACTTTGCGATCCGACGACGACTGTGCCAGCACGTCGAGGGCACGTTTGGTGGCGGTCGGATTGGCGTTGTAGCTGTCGTCGATGACGGTCACGCCGTTCGACAACCGAATCACTTCGCCGCGATGCGCCGCCGGCACTAGCGTCTTGGCTCGCTCGGCGATCGCTTCGACCGGCACGTCGAACTCGATCGCAACCGCGGTCGCCGCCAACACGTTCTGAAGATTGCCCCGTCCGATCAACGGCGTCGTCAGTTCGAATTGCCCGTGCGGCGTCGCAACGGTGGCGGCCATCCCTTCGGTGCCGCCGTCACGCAGGTTCGAAGCCCTGACGTCGGCCGGCCGTTCCACTCCAAATCGGACAACTCGCCCGGTGAAGCGCGCCGCACGCGCCTCAATCCGTTCGTCGTCCGCATTGGCGACCAGAACGGTGGACGCGGTGGCGCCTTCCATCACTTCGGCCTTTGCATCGGCGATCGCGTCGACCGAAGCAAAAAATCCGAGGTGTGCTTCACCGACGTTGGTCCACACCCGCAGGTCGGGATCGGCGACGCGGACCAGCGTGCTGATTTCACCGGCGTGGTTCATACCCAGTTCGACGACAGCAATCTCCGGCCGCTCGCGTAGTTCAATCAGCGACAGCGGCAGTCCGATGTGGTTATTGAAATTGCCCCGATTGCGAATCACGCGATACCGGGTCGCCAGCAACTCACTCGTCACTTCCTTGGTCGTCGTCTTGCCGGCGCTACCGGTAATCGCCACCACTTTCGTTCCCGACTCTTTCCGAATCGCGTTGGCCAGCAGTTGGAGCGCGACGGTTGTGTCGTCGACTTCGACGACCACCGCCTCGGCAGCTCCTGACGCCCCGTCCCCGTGCCGCCTGTTGCGCCCATCCTCGCGGCACCACGACACCGGCCGCGCCTTTCTCGATCGCCGTAGCCGCGAAATCTGCGCCGTCGAATCGTTCGCCGCGGATCGCCACAAACAGGTCGTCCGCGCCGATGGTCCTCGTATCGATCGACACGTTCTCGAACGCCGTTTCACCTCCGCCGACCACCAGCCTGCCCTGCATCGCCGCGGTGATGAAGGCGGCGGTCAGCCGAATCCGACTCACACGACGCCCGAGTTGGTGCGCCGACGGCTCAACGCCTCATGCGCCACTTCGACGTCGTCGAACGGCAGAACCCGCTCACCAATCACCTGGTATTTCTCGTGACCTTTTCCAGCAACCAGCACCAGGTCGCCTGCGCTCGCTAACTCAATCGCTTTCAGAATCGCCGCGCGTCGATCGACGATCGCCAACTGGCGCTGTTCGCCGGCCTTCCTGGTGTCGGGCGTGATTCCGCGCTGGATTTCCTCGATGATTCGCGCCGGATCCTCGCCGCGCGGGTTGTCCGACGTGATGACGATGACGTCGCTCAACCGTCCCGCCACGGCGCCCATCAGCGGGCGCTTGGTGCGATCGCGGTCGCCGCCGCAGCCGAACACGGTAATCAGCCGGCCTCGCACCAGTGGTCGCGCCGTTTCCAGCAGGTTGCGCAGTGCGTCGTCGGTGTGCGCGTAATCGACGACGACGGTGACTTCGTCTTTCGGTGTCGACACCAGCTGGAAGCGGCCCGGTACGCCGTCGAGTGCCTGGATACCCCGTTCGATTGCGTCGAACGGAAGATCGAGCGCGGTCGCGGTGGAAACCGCCGCCAGAATGTTGTAGACGTTGGGACGGCCTACCAGCTTCGCGGTGATATGCAAGGTGCCGCGTGGCGTTCGCACATCGAATCGCAGTCCGTCGAGCGAAAAGGACAACGGTCCCTGGAGTGATGTCGGCCGGCTTGTTGATCGCATAGGTGACCGCACGGCCGCCCGCCCGGCTCAACGTCTCGCCGCGCGGATCGTCGGCATTCAGCAGACTTGGAGCCGTCGCCGGCAGCATTTCGAACAACCGGCGTTTTGCGAGGTAGTAATCCTCCATGTCGGCGTGGAAGTCGAGGTGATCGCGGGTGAGGTTGGTGAATACGCCCGCGGCGAACGTCATCCCGTCCACACGACGCAGCGATAAAGCGTGCGACGACACTTCCATCGCGCAGGCGCCGCAGCCGCGCTCGACCATTTCGCGCAGCAGTGCCTGGACGTCAGGGGCCTCCGGTGTCGTCCGCGTCGCTTCACGAACGTCTGCGTCGGTCGGCCCGAGCCGATAGGCAACGGTGCCGAGAATGCCGCAGCGAACCCCTGCGGCTTCAAAGATCGACGCAATCAGGTAAGCGGTCGTGGTCTTGCCGTTGGTCCCGGTAATCCCGATCACCCGCATGTCACGACTCGGATCGCGGTAGAACGCCGTCGACAACAGCGCCAGCGCGAGGCGGGCGTCTGAAACGACAATCCACGGCGCTGCGATGTCGGCCGGGCGCGCCTGCTCGGAAACGATGGCCGATGCGCCGCGCTCGAGTGCCTGACGCGCAAAGCCGCTGCCGTCGGCGTGCCGTCCCTTCAGCGCGACGAACAGGGCGCCTGGCGTGACGGCGCGCGAGTCGTACATCACGCCGGTGACCGCACTCGGTCCGCCTGCCACGGGCAGCAAATCGGACTGCAGCAGACCGTGCGCGCTCAGCACGCTGGTGAGTTCAACCCACGTCACTGATGCACCGATTCCGCGGTCGGTCGCGGTAACGCCCGTTCGAGCGTGAGTCGGCATACAGCGCCGCGTTCCAACGGCTCACCGGGCGCAGGGGTTTGCGACACGACGATTCCAGCGCCGACGATCCGCGGCGTCAGGCCGATCGTGACCAGTTTGCGGACCGCTTCCCGTGCGCCCATCCCTCTCAGATCCGGAACCGTTCCGTCCGGACCGTCGGCGACGACGCGGACGATCGGTCGCTCGGGGTTTTGATCGGACGTGGTGGTTGGAGCGGGCGTACTGGCGAGATCGTGACGGGCCACGACCACGGGTGGCATTGGATTGACCGTCGGCGCGATGCCGAGATAGCGCAGCGATGCTTCGGCGATCCGCTGAAAGATCGGTGCGGCAACCGTGCCGCCGTGATCGCCATTCGGCCCTTTCGCCGAATCAATCACGACCACCATCGCGATCGCCGGATTGCGTGACGGCAGAAATCCGATGAAGGATGCGTTGTGATCGGAATGTGAATAGCGGCCGTTGATCAGCTTCTGTGCCGTGCCGGTTTTCCCGGCGATCGTGAACCCGTCGATGCGGGCGCGTTTGGCGGTACCGTCGGTGACGACCTGCTCCATGATTCCGGTCAACGTCGCGGCCGTATCGGAACTGATGACGCGCCGCAACTCTTTGGGCCGCAGTTGATAACGGACGCCGTTGCGATAGACGCCCCGAACGACCCGCGGTTCGACGAACAGACCGCCGTTCGCGACCGAACTGACTGCGGCCACCATCTGCATCGGCGTGACCGCGACCTGGTAGCCCATCGACACGGACGCGAGCGCACTGTCGGTCCACTTTTCCGGCTTCCACACGATTCCCGGGCTTTCGGCGGGGAAATCGGGCGATACACGGTTGCCGAAGCCGTACAGCGACACGAAACGGCTCAAACGTTCCGTGCCGACGCGGAAACCAATCTTGACAGCGCCGATATTGCTCGACTTGACGATGACTTTGGTAAACGACAACACGCCGTTGTTGCGATTGCCGTCGTCCGTGATCACGCGCGCGGAGTCGACGCGGAGTCGTCCGGGGTTGGTGTCGATCAGTTCCTCGGTCGACATCACTTTTTCTTCGATCGCCGCCGACGCCGTCACGACCTTGAACGTCGAGCCGGGTTCGTAGAGATCCTGAATGGCGCGGTTACGCCGCTCGATTTCGTCGGCATCACGGAACGCATTCGGATTGAACGTCGGCACATTGGCCATCGCGAGAATTTCGCCAGTGTGCGGATTCATGATGATCGCACTGCCGCCGAGAGCGCGGTTTTCGGCGACGCCGGCCGCGAGCTCGCGCTCGGCGACGTACTGTAGGTACTGATCGACGGTCAGTTCGACGCTCGAACCGGCGGTCGGCGGGCGTTCAACCCGGCTGAACGCGCGATGGCGCGCATCGGTCTGAATCAGAACCGTGCCCTTCTTGCCGCGGATTTGCGCGTCGTAGGTATGCTCGATACCACTCAGGCCGCCGTTATCGACGCCGACCCATCCCAATAAGTGCGCTGCGAGTTCAGCGTTGGGATAAAACCGCTTGCTCTCTTTGATGAAACCAATGCCGTCGAGATTCAGCTCGGCGACACGGTTCTTGACGTCTTCGGAAACCTGGCGGCGGATGTAGGCGAACTGACGCTGCTGTGCGCCGAGACGCTCCGCGATCTGGGTCTGCTCTTTGCGATTGCAGTCGCGCAACGCCTTGCACAACCGCGCGGCTACGCCGGCCGGGTCGGCAATTTCCGACGGGACAGCGTAGATGGTGTCGGCGTCAACGCTGGTCGCCAGCATCCGGCCGCGGCGGTCGAGAATGTCGCCGCGCGCGGCCGGCGCGTCCTGCGTCCGGCTCTGCTGCCGCTCGGCGCGCGCGACCAGCTCGGCGTGGCTGAACACCTGCAGAAACACCAGCCGCGATTCGATGGCGGCAACCCACAGACCAAGCAGCGCCGTCACGACGAACACTCGCCGTTTGAGGACTGCGCGCCAGGCCGGGACTGCCATCTCCGTTTTACCGGCGGGCGACGATCGACTTCGCCGGCGGCTCGCTCGGCTGCACCCGTTCGATCACGATCGCGTCGTCCTTGGACGGCGCGATCAGGTGCAGTTGCTTGGTGGCGAGGGCTTCGATCCGTTTGGGACTCTTCAACGTTTCGATCTCCAGCCGCAACCGGCGGCCTTCCTCTTCTTCGGCGGCCCGCTGTCGCTGCATCTCTTCGATCTGGTAGCCGTGGCGCAGCAATTCGAAGTGCTGCCACGCGGAAAACAGCAGCACCATCACCAGGAATGCCGCGATGCTGACCGACTTCCACAGCTCGCGCTGCCGCTGCTCGTCCACTTCGCGGACGATCGGGTTATTGCGAACGTCCTTCTTGATCGCGTACTCGAAGGCTTCAGGCATCGGTCACGCCACCTTTTCCGCGGCGCGGAGCTTGGCGCTGCGCGCGCGCGGATTGCGTTGCACTTCGTCGTCGGTCGGAATCAACGGTTTCTTGGTCAGCACTTTCACCGTGCCGCTCCGCTGATCGATCGCGCGCAGCGTGTGCTTGACGATGCGGTCTTCGAGCGAATGAAAGGTGATCACCGCAAGACGTGCGCCAATCCGCAGTCGATTGACGGCCGCCTCGAGAAAACGATCGAGGCCCTCCAGTTCGCGGTTCACCCAGATTCGTAACGCCTGAAAGGTTCGCGTCGCCGGATCGATCCGCGCAAAACCGCGGCGCGGAATCGCGCGCCGGACAATCGTCGCCAGCCGGCCGGTGGTTACGATCGGCGTTTCGCTACGTTCGTGCACCAGCGCCCGCGCGATCCGCCGCGAAAACCGTTCTTCGCCGTATTGGAAGATCGCGTCGGCGAGTTCGCGTTCGCTCGACCGAGCGACCAGGTCGGCCGCGGTTTCGCCGCCGCTGCGGTCCATCCGCATGTCGAGCGGTTCGTCGCGCTGAAAGCTGAATCCCCGGCCCTCGGCGTCGAACTGCAGGGACGACACACCGAGATCGGCCAGCACGCCGTCCACCTGCGCGATCTGGCGCGCTGCCAGGACTTCATCGATGGTGCGGTAGTCGGCATGTACCAGTTCCACGCGGTCGTTCCAGGGCGCGAGCGTGGTGTGTGCGATGGCCAACGCGTCGCGATCGCGATCGAGTCCGAGCAGCCGCGACGCGCCCGCTTCGAGCAAGGCACGAGCGTGGCCGCCGAGGCCGACGGTGCAATCGACGAACAGACCGCCGAGACTCGGACGCAGGAAGCCGAGGACTTCGGCCGGCATGACGGGCAGGTGCGTCATCAGATGCCGAACTCCGACAGCGAGCGCGCGTCATCGTCGGTGTACGGATCGCGCTGCAGTTTGGTCAGGAAACGATCGTGATTCCAGACATCGAGGTAGTTGTACTGACCGAGGACGTCCACGTCGCCGCTCATCGTCGCGGCGTCACGCAGGCGAACCGGAATGATGACGCGACCCTGCGCGTCGAGCTCGCCGGCCTGACCGAAGTAGTTGACGCGATCGAGAAAGCGCAACCGTGCCGGATGGGTGGACGGCATTTGGCCGAGCTTTTCTTCGATCTAGAAGCCACACGGCATCGGGTAGATGCGCACGTACTCGCCGGTCAGGCTGGTAAGGAACAGCTCGCGGCCGTGCTTCGACTCGAGTGCTGAACGGAATGCGTTCGGTACTTTGAGTCGACCCTTGTCGTCGATTCGGGCCGGCGCGTTGCCCCTAAACACGGGACACTACTCCACTTAACTCCACGGAAGTCCACAGAATAGTAGGAGACGCCCTTGGCGAAGTCAACCGCAAAAGATTGTCTCAGCGTGAGTTACGCCGTATTTTCGCCCTTTAATCGCCCTCGTACGCAATTGTATGGGGTCTGACCACGGACAGGGCACAAGACAAGTTGTCTGGGGTCAGACCCGCGACGAGTGCGTGGTACCATTCCCGATTTCTCACATGCTCAGGGCAGCCCTCATAGGCTTCGCATCCAGCGGCAAATCCACCCTCTTTCAGCTCATGACCAGCGCTGCCGGCACGGCACGGGCGGCGCACGGGAAGGGCGAAACCAGCGTCGGCATTTCAAAAGTGCCCGATCCGCGGCTCGACACGTTGACCGCGATGTACAACCCGAAAAAAAGGGTGCCGGCGACGGTCGAATTCACGGACATGGCCAACGCCAGCGGCGGCGCGAAAGCACTGGTCGACGTCGTCGCGTACAAAAACGCCGACGCGCTGGTGCACGTTTTACGTGCCTTCGACGACCCATCGGTTCCTCATCCGTCAGGCTCGGTGAATCCGGCGCGCGACGCGCAAGGGATGGAAGACGAACTGATTCTGGCGGACCTCGGCGTCGTCGAAAAACGGCTCGAGCGGATTGAGAAGGATCTGAAGAAGTCGAAAACCAGCGAGCTCGAAAAAGAGCGCGACGTGATCCTGGTCTGCAAAACTGCACTCGAAGCGGGCAAGCCGCTCCGCACGTTGACCCTGGCCGGCGACGACCTCAAGCGGCTCCGCGGTTTCCAGTTCCTCTCGGCGAAGCCTCTGTTGATCGTGATCAACCTGGATGAATCGCAGTTGTCGGGCGGCGTTGCCGGTGAAGACGCCACGCGCATCGAGCGCGCGGCGCAAGCCGCCGGACTGACGTCGTTTCTCTCGCACGCTGCCACGGCTGCGGTTGCGGTGTGCGGCAAGATCGAACTGGAGATCGCACAGCTCGACTCCGCTGACGCCGCGGCGTTTCTCGCCGATCTCGGTCTCAAAGAGCGCGGGCTCGATCGCGTGATTCGAGCGAGTTACGACCTGCTCGGCTACATTTCGTTCTTTACCGTCGGCGAAGACGAGTGCCGCGCCTGGTCGATTCCACGCGGGATCTCGGCCCAGCTTGCCGCCGGCGAAATTCACAGCGACATCGCGCGCGGCTTCATCCGCGCCGAAGTGGTGAGTTACGACGCGTTGATCGCCCGCGGCACGATGGCGGCGTGCCGCGATCACGGCGAGGTCCGGCTCGAAGGCAAGGACTACACCGTTCAAGACGGCGATATCATCAACTTCCGATTCGCGACATGAAAACCGTCGCCGTCTGCGAGGCGAAAGTTCCTTTCGTAACCGGCGGCGCCGAGTTGCACGTCACCGGACTGATCAACGAACTGCTGCGCCACGGCTATCGCGCCGAACGGGTCTCGGTTCCCTTCAAGTGGTACCCGAAAAGCGAACTACTGGCTCAGGCCGCTGCATGGCGGTTGATCGACTTGAGCGAATCGAACGGCCAGCCGATCGACACAGTGATTGCCACAAAATTCCCGACCTACTTTGTGCGGCACCCGCACAAAGTGACGTGGCTGTTCCATCAATACCGCGCGATTTACGACTTGTGCGGTACCGCCTTCAGCGAATTCGAACACACCGAAGCAGACGTGCGTCTGCGCGATCGATTGATTGGGCTGGACAACGACGCGCTCGGCGAATCGCAGCGGATCTTCGCCAACGCACGAAATACGGCGGCGCGGCTGGAGCGATACAACGGGTTGCATGCGGAACCGCTCTACCATCCGCCTCCGCTGGCGGGCCGGCTGGCCCAGGGCCCGCTGGGTGATTACGTCCTGTCGGTGGGCCGCCTGGAAGCGAACAAGCGCGTCGACTTGATCATCCGCGGTCTGGCACAAGCCGATCGCGCCACCCGGCTGGTGGTGGTCGGCGAAGGACCCTTGCGCAGTGATCTCGAGGAACTCGCCGAACGCGAACGGATTCTCGATCGTGTCACGTTCACCGGCGCGCTCGACGATCTCGCGCTGATCGTGTTGTACGCCGGCGCGCTCGGCATCGTGTTTCCACCCTACGACGAGGACTACGGCTACATCACCCTCGAAGCGTTTCTGTCACGAAAGCCGGTCATCACGACCACCGACGCCGGCGGCCCGCTCGAGTTTGTCACCGATCGCGTCACCGGACTGATTGTGGAACCGACTCCTGAAGCAGTCGGCGGCGCAATCGCGCGATTGGCTGCTGACCGATCCCTGGCGCAGGCGCTCGGCGACGCCGGCTTCGACCGAGCCAGCGCGATTTCGTGGGAAGGCGTGGTGGAGCGTCTGATGGCTGATGGCTAATGGCTGATGGCTGATGGCTGATCCCGAACAGACCACTGTCGTCATTCCTGCCTTCAACGAAGCCGGATCGATCGCCTCGGTCGTCGCCGAGCTTCGCCAGACGGCGCGATGGTCCGAGATCATCGTCGTGGACGACGGATCGGTCGACGACACTGAAGCTCGAGCCGGCGCTGCCGGAGCGCGCGTCGTACGCCATCCTTACAACAAGGGCAACGGCGCCGCCGTCAAAAGCGGCATCAGGAACGCCAATACACCATTCATCGTCATCGTCGACGCCGACGGTCAGCATCGGCCATCCGATGCGGTCCGTCTGGTCTCGCGCCTGGGTGAATACGATCTCGTCGTCGGTGCTCGCGCGCCGCAGACGCAGGCGAGTCTGGCGCGTCGGGTCGGCAACGCCCTGCTGAACGGCGTCGCCGGCTACTTGACGCAACAGCCAATTCCCGACTTGACCTCGGGTTTTCGCGCCGCGCGCCGCGAGCATCTCGTCGAATTCCTGCACCTGCTGCCGAACGGCTTCTCGACGCCGACCACGACGACGCTGGCATTCATCAAAGCCGGCTACAGCGTGCGGTTCGAACCGATTGAAGCGGCAAAACGCCAGGGAACGTCGAAGATCCACCTCGGTTCGGACGGCGTCGGCTTCTTCCTGATTCTGCTGAAAGTGATCACGATCTACAGTCCGCTGCGGATTTTTGTGCCGATCAGCGTCGCCTCCTTCCTGCTCGGCGCCGCCTATGCCGCCTGGACGATCCTGACGCAGTCACACGTCACCAATTCATCGGTGTTACTGATCGTCCTGAGTGTGGTGATTTTCCTGGTCGGGCTGATCTCGGAGCAGATCTCATCGCTGCGCTTCGAAGGACGGCGATCGTGAAGGGTGTGTCGGCGGTCGTGATCATTCCGACCTACAACGAGCGCGACAACATCGCGAAACTCGTGCGCGCGCTGCTGATGCACGACGGCGTCGGTGTGATGGTGGTCGACGACGCATCACCGGATGGAACCGGCGTGGTGGTGGACGAGTTGGTTCGCGAATTCCCTGAGCGAGTGGATGTCCTGCACCGCACGAGCCAATCGCGGCTTCGGACGATCCTACGCCGACGGCATCAAGCGCGCCCTGACGATGCCGGTGGAGTTCATTTGCCAGATGGATGCGGATTTCTCGCACGACCCTGGTGCCGTCCCTTCGCTCGTCGCCGCAGCCCGGAACGCGGACGTCGCGATCGGTTCCCGATACGTGCGAGGCGGTGGCGTAGTCAACTGGCCGCTGCGCCGCCTCATACTGAGCCGATTTGCAAACCTATACGTGCGCACGATTACCCGATTCGCCGCGCACGACTGCACCAGTGGCTTCCGCTGCTGGCGGCGCGAGGCGCTTGCGGCGCTGCCGCATCGATCGGTTCGTCTCGGACGGCTACTCCTTCGTCGTCGAAATGCTCTATGTCGCAGCGCAACGAGGCTGCCGCGTCGTCGGAGGTGCCGATCACCTTCGTGGAGCGGCGAGAAGGGCAATCGAAGATGTCGCTGCAGCGTCATCGCCGAATCGGCTGTGACGCCGTGGCGACTGATCGCGACGAAGGATTCCTAGCTCGTTTTCGTGCTATGGTTTAGGGGCATTTCACATGTCTGAAGCTCCCGCCGGCAAGCCCGCGGGTCTGAGCGTCTTTTTCCCGGCCTACAACGACAGCGGGACGATCGCGAGCATGGTCATCCGCGCCGTCCAGACGGCATCGGCGTTGACGCCCGACTACGAAGTCATCGTCGTGAACGACGGCAGCAGCGATGCGACGCCGGCGATTATCGACGAGCTGGCGCGCACTTACTCGCACGTTCGCGCCGTCCATCATCCACGCAATCGCGGCTACGGCGGAGCGCTGCAAACCGGCTTTCGATCGGCGACCAAAGATCTGATTTTCTACACCGATGGCGACGCGCAGTACGACCCGTCGGAGCTGGCGGTGTTATGGGAGCGGCTGTCGGCCGACGCCGACATGGTGAACGGCTACAAGATCAGCCGATCGGATCCGCTGCACCGCATCGTGATCGGGCGAATCTACCACCACATCGTCAAAACGTTGTTCGGTTTGACGGTCCGCGATGTTGACTGCGACTTTCGGCTGATGCGCCGAACCATCTTCGAGCGGATCAATCTCGAAAAGAACAGCGGCGTGATCTGCCTGGAGATGATGAAGAAGATCACCGACGCCGGTTTCCGGATCGCCGAGGTCCCGGTGCATCACTACCATCGCGCGTTCGGCAAATCGCAGTTTTTCAATTTCCGGCGGATTGCAAAAACCGCGGTGGACGTCCTGCGGCTGTGGTTCGCGCTGGTGATCCTGCGTCAGCACCGCCGCGCCGGCGTCCGGCCGCTGGTCGCGCATTCGGAATGACCGCAGCCGACGATTCATACCGCCAGTTTTATCGAGGCCGCGCCGTGATGATTACCGGCGGGCTGGGATTCATCGGCAGCAATCTGGCTCACCAACTGGCGGCGCTCGGCGCGGACGTGCTGCTGGTCGATTCGCTGATCGAGGATTACGGCGGCAACCAGTTCAATATCGACGGCATCACCGACCGGGTACGGGTGAACATCGCCGACATCCGCCAGCAGTCGACGATGAACTACCTGGTGCGCGGACGCGATGTGATCTTCAACCTGGCCGGACAGGTGAGCCACATCGACAGCATGCGGGAACCGTACACCGACCTGGAAATCAACTGCCGCAGTCAACTGACGCTGCTCGAATCGTGCCGTCATCACAACCCGCGCGCCAAAGTGGTGTTCGCCGGAACGCGGCAGGTCTACGGCCGTCCCGATTCGCTGCCGGTCCGTGAGTCACACCTGGTTCGACCGACCGATATCAATGGCATCAACAAGGCGGCCGGCGAGTACTACCATCTCGTCTACAACAACGTTTTCGGCGTGCGCGCCTGCTCGCTGCGCCTGACCAATGTCTACGGCCCGCGGCAGCTGATTCGTCACAACCGCCAGGGCTTCATCGGCTGGTTCATCCGTCTCGCGCTCGAGAACAAGACGATTCAGATCTTCGGCGACGGTTCGCAGCTGCGCGATTTCGTCTACGTCGACGATGCGGCCGATGCATTTCTTCGTGCCGGCGCCAGCGACGGCTGCAACGGCGAGGTGTTCAACGTTGGTGGCGACCGGCCGATCAGCCATCGCGATCTCTCGGCGTTGCTGGTCCACGTCGCCGGCTCCGGTTCCGTCGCTTACGTCGAGTGGCCCGCGGAGAAAAAAGCGATCGACATCGGCAGCTTCTACGCGGATTCATCGAAGTTCACCGCGGCGACCGGCTGGCGGCCGCAGGTGGATCTGAGCGAGGGGCTGCGCCGGACGCTCGCCTTCTACCGTCAACACTACGATCGCTACGTGCCTGACGAAGCCAGCGTGGACGCGACCACCGCGGAGCGCGTCTAGATGAAGCGGATTCCGTTCATGTCGCTGGTGCCCGCCGCCGACAGCGGTGACGCGGCAGACGTGCGGGCGGCAATCGAACGCGTCGTGCAGCGCGGATGGTACGTGCTTGGCCCGGAAGTCGAGGCGTTCGAGGCTGAATTCGCGCGTGCCAGCGGTGCGGATTACGCGGTCGGCGTCGGCACCGGCACCGACGCCATCGCACTGGCGCTGCGCGCGCTCGGCATCGGCGTCGGCGACGAAGTGATTACGTCGCCGCTGTCCGCCGCGTATTCGGCGCTGGCGATCATGATGACCGGTGCGCGGCCGGTGTTCGCCGACATCGATGCGGAACGACTGACGGTGGCTCCGGCGGCGATCGAAGCGGCGATTGGTCCGCGCAGCCGCGCGATCCTGCCGGTCCATCTCTACGGACAACCGGCGGACATGCCGGCGATCGCCGCGATCGCGGCGCGCCACAATCTATTGGTGGTCGAGGACTGCTGCCAGGCGCATCTCGCGACAGCGAACGGCAAAGCGGTCGGAACCTTCGGCGCCGCGGGTGCATTCAGTTTCTACCCGACGAAGAATCTTGGCGCGCTCGGCGACGGCGGCGCGATTATCACCAACGACGCCACTCTCGCCGCGCGGTTGAAGCGCCTCCGCAACGGTGGACAGTCCGATCGCTATCACCATCACGACGCCGGCATCAATTCGCGGCTCGACGAACTGCAGGCGGCGATCCTGCGGACGCGGCTGCCGAAGCTGCCGGAATGGACGCGACGGCGCCGCGCGCTCGCCGGCAGATATCGGGCGGCGCTGGCGACGGCGTCGGCCGGTGAGCGCTCGATCGTCGTGCCGCGCGAATTCGACGCTGGTCATGTCTATCACTTGTTCGTCGTTCGCAGCGGCGATCGCAACGGCCTGCAGGCGCAGCTGGCGTCGCAGGGCATTGAAACTTTGATTCACTATCCGGTCGCGATTCCTCGGCAGCCGGCGCTGGCTGCCGCGCAGCCCGCCGACTGCCCGATTGCCGCACGCGTCTGCGATGAAGTGCTGTCGCTACCGCTCAACCCGGTCCTCGCCGATCAGGACGTCGACACGGTGGCAGCCGCGCTGTTGCGGGGAATCGCTTCCGGCACGAAAGGACACGACGCGTGCGTGCATTAATTACCGGCGGCGCCGGATTCATCGGCTCGCATCTTACCGAGCGGCTGCTCGAACAAGGCCACGAAGTCCTCATTCTCGATAATCTCTCGACCGGATCGATCGACAACATCCGGCACCTGAAGGGCCGACCGGGATTCGAATATTTCATCGACACCGTCGACAACGAGCCGCTGCTCGCCGAACTCATCGACCGCAGCGACGTGGTGTTTCATTTCGCGGCGGCGGTGGGTGTCAAACTGATCGTCGAACAGCCAGTGCACACGATTGAAACAAATGTGCACGGCACGGAAGTCGTTCTCAAGCACGCCAACAAGAAAAAGAAGCTGGTGGTGATTGCTTCGACCTCCGAGGTCTACGGCAAAAGCGACGACGTGCCGTTCCGCGAGGATTCGGACCTGGTGCTGGGCCCGACGCCGAAGCACCGCTGGGCGTACGCCTGCAGCAAAGCGATCGACGAGTTCCTCGCACTTGCCTACTGGAAAGAGCGAAAGCTGCCGGTCATCATCGTCCGCTTCTTCAACACGGTCGGGCCGCGCCAGAGCGGTCAATACGGAATGGTGATCCCGAATTTCGTCCGACAGGCGCTTGCCGGCGAACCGATTACGGTGTTCGGTGACGGCAAGCAGTCGCGCGCATTCACGCACGTCGCGGACGTCGTCGGGGCACTGTTGAAACTGGTCGTCGAGCCCAAAGCGATCGGACAAGTCATCAATATCGGCAATACAGAAGAGATCACGATCGAGCGGCTCGCGGAGCGCGTGCGCGACCTCAGCGGTTCGAAGTCGATCATCAAATACATCCCCTACGACCAAGCCTATGAGTCGGGCTTCGAGGATATGCCGCGGCGCGTCCCGGACCTATCCCGGGTGAGCGGACTGATCGGCTACGCCCCGACGCTGTCGCTGGACGATATCCTCAATCAGGTCATCGATTACTTCCGAAAGAAATGAGAGGGAAAGCATCTGCATTCCTTCAGAGGCGTATACTGGATAGACCGAGAACATCATGAAACTGCTCACCTGCTCCATCGCCGCCGTGCTGCTGACCGCCTCGACCGCGTCGGCAGAAGTGAAGGTCACCATCCAGGATGGACTGGTCACAGTGGTCGCCAAAGACGCCACGGTCCGGCAAATCATCGCGGAATGGGCACGCGTGGGTCAGGCGAAAGTCGTCAACGCCGAACGGTTGCCGGGCGGTCCGATCAGTCTTGAACTGACTAACGTGCCTGAGGGCCAAGTACTCGACACGCTGCTGCGCGGCGCCGCCGGCTACGTCGCCGCGCCGCGACCGACGATGGTTTCCGGACTGTCGACGTTCGATCGCGTGATCGTGATGCCGACGAGCAGCGCGCCGAAAACCGCCGCCGCCGCCGCGCCGCCGCCGGTGTTCCAACAGCCGCAGTTCCAGCAGCCAAACATCGCCGACGACGACCAGGACGACGATCGGCCGCAACCGAACGCACAAATGCCGGCGCCCAACCCGCGCGGCCCGGTCTTCAATACGTTTCCGCAGCAGCCGCAGGTGATCAATCCGCAAACCGGACAGCCGGTGACGGTTCCGCAGCAGTTCCCCAATCAAGTTCCGAACCAGACCGTTCCTCAGCAGCCGACGAACTCGCCAGTGCCAACCGCGCCATTCGGTGGCGTGGCAGTGCCAGGAATGGTTGCGCCGACGCCGCAGCAGCAACAGCCCGGCGTGATCAACCCTGCTCAGCAGCCCGGACAGATCAAGCGACCAGGCGTGCCTGACGGGCGGCAGTAACGTGCCGCTCGTAAACGAAGTCACGACTGCCATCGCCGATGCGATGCGCAAGCAGGATGGTGTGCGTCTCAGCTCGCTGCGCATGCTGAAGGCAGCGCTGATGAATAAAGAAGTCGAACGCGGCCGCGGGCTCGACGACGCCGAGTCGTTGCAGGTCGTGCAGTCACTGGTCAAACAGCGCAAAGACTCGATCGAGCAATTTGCCAAAGGCGGCCGTCAGGACCTGGTCGACAAAGAATCGGCAGAGATCAAGGTGCTCGAGTTATATCTGCCACCGGCCGCCGATCCGGCTGTGATCGAGCGTGCCGTCGCCGACGCGATTTCGGACACCGGCGCCTCGTCGGTCAAGGACATGGGCAAGGTCATGAAGGCCGCAATGGCCAAATTGGCCGGCCAAAGTGTGGATGGCAAGGCGGTCAACGAGCTGGTGCGGCAGCGGCTGGCCGGTTCCTAAACTTTTTCGCGCGCCGAACCGTCTAATCTTTCGAGAACGGCAACAAACGAAGCAGCCTTCTCATCCATCCTCCTTTGGCCCCCCGCGTAAACGCGAGGGGCCTTTTTTTTGCTACGATCTCGTCTTTGAATATGCGCCGGCCCGCTTCGCCTTACGCGTCGTCCTTTTCCTTTGGTCCCGGGCCGCTCTCGATGGCCCTCAAAGGCCTGATTGGTGCGAATGTCGCCATGTTCGTTCTTACGACATTCGTGCCGGCACTGATCCCGGTTCTGGGATTGGTTCCGTCGGCCGTGGTGCACCAATTCCGGATCTGGCAGCTCGCCAGTTACATGTTTCTGCACGGCGGGTTGTTCCACATCCTGTTCAACATGCTGGCGCTGTGGATGTTCGGCGCGGAGCTCGAGCGGATCTGGGGGACGCGTGAATTCCTGAAGTTCTATTTCATTACCGGCGTCGGCGCGGGCGCGTTGACGGTGGCGTTCTCGCTGCTGCCGTTTGGATTCGCCGAGCAGTTGCAATATGTGATCGTGATCGGCGCATCAGGCGCGATCTATGCGCTCCTGCTGGCGTACGCGCTGTATTTTCCGGATCGGCCGATTTACATGTACTTCGTGTTTCCGATTCCCGCCAAGATTTTTGTGCTGATCATGGGGGCGATCGCGTTCTATTCGTCGATGAGCGAAAGCGGCGGCGGCGTCGCCAACGCCACGCACCTCGGCGGTCTGGTGATCGGCTACCTGTATCTGAAGAGCGGCCGGATCCATCCGATGTCAGAGCTGAAATATCGCTATCTCAAATGGAAGATCAATCGCGTTCGCAAGAAGTTCGACGTCTACTCCGGTGGACGCGCCGACGATTGGGATAGACGAGTCCACTGAAGAAGTCCTTCACCGCCGCCCTCGTCCTCGGCGCCGTCATTCGATTGGCGGCGCTGCCCCTGCCCGGCACGCACGACATCGCAGTCTGGAAAATCTGGAGCTACGCCGCGGCGACCGACTCGGTCGGCCGTCTTTATGGCGTGGGCGGCACGCCGCCCGAACGACGTGTCGTCACGCTGCACGACGCCGGGACAACGGTCGACTATCCACCATTGGCGCTCACCGAACTTGGCCTGGCCGGCCGCGCCTACCGCTGGCTGCATCGTGGCGCCTATCCGGACGGCACTGCGTTGATCGTGGCGGTAAAAATTCCGGTGGTTCTCGCCGATGCCGCGATGCTGGCGCTGCTGGCGTTCGGCCTGCGACCGCTGATTGGAGCATCGGGCGCGCAATCGGCGGCGCTGCTCTACTGGCTGAATCCGGCGGTTCTTCTTGACGGAGCCTTCCTCGGATATCTCGACCCGCTGTTCATTCTGCCCGCGGTCGCCAGCCTGATCGCGGTCGCCTTCGACAGGCCATTCGCTGCCGGCCTGCTTGCCGGCGCGGCCTGTCTGACGAAGCCACAGGCGGTCATTCTTCTCCCCGCCGTGGCTCTTGCCGCGTGGAACGGAATCTCAGGCTCGCGCAACCACAGACATTGGCGAGCGCTCGCGATCGCGTCGAGCGGTACTGCCCTCGCTCTCGCCATTGGCCTGACGCCGATCCTGATGGCTGGTGCAGTGCCGAATTTCATCCAGGCGATCGGTCGGCTCGGGCAACACGACATGCTCTCGGGCAACGCGTGCAATCTGTGGTGGATCATCGGCTACCTGTTGCGTGCGTATTACTCGATGCACGACATGGGGGCCTGGGCAGCGTTCACGGCACCGACGAAAATACTGGCGATCTCCCGGGTGATCGAGCTGGGCTATCCGAACCCGCGAATCGTCGGCCTGCTCCTGTTCGGCAGCGCCGCCGCGTGGTCCCTCTGGACGGCGCGGCGTTTAGGCGACCTCTGGATCGTTTCGTCGCTCGCCGCGTTTTTGATGCACGCCTATGCGACGCTCTCGGCCCAGGTCCACGAGAACCATTTGTTCGCCGCCGTACCGCTGGTGGGAATTGCCGCGGCCGGGCGGCCGCGGCTGACGCCGATTTTCGTGGTTCTGAGCGCGATTCTTGTCCTCGATCTCAATCTGTTTTACGGGATCAGCGAGGATATCGGCTACGCCATACCCCGCACGCTGACCATCGTCGATGCGACAGTGCTGGTGGCGATCGCGAATTGTGCGGCCCTGGCGTGGCACGCGGCGGTGTTCAGCCGCGAATGCTCCACGGCAGACGCACCCCGCCGAGCGCCAGTGCCAACGTAGATCCGAGCACCGGTAATCCGTAGCCGCTGGTCAGGAAGCTATATTTGAAGATGGCGCCGCTCGCAATTTGGAAGTTCAGCGCCATGAAAAATCCGGCCAATGCGAACAGCGGCGTCCAGAAACCAAGCAGCAGGGCGACGCCGGTGACGAACTCGCCGAGCGGCACCAGCCGCGCGAAGACCGCGACGCCGGGCACGGCAATCCGCTGCAAGTACCACACACTGATCGACCCTGCTGCCGCCGTGTTCGACCAGTTGCCGAACTGACCCGCCAGAATCGAGGAGTCGGTCAGCCAGCGGATTTTCAGAAGCGATTCGAAAATGAAAAAGACGCCGATGCAGACGCGCAGCACCGCCAACCCGGTGCCTTGACGATCGATCGCCATCAGCGGTGAAAGTAATCGTCGGTGTGGTCGAGCCAGTCCTGACGGATCGGGCTGAACACGTCGAGTTCGAAGGTGTCTTCGAGCGCCTCCGCCTGATGCTTCACCCAGGAAGGAATGTGCAGGACTTCGCCCTCACGGACGGTGATGTCCTCGCCATTTATGAGGAATTTGAGCGCACCCTGCAGGATGTAGGTCATCTGCTCGCTTTCGTGCGAATGCATCGGTACGACACAGCCGCGTTTCAGGTAGATCTGCGCAATCATCTCCCGCTCGCCGGTGACCACTTTTCGCGAAATCATTTCAGTCACTTTTTCGAGCGCAATTTCGTCCCATCGATGCAGGCGAACTGTCTGGGTGCTCATGGCTGGGAGCATATACCAAGCGGTGCGCGGTCACTGCGGCCGGGCCGCCCCGGATTGATATAAAATTTGCATTCAGATGAAGGCCGTTTTAAACGGGCGCGACGCCGCGCAACAAACCACCATCGAGGGCCTGACGCACGCTCAGCTGAAGGCCGTGCATCGCACGATGCTGTTGTCGCGCAAGCTCGATGACAAGGAAATCCAGCTCAAAAATCAGAGCCAGATTTTCTTTCAAATCAGCGGCGCCGGACACGAGGCGATCTGCGTCGCAGCCGGCCTGACGCTGCGCCCGGGTTATGACTGGTTCTTCCCCTACTACCGCGACCGCGCGCTCTGCCTGCAACTTGGGATGACGCCGCTCGACATGCTGTTGGCCGGCGTCGGCGCCAAAGACGACCCGAACTCCGGCGGTCGGCAAATGCCGTCGCACTGGGGCCATCCGAAGCTGCACATCGTCTCGGCATCGAGCCCTACCGGCACCCAGGTGCTGCACGCGGTCGGCGCCGCCGAAGCCGGCGTGATTTACAGCCGCGTCAGGCAGATTCAGGATCGCACCGCTCATTTCCAGCCCGACGAAATTTCTTACGTCTCGCTCGGCGAAGGCGCAACCAGCGAAGGCGAGTTCTGGGAGTCGCTGAACACCGTCTGTACGAAACAGCTGCCGGTGCTGTTCCTGGTGGAAGACAACGGATACGCGATCTCGGTGCCGGTCGAAGTGCAGACCGCGGGCGGCGACATCTCGCGGCTCGTTCGATCGTTCCCCGGTCTCCACGTCGACTCGATCGACGGCACCGATTTCTTTGCCAGCCTGCGTGCGATGCGCGAAGCGACCGATTACGTCAGGGCGCGCAAGGGCCCGGCGTTCGTCCACGCGAAAGTGACTCGGCCGTACTCGCACTCGCTCTCGGACGACGAAAAACTCTACAAGCCTCCGGCGGAGCGCGAGGCCGAGGCCAAGCGCGATCCGATCGCGCGCTTCGCTGAATTTCTGAAAACCAACGGCATCGCGACCGCGGACGATCTGACCGCCATCGCCGACGACGTCCATCGCGAGGTGAACGAAGCGACACTGCAGGCGCTGGCGGCGCCGAAGCCGACGAAGGACACGGCGGCGTTGTGGGTCTATTCACCCGACGTCGATCCGACGTCCGCTGCCTTCGAGACGCCGGCGCAGCCGGAAGGAAAACCCGATACCGTAGTCGCCGCGATCAATCGCACGCTCAAGCATGAAATGGCGCGCGAGCCGCGAATCGTCGTGTTCGGCGAAGACGTCGCCGACGTCAGCAAGAAGGAGGCAATTGGACTTGTCCCCGGCAAGGGTGGCGTGTTCAAGCTGACGCACGGCCTGCAGAAGGCCTACGGCGACGAACGCGTCTTCAACTCGCCGCTCGCGGAAGCCAACATCATCGGCCGCGCCGTCGGGATGGCGGTCCGCGGGTTGAAGCCGGTCGTCGAAATTCAGTTCTTCGACTACATCTGGCCGGCGATGATGCAGCTGCGCGACGAAATGTCGATGATGCGGTATCGCTCGGGCAACACCTGGTCGTGCCCGATGGTGATTCGCGTGCCGATTGGCGGCTACATTCGCGGCGGCCCGTACCACAGTCAATCGGGCGAAAGCATCTTCGCGCACTGCCCGGGAATCCGCATCGCCTATCCGTCGAATGCGATCGATGCCGCCGGTCTGCTGCGCACCGCGATCCGCTGCGACGATCCGGTGCTGTTCCTCGAGCACAAGCACCTCTACCGCCAGACCTACAACAAGGGCGAATACCCCGGCAAAGAGTTCATGGTGCCGTTCGGCAAAGCAAGCCTCCGCCGCGAAGGTGATGATCTGATCGTCGTGACCTGGGGCGCGCTGGTGCAGCGGACACTGGTCGCGGCGCAGCAGGTCGAAAAAGACGGTATCAGCGTCGCGGTCCTCGACCTGCGCACCATCATGCCTTACGACTGGAATGCGATTGCCGAACACGTCCGCCGCACCAGTCGGGTGGTGATCGCGCACGAGGATCAGATCACCTGTGGATTCGGCGCCGAAATCGCCGCGCGGATCGCCGGCGAGCTGTTCGAACACCTCGACGCGCCGGTTCGCCGCGTCGGCGCACTCGACGCGCCGGTCGCGTACTGCCCGGCACTCGAAGAGGCGATCCTGCCGCAGACCGCCGACATCGTGAACGCGATTCGCGCCACTGCCAACTACTAGTGATTGGGGATTGGGGATTAGGGATTGGGGATTAGGGGTGGTTAGGTGATTGGGACGAGGTGATTCGTGCGTCCCGTCCTCACAGCGGCAGTCGTTCTCTTCGCCACAATCTCGCTGGTCGCAATCAAACCTGACACAATCCGGTCGGTGGGCGCGGTTCCGCCGCACATCGCCGGCCAGTTTCGCAACCCGCTCGGCTTTCAGCAGTCGAAAGACGGCCAGTACTACGTGTTCGATCAGCGTGCGCACACGGTGTTCAGCATCGATGCCACGATGACGACATCGCGCCAGGTGGTGATGATCGGCGCCGAAGCGGGCCGGATCATCGATCCGACGGCGTTCGCGGTTGAACCGGACGGCACCTTCGTCGTTGCCGACGCGCCGAATGGCCGCGAGCGGATTCAGATTTTTTCCGCGGCCGGCTTCCGGATCGGCGGATTCATGCTGCCGGGACGGATGCAAACGCGCGTGACTCTTGGCGACGTCGTGCTGAATGGCATCGGCACGCTGCAATACACCGGTCGATCGATCGTGATGTCGCAGCCGGAAACTGGAGCGCTGATCGCCGAGTACACGCTGCAGGGCAACGTGAACCGGTTGATCGGAACAATGCGCGCGACCGGGCACGAAGGCGACCGCGACCTGCACGTGGCGTTGAATAGCGGCATTCCACTGGTTGATCCGCGCGGCGGCTTCTGGTTCGTCTTTCAAACCGGGCTGCCGATGTTTCAAAAGTACGATGCCGAAGGCCAGCTGATCTACGAGCGCCGCATCCAGGGTCCGGAGATCGACCCGGTAGTCGCTGCACTGCCGACGACCTGGCGACGGCGGAAGATCGATGATCACGAAGTGCCGCTGGTGCCGCCTAACGTTCGCGCCGCGGCAGTCGATGCCGCCGGCAACCTCTGGATCTCGTTCGTCGCGCCCTACACCTACGTTTATGACGTGGACGGCGACAAGATTCGCGCCCTGCAGTTGCGCGGCGCGGGAACCGTGGCGCCGAGTAGCCTGTTCTTCGGCCGCAACGGCCACCTGCTCGTGACCCCCGGCTTGCTGACCTTCGCTCCGTGATCACCGCGTCGCACCTCACCCGTCGATTCGGGACGCGCACGGTCGTCGAAGACCTGTCGTTCGACGTGGGGCGCGGAGAAATCGTGGCGCTGCTTGGACCGAACGGCGCTGGCAAGACGACGACGATGCGAATGCTCGCCGGGTTGATTGCGCCGACGAACGGTTCGGTCACGATCGATCGCATTGCGCTGACCCGCGCGACTGGATCCATGGTGCGGACGCGTGTTGGGTTTCTGACGGAAGCGCCCGGCCTATGGGATCGGCTGACGGTCCGCGAAAACTTGAAGGTGTATGCCGACCTCTACGGCCTGGCCTCACCCGATGCGCTGATCGCTCGTTCGCTCGCACGGTTCGGACTCGATGATGCCGGCGACACCCGCGCGGCCGAACTGTCGAAAGGGATGCGGCAGAAGGTCGCGTTATCGAGAGCCCTGCTGCATCAACCGACCGTGCTGCTGCTGGACGAGCCGACATCCGGACTCGATCCGGAGATCCGCCGCAGCGTTCGCGCGCTACTCGAGGAACGTCGCGCGGCTGGATGCGCCATCCTGGTCTCGACGCATAACCTCGACGAGGCGGAACGGGTGGCCAATCGGGTGGCGGTGCTGCAGCGCCGGCTGGTGGCAATCGACACCCCCGCTTCGCTGCGGCTCCGGCTGACGACGGGACGCGTGTTGGTGCGCGTCGCGGGCGACCCTCTGACCTTTCTCGAGATTGCCCGGCGGATTGACCAGTCGGCGACCGTCGAAGGCACGACGCTCGTGGTGAAATTGCAGCATCTCGATCGCGAGACGCCGCAACTCGTTGACGCCCTGGTCGCGGCTGGGCGCACGGGTGCTCGAAGTTCGGCCCGAAATGCCGGCACTCGAGGACGTCTATCTGCATCTCGTGGGAGGCCATCAGTGACGCGGATCCGCGCCCTGGTCGCCAAAGAACTTCTCGATATCTCGCGGAATCGCGGCGCGTTGATTCCAGTGGTGCTGGTGGTTCTGATGTCGCTGACGCTCCCGCTTGTCGTCGTCGTCCTGATACCGGAGCTGACCGGTCATTCGCTGTCGGAAGACGCCGGGCTCGAGCGAATCGCGTCAATCGCCGGGGTTCGCGAGACCCTGACCGCGGAAGGCCAGATTCAATTCTTCATGCTGCAGCAGTTTCTGATGCTGTTCCTGCTGACGCCGATTACCGGTGCGATGGCGCTCGCGGCCCACTCGGTGATTGGCGAGAAGCAAGCGAGAACGCTCGAGCCGCTCTTGGCGACTCCGATATCGACGATCGAGTTGCTGGTGGCAAAGGTGCTTGGCGCGCTGATCCCGACGTTTCTCATTACCGTCGTCGGCATCGGTCTCTACGCACTCGGCATCGTGCTGACGGCGGCGCCAGGCGTCGCACGGGCGATGGCCACGCCGCGTTCGTTTCTGATGATGTTTCTCGTGGCACCAGCGGCCGCGTTGGTATCGCTGCAGGCGGCAATCGTGATTTCGTCACGCGTGAACGACGCGCGCACCGCCCAGCAATTCGGCGTGCTGATCATCATTCCGCTGACCGCACTGCTGGTGGCGCAGTTCGCCGGTGCAATCTGGATGACGACGGCGATGCTCGGCCTGGTCGGCGTTGGATTGCTCGTCGTCTGGGCGCTGCTGACTCTTTTTTCCCGCGGCGCTCTTCGAGCGCGAGTCGATATTGACGCGGTGGAAGTAGTAGGCTAATTCGGAAAAACGCGAAGTTCGCGAAGTTCGCAAAGATCGGGAGCTTAACTTTGCGACCTTTGCGACTTTGCTTGATCCAATACTCCGCTATTGACACCGCCACCCAAACTGAATGACCATTCATTCAGCTCCATGGCCACCACGGTTGCCGCCCGCAAAGCTCGACCAGACGATGCGCCGCCACCTAAACGTGAGGCGATCCTGCGCGCCGCGATCGACGTGTTCGCCGAGCGCGGGTATTTCAACGCGCAGGTTGCGGACGTCGCGCGCAGCGCCGGCGTCGCCGCCGGAACCGTCTACTTGTATTTCCGCAGCAAAGACGACCTACTGATCTCGATCTTCGAACGCGGCATGAAGGAAGCGCTCGCCGAGGGACGCGACCTGGCGTCGCGGGTTCGCGACCCGCGCCAGCGGCTTCGTCATTTTGCGCGCATGCATCTCGGCCGAATTGGCCGCGACCGAAACGCCGCCGTCGTGTTTCAGGTCGAGCTGCGGCAGTCCACCAAGTTCATGGAACGCTTTTCCGCGACGCTGCTGCGCGACTATCTTGGTCTGATTCGCGACGCAATAGCCGACGGTCAGCGCGACGGTCTGCTGCGTTCCAATATCAACGCCACGGTGGCCGCCAAGATGTTCTTCGGTGCACTCGATGAAATGGCGACCAACTGGATTCTCAGCAAACGACGCTACGCGCTCGAGGCAGACGCCGACGCGGTCGTCGATCTGTTCCTCAACGGAGCGCAACCGCGGTGACGACTTCGCACACTCCAGTACGATCAGTCGCCGTGCTCGGCGCCGGAACGATGGGGGCGCAGATTGCCGCCCATTTCGCCAACACCGGCGTTCCGGCATTGTTGCTCGACCTGACCACCGAAATCGCCGCCGAGGGCTTGAAACGTGCGCGTGGCCCTCAAGCCGGACCCATTTTTTACGAGCGACACCCATCGGCTCGTTTCAGTCGGTGGGTTCGAGAGCGACCTCCCTCGGATCAAGGACGCGGACTGGATCATCGAAGCCGTCGTCGAGCGCCTCGATGTGAAGCGGGCGTTGCTGGAACGCATCGACGCGGCACGTCGCACCGGCTCGATCGTGTCGTCGAACACCTCCGGGATTTCTATTGGCGCGTTGGCCGAAGGTCGTAGCAGCGATTTCCGGAACCACTGGCTGGGCACCCATTTCTTCAATCCACCGCGATACCTGCGGCTGCTTGAAATCATTCCGACACCAGAAACCGATCCGGCCGTCACCGCCCGCGTTTCATGGTTCGCCGACCATCGTCTCGGCAAGGGCGTGGTGGTGGCGAAAGACACGCCGAACTTCATCGGCAATCACATCGGTCTCTATGGCGTCGCACAGGTGCTGCGCGCGCTCGATTCCGGCAAATACACGATCGAGGAGATCGATGCGATTACCGGACCAGCCCTCGGACGTCCGAACAGCGCCACGTTTCGGACGATGGACATCGCGGGCATTGACGTGCTGTCACACGTGGCCGCGAATCTGAAACTGGAGCTGCCGACGTTTGTCGGGACGATGATCGAACGTGGCTGGGTGGGTGAAAAAGCCGGCCAAGGTTTTTACAAGAAAGAGAAGTCGGCGACCGGCGCCGAGATCCTGACACTCGATCCCGCAACGCTGACGTATCGCGCCAAACAACCAGCGCGGATTCCGTCGCTCGAAGCAGCGCGCGCGATCGACGACACGGCAGAGCGAATCCGCACGGTTTACCACGCCAAGGACAAGGCCGGAGAATTCCTTCGTGACACCCTCGGCCCGACTCTCGATTACACGACGAAGATTGCCTCGGACGTCGCCTACTCGAACGACGATGTCGATCGGGTGATGCAGTGGGGTTTTGGTTGGGAGCTCGGCCCGTTCGCGACTCTTGAGGCGCTTGCCGGCCGCTCGCACCAGGTACCGCCCGCCGGCTCGGACCTGCAGATCTTGAAATCCGCGAAGGACCAGCAGCGGGTTGTCCGGAAGAACGCCGGCGCCAGTCTCGTCGATCTCGGCGACGGCGTCCTTGCCGTCGAGTTCCATTCGAAGATGAACGCGATCGGCGGCGACACGATTGCGATGCTCCAGGCGGGCGTGAAGGAAGCGGCCGCGAATTTCGCGGCGCTGGTCATCGGCAACGACGCGCCGAATTTTTCGGCTGGCGCGAATCTGATGCTGCTCCTGCTCGAAGCGCAGGAAGGCAACTGGGACGACATCGATTTGATGATCCGGGCGTTTCAAAACGCCACGCAGTCGCTGCGCTTTGCGGACGTGCCGGTGATTGTGGCAACCGCCGGCCTGACCCTGGGAGGCGGCTGCGAAATCGGCTTGCATGGCGACCGCGTCCAGGCGGCGGCGGAAAGCTACATCGGTCTCGTCGAGGTCGGCGTTGGCTTGATTCCGGGTGGTGGTGGCACGAAGGAAATGCTGGCGCGAGCCGTGGAAGGCCTGCCGCCCAGTCACGACGACCTGTTGCCGTTCGTGCAGCGCGTGTTCGAAACGATCGGCTTCGGCAAGGTATCGACCAGCGCGGCTCATGCCGTGCAGCTCGATTATCTCGATGCGACCGATCGCATCACGATGAATCGTGAACGCTTGATCGCCGACGCCAAGGCATTTGCGCTCGAACGGGTGCGCGAGGGCTATCACAAACCGATCGCGCGGACGACGATTCCGGTCGGCGGCGATGGAGTTCTGGCGGCGCTCAAGCTCGGCATTCATCTGGCGCTTCGCGCCGGCCGAATCTCGGACCACGATGCCGTCGTCGGCCGGGCGTTGGCGAACATTCTTGCCGGTGGCGCACTGCCCAACCAGACGACCGTCAGCGAGCAGTATCTTCTCGATCTCGAGCGCGAAGCGTTCTTGAAGTTGTGCGGCGAGCGGAAGACGCTGGAGAGGATTCAGCACACGTTGAAAACCGGAAAGCCGTTGCGGAATTGAAAGGTTTACTCAGATTCTCGGCGTGCTCGGCGAACTCTGCGTTCATCGTGGCGGTAGGGGATAAGTTGCAAATCGTAGAACTCGGGCAAGGCGCACCGTTGGTATTCATTCCTGGCTTGCAGGGCCGGTGGGAATACGCGCGCATTACGGTCAACGCGCTGGCGCGGCACTTTCGGGTTCTCACGGCATCGCTGTGCGACGAACCGTCGGCCGGTGCGACAGTCGATCGCGCTCGTGGCATGGACGCGTTCGGCGATCACGTCATCGCCATGATGGATGCGACCGGCGTCACGCGGGCGGCGGTATGCGGTCTGTCGTTCGGGGGGCTGGTGGCGTTGAACATCGCGTCGCGTTTTCCGGAACGCGTCGAGTCGCTGGTGCTTGCGTCGACCCCCGGGCCGGGCTTTCACCTGCGCCGGCGACATGAAATCTACGCGAAGCTGCCGTGGATTTTTGGACCGGTGTTTCTGATCGAAACGCCGTTTCGAGCGGGTCGTGAGATTCGTCGCGCTCTGCCAAATGCACGCGAGCGCCGCGGGTTCATCTGGTCGGTGTTGACAACCGGTCTGCGCTCCCGATTATCCCCGGCACGGATGGCAGCGCGCGCCCGGCTGATTGGCGGCTACGACATCGCCTCGGCATGCGCGCGAATCGCCGCCCCGACCTTGATCGTCACGGGAGAGCCTGGTTTGGATTTTGTCGTGAAGACCGACACAACGCGGCAGTACACGACGCTGATCGCCGGCGCGAAGCACATCGTGCTGAAAGACACCGGCCATCAGGGCACGCTGACGCGTCCGGACGTATTTGCCGAAATCGTGCGGCGGTTCGCCGAGAAAGCGCACCATGCCGCAGCTTGAGATCGCCGGGCCGTCCGGGCGGCTCGAGTGCTTGCTCGACGAGCCGGCACAGTCACGATCGATCGGCGCTGACGGACTGTTGAGCGCGGACCGCCAGACCGGCATCCGTGCGGCGGTAGTCCTCGGACATCCGCACACCGAATACGGCGGCACGATGCATACCAAGGCCGTCTATCAGAGCGCGAAGGCGCTGAGCCGAATTGGTTGCGCTGTGCTGCGGTTCAATTTTCGGGGGGCCGGAGCCAGCGCTGGAACGTTTGCCGAGGGCATCGGCGAGCGCGACGATTTCACGTCGGCGCTGGATTACATGAATAACCGTTATCCAGGGGTGCCGATGTGGGCCGGCGGCATGTCGTTCGGTTCATGGGTCGCGCTGACGGTCGGCGCACAGGATCCGCGGGTGACGACGTTGCTGGGAATTGCGTTGCCGGTCGATCGCTACGACTTCGACGCGGTCGCGAACAGTTCGAAACCAAAGTTCTTCATTCACGGCGAGCGCGACGAAGTGATTCCGATCAAGCGCTGCGTGAGTTCTATGCGCGTTGCGCCGAGCCGAAGGAACTCGTGGTCATCGACATGGCCGACCATTTGTTCGACGGCAGGGTCAGCGAAGTTGCCGACGCCGTCGAAGACCTGTTGGGAGATTGGCATGAATGAAGCTGTAATCGTTTCAGCGGCGCGGACGGCGGTCGGCAAGGCACCGAATGGCACACTCCGCGGCTCGCGGCCCGACGAACTCGGTGCGACCGCGATCGCAGCAGCCCTGCAGCGCGCTCCGGGACTTGATCCGGCGGAAATCGACGATGTGATCCTCGGCTGCGCGATTCCAGAGGCCGAACAAGGGATGAACGTCGCGAGGATTGCGAGTCTGCGCGCCGGGATTCCGGTCAGCGCGTCGGCGGTCACGGTCAATCGCTTCTGCTCCTCGGGCCTGCAGGCCATCGCCTACGCCGCCGAGCGTGTGATGTGCGGCTTTGCTTCCGCCATCGTCGCCGGTGGCACCGAGTCGATGAGCCTGGTGCCGATGGGCGGCCACAAGATCGCGCCAAATCCGAACCTGATGGACTCGTACCCTGACGTCTATTTGAGCACCGGGCTCGTCGCCGAAAATCACGCGCGTGAATGCCGGATTTCCCGGGACGAACAGGACGCGTTCGCGCTACGCAGCCATCAACGGGCGTTGGCGGCGATCGAGAGCGGCAAGTTCACCGAAGAGATCGTGCCGTTCACCGCCACCCTGCTCGAGCCGCCAAATGGCGGCCGGCCCAAGACCCGACAGGTGACCTTCGCGATCGACGAAGGGCCGCGCAAAGACACCTCGGCCGAGGCGCTGGCGAAACTGAGACCGGCATTTCACGCCAAGGGGACGGTCACCGCCGGTAACTCTTCGCAAACCAGCGATGGCGCCGCTGCAGTGATTGTCATGTCGGCGGCAAGCGCCAAAGAGCACGGGTTGACGCCGCTCGGTCGATTCGTCACGTTCGCGACCGCCGGCGTCGAGCCGGAACGGTTCGGCGTCGGACCGGTGCCGGCCATTCAAAAAGCACTGAAACTGGCCGGTTTGACGCTCGACCAGATCGATCTGATCGAGTTGAACGAGGCATTCGCCGCACAGGTCCTGGCCTGCCTGCGCGCGCTGCCGATCGACCCCGAAAAGCTGAACGTCAATGGCGGCGCGATCGCGCTCGGACATCCGCTCGGCTGCACCGGCGCCAAGTTGACGACGACAATCCTTCACGAAATGAAGCGGCGCAGCGCGCGCTACGGAATGGTCACGATGTGTGTTGGTGGCGGCATGGGCGCCGCCGGAATCTTTGAGAGAATGTAGGAGACTTATGACGACTGCTGTTTCTCCCCTTCTGCGCGGCGGCGAGTGGTTACTGCAGCCGGCCGACGCCGAGTCGGCGTTCACGCCGGAACGCATGACCGAAGAGCATCGCCTGATCGGCCGCACTGCACAGGAGTTCGTCGACAACGAAATCCTGCCGGTGCTCGAGAAGCTCGAGCAGAAGGACTGGACGCTGGCCCGCGAGCTCGTGATGCGCGGCGGCGGACTTGGGCTGTTTGGTGTGGATGTGCCGGACGCCTACGGCGGACTCGGTCTCGACAAAGTCACCTCGCTCGTCGTCAGCGAGCGGTTGGCGCGATCGGCGTCGTTCGGCGCGACATTCGGTGCGCATGCCAACCTGACGATCGTGCCGCTGGTGCTGTTCGGCAACGAAGCGCAGAAGAAAAAATACCTGCCGCGGCTACTGACCGGCGAACTGATCGGCGCCTACGGCTTGAGCGAGACCGGATCGGGCTCCGATGCGCTTGGCGCGCGCACCAAGGCGACGAAACAGGCGGATGGCAGCTATCTGCTGAACGGCGAAAAGATGTGGATCACGAATGGCGGCTTCGCCGACCTGTTCGTCATCTTCGCGCAAGCGGAAGACGAGGACCGGGGGCAGGGGCCCCCGGAGTAAAAAAAGTCGCGTTTACGGCCTTCCTCGTCGAGCGCGCCTGGGGTGTGAAGAGCGGCAAGGAAGAACACAAGATGGGCCTGCACGGCTCGTCGACGACGGCGCTGATCTTTCAGGACGTGAGGGTGCCGGCCGAAAACGTGTTGGGTGAAGTCGGCAAGGGCCATAAAGTCGCGTTCAACGTGCTGAATTTCGCCCGCTTCAAGCTGGGCGCGATGTGCAGCGGCGGCGCATCATCCGCGATCAGCGAGTCGGCCAAATACGCGGCCACCCGCCGCCAGTTCAATGCACCAATCGCCAGTTTCGGCGCGATCAAGCACAAGCTCGGTGAGATGGTGGTGCGCACCTACGCCGTCGAGAGCCTTCTGTATCGGACCGCGGGACTGGTCGACGCGCGCATCGAGGCGACACCGCACGAGCCGACCGACGGCTCGGCAGCCCTGAACAGCTTCGAGGAGTACGCGGTCGAGGCCTCGATCGCCAAGGTCGCCGGCAGCGAAACGCTGAACTACGTGCTCGACGAGAACATCCAGATTCACGGCGGCAACGGCTTCGTGCACGACTACCCGGCCGAACGGCATTACCGCGACGCGCGGGTGAACCGGATTTTCGAGGGGACCAACGAAATCAATCGCCTGCTGATCCCGGGCATGCTGATTCGCCGCGCTCTCAAGGGCGACCTGCCGCTGATCCCCGCGGCAAAGGCGCTGCAGGACGAACTGCTTTCACCGCCGGCGCCGGCTGTGGCCGATGACGGTGTGCTCGCGGAGGAACGTCAAGCGGTTGCAGCGTTCAAGAAGGTGGCGCTGCTGGTGCTGGGCGTCGGCATGCAGACGTTCGGACAGAAGCTGACCGACGAGCAGGAAGTGCTGATGCACGCCGCCGACATTTTAATGGACGTCTTCGCCGCAGAGAGCGCGGTGCTGCGCGCGCAAGCGGCCAGTGCCGCAAAGCATCCAAAGGCGTCGCTGCAGGTTGACGCCGCACGGGTTTTCGTCAACGACGCTGCCATGCGCATCGACGCCTCGGCCCGCCAGGCGCTGGCGGCGACCGTCGAAGGCGACACGCTCCGGACGATGCTCGCGGCGCTCCGGCGGCTGGTCAAGGTAACGCCGATTAACACCGCCGCACTTCGCCGCCGGCTGTCGGAAGAGACCGTGACGCGTGGCGGCTATCCATTCGCCTAGCAGACTGTCTCGCATGGTTTACTACCGCTCGCCTAACCACGATGAACGCAGAGTTCCTCGGCGTTCCTCTTCGGGCCTCAAGGTCATCGCGGTCGGCGTGCTGCTGTCGTCGTTGGCGTGCAGCAGCCGTCCGCCCGACGAACCGAAGGACTATGCCGCGAAACTTGCCGCCGATCGCGCGGCCAAGGACGCGGCGTTCCAGAAAGACAACGAGCCGATCGCCGAGAACCGCAAGGCCGCGTTCTTACCGCTCGCCTACTTTCCGATCGATCCGGATTACAACGCGCCGGCGCAGTTGAAGCCGAGCAACGATCGAACGATTGTCGAGATGACGACTTCGGCCGGCAATCACGACAAGTTTCGACGCGTCGGCACGCTCGAATTCATGCTCAAAGGACAGCCGGTCAAGCTCACCGCGTTTGCCCCGGCCGCGGCCAAGACCGACGACCGGCTGTTCGTCCCGTTCTCCGATTTGACGAGCGGAACGGAAACCTACCCGGCCGGGCGATTCATGGACCTCGATCGCAGCGCCACCGGCATCTACGAGGTCGATTTCAACCGCGCCTACAATCCGTACTGCTACTACAGCCCGACCTGGGAGTGCCCATATCCGCCCGCCGAGAACCGCCTGAAGATTCCGGTGAGAGCGGGAGAGAAGATGAAGTCTGAAGTAGGAAGTCAGAAGTCTGAGTGAGCCTGCAAGCGATCATCTTCGACTTCGACGGCGTCATCGCCAACAGCGAACCGCTTCACTTCCGGGCGTTTCGCGACGAGGTGGCGACGCGCGGCATTCAACTCACCGAGGCGGCGTATTACACCGACTATCTCGGCTTCGATGATGCGGGCGCGTTTCGGGCGATGGCCGCGCACAACGGTGTGGACTGGAACGACGCGGAGATCGCGCGCATGGTGGCCAGCAAGGCGGAACGGATCGAGTTCCTCGAACGAAACGTCTCGGTGCTTTTTCCTGGCGCCGCCGACGCCGTTCGCCGCGCCGCGGCTGCTGTTCCGATCGGCATCGCGTCGGGCGCCCTCACACGCGAAATTCGGCGCACGCTCGCGCGCGAAGAACTGTCGTCGCTGTTCACCGTGGTGGTCGGCGCCGATCAGACCAGGGCAAGCAAGCCGGCACCCGATCCGTATTTGCACGCCGTCGAGCTGATGAGTGTTGAACTTCACACTTCTATACAGGCCCGGAACTGCGTCGCCATCGAGGATTCAGTCTGGGGACTCGAATCGGCCCACCGCGCGGGTCTTGTGCCGGTGGGCGTGGCGCATACCTACGCTGCCGACGCGCTGCCGCTTGCGCGATTCGTCATCCCGTCCATCGAGCAGCTCGACATTCAGCGGCTTAAAAGTCTGCTCTCCGAGTAACTGGTTCCAAGTTTGAACGATCGTCCAAAAACTTGGATTCAGGCCTGATTTTCGCTTTTTTCACAGGCCTTTCGCCTTTACAAGCCTCGCCATCGGACGAAAACTGGATCTAATTCCGAACACTGTCCGGACGTTGGTCGATTCAGCGACACCGTGCGTGTTTGGGATGCGTTCGCATTGTTTTTATTGAGGAGGTCGGATGAGATTTCGAGCCATTGTCCTGGCGCTCGTGGCCCTTATTGCCACCAGCGCGCTGGCCAGCGCCCAATCGCAAGTGGGCGAGATTTTCGGTAAGGCCACGGACCAGTCCGGTGCGGTATTGCCGGGCGTCACCGTTACATTGACTGCGCCAATCCTGCTGCAACCGCAAGTGGCGGTAACCAGCGAGACCGGCACCTACCAGTTCCCGCGCCTCTCGATTGGCATCTACACCGTCAAGTTCGAGCTCACCGGCTTCAAGACGGTCGTCATGGAAGGCGTGGAAGTGACCGTCGGGTTCTCCGCGCAGATCAACGGTCAGATGGGCGTGTCGACTGTGCAGGAAACGATCACGGTCACCGGGCAGAGCCCGATCGTCGACACCAGGAACACCGGCACGCACCAGACGTTCACCAACGAATTGCTCCAGAGCATTCCGTCGGCGCGCGATCCGTGGGTGGTTCTGCAGCAGACGGCAGGCGTCGCGATGGATCGCGAGAACATCGGCGGCAACATGTCGGGCCAGCAGTCGAATTACGTGTCGCGCGGCGGCAACCCGTTCAACAACAAGTGGTCGCTCGATGGCATCGATATTACCGACATGGCGGCGACCGGTTCCTCGCCGACCTACTACGACTTCGATGCGTTCGAGGAAATGACGATTAACACCGGCGGCGTCGACGTGACGCAGCAGACCGGCGGCGTCGGCATCAACCTCGTTACCAAGAGCGGCAGCGACAGGTTCCGCGGGTCGTCGCGCTACTACCGCACCAACGACAAGTTCGAAAGCCAGAACATCACCGACGAGCAGCGCAAACAGGGCGCCTCGTCTGGCGGTCCGATTCAGGACATCAAGGACTACGGCGTCGAGGCCGGCGGTCCGCTGAAGAAGGGTCGGGCCTGGATCTGGGGGAGCTACGGCAAACAAGACATCAACGTCGGCGTGCTCGGCTTCTTCCAGCCGACGGCAGCCTGTCAGGCAATCAAGGCGAATCCGCTCAATTACGCGATCGCCGACGTCAACGGATGCTTGAACGCCGACACGACCCTTCTCCAGACCACCAACCTGAAGGGTGAAGTGCAGCTCTTCAAAGGCAACAAGTTGTCGCTCTTCAATCTCTTCTCGAAGAAAGAACGCAACGCGCGCAACGCGAGCGACCTGACGCCGATCGAATCGACGGTTCGCCAGGCAGCGGTGCCGAGCACCTACGGCAGGTCTGGCTGGACGACCGGGCCAAGCCCCACCTACAAGTTCGGCGACCAGTGGGTGGTTAGCGATCGCCTCCTCCTCGACGTTCAGTACGCCCACGTCGGCAACAACTTCATTCTGAACTACCACGAAGATTCGCTGGCCACCGTCCAGCCGACGTTCATCATCTCGACCAGTCTCAACGGCCGGTCGACACCGGATAACGGACAGTCGGTCAACATCCGACCGGTCAATCAAGTCAACGCGAACGTCAGCTACTTCGTCCCTGGTTTGATGCACAGTGACCACTCGTTCAGGTTCGGTGGTTACTGGAAAGATGCGTACAGCTACGGCGCTACGCATACGCCGGGGTTCGCGGTGGCGCGCTTCCCGAATGCCGTCACGGACAACTGCGCGGTTCTCACGACCTGTCAGGCCCAGGTGACACGCGATGGCTTGAGCCGCTACGACCTCAAGAACATCTCGCTCTACGCGCAGGATACGGTCGTGCGCGGCCGTCTCACCGCACAGCTCGGCATTCGCTACGACTACAACCACGACCAGGTGCTCGATGCCTCGGTGGTGGCCAATCCGCTTGTGCCAACCATTCTGCCGGCGTTGAATTTCGGCGGCCTCGATCCGAGGATCGCGTTCAACGATGTGTCGCCGCGTCTCGGCCTGACCTACGACCTTCGCGGCACTGGCAAGACAATCGCGAAAGCCAATTACGCGATGTACTACGGCCAGGTCGGCACGGGTGGCGTCGCGTTTCAGGTGAACCCGGTGTCGCGCGTCAGCATCCGGTTTCCCTGGACTGACCTGAACGGCGACAAGTTCGTCCAGGCGAACGAGTTGACGATCACCAACGGCGGACGGAACTTCCTGAATCTCGTCGGCAATTGGGATCCGGCGAGCCCGGCGACGCCGAGCACGCCGAACACGATCGATCCGAATCTGAAGAACGATCGGACTGATGAGTTCATTGTGGGCCTTGATCACGAAATCGGTCTGGGATTTGCGGCCGGCGTCAACTACATCTGGCGGCGTTATTCGGGCTTCCAGGTCGGCAGACACGATCGGCCTGACACCTGGCGACTGGGTCCCGCTGAACTTCACGCCGACCGCGGCGTCGTGCCCGGCCGGGGCGAGCTGCCCAACGGTGACGTACTACCAGCCGACGTTCCAGGTGCCGACGACCAGCAACCTGACCAACGCGACGTCTGACCAGTACAACCGGACGTTCAACGGCGTGGAAGTGACGGCGCGCAAGCGGATGTCGCACCACTGGCTGATGAACACCAGCTTCGCCTACAACAGCACGATCGTGAACAACGGCGACCCGGGCGTGTTCGCCAACACGATCTTCGAGGACCCGACCAACCACGCCACGCGCGACGGGTTCCAGTACCACTACCTGACGGCTGGCAGCGGCCTGGGCAACACCTACGTCAACGCCAAGTACCTGTTCAAGATCAGCGGCCTCTACAACCTGCCGTTCGATTTCAACGTGTCGGCGTTCTACAACACCCGTCAGGGGTACATCTTCGAACCAGTCGTGCAGAGCCCGTCGCGTCTGAACGGCGCGGGCATCGCCACGGTGCTGCTCGACGGCGTCGGCGACAACCGGCTGCCCACTTTCCAGAATCTCGACTTCCACGTCGAGCGTCCGATCAAGATGGGTCACGTGCGTTTCAACCCGTCGCTCGACCTCTTCAACGTAGCGAACTCGAACACGGTGCTGGCACTCCAGCGCACGCAGAACTCGGCGATTGCGAACAACATCAGCCAGATCGTGGCTCCTCGCGTCGCTCGGTTCGGCATTCGCATGACCTGGTAAGTTTTCGCGTTCGTGCGTGATTGAGGGCGGGGTTCGAAAACGGACCCCGCCCTTTTTTCGTTCGCTCGAGGTCCGGGCGAACGATCCCGCCGTAGCGGCGTCAGGTTCCAGGCCGCGAAGGCGGATGCAGCCACAGCTGTGCAATTGACTCTCCTGCTATGCTGGTGACGTGATCCGCGAGTCGTTGGTGAAAGCGTTCAGCATTGCAGCATTGAGCCCGGATCCCGACCTCGCGGTCGCCGCGCTGATGATTGCGCGAATCGAGTATCCCAACCTCGACGCCTCACCGTACCTCGATCAACTCGACACGATTGGCCTCGAGGCGAAGCGGCGCGTCGCGCAAGCGTCTGCGAACGCGATCGACGCGCCACCACGTGTCGATCCCGACGCTTACGCGCGGATTATGGCGCTGAACGATTACCTGTTCGGCGAGCTCCGGTTCGTCGGCAACGACGTGCAGTACGAGGATCCGCGCAATAGTTTCCTCAACGAAGTGATGGATCGGCGCACCGGCATTCCGATTACGCTGGCCTTGATCTACATCGAAGTGGCTCGCCGGGCGGGTATGGCGGTCGAAGGGGTCAACTTCCCCGGTCATTTTCTCGTGCGTTGTCCGGCGGGACGCGGGCAGTTCGCGGAGGACCTGATCATCGACGCCCATCACGGCGGCGCGTTGCTGTCCGAGGACGCCTGCCGGACGATGTTCCGGCGCCATTCGCCGCCGGACAGCCACGACGACGATCCTGCCGCCGAGGCGCGGATTTTTGCCCGCGCCGCCAAGCCGCAGATCATGATCCGCATGCTGCTGAATCTGAAGCACGTCTACGTGCGGATGTGCTCGTTTCCGCAAGCCCGCGATGTGATGGAACTGCTGCTGGCGGTCGACCCGTCCGCGATCAACGAACTGCGCGATCGCGGCCTGCTCTCGTATCAGCTGAAGGACTTCTCCGGCGCGCTGCGCGATCTGCAGCGCTACCTCCATCTGTCAGCCGCCGCCACGCTCGATCAGGAGACCCGCGACGAACAGGCGCAGATCTGGGAGCACGTCAAGACGCTGCGGAAGCGAGTCGCGGCGCTCAATTAAGCAATCTACCCTTTACAATCTGCAATCCTACCTGGCATGCCTCGAGCACCGGACAGACGGTGCAATGCGGGTCAGCTTCGGTGCAGGTCGTCGCGCCGTGATGATTCAAGTAGAGGAACGTTCGCCGATAGGCATCCGGCTGCGGCGGTAGCTGCGCAGAGATCGCCTCGCGCACCGCTCGCGCGGTTTTCGAAAATTCCTTGTGCGCTTCGCCGAAGCCGAGCCGGCGGGCGACGCGACTGACGCGGGCGTCGACCGGCAGCACCGGATGATCGGCGGCAAACAGCAGCATCCGATAGGCGCCCGCCTCGCCCATCTGCGGCAGCCCTTTCAGTGCCCGTCGCGCGGCCGGTAAGGGACCGCGAATCACCTCAGGCAACCGCGGGGAGCGGCGGAAGATGTCGACGCCAGTCCGCAACGCCTTCACGCGCTGCTCGAGATACGGACCCGCCGTCGCAACGGCTTCTTCGAGTTTCTTCTGTGGCGCCCGCCACATCGCATCTGGCGTCAACGCGCGATGCCGCTTCAGCGAGGCCAGTGCGGCGTCACGCTTTCGTGGCGTCGAGTGCACCGACAGCACTTCCCACACAAACAAGTGAACGGATCGCGTGGCGGCGGCGTCAGGCCGCCATAAAACTTCTGCAAGCGATCGACGATCACACTGATGTTCACTGCGTCTCACTCTACAACACATCCCACCAGCGGACAGTGTTTGCAACGGAACGATTCTCCGCGATCGTGGATCAGCACATTCAACTTTTCGAGATCGCGTTGGCGAGCGTCGTTGTAAGCGACTGACAAATCCCGCGAGCGGGCATCGCGAACACTGTCCGCTCGCTGCGCGAACAGTGGCACATCGCGTGCTCTGTTCATTTCATCTAATCGGTCTTTTTGGGAGGAACATTCGAATGAAGCGATTGAGTTTCGTGCTCGCACTGGTGCTGGCGTTCGCGCTGCCCGCGTTCGCGCAGATCCAGGGCGGCACCATTAACGGCAAAATCCAGGACGAACAAGGCGGCGTGCTGCCGGGCGTCACCGTAAGCGCGCAAGGTCTCGATGCGACGCAAACCTTCGTCACCGAAGGCACCGGCGAATTCCGGTTTCTGAATCTCGCGCCTGGTCCTTACAAAGTCACCGCGACGCTCCAGGGATTCGCCACAGTCGTTCGTGAAAACGTCATCGTCGCCGTCGGCAAGAACGTCGAGTTGCCGATCGTGCTGAAGATTGCGACGGTTTCGGAAACCATCACGGTCAGCGGCAGTTCTCCGGTGATCGATACCAAGGCCACCGGCACGGCGACCAACTTCAGCAGCGACGAGCTGACCAAGATCCCGACATCGCGCGATCCGTTCGCCCTGATGCGTTCGGTGCCTGGCGTGCTCGTCGACCGCGTGAACATCGGCGGCAACGAAACCGGCCAGCAGTCGAACTTCCAATCAAAGGGAACCCGTCCGCAGGACGCCGTCTGGACGATGGATGGCGTGAACATTACGGACATGTCGGCGACCGGCGCATCGCCCAGCTATTACAACTACGACAACTTCGAGGAAATCCAGGTCTCGACTGCCGGCCAGGACATCAAGCAGTCCACCGGCGGGATGGGCCTGAACCTGGTCGTCAAGCGCGGCACCAATCAGTTCCACGGCGGCTTCCGCGGATACTTCGACAATGAAGCGATGGAATCCGACAACGTGCCGGATGAACTGCGCAGCACGACGACCCACGAAACCTCGGATCACAACAAACAGATCTCCGACTACGGCTACGACATCGGCGGTCCGATCTGGAAAGACCGCGCCTGGTTCTACAACTCATATTCACTGCAGGATGTCCGGCTGGTCCGCCGTGCCGGCGCCCTCGTCGATCGGACGCAGTTGAAAAACCCCGATCTGAAGCTGAACTGGCAGGCGACCAAGAAAGACATGATCAGCTTCCTCTATTTCGACGGCTTTAAGATAAAAGACGGGCGCAGCCCCGGCATCACCGGCATCGTGTTCGACGCGCCAACCGCGACGTATCACCAGGACAACGCCTACGACGACACGTTGCTGCACGGCCTCTGGAAGATCGCGGACGATCGCGTCTTCAGCTCGAATACCTTCGTTTCGGGCAAGGTGGCCTACTTCAACACCGGCTTCGTGCTGGATCCGATCGGCGGCCTCGATCAGCAGGCCGGCCGCAACTTCACGTTGGGCCAGTCGTTCGGGTCGGTCAATCAGAGTCTGAATGTCCGGCCGCAAAAGACCGCCAACGTCGACGTGAATCATTTCCTGAGCGGGATGGGAACGAGCCACGACTTCAAGTACGGCTTCGGCTACCGCACGGTGACCGCGACCAGCGGCACGCTGTGGCCGGGCAACGGCATTCTGGCGATCGAGAACTCGCCGACCGACCTGCGTGCGCAGGTGTTCCGCCAGGGCTTCGGCGGCAACAAGGCGAACTACCTCGACTTCTACGTTGGCGACACGATCACGCTCCAGCAGATGACGATCGACGTCGGCCTCCGCTTCGACCGGCAGGATGGCGAGGCGTTGCAGAGCGACACCCTGGCCAACCCGGCGTTCCCCAACACCGTTCCCGGCCTTTCGTTCGCGGGCTATTCAACACCGTTCACGTGGACCGACTTTTCACCGCGCGCCGGGATCACTTATGCGCTCGACGCTTCGCGGAAGACGGTCGCACGCGCCAGCTTCAGCCTCTATTCCGGCCAGCTTGAAACCGGCACGGTTGGCGTCACCAATCCGAGCTCGACGGCCGGATCCGCAACCTACCGGTGGGTCGATGCGAACGGCGATCACTTCGCGCAGTCGAGCGAAGTGCAGCTGAATAACTTCATCACCGCTGCCGGCGGGTTCAACCCGGCGGCGCCGACGGCCGTGACATCGGCCAACGTCATCGATCCCGATCTCCAGGCGCCGCGCACCAAGAGCCTGGTCGTCGGTGTCGAACGCGAAATGATGCCGAACCTCGTCGTCCAGGTGAACTACAGCTACACGCGGACCAACGATCTCTACGGCAATTTCACCGGACGCATCACACCTCGCGTCGGCGTGTCGCTGGCCGACTACGCACCTGGAACCGGCTTTTCGGGCACGCTGCCGGACGGCACGGCGTACAACGTCGCGACCTACATTCCGAACGCGGCAAAGGTCAGCGCCGGCGGCAACGGCTTCCTGACCACGAATATTCCGGGCTACTTTACCGACTACAGCGGGATCGAGCTCGGCGTCGTCAAGCGGTTGTCAAACAAGTGGATGGGCCGCATCGCCATGTCGTTCAATAACGCCCGCGAGCACTTCGATTCGAGCAATGGCGTCTACGACACGAACGGCAATCCGACGCCGACACTCTCCGAGCCGCTGAATGACGGCGGCCAGTTTGCGCCGCAGAGCGGCGGCAGCGGAGCCGGCAGCATCTACATCAACGCGAAATGGCAGTTCAACGCCAACGCGATGTATCAGGCGCCGTACGGCATCGAAGTCAGCGGCAACGTATTCGGACGCCAGGGCTATCCGTTCCCCTACTACCGCCAGGGAACCACCGCAGCGCTCGGCGGCGACTCGACCTTGTCGATCCTCGTCACACCGGAGATCGATACGTATCGCTACCCGAACCTGTGGAACACCGACCTGCGCGCCGCTCGCACCTTCAAGATGGGCGGGCAGGCGACGATCCGCGGCATCATCGACGCGTTCAACGTGTTCAACGCGAACACGGCGCTGGTTCGAGTGAATAACGCGGCGGCGGCCAACGTCAACGCGCTGGTGCAGAACCTGAGCCCGAGGATCTTCCGGGTGGGCTTGGTTGTAGGTTTCTAAAAGAAGAAACCGCAGAGCACGCAGAGATCGCAGAGAGATGTTTTCTCTCTGCGTTCTTTGCGACCTCCGCGGTTTCTGCTTTTATCGTTACTTTATCGGGTCTTTGCAATTTCGTCGTACAAGATCGCGGACGCGATGATCCCGCCGTGAAAATTGCCGACGTCGAGCTTCTCATTCGGCGCGTGCGCATTTTCGTCTGGCAAGCCGACCCCGAACAGCACGGATGGCAACCCCAACTCTTCCTGGAAAGTTGACACGACCGGAATCGATCCGCCCTCGCGCGTGAACACCGGCTTCTGACCGAAACCTTTCTCGATCGCGCGTCCTGCGGCCTGGACGAACGGGTTGTCGTACGACGTCATCCACGGCTTGCCGCCGTGCATCCGGGTCACTTTCACTTCGACCGTCTTCGGCGCGATGTCCTGCACGTGCGCCTCGAACAACTTCGCGATCTTGTCGGGATCCTGGTTCGGCACGAGGCGCATGCTGACCTTGGCCATCGCCACGGCCGGCAGGACGGTCTTCGCGCCTTCGCCGGTAAAGCCAGACAGCAGTCCGTTGACTTCAAAGGTTGGTCGCGCCCAGGTACGCTCGAGCGTCGTGTAATCAGCCTCGCCGTAGACTTTCGGAATACCGAAATCTTTCTTGTACTGCTTTTCGTTGAACGGCAGGCTTGCCCAGGCTTTTCGCTCCTCATCCTGCAAGGCCACGACATCGTCGTAGAAGCCGGGAATCTTGATTCGGCCGCCGCGATCCTTCATCTGGGCCAGCATCTGGGACAAGACGATTGCCGGGTTGGCGACGGCGCCGCCGAACGAACCGGAATGCAAGTCCGTGCTGCTGCCACGCAGGTCGATCTGGAAATACACCAGGCCGCGCAGGCCGTAGCAAATCGACGGAATGCCGCGCGCGAACATCGGCGAATCGGAAATGACAACGACATCGGCTGCCAGCTCGCTCTTGTGGCCGCGAATGAACTCGTCGAGATTGACGCTGCCGACTTCTTCTTCGCCTTCCAGAATGAATTTGATGTTGACTGGCAGCTTGCCGTTCTGCTTCAAGTGCGCTTCGACGGCCTTGAAATGCATGAACACCTGGCCCTTGTCGTCGGCCGACCCGCGCGCGTAGATCTCGCCGTCGCGGATCGTTGCTTCGAATGGCGGCGATTCCCACAAGTTCAGCGGATCGACCGGCTGCACATCGTAGTGGCCGTAGAACAGGATCGTCGGCGCGCCGGCCGCGCCGAGCCAGTCACCGTAGACCACCGGGTTGCCGGGCGTGTCGATCAACTTGACGTTCTGCAGGCCGATCCGGCGCATCTCGTCGGCGCACCATTCGGCGCAGCGTCTGACGTCAGCGGCATGCTGCGGCAGCGCGCTGATGCTGGGGATGGCGAGCAAGGCCTTCAGTTCCTCGAGATAGCGCTCGCGGTTGACATTGATGTAATCGATCACGTTGTCCATCGTGCTCGCTCCTACAGCTGCCAGCGTCCGTCGCCGTCTTCCGTGGCGACGCCGTCGTTCTTGAGCTTTCCGAGATGCGCGCGCACGTTCTCGTGGGCGGCGGCCATCAATACCGAATCGAGTCCATGATAGATGCTTTCCGCAATCGTCTCCACCGTCTGATGGCCGGCGCGTAATGCGCTGAGCACCTGACGCTCGCGAAGGCGACGGTGTTCGAGATAACCGGAAAGCAGCGCGTCTGGATTTTCTACCCGTGGTCCGTGCGCCGGCAGCAGCAGGTGAGGCGACAGGCCGCGCAGGCGTTCGAGACTCTGCATGTACTGCGTCAGATCGCCGCCCTTGCTGGTGTGGATCATCACGCTGCTGCCGAGCACCACCAGGTCGCCGGTAAAAATCGTTCCAGTCGGTTCGTGCCAGAACGCCAGGTGATCCGGAGAGTGTCCAGGCGTATGCAGCACCGTCACGCGGTTCGAGCCGGTGCCGAGCGAATCGCCATCAGCGATCGCATGCCATTGGACGGCAAACTGCTCGTCCTGCCCCGGCCACGGGTGCTTGGCAAATAGGGCGTCCGGATGGTCTGCGGCAATCGCTGTCGCGCCGCCGGCGTGGTCGGCGTGGCCGTGCGTCACTAATACCTGGTCGAGATGCGAATCGGTCGATGCCAACGCGTGACGTAACTCGTCCAGGTGGCGCGGGTCGCCGACGCCAGCGTCCACCAGGAACGCGCTGCTACCTTCATCGATCAGCAGGTAGGTGTTGTTGCCGCTGCCAGTCATCGGACCGGGATTGTGGGCGCTGAGCAGAATCGGCGAGTACAAGGACTAGCAACTATAAGTCATTGACGACGGAGTGCCTGCAGCGTGAAGTCTTCATCCTTCTGCGGCGCGTTGTACTCGAGTTTATCCAACGTCAGACGCGTCCGGCTGTTGCGCCGCAAGTCGGTCATCTCCAACTGGCGCGCCGCCCAGATTCCCTGCTGATTGCGAATGTCCGTGTGGTTCAGCCGCCGCACCAACTGGTCCTTCACATAACTTTCGATGCGGGCGACGACGTAGTTGTCCTTGCGGACCCAGACCACCGACTTCGAATACTGCGACGATTTGGTCTGCTTGGGCGTCGACTGAATCTTCCATGTCGCCACGCCGTCCACCTCGTCGTCGCCAAGCATCACGTAGTCGAATTGATCGACGTCGCGTTCTTCCAGGTCTTCGAAACTGAAATCCGTGCCAAAGAAGCGGGTGGATCGATCCTGGAGGGCGATTCGCCGATCGCGCTCGATCGCGGGCGTCCACATCCATTGATCCGACGCGCGGTCCGGATGATTGACGATCAGCAGCGCGACGCCCTTGACGTCGGGAGGCGCCGTGAAGCGTAGAACCGCTTTGCTTTGCCCGTGCGCGCCGAGCCGGTGAAAGGTCCATCGCTTATCGGCGACAGCGCCCTTGCTGTCGAACACTTGCAACAGTCCCTCGTAGCGTTCGGACTTGGTGTCGGACCGTTTTTGCACTTCGCTGATGATGTCGCGGGCGTTGTCGTCGGCGGCCTGCGGATCGGGAATCAGGTAGGCCGATGCCGACCACAAAACGAACGAGGCGACGCCGAACCGCGTGATCGCACGCAGCTTCACCGCCGTTCCTGACGTCTTACTCATATTCAAGCGCCTCGACGAGCGAACCACGGACGGCTGATTCCGCCGGCCACACCGCCGCAATGAAGGCGGCTGCAAGAATCGTTGGCACCAGCGCGGCGGCAGTACCGATCGGCAGGACGTAATCCAGGCGCATGCCGGCGATGTCGTGATGGACGATCTGCAGCACGTAATACAGATTGACCGCCCCAAGCAGGAATCCGAGAACCAGGCCGAGCGTGCCGATGCTGAGCGCTTCCATCCAGATGGTGCGGCGGATCTGCGCGTGCAGCCCGCCAACCGCCTGCAGAACTCCGAGCTCGCGTCGACGATCGGTAATCGACACGGTCAGCGTGTTGACAATACCGAGAATGGCAACCAGCACCGCCACGGCGATCTGGACCGACGTTAAGCTGAACCATTGGTCGGTAATCTTCAGGATATACCGCTTCAACTCGTTATTGGTCAGCACAAACACCTGCCGCTGACCGGCGAAGCGCTCCAGAATCCGCGCGCGAACGTCCGGGACCGGCACGCCCTTCTTGACGTAAACGCGGAACACGTTCACCGAGTCGTCGTTCCATTGTTTGATGAACAGCTTGCGATCCATCAGGATCGTGCCCTGCTGATCGGAATAGTCGACGACGATGCCGACGATCGGCAAACGGATCATGCCGCCTGGTGACGGCAGTTCGAGGATCTCCCCGAGTTTCAAGTTCTGAAGCTGCGCAAGATTGTCCGAAACCATCAGCCCTTCGCCGGCGGCAGTCTTCCGGTACATCGTCGCCGCATCACCGGCGATCGGATCGCGATGCGCAGTCTCGGCAAGGCTCATGATGTCGACTGCTACCAGCATGATCGGCGTTTTCCTGAACGTGACACGGCCGTCCCGCACCAACTGCACCCGCTCGACACCGGGGACCGACGCGATGGCTGGCGCCATGTCGGCCGGGAATCGCATCGTCCGGATCACGATGTTTTGCGTCGGCATCACAAACAGCTCCGGATTGAGCGCCGTGTTCATCCAGTCGATGATCGAGTCGTAGCTGGCACGGGCCATTCCGCCGAATGCGACGACCAGCGCCAGCGATAGCATCAGCGCGGCGACGCTGGCCGAGGTGCGGCGCGGCGCCTGAATCAGGCTGTCGGCGGCCAGCGCGCCCTCGACCGGGCGAATCCACTTCAAGATCGGGCGAATCGCTCGGGCCATCAACAATGCGAGCAGCGGACTGAGCAGCAGCGCGGCAAGAATCGCCAGGAAGTAACCGATATAGAAGATTGGCCGCGAATTCGCGAAGAGCAGACAGACGAGCGAAACAACGCCAAGCAGTGCGGCCAGCACGACCCGCAGCCGGCTCTCGCCCGCGGACAACACCTGGTATTTGCCCTTTTGCAGCGCTTGCACCGGGTCAACTCGCGCGGCGTTTCTGCGCGGGAATCGCCGCCGCGACAATGCTGGTCACGATGCCGATGCCGAGCGCCAGCGCGAGCAGGTTCGGATTGGTCGCCAGTTCGTCGGCGCGCTGCGCGACGCCATAGACGTCGCTGATCAGTGCGCCGATCGACGCTGCGATGCCCTGCGCGATCAGGATGCCGAACAACAGCCCGCCAATCGAGCCAATCAGTCCGGTCAGCGCGCTCTCGAGCAGAAACAGCCGCAGGATCTGCCCGCGAGTTGCACCGAGGGCCCGCAGCACGCCGATTTCAGAGCGGCGCTGTGTGACCGCGATGGCGAACGAGTTGTAGATGATGAACATCCCGATGAACAGCGCGAACAGGCTGGAAATGCCCACCATCATCGAATAAGCCGACAGCATCGCTTCGAACTGCTGACCGCGCCCCGATGGCGGGTCGACGTCGAAGCCGGGGCCGAGCAGGGCGCGCAGCTCCCGCTGGGCGTCCGCAATCGTCGAGCCGTCCTTCACGGCAAGGTCGATCCGATCGAACGACTGGCCGCGGCCAAACATTTTTTGCGCGGCGTAAATGTCCATGATCGCCAGATTGCCGCCGAACGCGCTGGTCAGTCCGGACGACTTCATGATGCCGCGCACGGTGAACGGCTTGTCGCCTTCGATCGTTCCGAGCGTCAACGTCCCGCCCGAGGCGATGCGATTACGGTCGGCGAATTCCTTCGAAATGATCAGCGAGTCGGGACGCGCCAGGAATACCAGCGGATCGTCGATGACCGCGTCATCGCCACTCTCGAGTTCGTAGTCGCGGAGCGTGCGATCGCCGGTCATGTCGATCCCAAGGACCAGCAGGTTGCCCTGGGCACCGTTCTCGAGTTGACGCGTGTCGACGACCGCTTCAATCACCGGTACGGCGACGCCGACGGTCGAGGCGCTCTGAACTTTGTCGAGCACGCTCTCGTCGAAGCCGGTTTCGCCCGCGGTGACTTGCAGCTCGGTCTTGCCGGCGATCCGATCGACCGTGTGGGAAAACGCGAACAGCACGCTCTGGTTTGCGGTGTGCATGCCGACAAACACCGCGACACCGAGCACGATGCCGGCCGTCGTCAGCAGCGTCCGCAGGACGTGCCGGCGAAAGTACGGCCAGCTGATCAACCTGAGAAGCATCATGGCGGCGTGGCCGCCTGAATATTGCGCGCGTCTTCGACGATGTGACCATCGCGCAGGGTGATCGTCCGGTCGCAGCTGGCGGCCACTTTCATGTCGTGCGTGACAATGACGACCGTGGACTGGAGACGGTCGTGAAGATCGCGTATCAGCGCAAGGATGTCCTCGCCGGTGCGCGAGTCGAGGTTACCGGTCGGTTCGTCGGCGAGCAGAATCGGCGGATACACCGACAGGGCGCGGGCGATCGCGACGCGTTGCCGTTCGCCGCCCGACAATTCGTCGGGGAGATGCGTCAGCCGATGATCGAGTTGGACGAGGGTCAACAGTTCGCGGGCGCGCGCGTCCACTTTGGCGCGAGGCCAGCCTCGCAGGTGCAGCGGCAGGCCAACGTTTTCGAGCGATGTCAGGGTTGGCAGCAGGTTGAAGAACTGGAAGATGAATCCGATTTTGTCGCGCCGGACGCGAGTCAGCGCGTCGTCCGAGAGGCCACCGAGCCGTTCGCCGTCGACGATCACGTCTCCCGTTGTGGCGCGGTCGAGTCCGCCGATCAGGTTGAGGAGGGTGGATTTGCCCGAGCCAGAAGGTCCGACGATCGAGACCAGCTCGCCGCGGGGGATGGCGAGGCTGACGGTGTCGAGGGCGGTGACGTTGCGTTTGCCTTCGAACTGCTTGCCGACGCGGTCGAGGGTAATCACCGGGCGATTATGTGAAACTTTTCACAATATAGCAACTGCCGCGCACGGCGGCATCTAAACCCCTCACGTCCCGCCAAAGCCGATCGTCACCGTCCCGTTGTCGTCGATGACCGGCACGGCGCGGCGGCCTTTGCTGAGCGTCAACATGTGTTGCAGCTGTCCGGCGTCCTTTTTGACGTTGATGTACTCGAACGCAATGCCGCGTCGCGTGTAGTCGTCGCGTGCCGCCTGGGTGTAAGGACAACTGTCCTTGCCGTAGATAGTCACCATAGGAGGATTGTACAAGAAGACATCATGGCTAGGGACTGGGGACTGCGGACTGGGGGCTGGGAGCTGGGCTGGAGCATCAGCCATCAGCTTGGCCGTCGGCCAGCGTTCTCAATAACCGGTTCGTCTCTTCAGGCAACGGAATCACTTTGCCGGCCTGATAGTCGTAGCTGACCATCACCGTCTTCCCCTGTGCGATCGCGCGGCCGGACGAAACCTGGTGGATCTCATAGGCCAGCGTAAAACTGGACCGGCCGATCTCGCCGATCGCCAGGCCGATTTCCAATTCGTCGCCAAACACCGCCGGCGCACGGTAGTCGCACTCGGCGCGCGCGATGATTACTCGGGTATGTGGATTCGGCGCGCCAGTCAGTTCGCGCCAGCAGGTCAGCCGGCACTGCTCGAAGTACGTGAAGTACACCGCGTGGTTGACGTGACCCATCGCGTCACAGTCGCGAAACCGCACGAACAGTCGATGACGATAGGCGGGAGCGGTCGGCATGCGATGTAGAATACCCGACCACTGTGGTGCTCCCGGTTGCTGCTGAATCGTTCACGCCTGAGGAAACGCGCGCGCTCGCGCCGTACTTCACCAACACCGATCGACCGATCTTCGCGCTGACCAACCTGCCGGAAACCGTCAAAGGCGCGCTGTTCGCGCGCTACTCTCGCTCGGCCAAGTCGGTGCGGCGTTTGTTCCTCGATGAATTCCTCGGCGAAATTGCCGAGGGCGCCAGCCGGACATCGACCGCCGGCACCGCTCGCGCCGACAAGCTGTTCGCGCGCGTGTTCAGCGAGTACGGCGACGATTCGGTCGCGCAGCTCGGCGGCGCACACATCGCCTGCGAAGGCGTGTCGAACGTGTTGACGAAAGTGCTCGAGTGGGGACGCCTGATGGCCTATCTCGAGCAATCGACACGCTACGTGCCCTACACCGACAGACCAAACGGTCAGTGGAAGTATCACGTCCCCGCTGAACTCGACGCCCAACCGCCGCTGCGTGCCGCGTTCATCGAGGTGATGGACGATGCGTTCGAGACCTACGCCCGCTGGATTCCGGCGATGGAAGCGCATTTCCGCGCGAAGTACCCGAAGTCGGCGCAGGACTCCGACGGCGTCTACAAGTCGGTCATCCGCGCGAAAGCGCTCGACACGCTGCGCGGCTTACTGCCGGCGGCGACCACCTCGAACGTCGGCTTGTTTGGCACCGGGCAGGCATTCGAAGCATTGCTGCTGCGTATGCTCGCGCACCCACTGACGGAAGTCCGATCCTGTGCTCAGCAGATGCTGAACGAGTTGCGCGAGGTGATCCCCGCATTTCTGACGCGCGTCGATCAACCGGATCGCGGCGGCCGCTGGATCGACTACTTCGGAGAAACGCGGGCGCAGTTCGAACTGCTCGCCGAGGGCACGTCGCCGGCATCGACGCCGACGCTCGTGACGAGGTGACGTTGACGGACTTCGACCCGGACGGCGAAACCAAGGTCGTCGCCGCGGCTCTCTACGCGGCATCGACGCTCCCCGACGATCAGCTGCAACGGATCGCGCGATCGATGTCTGCCGACGACCGCGCGCAGCTGTTGCGCGCCTATAACGGCAACCGGACCAATCGTCGCCACAAACCGGGCCGCGCCTTCGAACGCACCACCTACCGGTTCGACGTCCTCGCCGACTACGGCGCCTTCCGCGATCTGCAGCGCCATCGTCTGCTGACGCTCGAGTGGCAACCGCTCAGCAACCGCCATGGCTATGTCGAGCCGGCCGCTATCGAAGATGCCGGTGCCCTCGCCGACTGGCGGAAGGTGATGGATCGCTCCGCAACGCTCTACGAACAGCTCGCCGATCGGGGCTTGAAACAGCTGCGCCCCGTATGCCGTCGTGATGGCCTACCGCGTGCGTTTCTACATGGACATGAATGCCCGCGAAGCGATGCACGTCATCGAGCTTCGAACCGCACCGCAAGGCCATCCGTCCTATCGCCGCATCTGCCAGTTGATGCATCAGGCGATCGCCGAAGTCGCCGGCCATCGCGCGATCGCCGGCGCGATGCGCTTTGCGGATCACTCAGAAGTGGAATTGGAACGGCTGCAGTCGGAGCGGAACCTGGAAAAGAAGCGTCAGTCCTTGACCCAGTAACGCGAATACTCGTCGAGAAAGGTCAACGAGTCGAACGCGTTCATCCGATCGAAAAACAACACGCCATCGAGATGATCGGTTTCGTGCTGAATCACGCGCGCGGCAAAGCCTTGCGCGCGCAGTTCCAGCCGATCGCCTTTTCGGTCGTAGCCGCGAACCTTGATTTCGCGAGCCCGCGGCACCCGGCCGCGATGTCGGGGATGCTGAGGCAACCTTCCCAATCCTCGACAACGTCGTTCCCGACCACCGTAATCTCGGGATTGATGATCGCGATCGGATCGGACTCGGCTCGGCCTGGTCGCCTTCAGCATCACCATCGTCCGGCGAGCGTGATCGAGCGCGGCGACGAACAGCCGGACGCTTTCGTGAATCTGCGGCGCCGCCAGGCCGACACCGTGATATTCGTGCATCGTCTCGATCATGTCGTCGATCAGCTTCTGCATCGCCGCGCTGCGGATCTCGGGCTTGTCGAGCGCACGGGCTTTGGTGCGCAGCACCGGATGACCCATCCGCGCGATCTTCAAAATCGACATGCTCATCGAATTATACTGGCGGGCCGTGGATGAGGATGATCGCCTGGCGTACCGGTTTTGTCCGCGTTGCGCCGGCGCGTTCGAATGGCGCCGCTTGAAGCCCTTTGAACCAGAACGCCCGGTGTGCATGCGCTGCAGTTTCGTGCTGTACCTCGATCCGAAGGTCGCGGTCGGCACGATCATCAGCAACGCCGCCGGCCGCCTCGTGCTGGTTCGCCGTGCCATCGAACCAGGCTACGGCAAGTGGGTGTTCCCGGGTGGTTACGTCGACCGCGGCGAGCGGCTCACGGTCGCGGCAATCCGTGAAGCACGTGAGGAATGTGGTCTCGACGTCCGGATCGATAGCCTCGTCAACGTCTATTCCTACGGACGATCGCCGGTGATCGCGGTGTACGCCGCGACCGTCCTTGGCGGCACCCTCTGTATCGACGATGAATCGCTCGAGACCGCAGAAGTCGAACCTGGCGCCATCCCTTGGCACGACCTGGCGTTTCGCAGTACCTCAGAAGGATTACGCGACTACCTTGCAGGATTGCGACACCCGATCCGCGAATAGTCGTTTACACTATCGCCCGCAGCCTCTCGCGACGATACGCCGTTTGAACGCCTCTAACGGTCTCCTTGGCCAGGCTTCTGCTACGCATGAGGTCGGGCCCCTTTCGGCTACCGTAACTGATTGATTTCACGTCCGTTGACCGGCCAAATCCGGTCATCGAACGACAGGTCTGTAAGATGCTGCGAAGAGTTCTCACGCTCGCGCTCTGCGTCGCCGCTTCGGTTGCGGCAACCGGCTGCGCGTTTGAACGGACCACACAGGTCAGTAACCCTGTGACGCCCACGACGAACCAGACGCCACCGCGACACCGGCACCCGGCGCGGCGCCGACGACACCGTTGGTTGGCGGGTGGATTTCCGCGCAGCTGCCCAGCCCGAATTCGTGTGGCAACTTCCAGTATCAAGTCGCGACGCAGACGGCAACGTCGATCGCCGGAACGTTCACCGCGACCTGCGGATCGTTGGTGATTTCGGCGTCCGCGAATGGCACGCTCAACGGCAACAACGTGCACCTGACGATGCATGGATCTGGTTCGCTGCCCGGACTACCGGTGTGCCAGTTCTCGGTGTCGAGCGAGGCCACTATCGAAGAAAACGGCAACGCGCTGCGCATTCCCTATAGCGGCACTACTTGCCTGGGCCCGGTTCAAGGTACCGAAGTCCTGCGCCGGCCACAGCCCGCGGCACAGCCAGCGCCATCGCCGTCACCACAACCACCGGCACCACCGCCGGCACCGACGCCTAGCGGACCATCCGATGCGATCGATTTGAATAGCGTGATCATCACCGCTGGCTCGCCGAAGGACGTGGCGAACTGGGCGATCACCACGACGATCACCGGGATGGACTTCCGCGGCGACGGCGTGCGCGTCGACTTCTCGAAGAAGGATGGACCCGGCCGCTGGCCCGACGTTGTCCCGCCCGGATGGGACGGCGCGCTGCAATACACACTGTGGATGGTCGTATACATCGACGGCCGCTGGTACACGTCTGGCGGTGCGGAGTATTGGTACGGTCTGGACCGCCAGGGCGGGCCGCCGAACGAATTCGCCTACAACTGGTACTACAGCCCGGCTGTGTGGGGGCCGCTGGCGAACCATCAACCGGCGAATGGCGAACGCGTCGGATTCTTTGTCACCGCCGGGGATGCACGCGCGAAGGACGTCCGGACCGTGAACGAACGCTCGACTGTGGTGGCCCTCCCGTTCCCGAGCGGAGGCGGCTACTTCACCTTTTCGCTCTTCAGGTCGTCGAGCCTTTCCCGGTAGCTGGCCAGGCGTTCTCTAGCCTATAGTGGCGGCATGAAACATCTCGTTTCTGCCGCCCTGCTTTTTTCCATCTGTACTACCTCGGCCGACATCGCGGCCGCGGGCAAACAGACGCAAGCGGTCAAGGAACCCGACATGTGCGTCGTCCCGCCGGGGGCGCAGCCGCTGTTGCCGGCGAAGCTGCTGCCGGGCATGGGAGAAACGAAACACTTCTTCGTCACCACCAGCTCTGAAGAGGCACGAAAGTTCTTCCTGCAGGGCCTTTCACAAATCCATTCGTTCTGGTTTGTCGAATCCGAGCGGTCCTGTTTGCAGGCGCGCGACACTCGATCCCGAGATGGCGATGGCGCACTGGTGTATTGCGCTCAGCGCCGCGAGCGATTACCGCCCGGCGTTTCAGCTGCTGCGCACCGGCGCGGCGGGTGGACGGTCGGCCGCGTCGGCCGACGCCGTCGCTCGGACGTTGAACGGTGCCGCGATCGATCCGCAGCTGCGCGCGAAGGAGGCGATCGAGAAAGCGATGGCGCTGCGCGACAAGGTGACGCCGCGTGAGCGGCTCTACATCGAATCGCAGGCGGCGCGCCGCGCCAAGTCTGATCCGAAGGACGCCGACGCCGCGTATATCGCCGGTCTGCGAAAGCTGGTCGCGGCGTATCCGGACGACCTCGACGCCAAGTCGATGCTGGGACTGGCGCTCGATAACGGCTTCGAACCGGTGACCAGGACGCGCGCGCGAACATACGCTCGAAGCGATTGCGATGCTCGAGGATGTGGTCAGTCGCGACGACACGCATTTCGGCGCGCACCACTATTTGATACACGCCTACGAAGGCAGCAAGATGCCGGACAAAGCGTGGCACGCGTGCGAACGCTATGCGTCGCTGGTGACGAATATTCCGCACGCTTTGCACATGCCCGGCCACATCTACGCGCAGAGCGACAAGATTCCGGAAGCGATCGCCGCATTCACCGCAGCCGCGGAAAACGAGTTGACCTGGCTGAAGGCCGACACGTTGTACCCGAACGGCCATCACGGCCACAACGTCCACTTCCTGATTCATGCCTCGAATCTCGCCGGCAAATATCAGGACTCGATGAAGTGGACGCAGCACCTGATGACGTTCAAGGAAACGCCGCGGGAGAAAGCCGGCAACAACCAGCGAACCGCGTGGCGACAGGCGTATTTCGCGTTGATCAAAACGCTGGTGCGGTTCGAGAAATGGGACGAGATTCTCGACGGCCGCACCATTCCGGTATACGACAAGCCCGAACAGAACGCCTGGCGTCAGTGGGCGATGGGGCTGGCGTATGCGGCGAAAGGGAATTACGAGCACGCCAACAGCTCGTTGAGCGAGTTGAAGAAGCAGATCGAACGCATCACCTCGGCGACCGAGCCGATCAGCATCGCCGCCGTCGAGTTGGAAGCAACTATCGAGGCGCGGTCTGGCAAGAGCAAGAAAGGTTTCGATCTCTTCAAGCGCGCGGCCGAACGCGAGGCGGCGATGCTCTACACCGAGCCGCCATCGTACCCGCGGCCGGTGACGGAAGCGTTTGGCAACGTCGCCCTCGCGGTGAACGACTATGCCGTGGCGGAACGCGCGTTCCGAGCCGCGCTCGAGCAGGAGCCGGGAAGCGGCCGCGCCTATTTCGGACTCGCGACTGCGCTCCAGCATCTTGGGAAGACCGATGCCGCGCGCGAGACGCGCGAGCGCGCGCTCAAGGCCTGGGCGACAGCCGATTCCAACCTGCCGCAGCTGGCGGCCGCGTCATCGTCCGCCGGCCAGCGCTGATTCGATCACGTCACCGAGCTGCCGTGGCGTGAATGCCCGGCCCTCGACGGTCGCCGCAAGGCGGCCGTCGCGGCCAATCACCGCCGTTTGCAGTGAGTGCGTGATCAATCCCTCCTCCGCGTAGGCACTGAATCCCGAACGCCTCGCACACGCGCTCGATCTGCGTCGCGTCGCCAGTCAGAAAAAACCAGCCGGGCGTCAGCGCGCGGTTCGCCGCCGCATAGGCCGCGAGCCGTTGTGGCGTGTCGTATTGCGGGTCGAAGCTGACCGTCAGCAACACCAGTTCGTGGTCCATCGCGGTGGCAAATCGGGTGCGGACCGCGCGGAAGTTCTCAATCATCCGCGGACAATAGTCCGGCAGCGGGCATCGCGTGTAGATGAACGTCACGGCCACCACTTTGCCGCGCAGCGACGACAGGGTCAGAGCCGCGCCGCGCTGATCGATGAGACTGAAATCCGGCACCGCCGATCCGACCGCTACGAGCGCGGGTACCGCCGGCGAGCGCTCCAGCCCGGCATCGGTCGGCCTCGCTGAAACGACTTCGATCCGATCAACGACTGAGCGTTGTTTCCCGACAGTCAGCCGAAATTGAACGCGATCGCCGGGAATCAACCGGACGTTGCGCGCCTCGCCGCTTAGTTCGAACGGCATGGTCATCGCGTCCATGTAGCCGGGAAACGGATCGTGGGAAATCGTGACGGTTGTCGGTGGCGTCGTCGCAATGACGACGCCGGTGGCGGTGTGATGGGCGGCGCAGCCCGCCGCGTTCAACGCCAGCGCAAGAACAATGTGCAATCTGCGATGTGCAATCGGCAATTCCCGCCTTAGTCCGCCAGGCCCTCTGCCTTCTTCTCGGCTGCCGTAATTTTGCCGCCGGCGGCAACGATTTCCGTGTCGCGATCGATCGGCAGTTGTGGCGCTTTCACGAACTTCGCGACGACCGGTGCGGTGTCGTTGATCTTCAACTGGCGCATCAGGAAGGTGAACCGGTCCTCGAGCGACTGGCCGATTGCCTTGCGGCCGGCGTCGGTGATGCTCCACATCCGCTGCTTGAACGGGCCAATCGCCTTTTTGCGCGCTTTGTAGATGAACTGCTCTTCGGTGTCCTTCGGCTTGCGCTCTTCGGTCGCGTTCGCCCGTACCCAGGTGTACATCTCTTCCTTGAGATCGGCCGGGAACTGCGCGTGTTCGTACACCATGTTCTGGAAGTCAGTGGCGAGATGAATTTCGCAGGCACCAGCCCGCGGGAACGCATCGAACGCATCCGGCGGCAACGTCGACGCGCCGTGTTGCACCGCGCCGCCGAGTCGATAGTCCTTCCGGGCGGCGTCGGACAATTCCTTCAAGGTGTTGAGATCGATTTTGACGTCGGTGCGGACGGTGCCGTCGGGATTGATGAAACCGCCGTGCGCCGTACCGGTCTGGACGCTGATCTTGCTCAGGCCGGTTAACGAGCCGCCGCGTTCTTTCAGCTTCTTATTGAAGCCGTCCATGTAGGCGTGCAGTTCGTGAACGTCCGAATTCTTACCGCCCACTTCGCCAATCTCACCACCAACCGAGGTCGTCACGCCCTTCGGCTCGACCGAGCGGATGAACGCCGCAAAGTCGGCTGCCAACGTCACGTTGACGTCCTGTTGTTCGGCCAGCGTCGCCTTCGACAGGTCGACGAGCGTCGAAGTGTCAATATCGATGTTGTAGAAACCGGCGTTGATTTCTTCCTTGATCAGCGCCCGGAGGGCATCGAGTTCCTTGTCGCGATCGGGGCTGTTGTATTTCTTGGCGTTCGTCTGGACGTGATCACCCTGGATGAAAATCGGGCCTTTGAAACCTTCGCGCAGCGCCGCCGCCAACACCACGGCGGCATATTCGTGCGGCCGTTGTTCGGTGTAGCCGATTTCCGAGCGTGCAATCTCGAAGATGAATGCGCCGGCGTTCAGGCCTTTCGCGGCGCGAATCACCGCACGGGCGGTGTCGTAGGCCATCGCTCGCACGTTAATCGCTGGAACCGTAAAGCCTGCCGCATCGCCTCGACCCATGGCGATGTAGAGCTCGTGAATCGATGCCGGCCGGATGCCGGCGGCCGCCGCGGCATTGCGAATCGTCCAGCGCGCGGTGCCACGCGCCTCAGCGTCGGGACCAAAAACAGCGGTCCATGCCAGACGATCGATCATGTCGCCGCTCGGCGACGTCACGGCGGTCATTTCTTTTACGGTCATCAGCGTCATGGGATTCAACGGCTCCTATCCGCAAAAGCAAACACTGGCCCGAAGAGGAACGCCGAGGCCGCAAAGATCGCCGAGTCTGAATTTCACTACAATTCTCGGCGTTCTCGGCGAACTCTGCGTTCATCGTGAATAGGCGAGCGGTAGTCAAATCGGTCGAGACAGGCTACTAGTGCGCAATCGGTAATTCTATCGGCACGGGGTATTGCAGATCCACCGTTTCGGCAGCGGCGAGGGCAGAGGCAACCATTTCGTCGACCGGCAGATTTTGTTCGGCGATCAGCGTGTCCTGCAAACGCGCGCGAGTTGCGGGATGGCGCGGGGTGAACAGCGTGCAACAGTCCTGATCAGGAATGATCGAAATGGGAAAGTGCCGATCCGTTCAGCTTCGGCCGAGATCTCGTCTTTATCCATGCCGACCAGCGGTCGCAGCACCGTCATCTCGGTCGCCGACGCAATCGTGTTCATGTTGTCGAGCGTCTGCGAGGCAACCTGTCCGATTACGTCTCCGGTGACGAGCATCTTCGCCTGCCAGCGTTTCGCCAGCCGCTCGGCGATGCGCAACATCAGCCGGCGATAGACCACCACGCGCAACTCCGGTTTCACCGACAGCACCACCTGCTGCTGCAGGTCGCCGAACGGCACGAGCAACAGGCGTGAGCGGAGCTGGTGCCTGGTCAGCAACACCGCAATCTCGCGAACCTTTTCCTGTGAGGCACGCGACAGGATCGGATAGCTGTGGAAATGGATCGGCAACACCGAACAGCCCCGGCGCATCAGCCGGTATGCCGCAACTGGCGAATCGATGCCGCCCGACAGCAGGCAGGCCACTCGCCCGCTGGTGCCAGTCGGCAGGCCGCCCGCACCAGGTTCCTTGCCGAAAAAATAAAACGCGCCGTCGGGCATTATTTCCAGATGAATCGTCAGCGACGGGTTGCTCAGGTCGACGTGCCAGCCTTTCGCATCCTTGATCCGACCACCCACTTCACGCTCGATCTGCGGCGAGGTGAAGGGAAAGCGCTTGTCGGCGCGCCGCGCCGACACACGAAACGACTCGGTTTGCTGATTTCCGAGGTCGTCGAGAATGACGCGGGCGAGTTGTTCGAGATCGTGAGGACCGCGGCCGGCAAACGAGAAATTGGCAATGCCGAACACGCGGCTCAACCTCTGGCGAATGTCCTCGCGCGTGGCCTCTGCGCGAGCGGGGTCACTCGCCAGTTCAATTTCAATTCGTCCGATAATCGATCGCACCGACCGCACATGCAGACCACGCAGCGCCCGCTTGATGTTCTGGACCAGCATCTGGACGAACCACGGACGGTTGCGCCCTTTCAGCGACAGCTCCTTGTAGTGAACAACCACGGACGTCAATGGCATGCGGTCAATAACATCTGGTCATCTGGTCATCTAGTCATTGTCATGGTCATTGCATTGGCCAATTGATCAATCTCAATGACCAGATGATCAAATGACCAGATGACCAGATTACCCGATTGCCAGATCTGCGGCCGCGTGTCCCGACCGTACCGCGCCTTCGATCGTCGCGGGAAGTCCGGTGTCGATCCAGTCTCCGGCCAGAACAAAACCGCCGACGCCGGTCAACGCTGCCGGCCGCGGCGGTCCGCCCGGCGCCAGCGAAAAGGTCGCGCGCGGTTCGCGCACGACGGTGGCGCGCAGCAGCTTGCAGGTCCGGACACGCGGGATGGCGTCGAGTAGCTCCTGATGGGCGTGGGCAATCAGCTGATCGTTCGTCATCGCGACGATCGACGCGGCGCCGCTCGACACCAGCGACAGGTGGGAGGCTTCCGCGCTAAACACCGTACGCTTGTCGAATACCCACTGCATCGCGCGACCGGGCAGGCCGATGAACGGTTCGTCGATGACGGTGCGATCGAACCAGAGATTCACCGTCACAATCGGTGAAGGCGCCATCCGCGCGGCGGCATCGGCCACCTTTGCCAGCGACGGCGGCACGGCATCGAACAGATCGGCAAACGCAAACCACGGAACGGATGCCACGACCGCACCGGACGTCCAGCTCTGGCCATTGGCGTCGACGGCCACCACGCGATTGGCGTCGATTCGAACTTTCGCCGACGCACCACTGACGACGCTGCCGCCGTGCGCTTCGAGCCAGGCGCGCGCTGGTTCGGCATACATCAGATGCAACGGCTGCGTCGGCAGGGCAATCGCTGCCGCCTGTGGATCGGATCCGAACATCTCGGCGAGCACGCGCGCAAACGGCGGCGCCGCCGCTTCGTCGGGCGACTGATTCAATGCCGCCAACGCCAATGGCTCCCACAGCATCTCGCGCAGGCGCGCCGACTGACCGTTGCGCACCAGCCAGGCGGTTACCGTCTCTCCCGGCGATGCCGCCTTGACGCTCCGATCGCCCAGCAACTCGCGGCGCGCGAGACGCAGCGGCGTGACCATGCCGAGCAACGACGCCCGATCGCGCCACGACAAGGCATCCCATTCAAAGACCCCGGCCGCCAGGTGCAACGGAGCAGGCAGCGACGGACACGAAAGCCGGCTCGTGCGGCCGTCGCGGTCGATCATCGTCACCGCCAGCTGCGGTTGAATGCTGACGCGATCGCGCGCGCCGATGTCGGCGAGGAACGAGAATGTCTCGCGGTAACAACCGAGCAGGATGTGCTGCCCGTTGTCGACCAGTTCGCCGGTTTCGCGGTCTGTAAACGCCGTGGCGCGGCCGCCGAGCCGGGCCCGGGCTTCGAGGACGAGCACCCGCGCGCCGGCTTTCGTCGCCCGCACTGCGGCACTCAGTCCGGCGAACCCGGCGCCGATCACGATGAGATCGAACGACGAGGCGGTTGTCATGTTGTCATGATGGCCAGATCCACTGCCGTAACGCGATCGCGGCCTGCCGCGGCCGCGGCACGCGGGTTCGCGTCGTAAACACGTCGTAGCCCGATCGCTCAATCCGGCGCAGCGTTTCGAAATAAACGGCGCGCATGATCTCCGCGGCGACCAGCTTGCCGCGATCCTCTTCGGGACGGACGTCCACGGCGCGCTGGTAAAACGACCGCGCGCGTTCGCATTCAAACGTCAACAGACTGCCGCACTGCGGGCGTCACCGAACCGATCGCCAGGTCTTCTACCGTGCAGCCGTGAGCGCGCAAATCTTCCAGGGGCAGGTAGACACGGCCGCGCGCGAGGTCGGCCTTCACGTCTCGCAGAATGTTGGTCAGCTGCAACGCCAACCCCAAATTCAACGCGTAACAATCTGACGCAGGATTCGAGCAGCGAAAAATCCGGATGCAGATCATCCCGACCGCTGACGCGACGCGGCGGCAGTATTCGAACAGATCGTCGAACGTTTCGTAACGGGTGTGGTCGAGGTCCATGGTCACGCCATCGATCACGTCGGCAAAGGCCTGGCGCGGCAGGTCGAACGCGCGCACGAACGGTTGCAGCGCGCGGGCCTGCGGCGTCCGCGGTTCACCACGCTCGTAGACCGCCGCCAGTTCTTGCCGCCAGAACGACACCGCCTCGCGTCCGATCGGCAGTCCATCGCCGCCCGGCTCCTCGTCAACCGCATCGTCGACCGCCCGGCAGAAGTCCCAGACCGTCACGATCGCCCGGCGCTGGTCGGCGGGCAACACCAAAAACGAATAGTAAAAGCTGGTCTTGCGTGCCATCAGCCTGCCGAGTTCCAAGCCAGGGCGCCCCAGACCAACGGTGGAACATCCGCCATACCAAGGGTCGGGCGCTCGAATAGCACGCGATCGCGCCGTTCGTGTACACGTTGCAGAATGCGGCGGCCGCCGAGCCAGGTGAATCGTAGTTCATACCGCAGTCGTCCGGTAACGCCGTCGCAGACGGCGCGGCCGCGATCAAATCCTTCGTTGGTCACGCGAATACATTCGTCGATCACGCGCGCCCAGAGCGGCCCGGGCGATCCGCTGCGCAGTTGCTCTTCGGTCGCGCCGAGCGCCGCGTAGACTTCGCGCGGGACGTATAAACGGCCGGCGCGCCAGTCGCGTCCGAAATCCTGCCAGAAATTTGTCAGCTGCAGCGCCGTGCACAACGCATCGGATGATGCATCGAGCGCGGCGTCGTCGATGCCGGCGATCCGCAGCACCAGCCGGCCGACCGGATTCGCCGAGCGGCGGCAATAGTCGAGCACCGCCGACCACGAGTCGTAGCGAGTCGTCGTGGTATCCTGACCGAACGCGCTGACCAGATCGTCGAACAGCGACACCGGCAAATCGAATGAGCGAATCGTGTTCGCGGTGGCGACGATGATCAGATCCTCGTGGTCGTCCTGAGCCAGTTCAGACGGCGATGTCGTCAGAGCGCCGTGCAGGCGGCGCTGCCAGGCGGCCAGTTGCACCAGCCGTGCGTCAGCCGGCGCGTTGCCTTCGTCCGCGAGATCGTCGGCGACACGCGCGTAGGCATAGATCGCCGCGATGTGCGGACGCATCGCACGCGGCAACAATCGTGACGCCACGGGAAAGTTTTCGTAGTGCGACCGCGCCAGCGCTTCGCAGGCAGCATAGGCAGCGGCGAGCAATGGCTCGTGCGTTGACGATGCCGGTTGAGTCACCGACGAAATGATACGTGACGTTTTCGCCGCCGTCATTGCGGTGCTGCTGTTCTACCTCGCGATGCGGCTGGCCACCACTCTTACCATGCATCGCCGGCGCCGCCAGCGCAACCGTGATTCCGAACGCGCGCTCGGCCGCACCGTCATTGTCGAAATACCGGGCGCCGACGATTTAGTGCTGTTCAGCGAAGACGCGGTGCGGTTCTATTATGGCGACCGTTCGATCGACAAGGACCTGGTCCGTACTGTTCGGCTGCTGATTAACGGCAACGTGATCGCGGAAGCCTCACGCGACGCGTCGGCAGTGCGGAACCCAGGCGTCGTGATTCATGATCAGCCCGAAGGAATCGCTCGGGATCGATGGGATGTCGCGATCGACGCGGACAATGGCAGCCTGGTGGTGGAATGCGGCGCGATCCGCGAGCGTGTGTCCCAGGAGCTTGGCCGGGCCGTATTCGACGCGGTCAAGCGTGCGATCGAGGCACCGTCTCACCATTCGGTTTCGCGCACGCCGCCGCGATGATTGACGACCCGCGCCAGCACGAACAGCAAGTCGGACAGGCGATTGACGTACCGGATCAGCACGCCGTCAACCGCCGGTTCAAGAGCGACCATCCGGCGTTCGGCGCGGCGACAGACCGTCCGCGCGACGTGCAGCGCCGCGCCAGCGGGTGTGCCGCCGGCGAGGATGAATTTTTTCAGCGGCGCCAGCTCGCGTTCGTAGCCGTCGATCGAGCTTTCGAGCCGGACGACATCGGCGTCCGAAACAATCGCTTTGAGAACCCGTTCAGACAATTTGCCGCCCGGATCGGCCAGCTGGGCGCCGAGCGCGAACAGATCCTGCTGGATTCGCGTCAGTGCGGCATCGAGGTCGGCGTCGATGGCTGAGGCGCGGACCAGACCAAGCCAGGCGTTCAGTTCATCGATGTCACCATACGTGTCGAGACGCGGATCGTCTTTTCGCACGCGCGTCCCGTCGAAGTACGACGTTTCGCCGCCGTCGCCGGTGCGCGTATAAATCTTCACGACGCGATTATATGGCCGCTCGAACGAAGCCGCTTCCGATCCCGCCGCCGCCGGCACGGCGACAGTTCCGTCAGCGTCTGCTGTCATGGTACAAGCGCCACGGACGAGACTTGCCGTGGCGTAAAACCGACGACCCGTATCACATCCTGGTGTCGGAGATCATGCTGCAGCAGACGCAGGTCGATCGTGTGCTGCCGAAATATGCCGAGTGGCTCGACAAATTTCCGTCGCTCGAGGCGTTGGCCAACGCGCCGCAGGGTGAAGTGTTCAAGGCGTGGTATCCGCTCGGCTACAACATCCGGCCGCAGCGGCTGCAGTCGATCGCCCGCGAAGCGGTCGCGAAGTACGGCGGCACCTTGCCATCCGACGAGGCGACGCTGCGCTCGTTCAAAGGCATCGGCGCCTACACCGCCGGTGCGATTCGCAGCTTCGCCTTCCGCGAACGGGCCGCCATTCTCGACACCAATGTCGCGCGGGTGCTGTTCCGCGTGTTCGTCGCGAGCGGTGATCCGAAAAGTCACGCGATGAAGCGTCATTTGTGGTCGGTTGCTGAATCGCTCGTGCCGCATCGCCAGGTATTCGACTTCAATCAGGCGCTGATGGATCTCGGTGCGACGGTGTGCGTCTCGCGCAAGCCAAAATGCCTGGTGTGCCCGGTGGCCAAGGGCTGCCGGGCGTTCCCGTTCACTCCTGACGCATGACGATGGTCGTCACGGCGGCGGTCATCGAGCGCGACGGCCGATTTCTGGTCACCCGCCGACAACGCGGCGTTCACCTCGAAGGCTACTGGGAGTTTCCCGGCGGCAAATGCGATCCGGGCGAAACCCTGATCGCCTGCCTCGCGCGGGAACTGCGCGAAGAACTGGCGGTTGACGCGGCAATCGGCGAGGAAATGTTCGCGACGACCCATGCCTACCCCGAACGGACCGTCGAACTGCATTTTTTTCGATGCGACATCCAGGGCGAACCTGAGCCGCAGATCGGTCAGGAAATGCGCTGGGTTCCCCGAAACGAGTTGCGCGGGCTGGCGTTTCCCCCGGCGGATTCAAAACTCATCGACCTGTTGACCCAGTCCCCGCCACAGGCGTAGGGTGAGGTCGTACAAACCCGCTCAGCCAGGAGGCCCGCATGTGCCAGTTGCTGCGACGCTCCCTCGTTTTGGCCGGCGCCGCTACGTTCGCCCTCGGGGGAATCCTCAGTTCGGCCTGCTCCAATACGGTGAAACCTGAAGTCGGCTCGATCGCAACAGCCGGGAACAATCCGGCGACGATCAGCATCGAGACCTCGAACATGTTTGTCACCGTGGTGAACAACGCAGGCGCACCGATTCAGGATGTGCAGGTGGCAATCGAACCGGTCGGCAGCCTACTGAAATTCACGTCGTCGGTCGCGCGGATGGAAAACGGTGAGAAGCGCGATCTTTCGTTGTCGCAATTTCGCGCCAGAGACGGCACGACGTTCAGCCCGAGAATCTACAAGCCGCGACAAGTCAGCGTCGTCGCGAAGGACATCGTCGGCAAAACGCACGAACGCACAGTCGCCTGGCAGTGACGCGAACCCGTCGTCAGGATCGCGCTGGCGCGACAAACGGCAGCGCGGTCACGACTGCCGGGACGCCGCCCACCGTCACGGCGGTTGCCGGGGCGACGAAGTCGCGGTGAACGTAGCCGAGCGCGATCGGCTGCTGTAACGACGGCGAGAAGGTTCCGCTCGTCACCGCACCGATTTCGCGATCCGCTGCCCGAATCACCGCCCCGGCGGCAGGAGCGTCCGATCCGTCGATCAGCAAACCGACAAGTTTGCGCGCCACACGGCCGTGACCGCGGTGCAGCACGCGGATAATCACTTCCTGGCCGACGTAACAGCCCTTGGTCAGACTGATCGCGCGCGGCTCGATTCCCGCCTCGAGCGGAATGGTTTCTTCGTCCATGTCGTTGTGAAACGCCGGAACGCCTGATTCGATTCGAAGCGTGTCGGCGTCGGCATCGGCCAACGCTTCCACGCCGGCGTCCCGAAGTGCGGCGACCAGCGCATCGAGCTGGCCGAACTCGAGATAGACGTCGAAGCCCGGTACGCCGAGGTCGTCGATCCGCGTGACGATCAACGACACGCCGTTCCAATCGCCTCGCACATTTCCGTGAAGCGGCAACCCATTTACAGTCGGCGCATGCAGCCCGGTCGCCGACGCGACGGTTGTGGCGGCGTCCGGTCCGATCACCGCCACTTGCGCGAACGTGCCGGAAACATCGCCGAGCTGCACGTCTTCGCTGAAGATGAATTGATCGAGCCTGGCGAGTACCGTCGCCGTGACGTCCGCGACCATGGTCAGCAGCACCGCGTCACCGAGCTCGTAGACCCAGAGGTCCGCAATCATCCGACCCTGCGCCGTCAGGTAGGCCGCGTAGCAACCGTGTCCTGCAGACAGCGCTTCAATGTCGTTCGTCAGCAGGCCCTGGAGGTACGTTCGGCGATCGGCGCCCGACACGACGATGCGGCCGCGATTGCGGCGTACCAGGAACGCCGCGCGCTGACGCGCGGCCTGATAGGCGATGCTATGCTGAGACATGCGCTCCTTTTATTTTATTCCGTGCGTCGCGGCGTGTCTGGCCGCCGTCGCCGGAGGCGCATCCGCGCAGCCGCGCGCGCCCGAATCGAGCGCGAGTTCACTGACGATTTTCATGCGCGGCACACCGATCGGCACCGAACAGGTCAGCCTGATCCGGTCCGCTGAGGGGTGGACGATTTCCAGCGTCGGGCGTCTCGGCGCGCCGTTTGACGCGGTCGCGAGGAAGGCCGAGGTCCGCTATACGGCAGACTGGCGGCCGCTCGAATTCACCTTCGACGGCCTCGTTCGCGGCACCGCGCAGCAGGTTCACACCGTAATCGATGGCAACCAGGCAAAGAGCAGCATCACAATCGGCGGCCAGCCGACCCAGCGGGCCGACACCATCGACCCAAACGCGATTCTGATTCTGCCGAACACGTTCTTCGGCACCTTCGAAGCCCTCGCCGCTCGTCTCAAGCTCGCGACCGAAGGCAGCGACATACCGGTCTACGGCGTCCCGTCCGTGTCGTTCGGCGTGCGGGTTGGCAATTCGAGCACCGAACAGATCCAGACGACCGCGCGAGTGATCCGCGCGACGCGAACGCAATTGACGTTGGCCTTCCCGGGGGGCCCGCTTCCGGCAGACATCTGGACGGATGAAGCGGGACGGATGATTCGCTTCAGCGTGCCCGCCCAGGGCCTGGAAGTGGTCCGCGAAGACGTCGCAGCGGTATCGTCGCGCTCCGTGGCGATCTCACGGCCGAACGACGAGCCGATCAAGATTGCGGCGAACGGCTTCGTGCTCGCCGGAACACTTTCGCGTCCAACCCAGACCGCCGCATCGACCAGGCTTCCCGCCGTCGTCCTGGTGGGCGGCAGCGGTCCGACGGATCGCGACAGCCTGGTTTACGGTATTCCGATTCTTGGCGAACTCGCCGGCGCGATTGCCGACGCCGGCTTCATCGTGGTCCGCTACGACAAGCGCGGCGTTGGCCAGAGTGGCGGCCGGGCCGAATCCGCCGGCCTGGCTGAATACGCCGAGGACGCGCGCGCCGTAGTTAAAGCGCTTTCCGATCGGAAGGATGTCGATCCGAAACGGATCGCGGTGGTCGGGCACAGCGAAGGCGGTACGGTGGCGCTGCTCGCGGCATCGAAAGACAAGCGGATCAGTGCGGTCGGCTTGCTCGCGACACCAGGCGTGTCTGGCGCCGAATTGATTCTCGCGCAGCAGCAGCATTCCCTTGGCCGATCGAAGATGTCGGCAGAGGAAAAACAGGCCGCTGTCGATCTGCAACGGCGCATTCACGATGCAGTGATCACCGGCAAAGGCTGGGAGCAACTACCGATCAACATCCGTCGCTCGGTCGATAACCCCGAGTTTCAGTCACTGCTTACTACCGATCCGGCGAAGGTCATTCCCGAGGTGCGCCAGCCAATCCTGATCCTTCAGGGCACACTCGACACGCAGGTTGACCCGTCGAATGCGGATCGTTTGCTGACGCTGGCGAAGGCGCGCAAGAACGCGCCGCCGGTCGATTTCGTCAAGGTTCCCGGTATCAACCACCTGCTGGAGCAGGCAACCACCGGCGAAGCGGACGAGTACGGATCGCTGCCCGACAAGCATGTCAGCAAGGCTGTGACGCAGGCGCTGGTGGAGTGGCTCCAGAAGACGCGTTAAGCCGCGCGCATACGTTGGCGCGCGTCTATGCAGCGACGCGCGATACCCGTCCGGTCTGGCCAACCGCCACGATTGCCGAACTTCGCGCGGCCCTCGCCGTTCCCCTGCCCGACGCTCCGATTGAACCGGCTGCCGTCATCGATCAATTGATTCAAGCGGCCGATCCCGGCATAGTCTCCACAACCGGACCGCGCTATTTTGGTTTCGTCACCGGTGGCGCTCTGCCGTCAACCGTCGCCGCCGAGTGGCTCAACGCCGTCTGGGACCAGAATGCCGGGCTGTATGTGATGTCGCCCGCGATGTCTATCGTCGAGGAGGTCGCGGCGGACTGGTTGCGCGATGTGCTGCGATTGCCGCAAAGCACAAGCGTCGGCTTCACGACCGGCTGTCACATGGCGAATTTCACCGCACTGGCGGCAGCACGGCACGAACTGCTACGACGCGTAGGCTGGGATGTCGAGGCGAACGGCCTGCAGCGTGCCCCACGTCTGCGCGTGATCGTCGGCGACGAGGTGCACGTGTCCGTGCTGGGCGCTCTGCGCTACCTCGGGATCGGATCGCAAGAAGTGACCCGCGTACCGGCAGACGAACAGGGCCGAATGAGGACGGATGCGCTCGAAGACCTGCTGGCGCAGTCTGGCGATGCGACGATCGTCTGCGCGCAGGCTGGCAACGTGAATAGCGGGGCGTTCGACCGGTTTGAACCGATTGCCGCCGCAACCCGTCGGCATGGTGCATGGCTGCATGTTGACGGGGCTTTTGGACTCTGGGCGGCGGCCAGCCCGTCGTTGCGCGCGCACACTGCCGGTGTCGAAGGTGCGGATTCCTGGGCCACCGACGCCCACAAATGGCTCAACGTGCCGTACGACTCTGGCCTGGTGTTCACGATGCACCCTGCAGCGCACCAGGCTGCGATGAGCACGTCGGCGGCGTATCTGGTGCGCTCTCCTGACGAACCGCGTGAATGCTTCGACTGGGTGCCAGAGTCGTCCCGCCGCGCGCGAGGCCTCGCCGTCTACGCAGCTTTGCGGTCGCTGGGCCGGAGTGGCCTCGCGGATCTGATCGATCGCTGCGCTCGACTGGCATGCCGGTTTGCCGATCGCTTGCGCGCGGAGCCGCGCATCCAAATCCTCAACGATGTCGTCTTAAACCAGGTGCTGGTGCGAGTGCAAAGTGCGACGAATGACGATTCTGACCAGCTGACCCGCAACGCGCTGAAGCTGGTGCAGGACGAACGGGTGTGCTGGCTTGGCGGCACGCGCTGGCACAACATGGACGCGATGCGAATCTCCGTGTCGAACTGGTCGACGACGGAACACGATGTCGACCTTTCCGCCGATTCCATCATCCGCGCGGTTCGAGCCCTCGCATGAGCAACCGAATCCGTTTCGGAGACTTCGAGGCCGACGTCGCGACCGGCGAGCTCCGTCGCGACGGCACGCCGGTCCCGATTCAGGATCTGCCGTTTCGCCTGCTGGTGGCGCTGCTCGAGCGTCCCGGCGAATTAGTCATGCGCGGCGACTTGGCGGCGCGGCTGTGGGGATCGGAGACCTACGTCGACTCGACTGCCGGCCTCAACACCGCCGTCGCCAAATTGCGGGAAGCGCTCGGCGACAACCCAGACCAACCGATCTACGTCGAAACGGTTCCCAAACGCGGCTATCGGTTCGTGGGATCGATCGCCACGCCGAATGCTGCGGCGAGCGAATCCGATCCGACGCCAGCAGTCCCTGGCCGACGCCGCCCACTTGTCGTCGCGATGGCTTCGCTGATGACCGCTGCGGTCCTGGCGTTTGCCACCTATCAACTGCGCGCCAACCGCGAGCCCGTGCGCGTCGCCGTGATGTTATTTGACAACGAGACCGGTGACACACAGCTCGGGCGGCTGTCGCAGGGGCTGACCGACGCGGTGGTGACCGCGCTCACCAGCGATTCGCGACTCGCCGTGATCGGCAATGCGGCAGTACTTCGTACCGCCCGTCCTTTTCGCGACATCGCGAAAGTCCGCGATGAACTCGGTGCCGACTACATCGTTATCGGACAGGTGCAGATGCTGGACGGCGGCACGATTGTCCGCGCCCACCTGATCCGCGGACGCGATCAAGCGCACGTGTCGGTCAACGTTGTGAAACGCGGTGACGCCGGCGAAGAGGCTTTTCAGTCTGCCGTCGCCGGCGAAGTGCGGGCCGCGGTCGCGGCGCATGCGCTCGCGCGCTAGCCGGACTTTTTTGCGCTCAAAACGACGTCGGGATCGTGGACGGTCAGGGTGATGCCACCGCCGGCTTCGGCGAAGCGGACACGTACGTTTTCGGCCCCTGCAGGATAGAACTCGAATGACCCCAGATGGGCGAGACCGCGCGGCATGTGCCCGGGCCGACTGATTTCCAGCGCGTCCCGAACGATCGTGACCTCGAGCCGATCGGCCGCGGACGTGCCGAATGCATAGATGCCGGCGAGTTTCGTGTTTTCCTCGCTGGTGATCGGCTTGGTTGGTAGCCGATCGTCAGCGCCACCCAACTGCGTCAGGTAATCAACGACCGGCTTCGCCTGAGCGCCGCCGGCCATCGCGTGGCGCAACAACGTAATCGTGTGCGGGCCTTTAATCTTTTGGCTGCCAGGCGACGCGGCCATCATCGCCTTGACGACGTCGAGTTGGCCGAGCATTGCTGCGGAGAACATCGTCGGCCGGGCGCCGTTGGCGAGCAGGAACTCCGCGATCTCGCGATTGCCGACGTGGGAGGCCGCGTCGATCGCCGATTCCCAGTCGCCGAAGCCCCAGTCGTAGTTCGCCTTCGCTAAGGTTTGCTGCCGGCCAACGAGTTCTTTCACACGCGCTACGTTGCCGTGCGCCACGGTCACCATTTCTTTGACGATTGCCGGATCCTGGGCAGGAAACGCATCCCCGATCGGTTTGGCGGTCGAAGCAGGACCCTGTCCTCCTTGCTGCTCGCCGATCGTTGCCTCGGCAAGTGCCGGAAGAAATGCGAGGGACCATGACGAAAGGAGTAGTGAGCGTCGGATGTGGTTCGGCATGGCTGCAACGATGCCGCAAGCCCCCGCCCGACGCAATCGACGGAAGCTGAATTCCTCGTAAACTGCCCTTAATCCTCTCTAAGCATCGCCGCCGGATCGTAAGTCAGGCCCTGCCGAGCCGCCACGAGGGTGGCCAGCGCGGCAATGGCGCCGACCATCAGCGTAACCGCGGCGAAGATACGAGGGTCGCGCGCCTGAACTTCGAACAGCAGGCTGGCAACGACGCCGCTCAGCGCGACCGCTCCGATCACACCGGCTACCAGTCCCGCGACAATCGGCCCTCCACTCTGGCGCGCGACCATTCCCAGCACCTGTGCTGGCTGCGCGCCGAGCGCCGCCCGGATATTCAGTTCGCGCCGGCGCTGCGACACACCGTAGGCGGTCACGGCGTAAACGCCGAGCGCCGCGATAAACAGCGCGACGACACCAAACGCGACGAACAGCTGCACCTGATAACGGCGTCCGGCCATCGACGTGCCGACCAGTTGTTCGAGCGGTCGCGCGTTGCCGATCGCAATCTCGTCATCAACGCCGCTCACGGCTCGCCGTACTGCGGGCATGATGGCTGCGGGGTCTCCGGCGGTTTTCACGACCAGCTGGGTCGTCATACGGCTGCGCCACCAATACGGCAGGTAGACCATCAGCGGCGGCGTCCGTTCGAGGGACGTCAGCTTCGCGTCGGCGACGATGCCGACGACTTCGAACCCTGCCTCGCCCGGGATGCCGCGACTGAATTGCTTGCCGAGCGCGTCCTGATCGGGCCACAAGCGCTGGGCAGTGCGATCCGAGATCAGTGCCGGCATCATGTGCGCCGGGGGGCGCTCCGCGTCCGTGAACGTGCGACCTCTCAACACCGCGATGCCCATCGTTTGAAAGAACTCGGGACCGACGAAGCGATAGTTCGCTGATGGATGTTCCGACCGCGGACGTGTGCTACCAGCGGGCACGACTGCATTCACCTGACCAGAGCCGCTGAGCGGCGACGCCGAAATGACAGACGCCGACGTGACGCCCGGCAACGCGCGAACCGTCGGCAAAAGGCGATCGTAGGCGGCGACCAGCGAGACCTCGGTCGGATAGCGATTGGCCGGCAACGAGACGGGTACAAGCAACACGCGTTCGGCCGCGAAGCCGCGATCGACGTTCATCACGCGAACCAGACTCCCGGCAAGCAAACCGGTGACGGCCAGCAGCGCAAGCGACAGGGCGATCTGCAGCGCCAGCAGCACGCCGCGCGCCCGGATCCCGCCGCGATCGCTCGTGGTCGTCAGTGCGCCGGCGCGAAGCGTGCGTTCGACGTCGACGCGCGACTGCCGCCACGCGGGTAACGCCGACACGGCTATTCCAGCGATTGTCGACACTCCCGCCGCAAACGCCAGGACACGACCGTCGATTGCCACTTCGTTGACTCGCGGCAGATCGATCGGCGCGGTCCGCACGAAGACGCGCAGCGCTGCCCAAGCCACTGCCAGCCCGAACGCGCCGCCCGACAGCGACAGCACGACCTGCTCCACCATGGATCCAGCGATCAGGCGCGATCGGCTCGCCCCGATCGCCGACCGGATGGCGGAGTCGCGCAACCGGCCGATGGCGCGCGTCAGCGAGAGATTCGCCAGGTTCGCACAGGCAATCAGCAGCACCGCACTGATGGCGCCGAGCAGCAGAAGCAGTCCGCGCCTTGACTGTCCGACAACCGTTTCTGAAAGAGGCCTTACTACGCTAGTCAGCGAAACCGGTTCTCTCGCTTCGCGCGTCGCGATCTCGCTCACCCGTCGCTGCAGCAGGTCGAGTTCGGCGCGAGCCTGCTCCAGCGACACGCCGTCACGCAAACGGCCGAATGCTTCGTTGTTGTGATCGCCGACCCAGCCGACACGTTCCGCGTCCATATGAATCGGCACGAACGCTTCACCAGACGACACCAGCCGTTCGGTCGGCAGGCGAAATTCCGGCCCGAGCACACCAACGATGGTGCGCGGTTTGCCGTCGAGCACAATCGAACGTCCGACGATCGCCGGATCGGATGCGAACCGCTGGCGCCAGCAGGCGTCGGAAATCACCGCCACTTCCGGTCGTCCACTGGGCTCGTCCGAAGGGTTCAGCACGCGACCACGGGCCGCCAGCACGCGCAACACGTCGAAGAACGATCCGCTGACGCGTCCAACCGGAATCTGCGTCGCGTCACCGGCGCCGGTCAAGTTCGCCGGCAGCACGATGTACTGCGCCATCGACTCGAAGGTTGTGGCCCGCCCCCGCCAATATTCGAAATGCTGCTCGTTCACCTCGATGCCCGACGAGAGCAGACGCAGTTCGTTCCAGCCTTCTTGAATCGTCACCAGTCGGTGGGCTTCTGGATACCCGAGCGGCTTGAGGAGCACGCCGTCCACAATCGAAAAGACGGCCGTGCTACCGCCGATCGTCAACGCCAGCGTCACCACGACGGCCGCGGCATACGCACGGTCGCGGCGAAGACCCCGCAGTGTGTCGCGAACATCGAAGAACACGGTGGCCCTGAGGGGTTAGACGAACGCGCGGACGCCGCGGTTGATAGCGCGGCGGAAAGCGGTCGCGTTAAGATACGCACGCATGTGGATCCTGCAGAGCGCTACGCCCCCTCACGATTCATTTACATTTCGATTGACTCCGGGCGCGATCAAGACGGTCGGCCGCGCGCCACGCGCCGATTTCATCATGGACGCGCCGCTGGTGTCGCGGATCCATTGCCGTTTGACGGCGACTGACGCCAACGTCGAAGTCGTCGACCTGAAGAGTACCAACGGCACCTTCGTCAACGACAAGCGCGTCGAGAAAGCCACGCTCTCGGCGGGCGATCGGCTACGCGTCGGGCGGGTCGAGTTGACTATCAATGTGGCAAGTGGCTCACCGATGGCTGATGGCGAAGGCATAGACCCATGACTAGCCAGCACCATAGCGACCAGCGACCAGAAAAGGATTCGTCCGCCGCTCCGTGCCAATCGTGGTGTCGGGACCGTGCCCCGAATGCACGATGGCATCGTCGCCCAGCGGGAACAGGACGTTTTTGATCGAGGCGATCAGCACGGTGTAGTCGCCGCCCGGCAAGTCGGTGCGGCCGATCGAGCCCGCAAATAGCGTGTCGCCGACGAACAATTCCTTGCCTTGGGTGCCGGCCTTCCCCACCTGCAGACAGACGCCGCCGGGGCAATGTCCCGGGGTGTGGTGCCAGTGGACCTCATAGCCGCCGAACGTCACCACCTGCCGAGGCACATAGAAGATGTCGATCGGCGGCTGTGGCTCGACGTTCAGCCCGAACATCCGGCCGGTCTCAATCGCCCGTTCATAGAGGAATAGATCGTCGCGATGCAAGTAGACCGGGACGTTGAGCGCTCGTTTCGCCGCTGCAACGCCGGTGACGTGGTCCACGTGCGCGTGGGTCAGCAGAATATGACGAATCGCCAGTTCCTGGCGTTGTGCGTAGGCGAGCAGGCTCGAAATCTCATCCCCCGGATCGATCAGAATCGCTTCACGCGTGGTTTCGCACGAAACGACGTAGCCGTTCTTGAAGAACGGACCGACCGCCTGACTCTCAATTATCATGGTCTGTCATGATCTTAGCCGTTCTCGACGACTTGATGTTCACCTCGAAGATCAAAACCACCGCGAATCAACTCGGTGTCGCCGTAACATTCGCGCGCTCGGCCGACGGCGCGCTCGCCGAGATGAAAAAATCGACGCCATCACTGGTCATCCTCGACCTGAACAACGGACGCATCAATCCGCTCGGCATCGTTGCGGACATGAAGCAGGATCCGTCGCTGGCATCGGTACGCACAGTCGGATATGCATCCCACGTCCAGGTTGACGTCATCAACGCGGCGAGGGCAGCGGGCGTGGACGACGTGATGGCGCGGTCGGCGTTTACGCAGAACCTGGCCGCGATACTCTCCAACACATGATCGAGATCCTGCGCGCTCGACAACGGATCTCACCCTACGTCAGACGGACTCCACTGATTCATTCGCCGTGGCTTTCCGATGCCACCGGGACCCGAGTGTCGATCAAGGTCGAGTCGGTACAGGTCTCGAATTCATTCAAGTCGCGCGGCGCCTTCAACGCGGTGATGGCGCGGCGCGAACGAGCCGGCGCGCCGAATGCGCTGGTCACGGCATCCGCCGGCAACCATGGGCGCGCACTCGCCGTCGCGGCTGAAACATTCAAATTGCCGCTGACGGTGTTCACACCGATTGATGCGCCGGCAACCAAGCTCGACGCGATCAAGCGGCATGGCGCCACGCTGCGCGCCGAAGGGCGCGACTACGACGAAGCGGAAAAGATGGCGAAACAGTTCGCCGTCGAGACCGGGGCGGCGTTCATTTCGCCGTACAACGACGCCGACGTCATCGCCGGCGCGGGCACGGTTGCTGTCGAAATATTCGAAGACGCGCCGGATGTCGACATGCTGGTACTCGGCATCGGCGGCGCCGGCCTGATTAGCGGGATGGGAACAGTCGCGCGACATTTCAAGCCCGCGGCCCGAGTGATCGGCGTCGAAGTAGTCGCCTCGTGCGCGTTTCAAACCAGCTTTCGCGCTGGTCATCTCGTCGAAATTGTCCCCGGCCCGACGCTCGCCGATGGATTGGGCGGTAATCCCGACCCCGAAACGATCACCTTCGGCATTGTCCAGCGCGTCGTGGACGACATCGTCACGGTCGATGAACGTGAACTCGCCCTCGGCATTGCCGGTCTGGTGACGGCGGAGCATTTGATTGCGGAAGGGGCCGGCGCAGTCGGAACCGCGGCGCTGCTGGCGAAGAAGATCGTCCCGCTCGGCAACCATGTCGCGGTCGTGCTGTCGGGCAGCAACATCGATACGATGAAACTGGCATCGATTATCAGCGCGGCGTAATCGGATCGAGGACTCCGGCGATTTTCACTCGCGCTGCTTGATACGCGGAGTCGAGCGCTGCCCTGGCTTCAACCATCGGCGGCTGGTCAACGACATGGGTCCACGGGAACATCTGGCGGCGTAGCAGTTTGCTGCCGTTGGTGCCCATGATTTCCTGACCCCAGCCTCTGAGCATCGCTTCATCGGCGGCGATGCGTTTCAGCAGGTCGGCCGCCAGCGGCGCGTCGGCCACCGCTGCCGCCGACAACGCCGCACAGCGGGCCGCGAGCGGGCCAAGCGCCCGCGTCCTGGCATTTGCCAGCGCGGAGGCAACCAGCTGCCGTGCGGCGGCCTGTTGACCGCGCTCCTGCCGCAAACCCGCAACCGCGGCGCGGGCCTCGCAGTCGGCCGGATTGCGGGCAACCAGCGCCTGCGCCTGCGTCATCGCTTCATCGGTGCGGCCAGCCATCCGTAGCGCGTAAACGTTGGTGAGCGCGAAGACCGGGACGGTTTCGATCAATTTCAGGTCGCGTATGGTGCGAAGCGCCTCGTCATATCGCCGCTGCTCGAGTGCCAACGCCACGCGCAGCGGCGGTTTCCACGAGCCGTTCGGATCGGGTGCATCGGTCAGCTCACGCGACGCCTCGTCGAAGCGACCGAGCATCGACAACGCGCTCACCAGATCGGCGTGGTTGACGTTCATTCGCGGATCGAGTTCGATCGCGCGCCGATAGAAGGCAATCGCCCGCACCGGATCGAATTCGAGGATCTGGTCGCCGATCTGGTGAAAGCCTTCAGAAAACGTCGGATCGAGTTCAATCGATTTTCGCAGCGCCGTCAGCGCATCGTGCAGCGAATCGGCGGCAAGGCCGATCGCCAGATTCGCCTGCGGGAGATCCGGATCAAGCTCGAAGGCACGGTCCGCAGCCTTTCGAATCAGCGCACGCCGCGGCGGATCGTCGACCGCGCCGAGAAATGACGACTCGAGCCGCAACGTCTCCGCCAGTCCGGCGTGCGCCTCGGCAAGGCCATCGTCCAACCGAATCGCTTCTTCGAAACGCTGCTTCGCCGCTTCGAGGTTGCGCTCGGCTGCCGCCTGGCGACCGCGCAGATATGTTTCGTAAGCGCGCGGATCCACCAGGCGCGAGGCCGCGCGTTCGCGTGCCGGCGAGGCACGCAGCCTGACCCGCAACGCCGACGCGACGTCGTCGGCCACTTGTGCCTGCACCGCGAAAATGTTTCGGACTTCACGCGTGTACTGACCGGTCCACAATGCGGTGTTGTCGGATGGATCGACTAACTCGAGCGAGATCTTCACGCTGTCGCCGCTGGGGCGGACGGTGCCCGTCAACACAACCGCTGCGTTCAGTTCGCGGGCCAGCTCGCTCGGGGCACGACCGCGATAGGCTCGCGTCGCCGAACGGCCGAGCACTCTTCAGGCCCTCAGTCTGTCCAAGGCGGATCACCAGATCTTCGGTCAGGCCGTCCGCGAAAAACTGCTGCGAGCGATCGGCATCGGACAATTCCAGCGGAATGACCGCAACGATCGGCGGCGGCGGTGAACCGACGGTTCGCTTCCAGAGCTGGCCAAGCGAAGCGCGCTCGTACCACACGGCGGCGCCGAGCAGCGCGATCGCGATGAGCAGCGCCACTCCTCGGCCAATTGCGCGACCGGGTTTCGCCGCTGCCGCGGCAGCGCTGGCCCGCTCGCTTTCGACGCTGCGGACGTCGAGAATGGCATCGACCGCCCGCAGTTCGGCCGCGAGTGCCGCCGCCGACTCGTACCGTTCGGCGATGCGCTTCGCGAGCGTTCTGGCGACAATCGGATCCAACTCGGTTGCCAGGCTGCGATTTACCGACGATGGCGGCGGGGCGGTTCCCTGAACAATCTGCAGCGCAACCGCGGCGGCGGTTGTGCCGTGGAACGGTCGCATACCGGTCAACATCTCGTGCAGCACGATGCCCAGCGAGAAAATATCGGTCCGGTGATCGACCGGCTCGCCGAGCGCCTGCTCCGGCGACATGTAGGCCACCGTCCCGATCGCCACGCCGGCGCCGGTCTCGAATGTGGTCGCCGCGCGATCGCGATCCGCGCCGCCGGCCGTCCATTTGGCGAGGCCGAAATCAAGAATTTTCGCGTGGCCTTTCGGAGTCACGACGATGTTGTCGGGCTTGATGTCGCGATGCACGATGCCGACGGCGTGTGCGTCCGCGAGCGCGTCGGCAACCTGCACCGCGAGGTGAATTGCCTGACGCGGATTCATCGGCCGGCCACCGATTTCACGCGACAGCGTCTGACCTGGGACGAACTCGAGCGCCAGGAACAGCCGGCCCTGGTCCTCGCCAATTTCGAACAACGCGGCGATGTTGGGATGCGACAGCGCCGCAGCCGCCTGCGCCTCGCGCATGAATCGCGCGCGCCGATCCGGATCGGCGGCGACGTCTTGTGGCAGCACCTTGATGGCCACGGTGCGCCCCAACCGTGTGTCGCGGGCGCGGTACACCTCGCCCATTCCGCCTTCGCCGAGCTTGTCGAGAAGACGGTAGTGAAGGATATCGCTGCCGATCACAACCGCGGTCCGTGCTGGGCTACGGCGAGACCTCGCCGTAGTTCGCGTGGACAAAACACGCGAACGTTGGCGGGTCCGCCTTCGCCGAGCTTGTCGAGAAGGCGGTAGTGAAGGAGTTCGAGCATCAGAGGCGACCAATTATAATGACGGCATCTACCTCTCAGTCCTTCGCACCAACAGAAACTTCAGGCTGCTGTACTTCGGACAAGCCATCTCGCAGCTTGGCGACTGGTTCAATTCGGTCGCGGTGTATGCGCTGCTGCTCGATCTGACCGGATCGGCGACCGCAGTCGCGTGGATCATGATCGCGCAATACTTGCCGGTGGCGCTGGTCGGCCCCGCCGCCGGCGTGGTCGTCGATCGGGTGAATCGGCGCAAATTGATGATTGCCGCGGACCTGGTTCGCGGCTTCTTGATCCTGTTCCTGCTGCTGGTGCGTTCGCGCGAGCACGTGTGGCTGGTCTACGTGATCATGGCCTGCACGATGACTGCGTCGGGATTTTTCGAACCGGCGCGTACCGCGACGATTCCCAACGTGACGTCGGCGGAAGAATTGATGCCGGCAAACGCGGTTTCGGCGGCCACCTGGTCGGCGATGCTGGCAATCGGCGCGTCGGTCGGTGGACTGGTGACCTATTTGTTCGGTCGGGACGTCGCATTCGTGCTGAACTCGCTCTCGTTTTTCGCGTCGGCGGTATTCATCGGCCGGACCCGCTACGACGCCACACCGCCACACTCGGATCCGCGCCACGGCTTCAGGGAGATTTCAGGGCTAACCGACCTGATCGACGGGCTGAAGTATGTCCGGCGCGAGCGGCATGTCGCGGCGTTGATGTGCGTGAAAGCCGGCTGGGGACTGGCGGGCGGGGTGTTGCTGCTGCTGACGGTGTTTGGTCAACGCGTGTTTCCGGTGGGTGTCGACTCCGCTGCCGGCATCGGGATCCTTTACGGAGCGCGCGGCATTGGCGCCGGCATCGGCCCAATCGCGATCCGCTGGATGCTTGGTCAGGATGCCAAAACGCTGCGCCGCACCATCGGACCGGCGTTTTTCATGGTCGGCGCGTTCTACATCGCGCTGGCGGGTGCACCCTCGCTGCCAATTGCGGCGCTGGCTGTTCTGCTGGCGCACTTCGGCGGATCAATCCTGTGGGTATTCAGCACGGTCTTGTTGCAGATGGAAGTGCCTGATCGCTTTCGCGGACGGGTGTTCGCTGCGGAACTCGCGTTGGTCACGCTGGTGACATCGCTTTCCAGCTACTGGACCGCTTATGGCCTCGATCACGCCGGCTGGACGCCGCGCTCACTCGCCTTCCTGCTCGGTGCGTTGTTCTGCGCGCCCGGCGTGATTTGGCTGGTCATCCTCTCGCGGTGGACACAGAAGAACTTAGAACTTAGAACTGAAAACTGAAAACTGAAAACTAGAACGCCGAATTCAGTCTAGTTCTCAGTTCGTCAGTTCTCAGTTCTCAGTTCTTAGTTCTTAGTTCTAAGTTTCACCTCTTCCATCGCACTCTGCAGCAGCTGCTTCGCATCGTCGAGCTGTTCCAGCACCAGCGCGATGTCCATCTTCGGCCTGCCGGGAAACCGATCGCTTTGGCAATAGACCGCGTGCTGTCCAACCAGTGCCATTGAATCGGTGAGGAGATCGAGGGCAACGGCCATTCGGCCGCGCGCCGCGCCCATCATCGTCTCGTGCACTTCCAGGGCGTCGCGATGTTTGTCGAACGGCGTTTTCATTTGCGCGGCGGCCTGCTTGGCCGGATTTCAACGCGACTCGGAATGCTGCGTGGATCGCTGTGCAGCAGTCCCATCACCACACCAGCGACGTCCTCGGCTGACGTTTTCCAGTCGGCGCCGTCCGACTCGCTGCGATTGTTGAACCCGGTCGCAACCGATCCCGGCATCACATAGCTGACGCGGATGCCGTCGTATCGCACTTCCTGCATCAGTGCTTCACTGAACTGGTTCAGGCCCGCCTTGGTCGCGCAGTAGGCCGCTGCCTGAGGAAACGCGTTGCGGCTGGCGAGACTGCTGATGTTGATGATGTAGCCGCCGCCGCGCGCGCGCAGGTGAGGGATCGCCGCGTGACAGGCGTTGAACACGCCGGTCAGATTGGTGTCGATTACGGTTGACCACTCCGCCGGTGTCATTTCGGCTACGGTTTTGAAGACACCGACACCGGCGTTGTTGATCACGATGTCGAGCCCGCCGAAGCGAGACACTGCGGCATTCACCGCACGAACAACCTCCTCATGCTTTCGCACATCGGCTTGCAGTGTCTCGACCTTCCCCGGACCAGCTTCTTCAATCGACCGCCGCGCCGCAGACAGGTTGGCGCCGCTCAACCCGGTGACGGCGACGTTGACACCGTCCGCCACCAACGCACGGGCAATCGCACGGCCGATGCCGCGCGAACCACCGGTGACCAGCGCAACTTTTCCCCGAATATCCATAAACGCTCCAGCCGTCAATCCGAATCACCAATTCCACCAATCACCAGACGACACCATTCCCTGTCGCCACCAATCCCTGCCACCACCAATCCCCTAATCCCTAATCCCCAATCACCTAGAATAGTCCCACCGTGCAAGAGATTGCGATCATCGGCGCTGGAGAACTGGGTGGCGCCACCGCGCACGCGCTGGCCCGCTGCGACGTTGCACGCGTGATCACGCTGGTCGACGAGCGTGGTCGCGTTGCGGCCGGCAAAGCGTTGGATATCGCGCAGGCCGCGCCGATCGAAGGATTTGCCACGCAACTCGCCGGCTCGACCGACATCGCCCGCGCGGCTGGTGCGCAAGTCGTGGTGATCGCCGACCAGTTTGCCGTCGGCGAATGGACTGGCGACGATGCATTCGCGTTGTTGCGGCGACTGTCACAGATGGCGCGACACGCCATCATCGTGTGCGCCGGTGCGGCGTCGCGCGAACTGGTCGATCGGGGGGTGAGGGATTTGAAATGGCCGCGCGGCCGCCTTCTCGGATCGGCGCCCGAGGCGTTGGCCGGCGGCGCCAAAGCGATGGTCGCGCTGGCGCTGAACGGTTCGGCACGCGACGTCGCGCTGACCGTGCTGGGTATTCCGCCCTCAAGGATCGTGATTCCGTGGGAAGACGCAACCGGAGGCGGGCTCGCCCTGACACGCCAGCTCGACGAGCCGACACGACGGCGTCTCGACGCCAGGATCGCGGCGCTCTGGCCGCCCGGGCCGTACGCGCTCGCCGCCGCGACGACGAAAATCATTGCGGCGATCGATGGGCGGTCGCGGCAGTTGAGTAGTTGCTTCGTGGGTCCTGGCGCGGATCACACGGCAACGACACGAACCGCGGCGATGCCGGTCCGTCTAGGACCGGGCGGAATCGCCGAAGTCGTCGTTCCGTCGCTCAGTGTGGTGGAACAGGTGGCGCTGGATAACGCGGTGCAGCTCTAACGAGAATGCAGAATGCAAAATGCCGAATTTTGCATTCTGCATTTTACATTTTACATTCCGAAGGCTGGCCGGTGCATCGACAAGCCGCCGGCGAAATCGGCCAACTGCTTGCGGAGGATCAACCGCCCGCGGTGCAGCCGCGACTTCAACGTCTGATCTTTCACCTTCAACATCGCACTGGCTTCTTCGGTCGACATGCCCTGAATATCGCGCAGCATCACCGGCGCGCGGTAGATCGCCGGTAGCGCCAGAATCGCGCTCATCACGCGATTTCGCAGTTGCGAACGCAGCACCGTTTCGTCCGCCATCTGGCTCCAATCAGCGACGTCCGGACGCGACGCGGCGATCGGTTCGCCGTCCGCGTTCTGCGCGTGCTGCCGTTCTTCATCCTGCATACGCTGGTAGCGCGCCGTGCGGAGCCGCGACATCGCGGCGTTGAAGGTGATTCGGTAGATCCAGGATGACAACTGCGCGTCGCCGCGGAACGCGCCAACCTTGCGATACACCTTGAACAACACGTCCTGGGTGATTTCTTCGGCGTCTTCTTTATTGCGGAGGTAACGGAATGCGAGCTGATAGATCTTTGAGCTATATTGCTCAGCCAGCTCAGCCATAGCCAGCTCGTCGCCGCTCTTCAACCGCTCGAGGAGTTCGTCCTGCCGTGGGTCCCGCATATATAAGTCCTTTGGCCTCGCAGCGGAAAACACCGGTAGGTAGCTATTTATTCCCTAGTGACTTAACTCCTTTCACCTCAACAGTAAGCCAAGAATGACCGCCGGCCCGATGATGCCGACCGCGAGAATAATCCCCATCAACGCGGCGGCAACGGGACGTCCGAAATTGAGCGTCCAGCGACGGCCGTCCCGAGTTGGGACAAACAACGCCGGATCCATCGGATTCTTATAGAGCTGCCCGAACCGCCAATGGTCGGCGACGTACGGCCTCGGTCCTGGTTTACCCCACAGCAGATGCGCCCGGGCAAATATCACGACGCTGATAACGGCGCCCGAGACTTCAAGGACCGTGTACATCGGCCCCAATCCGGCCCGTCCCACCTGCCACATCGATGCAAGAGCCACCGCCGCGTAGGCTTGAAACCCGATCCACACGGCGGCAATCAACGTCACGGCCTCCGCCGCGGTCGCCGCGGCGCGGACATCGGGCGCATCGGCGTCGTGCCGGCCGTCTGGTCGCGACAGGACTAACGCGCCGACTGATCCGAGAACTGTCAGCAATGCCATCTGGACGTAAACCGGCATCAACACACGCGCGATCGTTTTGTATTGCCAGCCAATCGGAAATCCGCCACGACCGAATCGGACCGGCAAGATGTCTGGCAATCCCGGATAGCGCGCCAGCAGAAACGCCGACGTGCCGGCGATCGCCAGCAGCGCGCTTAGCAGCGCGATTCGCGTCGGCAGCGTCGGCCGGACGACGTGGGAGGTCATCGCGCAATTCCCGCGGACGGCAAATCGCGCGACACGACCGTGCGATTGAACACGGCGGCGAAATGACGAACGACCGACTCGCCAACTTCTTCGAGTCGCAACGCACCGCCGAGCAGCCGGGCCATCGACGTGACCCCGCGATCCGCGATGCCGCACGGCACAATCCACGAGAAGTGTTCGAGGTTCGTCGTCACATTGAGCGCGAAGCCGTGGCTGGTGACCCATCGCGAAATGCGCACACCGATCGCCGCCAGCTTTTCCGCGCTCTCTGTGTTTTCGGCTTGAACCCAGACGCCCGTCAGTCCTTCGATGCGGCGGCCGGCGATACCGTAATCGGCCGCGGTGCGAATCAGGACTTCTTCGAGGTCGCGGACATATTTGTGCACATCGCAGCGATCCGGTTTGAGGGAGATGATCGGATATCCGACCAGCTGGCCGGGACCGTGGTAGGTGATGTCGCCGCCGCGGCCGGTCTCGAGAACCTCGATGCCCTGCGATTGCAGAATGTCGGGTCCGGCAAGGATGTGCGACCGTCCGCCGTCGCCGCGAACCCCCAATGTGAGGACCGGAGGATGTTCGACGAGCAGCAGCGTGTCGTCGATGCGATCGGCTTTCCGCTCTTCAACCAGCGCGCGTTGCAATTCAAGCGCGTCGGCGTAGGCGACTAACCCAAGCCGTCGAACCTCTAACCGTCGCACCCGGCACCTAGCACCAGCACCCGGCACCAGCACCCGACACCTAGCACCAGCACCCAGCACGTAGCACCCAGCACCCGGCACCCCTATAAAGCGCCCTCATCCCAGTTCTCGAGCTGTTTCTTGACGTGCGACATGAAGTGATCGGCCACCGCGCCATCGATCACGCGATGGTCGTAGCCGAGCGTCAGGTAGGCCATTGGCCGTATCGCAATCGCGTCGTCGATCACCACTGGCCGTTTTTCGACGTTGCCGACGCCGAGAATCGCCACCTGCGGTTGATTGATGATCGGCGTTCCGAACAGCGCGCCGAACACGCCGGGATTGGTAATCGTGAAGGTGCCGCCGCCGACTTCGTCGGGTTTCAACTGCTTGCTACGCGCACGGCCGGCCAGATCGATGATTGCGCGGCTGAGGCCAACGAGATTCTTCTCGTCGGCATGTTTGACGACCGGCACGATCAAGCCCCAATCGAGCGCGACGGCGATGCCGACGTTAATCTCCTTGTGGTAGATCACGTTGTCGCCGTCCACTGACGCGTTGACAATCGGCACTTCACGCAAAGCGTCCACCACCGCCTTGGTGATGAACGACATGTAGGTCAGCTTCGCACCGGCTCGCTCGAACTCACTCTTTCGCTGGTCGCGAATCTGCGCGAGCCGCGAGAAATTTACCTCGAACACCGAATGCACATGTGCCGACGTGCGCCGGCTGAGCACCATGTGCTCGGCAATCTTTTTGCGCATCGGCGACATTTTTTCGGTGACGTCACCGGCGCCGAAAGTCGGCTTCGGCGGCACCGGCGCTTGCGACGGTGGAGCTTGTCTCGCCGAAGCACCCGCAGCCTGCGGCGGTGCGGAGGCGGACCCGACGTACGCCAGTATGTCGTCCTTCGTCACTCGTCCGCCGAGACCGGTACCGCGAATTTGCGAGATATCGACGTTGTGTTCTTTCGCAATTTTGCGAACCAGCGGCGACGAGCGCTCGCGCAGCGCGTCTTCAGTCGACGTGGGTTGCGGCGTCGCTGACGCGGCGGGCTTGGCGGAAGCAGCAGGCTGAGGAGAAGGCGTGGCCGCTGTGGACGCGGCACCGTCGGCCTGGGACGCAGGCACCGGCGGCTCCTGCGCGTTTGCCGGCGCGGTCGGCTCAGCCGCGGGCTTCGGCTTTTCACCGGCGGCAGAAATCACCGCGACCACGCTGTTGACCGGAACCGTCTCGCCTTCCTTCGCGCGGATCTCGGCGATCACACCCGATGCCGGTGACGGAATTTCCGCGTCGACCTTGTCTGTCGAAATCTCGAACAGCGGCTCGTCGCGATCGATCGCGTCGCCAACTTTTTTGATCCATCGGACGATCGTGCCCTCGGCAATCGATTCGCCCATCTGTGGCATTACGACGTCAGTCGCCATCGTGGTTTCCTAATTCAATTCCCAATTCCGAATTCCTACTTCCTAATTCCTACTTCCTAATTTCACAGATGTATGGCCGCGCCGTGCGTTGCATGTGCCGCTTCCCCGATGGCTTCCGACATCGTCGGATGCGGATGAATCGTCTGGATCAGTGCTTCGACCGTGCATTCCAGGTTCAGCGCCGCCGTCGCTTCGGCGACCAGCTCGGTGGCGCGCAGGCCAATCATGTGAACGCCGAGCAGCTCGTCGTACTTTTTCTCGGCGACGATCTTGACGAAGCCGTCGGTTTCACCGGCCATCTTCGCCCGCCCCAGGACGCCGAACGGAAAGGTGCCGATGCGGACGTCGTAGCCACGCTGTTTCGCCTTGGCCTCCGTCAACCCGACGCTGCCGATTTCGGGATCGCAATAGGTGCAGCCGGGCACCCGATCGTAGTTCAGCGGTCGCACCTCGCGGCCGGCGATGCGCTCGGCGCAGAGGATTCCCTCAGCCGACGACACATGCGCGAGCTGCGGATGGCCCGGTGTGCCTAACGTAATCACATCGCCGATTGCGGAAATGCCCGGCACGCCGGTTCGATACAACGGATCGACCTTGACGTAGCCCTTTTCCATCTCGAGGCCGATGCCTTCGGCATTCAGTCCAGTGGTGACCGGACCGCGTCCGGTCGCGACCAGGAGGTAGTCGGCGCGAATGTGTTTCGATTGGCCGTCTCCGAGTTGCACGTCGATGTCGACGCCGTCGGCCGACGCGCTCGCCGCGGTGACTTTGGCATTCGTGTAAGCGGTGATGCCCTGCTTGCGGAACGATTTTTCCAGTTCCGCCGAAATCGCCTCGTCTTCGATCGGCACGAGTCGCGGTAACAACTCGACGATCGTCACGTCGCTGCCAAAGCGGTTGAAGATCGAGGCAAACTCGACGCCGACCGCGCCGCTGCCCATGATCACCAGCGTCTTGGGAATTTCCTTGAGATGAATCGCCTCGTCGCTGGTGATGATCCGGCGATGATCGATGGTGATCCCCGGCACGCTGCGCGGCGCCGATCCGGTCGCGACGATGATGTCTTTCCTGGCCGCGAGTGTCTGCTTCTCGCCCTCGAACACCTCGACGCCACCCTTGCCGGTCAGCCGCGCCGTCCCTTTAATCCAATCGATTTTGTTCTTCTTGAACAGGAACTCGACCCCCTTGGTCAGTCCGCTGACGATGCGATCTTTCCGGGTGTGAACCTGCGTCATGTCGATCGTCGGCGAGCTGACGCCGAGCACGCCCCATTCCTTGGCGCCTTTGATCACCTTGAACGCGTGAGCATGCTCGAGCAGCGCCTTGGTCGGAATACAGCCCCAGTTCAGGCAGGTGCCGCCGAGCGATTTCTGTTTCTCGACGACGGCGGTTTTCAGACCGAGCTGCGCGGCGCGAATCGCGGCGACATAGCCGCCGGTTCCGGCGCCGATCACGATCACGTCGTATGCGTTGGTCATCGTTTCAGGGAGGAGAGAGGAACGAATGCGGTGGTCCCGGCCGGCATCGCGGGCTCGGCGGCGGGCGGATTTTCCGGATCCAGTCGGTTGACGCGGGCCCGGAGCTGCCCGTGTTCGTAACGGAGCTCCCAATACGACTCGGTCAGCCGCTCCAGCCGCTTCGCAAGACGGCGCGCTTTGGCCCAAGCCGTCAATGCGACGAGCAGGGCCGCAACGGTCAGCAGCCAGTGCAAGGTCACCAAACAAAGTACCTTATCGAACGGCTTGCAACAGTGTCAACCGCCTGACACAATACCGGCGTTCTTCCCCCGAATGCATGACTCATAAGCCGAAAACCGTGCTGATCGTCGACGACGACGAAGGCATGCGCGACACCTTGACGGCGATTCTCAAGCGTGAGTATCGCGTCCTGCGAGTCGCGAGCGGCGAGGCTGCCCTGCCGATTCTGAACCGCGAAGACGTCGACCTGATGCTCCTCGACGTGCGGTTGCCCGGCATCAGCGGCTTCGAGGTGCTGCGCATCGTCAAAGAGAACTACAGCCTGATCGAGGTGTTGATGATCTCGGCGATCAACGACATCGAGACCGCGGTCCAGGCGATGAAGCACGGCGCGTATCACTACGTGACGAAGGATTTCGACTACGACCAGCTGCGGTCGCTGGTCCGCAATGCGAGCGAGCGGCAGGATCTGAATCGCCAGGTGTTGACGCTGTCGGCGCAAGTGGCGGATCAAACCGAGCGCGAGTTCATCGTCGGCCCGAGCAAGATGACCCGCGACATCATCGATCTCGTTCACAAGATTGCGAAGCTGTCGGCGACGGTGTTGATCCTTGGCGAAAGCGGAACCGGCAAAGAGCTGCTGGCGCGGTTGATTCATCGTGAAGCCGGCGACCGCGAGGCGCCGTTCATCGCGGTGAACCTCGCGGCGATTCCCAAAGAGCTGACGGAGAGCACGCTGTTCGGCCACGAGCGCGGTGCGTTCACCGGCGCCCATCGTCAGCAGCTGGGCAAGTTCGAACTGGCGTCGAACGGCACGTTGTTCCTCGACGAAATTGGCGACCTGCGCCTCGAGCTGCAAGGCAAGCTGCTGCGGGCGATTCAGGAAGGTGAAATCGAGCGGGTCGGCGGCACTAAACCGATCAAGACCGAGTTCCGCTTGATCACCGCCACGAACATCGACCTCGAGAAAGCAGTGAAGGAAGGACGGTTTCGCGAAGATCTGTTCTATCGCATCAACGTCATCCCGATCAAAATGCCGCCGCTGCGCGAGCGCGCGGAAGACGTCCCGCAGCTGGCCGAGTTCTTCATCCAGCGCTACAACGGGCGCTTCCGCAAGCAAATTCGCGGCATCACCGAAACCACGATGACGGTGTTGAAGAAGTACTGGTGGCCGGGAAACATCCGCGAGCTCGAAAACCTGGTCGAACGGCTGGTGGCGGTCAGCGACAAGGACTACATTTCCGAAGAAGATTTGCCGCTGGAGTTCCACTTCGCGCAGCTCGAGCCCGCGGGCGTGCGCACCGCCAATTTGTTTGAAGACGCGACGAATACGTTCGAACGCAACTTTATTCTTCGAGCCCTCGAAAAGAACGCGTGGAACGTGACCGGAACGGCTGAGTATCTTGGAATCCCATTAAGTACGTTGAAGTACAAAATGGACAAGCTCGACGTGCGACAGCTTGCTAAACGACTGCGCGGGGCCTGAATCCAGCCAACAACTTGGCCACCCAGGCCAAGCGATTGCCTTCCTCTTACAATTCTCTGATTCCTCGGTAGTAAGCCGCGGATCGCCCGACGGTCGCGCCGGCGCGACCGGACAGTTCTTTGCCCGTTGGGGCGCGCGTCACGTTGACTTTTTCGACAGACTGGGCGCTGCACGGCTTTTTTCCTTAGCGAAATCACACAATCGATTTCAGGCCCCTGTATGGAATACGCGTTGCTATTTTGGCGTGAGCAAACGTCTGCGACAGTCCAGGTACGTACTGAATCAGCGAACATTCCACCCGCAGACACGGTCGCGGCTGGCCCCGGGAGCGTGAATGCAGCCTTCCATGTTCAATCTTCGTGTCCCGATCGCCGGACGCGAAGAGGTGTTCCTGATGAACACCCTCACCGATGCGCAACTGGTCGTCTCGCACGACGTTGCCTCGCTGCTTGATCGCGCAGTGCATGGTGAATTGAACGATCTCGATGCCGAACAGCATCGCGCGGTGGACGTACTGCGCGACAACGGTTTTCTTGTCGCAAATCGCTACGCCGATCGCGAGGCCCTGGATCTGTTCTTCACAACGATCCGGGGCGATCGGTCCGAGCTGCACATCACCGTTCTCACCACGCTGCAGTGCAATTTCGCCTGCGACTACTGTTTCCAGGGCGACCATGGCGACTACAACAAGTTCGCCGACAAGATGTCGACGGAGACCGCGCAGCGGGTATCGTCGTGGATCGAGCGCGAACTGGATCGCGTGCAGCCCGAGCGCCTGGTGGTGATGTTCTTCGGCGGCGAGCCGCTACTGAACCTGCCGGTGATGTACGACATCGCCGAGCGCGCATTCGCCGCGACGCAGACCCGAGGCGTGGCGATCGGCCTCAGCATCATCACCAACGGCCTGTTGCTGACGCGCGAAGTCGTTGACCGGATGGTGCCGCTCGGTCTGAAGGGCGTGAAAATCACCCTCGACGGCGATCGCGACACTCACGATCGGATGCGTCCGCTGCGCGGAGGTCAGGGCACCTTCGATCGGATCATCGAGAACGTCCGGCAGGTGGCGGACGTGGTGCCAATCGCCATCGGCGGCAACTTCGACGAATCGTCTGTTGCCAGCTACCCGGCGCTGCTCGACTTCCTGAAGGAACAGGAGTTCGCCGGCAAGCTGTCGAAGGTGAACTTCAAGCCAATCATTCGCGCGACAGCGGCCACTCCAAAGGGTGTGCTGCCGTTGATTCCGGTGAACGGCGAAGGCAAGCCGCTCGGCGGCACCTGCATGACCTCGGCGGGCAAGGGAGGGCAGACATTATCGGGATCATCCGTACATGGCTGCGACTCGTGCGGCGCGGACGACGCGCTGAAATTCCTGCGGCAAGAGACCGAGCGACGCGGCTTCCCGACGGCGAGCGGTGTGCCTGGCGGTCCGTGTCATGTGCACATGACGCACGCGCACACGATCGGTCCGGATGGTTCGCTCTACGCCTGCCCCGGGTTCACTGGCGACAAAACGCAGTCGACCGGGCATATCGACGATCGCCGCGAAGCGTGGCGCGAGAGCGCGCGCGAGCGGTTCGAGCGGTTGCATCCCTGGCAAGAGTGCGGGGACTGCGCATACATCCCGATTTGCGCCGGTGGTTGTCTGGTGGCGTCGCACACAGAACTTGGTGACATGAATCTGCCGACATGTCACAAAGCGTCCTTTGAATCGGCGGTTATCTCGCTGGCGCACAAGGCAGCCAGCCTCCCCCAGGAGACGTTACAATGAAGATTCAAATCATCAAGAGCGGCACGATCAAGACGAAAAAGCAGGGAATGACCTGCGACGTTCCTGATCGACGAGCCGCCGATGGAGAAGAAGTAGTGGGTGATTCCTCCGAGACGCGGACCGCGCAGGCGAGGGTCACTGACGTGTCCTTGTTGCGCTCGCCTCGTTGCCGCGTCGCGGATGTTCGCCGCTCCGGAAACCTCCACGACCGCGCGCTATTCTCGACTCGGAGTCAGCAATGTTCCCGTCCTGGCGACCGAACGTGGTGTCAAGCAGTTCCTTGTCGAACAGACGAGCGAAGGACTGCTCCGAGTCAATTCAGAAGGCCATACTTGAACCGTGGCTCGCCGAGGGCTGGACAGCTTCCGCGGACGGACTCAATCTCGTCGATTCGCCTGCGCGCCAACGTCACGTTTCACGACGGCTCGGCGGCCGACGCCGAAGCGATCGCCACAATCCTGAACGCGCAACTTCCGGAACCGCTTGAAGACGGTCGCCGGATGTCGAATCGATCTCGGCGAAAGGGACGCGAGAAATCGAGATCCATCTGCGGCGTCCGTCGTCATTGTTGTCCAGATTCACTGATGGACGTTCAAATCGTGAAAACGGGTACAGCCGACGTGGCGATCGGTGCATTCAAGACCGCTGACGAGCCAAACGCCAAGGACGCGCAAGTGATTGCCCATGACGATTACTATCTGGGAGGCCTCAACTCGGGGGATTGGCAAGTTAGCACCTATCCGAATGTGCGAGCCGCCTGGGCCGACATGCTTCGCGACCAACTGGACATGCTGTACGAGGTCGGCAACGAGGCGATTGACACGATGCAAGCCGCCACAAAAGTTTCGCTGTACGCATTCGAGCGTCCTTATCAGTACGTCATTTTTCTCAATCATCGAAACGCGAAAGCTGAAAGACGCCCGCCATGCGGCAGGCTTTGAACGAGGCGATCGATCGGGCCGCGTTCGTTCGAGACGCACTTTGCGGTCACGGAACGCCATCGGTTGGTCCAGTTTCCGAACATCATTGGGCGTTTCAGGCTGCCGGCTCAACGTTCACGTTCGCGCCTCAACTCGCGGAAAAGGCTATCCCGAAGGGTCTGACACTCACCTGTTTCACGCTCGCTGGCGCGCCTTTCGAACAATTGGCGCTGGTACTCAAACAACAGTTGCGTGCCGTTGGCGTCGACCTTGTTATTCAGGAAGCAGCCGTCGAGGAGATCACGTCGAAGATGTCGTCGGAGACTGGCAGGCCGTTCTGCTCGATTCCGCAGCGGATGGAGTCTCAGCCGCGTCTACCAACGCCGGCCTCAACCGGGTCGTCCAACGCTGCAAGTACTCAGCGCGGCTGTCGCACGGCGCTCGATCGAATCAACTCATGCTGATTAATGACGACGAGTATCGGAGTGCGGTCGCACGTTCGAAGTTGGTGTGAATCTCGAGATTGAGCAGGCGGGAATCGAGCAGGTGTTCGGCGTTTTGAGCTCGCCGGATTTTGAGACTGTCCTTTTGGACCCATCGAGTGGGTGGAGTTTGATGCGTCCGTATCGGTGGTGGCATTCAAAGGGCGCCTCGAATCAGACGAAATTCTCGAGCTCACTGGTTGACGCGGCTCTTGAAAGCATCAGTCACGCCGCGAACCAGAGCGAGTACCGAACGGCGGTTTCCGCTTTTCAAGCCGCAGTCGACGACGATCCACCGGCGATGTTTTTGGCGTGGAGCAATCGTTCCAGCGCGGTATCAAGCGAGTTTGACGTCTCTCCGCAGCCGGGTCGCGATGTGCTGGCCACTTTAAGGATGTGGCATCCTCGAACCGATAACCGTAACACCACGCACTAGCCATGTTCCGCATCCGCCATATCGCGACGCGCTTCGCGCTGCTGCTCGGTTTGGCCGCAGTCGTGCCGCTGATCGCCTATGGCGCGATTTCAATTCTGTCGCTGCAGCGCGGCACCCGCGACTCGATCATCGGCGGCAACCAGAACGTCGCCACCCGCGCCGCCGAGGAAATCCGTCGCTACGTCACCACCAACGCCGAGATCCTGAAAGCGCTCGCCGCCGACCTGCAGAACACCGGCCTGACCGATCAGCAGAAGGATCAGATCCTCAAGAATTACGTCGTCGAATTCCGTGAATTCCGCGAGGTGACACTGTTCGCCGAGGACGGTACAGCGGTCGTGACCAGCCGCGTCGGCAAGCCACGCGTCGCCATTCCACGCAATGCCGCCGTCAAGATCGACAACGTCGCGATGTCGCCGATCCGGGTTGACGACGACCTGCTGCCGACCGCTGCCTTCGGGGTGCGGCTGACGCACCTCAATCAGCCGGCGGGCTGGCTGGCCGGCGAGATCAACCTCGAGGAAATGTGGCGGATGGTCGATCAGATCCGCATCGGCGAGCACGGCTACGCCATGGTGGTCGGCCCGCGTGGCGAACTGATCGCCCACGGCGACCCCGACAAGAAGTCGCTGGTCGCCCAGTCGAAAAACATGCTCGCGGCCTACCCGATTATCGGCGCCGCGGCGTCGACCACGGCACCGGTCGCGCTCGAATATACCGACGGCAGCGGGACCGGTCTCGCGGTCGCCGCCCGGATTGCGTCGCTCGGCTGGACGGTGATCGTCGAGCAGCCGACCCGCGAGGCATTCGCCAGCGCGTCGCAACTGACACGCCAGCTGGTGGTGGCGATTTCCATCGCGCTGCTGCTGATGATTTTCGTCGGCTACCTGTTCGGCCGCTCGTTCATCAACCCGATTCTCGCGCTGCAGCGCGGCACCCATGCGGTGGCGTCGGGCGCACTCGACACCCGCGTTGCGATCGCGACCCGCGACGAATTCGGCGAGCTCGGCGACGCCTTCAACACGATGGCGGGACGGCTGAAGGACCTCCAGGAGGACGTCAAGCGCCAGGAGCGGTCGGCAATGTTCGGCCGGGTGGCGGCCGGCCTGGTGCACGACCTGCTGCATCCGATTCAGAATGTCGGCAACAGCACGCGGCTGCTGCTGCGCGAAGAGGTCGACGCTGAAACGCGCGCCGACTGCGGCCGGATCATCGACCGCGAACTCGCGATCATCCGCCGCTTCCTCGACGACCTTCGCAACGTCGTCAAACCGAAACCAGTCGAACGCTTTGCGATGGACATCAACGCCGCGGTCGGCGAGGTCTTCGAATCGATGCGGCCGGAAGGCGAGCGCCACGGCGTAGCGGTTGAAGCGCACTACGCTGATGGCCCACTGATCATCGACGGCGACCGCTTCGCGCTCGGTCGAGTCTTCCGCAACCTGATCACCAACGCGATTCAGGCGACCGAGCCAGGCGGCAGCGTCATGATCCGCACGGCGCGCACCGGCGACCGTGTGGAAATTACCGTCACCGACACCGGATCGGGGATTGCGCCGGAACGTCTGTCGGCGATTTTCGACGACTTCGTCACGACCAAGCGGCGCGGCCTCGGCCTCGGGCTGGCGATTACGAAGCGAATTGTCGAACAGCTGGACGGCACGATTGCCGTCGAAAGCGAAGTCGGCCGTGGTACGGCGTTCACGCTGCGATTCCCAGCGCGCGACGACCGCACCGCTAGGGCCGCTGCAAGTTAAACGGAGGGCAGAGAGATGTTTCGCACGCTGGTGAAGACCACGTCGATCGCCGTGGACGAGCACATCGTCGACGTGCGTTTTTTCGAGCTCCGCACGTTACGCGGGGCACGCCGCTATAGCGCCGAAATCTTACTCGGCGAAAATGATCGGATCATTCTGGACGATGATTCGGTGACGAACCTGGAAGCCCGCGCCACGCGGCTGGTACCGGCGACGCTGCTCAGCCGGCTGATCGCCAAGCCGACTGCGGCGTAACCCTCCGACTCGCTACCCGGCGAGCCGAAGGGTTCACACACGTCCAGGAGTCAAAGCTGGGGAACGGGCTACTTCCGCGGTAGAACGGCGTCTTTCAGCTGTTTGGCGATCCGCGCCTTGACAACCGTCTTGGCGGGAATCTTGATGGCCTCGCCGGTCGCCGGGTTGCGACCCATCCGCGCTTTGCGTTTTTGAACCACCAGCTTCACCATTCCGGGCAATACGAACTCACCCGAGCGCTTCAGTTCTTTTTCGGCCAACGCCGTCAACTCGTCGAAGTATTCGCGGGCTTGGGTCCGCTTGACTTCGAAACGCTCGGCGAAGTGCGAAAAAAGTTCGGATTTGCCCATTCTGCGGGCGTCAGACATCGGCGTTCCCCCTTTTGCTTGACGCGCGTGGACTTCTGTAGTCCGGGGGGCCCCTATCCCCCGGAGCTGCGAGCGGCGCGCGCGGAGCGCCAACTGCAGGATTTGTTCGAAAAACGCCGTATCCTAGTCCGCGCTTCTCACGCCTGTCAATTGCGTGAAAACGCGCTTTCCCGGCGTCGCTCGTGCGATTTTTGCACGAGCTTCGGCGAGGCCTCGCCGCGGCGGCGCGGAAACTTTGGCGCGCGTAGCCGGATGCTATGATTTTTCCCTCATGTCAAGCTCGACGCTCGAGACGTTTCCCAACCCCCGCCCCGAGCGGGACTACGAGATCTTGATTAGTTGTCCGGAGTTCACCTCGGTGTGTCCCATGACCGGGCTGCCCGATTTCGGCGAGATTCGCATCAGCTATGTGCCGGACGCCCACTGCGTCGAGCTGAAGTCGCTGAAGTACTACATGATCGAATTCCGCAACCGCGGCATCTTCTACGAGAGCGTAACCAACCAGATTCTCGACGACCTGGTCGCGTTGCTGCAGCCGCGACGAATGACGGTGATTGGTGATTTCTCGGTCCGCGGCGGCATCAAAACCGTCGTCACCGCTGAATATAACAACACAAAGGACACAAAGGGAAAAGGTTAGGTACGACACTAAGGACACAAAGGGTACAAAGGACACAAAGGAGCGGGCGTGGAGGAGCCGGTTCGTGTGCCGATCGAGCGGGAAATCGATCTCCACGCGTTCGCGCCGCGCGATATTCCTTCAGTGGTTGACGAGTACATCGCCGCCGCAGCCGACGCGGGGTTCGAGGAAGTGCGGTTGATTCACGGCCGCGGTCGCGGCGTGCAGCGCGGGATCGTTCAAGCGGTGCTCGAGCGGCATCCGCGGGTGAGTGAATTCTGGGACGACAACGGTGCCCACCTCGGCGCGACGATCGCCAGGCTTAACGAACCGGAGGAACGCCGAGCACGCTAAGCACGCCGAGAATTTTTTTCTCGGCGACCTCGGCGAGCTCCGCGTTCGGTCTTTTTACGCCGACATCGGCCACGACATCGACGCCGTGGCTAGCTGCGTTTCTGCGGTCAGATAGAGGCGGTCGCCATCGCGCATGTCTCGCGGGCCGAGGCTGCCGCCGGCGAACTCGACCACTGCGCGCGCCCGGAAGGAAACCGCGATCCGCCATGGCCGCATGTTGCGAACCACCCGCACGACGATGCCTTCCCGGTTGACGAACACCGCATCGATTGGAAACTGCATGAAGGCGGTGTGAATGCTGAAGCACGGCAACAGGATGAGCGCGCTCGACGGGTTCATCGACGGCCGGCCGAGCAGGCCACGCCGGCGCTTCTCGCGCGTGTCGGCCACTTCAACGTCCGACGCCACGACTTCGCCGGTGCGCGCGTTCATCAACATAAATCAGAAAGAGAATTGCAAATTGCAATCTGCAATCTGCAATCTCCAATCTCCAATTTCAAAACACCCCTGGGACCAGGTGCCAGGCGACGCGGCCGCAATAACTCTGGTACTCGCTGTCCGCGCTGAGCACCCGCTCTTCGGCGAGCGCCCGGAACACCAGCGCGGTATCGGCGATGACAATGATGGCGACGTTCCAGACGCTGGGGAACAGCGCGAGCGTGGCTGCGTGGGTCAGCAGGTAGCCGGCGTAGATCGGGTGTCGGACGATACTGTAAGGTCCGCTCGCGACCACGCCACGGTTGGCCGGCACCAGGCCGAAGCTGCGGCCGATGGTCACCTTGCCGGCGATCACGATCAGCACGCCGATGGTCGAAATCAGCGCGGTCACGACATCCGGCGCGAGCGCCGGCATATCGGCCGGGCGCACCAGCGGCGGGCCGAGCAGCGAGATCGTCGTCAGCGCCGCCGCCAATGGCGAGCGATCGATGGTTTGAGCGCGCCGCCGCACGATCGTCAGGATGACGACCAGCGCTTCGCTGACCAGGAACAGCAGGCCGGTCATGCGGCCAGTGCGCATGAAGTCCGACACGAAATTCCAGGACAGCAGCACGAACAGCGCGCCAACGCAGGCCCGTGCCGCGAGGTCGCGATAGACGGCGCCGTCGATCTTCCGCATAACTGCTACTAACCTTCGTTGTCGACGAAGTAGGTCTCGCAAGCCTTGTCGATCAACTCCCGGGTAATGGTCGGTTCAATCGCGCGGTAGCGGCAGAGCGCGATGATCTGATCCAGCAGGTCGCGCGGGTGGCACGCGCGGAACGGCCGGCTGACCGGATCGTAGTGGCGCCGCTGCAGATACTCGACCAGCACCTCGTGGAACTTGAGATTCCGCCGTTTGCAATTGAGCTCGAAGATCTGCGTGAACTCGGCCAGCGACGGATCCTGAATCGGAATCTTGTAAGGAATACGGCGCAGAAACGCTTCGTCGGCCAGCGACTTGGGATCGAGGTTGGTCGCAAACACCGTCAGCACATCGAACGGGATCTGAAACTTCTTGCCGGTGTGCAGTGTGAGGTAGTCCACACGGCTTTCGAGCGGGACAATCCAGCGGTTGAGCAAATCCTCTGGCCGCATCCGCTGCCGGCCGAAGTCGTCCACCAGGAACACGCCGCCGTTTGCCTTGAGCTGCAGTGGTGCTTCATAGAATTTGGAAATCGAATTGAAGGTCAGATCGAGCATGTCGAGCGTCAGCTCACCGCCGACGATGACCACCGGTCGCCTGACCCGCACCCAGCGTCGGTCGCGCGGCACCGCGGCCACGACACTATTCGAAACCTCGGCGGTGTCCTCGAGCGATTCATGGTTCACCGGGTCGAACACGGTGACGACATGGCCATCGACGTCGATCGCGTACGGCACGTACATGTCGGTGCCGAGCGTCCGGCCCATTCCTTCGGCGATCACGGTTTTACCGTTGCCGGGCGGTCCGTAGAGGAACACCGCTTTGCCGGCGTTGACCGCGGGGCCAACCTGCTCGAGGACCGACTCTTTCACCACCAGGTGGGTGAAACCACGCGTCAGCCGATCGCGATCCACATACCCTCGCGCCTCACGCAGCGCCTTCATTTCGGCGACGTAGGCGGTCAATGGAATGGGCGCCGCCCCGGCGTACTGACTGATCGCGAGATATTGCCGCGCCCGGTCGCGCCCGAGGTCGGTGAGCAGATACCGATAGCCGGCCGTGCCCGACCCGCTCGCGCCACGAACCTCAACCAGCAGCTGCGCGCGCGCCCGCTCGATCAGTGGCTCGATGATCGCGTAGGGCAACCGCATGTGGTCCGCGATCGAATGCCCGGTGGCTTCGCCGCCGTACATCGTCTTCAGGATCAGCTGTTCCAGCTGATCGACCGACAGGCCGGTTTCCTCGATCGTCTTCGGAACCGGCGGCACCGGAACGGTCAGGGTTGAGGCCGTTTCCGGAAACGCCGGCATCATCGCTAAGGTGGCCATCGCTACTCCGTCATCGGTCCGAGGACCTGAACGAATTTGATCGCCGCCGGACCGATGGTCACCACCCAAATCGCCGGAAAAATACAGAACACCAGCGGGAAGACCATCTTGACGCCGGTCTTCGCCGCGGCTTCTTCGGCTCGCTGCCGGCGCTTGGTCCGCGACGTCTCCGAATGAACGCGCAGCGACTGGGCAACGCTGGTGCCGAACTTGTCGGTCTGGACCAGCATCGCGACCAGCGAAATCACGTCGTCCACCTGCGTTCGCTCGCCGAAGTTCCGCAACGCCTCGGTGCGTGCCTTGCCGGCGCGCAGTTCGAGGTTAATCAGGCGCATTTCGTCAGCGAGCTCGGGATGAGCGAACGCCAGTTCATCGGCGACGCGCTGAATTGCCTGGTCGAGACCGAGGCCGGCTTCGACGCTGACCACCAGCAGGTCAAGCGCGTCTGGCAGGCCCAGCCGAATCTTATGCATGCGCCGCTTGGCCATTCGCGCCAGCAGAAATCCGGGCAGCACGTAGCCGATGCCGGCGGCGGCGATGGCGGACAGGAAGTTCGGGCGGAACACGAGCGGCGAGGCAAACATGCCGAACAGCAGCAGCGCGAATCCGACACGGATGCCGAGGAAAATCGCGACCGCCTCGTTACGGCGATAGCCGGCGGACACCAGCCGCTGCTGCAGCTTGCCCATTTCGGAGGGCGACCGCGGCACCGCGTTGCCGAGCCGCTTCAACGCGCCGGCGACTTTCTTGTCGAAGGCGCGTTCTTCCTCTACCGGCTTGACCATGACGCCGGCCACTTCTTCGAGCCGGCGCTCGATGGTCCCGGCGCCGCTGGTCGAAAAAGCCATGCCTGCCGCCACAACCAGCAGCGAGATGAAGATGAACCCGAGTAATGGAAGCATCAGCGACACGACTACACCTCGATCTTGATGACCTGGCGAATCCAGAAGAAGCCGACGGTCTGCAGCGTCAGCGCGATAACCAGCATGACGTGGCCCATGTGTTCGGTGAACAGCAGGCCCATGTGTTCGGGGTTGATCCACATCAACGCCAGCGACAGGAACGCGGGCAACGCCAGCAGCACGTAGCCGGTGAAGCGGCCGTGGGCGGTGTGGACGCGGACCTGACGAAGAATCTTGAAGCGCTCGCGAACGACGTGCGCGAGGTTGTCGAGAATCTCGGCAAGATTGCCCCCGGTATCCCGCTGGATCAGGACGGCGGTCACGAAAAACCGGACGTCGAGCAGGTCGATACGATCGGCCAACTCGTTGAGCGCATCCTTCAGCGGCAGGCCGAAGTTCTGCTGCTCGAACGTCTTCTTGAACTCGAGTCCGACCGGTGCCGGCAGTTCGCTGGCGACCATGCCCATCGCCGTCTGAAAGGCGTGGCCGGCGCGGATTGCGCGCGACAGCAGGTCGAGCGCCTCGGGAAACTGTTCCTCGAACCGTTTGATACGACGCTTCGCCTTGAAGCGCATCCAGAGAAACGGCGCCGACAGGCCGATCAGTACCGCAATCGGCAGAACGAACGCCTGATTGGTCAGCAGGCTGCCGACGAAGGCGGCCGCCATCGCGCCGACGACCGAGGCAACTACCATTGCACTGGGCGTCGTCTCGACGCCCGAGCGCTCGATCAGCCGCTTCAGAGAATGGCCGAGCCTGGTCGCATCGAGCACCCGGTCGATCGCCGGGAGCGGGCCGCTCTTTTCCTGACGGACCACGCTGCTATCGTCGCCGCCACCAGTTTCGAGCGGCATCGAAAGATCGCGCAGCCGGTTTTCCAGCTCGCGGCCAGCGAGGATCCCGGGCAGGTTCGCCAGCGCGAAATAGGCGGCCATCACCAGGCCGACGACGAACGCGAAGACTACGAACGGTAACATCATTACCGGATCTCCATCACGCCTTCGAACATGTCGGCAGGGAGGTTGATGCCGCACGCGCGGAGCCGTTCGCACATCTTCGGCCGGACGCCGGTGGCGCGGAAACGGCCAATCACCTTGCCCTCCTGCGTGACGCCGAGTTTCTCGAACATGAAGATTTCCTGCATGGTGATGATGTCGCCTTCCATGCCGGTGATTTCCGAGACGCTCGTCACCTTGCGGGTGCCGTCGCTGAGCCGCGTTTGCTGCACGACGATCTGAATCGCCGAGGCGATCTGCTGCCGCATGGCCCGCTCTGGCAGGTTGGTCGCGCCCATCGCGATCATGGTTTCGATACGTGACAGCGCATCGCGTGGTGTGTTGGCGTGGACCGTAGTCAACGACCCGTCGTGACCGGTATTCATCGCCTGCAGCATGTCGAGCGCTTCTTCACCGCGTACTTCGCCGACCACAATCCGATCCGGCCGCATACGCAGCGAGTTGATCACCAGCTGTCGTTGCCGGATGGCGCCTTTGCCTTCCACGTTCGGCGGCCGCGTTTCAAGCCGCGCGACGTGTTCCTGGTGCAGCTGCAACTCAGCGGCATCTTCGATGGTCACAATCCGCTCATGCTCGGAGATAAAGCTCGAGAGCACGTTCAGCAAGGTGGTCTTGCCAGCGCCGGTGCCGCCGCTAATCAGGCAATTGAGCCGCGACCGGACACAATGCGACAGAAAGTCGAGCATCGGCTTGGTCAGCGCCTTGAGCGTGACGAGATCGTCGGCCTTCAGCCGTTCGGCCGGAAAACGACGGATTGACAACAGCGGACCATCCACCGCGAGTGGTGGAATGATCGCGTTGACGCGCGAGCCGTCGGGCAGGCGCGCATCCACCATCGGCGAGCTGTCATCGACGCGCCGTCCAACCGCGCTGACGATGCGGTCGATCACGCGCATCAGGTGCTTGTCGTCCTGAAATGCCGCCGAGACGCGCTCGATCTTTCCGGCGCGCTCGACGAAGACGTCCTTGTAGGTGTTGACGAGGATGTCGCTGATCGTCGCGTCACGCAGCAGCGGCTCGATCGGTCCAAGCCCGAAGACGTCGTCAATCAGTTCGACGAAGAGGTTTTCCCGTTCGCCGAGGCTGAGCGGCACGTTCTCTTCGGCGAGCAGCTCGAGCAGCAGCGTGCGGATTTCGCCTTCGGCCCGCGCCCGATCCGCCTGGGCCAGCGCCTCCAGGTTCAAGCGGTTGAGGAGCTTGCGATGGACGCCGGCCTTCAGGTCAAGGTACTGCTGGCGTGGCGGCTGCGGACGCGGTGCGGCGACGGGCGTCGCCACCGGCCGTGCGGGAACAGGAGTGTTCGTCGGTGCAAGGATGCTCATCAGCGGTTACCACATGGATGCGAGACGATCGAGTCCGCCGAGCCGCCCGCGTGACGCCGGGGCCGCGGATTCAGACGTGGCCGGATCGAGGATCCGCCGCGTGAAGCGATCAAATTGTGTGGCCATGTCGGAATTGCCGGTCAGCGCCAGCGGCACGCCGGAATTCAGCGCCGCCGACACGGTCTTGTAGTCGCTGGGAAAGCTGTGGTGAATCGGATGACCGACGGCGCCCTCAATCTGTTTCGGCGGAATCGGATACGGCTCGGCAGCGCGATTCAACAGGAACCGTACCCGTTCACCGCACGCACCGAGCTGACGCACGCGATCGATTAGCCGCTGCGCGTTGCGAACCGACGGCACGTCGGGGTTGGCGACCAGAAAGATCTGGTCCGCGGTGTAGAGTGCGGCGACACTGCAGGCGCTGATCTGGCTGCCGGCGTCAACCAGGATGTATTCGTACTGACGTCCGAGCAGTCGGAACAACTCTTCGAGCGCACCACTGTCGGCCCCGCCCGGGCGGTCGAACTGATCCGAACCGGCGAGAATTTCCAGACCCGACTTGTGCTTCACCATCAGTTCCTTGAGGAACTCGCGATCGAGCCGATGGAGATTGTCGAGCGCGTCGATGATCGTGAAGCGCGGGCGAACGCCGAGAAACAGGCCGACCTCGCCGAGGCCCGCCTTGAGGTCGACGATCAGCGTCGGCCGCGCGGACAGGCGCGCCAGCTCGACGCCGCAGTTCACGGCAATGGTCGTCGTCCCGGCGCCGCCCTTGGCGCCGAAAAACACCAGCGTGGTCGCGTTCGGTTTGGCGCCCTGGGTGGTTTCGCGGCGCGCCGCGGTGCGGCGAATCGCGCCATTGAACGCTTCCGCGTCCGGCGGCCAGGTCAGGAATTCGTTGGCGCCGGCGCGCATCGATTGCAGAATCAACTCGGGGTCTGCCGCCTGCGCCACCGCAAATACGGCGGCCCCCGGCGCGGCAGCGCGCATCCGTTCGATGCGTCGCCATGGCCGACGCCGCGTTGCCGCGGACGTCGACGACCACCAGATCCATCGATGCCGTGTCAACGGTGACGCGTTGGTCCACCACGCTGACCGGGATCGAGCCGGATCGCAGCATCCGGTTGACCTGCTTGGTGAATTCCTCGTCGTTCGAAACGATCAAGCCGACCAGTTGGGCCATAGTTACTGAACCAGGCGAATAGCGGTCGCAAACGACCCGGCAGGGACAGGACCGCTGCCGTCAAGAATTCCGAGAATCGGAATAATGCGCCCGTAAAGCTCATTGCCACTCGGCCGACGGTCGAGAAAGATCCCGATGATGTTCGCCAGTTTAAAATCAGCGTTCCGCCCGTTCGCCTTTCCTTCGGCGTAATAAATCGGGTCGTAAGTCGGGATCGGGAAAATGCGCGGACTGGTGTGCCCGCCGAACCGGCTGTTCTTGACGCAGTTGCAGCCCGGCGCCGGTTCCCAATATGCACCGGGATCCTGATCGTACAAGTCCTGGGCGCCCTGGACCGTCGGCCCCGCCATTGCACCCGGCTCCTGAATCATCAGAAACGGCGGGGCTCCAGCACCAGGAATCGGAATCTTGAATTGGTTGCAGTTGGCGATGTTGTCGCGATACCAGTCCCCGCCGATCACGCCGCTAGTATTGCCAGGCATGTTCCACGAGTAGTACGCCGTCGGCTCGATGTTGCTGCCGGTGCCGTAGCGCAAGGTCAGCAAGGTGCCTTTATCCCGGTCGTTGTTGTAGCCGGTGTATCCCCGAGAACTCAGATCGCCGTTGTAGTAATCGGCTGGCGTCAGCGGGTTCCCATGGTTGTCGTACATGTCGAATTCCGAGGTTTCTGGATCGAACGGAGCGATGGTGGGTCTACGCTCCTCCCACTTGTCGGGAATCATGAACGGCTTCACGCAGGTCACGGCGTTGGCGGGCGACGCTTCGGCGGTCGCAGTGGCCCAGACGTCGGCCTGCGGAACCCCGAAGAAGCCGCCCATCAGCGTTTGCAGCGGGTTGCTGTGCGCGGCATCGCGGTAGACCCTGACGCGGACGCGGTTGTTCAGTCCGGTCGGTCCGACCGGGAAATCGACGTCGCCGGGCGTGACCGAGACGTTCTGCCGCATGACCGTGTTGGTCAGCGCGGTGCTGACCGCGCTGGATTTTGCCGGCCCGGTCGCGCTGCGATCCGAAAAACTGTCGAAGGCGAGCGCGGTGGCGCCGGCCAGTGCGCCGGCGTCGGCCGAGTTCTGCGACTGCGACCGAGCGGTCATGAACATCCCGACATCCATCGCCAGCGTGGTCGCCGTCAGAAACGCCATCAGGCTCGCGCCGACAAACACCAGTGACATGCCGCGCTCGTCTCGTCGTAGATGTCGAAAGCGGTTACGCATGGCCACCTCTGCCCTATTGCTTCTTGATCTTGGCTACTTCGGATTCGTATTCCTTCTGCGCCGCCTGCATCTTCTTGTCGATCTCCGCCTGCTTCTTCGCCTGTTCCTGGGCGCGCTTGGCGGCGGCTTCGCTGGCGTTGCGGTCGATTTCGGCCTGCCGCTTCGCCGCGATTGCCGCTTCCTTGGACGCCTTCTCCTGGAGCTTCTTGTCTTCATCGGCCTTGCGGCGGTCTTCCTCGATCTGCTTCGCGTGCGCCTTGCCGTCCACAGCCTTCGCCGCCTCGGCGCGGGCGTGTTCGTCTTTCTGAGCCTTCTCGGCGGCTTTCTTGTCCTCGGTCACCGGTCGCGCCACGGCGGCGGTCGGCGCGGCGTTCACCGGCGTCGGCTGCGCTTTCTTGAGCTGCGGCGTCGCCGATTCCGGCGTCAGGTCGCGCATCGGTCTTGGCCGCGGCGGCGCTGTCGGTCGCGGCAGGCGCGGCAATCGCGGGCTGCGGCACGGTCACTTTGCCGGCGGCGGCAGCCGCTGCGGCGTCGGCGGAGGAGCGCGCGGCCGGAGTAAAGTGCGCCGGCGGCATCTCGGTCGTACCCTTTGGCGCGAGTGCCGGCAGCAACGGCTCTTGCAACCGCGGCAGTTCGCGCGTCACGCCACCCGAGTTGTTCGGCAGGATTTCAGGCGTAATCATCACGACCAGCTCGGTGCGACCCTTCTGCGCCGCCTTGCTCTTGAACAGATACGCCGAGGATCGGAATGTCGCCGATGCCAGGAATCTTCTGCATCGTCTGCGTCATGTTGTTGTTCAACAGACCGGCGATGGCGAACGTCTGCCCGTTGTTGAGCTCGAGTTCGGTTTCCGTGCGGCGCGTCGAGAGCGCGGGAATGCGGAAGCCGCTCAACTGCACCGCGTTGCCGAAGTCGAGCGTGCTGACCTCCGGCTTCACCTTCAGATGAACGCGGTTGCCGACGACGGTCGGCGTGAAGCTGAGGCGAACACCGAATTCCTTGAACATCACGCTATACGCCAGGCTGGCGCCCGAACCCTGCGCGATCGGCACCGGGAACTCGCCGCCGGCCAGGAAGCTGGCTTCCTTGCCGCTTTCCGCGACGAGGTTCGGCTCGGCGAGACTCTCGAACAGGCCGCGCGTCTGCAGTGCTTTGATCGCGACGCCGAGGTCGTACTTGGCGTTGAAGAGGAACAGGTTGAGGAAGTCGCTCACCGAAAACTTTCCGGATACGGAAGTGACTTCGTCACCGAAGCTGTTTCCAGCTTTGGTCCACTCCTGGTCCTTCCAGGTCGGAGTCGGCACCTGGTCGGTGGAGCTGCGGGCGATGGTGTTGTTGATGCCGAGCGGGCTGGTGAACAGGCCGACGCCAAGTTCGGTCAGCGCGGTGCGGCTGACTTCCGCGAAGCGCACGCGCAGCAGTACCTGATTGGTCGGCGCGCCTTCCTGCAGCTTCAGCAGCGTGACGACTTCCTCTTTCTTGTCGACGTAGCCCGACGCGAGGTTGACCGCACGCTCGATAATGTCTTTGTTGCTGACCGTGCCGGACAGCACGATGTTGCGGCCGTTGCTCTGGACTTCAATCTCTTCGTTCGGGAACAGGTTCTTGTACCTGTTCAGAGAGACGCGACAGGTCGCGCTGGACGATGATCTCGTAGCGCTTGATACCGCCGGAGCGGTCCCAGACGAACATCGAGATCGTGCCGGGCATCTTGCCGTTGATCAGCAATTCGCTCGGCGACGTCACCAGCGCGTCGGCAACGTCTGCGCTGGTCAGCGAGACGCGCGCGATCGGGCTGCCGGCGCTGACGACCGTCGAGCGCCCCACCATCAGGCGGACCGTGTCGTCCGCATAGAGGACCGCGCGGTTGGCGATGACAATCAGGAACATGAGCGAGAGGACGAAACGTCCAACCTTCGCTCGCAGGCTCTTCTTACTCATTGGCTCCACCTGACCCATGTGCGCAGACATGACTACTGCTCCTGGCGCACGATTTCGTGCGCACGTTTGTCACCGCGGATGATTTCGACACTCGCCCCCTCGGGCGCAGCGGCCGTCGGCGTCGCCTTCAACCCGTTGGAGGCGACGCGGGTCCGCGCCACCGCGGACTTCGCCGCGGCCATTCCGAGCAGCGCCGCCGGCCGGATGCCCGGTGTGCTGGTCACGCCGGTATCGAGCGGGTTGCGCAACGCCAGCTGAATCTTGCCTTCGGTGGCCGCCAGCGTCAGCCGTTCCGATTCGTCGGGCGACACCAGCATCGTGACAACGTTGACCGGCATCGGCTTGTTGTCCTTGACGTCGCGCTCGATCTTCGTGCCGGCCGCCAGCACCTGGACGTTGGTCAGAATGACTTTCGAGGTGATGTCGCCGCCCTGTCCGGTCGGGTTGACCGTCGCCAGCACGTCGACGCGCGTCCCTGGCAGCACGTAGCCGGCGACGCCGATCACTTCGTTGACACGGACCGACACCGCGCGCAGCCCCGGTGGAATCGCCGGCGGCAGACCGGAGCCAGCGTCCTTCGAGGCGAGCTTCATCGGCAGGATCGGCTCGTTTTGAACGACCGGCAGCACCAGGCCACGGCCGATCACGTCCTTCGGATCGGCGATCGCCTGCTGCGGCATCGAGCTCGCCGGCCAGTCGACGACCCGGATGTCGTCGCGGGAGAGTTCCGCGCCGACGTCAAGGTCGACCGCAGCCACGACCACCGGGTGCGTCGGCATCGACGCAGCCCCCTTTGGCAGCTTGTTCACATAGTTATAGGTACCGAATGCGAACACACCGCCAGCGGTGACCGCCAGCGCCAACACCAGGAACACTCGGACTCGAGCCATAACAATCGCCCCTATTCGTTACGCATCTCGGCCTGCGCGCTCATCGTGAGCGCCGCACCGAGCGATGAGTTCCCGACGACGAGTCTCGCTACCGGATTGAGCACGATAAAATTGAACGGGTAAGAGACGGTGATCCGCGTCGAGCCCGCCGTTCCGAGCCCGATCGAAATCGTTCGCGTCCGATCGACGGCGACGCTGGCGGTGCCGGCCAACTGACCAGCGGTCAGGTACTGCTGCACGCGCGTTTGAATATCGAGATCGGTCGTTCCGGGCAGCACCGCAATCCGCGCCGCCTCGCGCGACGCATTGGTCAGCACCTGCCACGTCTGATAAGCACGGCCGAATTCAAAAATCGATGTCGCCACCAGCAGGACCAGCGGCAGGACGAGCGCGGTCTCGAGCAAAGCCTGGCCGCGTTGACTGGAAAGGCGGCGTTTCATATCACAACCCCAGCGCCGCGGCGAGCGATCCCAGGGCGATCGCCGGCGCGTACGCGAAACGATTGACTGCAGCGTGTTCGATCTCTTCGACATTCGACCCGCCGGTGCGGAGCAGCATCGAGAGCCGCTCGACCGTGACGCGCAGCACGCTGCGTTGGAGCGCGACCACAACCGCCAGCGCGCCGCCGGCCATCGCCGTATAGATGAACGCGATGGCGATACCCTTTGGCCCGAGCAGGGTGCCGAGCGCCGCAAACAGCTTGACGTCCCCGGCTCCGGTTGCACCGATCACGTGACCGGGCAGCATCAGCACCAGTCCGACCGCAAATCCCAACAGCGCGTTGACCATCGACATCGTGCCGTTTCCGGTCGCAGCCAGCATCAAGCCAGCGATGGCGATGCCGAGCGTCAGCGGATTCGGAATCCGGCGCGTATACAAGTCAACGACGGCGCTAGATGCGCCGCTGCTGGCGACCGCGCTCACGAGCAGGGGATCAGAAATTTTGAGCAATGTTGTTCCAGAAAATGGTGTTGATCGTATTTCCCACGGTCATCACCGCGCCGAGTGCCACGATTGCAATCAGGACCACCAGCAGTCCGTACTCGAGAAGGTCCTGCCCCTCGTCCTGCTTGACCAGCCGTCCGACTATCGCAAGCACTTGCTGCATAAGTCCTCGACGCTCCAATTGGGTTCAGCGGTTACGAAGCGACGGGGACCACAGGGTCCCCGTCGCCGATCGGGTCGTTACGCTTCCGCCAAGCTGGCTGCTTACGCCCCACCGAGCTGCGTCGCGATGTTCCCGAAGATGGTGTTCACGCTGCCGCCCGCGAGCTTGACCGCGCCGAACGCGACCAACGCGATCAGAGCGACGAGCAACGCGTACTCGAGCAAGTCCTGTCCTTCTTCATCTCGCGAGAACATGCGCAGCCGATTGATCAGAGTCGTCATCACTTTCCTCCCGCGCGTTTCTTTTTGAACGCGCAACCCGTGTGTGCGAAATGCGGTCACGCCTTCCCTGCATAACCGCGCGACGACGGTTGAGGGGGCAACGGCTGTGCCAGAACGCCGCGGCGGGTTGCTGGCGATCGGTGGAAAGTGGCGCGGGCAGACCAACTTAACGGAGCGGCGGCAGCGTCCTGGAGCACGTCGGCGAGCGAGCTGACTGCGGCGGTCGATTCTGCACATTCGTAACTGCGGCAGCTAAATCCGTGGGGCCGGCAGGCGCGCCGAAACGGAACACGGCGGCGAAGCGCTCCGAGGACCTGCGCAGAACCTTGAAGATCTGCGCGGGTTTTGCTTCCTTAACTAATGCGCGCCGGCAGGAACAGTAATTGCCTAGAGAGCGTTCAGTAGGTGTGCCTGTGGCAGAGAGGGTTCCGAATATGCGTCGCGCAATCAGCGACGGACTTCTTTCGGCGTGCGCGCTGGCGCTCTTGTTAGTTCTCCTGATGGCGTTCGACGGGCGCGTTCGCGAACAGGTGCGGATGCAATTCGATAGTTCGGCCAGGGCCTCATCGGAGGTCGTCTCGGTCGGCGTCCAGGCGCGTGAGCTGGTCGACGTCCTGATTGAATCCGCCAAATTTCAGAGCCGGCAACATCGACCGCTGATGCTGGTGGTGCTTGCCGGCACCGTGCTGACGATCTTCATGCTTCGGACATAGCGATGGCGCTGATACTTGCGATTGAACCAGACCGGCGGCAGGCGAACCACTTGACCGCGATGGTGCGCGGCCGCCTTCGCGCCGAACTCGTGCTCGGCGATACCGCGGAGCGCGCGCTCGCCGCGCTCGGCGATCGTGTGCCCGACCTGGTGCTGACGACGACGCTGCTCTCGCCCAGGGACGAAGCCGAACTGACCGACCGGCTGCGCGCGCTCGACGGCGCCGCCGCTCACCTGCAGACGCTGACGATTCCGGTGTTGGCATCGCCGAGCGCCAAGAAATCGTCGAAGGCCGGCGGCATGCTGTCGGGGCTGCTCCGCGACAGAGGCGACGATGATCCAGCCGACGGCTGCGACCCGGCATTTTTCGCGGAGCAGTGCAAAGAATACTTGAAGCGGGCGGCCAGCGAGAAGGCAGCCAGCCTGGAGGCGAAGGACGACGACGACGAACCGATGGTCATCACGCCGGCGGTAATCGAGCCGGTCGCAGCGGTTGAACCAGTCGAACTCGAACAGCGTGCGGCGATCAACGAATTCGCCGATGCCGCGACCGTTCAACCGGTCGAACCGCTTGAACCGGTTGTCGAAACGATTGAACCGGCAGCGGTGGGACCAGCGACGCGCTCGATTCGGGACTTTTACACTCACACTGACGACGAACAAGCACCATCATCCCTGATGGCAGCGGTTGCCGCGTTCGCTGAGGAAGAGCCGGCGGTCGATTTTGATCTTTCTTCGATGCTCGAAGATCCGGCGCAGGCCAAACCGGCCTCGACAGAACTGATCAACGAGGCCGAACCGGAAGTAGAAGTCTACGAACTCGACAGCAGCCTCGTCGCCGACAGCCAGGACGAACCGTCGGCGATCGTCAGCGAGGTGCAGCTCTATACACCGCTCGCTCAGCCCGAAGTTCGAACCTGGCCAATTCTCGAGGGCCTCGCCACCGGCGCCAACGGCGACCATCCGAACGTCGCCGAGGCATCCGAGCCGACGATGCTCGAGCGCCGCGAACCAGACGAGCATCAGCTCGTGCAGTGGTCCGACATCCTCGAGGCGCTCCGCCGCGATGCGCAACCGGTCGCGCTCGAGCGCGAGCAGCCGGCCGCGGTTCAGACCGAAACGATCCAGTTGCCGAATGTGCTCGTCGACGCACCCTTCTGGCCGGAACCGGCGTCGACGCAAACCACCGCGCCCGAGCCGGTAGCACCCGAGCCGACGCCTGAGGAACCGGCGGCAGTCGAACCGTTGCCCGAGGAATCCAGTAACGGGCGCCGCAAGCGGAGTCGGAAAGCCTCGGTCGAAGACGAGTGGGGGTTCTTCGATCCGGATCGGGCCGGATTCGCCGCCCTGCTCGCGAAACTCGAAGAAATCACGGAAGACGACTCGCCCAAGACGCAGCGGACCTAGCCGTGCCCTTCGACTCGCTTCGCTCGCTCAGGGCAGGCGCGCGCTGTTCATTGCTCGACGTGATGCAGATCGCCCTTCCGGCGGTCCTGCTGCTGTTCTTCACCTATACGATCGCCGACGCCGACCTCTGGGGACATCTCCGCTTTGGCGCCGACCTGTTGAATGGTCACGGCTTCACGCTCAAGGATCCGTACTCCTTCACCTCAGATACTCCGTGGATCAATCACGAGTGGCTGGCGGAAGTGTGCGTCGCGGCCTTTTACGCGATCGGCGGGGCGATCGGGCTGAACCTTCTCAAGCTGATCGTGATTGGCGCCATCGGCGCGATTGTCTGGCGCACCGGCCGCGAGTCGCACGGCAGCCGCTTCGCGCTCGTCTGGCTGACCAGCTTGATCGTGTTCGCCAGCTACACGCGCACGCAAGTGCTGCGGCCGCAATTGTTCTCGGTGCTGCTGTTCACGATTCTGATGGTGGTGCTGCGGCGCCGCGAACAGAATCGGCCAGGCTCCTTCCTGACATTGCCGATCCTGTTTTGCATCTGGACGAACACGCATGGCGGATGGATTGTCGGTTTTGGAACGGTCGGCGTGTGGGCCGCAACGATGGTCCTCGAACAGCGTACGCTCGGCTGCCTCCGGCGACGGACGATTGAGGTCGTCAGCTCGCTTGCGGCAACGTTGATCAATCCGTACGGCATCGGCATGTGGACGTTCCTCCACGACACCGTGGCACTCGACCGCGACATCTCGGATTGGACGCCGTTTCTGAAATTCCCGGCGGCGCTGATCGTCATCGAACTGCTGCTTCCCGCCGTCGCGGCCGTCGCGTTATGGCGACGGAGACGGATCCCGCCGGCGCGGCACCTGGCGATTATCGCGATCCTCGCCTTCGGGATGTTTCGGATCGGGCGAGTGGACGCGTTTCTGCAAGTCGCGATCGGCATGCTGTTGTCGCCTGATTTGATCGCGCTGTTTCACGAGCTCGAAACATGGTTGCGGAGCCATCATCGAGTGACGAATCGCGCCCCCGTTCACGCCTGCGCCGCGGCAGCCCTGGTCTCCTATGCGGTCATCGCTTCTGGCGCGCATATCCGGACGATCCGAATCGACGGTACCTGGATTCCGGACGCTGATGCGATGCATTTCCTGAAGGCCGATGCCGCTCACGCCCGCGTGCTCACCTGGTTCGATTGGGGCGAATACGCAATCTGGCACCTCTCTCCGGGCGGAACACAGGTGTCGATGGACGGCCGGCGCGAAACGGTCTACAGCGCTCGTGTGTTGCAAGAGCACTGGGCATTCTATAAGAACGAAAAAGACGGAGCGTCGTATCCGGAAACGATTGGCGCCGAGCGCATCTGGCTGCCGAAAACATTTGCGATTGTGCCGGTGTTGAAGGAGCGTGGCTGGCATGTCGCGTTCGAAAGCGACATCTCGGTTGTGCTTTCCCCGAATCCATCCAAGTCGATAGTCGCATCGCAGGTTGCACGCGGAACTCGCGTTTTTCCCGGGCCCTGACACACCTCCGGCACGCCGGTTGCCCCCGCTCGCGAACCTCGTGAGGTTGCGGTCCGTAAGTCTGTGATTCCAGACGGTCGCGCGATCGACGCGCGGCAGTTTCTGCACCGCGACCGCAGGGAGTCGCGTGGACATTTCGCAAACCGTGCGGGTGCGCCGCCAGCAATGGCGTGTCGCGGGCATTCGTTCCTACGAAACCTGCCAACTCGTTACGCTCGCCAGCCGCCAGGCGATCCGCCAGGTCCTGACACCATTCGACGATGTCGAGGCTGTCTCCACCAGCGATCGCCCGTTGCTGGCGACGCCGCAGACGTGGCGCCGCGCCTGTCGAGCGCTTCTTGCAGCCGACACGCCGCCAGGCGGTCTTCGCACCGCGGCGAGCGCCGCAATCGAGCTCCTGCCACACCAACTCGAACCGGCGCTGGCCGTCCTGCGCGGTATCGGTTCGCGGGTCTTGCTGGCAGACGATGTCGGGCTCGGCAAGACGGTACAGGCGGGACTGATTGTCGCCGAGCTGATTACCAGGCAGGCCGCCGAACGTGTGCTGATCCTGACGCCGGCTGGCGTCCGGGACCAATGGGCCGACGAATTTCAGAACCGTTTCGCCATGACGGCGGCGCATGCCGACGCCGCGTCGCTGCGACAACTTGGCGCGACGTTGCCGATCGGCGTCAACCCCTGGCAGACCATGCCGCTGGCAATTGCGTCGATCGACTACGTCAAACAGCCGGAAGTGCTGCCGTCGGTTTCACGCGTGCGATGGGACGTCATCGTCGTCGACGAAGCGCATACCGCCGCTGGCGATTCGGAACGCCGTGACGCGGTACGGCTGCTCGCGCGACGAGCCATGTTCGTCGTGCTGCTCAGCGCCACGCCGCACAGTGGTGACGACGCCGCCTTTCGCGAGTTGTGCCGTATCGGCGCCCTCGATGATGACGTTGATGGCGATGCTCGGAACGCCGACCGCCTCGTCGTGTTTCGTCGGAAGCGCACCGAGATTCGCGGCGATCGTTCGCGGCGCATTCACGTTCTCCGGGTGCGGTCGAGCCTCGCCGAGCGGCACATGCACGCGGCACTGGCGCGATACCGCATCGCGGTCGAAGCCGAGCACGGTAATCGGGCTCTCGCCTTATCCGTGCTCGAGAAGCGCGCGCTCTCCAGTCCGTGGTCGCTCGCACAGTCGGTCGAGCGCCGGCTCGCATCGCTCGCTGAACCGCCATCACCGTTCGACCGTCAACTCCCCCTGCCGCTGGGCGATCCAGACGGCGAACAGACGGACGACGACGCGCCGCCCTGGTGGCCGAGCGAACTGGGTCTCGCTGACAAACGAGAAGATCGTCGCCTCTTGACGGCGGTGGCCGGCGCAGCCACACAGGCGGTGCTGCATGGCGACTCGAAAATCGGTCGTCTCCGACGCGTGCTGAACCGGATTCGTGAGTCGGCCCTGATCTTCACGGAGTACCGCGACACGGCGATTCATCTGGCGGCGACAATCGGCCGGCCTGCACTCTTACTACACGGCAGCATGAGTCGAGTCGAGCGTGCTGCCGCGGTCGAGCGGTTCACGCGAACGCCTGGGACGATCCTGTTTGCAACGGATGCCGCCGGCCAGGGGCTGAACCTCCACCAGACATGCAGATTGGTCATCAACGTCGAGTTGCCCTGGAACCCGATGCGGCTCGAACAGCGAATCGGCCGCGTCGATCGCATCGGCCAGACGCGCATCGTCCATGCCGTCCACCTGGTCGCGTCAGAAACTCACGAGCGCCGCATTCTGGCGCGCTTGAAGACACGAGTCTCACGCGCTCGGACCGCGATCGACGCGCCCGACCCAATCGGTGCGTACCACCGGCTTCGATCTGGAAGGCCTACCGACTGCGAGCGTGACATTCGCCGAGCAACGTGACGTCGCTCGCGCGGAGGTTGACCGCTGCAAATTCATCCGAGCAATCGCCACGGATCTCCCAAACGCCGCCATTGAACGATTGAGCGGGAACCGGCCCCTGCTGCTCTGCGCTCGGCGACGACGTCGGCTCCGCGCCGCCCTCGCGGGTCGAACCTTGCTGTTGTATCGACTGGAGTGTGAGGACCGCGACGGCCGGAGCGTCGAATCGTGCGTCGTTCCGCTGCTCGTTGATGCTCGTTTGAACGACCCGCCATCGGCCTGGATTCCTGCCGCGTGGGTCGAGCGTTGGCGACGGCAGGTCGATGAAGTCGTTGATCCATTTCACGCGGCGCGAGTCGCCAGGGCGAGTGCGATTGCGTCACTCGTTAGCGCGTCACCGATTTCGCTCTTTCAGCCTGCCCTCTTCGATCGACGGGCTGAACACGCGCACCAACAGGCGATCGAACATCTGATCAGCGATGCCGACGACGCGAACGCGCGGATCGTGGCGATCGGGCGCCAGGCGATCGTTGGGAATCCGGCTGCACGCTTGCAGCTGATTGTCCGGCCATGACCGGCCTGCCAGGTTTCGCCGGTCATCTGATCACGCCGTCATTTCTGGCGCGAACCATCAATCCTGTGGACAGTGTCACTTCCACACGGTGGCGGACGGCCGCCGCGGTGTGCTGGTCGGCTCGCGCCTGTCTTGGACCGGCTTCCCACGTGCGGTTGATTTTCGACATCGCAGTCAGTCCGCTCCTGGCGGCGCTTGGCTTCGACGCGCCCGCCAATATCGAGATGAACGATCGTGTGGTTACTGCGTCAGTGCAGACGGACGGAGCGACAGTTGCCATCGTCACCGTGTCGTGGGCCGAACCGCTTGACGGCTTCTGGCGCATCGCGATCGCCGAATCGGCACGCCGGGGTGCCGCGTGGTGCCTCATCTTCAACGGATTGCAGTTGCGCATCGTCGACGCCTCACGCGTCTACGCGCGGCGATACCTGGAATGCGATCTGCCGCTGGTAATGGATCGCGTCGAGTCGTTCGCCGGACTCGTCCGCGTGATCGGCAGGCCCGCGTTGTTTGGTGATCCGGCATCGCCGCGGTCTCTTCAATCGCTGGCAAATGAGTCCGAACACGATGCGGCTCGGGTCTGCCGATCGCTGCGTGAAGGCGTGCTTTCGGCATCAGGCGACGTCCTGAGCGCTCTGCTTGCGCAGCGTCTCGACGTTTCGCCGGCGGCCGTCATCGACGCCTTCGATCAATCGCTGACGATCGTCTACCGAATGGTGTTCCTGCTATTTGCCGAGGCGCGGGCGCTGGTTCCAGTGTGGCATCCGACGTATCGCGAAAGCTACAGCATCGAGGCGTTACGAGACGCCGCAGAGGAGAAAGATTCGGTCGGCCTGTGGGATGCGCTTCGGGCGATGTCTCGACTGGCCCACGCCGGGTGTCGCGCCGGCGACCTGCAGGTCACGCCATTCAACGGACGGCTGTTCGCGCCCGGGCGAACGCCACTGGCCGAGAGACGAGACCTCGACGACGCCGCGGCGCAGCGGGCGGTGCTTGCGTTGTCGACGCGCCCGACGATCGACCGTGCCGGACGGGAGCGCATCACTTACCGCGAGCTCGGGGTTGAAGAACTGGGCGCGGTTTACGAAACGCTGCTCGATTACCGCCCGCGTGTCGAAGCCAGATCGACAGTCGGACGCCGGCGCAAGTCCCTGACGGTGAGGCTCGAGCCGGGATCGGGAACTCGAAAAGCCACGGGAACGTTCTACACCCCGCAGCCGGTCGCCGACTATCTGGTACGGCGAACGCTCGCGCCGCTCGTCAAAGACGCGACGCCCGACAGGATCCTCTCCCTTCGCGTCGTCGACCCCGCGATGGGCAGCGGGGCGTTCCTGGTTGCCGCCTGCCGATACCTGGCGTCGGCTTACGAACAGGCGCTGATCGCGACCGGACGATGTCACGCGAGCGATCTCTCTGACGCGGACCGCACTTCGATGCGGCGGCTGATAGCCGAGCGGTGCCTCTACGGTGTGGACCTGAATCCGATGGCGGTGCAGCTGGCGCGCCTGTCGCTGTGGCTGACGACACTCGCCGCCGATCGGCCGTTGTCGTTCCTCGACCACCGGTTGATGACGGGTGACAGTCTGCTCGGTACGTGGCTGCGACAGTTGAGCCACGCGCCAACGATCTCTGCTCGCCACAATCAGTCGCGCCCGCTGCCGCTTTTCGCAGACGCCGTGCTGACCGATGCGATGAGTGCGGCGCTGCCGATCCGCTTTTCGCTCGAGCAGACGCCGAACGACACAATTGAGCAGGTTCGCGACAAGGAACGTGCGCTGGCGTCGCTGACGCAGCGAAACTCGGCGCTTTCACGCTGGAAACGCGTGGCCGACTTGTGGTGCGCGATCTGGTTTCCCGCGTCGGCCGGCGACGTGCCGGCCGCAGCCTATCGTGATCTGGCCGACGCGATTATCTCCGGCTCGTGCGCGCTTCCGGGCCAGACGTCGAGTCTCTATCTGGCGCAGGCCGAGAGGATTGCCGCGGCGCGGCGTTTCTTCCACTGGGAACTCGAATTTCCTGAAGCGTTCTTCGACGGCAAAGGGCGGCGACTGGCGAATCCCGGGTTTGACGCCGTCATCGGCAATCCGCCGTGGGACATGATGCGAGCCGACGCTGGAGGCGGGCCGGGAGCGATGGCACGCTCGGGTGAACGGCAGGACGTTACGGCAGCGATACGCTTCACTCGCAATTCGGGAGTTTATCGAGTCACTCCGCACGGCCATGTCAACCGATATCAGCTGTTCGTCGAGCGTGCGATCGCCTTGACGCGCTCTGAGGGCCGCCTTGGGCTGGTATTGCCGTCCGGCCTCGCGGCTGATCACGGCAGCGCTGAACTACGTCGTGAATTGCTGGCCCGCTGCGACGTGGACGCGATCGTCGGCGTCGACAACGTGCAGGCGATCTTTCCGATTCATCGCAGCGTGCGGTTCCTGCTGGTCACCGCGACCGCCGGTCGATGCTCCGACCGTCTTTGTTGCCGTTTCGGTGTCGAGTCGCTGAGTGAATTGGAGGCGATCGGCGCCAGCGAAACCGACCGCACAGCATTCCCGATCGTGCTGACGCCGTCAGCGATCGAGCGCTTGTCGGGCCGTTCGTTGACGATCCCTCATTTGCGCTCAGTCGCGGATTTGCGAATCGTCGAGCGGGCGACTGCGCTGTTTCCGCCACTCGGCAGCCGCGAGGGGTGGTGTGCCAGATTCGGCCGCGAACTGAACGCGACCGACGACCGAGCGGTGTTCCGGCCCGCGCACGGCGGCTGGCCGGTGTTCGACGGAAAACACCTCGAGCCGTTTCGGATCGCCACCGCCGCAACCAGTCGCACGATCGCCGCCGCCGATGCGCGACAGTTACTCGGATCGCATCGCGTCGAACGGCCGCGTCTGGCCTATCGCGACGTCGCCAGCGCCACCAATCGGCTCACATTGATCGCGGCAATCCTGCCGGCGCGGAGTGCGTCCACCCACACCGTGTTCTGCCTGCGCGACCCATTTCCGCTGCGCGATCAGCATGCGCTGTGCGGTTTGTTCAACAGCCTGGTCGTGAACTACCTGGTTCGCCTTCGCGTCACGACCCATGTCACCACGGCGATCGTCGAGCAACTGCCGATTCCGTCGCGCCGAGACGCGCCCGCGGCCATCCGGCAAATCGCCGCCCTGGCGCGGGTCCTGGCAAAGCGCCACCACCGAGACGCGTTCGCGCTTCTGAACGCCCGCGTCGCGCGGCTGTATCAGCTCACCACCGAGGAGTTCGAACACGTGTTGAGCACCTTTCCGCTGATTGAACGCACAGACCGCGAGGCCGCGCTCGCTGAATTCTTGCGCTGCCTTTGACGACGACGTACGGGCCACAGAGTCGCAGAGCCGCAGAGGAGGTCGTGGTGAACGACGACAACGCGATAACGCAACGCGTCATCGGATGCGCAATCGCCGTCCATAAGTCACTTGGCCCGGGGCTTCTCGAGGCGGCCTATGAAGCGAGCCCTTGCAATCGAGTTTCAGCACGTCGGCTTGAATTTCGTTCCGCCAGCTTCGCGTACCCGCTACCTACAGAAACCAGCCAGTCGGTGAATATCGGATTGATTTCGTTGTGGAAGAGGCTGGTTATCGTCGAAGTCAAATCGGTCGAGCGGTTCGATCCGGTCTTCGAAAGCCAGCTACTCACTTACTTGCGCATGACGAATCTCCGCCTCGGCCTGCTGATCAATTTCAATTCACGTTTGCTGATCGATGGAGTCCGCCGATTCATCAGATGACGCGTCACACGGCGCCGCGTAGCGGCGCGCTGGAAACAGCAGACCTGCAGAAATACAAACACGGTTATCGGTGTCTCGGTTTGCATTTCTGTGAGTCTGCTGTTTCCAGCGTCAGGCCGTGGCTTCGCCGGCCTACCGTGAGACGCGAGTTTCTCTGAGACTCTGCGACTCTGTGGTGCCGTGTCTGGAGACGCTACAGCCGGCGGTTGAACACCAGCGCCGCGACGGCGCTCGCAATCAGTTCCACCAGCACGATCGCCGTCAGCGCCGCAAACTGCCAGTCGCGCTGCGAGACGTATTGCACGGTCGAAACGAGCACGCGCGCCGCGGGCGTGCTGATCAACACCAGGATGCCGGTCTCGAGCAGCACGGCCGGGGCGCGTCCATCGACGCCGGCCAGCGTCGCCAGCAGGCCCAGCGCCAGGCACGCGGAGCTGACCAGCACTCCGGCGCGCAGTACGAACGCGATCGAACGTTCGAGGCGCGTCAATGGGCTGCCCTGATGAACATCAGGCCCGACACCACGATCAGGATGCCGGCCATCAACACCTTCAACCACAGCGTCGACGCCCGCTGGCCGACGCGCATGCCGCCCCACGAGCCGACCTGCACGCCGAGCACCGCTGCGGCCGCCAGCACCGGCACAATCTGTCCGCGACCGTAGTAGATGATCGCGCCGGCGGTGGCGGTGACACCGATCATGAAGGCGCTGGTCGCCGCCGCCGCCCGCAACGGCACGCCACACCACGCGTTCAGAATCGGCACTTTGATGATGCCACCACCGATCCCCAGCAGCGACGACACGTTCCCCGCCACGAACGAAGCGACGATCGCCAGCGGCAATCGCCTGACGCGATACTTCACGACGCAGCCGCTTTCGTCCTCGTAGTACTCGCCGCCGAGCAGGCCAGGATCGACCGTCGAATCGAGGATCACGTTGCGCCGCTTCAGGCGGGTCAGCATGATCACCGCCACAATCATCGCCGTCACGCCGAACAACCGCTGCAGCGTGGATTGCGCCAACAGCTGCGCCGTCACACCGCCCAGCAGGCTGCCGCCCGCCGTCACCACTTCCAGCAGCATGCCGAGCCGCATGTTGATCAACTGCTTGCCCGCCCGGCCCGCCGACACCGAACTCGAGGTCGCAATCACCGTGGTGAGACTAATCGCCGCTGCCGCGGTGATCGGAAAGTTGAATACCAGATTCAGAAATGGAACGAGAAAAATGCCGCCACCGAGGCCGAGCAGCGCACCGAGACCGCCGGCGATGATACCGGCAACGAAAATGATGAACGCCAGGGCGGGAGTGACGGCAGGCATGCTGAAGTTTGAAGTCTGAAGTCAGCTAGATACTAAACCGCGAGCACGCGGCGATGGCAGCCTTCACACTTCAGACTTCAAACTTCGAACTTCCTGGTGTTGCTCAGATACCGTGCCGCCTTTTCGAGCGCGCGCGACTCGGCCTCTTCGCGCGTGGCGCCCTCGGCGCGCGCGAAACGCGCGCCGGGGTCCACGTTGGCGATCGTGCAGTGATAGATCTCGCCGAGCTTGTAGGTCTCCACCGTGATCGGCCAGCCGGCAAGTTCCTGCTGCCGCTTCGCGTAGCCTTCGGGCTTCACGGCTTCTCAACCGGAGCGCCGACCAGGTTGCCCCACTCGGTCCACGAGCCGTCGTAGTTCTTGACGTTCTTGAAACCGAGCAGATACTTCATTGCAAACCACGTCAGGCTGGAACGCTCGCCAATCCGGCAATACGCGATCACCGGGTCGTCACCAGTGATGCCCTGCGCCGCATAAAGCGCCTTCAGATCGTCATAGCTCTTGAACGTGCCATCATCGTTGCAGTTCTTTCCCCAGGGAATGCTCTTCGCGCCGGGGATATGGCCGCCACGCTGGCAGGTTTCTGGCAATCCGGGGGGCGACAGAATCTCGCCGGTAAATTCCTGCGGGCTGCGCACGTCCACCAGCCCCACTTTCTTCGCCGCCGACGCCTGCTGCACTTCGGGCAGGAACGCGCGGAGCGACAGATCCGGCGGACTGGCCTTGTACGTTTTCGCCGGGAACGACGGCTTGTCGGTGCTCAGGTCGCGAGTCTCGGCGAGCCACTTCTTGCGGCCGCCATCCATGATCCGCACGTCTTCGTGGCCGTACACCTTCAGCTGCCAGAAGGCCCACGCCGCAAACCAGTTGTTGTTGTCGCCGTAGAGAACAATCGTCGTCTTGTTGTCGATACCGGTCTTGCCGAGCAGCTGTTCCAGCTTGCCAGCAGGGACAATGTCCCGTACCAACGTATCGCAAAGCTCGGTGGTCCAGTTCCAACCGGCAGAGCCTGGCACGTGTCCCTGATCGTACGAGCGTCGTATCGACATCGACCTCGACGACACGAACACCGGTATCGGTTGCGTGCTGCGCAACCCAATCAGTCGTAACGAGCACAGCCGGGAGTGTAGCGGGCATAACGCCTCCTTCGGAAACCCCTATCTTACTTCCGGGGCACGCCAACGCTGGCGATCGTGTCTCCTTTCTTCAGCGACGGCAGTGCGCGCACGAACATGATTGTGCCCGCTTCCGGCGCCTTCACATCTGCCAGCGTCTTGAAGTAATGGTCGCGCACCAGGCCGATGCGCTGGCCCGCTTCGACATGCGCATCGCGCGATACGGTCGGGTAAAACACGCCGTCCGTCTCAGCCGCCACCGTGACAATCTTCTCGATCCATATCGGCTTGGCGACCGGCTTCGCATTGGTCGGGATCATCTTGAGATACGCCATTACTCCACGCACGCCGGCGATCAGCACCGCCGGATCGTTCGCGTCGACCGGGCCCGAGCGTCCCGCTTCAGCGGTGATCGAAGGTTTGCCGCGCGTTGACGCGGTATTTTCGAGATAGCGCGACGCGTTTGGATCCTTCGGCCGGTCCGCGGAAATGATGATGTGGTCGAGGCCGAATGCCAACGCCATCGCCTTCGAGATCTCGTCCTGTTTCTGGTTGCCGGTCACCGTCCAATAGCTGTACGGGCGAAGATTCTCGTCGAGGTCGCCACCGTGCAGATCGATCAGGTGATCGCACTTCTCGACGACTTCTTTGGTCATCGCCAGCGATGCCCGATCGGTCTGCGTGCCACTGGCCGAACCGGGATAAAACCGATTCATGCTCTTGTTGTCGACCGGGTTGACGTGCGGCGTCAGTCGGTCGAATGACGCGACATTGACCAGCGGCACCAGGATCACCGTGCCCGACAGTGTGGTTGGATCGATCGCCGGACGGGGATCGGCGCCGATCAACATCTCGACCGCCAGAATGGACGCGTATTCGGTGCCGTGCGCGCCGCTGACCACCGCCAGTACCGGGCCTGGCCGCGCACCGTGGATGACCGACACCGGAATGTCATAGCCGGGATCGGACCCGGGGGGCACATGGATGACGCCGTTCGCCTGTTGGCCTCGCGACGCCGTCGCGGTGCCGACGGTGAACGTTGAATGCGGATCAGCCTGGCCTGCTGTTGATGGAATCGCCAGCACCAATGAACCGATAGCCAATGCGAGCGCTCGCAGGTATTTCATGCGGCGAACTTTACAACGGTTTCGCAGCATGCATATAGTTCTTGGTTTGCAGCCATCGCTCTTGTATATCGACGGCGCGTTCGTTCCATCGGGCGGTTCAGCTACGCTCGACGTCATCGATCCGTCCACGACCGAAACCATCGGGCAAACACCCGCCGCGACAGCCGACGATGTCAATCGGGCGGTCGCGGCCGCCCGACGTGCGTTCGACGAAGGACCGTGGCATGACGCCACGGCACAGGATCGCGGTCGGGTGCTGTTCAGGCTGGCCGAGATCGTGCGGCGCCGCGCCGACGAACTGGCCGAGCTCGAAAGCCGCAATACGGGCAAGCCGATCGTCGAAGCGGAATTCGACATCGCCGATGTCGCCACCTGCTTCGAGTACTACGGCGGTCTGGCCACGAAAATTCACGGCGATGTCATTCCAGTTCCCGATAATGCGATGAGTTTGGCGCTGCGCGAACCGATTGGTGTCGCCGGCCAGATCGTGCCGTGGAACTATCCGTTGTTGATGTCGACCTGGAAACTGGCGCCGGCAATCTGCGCCGGCTGCACGACGGTGCTGAAACCGGCCGAGCAAACGCCGCTGACTGCGCTGGCACTGGCGTCGAGTTTCGAAGAAGCCGGCTTGCCGCCGGGCGTCGTCAACGTCGTCACCGGAGCCGGTGAAACCGCCGGCGCGGCGCTGGTCGCACACCCCGACGTCGACAAAATCGCGTTCACCGGCAGTGTTGAAGTCGGCAAACTGATCATGCGGGGCGCGTCCGGCACGCTGAAGAAGATCTCGCTGGAACTCGGTGGCAAATCGCCGAACATCTTTTTCGCTGACGCGGATTTCGAAGTCGCGGTCGAGGGCGCGCTGTTCGGCATCTTTTTCAACCAGGGCGAAGTCTGTACGGCGGGCAGTCGGATCCTGGTGCAGCGGCCGATCTACAAGAAATTCGTCGACGCGATGGTCGAGAAGGCCAAGGCGATTACGCTTGGGCCGCCGCTCGATCGCCGCACCAAGATGGGACCGTTGGTCAGCCGCGAGCAATACGATCGCGTCCGGTCATATCAGGAAATCGGCAAGCGCGAGGCAAAGGTGGCAACCGGCGGCGGCGCCGCGTCGGTGGCGTCACTCGAGCGCGGCTTCTACGTTCAGCCGACGATCTTCTACGACGTGGACAATTCGCAACGCATCGCTCGCGAGGAGATCTTCGGGCCGGTCGCCGCGGTCATTCCGTTCGACGACGAGAAGGAAGCGCTGCAGATTGCCAACGACACCTACTTCGGCCTCGCCGCCGCGGTCTGGACACGCGACATTTTCCGCGCGATGCGAGCTGTCAAGGCATTACGCGCCGGCATCGTCTGGGTCAATCACATGCAACCGACCTACGTCGAGGCGCCGTGGGGCGGCTACAAACAAAGCGGTTTCGGCCGCGAACTCGGCAAGTGGGGCGTCGAGGAATACCTCAACGTCAAGCAGGTCTACATCAATCTCTCGGAGCAACCAATCGGCTGGTATTGAGGAGGAAACCATGACTTATTACGGTGGAAAAGAATTGGCCGCAGCGTTTCGAACGGTTCGCGGCAACACGTTGAAGATCGCGGAGGAAATTCCCGAGAACAAGTACGATTTCAAGCCGGCACCCGATTGCCGCAGCGTTGGGCAGACCCTGGTCCACATCGCGCTCGGACCGGGATTCGCCCTCCACGTTCACGGCAACAAGATCAACGATATGAAGCAGGTGAACTTCCCGGCGTTGATGCAGCAGGTCGGCGCCGAAGAAGCCAAACCGCGAACCAAGGCCGAGATCATCGCGTTCCTCAAAGCGGAGGGTGATCGGTTCGCGTCATTCGTCGAAGGCCTGCTCCGAATCGTTCCTCCAGGAAACTGTCTCGATGCCGCCAGGCGCGGATCCCGCGACCAAGACGCGATTCGAGATGCTGCTCGGTCCCAAAGAGCACGAAATGCATCATCGCGCGCAGTTGATGACGATGCAGCGGATGATCGGCCAGACGCCGCACCTCACGCGCCAGATGCACGAACGGATGGCCCAGATGGCCGCCGCCGCGCAGACCGCAGCGCCACGGTGAAACGCGCGTGACCGCCGCAGCAGCAGCTTCCGGACAGCCCGTTCCGAACGGCGCTGCTGCGGTATCGCATGAGTACGCCGAGGTCAATGGCGTGCGACTGCATTACGCCAAAGCCGGGAAGGGTCCAGTCGTGGTGTTCCTGCACGGCTTTCCGGAATTCTGGTACGAGTGGAAGTATCAGATTGCCGAATTCAGCAAGGATCACACCGTGGTCGCGCCCGACATGCGTGGCTACAACTTGTCGGCCAAACCGGCCGACCTTGCCGCATACCAGGTTCCGGTTCTGGTCGAAGACATTCGCGCGCTTGCCGCGCGGTTGCTGAAGGACGCCGGCGCGGCAAAGTTCACGCTGGTCGCCCACGATTGGGGTGGCGCGATCGCGTGGGTGTTTGCCGCGATGCATCCGGAGATGCTCGAACGACTGGTGATCATCAACGCGCCGCATCCGACGGTGTTCGGGCGGTTGCTGCGTGAAGACCCGGCGCAACAGCGGGCAAGCCAATACATGTTGATGTTCCGCGGCCCTGATGCGGAACAAACGCTCGCCGCCAACAACTATCAAATATTGACGTCGATGGTCCTTGGCGCGAGCTTGACCGACGGCACGCTGACCGACGACGACCGCAAGGAATATCTGTCGGCGTGGTCACAACCGGGCGCGTTGACCGGCGGCCTGAACTATTACCGGGCGGCGCAGATCGGCCCGCCGGCGCCGGCCGACGCAAAGCTGGTGGCGCCACCTTCGAACGAAGCGTCGTTGACGTCGATGCCGCCGCTGATTATCCGCGTCCCGACGCTGGTCATCTGGGGCGAGAAAGATACGGCGTTGCTGACCAGCAATCTTGATGGGCTCGACCAGGTTGTGCCAACGCTGACGGTGAAACGCGTCGCCGACGGTACGCACTGGGTGGTCCGCGAAAACGCCCCCGAAGTCAATCGTTTGATTCGTGAGTTTCTGACCCAGCCACACTGAAACGCAATGGCCAAGCCTGCACCGAAGTTCGGACCCGAAGCCCTGAAGTTCCTGCGTGCCCTGAAGCGCAACAATCGGCGGGAATGGTTTCAGCCGCGCAAGGAACAATACGAGCGCGACGTCCGGGCGCCAATGCAGGCGATCGTCGAACAGCTGGCGATCGACATGCGAGCGTTTGCGCCCGAAGTGGTGGTTGATCCGAAGAAAGCGATCTTCCGAATTTATCGTGACACGCGATTCGGCGATGACAAAACGCCGTACAAGACCAACATCGCCGCCAGTTTTGGTTGGCGCGGCCTGCCGCGCTGGGAAGGCGCCGGCCTCTACTTTCAGCTGTCCCATGAGGATGTCTGGATCGGCGGCGGGATGTATCAGCCGCCGACGCCATTGCTTCAGAAGGTACGCGAGCACATCGTCGGCAACCATCGACGACTCCGTTCGATCGTCGAATCCGCCGGCTTCAAACGGGTGGTCGGCAAGCTGGAGGGGGAAACGCTTCAGCGCGTGCCGCGCGGGTTCGATCCCGAGCATCCTGCCGCCGAGTTTCTGCGGCATCGGCAATTCCTGGCCGGGCGCGAACTGCCACCGACCATTTCGTCCAGCGCCCGGTTCTATCCGACGCTGATCGAAACCTTCAAGATCATCGTTCCGGTTGTCCGCTTCTTGAACGAACCGCTCAAAGGACGCCGGTGAGCGACCCTGACGACATTAGCGACCTCGACGCGATTGTCTCGCATTTGAATGCCGGCGCCCCGAAAGCGCTGAAGGGCGACCAACAATTGCTTCGCCTCGAGCGCTGGCTCGAGCAAGTCGTCGAACGCAACGCCAGCGATCTTCTGCTGGTGGCGGGCGCACCGCCCGCGCTGCGAACCGACGGCGTCATCACGCCGCTGCTCGAAGGACCGCTCGGCTCCGAGGAGATTGCCGACGCCGTCACGCCCGCTCTCGCGCCGCACGCTCGCCGTGCCTATCGTCAAACCGGGATTGCCGATTCGTCGTACCGCATTCAGGACGTCGGCCGTTTCCGCATCAACCTGCACCACGAGCGCGGTCACGCGGCGGCGGCGATCCGCCGGCTGCCCGCGACCGTTCCACGATTCGCATCGCTGAACTTACCGCCGGGCGTTGAGGCGCTCACTCGCCTGCAGCGAGGCCTGGTGTTGATTGGCGGTCCAACCGGCGCCGGCAAGACGACGACCCTCGCGGCGCTGATCAACGAAATCAACCTGCGCGACGCGCGGCATATCGTCACGATCGAGGATCCGATCGAGTACGAGCACCCGCATCGCAAGTCGATCATCGAGCAGGTGGAAGTGGGCGTCGACGCGCCTGACTTTCCGACTGCGCTTCGCGCTGCGCTCCGTCAGGCGCCGGACGTGATCGTCGTCGGCGAAATGCGTGACGCCGAGACGATGCAAATCGCCGTCTCCGCCGGAGAAACTGGACACCTGGTTTTCTCGAGCGTCCATACCCCGGACGTGTCAACGACCATCGCGCGGGTCGCCGACTCGTTTCCGCCGGAACGTCAGAACACGATCCGGCAGGAGTTGGCGATGTCGTTGAGCGCCGTCCTGGCGCAGACGTTGATTCCGCGGCTGCCGGCGGCCGGCGGCGGTGTCATTCCCGGCGCAGAGTTGCTGATTGTCGGCTACGGCGCGCGCCAGCACGTGCGGAAGAACGCGCTACAGCACCTTCATCAGGAAATCACCATTACCCGCAAGAACGGCTCGTTCACCTTCGAGGAATGCCTCGCCGATCTGGTCAAGCGCGACTGCATCGACCGCAAGGAGGCGATCGCTCGCGCCGTTCATCCGGAAGAGTTCGAAAGGCTGTTGTAGTGCACACCACGCTGCCGCGACAGTTCTATGCCGATCCGGCGTTCTACCGGCAGGAACTCGAACGGTTCTATTTTTCGCGCTGGCTGTGCGCCGGACGTGCCGACCAGATCCCGAACCCAGGAGATTATTTCGTGCGGTCGCTGGCCGGCGAAAGCGTCGTCGTGACGCGCGATTCGTCAGGCGCCATCCAGGCGCTGTTCAACGTCTGCCGTCACCGCGGCACGCGAATCTGCGAGCAGTCCGAAGGTCATTTCGTCGAGCGCATTCAGTGCCCCTACCATGCCTGGACTTACGACCTCAACGGTCGTCTGCTCGCTGCGCCGCACATGCCGCCGGACTTTTGCAAGGACGACTATCCGCTTCATCGCGCCGGCTGCGAGCTATGGGACGGCCATGTCTTCATCCATCTTGGCCGGGTGGAGAATGGATTGGCGGCACAACTTGGTGATTTGCCGCGACGATTCGCCAACTGGCAAATGGCCGACCTGCGGCTCGGCCGCCGCATCGTCTACGACGTCAAGGCGAATTGGAAGCTGATCATCCTGAACTTCAACGAGTGCCTGCACTGCCCGACGCTTCACCCGGCACTGAACCGGTTACACCACTATCTCGGAGCGGAAAACGTGTCGCCGACCGCTTGCTATTGCGGCGGCGCGATGGGATTCAAAGAGGGTGTCGAAACGATGAGCGTCGACGGAAAGCGCCGGCGTGACTACCTGCCGCGCCTCGACGCCTCGCAGCGCGGCTGCGTTGAGTACTACTCGGTGTATCCCAACTTTCTGCTCAGCCTGCACCCCGATTACATGATGACCCACACGCTCTGGCCGCGGGCGCACGATCGCACCGAAGTCGTATGCGAGTGGCACTTTCAACCGAGCGAACTCGCCAGGCCGAATCGTCAGCTCGACGATGCGATTGAATTCTGGGACGTGACGAATCGCGAGGACTGGTGGATCGCCGAGCAGTCGCAGGCCGGCATCACTTCCCGCGTCTATCAGCCGGGACCCTATTCGGAGCGTGAAGCGCTGCTGTGGTCGTTCGACGACATCGTCCGCCGCTCGGCCGGCGAGTAGTCCACCGCCTAATTCCTAATTCCTAATTCCAATTCCTAATTCCTACTCCCTAATTCCTAATTCCACTACACTGAAGGGCTATGTCATCCTCCATTGCGGCCTTCAATGGGCGCCGGCGCATTCCGCCGCCCGTCAACGATCCGATTCGCTCCTACGCCCCCGGCTCGCCCGAGCGCGCTTCGATTAAAGCTCGGCTGAAGCAGATGGCCGGCGACAAAGTGGTCATCCCGCTGTTCATCGGCGGCAAGGAAATCAAGACTGGCAGCTGCGGCCAGGCCGTGATGCCGCACGACCATCAACATGTGCTCGCCGAATACCACAAGGCCTCGGAGTCGCACGTCACGCAGGCGATCGACGCGGCGCGCGCCGCTCACAGAGAGTGGACCAGCTGGTCGTTCGACGATCGCGCCGCCGTCGTTTTGAAGGCCGCCGAACTGCTCAGGACGACGTGGCGCGACACGATCAACGCGGCGACCATGCTCGGCCAGTCGAAGACGATTTTCCAGGCGGAAATCGACGCGGCCTGCGAGATCGTCGATTTCTGGCGCTTCAACGTTCACTACGCGCAGGAACTGCTCGACGAACAGCCGTTCAGCGACCACACCATGTGGAATCAGCTCGAGTACCGCGGGCTCGAGGGGTTCGTCTACGCGGTGACGCCGTTCAACTTCACCTCGATTGCGGCAAATTTGCCGACCGCTCCGGCGTTGATGGGCAACACCGTGGTGTGGAAGCCGGCGTCGAGCGCGATGTACTCGGCCTACTACTTGATGAAGCTGTACGAGGCCGCGGGGATGCCGCCCGGCGTGATCAATATGGTCGCCGGCGACGCCGGGATGATTTCGAAGGCGTTGCTCAGTCATCGCGAGCTGGCCGGCGTGCACTTCACCGGCAGCACCGAAGTGTTCAACGACATGTGGAAGACGATCGGCGCGTCGATGTCGTCGTACCGCTCGTATCCGCGCATCGTCGGCGAAACCGGCGGCAAGGACTTTATCGTCGGCCACCCGTCGGCGGATGTGGACGCGCTCGCGGTGGCGATCGTTCGCGGCGGATTCGAGTTCCAGGGCCAGAAGTGCTCGGCTGCCAGCCGCGTCTACGTGCCGAAATCGCTGTGGAACGCCGTTCGCGATCGCGCGGTCGCGATGATCGACGACATCAAGATGGGAGACGTGCAGGATTTCCGCAACTTCATGGGCGCGGTGATCGATAAGCGCGCCTTTGAAAAAATCAGCGAATACGTCGGCCACGCGAAACAGCACGCGACGATCGTCGCCGGTGGCAAAGTTGACGGCGGCACCGGCTACTTCATCAGCCCGACGCTGGTCGAGGCCAAGGATCCCGGTTATCGGCTGCTGTGCGAAGAAATCTTCGGACCGGTCGTCACCGCTTACGTCTACGACGATGCGAAGTGGGAAGAGACGCTGAGCATCGTCGACCAGACGTCGCCGTACGCCTTGACCGGCGCGGTGTTCGCGCAGGATCGCCGCGCCGTCGTGCAGGCGACATCGGCACTGCGCAACGCGGCCGGGAATTTCTACATCAACGACAAGCCGACCGGCGCAGTCGTCGGCCAGCAGCCGTTTGGCGGCGCGAGAGCGTCGGGAACGAACGACAAGGCCGGGTCGAAGTTGAACCTGATTCGGTGGATTAGTGCGCGAACGATTAAGGAGAACTTCAACCCGCCGCGCGACTACCAGTACCCGTTCATGGCCGCCGAATAGACCGCACCGTTGCCGGTCAGCGTGGTCGCACCACCGATGCCAGCAGCGGCCCGACGATCATTGCCGCCACCACGGCTCCGCCGTGTGCGGCGATGACGTGCGACGGCATGGTGAATTCGCAATAAAGGCGGAGACCCGCGTCGGCGATAACGCCGCATCCCAGTCCATACAACAGGCCGGCGACGCCCGGCCGCAAGGGGAAGGCTCGTGCCACCAGCACAGTCGCAACCAGCAGGGCAGGCACTGCCGCACCGAGCGACGTCCGAAAGCAGATGTACGACACATACAGCTGTGCGCGCGGCGGCACGCCGATGTCGAAGCGCTCTGAAGTGATCAGATAGATCAGCATCGGCGTCGCGATGCCACCGAGGATCGCGGTAGCGACCGTTCGCTTCGAAAGCGCACGGCCGGGAATCGATTCGCGCAACGCCAGCGCGACGACCGTCAGGCCGATGACCACTTCGGCGATGGAAAGCCCCCAGGCACGAACCACGCCCAGCTCGGCGAAATCGGGTCGGAAGAAGTAGAGCGACGGCACCGCGATCACGGTCGCCAGCGCCAAAGGCGCCAACAGCAATGCACGCAGCGACGGCGGCAGCAGCGGGCGCGCCGGCCGCAAATCCTTGGCGATCGCTGCGCGCAGTTCCGCGGCGTTCATGGCTTGATTTGTCCCTTCAACTTCCGCATCCCGCGAAAGGCGCGCGTCTTCGCCGCGTTGACTCGAATCCCCAGCCGCTCGGCGATTTCAGCGAAGCTCCAGCCCTCGACGTGATGCATTTCGAGGGCGAGGCGCTGATCGGCCGGCACGGCATCGAGCGCGCGGCGAACCGTGTCCTGATCCGCCAGCACGCGCAGATCGTCGCGCGGCAGATCGCCAGCGCGGGTTTCGGCCGCGAAGGTCTCGTGAAATTTCAGCCGCCGGCCGGTGCTTCGTCGATGCATCAGATATACGTGACGCGCGATGGCAAACACCCACGGCGTGACCGGACGGCCCGGCTCGTAGGTGCGGCGCGAGCGATGTAACTGCAGAAACGTTTCCTGCACCAGGTCGTCAGCCAGTCCGCCGTCACGACATTGCCCCAGCAGGTAGCTGCGGATACGTGGCGCGATCAAGGCGTACAAACCATCGAACGCGTCGAGGCGGCCAGCAAGGTAACCGGCCATCAAGCGACACAGCTCCGCCTCCTCTTCCTTTGCACGGTCAAGCCGGTCGGTTACCGGGCCGGCTTGCGGATGTTGCCTGCTGGGTGCTGGGTGCTCGGTGCTCAGGTGGGCTTTGTTTCCTACTTGCTGCTGAACGACACGCCGAATTGCGAGCCGGACATGTTGTGGCGCAGGTCGTACACCTGTTCGAGGTTGATGTAGCCGTTCAAGCCGATCGCTCGCACGAAGCCGACGCGGTAATGCACCGACGCGAGGCTGACAAACACCGTCGGCTGGTTGCGCATCGACTGCTGGCGCTCCGCGCGGTCGTAGGTAGGGTAGCGGCCGTAACCGAAGGCCACCGACGGCACCCCGAAATTCCAGCGGCCCCACTCGGCGATGGTCATGTAAAAACCGACGCTGCCGTGAAAAACTGTGTTGTCGTAGCCGACAGACGCACCAATATGTCGTTTGATCACGAAAATCGTATGTGGATCCTCAACTTTGACGTTGAGCGCCTCTTCCCGGGCCTCGCCCCGGACGTCAACCAGGTCAAAGTTTGTCGGTTCGATTGCTGGTACGACAAAAACCGGCCCGGATAAATCGCGGCTCGGCAATATGTCTGCGGATGGCGACAGAAGGAGCAGCGTCGACAGCAACCAGCCCATGGGGCACCCCATTACGAAAAACCCGGGACTTACTCCGCGTATATGTCGGTAGGAAGCGCCACTATACGACGATCGCCTGAGTTTTTCGAGGGGGGTTAAAAAAGGGCGTTTTGACCACCGTTGCAGGCACACGGTGGCGAACCGCTTCGATGGTCATCTCCATTTCGAGTGCCGTTCCCCCGGCGTAATGCGGCGCAGATATCGTGGCGAGCGCGATTAACTTCTTCAACACCGGCGACCACGTTGTGGTCGTCGCGCGTCCCACTTGACGGCCATTGCGATAGACCGGGACAGGCACCCGCGACGCGGTGGCTGCCACTTGTGGCGGCATGCCGATACCTTCGTAGAGCGCCTCGATCGCGGGCCAGCTGATGTCGAGGCCAACGATCTGCCTTGCAGAACCGCGGCGATGCTCGGCCGCGAGCGGTTTCTGGCCGACGAATGGACCGGCGTCGAGTTGCACCAGGCGTCCGAGGCCCATTTCGTACGGCGTGTATTTTTGCGTCTCGATCAACGCCTTTTTGCTGCTGTTGAAATCGACGTCAATCAACAGCAGGCCGGCCTCAACGCGTGCGACGTCGAGCGCGAGCATTCCGACAGCGTGGACGTCGAAGGCGCGACCGTGTTGCATCACCGCGTCCCAGACCTCGACGGCACGATCCCACGGCATCCAAATCTCGTAGCCGAGATCGCCGGTGTAGCCGGTTCGGGAAATGTCTACCGGCACGCCGGCGATCTGTCCGCTGGTCATCCGGAAATATTTCAGGCCGCGAACGTCGGCGTCGGCCAGCGCGTGCAGCAGGCGGCCTGAAGTCGGTCCTTGCAGCGCGAGCGCTGCGACGGTTTCCGACACGTCGTCGATCGACACGTCGAGTCCGACGGCGTTCTGCGTGAACCAGCGCAGGCTGGGATCGGCGGCGGTCCATCGAAACGTCTGGTCGTCAAGCCGTGTCACCGTGCCATCGTCGATGACGTAGCCGTGGTCGTCGCACCACGGCGTGTAATAGACCTGGCCGATCGCCAGCTTGCGTGCATCGCGCGTAATCACCCGGTCGACCAGCTTCATCGCGTCGCGGCCCTTGACGATGTATTTGTAGAGCGGCGAAATGTCGATGAGCGCCGCGGCGTTGCGAATCGCGTTGTATTCGTGCTCGTGGTGCGCTTCGTACGAGCTGACCGCGTAATAGCCCGACCACTCGCGATAATTGAGACTCTCTGCCAGCGCGAACGTGCGTTCGTGGACCGCGGTGCCGATCGGCATGCGACGTATTATAGGCAGCGCCATGAAGACTCTGCTGACAGTCGCGGGACTGACGGTGATGCTCGCCGGTCAAGCCGGCACCACGCCGGTCGTCGTTGTGCGCGCCGCGCGGATGTTTGCGACCGGATCGGGAACGATCGAATCACCAGGGATCGTCGTGGTCCGCGGCGACCGGATTACGGCGGCGGGGCCGGCTGCCAGCATCCCGGCCGATGCGCGCGTCATCGATCTTGGGAACGCTACTCTCTTGCCGGGCCTGATCGACCTGCACACGCATCTCACGAGCACCGGCATCCCGTGGGAAGAAGAGTTGCTGAAGACGACGCCGGGACAAGCCGCGTTGCATGGAGCGCATAATGCGCGCATCACCCTTCTGGCCGGTTTCACAACCTGCCGCGACATGGGGCCGACCTGGCCCTATACCGACATCGACCTCCGCAAAGCGATCGACGAAGGGGTCGTGCCGGGCCCGCGGCTGATGGCGTCTGGAAACTACGTGTCGCCGACCGGTGGCGCCGGCGACGCGCGGCAGTTTTCGATTTTTGTCGACGTGCCAATCGTTCGGAATCTGGCGGACGGTCCCGACGAGATTCGCAAGGTCGTGCGGACGAATCTGAAACAGGGCGCGGACTTCATCAAGATACTTGGCACCGGCGCGGTGCTCTCGCGGGGTGCGCCTCCTGGATCGCAGCAATATACCGAAGCCGAGATGCGCGTCGCTGTCGAAGAGGCGGCACGCTGGGGGAAACACGTCGCTGCGCATCTGCACGGCACCGACGGCATCAAGGCGGGCATCCGCGCCGGCGTCCGTACCGTCGATCACGGCAGCATCATGGACGACGAGGCGGTGGAACTGCTGCGCACGCATCACAGCTATTTCGTGCCGACGCTCTATACGAGCGAGTCGATTGCGGCGGATGCCACGGTTCCTGAACCGGAGAAAGTACGGTCGGTGCAAATCAAGGCATTGAAGGACAAGTCGTTTCAGATGGTGCTGAAGGCCGGTTTGCCGATCGGCTTCGCGACCGATGCGGCCGTCGTCCCACACGGCCAGAACGGGCGCGAGTTCGCCTATCGGGTTCGACTTGGTCAATCGGCAAAAGACGCCATCCTGTCGGCCACGACAATCGCCGCTGAGATTTTAGGGTGGAGCGATCGCGTGGGCTCGATCGAACCGGGAAAGTTCGCCGACATCATTGCGGTGCGCGGCGATCCGCTGCGCGACATCACCGAACTCGAGCATGTCGTCTGGGTGATGAAAGGCGGTACGGTTTACCCATGAACCTCCTGCTGGCGCTGCTGGCGGCGGTCACCCTGCTCGTCCGCACCGACGCCGGCGAGTTCGTCGTCGAAGTAGACATCGATCGCGCACCACTGACGGCTGCCAATTTCCTGCGCTACGTTGACGCCGGACGATACGACGGCGGACAGTTTCACCGTACGGTGACACTCTCCAATCAACCGGACAACACGGTCAAAATCGAAGTCGTCCAGGCCGGCCGCGCCCCGGGTGGCGAACGCTGGCCGGCGATTCCGCTCGAACGCACCAGCGTCGACTGGCCTGAAGCATCTGAAGGGAACTATATCGATGGCGAGAAACGGTCCCGACACCGCGGTGTCGGACTTCTTCATTTGCCTCAGCGATCAGCCGTCACTCGATTTCGGCGGCGCGAGAAATCCCGACGGTCAGGGCTTCGCGGCGTTTGGACGGGTGGTCCGCGGTATGGAGGTCGTCGAGCGGATCCACCGCGCGCCGAACACCGACGCGCAACGGCTGACGCCGCCGGTGCGGATCATTTCGATTGCACGGGTGCCCTCGCCGTGAACTACGACGCTATCGTCATCGGCGGCGGTCACAACGGCTTGACGGCAGCAGCCTACCTGGCGCGGGCCGGAAAAAAAGTCCTCGTGCTCGAACGGCGTCACGTCCTCGGTGGGGCCGCGGTCACCGAAGAGGTGTTTCCCGGCTTCAGGTTTTCGGTCTGTTCGTATGTAGTTTCGCTGCTGCGGCCAGAGATCATCCGCGATCTCGATCTGCCGCGCCACGGTCTGGAAATTTTGCCGCTCGACGGCACGTTCACGCCAATGCCGAACGGCGACTACCTGTGGCGGGTCAACGACCACGCCAAGACACGACGCGAAATTGCGCGTCACTCGAGGCTCGACGCCGAAGCCTACGACGAGTACGGCAAGGCGATGGTCGAAATGGCGCGCTTCGTCAAACCAATTCTGAACATGACGCCGCCCGATCCGGCATCGCTGAAGCCACGCGAGCTGATGAAGCTGCTCTTCCTCGGACGGCGGTTCCAGGGCCTCGCGGACGGCGACCGCTATAACCAGCTTCAGCTGATGACCATGAGTGCGGTCGATTTTCTCGATCAGTGGTTCGAAACCGACGTGCTCAAGGCGACGATGTCGGCGTCGGGAATCATCGGTACGTTTCTCGGCGTGCGTTCACCAGGAACGGCCTACGTCCTGTTGCACCATTACATGGGAGAAATCGACGGTGCGTTCCGCTCGTGGGGTTTCGCGCGCGGCGGCACCGGCGCCATCTCGAACGCGATTGCGGCGGCCGCCCGTGAGGCAGGCGTGGAAATTCGGACCGAAGCATCCGTCGAACGGATTGCAGTGACGAACGGCCGCGCCAGCGGCGTCGTTTTGAAGAATGGCGACGAACTGTCGGCGGGGATGGTGCTGTCGAGCGTCGATCCGCACCTGACCTTCCTGAAGTTCATCGAAGCCGGCGCATTACCCGAGGACTTTGTCGACGACGTGCGGCGCTATAAGTTCCGCGGTTCGTCCGGCAAGGTGAATCTGGCGCTCGATGCGCTGCCGAACTTCAGCTGCCTGCCGGGCGCCGGCGCGCATCTGCGAGGCGCGATGTCGATTTCGCCGAGCGTCGACTACATGGAGCGGGCCTACGACCAGGCCAAATACGGCGAGTTTTCACGACGGCCGTATATCGACATGGTGATTCCGACGCTGACTGATCCATCGGTGGCGCCGCCCGGCAAACACATCCTGTCGTGCTTTGTGCAGTACGCGCCGTACAAACTGGCGAAGGGCACGTGGGACGACCAGCGCGACGCGTTCGGCGACACGGTGATCGACACGATCGCCGAGTACGCGCCGAACATCCGCGACATCATCCTGCACCGGCAGGTATTGACCCCGCTCGACCTCGAACGCGATTTCGGGCTGACCGAAGGGAACATCTTTCAAGGCGAGCTGACGCTCGAGCAGTTGTTCTTCGCCCGGCCCGTCCCCGGGTGGGCGCAGTACAACACGCCGATTCGCGATCTGTGGATGTGCGGATCGGCGACGCATCCCGGCGGGGGCATCATGGGCGCGCCCGGCCGGAACGCGGCGCTGCGGATCCTTGGAAAAAACTAAACGCAAAGTTCGCTGAGTTCGCAAAGAGAAAACTTGAAGATGAACGACGTCCTTGTCATCGGCGGTGGCCATAACGGCCTGGCAGCGGCGGCGTTCCTGGCGAAAGCTGGTTTCAAAACGCTGGTCCTGGAACGCGGCGATCGCGTCGGCGGCGCGGCGCGAACCAGCGAAATCGCGCCAGGTTTCAGGTGTTCGACACTCGCACACGCTGCGTCGATCGATCCGGCGATTGCGCGCGCGCTTGCGCTCGAGCGCCATGGCCTGCAGATCATCCGGCCCGACGTCGACGTGTGTGCGATTGGCGGCGCCAGGCCGCTGACGCTATGGCACGACACGGCGCGTGCCGCGAGTGAAGTGGCCGCGCATTCCGCCGACGACGCGATCCGCTATCCAAAATTCATCGACGCCTTCGGCAGGATCAGTCGCGTCCTGCGAAGTGTGCTGGCCGCGATTCCGCCATCAATCGACGACCCCTCGGCCGGCGATTTGATCGAGTTGCTGAAAACCGGGCGAGCCTTTCGCAGTCTCGGCAAAGCGGACGGCTATCGCTTGTTGCGATGGGCGCCAATGGCGGTGGCCGATTTCGCAGCCGAATGGTTCCAGGACGAATCGCTCCGCGCTGCCCTGGCCGCCGGCGGCATCCTCGGATCGTTTCTGGGCCCGTGGAGCGCCGGTAGTACCGCGGTGCTCCTGTTGCTGGGCGCGAGCGAGGGACATCCGTTCGCAAGCGGCTGGTTCGCCAGAGGCGGCATCGGCGCGGTAGCCGACGCGCTTGCCGGCGCGGCGCGCGAGGCCGGCGTGGACATCCGCACCGGCGTTGACGTCGCGCAAATCACGGTGAACGGCGAGACTGCGACCGGTGTTACGTTGACGAGCGGTGAAGTGATCGAGGCAAAGACCGTTGTCTCGAACCTGGATCCGCGGCGGACGCTGCTCGGGTTGATCGATCCGATGTACCTGGACCCCGAGTTCGTGCGGCGCGTGCAGAATATCCGCGCACACGGCACCCTCGCGAAGATCAACTACGCCGTTTCGACGGCGCCACGCTTCTCCGGTGTGGCGCCGGCAGCATTGACCGGACGCGTCCGGATTGCCACGGACATCGACGGCATCGAGCGCGCGTTCGATGCCGCGAAGTATGGACGGTTCAGCGACGAACCATGGATCGAGCTGACGGTCCCATCGCTCCTGGACCCAACGCTCGCGCCAGCCAATCAACACGTCGTCTCCGCGTATGTGCAGTACGCCCCGTATCACCTGCGCGGCACGACCTGGGACGCGGAACGGGAGCGGCTGGCCAACGCCGCGACCGCGCTGATCGAACGCCACGCGCCCGGCTTCACATCCTCCATCGCCGCGCGCGAAACCATTACGCCGCTCGATCTCGAACGGCATTACGGCATGACCGGCGGGCATATTTTTCACGGCGAGCTGTCGTTGGATCAGTTGTTCGTGTCGCGACCGATCCTCGGATGGTCCCGATACGCGACGCCAATCCGTCACCTCTATCTATGCGGATCGGGCACGCATCCCGGCACCGGGTTGAATGGGAGGTCCGGAGCGCTGGCGGCGCGGGAGATCATTCGTGCGCTGAGGGCACGGAGATGACCGAAGGTTCCGCGCAAGATTCACGGTCTCTGTAGCGGGTTGCCACCGGCGAGCAGGTCACCATTTCTGAGATCGGTGTCCCAGAACGGGTCTTTCGTCCCAATGATCGACGCGAGTCGCGACGCGGTACCGCCTGCGCGTCTGACGAGTGCGCGCGCGATTCCGCCGTCCGCTCCCCAAAGGCGGGCCTGCAGCGGGCCGATTCATGATCGAGCGTCCGCAAATTCACGCGACGACACCTTGGCACCACCTTTGCTACCTTGCGGCGCATGATGAGAGTCCTCCGCTGGAACTTCAAACATCACGGCGAAGCCCCTGTCATCTGCGAACTCTGTTTGACAGGCTGCGATCGCGACTACGAACTGCGGGTGCCGCGCGAATGGAGTCCGATCGGCCGTTCAATTGAACGGTTCGACGACGCGTTCGCGGCCTTTCAGCGTCACGCCATGATCGAGCGGCTGCTGCTCGACGCCGGATGGACGCTGCACGCGTTTGAATCCGAGAAGGTCACGATCCATTAACGAAGTCACGCCCCTTACCGTCTAAGGGGGCATGACCGGATCGTGGCTCGACATCGTCCACGCCGCACGTCAACTGCGCCGCTCACCCGGCTTTACGACGATTGCGGCGGCGGTGCTGGCGCTGGGGATTGGCGCCAACGTCGCCATTTTCAGCCTGCTGGACGCCGCCCTCCTCCGGCCCCTTCCCTTCAACAAACCCGAGTCACTCGTCATGTTGTGGGAACGGGCGCCCCGTTTCGGTACACAACCGGGTAGCGCCGCTCAATTTTCTCGACTGGTCTGAACAGCAGCAGGCATTTGCCTCCATTGCGGCAGTTGCCGGCGGCAGCCGGACACTGACCGGACTGGGTGGCACGGCGGAACGGATTCCCGGGCAGGCAGTCACCGCGGCGTTCTTCGACGTCCTCGGCGTCAAACCGATCGCCGGCCGCACCTTTACGGCCGACGATGTGACGCAACGCACGCGGGTCGTTGTCATCAGCGAGCGTTTATGGCGCAGCCGGTTTGGAGCCGACGCCGGCATGGTCGGGCGGCCGATCCAGCTCGACGGTGACCCGATCACCGTTGTCGGCGTGGTCCCCGCCAATTTTCAAATTCTGTTTCGTGCGGACCTCTGGACACTCTACGGAGTTCGCCGCAGTCCCGAGCAGCGCCGTCAGCACTATTTGCAAGTGATCGCGCGGCTGAAGCCGGGTGTCACGATCGAGCAGGCGAACGCCGACATGACCGGAATTGCCAATCGCCTGGCCGACGCGTGGCCCGATACCAACAACGGCTGGGGCGTGACGATTGCGCCGCTCCGCGATGCGATTGTCGGCGGCGAACTGAAAACCACCTCGCTGGTCCTCGCCGGCGTGGTCGGCTTCGTACTGCTGATGGCTTGCGCGAACGTCGCGAACCTGCTGCTGGCGCGGGCGCTCGGTCGATCGCGCGAAATTGCAGTCCGTGCCGCGATTGGCGGAAGCCGCGCCAGGATCGTGACGCAGCTGCTGATCGAGAGCCTGATGCTCGCCCTGCTCGGCGGCGCCGCAGGACTGGCGCTGGCGTGGGTCGCGATTCGCACGGCCCCGTCGATCATGCCGCCCGAAACGCTGCCCTACGGCGTAGCGATGACCTTCGATGCGCGCATGGCATTCGCCGCGGCGGCGATCGTTGCGGTCACCACCATCGTGTGTGGACTGGTCCCCGGATGGCAGGCGTCGAGCTTGTCGCTGTCACAAGTGTTGAGCGGCAGCGGACGCGGTAGCACCGGGAGTTCCGGAACCCTCAGAGCGGTCCTGGTCGTCGGTGAGATTGCGGCGGCGGTGGTGCTGCTGTCGGGCGGCGGATTGCTGATGCGATCGCTAATCGCCTTGAACAACGTCGATCCCGGATATCGGGCGGAACGCGTGCTGACCGGATCGGTGCTGCTCCCGTTCAACCGTTATGCGGACGCCGATCGACTGCACCGGTTCTACGACGATGCGATGCGCGAGCTGGCGGCGATTCCCGGCGTCACTGCGGCGGGCTTCGGGGGGACGTTGCCGTACGACGGGTTCGACATCGGCCAGGGGTACGAACTGATCGGCGAGCCGGTTGCGGACCGCGCCAACCTGCCGACTGCGCACTATCAAATCGTCAGCGGCAGTTACTTTTCCGCGCTCGGTATCGACCTGATCCGGGGACGCGCGTTTACCGACCACGACACCACCAGCACCACTCAGGTGTGCATCGTCAACGAGGCCTTCGTCCGGCGCCATTTGAATGGCCGCGATCCGATTGGGGTTCGGGTCAGCGTGTCGTCGATGGACCTGCGTGGCGGACCGACACCGGTGGTTCGCGAGATCGTCGGGGTCAGCCGTCAAGTGACGACCGAAGCGGGCGAAAAAGATCCGGCGATCGAGATCTACGTGCCGATTACGCAGAATCCGTGGTTCTCCGCGTCGATCGTGCTGCAGACTGCAGCGGATCCGATTTCAGTCGCCCCAGCGCTGAAAGCGGCGATTGCGCGCGTTGACAAGGACCTTGCGGTCACTCGAATCCGGACGCTCGACGAGGTAGCTGCTGAAGCAACCGCGCAGCCACGCTTCAGAGCCGAAGTGGTCGGAATCTTCGCCGCCATCGCCCTGGTGTTGGCGAGTGTCGGTTTATTCGGAGTATTTGCCTACGCGGTGAACCAGCGCGCGCGCGAATTCGGTATTCGCGTCGCGCTCGGAGCACGGTCGAACGACGTGCTGCGGCTGGTGATCTCGGGCGCGCTCCGCATGACGATCGCCGGCGTCGTGATCGGCCTCGCCGCAGCGGCAGTGCTGACGCGGTTTCTCAGCGCGCTGCTGTTCTCGGTCACGCCGCTCGACCCGACCACGTTCGCCGCAACCGCGGCGACGCTCGCAATCGCGGCGACGGCGGCCTGCGTCGCGCCCGCCTGGAGGGCGACGAGAGTCGATCCGGTCGTCGCGCTCCGCGAGGAGTAAAGCGGAACGCCGAGCACGCCGAGTCCGCAGAGCTAAATTGTCTTTTTCTCGGCGCTCTCGGCGTCCTCGGCGTTCTGTTTTACTTCCGGTAGTCCAACGCCGGTTTTCGGTCAGCGAGTCGCGTTTTGTACACAAAACCTGGCCCGCGTTTCTGATCGAACTCGGCTTTCGCCTTCTGAATCAGCGATGCGTCGGTCAACAGGTCGACAGTGGTCAAGGCCATCGTCTTCGCGGCAACCATCATCCCCTTCATGCCGATCGTCCCACCGGCGCAGGCGGTGGCTTGCCAGCTGTGCGCCGGCACGCCGGGCACAAATGTTGCGGCGGTCATCGAAACCGTCGGGACGTTCCAGCTGACGTCCGCAAGATCGGTCGACGCGCTGCCGACTGCACCGGCGCGGGACGGTTGGACTTTTTCCTGCGAGCCGATCGGAATCGTCGCCGGTTCGGTCAGGGTTTTCCGGATCTCCTCCGCGAACGCGATCTCCTCCGGGGTATAGCTGAACCCGCCTATTTTCTCGAGATTGCGATGCATCACGGTACCGAGCGTCTCGTTCGGCAGAACGTTCCACACCGCTCCGGTAACCTCGAAGTCCATCGTCGTGCCGGTGCCGAGGGCCGCGCCTTTGGCCGCATCGACGATTCGTTCCCAGATGCCGTCGAGGATGCGCATGTCAGGCTGACGCGCGTAGTAGTACGACTCCGCGAAATCAGGAACCACATTGGGTGCGGCGCCGCCCCTGGTGATGATGTAGTGAATGCGCGTTTCCTGCGGCACGTGCTCGCGCAGCATGTTCACCATGTAATCCATCGCTTCGACGGCATCGAGCGCCGAACGGCCGCGATGCGGAGCCGCGGCAGCATGCGCCGCAACCCCATGGAATCGGAATTTGCCGGTGATGTTCGCCAGGTTGGTTGACGGGCTGGCGTCGTTGCGGTCGCCGGGATGCCATGTGACGACAGCATCGACGTCGTTGAACAGGCCGGCACGGACCATGTACACCTTGCCCGATCCGCCCTCCTCCGCCGGCGTTCCGTAGTAGCGAAGCGTTCCCGGATGGCCGGCGGCGAGCCACTCCTTGACGCCGATCGCCGATGCCAGCGCCGCGGTGCCGAGCAGGTTGTGACCGCAGCCGTGACCTGCACCTTCCGACACAATCGCGCTGCGACGCGGCGTCGGTTCCTGCGAAAGGCCCGGCAGCGCGTCGAACTCGCCGATGATGGCGATCACCGGTTTCCCAGATCCGAACGACGCGACAAACGCGGTGGGAATGTCTGCGACGCCGGCACGCACCGTGAAGCCGGCGGCGCGGAGCTGCTGCTGCAGCAGCGCACTGCTCTTGGTTTCCTGAAACCCTACCTCGGCAAATGCCCAGATCTGCTTGGCGATATCGGTGTACGCGGAACGCTTAGCGTCGATGCTTTGCAGCAACGCGTCGCGGTCGCTTTGCGCACGCGCCACCAGCGAAAACAGCAGCAAAAAGACGGCAATGGTTCTACCCATCCCGGAATTATCACGTAAAATCGGGCTCATGAATTTGAGATTTCGGGTTGCCGATTTCGTCCTTCGAACGACTCAGGGCGCCTTGAGTTTGTCGACTGGCGGATGGGTTGCCGTCGTGGTTGCCGTATTCAGCGCGACGACGCTTGCGCAAACAACCTTCGTCCGCGATCCGAAAGTCGCCGTCGACGACGAATACACCAGGAAGATCAAGGAATATACGACGCAACCGTTCTTCACCTCGCCGCTGGTGGACTATCTGCCGGCGTCGAAGACGATTCCGACGCCGAAGGCGGTGCTTGGCGACGTCGCGGGCGCACCGAACAAATTGCCCTACGCCGAAGAGGTATACCAGGTACATGCGGATGCTCGAAAAAGCGAGCCCCCGCGTGAAAGTGTTCTCGATCGGCAAGACCGAGGAAGGCCGCGAGATGATCGCGGTGGCCATCGCGTCGGAAGTGCTGATGGCCAAGCTGCAGGAAAACACCGATCGCCTCGCCAAACTTGGCGATCCGCGGACGCTGAACATGGATGACGCGCAGGCGGAAAAACTGATCGCGGCATCGACGCCCGTCTACTACATCACCGGCACTATCCACTCGCCGGAAACCGGATCGCCCACCGCCCTGATGGAACTGGCCTATCGCCTGGTGGTCGACGATCACGAATACATCAAGTCAATCCGCAACAATCTGATCACCCTGATCACACCAGTGGTGGAAGTGGACGGCCGCGACAAGATGGTAGATGTTTACAAGTGGCACCTGGCGAATCCCGGGAAGAACTATCCGAACCTGGTCTACTGGGGCAAATACGTCGCGCACGACAACAACCGCGACGCGATGGGCGTCACGCTGAAGCTCACCGAGAACGTGATCAACACCTACATCCAGTGGCATCCGCAAGTGCTGCACGACCTGCACGAGTCGGTTCCCTATCTCTACGACAACACGGTGGGCGACGGACCATACAACGCGTGGATCGATCCGATCCTCGCCGACGAATGGCAGATGATCGGCTGGAACAACGTTTCAGAGATGACCAAGTTCGGCATGCCGGGTGTGTTCACGCACGGGAATTTCGACACCTGGTCCCCCGGCTATTTGATGTTCGTCGCGGCCCTTCACAACGGCATCAGCCGCTTGTACGAAACGTTTGGCAATGGCGGCGCCGACACGGTCGAGCGCGAATTGCGGCCCGATGAATACGCGTGTACCTGGTACAAACAGAATCCGCCGCTCGCCAAGACCGTCTGGTCGCAGCGCAACAACAATAACTATCAGCAGACGGGTCTGCTGACCTCGCTCCATTACTTCGCCGGCAACGGCAAGTTGTTTCTCCGCAACTTCTATCTGAAGAGCAAACGCTCGATCCTGAAAGCCAAGACCGAAGGGCCGGCCGGCTACGTGTTTCCGCTAGACGATCCACGAATCGGTGCGCAAGCCGAGCTGCTGCGCACGCTGCAGAAGCAAGGCGTCGAAATTTCCCGCGCGACCGCGGCGTTCACCGTCACCGTGCCCGCGAAGAAAGGCGCTGCTCGACCGACGACCACGACAACCGACGCGCCTGGCCGCGGACCCGGTGGACCTTCCGAGGGCCAGGACAAGCAGGAAGGCCAGGACGCGAAGAACGCCCCGAAAACCGAGTCGCGAACCTTCCCTGCCGGTTCTTACATCGTCCGGATGGATCAGCCGTACAGCCGTATCGCCGACTCGCTGCTGGACTATCAGTACCGGAGCCCGAACGATCCGCAGCGGACGCCCTATGACGACACCGGCTGGACGTTCCCGGAATTGTTCAACGTGCAGGCCGTCCGCGTGACCGACGCCAAGCTGCTCGACGCACCGGTCGAAAAAGTCAGCGGACGCGTCGCGCCTAAAGGTGGGTTGGACAGTGCGTGCGGTGACTTGTCGGCTGCCGGATCCGTCTACCTGATCAACCACAACGCCGACACGGCGCTGGTCTCGCTTCGCTACCGCCTGAAGGATGCGTCGATTGACGCCGCCGAAGAGTCGTTCGATGCGGCAGGTCGCAAATTCGCGCGGGGCAGCTTCATCATCAAGGGTAGCAACGCCGGCGATCTGCCGGCCGCCGCCGACGCACTCGGCCTGCAAGTGGCATGCGTCGCGTCGGCGCCATCAGTCAAAACGCATCCCGTCCGGGCGCCGCGAATCGCGCTGCTGCACACCTGGCAGACCACGCAGACCGAAGGCTGGTGGCGGCAGGCGTTCGACCTCGCGCAGGTGCCGTACGACTACCTCAGCACGCAGGATGTCGCCAAAGACGACAACCTGAACACCAAGTACGACGCGATCATCTTCCCGCCGGTCGGCCGGGGCACGCAGGTGATCGTCAACGGCTTGCCGACGTTCGGTAACCCGCTGCCATGGAAGAAAACCGATCTGACGCCAAATCTCGGTTCCGAGGACTCCACCGACGACATGCGGCCGGGGCTCGGATGGTCGGGGGTCCAGCATCTTCAGAATTTCGTTCGCAAAGGCGGGTTGCTGATCACCTCGATGGATACCGCCGACTTCGCCGTCACCACCGGCTTCGCGCCGGGACTGTCCGTTGCCGCGCGTCAGCGGTTGCGCATCGTCGGCAGCGTCGTGCGATCGAAGATGGTCGATAACGCCAGTCCGATCGCCTATGGCTATAACGACAATCTCGCGATCTGGTGCGACAACGGTCCGATCTTCAACATTTCGAACACAGTCGGCGGCGGCGGCGGGCGGCGGCTCGGTCCCGACGACGGCGGCAATCGGCCGACCGGACGCGGAACCGCCGACGATCCTGATGTGCCGCAGGGACGGACGCCGGTCGAAGTGGAACGCGAAGAACGCATCGACGTCTGGAAGGCTGTGCCACTGACCAGCGAGCAGTTGCGCAATGGCGTCAGCGTGATTCCACCGGCGGCACGGCCGCGGGTGATTCTGCGTTACGCGGACACGCGCGATCTGCTGGTGTCGGGCCTTGTGGAGAACGGCGGCGAGATCGCGCAACACGCCGCGGTCGTCGACGTGCCATTCGAGAAAGGCCACGTCGTCGCGTTTTCCAACAATCCGGTGTGGCGCGGCGAGACGCAGGGCAGTTATTTCCTGGTGTTCAACGCGCTGTTGAACCACGACAACCTTGACGCCGGCCGGAAACTGGATGCGAAGTAATTAGCAGATTTGCATTCTGCATTTTGCAATTTGCATTTTCGAGGTGTTGTGATGTTACGAGTGTGCACGTGGCTCGTGGCTCTTTCCTTCGTCGCGGCGAGCGGATTCGCCCAGCAAGTTGTCGGCGGGCCGGATGGCCCACGACAGGTATTCACCGTCGGCGTTGACGGCCCGGCAGGTGGACAGCAGGTGATCATCAACGGCGTTCCGGCGGGCGCGGGACAGCTCCCGATGCCGCCACCGCCGGGCACGGGAATGCCCGCTCGCGACAACGGCGCGAGAACCGGAACCGCGCGGATCCGCGGCCGGGTGTTTGCCGCCGACAACGGCGCACCGCTGCGAAAAGCGCAGGTTCGACTCATTTCACCCGAACTCCGCGAGAACCGGCTGGCGACGACCGACGCTCAAGGCACCGTACGAGTTCAAAGAGCTTCCGGCCGGCCGTTACACGTTGACCGCCAACAAGGGCAGCTTTGTGTCGCTGCAGTACGGTCAAACCAGGCCGCTCGAACCGGGCAAGCCGCTGCAGATTCTCGACGCGCAAACCATCGAGAAGGTGGATTTCAGCCTGCCGCGCGGCAGCGTCATCACCGGGCGCATCGTCGATGAGTTCGGCGAGCCGGTTACCGACGTGATGGTCGCGCCGATGCGCTACCAGTATCAACAGGGGCGCCGCCGGCTGGTTCCATCTGGACGGACCACTCAGACCAACGACATCGGCGAGTTCAGGCTGTTCGGCCTGCCGCCGGGGCAGTACTACCTGTCGGCGACTTTCCGCGGTGGAATGGGCGGCCCGATGGACGCCACGTCGGACGATCGTTCCGGCTACGCGCCGACCTACTACCCCGGCACGCCGAACATCGCCGAGGCACAGCGGATCACCGTGTCGCTCGGTCAGTCGCTCAGCGACCTCAATATGGCTTTGGTGCAATCGCGTACCGCGCGGATCACTGGAACGGCGGTGGATTCGTCGGGCAAGCCGCTGGCAGGCGGATTCCTGATGATGATGTCGCGCAGCGGACCGATGTTCATGTCCTCTGGCGGCTCGATGATTCGCCCGGACGGCACGTTCACCGTCTCGAACGTCGCGCCCGGCGAATACACGCTCAACGCGCAGATGCCCGGCGGGATGCCCGGTGAGATGGGCGAATTCGCGTCGATGTCGTTGACGGTCACCGGCGACGACATCAGCAACGTGCAGCTGATCGGATCACGAATGATTTCGGTCACCGGTCGGATCATCGTCAACCAGGAGGACGCCAAGTCGTTGCAACCATCGTCGATGCGGATCATGACTGGGCCGGTGAATCCGGATCAGATGATGATGGGCGGCGGCGGTGGCCGGATTAACGACGACCTGTCGTTTGAATTGCGGACCCGCCCAGGGTTGCAGGTGATTCGTCTGCAGGCGGGGCTGGCGATGGCGTCGGGCTGGTCCACCAAGGCGGTTCGCTACAACGGGGTGGACGTCGCGGACACTGGAATCGATTTCCGTCCCAATGAAGACGTCAGTGGTCTTGAAATCGAACTCACGAATCATCCGAGCGAGGTCTCAGGCCTGGTCACCACCGTGCGTGGCGAGCCGTCGAAGGATTACACCGTCGTCGTCTTCGCGCAGGATTCGCAGAAGTGGGGATTCATGTCGCGCTACCTCTCGACCGGACGGCCCGATCAGGATGGCCGTTTCAAGATTCGCAATCTCCCGGCCGGCAGCTACTACGCGGTCGCGCTCGACTACATCGAACAAGGCGATCAGACCGATCCGGAAGTGCTCGACAAACTGCGCGACCGCGGCACGTTGTTCTCGCTCAACGAAGGCGAAACCAAGACGCTCGACCTGAAGTTACAGACTGGTCCTGATCCCGACAAACCGCAAAGAGCGCGCGGCAAGTCGAGGCCAGACATCTCGCTGCGCGTGGCCGATTCCGTCGGCCGAAAAGCTCACTCTCGTTCGCTGCCCTGCCGCAGTAGCGGCGGGAATACAAGCTCGTAAGAACAATCAACTAAGGAGTGAGGCTTCGGGTCAACGCCACCAACTACGCCTGTCAGCAGCCCGCCGCCGGACTCACTTCGTTTCGCTTTTCCGCCTGACGCTGGCGGCCGACTCCAAACGGCCGGCTCCGCGAGATGTCTGCCTCGGCTCGCGCGCCGCTGCGCGTATCTCCGTCGGCATCCGGAGCAGGGCGCGTTATGAGTCGACCGCCAGCTTCAGGCGGAAAAGCGACACGAAGGTCGTCCGACTCAGGTGCCATGAGCGCGCGAGAAGACTGGACTCCAGGTCAGGTTGCGAACCTGACCGGCCACTGAAAAGAAACGTCCTCGCAGCGCGCTCCGGCGACCGGAGACGGCAGCGCGACGCAGTTGCCTCAACAAAGCGCCTCGGCTTCTGGTGGGCCTGTGGAGCATGCTCGCGCAGGACTGCGCTAGCGGCGAGGGCTCAACCAGCGATAGCACACAAAACAGCCGATTTTAGAAGTGTGTCTCCCCTCCAGTAGACAATCTCCGACGCAGACAGTGGTGGCATCGGCCGTCCCCGATCGTTGAGCGGTCGGATCATCATCACATCGCGCGAGGGTGATGCGTCGACAATACGCAGCTGCGGCGGGCGGAGGCCCTCTGGCAGCCACGCCTTGATCGTCGGCCGCTGCCGCGACGGTTCGCGCGCGATCAGAACCTGCAGCAGGGCGCCGAGCCGCGCGCCTGCAGGATCGCGATCGCCGCAGCTGTCGATCGTCCATTCGTCGCCTTTCACGCTGATGACGACATACGCCACCGCCGACGCGCCTTCTTCGGCAATGAAGAATTGCAGTTCGCGCGCGCCGGGCGTGGTGAGGGCGGCGTGCAGTCGCCGCTTCGCGATCGAGAATTTGATCAGATCGCGATCGCGCTCCAGGTGGAAGCGCGCCGGAGCCGCGCGAGCCGCGTCGATCGACGCGATGTCTGCGAGATCGCGGTCCTCGCCCGATCGCACCATCATCATGGGAGCGCCGCGGCGTTGGTCCTCGACGACGAGCACCGTGAGATCGGCGAGCGGAATGGTGACGAATCCAAGGCGCGCGTAATAGTCCGGACCGATTTCGGAAAAGAGCAGCGCGGCGTCGTAGCCGTTGCGCGACGCGTGGTCCACCAGCCGTGCCAGGAGGTCGGCGGCGGCACCACGACCCCGCTCGGGAATCGGTGTGAAGACCGCACCGATGCCCGCGATCTGCAGCGCGCGGCCGTCCAGCACCGCATCGAAGGTATACAACTTCGCACTGCAGAGCAGTCGTCCACCATCGACCAGCGCCCATCGGGTCAAGCGGCGCTGGCCCCACGGGGTGGCGAGTTGCGCCTGCCAGAACCGTCCATACGGCTGACGCGCCAGGCCGTCATGCCACAGCTCGTGCGTGCCATCAAGAATGTGATCGATAAGGGTTTCGTCAGCAGGAACGAGTTGTGACATTTGTGTGGATCTTAGGCTAGCGTGTTTAACGGGCGCGCCGCCCATCCGTCTAACGGACAGGAGCAGGTTCATGAAAGCGTTCGGAGTGGCGCTCGTCGCCGCATTGGCCGCAGCCCCCGCAGCCGGCCCTGCGGACGTCGCACCGGTTGTCCACACACTGAACCGGATTACCTTCGGCGCGACCGCTGGTGACGTCGAGCGGGTCCGCGCCATCGGCATCGATCGCTACATCGACCAGCAGTTGCATCCGGAACGAATAGACGATTCGGCGATGCGCCAGCGCCTCCAGCCGTTGGTGACGTTGACGATGAGTTCGCGGCAGCTGGCCGAGCAATACGAACAACCGTTGCTCGAGGCGAGGCGGCAGCGAAAGGAATCGGGTGACGACCCGGCGCCCGCGCAGAAGATGGTGCAGCGGCAGGCCAACGGTGTGCTGGTTGAACTGAGCCAGCAGAAAATTCTTCGCGCCGTTTACGGCGAGCGCCAGCTCGAAGAAGTTCTTACCGATTTCTGGTTCAATCATTTCAACGTCGACGCCCGCAAAGGACCTGAACGGTTCCTGCTGACCGAATACGAGCGCGATGTCATTCGTCCGCACGTTTTCGGAAAGTTTCGCGATCTGCTCGGCGCCACTGCGAAGAGTCCGGCGATGCTGTTTTATCTGGACAACTGGATCAGCGTCGATCCGAATGCAGCGGCGCTGATCAATCGGCCGCAACCGCAGCAGTCACAACGGCGCGGCCTGAACGAAAACTACGCGCGCGAGCTGATGGAACTGCACACCCTGGGCGTGGACGGTGGCTATACGCAGAAGGACGTGACGGAAGTGGCGCGGGCGTTCACCGGATGGTCGATCGACCGGCCGCGCGACGGCGGCGCGTTCCGCTTTCAGCCGCGCCTGCACGATCGTGGCAAGAAGGTTGTGCTCGGGCACACCATCGAAGCCGGCGGCGGCGAATCGGATGGTGAACAGGTGCTCGACATCCTCGCCAAACATCGGTCGACTTCCACCTTCATCGCCACCAAGCTGGTCCGTCGGTTTGTGAGCGACATGCCGCCGGCAACGCTTGTCGATCGTGTCGCCGCGCGGTTTCGAGATACCGGTGGAGACCTGCGCGAGGTAGTCAGAACGATCCTGTCGTCGAAGGAATTTCGTTCAGCCGACACGATGAACGCGAAAGCCAAGACGCCGTTCGAGTTTCTGGTCAGCGCGCTTCGCACTGCCGGCACCGACATCCGCGACGCGCGGCCGTATGTGCGGACGATGCAGGAGCTTGGCATGCCGCTCTATCAGTGTCAGCCGCCGACCGGCTACGCCGACACCGCTGATGCATGGATCAACACCGGGGCGCTGGTGGCGCGAATGAACGTCGCCACGCGGATCGCCGCCGGAGACCAGGAACTGGCGCTCAAGCTCGGTTCGCCTGAATTTCAGAGGCGCTGACATGCTTTCCCGAAGAATCTTTTTGAAGGACGGCGCGTTCGCGCTCGTCAGTCTTGGCTTCGCACCGTCGTTTCTGGCGCGCACCGTTGAAGCTGCCGGTGCGACGCTGAAGGCCAAACGATTGATCGCGATCTTTCAGCGCGGCGCTGTCGATGGCCTCAGCTTTGTCGTGCCGTTCGGCGATCCCGCTTATTACGGCGCGCGGCCGAGCATCGCGATTCCGCGCCCGACTGACACCGAAAACGGCGCGCGCGACCTCGACGGCTTCTTCGGCCTGCATCCGCGGCTCGCGTCGTTGTCGCCGCTGTGGACCTCGCGTCAACTGGCGATCGTTCACGCGTGCGGCTCGCCCGACAACACACGCTCGCATTTCGACGCGCAGGACTTCATGGAAACGGCTACGCCGGGCGTCAAGAGCACCGGCGACGGATGGCTCAATCGATACCTTCAGGCAAAAGCCGCGACGTCGCCGTTCCGGGCAGTCGCGCTGACCCAGCAGTTGCCGCGAATGCTAAATGGCAAGGCGGCGGCTCTGGCCATGCCGCGACTCGATCAATTTGCGGTCCGCGGCCCGGCGAGCGAGCAATTCGAGCGCGCCTACGGCGAGGCCACGGACACCGTGATGAACGGCACCGGCCGCGAAGCATTTGATGCCATGAAAATGCTCCGCGAGGCAGACCCGCTGCGCTATGCCCCGGAGAACGGTGCCGATTATCCGCGTTCGGCATTTGGTCAGGCGTTGAAACAAATCGCCCAACTCACCAAAGCCAACGTCGGCCTCGAGGTGGCATTCGCCGACGTCGGCGGATGGGACACGCACGTCAATCAGGGCGCCGCGGTCGGCCAGCTGGCGACCCGGCTCGACGACTTCGGCCGGTCGATTGCCGCGCTCGTCACGGACCTCGGCGATCGCATGGCCGATACGGTCGTCCTGACGATGTCGGAGTTTGGGCGGGCGGTGAACGAAAACGGCAATCGCGGCACCGATCACGGACATGGCAACGCGATGCTGGTCATCGGCGGCGGCGTCCGCGGCGGCAAGGTTTACGGCCGCTGGCCCGGTCTTGCGGTCGAGCAGCGGCACGACCGCCGCGACCTGGCAATCACCACCGATTTCCGCGACGTCTTCTCGGAAATCGTGGTGCGGCATCTCGCGGTCGCGGACGCGGCGGCAATATTTCCGGGCTACGACGTGAAGGCGTCCAAGTTCCCGGGGCTGTTCGGTTAGACTGCGGCGTGCTCCTCGGCGACCTGCCAACTCCTCAAGTCCTGATCGACCATCAGCGTGCGCGCCGCAACATCGACCGTGTCCAGTCGATGGCAACCAGCGCCGGACAGTCGTTGCGGCCGCATTCAAAAACGCACAAGTCTCCGGTCATCGCCCGGTGGCAGATCGATCGCGGCGCGTCCGGCATCTGCTGCGCGAAAGTCGGCGAAGCCGAGGTGATGGCGACAGCCGGGATCTCGAACATTCGTCTCCCGTATCCGGTTCACCCGTCGAACGCACCACGGATCCTGGCGCTGATGGAGCGCGCGTCGATCTCGCTGATCGTTGACCACCCAGAGGTTGCGGCCGGCTGGTCGGCGGCGATGCAGCGCGCCGCCGGACGCTCGACGTCCTGATCAAAATCGACGTCGGCTTTCATCGCTGCGGAATCGATCCCGGCGGCGATGCGGTTGGTTTCATCCGAACGATCGCCGGACTGAAAGGGCTGCGACTGTGCGGGCTCCTCAGCCACGCCGGGCAGGCCTATCACGCCGCCACCGAAGACGAGTTGCGCGCAACTGCGGCGGCGGAAGCGTCGACGCTGAGCGCGCTCAAGGACCAGGCCGCGAAATCGGGCGTTGACTGCGGCGAAATATCGGTCGGGGCAACGCCAACGTTGCGCTTCAGCGTCGGCCAACCGGGCGTCACCGAGCTTCGACCCGGTAACTACGTCTATTTCGATCGCACCCAGGTGGCACTCGGCGCGGCTTCACTCGAGGACTGCGCCTTGACCGTCCTGGCAACGGTCGTCACCAAGCATGACGGCCGGATCATTCTCGACTGCGGGAGCAAGACGTTGACGAACGACGGTGCGCGCGGCATCGCCAAGGCCGCCGGATTCGGCGCGGTTCTGACTGGCGACGGCGAATCGCCGCGGCAGATCGACGAGTCGCTGCTGGTCGAGCGGCTGAGCGAAGAGCACGCAACCGTCAAGGTGATCGGTTCGACGGCGCTCGAGCCCGGTGATCGCGTACGGGTGGTTCCGAATCACTCGTGCGTCGTCTCGAACCTGGTCGATGTCGTGCGATTGGTCGAGGGCGAACGTGTGATTGACACGCTGCCGGTGGCCGCCCGGGGTAGAATCGCCTGACCCATGGCAGACACCAGAGACAAACGGGAAATTGGCGACGCCCTCGGCATGGTTGAAACGCGCGGCCTGGTGGGCATGATCGAAGCGGCCGATGCGATGTGCAAGACGGCGAACGTCGTGTTTGTCGGCTGGCAGAAAGTGGATGCGGGCCTGGTCACGGCGATCGTGCGCGGCGACGTCGGATCGGTCAAAGCGGCGACTGACGCCGGGGCCGCCGCGGCTCGCCGGGTCGGCGAACTGGTTGGCGTGCACGTGATTCCGCGTCCCGCCGACGACCTCGAAAAAATCTTTCCGATTAGATGAACGGTTCGACCGCCGTGCGGATCTTCGTCGCCAGCTGGTACGGTTCCATCGACTGGAACGCCGGATCGAACAACTCCACCGACAGCGCGCCGGCATAGCCTTTCCGCTTTACCGCCTCGAGAATCCGCTTCAGCGGCGCGATCCCCTGCCCCGGCAAGACGCGATGCCGTTGTTCCAGTAGCTCGCGGACCGGTTCGCGCGGCGTGTCTTCGAAATGCATGTGCGCCAGTTCGCCGTCGCGCAGCAATTCGAGATCTTCGAACTTACTCGGGCCGATCCAGAAATGGTAGGTGTCGAACATCAGCTTGACGTGGGGATGGTTCGCGGCCCGAACCATCTGCAGCGCCGTCGTCATGGTGTTGGCAAACTGAAAGAACCGCGAAAATTCGAATAGCAGCGAAACGCCGTACTTCCCGGAAACCTCGCCCGCCTCGCGGAGGTTGTCGATGCCGCGCTTGTAATCGTCATCGGTCGGCTTGGTGGTCATCGTCGGCACCAGCACCATCCGGTCGGCGCCGAGCGTTTGCGCGAGCTCGCATTTCGCTTTCAGGTCGTCGAGGTTTTTCGCGCGGTTCGGATTCGGCTCGACAGCGCCGGTGTGGTTGCTGCTCGATGCCGCCTTCATTCCGAGGTCGTCCAGTAGACGACGCGCTGCCGCCGGCGAATCTTTATCCGCGAACTCGCGCGCCTTTGCCAGCACCACTTCGACGGCGTGAACTCCCGCTTTCGAGTAGCCCTCGAGCGCCGTGCGATAGTCGAAACCGTTCGATGAGACCTGGTGAATGCAGACAAACGGTGCGGCCGGACGATTGGTCTGTCCGAGCAACGGCGCGGCCGCCGATGCCGCAAGGAATTCGCGTCGGTTCATGCTTTTCGCTTCGCGCGAGAACGCGGCCTGGCGCGTCCGGTCAGCTGCCGCAGCTTATCATCGTTTCCGATCACCAGCAGCGGCTGCGAAGGCGCTCGCAGCAGGTTGAAAAACGCGCCTGACGCGGTACGAGCGTAGATGTCGCGGCCGTCGGTTAACAACTGCACGGATCCGCCGCCGCCGGTTGCATCGAACAGCCGCTGTCCGAATTTCTCTTTCAGCAGCCGCACGATGGCGTGCAGTTGCTGCACCGAGAATCCGCGGCGGCGGAGATCGGCGAGGACGAGCAACTCGAACATTTCGATCGGCGTGTAACGGCGCTCGGTGTATCCACCCGCTGCGGTTTTGTGAGGGCGGATCGTCGGCGGCATCAAGCCGCTCGCATCCCACACCTGCAACTGGCGCGCGGTCAGGCCGGTCTGCGCGGCAACTTCCCGGGAGGAATAGGTCTGCTTAAGATGCACGTTATTTGTTCTAAGCGAGTCGGTCGGCGGTGGCGGCGCCGGCAAAATCTTTGACCGTCAAGCCCCCTTCGCTGTGGGTCGAATAGGTCAGCGTGACGCGCTTGTAGTTAATCAGGATGTCCGGGTGATGGTCGGCCGCTTCGGCTTCGGGAACCAGCCGATTGACGAATTCGACCGCGGCCGGAAAATCGGCGAACGTATATTGCTTTCGGAGCGCCTCCCCTTCGAGTGTCCAACCGTCGAGCCCTTTGACGCGTTGCTCTGCTTCGCTGCGAGAAAGCTTCATGACCTCACTCCGGTTTGCGCGCGCGGATCTCATCGAGCCGGAGGCGCGCCGCTTCGACCTCTTCCAACGACTCCTTCTGCAGTTCGATCGCCGACGGTCCCTCGGACGGGCTGGCAAACGCGCTGCCAGCGATCGTTCGATGATATGCGCGCTCGGCCTGTTGCAGCGCCTCGAGCGCGGCAGCGTGCTCGTGCTGCCAGTCGAGCCAGCGCTGCAAGCGCGCCTTCGCATTCTCCGGGGTATCGCCACTACACTCGATCCCGAACGGATCACCGTTGTCGTCGCGGACCGCGCGAGCGACCCACTGACCGTCGCGTTGCTCGCAGAGGATGCGCACGTTCACAGTTCGCCGAACCTCGCCGGCGACACCCTGGCAAGCATCGGATCGATTCGGTTCTCCAGCAACGCGTCGGCGACGAGCGCGGCGGTGAGCGGCGCCAGCAGAATGCCATTGCGAAAGTGCCCGGTGGCGTACATCAGATTGGGCAGCCGTTGCGACGCACCGATGATTGGCAAGCCGTCGGTGGTTCCCGGCCGCAGGCCCACCCGCGCACCGTTGAAACCAGCGCTCCACGCGTGTGGTGTGAGATCACACACCGCTTCCAGCAAATCGCTGACGCCAGCCACCGTCGCTCGTTCGTCGAATCCGGCGTCTTCAGCCGTCGCTCCAACCAGCACCGTCCCATCGTCCCACGGCACCAGATAACAACGGCTGCTCCAGGTTACGCGGCGGAGCGGTACACCTTTCCAGCCGAGGTGCAACAGCTGTCCGCGCACCGGCCGAATCGGCGGTTTTTGCGAAACACCCTCGATCGCGATTTCTGCCGACCAACTACCTGCGGCCAGCACCACGGCACCGGCAGACAAGGACCCCTTGTCGGTGCCGACCACCATCTCGCCATGCCGCCAGGCAATGGTCCGCACGCGCGTCGGCTCGATCAGTTGTGCGCCGTTGCGCCGCGCCGCCGCGACAAGCGCCCGCGCCAGGTCCGCGGCGGCGACGAATCCGTGAACTTCGATGAGGAGCGCACCGAGCGCGCCGTCCGCCAGATGCGGTTCCTCGGCGCGGGTTCGGGCTGCGTCGAGCATCAGAGCCGGAACGCCTCGCCGTTCCAGAACGGAGGCTGTTGTCCTCAGCGTTTCGAGATCGCGTTCGTCGAGCGCGACGTCGAGCGTTCCGGTCCGGCGGTACGCCACGGCAGTTCCGGTTGTCGACGCGACGCGGTTCATGAAATCGTCGTAGAGCTCGAGGCTGCGTACCGCCAGCTCGAGCAGCGGATTCCCCTCACGCGCCTCGATGAATGGCGCCAGGACCCCGGCAGAGGCCTGGGTCGCGCCCATTGCAATCGGGCGATCGTCGACGACGTCGACCGATGCGCCGCGCCGGGCGAGCTCGTCGGCGATCGCGCATCCGATGATCCCCGCGCCGACGACGATGATGTCGGATGTGCTGTGGCTCACGATTGGCGCCGGTCCTCAGGCGCGTGTCGCCGCAACCTGCATCGCACTGAGCGAGGAACTGAACGCAGCAGGCACATCGGCGGCGTTCTCCGGTGAGAAACCCAGATCGCGGAGCAACCCATCGCGCAGTCCGTAGATCCAGGCGTGCACGGCCAGCGTCTGGCCGCGCATCCACGCGTCCTGGACGACTGTGGTTTCGCAAACGTGCAACGCCTGCTCAAGCACGTTCAGCTCGCACAAACGATCCAGGCGGTCCGCAGCCGGCACGCTGTCGATCAGCGCGCTGGTGCTGATGGCGAACATCCTGCACGTGACGCAGCCAGTTGTCGATCAGTCCGAGCTTGCGATTCTCGAGTGCCGCCTGTACGCCGCCGCAGCCGTAGTGGCCGGTCACGATGACGTGCTTGACATGAAGAACGTCCACGGCGAATTGCAGCACTGACAGGCAATTGAGATCGGTGTGAACCACGACGTTGGCGACGTTGCGGTGCACAAACAGTTCGCCCGGATCGAGGCCGACGATTTCATTGGCCGGGACGCGGCTGTCGGAGCATCCGATCCACAGGTACTCCGGTGCCTGTTGCGCGACCAGGCGCCGGAAGAAGTCGCGGCGCTGGGCGGTCTGGTCCTCGGCCCAGCGGCGGTTATTGGCGAAGAGATGGGAGAGGTGAGCCAAGCCTCAAGACTTTAGCATCTAGTCATCACCAGACTCAGTCCGTTACTGCTGCGTCGGACGATTCGCTCCGGCGGCTGCCTTGCCGGCATCGAGATCGTTCCAGTTCATGATCGCGTTGAAGCCGAGCGTGTAGGTGCCCTGTGTTTGCCACCGCCAGAACGGCCGAATCGCGAACATCACGACGTGGCCTTTGCCGAGCGGATGATCGAGCGCCGCGGCCTTGTTGACCAGCGCCTGGCCGCCGGCCAGCGTGCCCGACAGCAGCAGGGTATTCGGATCCGATCCGAACGTCATAACGACGCGCGGACGCGTGTCGTCTATCGTGATGCCGAACTGGGCGGCCATCTGGCGCATTTGTGCCATCTCATCGGCCGCCGGACGCTCGCCGCGGCCAGACGCTGCCGGATTGGTATCCGGCTCGAACGGCTGAATCCGCAGCGGCTGCGCATTCGGCGTGACGTTCTGACCAAGGCCGGCGTTAGGCGCGCCGCCGCCTCGCCCACCACCGAAGCCACCGAAGCCGCCAAACCCGCCGCCGGCCGCATTGAGCACCGGCGCCTGATTGAAGTAGACCGGCAGATCGGCACTGCCGTAGCCATAGGCGATTGGGCTCTTCATGTCGCTGAACTTGCCGCGCAGGATCGAGCCGCGCACGAACAGCTGCGCCGGTTCTTCGATCGTCACGCCGGTGGTGACGCCGTACTCCGGCAGGATCGTCGTCGTCGAACCTTCGGTAATCAACGTTCCGCCGTCACGCACGAATTTCACCAGTTCGACCAGACCTTCGACACCCATGCCGCCGCGGATGTCGTCGCTCTGGTCGACAAATCCAAGGTTCGGTGTCGCGTCGGTTTTCTTGTATGGCAGCGGCGAGCTGCCGGTCATCGGCATGCCGTTGACCTGGGAAACGGCGCTGCCGCCGACATGCGGGAAAATCAACACGTCGTACTTCGAACGCAGATTGCCTTCTTTCAGTTTCTGATCGGCGAAGTAGGTGTAGGGCACTCCGAAAGTGTCGAGTGCGGCCCGCCACCAGCCTTCGTCCTGCGTCCGGGTCCAACTGTGGATGTAGCCGATGCGCGGAATGTCGAGGTCGTGGGTCTTGACGTCGGGCGCCGACCCGACTGCCCATGCCGACAGGCCGAGATCCTTGAGGACCGGTTCGAGCTTTGCGCGATCGGCGTTGGCGATGACCAGCGAGCCGGCGCGGAATTTGTGGCCGCCCGCCTCGAAATCGTCTTCGGCAGCCGCCATCTTCACGTCCTTGTTCTTGAAACGGAACGTGACGAGGTTGTTGTCGGCCGTGTGTTCGACGATCCAGGTATTGCCCGAACCCTCGACGCCGCCTGGCGCCCTGGCATCGGCCGTCAGCACCGTCATCGGCTGATCGAGAACGTTCTTCTCCGTGACCGGCAGAATCTTGATGTCGCGCATGTACTGGAACGTCCAGCCGGTGTCGTCGTACGGCGATGGATTCTGCGGTGCGTAGTTCTGAACCGAGAAGTACATGTCAGCCAACGTGCGGAACGGCTGATCGCCACGGATGACGTAATCGCCCGCCTTCACGTCGATGGTGCCGGCCTTGAACGCATTCGCCGCCTTCGACACCTCGAGGCCCTGCATCCGCAGTTCGTTGACGGCGTCGGCGGCGTCGGCCTTGCGCCGCTGGGTAGCAGGTATGACCCACGCGTAGGTGGGACCATTCTTGCCCTTGTCCACGGCGCGCTTGTTCTTGATCCAGTAATTCTCGAGATACAGCTCTTTGTTCCTGGCGACGTGGTTCAGCGAAAACAACAGCGCTGACTGTTGAATATTTGTGTTGTTGCGCGGACCCCACTTGATCTGCGGCAGCGGCGGATTGGGCCGGAACCATTCCTTGCTGGTGACGGTCGCGCCGGGACGCACTTCGTAGTTGTCGGGCCCATAGCTCTGGACTTCGTAGAAGCGCCCAATCGAGTTGTGGCTGTGCGCGATGAAGAACATGTAGTTCGGCACCCAGCCGTCGTAGAACCCGTAGGTCCAGACGCCGGGAACACCGCGCTTGGTCATCTCCATCACGTCGTTCTGCGCCAGTTGCCACCACTCGGAAATCACGATTGGATCGATCTCGTTGTTGTACGGTCCGGTGCCGGTCGACGAATAAAGGTAGGTTTGTGCCTCGTGCAGGTCGTGAATCACCGTTGGATGCCACTCGAGGGTTTCTTTGGTCACCGCCTGAGTCAATTTCAGAAACTGTCCCATCCCGTCGCGATTGTTATCGTGCTGGACGTATTTGCCCCAGTACATCAACGGCAGTCGCGCGTCGCCTTGCGCCCGCTTCTTGTTGAAGTAATAGGTATCGACCTGCTTCTCGCGGCCATCGACCTCGATCACCGGGGTGATCAACGTGATGACGTTGTTGCGAATGTTCTGAATAAACGGCGTCTCTTCGACGATCAATCGATACGCCAGCTCGATCAGCATTTCCGGCCCACCGGTTTCCGGCGAATGCATGCCGCTGATCGCGTAATAGATCGGTTTGGCCGTTTTGATCAGTTGTTGCGCCTGCGCTTCGGTGGTCTTGCGCGGATCGGTGAGCGACCCGAGCATGTCGCGGTATTTGTCGAGCGACTTCAGCGTGGCCTCGTCGGCGATCGCCAGCAGGACGATGTCGCGGCCTTCTTCAGTGGTGCCGATCTTCCAGTACTTCGCGCGCCCTGGCGCGGCCTTCGCCAGCGCCTCGTAGTAGCGGTAGATGTCTTTGGCGTAGGTCAACTCGCCGGGTGTTCCGACCGTGCGTCCGAAGAACTTCAGCGGCGTCGGCACCGTGTCGGATGCCGGCAGATGGTCGACCAGTTCGGTCGAGATGCGCGGATCCTGAAGATGCTGTTTGATGAGACGAGTGTATTCCTCGTCAATTTTCTGCGGCGGCGCTGGTTTTTTCGCCTGCGCGTGGAGCGATGGCGAGGTAAACGGTGAGGTGAAAACGACGAGTGAAGTGATCAGGCCGAGCAGGGAAAGACGGGCTTTCATGCAGATCTCCTTCGATCAATCTGCAATCCTAATCCGCAATCCGAAATCAGCGATCCGAAATCGTCAGCGGCCCTTCAGCGAGCGCTGCATCGCAGCTGGGCATGCCGTCACGTACGACGGTCCAGGTCCGGACGCGGTGTTGACCTGTGCCAGGCATAACGCCTGGTCGCCGCTCCGTCCTCTGTCGGACGCGGCGAACGGCGCCGCTGCCGGGATACGGAGCGAGCGGCCGGTGAGGCCATTACGATAGGGCGACCGCGGCGCCAGCGGGTAGGTGAAACCGGAACGATAGCCCGACACGCGTGCGCCATCGCGAAATCCCGCATACCAGTCTTCGGTGTGAATCGTGTTCGGCCGATCGGGACCATGTCCGACCACGACGACCTCTGGCGAGCTGTTGAGCGATGACAGCATCGCCGTCGCATTCCATGACGACACCTCGCGCGCCGCTTGTTCCGCCTCGTCGCGGCCACTTTGCAGCATCGCGGTGATCAGGCTGTCGCTCAAGCCTTCGCGCTTCAGCGTCACAATTTGTTCCGGGTCGATCGTCAGCACCGAACGGTCGCGATCGATGAGCGCCAGGATGACGGCTTCAGACACGCCGGCCTTGGAAAGCGCCACGATCTGGTCCACGGTAACGGCCGATGCCGACGATGCGGCAAGGAGGCAAGCGGCAGCGAGTATCGGAATGGCAAAGCGACGCATAGTAAGGATCCTTGCAACGGTTCGGCCAGTGAAAACCGTTGAAAACATTAACGAAATCCTACAGCCGACTGCTCTCGCTCCAGGACACATTCATGGGAAGGGGACACTCGCCGTGCTGCGGTGATTCTGGTAAACTGTCAGTTTCCAGCAACTTACAGCTGGTCTGAGGCGGAACCACCCGGTACGCGGCTTGCCTCTCAACCGGTCGAGGTCAAGGAGAGTTTCATGTCGAACCGACTCGCATTCGCAGTGCTCGCGGTCGCCTGCATTTCCGCGGCTGCCGGGGGAGGCTTTCTCGCCACGCGGCAGAATGCCATCCCGGTGCCGACCGCCGCGCAATCCGCGAACGCGAACGTCCCGGCGCCAACGACCGCCACGCCCGCGCCGAGCGAAACGGGGGCAGCGTCCGCCGCGGCCGACAAGCCTGCCGTGAACGAAACCGAAGCCGTAATCGGAGATAAAACCCTCAACTCAAGGGGTTCGCAAGGTTCGCAAGGTTCGCAGGGTTCGCAAGGTTCAAGGAGTTCACAGGGTTCAAGGGGTTCGAAGGGTGCGGGTTCGCAGGGTTCGCCGGGCTCGCAGGGTTCCCAGGGGTCAAAGACAGCGAACGCCTCGAAGCCGACCGGTACGTTGGCGAGCTCGTGGCCTTCGAGTGCGGCGCAGCAGCCGGCATCGGCGCCGCCGCCCGCGTCGGTCGTACCTGAAACACAGGCGCCGCGGCCGGACGAGCGTATCGCCCAGGAACCACCGCGCGCACCCGAGCCGTCGCGGCCGACGTTTGAAGAACTGACCATCTCGCGCGATTCGGTGATCGGATTGCAGAACCGAGAATCGCATTTCCACCGACACCGCGCAGGTCGAAGATCGCGTTGACGCGCGCGTCACTCGCGATGTTCGCGTCGGCGATCGCATCGCCATTCCGTCGGGCGCGCGTCTGGTTGGCACCGTCACCCAGGTTGAGCGCGGCGGCAAGTTCAAGGAACAAGCGAAGCTCGGCATCCGTTTCAACACCATCGTCCTCGCCGACGGCACGCGAGTGGCGATCTCGACCGAAACGATCATGCGATTCGGCGAAGCGCCCGGAACACAGGCGGCGCAGAAGGTTGGCGGCGCGGCGGTCGGCGGCGCGATCCTCGGCGCGATCCTCGGCGGCGCCAAGGGCGCGGCGATTGGCGCCACTGCCGGCGCCGGAGGCGGCGCGGCGGTCGTCCAGGCCGGCGATCAGAGCGCAGTTGTTCTACAGCCCGGCACCCCGCTGACGGCGAGGATCCTGTCGCCGGTCACCGTCACCGTCGAAAAAGAATAGATCGAGCCAGATCGCGCAGGCGGTTCGATCGAACCTTTTCCGCTTGTCCGCGACACGTCATACCTTGTGACACAAGGTATGTCCCACGAAACCTGGCAGGAGCAGCTTCGACGCGGCAGTCTCGACCTCGCGATCCTTCTCACGGTGTCGTCCGGCCCGCGCTACGGCCTCGCGATCATCCAGCATCTCGAAGCATTCACCGATCTCGTCGTCACTGAAGGAACGATCTATCCGATTCTCGGCCGGCTGACGCGCGAGGGTCTGCTCGAAGCGCAATGGGTGGAGGGCGAAGCGCCGCACGCGCGCAAGTACTACCGGCTCACGCGCACCGGCAAGAAGCGCCTGCGCGACATGAAGGCGGAGTGGCGCGCGTTTGCGGAAAAGATCGGACGGCTGATGGAGGCGGCAGAAAGAGCGCACCATGAATCTCAGCGAGGCCGGCGAATCGCGCGTCAACGGATACCTATTCGTTCTCGAACGATCCCTGAAGTCGTTTCTGCCGCCCGACGTCGTCCGCGACGCGGTGCGCGAAATCGAGTCGCACGTGCGCGAACGCGTCGCGGCGCACGACGGCGCGCCGAACGAGCGCGAGGCGCTCGAGCAGATTCTCGCCGAGCTCGGCCCGCCGCTGCGCGTCGCGCAGGCGTACTCGGCCGAACGCACGTCGACGAGGCGGTGACGACGGGACGCGTCGTGCCCATCGTACGCGCGCTCTGGCACCTCGCGGTGACCACGCTCAGCGGCTTCTTCGCGGCGCTCGGACTGTTCGCCGGCGTACCTCGGCGGCGAGTCGAGCTTCATCATCGATCGCGGCGCTGAAACCGTTCTTCCCGGACAACGTCGGCGTGCAGTCACGAAGAATGGATGGCCGATTGTGTTGGCGCAGTCTGGCCGGCGCCGGTGCAGCCCGTCCGTGGCGGCTACTGGATCATCCCGATTTTTCTGGTCTTGGGCTTCGGCATCCTGGTGTTGACCCACCGAGGCGCTCGTGCATTTCTGGGATGGTGGCGACGCAGACGGGTGGCATAAGATAGGCTCCATTGACGCATCAAACTTCTGATGCTCTGCAGCGTCTTCATCGCCGCGTTCTTCGCCGCACGCGGCGCGTCCGCGCAGCAGGTGACCAAGGCCGATGTGCCGGGCGTCACCAACTTCGCGAAACTCGAAACCACCATCGCCTGCGCCGGTGCGACCAAACCGGAAGCGGTGCCGGCGATCAAGGAAATGGGCTACAAGTCGATTATCAATTTGCGGCTGGCCGACGAGAACGGGCGCGAATGTCGACCAGGAAGCGACCGCCGCGAAGAACGCCGGCATCGATTTCTGCACATTCCGTTCAACGGCGCAGCAGCCCGATCCGAAAGTCGCTGACGACTTCCTGACGGCGGTCAAGGATCCGCAGAACAGCCGGCCTTCATTCACTGCGCGAGCGGCAATCGCGTCGCCGCGATGTGGATGATCAAACGCATGGTGGTCGACAAGTGGGACGCCGAAAAAGCCGGCAACGAAGCCACCCAGCTCGGTCTGACCAATCAGGCGCTGAAGAAATTCGCGGTCGAGTACGCTGATTCCCACAAGTAACGGAGGCGGACGGAGACACGGGATCAACAGTGCCTCTGTCCCTTCCGTTGCGTCCCTGACTATGGACCGGGTTGACGACGACGTCACCGTTGCGGGCGCGCAGACAGGGCCGCCGTCGGAAGACCTGTTATCCAATTCATCAGGCTGGGCGCGCTCGACTGGCAGCCGTTATTCGACGCGGCGGCGCTGCCGATCGCGTCGTTCCACGAAGTGATGCCGCAGTGGCGTCCGCGCGGCGACGCCGACCGACGGACCGCGTGGGAGGGCCCGTTGCCCGACGTGCCGGATGTATCGGTGCGCGTCGAAGCGGCGTCGATCGGAGGGCGACCGACTGCGTTTGCGGTCGTCGCGCCGTGGACGCCGGCGACGCGGATGATCTCCTCGCGCCGGAACATCACGCTTTCGGAGCTGCTGGTGACGATCGTCTCCAGCGTCATCGGGCTGCTGACCATCGTGCTCGCCGCTTTTGCTGGCGCGCCGGAATCTCTCGGGCCACAGTGATCGCCGCGGGGCATTTCGGACGGCAGGCATCGTATTCGTCTGCCAGATGGTTGTTTCCGATGACGCTCAACATGGCCGACCGACGCCGCGACGTCGGCCGTGCTGATGTTGTTCATGGTCGCGTTATCCGTTTACGGCTACTACGCGTCGCGCGGGAACGAGCCGCTCTTCGGTCGCGACTTTTTGGAACAAAACGTAGAAACGAACGCAGAGATCGCCAAGAACGCCGAGTAAGATTCATGATCTCTCGGCGAATTCGCGCGGACTCTCGGCGTTCAACGTGAGAAGAGCATGACGAACGACGAATTTCGCCGGAGTGGCCACGCGCTGGTCGAATGGATCGCGGATTACCTCGAGCACTCGGAACGATATCCGGTTCTCGCGCAGGTCCAGCCCGGCGATATCACCGCGCGCTGCCGGACCATGCCCCGGAAGATCCCGAGCCGTTCGACGCCATCATGGCGGATTTCTCGCGCATTCTGCTGCCTGGCATCACCCACTGGAACAGTCCGAACTTTTTCGCGTATTTCGCGATCACCGGCAGCGCCCCGGGCGTGCTCGCAGAGTTTCTTGTCGGCGGCGCTGAACCAGCAGGCGATGCTGTGGCGTACTTCACCGGCCGCGACGGAGCTCGAAGCCGTGACGCTCGGATGGCTGCGGCGCCTGATCGGCCTGCCCGAATCGTTCGAGGGTGTGATCTACGACACCGCCTCGATCGCGACGATGCATGCGCTGGTCGCGGCACGCGAGGCGGCGATTGCCGGCGTTCGCGCCAGGGGGCTGGCGGGCCGATCCGATGTGCCTCGCGTAGCGATCTATTGTTCGGACCAGACGCATTCGTCGATCGACAAAGCGGTGATCGCCATCGGGCTGGGCCATGAGTCGCTGCGAAAAATCGCAACCGACGAGAACTTCAGAATGCGCGTCGATGCGCTGCGCGACGCGATCGGACGCGATCGAGCCGACGGTGTCCTGCCGATTGCGGTGGTTCCGACGGTCGGCACCACCGCACCACCAGCATCGATCCGGTTCCCGAGGTCGCCGAGATCTGCCAGCGCGAAGCGCTGTGGATGCATGTCGACGCGGCCTATGGCGGCGTGGCGGCGATGCTACCGTCGCATGCGCACATCCTGGCCGGCGCCGCACGAGCCGATTCGATCGTCGTCAACCCGCACAAATGGTTGTTCACGCCGTTCGATTTGACCGCCTTCTACTCGCGTCGAATGGACGTCATCCGACAGGCATTCGCGTTGACCCCCGAGTACTTGCGCACATCGGAATCGAGCGAGGTGAAGAACCTGATGGATACCGGCGTCCAGCTCGGTCGTCGATTCCGCGCGCTCAAGCTATGGATGATCCTGCGGTCGTTTGGCGCGCGCGAGATCCGCGCGCACCTGACGCGGCATATCCAGATCGCGCAACAGCTCGCTTCGTGGGTCGACGCGCATCCCGACTTCGAACGACTCGCACCGGTACCGTTCAGCGTCGTCTGCTTCCGATGGAACCCGCACGGCCGGTCGTTGAGCGAAGCCGACCTCGACGCGGCGTAATGAATCGCTGGTCGAGCGGATCAATCGATCAGGTGAAATCTTCTTCTCACATACCCGGCTCAAGGGTCGGCTCGCGCTGCGGATCGCAGTCGGGCATTTGCGAACCGATGAGTCTCATCTTCGTCATGCGTGGGAATTGTTGAAAAGAGAGGCTTTAAACGCCTGAGCCAAGCCGCTGACCCGGGGCACATCGCTTGCACCTCGAGTCTCCGATTCGTCGGCACGAGCATTCGCGCCGGCTTAGCTAAGGAGTAAAGAGGCAATGCGACGTGCACTCAAGGCTTTTATTCTCACGGCGACGCTAGCGCTCGTCGCCGCGCCCATGCAAGCGCGAGCAGAAGGATTCATCACCCCATGGGTCGGCGCCAACTGGGGTAGCGGCAACAACATCGACAACGGCCGCGCGGCGTTCGGCGTAAACGCTGGCGGTATGGGCGCCGGCGTAATCGGCGGCGAAGTGGCGTTCGGCTACAGCCCGAGTTTCTGGGGAACCCAGAACGACTTCGGTAACAACAGCGTCATCGACCTGATGGGCAACCTCATCGTTGGCATCCCGGTCGGCGGCACGCACGGAGCTGGCATCCGGCCGTTCGTCACCGGCGGCATCGGCCTGCTGCGCACCCAGATCGACGGCGGCACGCTGGCTCGCGTGTCATCGTCGAACAATATGCTCGGCTGGAACGTCGGCGGCGGCGCGATGGGCTTCTTCAACGATCACTTCGGTCTGCGCGGCGACCTCCGCTATACGCGTGGGTTTGAAGACCTGAACACCGGCAATACGGTGATCGATCTCGCCGGCAACAATCAGCTGCACTACTGGCGCATCCAGGCCGGCGTCGTGATCCGGTAAGAGAACGGTCAATGGCTAAGGGCTGAAGGCTGATGGCTAGGGTTCCCATCTTAACCATCAGCCATTAGCCATCAGCCATTGGCAGCCGCCACACCTCTGTCCACGTCTCGCCTTCATCGCTGTTCAACGCCACGATTCCGTGCGGAGGAAATCCGTCGGTGGCTGCATCATCTTTCACGAGCAGTCCCAGCAGCCGTGGTAAGTGCGGGAAATGTCCCGCGATGAGGATGTCGCGCGTCTCGCCGTGAAGCTGATCGGCGATCCATTGCGGCGGATCGTCCGGCTGAAGATGACGTGCCGCCGAGAACTCCGCGAGAGCGTTGCACGCGCGCCAAAAGCTTTCTGCGGTCTGCTTCGCCCGGAGTTTTCCGCTGTGCCAGACGACTGATGGCTTGACCCCCTTCGCCGCACAATTGGCCGCGAGTTGATCGACAGCGGCGCGCCCATGCGGCGATAACGGACGCCGCGGATCGACCTCAGGCCCGACCGCTTCACCGTGATGAACAAGATAGAGAAACATCGAAGTTTGAAGTTAGGAGTTAAGAAGTTGCAGGATAACGTGCGCTCGAGGCACGGACTTCACAGTCAGACTTCATACTTCAGACTTCGATGTTGCTCATCCTCAGCCGCGTTCTCCTCATCTATCAGCCTCTCAACCTGGCGGTATCGGCGGCGACCGCGTTGAATTCCTTGCCGACGCGAGGACCGAAAGTGCTGGTGGCGATCGCGATCCGGGTGTTGGGCGCGGGCGTTTCGGTTGCTGCCGGCCTGGCGTTGACCAATCGTCAACCGCATGCGGTCCGACTGACGCAAGTTGCGTTGGCCGTTTCCGCGGCGTGCGACGTGTTTATCTACACGACGTCGTTTTATCCGAACAATCGGCCGCCCGGCGACACACCGTATTACGTCGCCGCGACGATTGCGGTTCATTCGTTGGCGAATGATTTATCTCTGGCGGTCCAAGCGCGTCCGAACACTGCTCGACTGATTCGTTACCGGCGCGACGCTTCGAGTGTTTGCGCCTTCGCGGTTTCGTTCTCTCTGCTCAACCACGGCCGACAGCGCCATGTAGGTTGCCGGGTAGGCAAACGACAGCTGGGCGATCAGATGGCCACGCGGCGTGCGATCCATCAACGCCACGGCGAGTGCCAGAAACCAGATGGGCGCGCCGACGTTGATGATGGCGGCGAAAGGGCCGCCACGCGTCGCATAGAGATAGCGCGAGGGCACGAACGTCAGAACCGAACAAATGACGATGACCGTCGCGGCGATCGCGGACGGTACGGTCAACATGTAGAGATAGAACGCGATGATGTTCCAGTACGACGGGAATCCGAGAAAGTACCCATCGGCGGTCTTCGCCTCGACCTGCGAAAACCCATAGGCGCTGGCCAGCAGTGGCAGCATCAGCAGCCACGCCTGTGCCCCAGGCAACACGCCGGCACGCCACAGCAGCAGCAACGGCAGCGTGACATAAGTCTGAAAGTCGATCGTGTTGTCGAGCGCTGTGCCGTCGAACCGCGGCAGCACTTCTTTGACGCCGACCCGTCGCGCGAACCACCCGTCGGTGGCGTCGATCGCCGTGGCGATCATCATCAACAGAAACGCGCCGCGAAACGCCGCGTCGTTACCCTGCATGATCAGGACGGCCATTCCGGCGGCGCACACCAGGCCGAGAGCGGTGTAGGCGTGCACCAGCCACGCGAGAATCGTCATGCGGCTGGCACGGCGACCTGATCGGCCGGATTGCGCAGTGGCGCCGGCGGATCCCAGGCGATCGTTGCGCGCGACACCAGCGGCAGCAGCACGAATCCGGCGGCGGCAGCGACCGTCTTGATTGGCCACGCGGCGGGATAGGAGATAAACGCCGGCAGACCGAGCAGCGGCTCGCCGCCGCCACTTCGGAGAATCAACGAAACGGTGAATGCGGCGATCGAGCCGACGCGATTGGCTTTCGGATCGAACAGCGCAGCCACCAACTGCGGAAACAACAGGACGAACACCAGATCGCTGGTGAAAAACCACAGCGCTTGCACGCTCTGCACTTTCAACGCAAGGACGGTCGCCAGCGCCCCCAACAACAGGATCGACGATCGGATCATCACTTTCAGCTGTGCTACGGACACCGACGGCCAGAGAAGACGCTTACAGCAGTTCCAACTGAGCATCGATCCTGCCGAAAGGATCGACGAGCTGAAGCTCGACGTGACCGCACCGATGATCGCCGACAGGCCGAGTACGCCGACGAACGGCGGAACCGCGCGCGCAAACAGTAACGGCATTGTGTCGGCCGGCGTCGCTTGCAGACGCGCGACGAGATCGGATGACCAGGGGTATGAAAACGCCGCGATTCCCATCAGCAGCGGCGGAACGGTCAAGGCGATTGTCATCCCACCGGCGAGAATCGATTGGCGGCTCGCATCGTCGGGCGTCCTGCACGAAAGCACTCGCTGAAAGTAGCAGTTCCAGGGAATGCCACCGAAGATCAGCATCGCGGACGTATCCCACCAGCCAATCACCGATGGCTGGAGTCCTCCGCCGCCAGGACGCGCCTGAAGATACGACGACCAGATATGCGACAACCCACCGGCGCCTGGGATGACGAACGGCAGCGCCACCGCGAGACCCAGCGCGACCAGTCCGAGCTGAAAGATGTCGGTGTAGGCGACCGACCACATGCCGCCAAGCACCGTATAGGCGGTGGTCACGATGGCGGAGATCAGGATTGCGGTCGTCAAGTCCATCCCGAGGATGACGCCGAACGTTGATCCGATCGCGACCAGCAGCTCGGCACTCCAGAACAGCTCGCTGGCCAGCGCCGGCAGAAACAGCACCGCCGCCCATTGCTTCCCGAAGCGTGCTTCGAACGGATCGATCAGCGTCGTGAAACCCAGGCGGCGCATGACGCGCGCAAAAAACATCCCGCCGAGAATCAAACTCACGCCGAAACAGACGCCGCCCTGAAGGCCGAGCGCGAGCGAGCCCTTGTAGGCTCCTTCCGTCGTCCCAAGCAGGTAGCCGCCGTCGACCCACGTCGCGGTCATCGTCAGTGCAGCAACCCACAGCGGCATTTGACGGCCGGCGACGATCAGGTCCGCGGCGGAGCCGTCGCGGACGCGCCGCGATGCGATCCAGCCAACCGCCATAAACGCGCCGTACATCACGACGACGGCGGCAATGGCCGGGTTCACGCCGCCAAGGATAGGCGATAATCCGCCTGATGAAACGGATGCTTTTCGTCGCTCTGCTCGCCGTGACGATTGCGCCCGCGCTGGCGCAACAGCGGGCGCCGCACAACGACTCGATTCGCCAGGACGACCTGCGCGCCGACTTGTTCTTCCTGGCCGGCGACGCCATGAAAGGCCGTCTGACCGATACGGACGAAAACCGCGCCACCGCCGACTACATTCGATCGCGGTTCGAGCGCGCCGGCCTGAAGCCGGCGGCGCGGCAATTCCTTTTTTCAGAACTACGACCTGATGACGTCGACGATCGCCGCCGACGGCAACGCGATCGAGATCGGCCAGCCCGATCGCAGCTCGCGCCATTCCGGCTCGGAACAGGACTTTTATCCGCATCGCTTCAGCGCCAGCGGTCAGGCGAGTGCCGGAGTCACGTTCGTCGGCTTCGGGATCAGCGCGCCGCATCTGCAGTCACGACGACTATGCGAATCGCACGTCGATCGCCGGCCGGATCGTCGCTGATCCTCGACCACGAGCCGGGCGAGCGCGATCCCAAGAGTCCATTCGACGGCGTCGTCACCACCGAACCGGCCGCGGCGTGGCGGAAGGCGCTCGCCGCGCAGGAGCACGGTGCGATCGGCATCCTCTTCGTCAGCGACGTCCACAACCATCCCGATCGCGGCGAACTTCGAACAGGCGGCACGAAACTATCTGGCCGGCGACGCCGCCGCGCATCAAGAGCTACACGCTCGCAGCCTGGTCCGATCGCATTCGGATTCCGGTCGCGCAGATTTCACCGGCGATCGCCGCCATGCTGGTCGCCGACAGCGGCAAGACGTTCGAGGAGCTGTCGAAGTCCGCCGAAACGGCGCGCGGTTCAGCGCCGGTCATGCTGACGACGACGCAGGTCGATGATCAGAACCGCTGTCGATCGCCACATCGTCCCCGATCGCAACGTCGTCGGCCTGCTCGAAGGCAGCGATCCGCAATTGAAGGACGAGTGGGTGCTGGTCACCGCGCATTTCGATCACGACGGCGTCAACGGCGCGCAGATTCTCAACGGCGCCGACGACAACGGTTCGGGAACGGTCGCCTTGCTGGCGATCGCCGACGCATATGCGGCGGCGGCGCAGCAGACGGCCAGCGGCCGAAACGCAGCGTGCTGTTTGCGGCGTGGAATTCCGAAGAGCGCGGCCTGTTCGGCGCCTGGGCCTACACCGAACAGCCACTCGCGCCGCTCGATACGATCGCCGCCGTGCTCAACATGGACATGATCGGCCGGAATGAGGAAGTGCAGGTCGGCGGCGGCAATCGCTTCAACGGCCTCGAAGTGCAGACCGCCGAGTCGAATGCGAACGCGGTGAACATGATGGGCTTTGCGCGCGCGCCGGATGTGGCCGACGGTCGTTGACGGCGCCAACGCCGGGATCGGCCTCGAGATCAAGAAGCGTTACGACAACAACGTCGTCGAATCTGGTGCGCCGCAGCGATCAGTGGCCGTTCCTGCAGCGCGGTGTGCCGGCGCTCGGATTCATGACCGGCCTGCATCCCGACTACCACACGCAGTACGACCGGCCCGAAAAGATCAACTACGCGAAGATGGAAAAGGTTGCGCGGCTGATCCACCAGGCGAGCTGGAACCTTGCCAACGCCGACGCCAGGCCTAAGGCGCCGGTCACCCATTCAGTGTCGCAGTAAGGTCGTGCGCGCAGCGTTCGTTCTGGTCCTTGCCGCTGCAACCTTATCGGGCGCGACGTTGCCGCAGGACAAAGGCGCGGCCGGTGCGTGGCAGCGAATCCTGAAGCTGCGCACGACCGCGAGCGCGATGCACACCACCGCCCATCCGGACGACGAGCATGGCGGTGTGCTGGCGATGCTCAGCCGGCGTGACGGTGCCCGCGTGTCGCTGCTCACCCTGACCCGTGGCGAATCGGGCGACAACGCGATCGGGCCGCAATTGTTCGACGCGCTCGGCTTGATCCGTACCGACGAACTGATTGCCGCCGATCGCTACTACGGCGTCGACGCGCAGTACTTCACGACGGTTGCCGACTACGGGTTCTCGAAACGCCTCGACGAGGCGCTCGAAAAATGGGGAAAGGAAACGGTCCTGCGCGATGTCGTGCGTGTGATTCGCATCGACCGGCCGTTCGTCCTGATCTCGCGTTTTCAGGGCAACGCGCGAGACGGCCACGGCAACCATTCGGCGGCCGGCCTGATCACCCAGGACGCATTCAGGGCCGCCGGTGATCCAGCAATGTTTCCCGAACAGCTCGCCGACGGCCTGCGGCCCTGGCAACCATTAAAGCTGTACATCGGCGGCGTCCGCGACAACGAAGCGTGGACGATCAGCGTCGATACCAACCAATACAGCCCGTGGCTCGGCGACAGCTACGGAAACTTCGCGCGCCTTGGCCTGAGCTTCCAGCGATCGCAAAACGGCGGACGATACCTGCCGCAGACCGCAGCCGCGCCGGTCTACTACGCTCGCACGGGATCCACGGTTGCGGCGCCATCCAGGGAAGACGCTTTCTTCGAAGGCATCGACACGACGATTCCCGGATTGTTCCGTGCGTTGCGGCAGCCCGAACCGGCCGGTGCCGCGGCTGCGTTGGAGACAATCGACAGGGAGATCCAGGAAGCGATCGCGTCGTTCTCGATGACCAATCCGTCGGCCTCGGTGCCGGCACTGGTGCGCGGTCTGCACGCGACCCGCTCCGCTGTCAACACCCTGTCGTCAGCACCCGATGCCGTTTTTATTCTCAAGATCAAAGAGCAGCAATTTCAGGACGCAATCAACGCCGCGCTTGGTGTCGAACTGACGGCGCTGTCTGCCTTGCCAACGGCACCAATTCCCGGTCAGACATTCGAAGTGTTGACCGAGTTTTCGAGTCGGAGCGGCGTGTCTCTGCAGCGGCCTACCGTCACCATCGAAGCAGCCGCTGGATGGAATGTAACGACGGCCGGTCCGGGAACATTCAGCATCACGCTCGCGGACACTGTGGCCATCAGTACGAGACCTCCGTTCACCCGTTCGTCGATCACGGCAAATCGCTACGCGATCGCCGACGAACGAGGCTTCGGGCGCGCAGCTTCTGCCGCGCCAGCAGAAGCTGTCGCCCGCTACGAGGTCGATGGCGAGCCGGTCCAGAGGCGTGAAATCGTCAGGCGTCGCGAACCGAAGCTGCCCTACGGCGATGCGCTTCGCGAATTGCGTGTAGTGCCGGCACTCTCGCTGACACTCGAGCCGTCGGCGGCAATCGTGCCCGCGGCGACATCCCCCGGCACGATCACGATCTCTGTCGACCTGCTGAACAACGACGTCAAGGGAATTCGTGGCGTGCTCGCGCTGCAATTGCCTCCGAGCTGGAGCTCGACGCCGCCCGCGCACGACTTTACGTTCACGCGCGCTGGCGAGCGGCGCATTTTCGCCTTCGACGTTACGGTGCCGCCGTCGGCCGAACAGGAGTACACGATCGGCGCGGTGGCAACAGCGAACGGTCGCATCTACCGAGAGGGATACGAACTGATCGATCAGCGGGACCTGGAAGTCCGTTACTTGTATCGTCCATCAACCGCAACCGTTCGCGGCGTGCGCGTCGCGGTTCCGAAGCGCCTGACCGTCGGCTATGTGATGGGCATCGGCGATCGAGTGCCCGAGGGGATCGCGCAGCTTGGGCACAGCGTCACCCTTCTCAGCGAACGCGATCTCGCAAGCGGCGATCTGCGGCGGTTCGACGCCATCATGACCGGCACGCGGGCCTACGCGGTACGCGAAGAGCTGAACACTTACGGTCAGCGGCTATTGGAGTACGTGAACCAGGGCGGGAATCTGGTCGTGCTCTATAACACGGCGGAAATGGTGCCGTCGCGCGTCGCTCCGTACCCAGGCGAGTTGACGCCGCGCGCTGAAGAAGTGTCGGAGGAGGATTCGCCGGTCACGATTCTGGCACCAGCCGACCCGGTGTTCAATTGGCCGAACCAGATCACCAAGGCCGACTTCGACGGCTGGGTCGAACAGCGCGGTTCAAAATTCTGGTCGTCGTGGTCCGCGGAATACACGCCGCTGATCGAGACCTGGGATCGCGGTCAGCCGCCGCAGCGCGGCGGCTGGCTCTCGACACGATTCGGCAAGGGGTATTACACCTACTGCGCCTACGCATTCCATCGCCAGCTGCCTTACGCGGTACCAGGCGCGTATCGTCTTCTCGAAAACCTGTTGTCGCTGAATCAGCCGCGGCCGTAGGGAATTTCTCGGAACATCGGCAGTCCGGCCGCTTCGATGATTTGCAGCAGCCCGCTGCGCTGGTGGAACTCCATGCCGTCGCGATTGATGACAACGGTGTTGGGATAGGACGTCGCGAGGCGGCGGAACTCCGCATCGATCAAACGAAAGCGTCGAACCATGTTCTCGGCGCTCTCGTACGGTCGATTGCGCTTGCGGATGTGCTTTTCGACCGTATCCACCGTCGATGTCAACACGATCACGCGATCCGGACGCCACGAGTCGCCGATCGAGACGGCGTTCAGCAGTTCGTCGCGCGGCGTATCGGGATACTCAGCCATGTGTGCTTCGAGCGTAATGCGTGCGCCCTCAAGAAAGATCACCTTGCCCGGTCCGTCTTTTTCGTCCGCGTCCCGGTAGTTCGCGTCGTACAGCCAGGCGAAGTAGGCGGTGACGCCGGCGGCGTTGACCCCGGCATCGATGTCTTCGAGCACGCGCGGATCCCAGACGCCCTCTTCACCTTCGCCGTAGGATCCGTTGCGGTAGAGATCGCCAAGCTGCCGTAGCAGCGTGCTCTTGCCGATTCCAGGACCGCCAACAATCGCCACTTTCATCGCGTCAGCCTGCCTTTGACGAAGATGCCGTACAGCGCCACCGAACACACCAGAAACCCCAGCGAGAACCAGATGCCGCCGCTCGGTCCGGTGGCATAAATGTAGACCCACATCACCAGAGCGATTAGCGCTGGCACCGGATAGGCCCACATCGTAAATGGTTGCCGAAGATCGTGGCGATAGCGGCGCAGCAGCATCACACCCGCGCATTGCCAGACGAAGATCGTCAGAATCTGGACTTGCATCAGCCAGTTCACCAGCTGACCGAGGGAAAAGAAGCAGAACGGCAGCGATGCCGCGCCAATCGCCATCAGCGAGACGTGCGGCAGATGCTTCGTCGGGTGGATCTTTGCGAAGACGCTGAAGAAATCGCCGTTGCGGGCCGCGGCAAATGGCACCCGCGAGTAGCCGAGCACGACTGAAAACAGCGACGCCGCCGCGACGAACAGAATCAACCCGGTCATCACCACCGCCGCCGCGCGGCCGGTTGCCGGATCGGCGAAGCTCCGTTCAACGAAGACCGACGCGATGGTTCGCGATGCCGCCGCTTCCCGCCACGGGATCAAGCCGACAATCGCCGTGCTCATCGCGATGTAAAGGGCGGCCACCACAATAATCGACATCAGGATCGAGCGCGGCACGGTTGTTTCCGGATCCTTGATTTCTTCGCCGATCGAACACACCTGGTTGTAGCCGCCATAGCTGTACATCGCCAGCACCGCCGTTCCGCCGACCCGCACGATCAACTCGCGGTTCCATGTGTAGGCTTCGGACGGAAAATCGAAGGCGGTATGCAGCGACGAACCAAGCGCGCCGCCGGCGATCACCCATCCGACCGTCGCCAGCACGACGCCGAGCATCGCGACGGCTAAGCGGCCAGTCGACGCGATGTCGCGATACAGCAAACTCGTGATTGCGACGCACACGCTGGCAGCAACCAACCCATGCGCGAGCGGCGGCATCGTCGTCCAGTAGTACTGAAGGTAATCTGCAAAGCCAACCGCCCCGCCGGCGATCGACAACGGGGCGACCAGAGTGATTTGGCAGATGTAGACGAATCCGATCAGTCGTCCGAGTCCGAGCGGTTGGTACGCTTCACGCAGGTACAGATAGGGCCCGCCGCTGCCGGGTAGCGCCGCACCGAACTGCGCATACACCAGGCCGTCACAGATCGCGAGCACCGCGCCAGCGATCCAGGCATAAATAATGTGAGGACCGTTGATAGTTGTCAGCATCAACGGGATGACCAGAAAGGGACCGATCCCGACCATCGCGATGATGTTGGTCGCGGTAGCCGCCAGCAGACCCATCCCTCGATCGAGATGTGCGCGCCCGGTCATTCGGTCAGCAGCGCCTCGACCAGACGCGCCGCGACCTCCTGCGTCGGCACGAGAGGGTTCAGCGCGAGTGCGGCAACCGCATCAGCACGGTCGGTCGATAACGCTGCGGCTACTGTCGCGCGCTCGTAAGCTTTGACTCGCCGGACCAGTTCGGCTGCGTGCGACGGCATCGACCCAACCCGACGCGGCCGGGCGCCATGAGCGCCAACCTCACACGGCACCTCGACGATATCGGTATTTTCGAGACCGTCGATCGCTCCGTTGTTTACGACGTTCAGCGGAATGACTGCGTTCGTGTCGAAGTGAATCGCTCGAACCGTCTGAAGTGCAATTTTGTCGTAACCAGTAAGCTCCGCCCAGGGCGAGCGAGGGAGCGGCGCGGCAGCACCCGATTCAATCTGCATGTATCCCGCATTACGCGAGAACAGATAGCGCTGATACGTCTGCGGCGCCGAGCCGGGGCGCTGCGCCGCGAGATCTTGAAACAATTGCCGATTCAGCGCCTCGATTACCGTCCCTCGGCTCTGCCCCGCCCGTGTCGTGTTCATCACCGCCACGTCGGGTTGCTCGTAATAAAAGACGTACTCGGTCGGCAGCAGCCGCGTGTCGCGCAGCCGCTTCGGATCGAAAAGCGGCGCGCGGTAGAGCTGTTGTAAAACGTCGGGACGATCCCATAGCTTTTCCAGCTGCGGTTCGTCGTCGCAATACACCTCGCGTACCCATCCAAGGTGATTGAGGCCGAAGTAGTCGAAGCGACATCTCGCCGAAGACTTGCCCAGCGCGTGCGCAATATCTTCGAACAGCTCGGTTGGTGTGTCACAAATTCCGATAATCCGCGCACCCGTTGCCGTTGTCACGGCCTGTGTGACGATGCCGACTGGGTTGGTGAAGTTGATGATCCACGCCTGCGGCGCGCGTTGCTGAACCTCGCGCGCATATCGCACGAGATGCGGGATCGTTCGCATTGCCATTGCGAAACCGGCAGGACCAACGGTTTCCTGGCCGACCAGCCCGAACGCCAGTGCGATCTGCTCGTCACGCGCCCGGCGCTCGATCCCGCCGACCCGGATGCTTGTGAAGACGTAGTCGGCGCCGTCGATTGCCTCCTCGAGTCGCGGTTCAATCGACAGCCGCGCGGCGCCCGCGAACTCTGCGGCCACCGCGGCGATCAACCGCGTTCGCTCGGCGTCGATGTCAAACAGCGCGATCTCGTCGATCGGCAAGTCCGACTGCACCAGTCCATTGACGAGCAACGGCACCCGCACGCCGCCGCCGCCGATAACCGTGAGCTTCATCCGCCTTCGCTCCGCTTCGGCGGGACAGGTCCCATTACGCTCCGCTTCGGCGGGACAGGTCCAACGCTCCGCTTCGGCGGGACAGGTCCACTACGCTCCGCTTCGGCGGGACAGGTCCCATTACGCTCCGCTTCGGCGGGACAGGTCCCCTCTCGCTCCGCTTCGGCGCGCTGCGTGCCGGCAGGCCGTCGAGGCCGCCAGGCTTCTGGGTAACTGCCGCGCCCACGCCGTTGCCGAGTTTCAGGCAGTCACGCGGCGCAAGACCGCGCGCCAGACCGGCCAGAAAGCCGCCGTTAAACGCATCGCCGGCGCCGGTGGTATCAACCGCGGTGCGGCGTCGTCCGGTCACGTGCAAATCGAGACTCGGTCCAATCCAGCGACTGCCCGCGGCACCCAGCTTGATGATGGTCGGGCGTGTCCGCGTTCGCCACACCTCGACCGCACGCGCGAGGGTTCGCGTCCCGGCGTACATCATCGCTTCTTGTTGGTTGAGGAACAGGTAGTCGACGGACGCTGCCAGCGCATGAAACCCGCGACGGCTCGCCAGATTCTGATGCCAACCGAAATCCCACGACGTCACTGATCCAGCCTGCTGCAACCGGCGGACGACGGCTGCCCAGCGAGCGCAGTCGCGAGGCGCGAACGCAAAATGCACGAACGGCGCCCGAATGTCGCGACGCCGCCGCCACAATCGACCTTCGAGTTGAAAGTTGACGCCGTCAAAGGTGACGAAGCTGCGGTCGCGCGCGGTCGAAATCGCCACGGAAACGGCGGCGCGTTCGCCCGGCCGGATCACGTTGATCAGCGACACCCGTTCCGCGCGAAGTCGTGCAACCGCGTCCGGCCCAAGCGCGCTCATCACCCGCGCGCGCAGTCCGATTCGCGACGCGGCGACCGCGGTAATCACTGCCCCACCACCGACTGTCGCGGCGAAATGGCCGGTGCGCAGTTCTTCGCCGGCGCGCGGAATCCGCGCCATTCGCAGAAAGATCAGATCGGTAAAGGCTTCGCCGACGCACAACAAATGCATGGGAGCGCGCTCAGCCTAACACCCTTCGACAGGCCGGCGTCGCTTGCTTCTCCGTTTGGCATTTGACATTTTGAATTCAGGGTGACGTTTTTCAGCACCCTGTTAAGCTCTCACCATGCGCGTGCTTGCCGCTGCCGCTTTGACGCTCTGCCTCGCTGCTCCAGCGTACGCCGAAGTGGCGCGGTTGCGGATCGAGCGTCGGGAAACAATCGCTGCCGGCCGATCGTTCGGCGCCGCAGGCCCGTACGAAAAACTGGTAGGCAAGGTCGACTTCGCATTCGATCCGGCGTTGCCGGCGAACACGATCGTCGTGGATCTCGGCCTCGCGCCGCGAAACGCACGCGGTCGCGTTGAGGCGTCGGCAGACTTTTACATGCTGAAGCCGGTCGACCCGCGAAGGGGCAACGGCCGGCTGTTCTATGAGGTGGGCAATCGCGGCGGCAAATCGATCCTGACGACGTTCCAGAAAGCGGCTGGCTCGCCAGATCCGACAACCGACGCCGAATTCGGCGACGGCGCGCTGATGCGCCAGGGATTCACGCTGCTGTGGATGGGATGGCAGTGGGATGTGCCGGTCAGGCCCGGTGTCATGCGGATGGAGATGCCGATCGCCACGGAGAATGGGAAGCCGATCACCGGGCTGGCGCGCGGCAACTTCATTCTCAACGAGCGCGCCCCAACCGCGTCACTCGCCGATCGCAACCATCTCGCCTACCCGGTGCTCGACCCGGCGAGCGACGAGAACGTGATGACCGTGCGCGACGAACCGACCGCGCGTGGTGCCGTGATTCCCCGCTCGCGCTGGCGTTTCGTCGATGGCGGAACGGTGGCTCTTGACGGCGGTTTCGAACCGGGGCGCATCTACGACGTCGTCTATCGAACGAAGGATCCGCGCGTGCTCGGCTGCGGACTGGCGGGGACTCGCGATCTGATCAGTTTCCTGAAGCATAGTCCGTCGCCCGACAATCCGGTGCCGGGCGTCAGCGTGGCAATCGGCTGGGGCGTGTCGCAGAGCGGCCGGTTCCTGCGCCACTTTCTTTACCAGGGATTCAACGCCGACGAACAGGGCCGTCGGGTGTTCGATGGCGTCTTCGATCAAGTCGGGGGTTCCGGTCGCGGATCGTTCAACCACCGTTTCGGTCAGGCGTCGCGCGATGCGCTGCAGTTTTTCAACATCCTTTTTCCGGTCGATTTGTTTCCGTTCACCGACGGGCCCGCCACCGATCCGGAAACCGGCGCCACCGATAGCCTGCTGGCGCGCGCCGAACGCGACGGCGTCACCCCCAGGATTTTTCATCTGCTGACCAATTCCGAATATTTCAACCGCGCCGGTTCGCTGGTCCACACCGACGCGACCGGCGCGCGCGATGCGGAGCTGCCGGCAAACACGCGGGTTTACATGATCGCGTCGGCGCCGCATGGTCCCGGGCCATTTCCTCCGGCATCCAACGTTGGCGGCGGGATGGTTGGACGGGCGGTGCTGAATCCTCTCGACTATCGGCCAACCGTTCGCGCACTGTTTCGCGCGCTCGACCGATGGATCACTGACGATGTGCCGCCGCCGCCGAGCGCGTATCCGAAACTCTCCGACGGCACGCTGACCTCGGCGGAGCGCGCCGGATGGCCATCGATTCCCGGCTATCAATTTCCGCAGCAGCCGCTGCGGGCATTTCATCTGAATTTCGGCGCCGACTGGAACAAGGGCATCGTCTCGATCGAACCGCCGGAAGTTGGCAAGGCCTTCACGGTCAGCGTGCCGGCTGTCGACAGCGACGGCAACGTGCGATCCGGCGTCCGGCTGCCTGACATCGCCGTGCCGTTGGCGACGCAGGCCGGTTGGAACTATCGGGATTCGTCGATCGGCGCGCCCGACAAGCTCGCAGGTGAGATCGGATCCTATCTGCCGTTCCCAAAAACCCGCGAAGATCGCGAGCGCACGCACGACCCGCGCCCGTCAATCGAGGAACGATATCGCAACCGGGACGAGTATGTCGGTCGTTACGCAGAGGCCGCTCTGGACCTCGTCGCCCGCGGATATTTGTTGCCGGAAGATGTCGCCGATCTGCTAAAACACGCGGTGGAACACTATCAGTGGGCGGTGGGTGGGAAATGAGAACTAAGAACTGAGAACTAAGAACTGAGAACTGAGAACTCATTGTTTGAATCGATGCCAGGAGGAGTTTTCATGCGATCGTTCCTTGCGTTAGCCGTTGCAACGGCCGTCGCGGCCTTACTCGTGGCGGTCAGCGGCATCCGTACTGACGCCGCTCCGGCGCGGCTGGCGATCGCGACGTTATCGAGCCGTGCGGACATGGTCAGCGGTGGCGACGCGCTGGTTGAAATCCGCGCGGGATCGTCGGCGCCGACCGGCGTGACCGTCAAAGTGAACGATCGCGATGTCACGGCGGTGTTTCGAGTCAACGCCGAACGGCAGTCGCTGATCGGACTGGTCGAGGGGCTTGTCAACGGCCGCAACACGATCGCCGCACAAACGGGATCGCAGACGGCGCGTCTCGACATCACCAACTACCCCATCACGGGCCCGATCTTTTCCGGCGAGCACTTGAAGCCATTCCTTTGCAACACCGTCCAGTCGGGTCTTGGCGAACCGCTCGACGCCGACTGTTCCGCGAAGACCAAAGTCGAATACTTCTACAAGTCGAGAACACCGTCGGCCCGCGACCGGGCGGGGCGCTGCGGCGGCCGCGTTCAAGGCGCTCGATGTTTCTGCGCCGCGGCCTGCCGACATCGCCGAAACCACCATCAGCACCGGCAAAACGGTTCCTTACATCGTGCGCGTCGAATCGGGGACCATCAACCGTTCGATTTATCGGATTGCGATCCTCGATGACCCCACGACCGATTCATCGGATCGTGCATGGCGTCCCGGCAGCGGCTGGAACGGGGCGTTCATGATGACGTTCGGCGGCGGGTGCGGTACCAACTACAACCAGGGCACCAACCAGGCCACCGGCGCGCTGTTCGATGCGGCGCTGTCGCGCGGCTTCGCGCACGCCGTTTCGACGCAGAACGTGATGCAGCAGCACTGCAACGACGCGTTGTCAGGTGAAGCGCTGATGATGATCAAGGAACATTTCATCGAACGCTACGGCATTCCGAAGTGGACGATGGGGTTTGGCGGATCCGGCGGATCGATTCAGCAACTGCTGATCGGACAGAACTATCCCGGCTTGCTCGACGGCCTGCTGCCGAGCCTGACCTTCGCCGACTCGATCAGCGTTCGACCGAGCGTTACCGACTGCCGGTTGCTGATGAACTATTACAAAGGCGATGCTGCCACCTGGACGCAGGAAAAGCAGTCGGCGGTTGAGGGCTATTCGAAAGGCACCTGCACGTCGTGGGACCGCAGCTTCATCAATGTGATCGTCGCAGACTTTACCCAGGGCTGCGGCATCCCTAAGGACCAGGTCTACGACGCAGTGACCAATCCGAAGGGCTCCCGCTGCACGATGTGGGATACGAATGTCGCGACCTTCGGACGCGACCCGAAGACCGGCTTTGCCAGGCGATCGCTCGATAACGTCGGAGTCCAATACGGCAACGAACGCGATACACGCGTCTTTTCGCCGCTCAGGGACAGCCGCGCAGTGCGGACGTGTAGGGCGAGCCTTTTTTCGCTTTGATCAGCGCTTCGTCCGCCTGATCGATCTGCTCGATCAGGAACGCGTGGAAGCGCGCGGCGCGTTCGAGGCCCTCGGTGGGAACCGCTTCATAGACATCGCCGGACGAGTGATAGAACGTGCCCGATTGAATCATTTGTGTCATCGGCACGTCGAGCGGACGGTAGCCGCCGAGGTCGCCCGACACTTGCGCGCCGGCAGACTGATACGTCGCCACGCCGAAGCAACGGGACGCCCTGCCCCAGAGATCAATCAAGAACGGCGACTCGTTCGTCACGCCGACCGCTTTCGCCGCTTCCGTGACGCTCAGTTCCCAGGTCATTCCGGTGTTGTTCGTCGCACGCTGCTTGCCGCGGACGACGTCGGCGTAAGCGACATGCTCGAGATTGAGGATCAGCAGCGTGTCGTTTTTCAGCTCCGGATGGGCGGCGACCAGCGCCGCCGGTCCGTTGCCGGGACCATGATGCCCGCCGCTGGCCACGAACATCAGCGTGTGCTTTGGTTGCGGTTGCTTCGCGAAGTAGCGGGCCAGACCGGTCAGCACCGCCAGACCACTCGCGTTGTCGTCGCCCGCCTGGAAATATCCGTCGGCGTGCGCATTGATGATGATCCGGCGCGGCGACTGGCCGGCGATGATGCCGAGGGCGTTACCCGACGTCAGATTGGCTTTCTGTTCGGCGGCCAGCGTCAACCGAATCTTCAGCTTGTCGAGCAGATGCGCATTCGCGGCCTTGCCAATCACTTGCTGCACGAACCATCCGTCGTTGCCGCCGACGATGAAGCACGGCGAGGTGCCACAGGCAAACCGTGTGTCGATGTACTGCGCGTTGCCCGGTCCTTCGATCGCGTTGATGACGCCAACCGCGCCGCGCTCGGCCAGCCGCTGCGCGACGCCCTGCTCGCCGGCACCGAACAGCGACGGCTCTGGACGAACGCGAATCACTGCGATCTTGCCTTTGACATCACGATCCGCGAGATCGGCATCGGTGCCATGACCGACGTACACCACACCGGCGGTAATGCCGCCCTCGGGAGTCGATCCGCCCGGCTGCGGGAACGCGGACGCAAGCGTGACGTCCATCGAGCCCGGGCCGAACGACGCATCAGCGAGCAGTTCGACTTTCCACGACTTCGGCACCCACATCGCGGCGCCGATCGCGAATGGCTCGACGCGCGTCTCCTTCAGTCCTGCGGTATGGAACTCGCTGGCGACCCAGTCGAGCGTATGCATGAACGAAGGGGTTGCGGCTCGCCGTCCCCACACCGTGTCGCCCGCGGACAGGCTTTCCAGCGAAAACCCGACGATCTTCTTGTGATCCGTTTTCAAGACCGCGCCGTCCAGCAACTCGTCGTGCTTTCCCGGCCGATGGGGAAACTGCGCCGGCAGCGGCGCATAGAGATCGTCGTGCTTCATGATCGGTTTGCGCGGATCGCTGAGCGGCGGCGGCAGCTGGATACCGAACCACGGGGTCTGCTGCGCGACGAGGGACGAACCAAGCCAGAGACCGCAAACGATGCAAAGGAAGGATCGCTTGAAATCCATGGGCGAACTCTACTCGATCACGCCCCGGATCAGATTGCCCAATGTCTTCAAACGATAGGCGCCATGCGTCCGGGTTGTGATACGGAATCGAACGTTCGTGGGCGGTGAGGTCTCCCCAGTTCTTCATCGGCTCGAACGCATGCCCCTCGTGCCACTCGTTGAACGAGTTGATGTAGGCCAGAAAGAATCCCGCCTTCACGTTTGAGAGTCCCGGCTGGGTCTGGAGCGCCACTGTGGTATTGAACGACTCCACGATGCGCGAATTGCTGGCCTCGGCCGCCGCGGCACGGTCGGCCGCCCGTGTCCAGTCGTAGGTGCCGCCGCCCGGAGAAAACGCCGGCGCGCTGTAGCACTCGCCCGGCTCGACGTTGCGGCGCACGATGCCATCGAAGCCCGGATTCACCTGGAACGCAAAGACCAGGTTCCGCGCGCTGCAGTTGTTCGCGTGCAGACGCCACGTGTCGGGCGAGACGTAGTTGTCGAACAGCGCGATGCCGTCGAAGCCGCCAGCCTCAGTACGTCCGACATGCGAGGAATCGGCCAGCAGAGTCAGCCGATCGAAGTCGCGGCGGAACATCTCGCGGACGGTGTCGGTCTGACGCCGCCAGATGTCGTCCGTCGCATAGTCCTTCACGGCGCTCGTCACGCCGTGGCAGTCGGTCCCGGTCGGCAGCAGGATCGTGCGGAAGGACTTGAACACCGGACCAACGGATCCGTCGCCGTGCTCGAGCAGCAGGAAGCAGTCCCAGTGGCGGCGATCGCCGTAGTTTTTGATTAGATACAGCAGATCGTCGGCGTAGGTCTCGGCGTGGCGTTCATGATACGGCTCCACGTAGAACGCGACGTGGATGTCGTGCGCTGCCATGACGTCCATCAGCAGGGAAACAGCCTTGTTTTCGTTGCTGTCCGGTCCCCACCAGCTGACGTCGATGGCGCCGGCACCCGCCTCGGCAATCCAACGCGCGTGCCGCTCCAGGGTGGCGGTCGATCGCACGTCGTACGGTCCGAGCGCCGGCATGTAGTTGGAGCCGATCTCGCCGGGAGGGTTCCGGCCGCCCTCGTTCCAGTGGTCCCACGGATCGGTGCGGTACCACGGGTAGTACTCGAAGAGAAAATGCCGGCGGAGGTCGGAAAAGCGATCGAGCGACGACGGCCTGCGTTGGACGGCCGCCGCTCTGGCGGGAATCATCGCTCCCGCGCCTGCCAGCGCCGTCGTCATCAGGAATGATCGACGTGAGATGTCCATCGAAGACCCGGGTCTCAGTATAGCGAGGGGCCTTCAGTCTCTTGCGGCGTCAAGGTACAATCCCGCGACTCTCCGATAGATGAGGCCCTTGACTGTCCGCTTTCCGGTCGTTATTACGGCGGCGATCGCATTATGGGTGATGACGCCGCGCGTTGCTTTGGCGCAGGCCGACGAAATCCAGGTCTACGACGGCGGTCTTGCGGCGCCAGGGATTTTCAATCTCACCTGGCACAACAATTTCACTCCACACGGGATCAGCGAGCCGGCCTTCGAAGGGAGCGTCGTCGCCGATCAATCGTTCAACGGCGTCACCGAGTGGGCCTACGGCGTGACGAACTGGTTCGAAGCTGGCTTGTACTTGCCGCTCTATACCTACGACCAGCATCAGGGCTGGGGGATTGACGGAGCCAAACTGCGCACGCTGTTTGCGGTACCGCGCGCCGACGATCGCAAATTCTTCTACGGTGCGAATTTCGAATTCAGTTACAACGCGAAACGCTGGGACCAGAAGCGATTCACGTCCGAAGTTCGACCGATCGTCGGATGGCACCTCAAGCCGTGGGACATCATCATCAATCCGATCGTTGACACTGCCTACGATGGGTTGAGCAACCTCGAGTTCGTGCCGGCGACGCGCGTTGCATACAACTTCGCGTCAGGCTGGGTGTTAGCAGCAGAGGAATACGCGGACTTCGGACGCTTTGGCGATTGGGCGTCGCCGAGCGAGCAGGCACATCAACTCTACGGTGTTTTCGATAAAACGTTCGGATCGATCGATGTCGAAGCCGGAATCGGCGTCGGCTTGACCGACGCCAGCGACCGGCTGACGCTGAAACTGATCGTCGCGCACGATTTCAATCAGCGGCCGAAGCGCTTCAGCCGCTGATCGCTGGCCCGCCGCACGGTCGCGTCACCACGCCATGACATAGCTGTCGCCGGTGGGACTAACGCCGCCCATCAGAACCCCGGTGCGTGGATCGATCAGAATCGCTTTTACCGACCCGACGCCTTTGACATTGCGGATGTCGAGGCGATGGCCTTTCGCCGACAGACCATCCTTGACGGCCTGCGGCAGGAGTGCCGGCGTCAGCAGCATGCCCTTGACGTCGTGGGGCTGATAGGAATCCTGGAAGCTATTGCTGATCACGGTCGGCTGTTCCAACGCTTCCTGAACGTTGAGACCGAACTCGGCGACGTTCAGGAAAAACTGCAGCTGTGTTTGTGGTTGCGTATCCGAGCCTGGAGTACCGAACGCGATCCACGGTTTGCCGTTGCGTAGCGCCATCGCCGGGTTGATCGTCTGCCGGACGCGCTTTCGCGGCTCGAGTGAGTTGACATTCTTGGCATCCAGGTAGAAGTAGCGCATGCGATCATTCATCAGGAACCCGCCGCCCTCCACGACGACGCCGCTGCCGAACCCGCTCAGCAAGCTCGACGTGATCGACACCATGTTGTGATCCTTGTCGACGACCGCAAGGTAGGTGGTCAGGTTGAGAATCTCGTCCGGGTCGAACGCGCGCACGGTGGTCGGCGTCGGTAGCGGCGCAGCGTAGGCCTGTTGACCGGCCGCCGTCGCTTTCATCCGACCCGGATCCCCCGGGAGCGGTTCGCCGACGATCGCTTTGTTCGGGTCGATCTGGGTGCGACGAGCCGCGGCATATTCTTTCGACAACAACGCGGCCATCGGAATGTTCTTGACGAACTTGGGGTCGCCGACGAAAGCGTTGCGATCGGCAAATGAAAGTTTCAGCGATTCGGTGACAGCGTGCAGGTACGGCACGCTGTTGCGGCCCAGCTCTTTCAGGTTGTAGCCCTCGAGGATATTCAGGGCCTCGAGCATCACGAACCCTTGCGAGTTGGGCGGACATTCGTAGACATCAGTACCGCGATAATTGACGTGGATCGCGGTGTCCTCGAACGGCGCGTAGTCCGACAGGTCGGCGTCGCTGATGATTCCGCCGTTGGACTTGAGAAACGCGACGGTGTTCCGGGCGACAGCGCCGCGATAAAACGGCTCGGCGCCCTGCGCGGCAATCGTTCGGAGCGTCCGCGCGAGATCGGGATTCTTGATAATGTCGCCCATCTCGAGCGGCTGGCCGTTCTTGAAATAGATCTTGGTCGATGACGGGAAGTTCGCGAGCTTGTTTCGGGCGCTGCGAATGCCGCCGGCGAGCGCTTCACTGACCGGGAAACCACCGTCGGCGATTTCGATCGCCGGCGCAAGCACGTCGTTCAGTGGCTTGGTGCCGTATTTCTTCACCGTGTACGCCGCACCGCCGACCGCGCCAGGCACTGAAATCGACAGCGGACCCTCGTCGGGAATGCCGCCCTTCGCCTTGTAGAAATCGATAGTCGCGGCCTGCGCCGCGTAACCGGTGCCGTTGATGAACTTCACAGTGCCGGTTTTTGCCTCGTAGTACAGGATGAACATGTCGGCGCCCAGGCCGGTCATGCCAGGCTCGACCTCGCCCTGTACGGCCCACGTCGCGATCGCCGCATCGATCGCGTTGCCGCCCGCCTTCAACAGTCGCAGGCCCGCTTCGGCCGCCAACGGATGACCAGCGGCAACCATGCCGTGCTGCGCGACGACCGTTGGCCGCCAACTGCCGGCGGTTGCCTGAGGATTGTCCTGAGCGCGCGGATGCGGCGCGGGAGCAAGGAGCGCGAACGCAAGCACGAACAGTACTGGCCGTCTCATACGATCTCCTTCGTTAATACCCAGCCGCTTTGCCGGCCGCCGACCTGCCATCGGACGCACCCTGCAACCAGCCGCCATCATTGACGATGGCGGCGACCTGCGCCAGGACGACGCCGGCGTTGTAGTCCACGTCATAGCCGCGCGATTTGAGAATCTCGACCGTATCCGGCGAGATGCCGCGCTCGAGCGAAAGCTTGTCCGGCAGCCACTGATGGTGGACGCGCGGAGCATCAACCGCATCCTGCACGTTCATCCCGAAGTCGATGACGTTCAGGATCACCTGCAGCACCGCGGTCGAAATCCGCGAGCCGCCGGGCGCACCCGCGGTCATGAACAGTTTGCCGTCCTTCACCACCATCGTCGGCGTCATCGACGACAACGGCCGCTTGCCGGGCTGGATCGCGTTGGCCTCTCCTTGAACGAGACCGAACATGTTCGGTGTTCCCGGCTTGGACGCGAAGTCGTCCATCTCGTTGTTCAACAGGAATCCGAGCCCGGGCACAGTGATGCCGTTGCCGTAGCCGCCATTCAACGTATAGGTGACGGCGACCGCATTTCCTTCAGCATCGACCACCGAATAGTGAGTTGTTTCGGCGTGTTCGGTTCCTGATGGTTTGCCTGGACGAACCCGGTCGCTTGGTGTCGCGCGGTCGGGATCGATCGACGAGCGAAGCCTGCTGAGATATGCCGGATCGAGCAGGCCGGCAATCGGCACCTTGACGAAGTCGGGATCGCCGACGTACTCGTTGCGATCAGCATAAGCACGCCGCATCGCCTCGGCGAGATAGTGAATCGACGCCGCCGAGCCCGGGCCGGATTTTTCGTAGCCGGTGCCATCGAGAATGCCGAGCATTTCGAGCAGCGCGATGCCGCCCGAACTCGACGGCGGCGCGGTGACGATGGTGTAGCCGTGATACGTCCCTGATAGCGGCGTCCGTTCGATCGCTTTGTAGGCCTTCAAGTCGGCGAGCGTGATCAGGCCGCCATGCTTAGCCATTTCTTCGGCGAAACGTCTGGCGGTTTCACCTTCGTAAAATTCATTCGCCCCGTTGTGCGCAATGCGTTCGAGCGTCGCGCCCAGTTCGGGCTGCACCAGGTTTTCGCCGACCTCGAAGAAGCCGCCGTTCTTCTGGAAAATCCGCTTCGACTCGGGTGCGCTCGCGAGGCTCTTCGAACCCTTCAAGCTCTGTGAAAATGCGTAGGAGACCGGGAATCCCTTCATCGCCAGCTCGATGGCCGGCGCGAGGTTCTCGGCCCACTTGCGTTTGCCGTACTTCGTCAGCGCCATCTCGAAGCCGCGAACGCTGCCGGGAACGCCGGAGGAGCGCCATCCCTCGATACTCTCGCGCGTCGGATCGCCCTTGGTGTCGAGGTACATGTTGCGCGACGATTTTTCCGGCGCTCGCTCACGGAAATCGATGAACGTCGTTCGGCCGTCGGCGAGGCGAATCAGCATGTAACCGCCGCCGCCGATGTTTCCGGCGAACGGATGCGTTACCGCCATCGCGAAACCGACCGCGACTGCCGCGTCGACCGCGTTGCCGCCTTTCTGTAACACCGAAACGCCGACGTCGGTCGCGATCGCTTCCATCGCCACAACCATGCCGTGCCGAGCGCGGACCGGTTGACGCGTTGCCTGAACCGGCATGGCCAACATCGCGACGATGGACAGGAACAGTACGGACTTGCGCATTGGCATCACCTGGTTTTGAACGCCGAGCACGCAGAACTCGCCGAGACACGTTTTCTCAGCGGGCTCGGCGATCTCGGCGTTCCAAGGTTCGTAGACAGTGTTCTCTTACCGTCGATAAGTCAGCGCCAGCACCGCATACGCCGTCGCGGCGTCGCTCATGAATTTGCCGGTATCGGACTCGGGATCGCGTTGCTTGTTGAGCGATGTCGCCGACCAGCGGCCGGTCGTGCGATCCTGATTGCGCCGGAGCCAATCCAACCCCTTCACGATTCGTGGATCGCTGCTCGCCACGCCCGCTTCCTGCAGCGCCAGTGTCGCCAGCGCCGTCGCGTAACCGTCGGTACGCGTCTCGTTCGGGGTGTTGTCGACGCGTTTGTACGATCCGAGCGACGACGTACTCCAGCCGCCGTCAGGTTGTTGCAGCGCAAACGCGGCATCGATCGTCGCCTGGCGCTGTTCGCCCGTCAGCAGATTGGCAACATGGCCGGCCGCCCAGATGCCCATCAACTGATTCAGCAGGGAAACCTTGCCGTGCTCGCGCTCGAAGTAGCCGCGGAGCGCTTTGACGTTGTCCTGAACATCGGGTGCGGCCGCGTAATCGTCGGGCGCAGACCCGACCGCGAGCGCCGCGAGCGATGCGCCGAAGTACGGCGAGTTGGGCGATTCCCACGGCTCGTAGTTGAAATTCAGCCAGGTCCACGCGCCGGAATTCGGACCGGTTTTCATTTGCAGCGCCCACATCACGCCGAGCGCAGTTCGTGCGTCGCTGCTCAGATGTCCGGCCGCAGCATCGCGCCGGACCAGGACGAGCGCATTCATCACCGATTCAATCGCACGCGATTCGCTGGTCTTCGGGATACCTCGCGTTTGATCCGGATAAAACGGCTCGACCTCACGCCAGTTGCGCGCTCGCGTCAGCAAATTGCCGAGAATCTTTCCCTCCGCCGCCGATGGTTCGCGTTCCCCGAGCGGAGCGCGCAGCGCCGGCCTGGCGATCGCGTACGGCAACGTCGTGTGACACGAGATGCAGAACGTACCCCGGTCGCGCGCCGCGTTGGGCCAGGTCGTCCACCACTCGGCACGTTGATCGAGGTAGGATGCCGCCGCCTTGGCATCCCATGACGGCGCATCGGTCGGCGCAGCCGCCAGCCGCGACCGGACGACACCGGCGACGAGCATCACCAGAACCGATACAACCAGGACACGAGACCGTGACGTCATAACCACCTCATCCTGCAAGGGCCGTGTAGATTGACGCCGCACTGGCAAACACGCACAACGCGCACATCACGATTGTCACCAGGATCGGCGCGGCGCCCGGCAGCAAGGCCCTGCTGGTGACGCGCACCAGCATCCCCGTGTAGGTGATGCTGATGAATGCCATGAACCAGTGCACCAGCATCGCGCCTCGACGCAGCGGCTCGATCGCGATGAACACCATCGCCAGTCCGAGACAGAACATCCCGGCACCAAAGCCGCGCAGCAGACCGAGCAGGAGTCGCTGTTCGGCGGCGCTCAACTGGTTCCAGCGCTCGTTGACGACCTCCGCGTGGTAGTCCATGAACTGACTCGCCACCAGGTAGCGAATCCCCTGCGCCATCAATCCAACACCGACGACGCAGTAGGCGACGACGGCGAAGTCGATCGGGCTCACGCGACAGCCCGGTCGGTGATCTCGAGGCCGCGGTCGATGATCGCAAACGCTTCACGCATTTCCGCTTCGGTAATGCACAGCGGCGGGTTGGTGAAGAAGGTGTTCCACCGTACGAACGTGTAGAGCCCTTCCTGCCGGAAGAACTTGCCGAGCGCCGCCATTTCTTCCGAGGTGCCGTTGAACGGCGCCAGCGGCACCTTCTTGGCCCTGTCGCGCACCAGCTCGACCAGCCCGAACAAACCGATCGAGCGCGCCGCACCGACCGACGGATGCTTGCGCGCCAGATCGTCGAGCAGTTGGCGCATCACCGCACCCATCCGGCGCGCATTTTCAATCAGGTGATCTTCCTCGTAGACGCTGATTACGGCGAGCGCCGCCGCGCACGCCAGCGGATGGCTGTTGTAGGTGAGGCCGCCGTAGAACACCTTGTCCTTGAATTGATCGGCCACGGCGCGGCGCATGCCGACGGCACCGAGCTGAACGTACGCCGCGGTCAAGCCCTTCGCCATCGTGATGATGTCGGGTACGACGTTCCAGTGGTTGATCGCGAACCACTCGCCGGTCCGGCCGAATCCGGCCATCACTTCGTCGCAAATCATCAGGATGCCGTACTTGTCGCACAACGCCCGGACACCTTGCATATAGCCGTCGGGCGGGACCAGGACGCCGTTGGTGCCGGTCACCGATTCGAGAATGAAGGCGGCGATGTTGTTCGGTCCTTCGAGTTGAATCACTTCCTCGACCATCGCCAGCGACTGTTCCGCAGTGTCCCAGCCGCGAGCGATGCCGTGATACGGATCCAGCACGTGCACGACGCCCGGCATCCCCGGCTCCGATGCCCAGCGCCGCGGATCGCCGGTCAGCATCATGCTGCCGGCGGTGCCGCCGTGATACGAACGATAGCGCGCGAGAATCTTGTGACGGCCGGTCGAGAGCCGCGCCAGCTTGATCGCGTTCTCGTTGGCTTCAGCGCCGCCATTGGTGAAGAAGAAGACGTCGATGTCGCCCGGCGTGATTGCGGCAAGCTTCGCCCCGAGCCGCGCGCGGGCCTCCGTCGCCATGAACGGATTCGCGTAGGCGAGCGTCTCCGACTGCTCGCGAATCGCGCGCAGCACGCGCTCGTCGCCATGCCCGATGTTCACGCACATCAGTTGCGAGTTGAAGTCGATGAAGCGCTTCCCTTCCGGCGTCCAGAAGTAAATCCCCTTGGCGCGCGCCACTGGAATAGGGTCCACCTTGGACTGCGCCGACCATTCGAAGAGCGTGTGCTTCCTGGACAGCGCCACCATCTCTTCGCCGCTCATCGTCTTGGGAACTGTTTCAGTTGTCATAACCGGACCTCATACCACCATCGTGATCAAGAACCGCGAACCATCGAAAAATCAAACGCTAAGTTCGCAAAGGTCGCGAAGAATTCTCTGTTATTGTGTCGTGGTTTTCGTGCCCAACATCGCCGCTCGCTTCGCCTTGAACTCGTTGCCGGGTTTCCATTCCGGAAACTTGTCGGCCTGCGCGACACGGTAGCCAACCGCGAACAATACCTTCAGATCCTCGCGCGTGCCATCGAGATTCCAGTCGGGCAGCACGACGTCTTTCGGGGTGTGATAGCGGTTGGCGTTCCAGTCGTCGCGCGTTTTCTTGAAAAAATCGGCCGGTTTGCCGATGAAATCCGAGCCGCTGTCGGGATTCAGCGCCGGCACACCCTGCTTCGCAAAGTTGAAGTGATCCGACCGGTAATAAAAGCCTTTTTCCGGTTCGGCGTCGGCATGCACCGTCCGCCCCTGTTCGGCGGCGGCCGCCGCGGCATAGTCGTCGAGGTCCGATGCCCCGTAGCCGATTAACGTCAGGTCCTTGGTCCGGCCATGAACGTTCCAGCTGTCCATATTGATATTCGCCACGGTCTTCGCCAGCGGATAGATCGGCGTCACTGAGTAGTACTGCGATCCGAGCAGTCCCTGCTCTTCCGCGGTGACCGCCAGAAACAGGATCGACCGGCGCGGCGGCGCCGGCAGCCGGGTGAACGCTCTGGCCACCTCGATCAGCGCACCGCAGCCAAGCGCGTCGTCTTCAGCGCCGTGAAAGATCCCTTCGGCGCTTTTGCCGAAATGATCCCAATGCGCGGTGTAAACGACGTATTCATCCTTCAATTTCGGATCGGATCCTTCGAGCTTGCCAAGAACGTTGCGCGAGTCAATCGTGCGCAATTTGTTCTTGATGGTCATCGACGCGGTCAGGTTCAGCGGCACTGGTTTGAAATCGCGGGTGGCCGCCTGCGTTTTCAGCGCATCGAAATCCTGGCCGGCGTTTTGGAATAATGCTTTTGCTTTGTCGAGCGTGATCCACCCTTCGATCGCCGGGCGGCTCATGTTCTTGTCGGGCGTGACCAGGTCGAACTGCTCGCCGGTTTTTCCCTGCACCACGTTGAAGCCGTAACCTGCCGGAATCGTTTCGTGAACGATCAGCACGCCGGCCGCGCCCTTCTGTTGGCCGATCTCGTACTTATAGGTCCAGCGGCCGTAGTAGGTCATCGCCTTGCCGCCGAAGGTCTTGGGATCCAGCTCGTTCGGATTCGCCGGATCGGGTACCGCTGGATCGTTGACCAGCATCACCAGCGTCTTCCCTTTCACGTCGACGTCTTTGTAGTCGTCCCAGTTGAACTCCGGCGCGACAACGCCATATCCGACAAACACCACGTCTGAGTTGTCGAGCGTGGCGGTGTCCGCCACGTGTTTCGTCCATGCGACCACATCGTCTTTCCAGTTCAGCGTTTCAATTGTCGAACCGTCTTTGCGAAAGGTCAGCGGCGCTGGCGTCGGGGTGATACCGACCAGCGGAACTTTCTGGACGTATGTGCCGTCGGTGTTGCCCGGCTTCAGTCCAATCTTTCGGAACTGGTCGTCGAGGTACTTGACGCTAAGGTCTTCGCCCTTGGTCCCGGGCGCGCGGCCTTCGTATTCGTCCGATGAGAGAACGCGAACGTGCTGAACGACAGCCTCGACATCGACGTTCGGCAGCTGGCCAAGCGGCTGCTGCTGCGACGGCGCCGTGGACGGAAGTGGCGGCGCCGAGGGCTGGGCTTTGTGCTCGGAAGAACAGGCAACCGCGAATAACGCGGCGATGAAAACGACGTGTTTCATAGCCGATCAGTGTACGCCCATCAGGTCCAGCGTGGCCAGCGCGATGACCTTGGTTGCATTCAGCAGATCGGCAATGCTGCACGACTCATCGGGTTGATGCGCGAGCTCGAGTTCACCAGGTCCGTAGGCCACGCAGTGACGAACGCCGGCGATTCGCGCGACGTGCTTGTGATCGTAGGTGCCGGGACTCGCAACCAGCCGTGGTTTCGTTCCCAGCACCCGATCGATCGCGCGGTCGAGCGCTCTCACCAGCGGCGATCCTTCGGGTGTCCGAACCGGATCGACGATCATCAGATCGCGAACTTCGTAGTCGACGTTGCCGAGCGTTCGCTGGATCAATTCGGCGATCTCGCCGTGCACTTCCTCGAACCGTTCTTCGAGCAGAAACCGCCGATCGAACACGGCGCGACAGCGATCGGCGACGCACGGTGTCTGGATGCCGTCAACCGCCTGGCCGCCGTCGATGCCGTTGATATTGATCGTCGCATGCCGCGCTTCTTCCGGAACGATTGGCATCGCTGTGATCCGCTGTGCCAACTTCGGCTTCAGTTCGCGCTGAATCGCGGCGATCACGTCGTTCATCCCTTCGATCGCGCTGACGCCGAGGAACGGCATGCTCCCGTGGGCAATCCGTCCGCGCGCCGTCAGCTCGAACCAATAGACGCCGCGATGGCCGACGCAGATGCGATCGACGTTCAGCGGTTCCGGAATGATGACGAAGTCGGTGCGCGCCGCCGCCAGACGGCCGACCCGTGCCAGATAAGCGACTCCGGCAAAACCGCCGCTTTCCTCGTCGACCGTGCCACTGATCTCGACCGCTCCGGGCAGTTCGATGCCGGACCGCGCGATCGCGTCCATCGCGAACACCGCGGCGGCGATGCCGGCTTTCATGTCGCAAACGCCGCGGCCGTAGATTCTTCCGTCGCGGATGGTACCGGCGAACGGATCCAGCGTCCATCCATCACCGGCCGGCACCACATCGAAATGACCGTTCAGATGAACCACCGGACCGCCGCCCGAGCCGCGGCGGCTGCCGACCACGTTCACGCGGGGATAGCGCCGCGTGTGTTCGGGTTGGCCTTCGGCGGCGATGTACTCGACGTCGTAGCCGCGACGATTCAGGTCGTCACCGATAAAGGCCGCGCAGGCGGCATATTGATCGCCAGGCGGATTGACGGTCGGGATGCGGACCAGATCCTGGGTGTACCTGACGATTTCGTCCGCGGCACGATCCACTTCGGCAGTGATGCGGTTCAATCGAATGCATGCGTATTGCGCTCTAAAATACCCCAATGCGATGGATAGTCCTGGCCGTGGCGGTTGCGCAGGGCTTGACGCCTGGTGCTTCCAACACGACGCTCACGGCGGTTCCCGGCGTCAAGGTCGGCCATCACACGTTGACCGATCGGCCAACCGGCTGCACCGTCGTGATCGTCGAGGACGGCGCAACCGCTGGCGTCGACGTGCGCGGTTCCGCCCCGGCAACCGCTGAAACCGATCTTCTCAACCCGATCAACCTCGTGCAGCAGGTACACGCGATCTCGCTGTCCGGAGGCAGCGCGTTTGGCCTCGACAGCCGTTCCGGCGTGATGCGTTATCTCGACGAGCGCAACATTGGATTCAAGGCGTTCGGCAACATCAACGTGCCGATCGTACCGGCGGCGAGTTTGATCGATCTCAACGTCGGCGGCAGTCCGAAGATTCGGCCGACGGCTGAATGCGGTTATCTCGCAGCTACCGGCGCGAGCGACGCCCCGGTGGTCGAAGGGAATGTCGGCGCCGGCGCTGGCGCAACCGTTGGCAAGATTGCCGGATTCGCCCGGGCGATGAAGGGCGGCCTCGGCAGCGCCGCGCTGCAGACGCCGGACGGCCTGATCGTCGCCGCGATCGTTGCGGTCAATGCCGCTGGCGACATCATCGATTCCGCAAGCGGGAAGATCGTCGCCGGCACTCGAACTGCCGACGGCAAGGCGCTGGCCGACGCGCGAGTCCTTCTGAGGACCGGAGCCTTTCAGCCTCCTCGCATCGGCGAGAACACCACGCTCGGAGTCGTTGCCACCAATGCAACCCTGACGAAAACGCAGGCGACGAAAGTGGCGGAGATGGCGCAGGACGGCTACGCACGCGCGATTTTTCCGAGTCATACGATGGGCGACGGCGACACGATCTTCGCGCTGGCTACCGGCCGCAAAACTGGCGACGCCGACGTCAGCCGGATTGGCGCATTGGCCGCCGACGTCATGTCGCAGGCAATCGTCCGGGCGGTTCGCCAGGCGACTGGCATTCCTGGCTATCCCGCGGCGCGCGATCTGAACAAGTAGGCGTACAGTAATATCGCCGCATGAAGCCGTTCGGTGCCTTCGTCGCCGTAATGTCGCTCATCGCAGCCGCGTTGTCCGCTCAATCCGGGGCGTCAACCCGCGCGAGCTCGGGGCTGACCGCGGTGGAAGGTCTCCGAGTCGGCCATTACACACTCAGCGAGCGTCCAACCGGTTGCACCGTGATTGTGGTCGATGGCGATGCGGTCGGTGGTGTCTCGCAGCGCGGTGGTGCGCCCGGCACCCGCGAAACCGACTTGCTCGATCCGCTCAACATGGTCGACAAAGTGAACGCGATCGTGCTGTCGGGCGGCAGCGCGTTTGGACTCGAAGCGGCGACCGGAACGGTTCGCTGGCTGGAAGAACACGGAATCGGCTGGCCCGCAGGCCCATCGAAAGTGCCGATTGTGCCGGCGGCAATTCTGTTCGACCTCGGCGTTGGCGGTAATCCCAAAATTCGACCGACCGCGGACTGCGGATACAAAGCGGCAGAGGTCGCGACCGCCGGACCGGTAACCGAAGGAAGCGTCGGCGCCGGGGCGGGTGCGACAGTCGGAAAATTCGGCGGTGCCGGACGATCGACGAAAGCGGGCATCGGGACCGCGTCGATTCGACTGGCCAACGGGCTGGTCGTCGCAGCGCTGGTCGCTGTGAACGCCGTCGGCGACATCATCGATCCAGCCACCGGCAAAGTCGTCGCTGGAGTGCGCAACCCGGACGGCACGTTTGCTGACGCCCGCGTCCTGCTCCGCAGCGGCGCCAGTCTGCAGCCGCCGCGCGCTGGCGAAAACACCACCATCGGCGTGGTTGCAACCAATGCGAAGCTGACGAAGGCCCTTGCCGCCCGCATGGCACTGATGGCCGACGATGGATATGCGCGGGCGATCAGTCCGTCGCACACCAACGGCGACGGCGACACGATTTTTTCCCTCGCAACTGGCCGCTGGGACGGCACCGCCGACATCACGCTCATTGGTGCGCTCGCCGCCGAAGCGATGGCGGATGCTGTTGTTCGCGCCGGAACACAGGCGACCGGTGTCGCGGGCATTCCAGCAGCGCGCGACCTCCGTAAGTAAGGTTGTCCATCTACCTCGTCGTACTGGCGCTCTACGCAACCGCGTTGATGGCGCTCGGCCTCTGGATCGGCCGGCGCGTGCGCAGCGGCGCCGACTTCTTCGTCGCGTCGCGACAACTCGGCCCGGGTCTGATTTTTTCGACGATGCTGGCGGCCAACATCGGCGCCGGCTCGACGGTCGGTGCGACGGCACAGGGGTTTGTCACCGGGCTCGCTGCCGCATGGTGGGTCGGATCCGCGGCGATCGGCTCCGTCGTCATGGCGTTTCTGGTCGGTCCGGCGATGCGCCGGGTGGCCGCGTCGCAAAATCTCAGCAGCCTCGGCGATTATCTGGAATTCCGCTACGACCGACGGGTACGCGCGGTGATTGCGCTGTTGCTCTGGATCGGTTCCATCGCCATCCTCGCCGCGCAACTGATCGCTATCGGAACGATTCTCAATTACGTCGCCGGCGTTCCGTTCGCCTGGGGCTGCGCGATTGGTGGACTGGTCGTCTGCGTCTACTTTTCCGCGGGCGGGTTGCTCACCTCGGCGTGGGTCAACGTCGTTCAGCTCACGGTGAAGATGGCCGGCTTCGCGATCGCGCTGCCGCTCGCCTTGAAAGCCGTCGGCGGTTGGAATGGACTCACCGCGATCGGTACGGACCGAGCCCTGTACTGGACCTTCTGGCGGACAGACGTGGCGCTGGGATACCTGTTCGCGTTCGCGCCCGCGTTCGTGATTTCGCCCGGGTTGCTGCAGAAAGTATTCGGCGCGCGTGACGATCGGGCCGTCAGGCTCGGGGTCGGATGGAACGCCGTCGGCCTCGCTCTCTACGCTGTCGTACCCGCCTTGCTCGGCATCGCCGCCAGAGGGTTATTTCCGGAGCTTGCAGACAGCCAGCAGGCGCTGCCGGCCATTCTGGTTCGCGCACTGCCGCCGCTGGTCGGCGCGATCGGACTGGCGGCGGTGTTCTCCGCTGAAGTCAGCGCCGCCGACGCGGTACTGCTGATGCTGACGACGTCGCTATCGCAGGATCTTTACAAGCGGTACGTGGCACCGCAGGCGAGCGACGCGCAGGTCCTGCGGATTGCGCGCATCGCCACCATCGCGAGCAGCACTCTCGGCGTCGGCCTCGCTGTTGCGTCGAGAAGCATCGTTGACGTGCTGACGATTTTCTACACGCTGATGTCGGTCAGTCTGTTCGTGCCGGTGGTCGGTGGCCTGTTCGTCCGGCGAACGAACACCGCGAGCGCGCTCGCGGCAATCATCTCGGGCGTGGCGGCGATGTTGGTCAATCACGTCGCCACTGGTGGTCGCGGCTGGGGAATGGTCACACCGGCGCTCGGCGGACTAGTCGCCGCGCTGGTGGCGTGGACGACTGCGCTGCTGTTCGCGCCGGATTCGACACGCGGCGGGAGAATGCATGGAAACGCTGTTCAGGCTTGACGGAAAGGTTACGGCCATCATCGGCGGCGGATCGGGGATCGGCGAGGCGGTCGCAGTGGGCGCCGTCGCGCACGGCGCGACCGTCGTCGTGCTCGATGCAAACGCCGCAGCAGCGGAGGCCGTCGCCGGCCGGCTGCAGAACGCCAGCGCCGCCGCGCTTGATATTCGCGATGACCAACACGTGCAGTCGGCGCTCGACGGCATCGTCGCGAAGCACGGTCGACTCGACATCGTTGTCTGCACGCCAAGCATCAACGTTCGGAAACGGATTCTCGATTATTCGCTCGATGAATTCGACCGCGTGGTGGACGTCAACCTGCGCGGCAGTTTCAACGTGTTACAAGCCGCCGGTCGAATCATGACAACCCAGCGAAGCGGCAGCATCGTGATCTTTTCGTCGATTCGATCGCAGGTGGTCGAACCGGGCCAATCGGTGTACGCGATGACGAAAGCCGGCATTCTGCAGCTCGTGCGAACCGCCGCTGCGGAGTTTGGCCCGGCCGGTGTGCGCGTGAATGCTGTCGGACCGGGCGTTGTCGAAACACCGCTGACGGCGCCGATCAAGGCGAACCCTGGCTGGTACCAAGCGTACGCGAACAAAAATGCGTTGAACCGCTGGGCTCGCGCCGAAGAAATGGCCGGACCGACGCTGTTCCTGATGTCCGACGCCGCGAGCTACGTCACCGGAACGATTCTTTACGCCGACGGCGGCTGGCTGGCGGTTGACGGCCGCTTCACACCACCGGGGATGTGACCGCGGCCGAAATCGCCGCAATAATCGCATCCGACATCTGGCGCGTCGTCGCGGTTCCTCCGAGGTCAGGTGTGCGCGCCGTTCCGGCGGCGACGACGCGTTCCACCGCGTCGAGGATACGGTCGTGGACGAGGCGATGGCCGAGATGGTCGGCCATCAGTGCCGCTGCCCACACTGCGCCGATCGGATTGGCGATGCCTTTGCCAGCGATGTCCGGCGCCGAGCCGTGAATCGGCTCGAACATCGACGGGAAGGTGCGCGCCGGATTGATATTCGCCCCGGGCGCAATGCCGAGGCTCCCGGAAATCGCCGAACCGATGTCGGTCAGGATGTCGCCGAACAGATTCGACGTGACGAGGACGTCGAGCGTTTGCGGATGCGTGATCATCCGCGCGGCGAGTGCATCGACGTGGTACTTGGCGTATTGAACGTCGGGATAGTCCTTCCGAACCACCTCGGCAACTTCATCCCACAGCACCATGGAATATGTGAGGGCATTGGATTTCGTCGCACTCGCCAACAATCGGCGTGGCCGGGTGCGCGCCAGCTCGAAACCGTATCGGAGGATTCGTTCGATGCCGTGTCGGGTGAACACCGCGGTCTGGTTGGCGACTTCGTGAGGGGTGCCGCGGTGGATCCGGCCACCGACGCCGGCATACTCGCCTTCAGAGTTTTCGCGGACACAGATCATGTCGATATCGGCAGCGGTCCGATTTGCCAGCGGTGACGCCAGTCCCGCCAGTAACCGCATCGGCCGCAGGTTCACGTACTGATCGAACCGCTGACGGATGCCGAGAATCAGCCCTGCCGACGCGCCGTCGGGCACGCCCGGCGCGCCGAGTGCGCCCAGGTAAATCGCGTCGAAGCCTTTCAGCTGCTCGAAGCCGCCGTCGTCCATCATCCGGCCGTGCTGCCGGTAGTAATCGCAGCTCCACGGCAGCGCGGTGAACGCAAACGATGCCGCCGTCCCTTTCGCCGCCGCCTCGAGCGCCGCGATGCCAACCGGAACGACTTCCTTGCCGATGCCGTCACCCGCAATTACGGCGATTCTGCTCGTCGCCACCATAAAAGGAACCTCGGGTCAGTCGTGGGGTGAACTCTTGACGTGCTCGCGCAGCAGGTCGCGGCCAAAATCGCCGTCGAAATCACGCCATACCGAGTGAATGTGGTTACCGTCGTTCTGGGTGTTGTCGTACTCGATCAGGAAGGTCGGACCCTGCACGCGGTAATAGTGCTTCTGTCCCTTTTCGAGCGGCCCAGCCCACGCGAAGCCGATCTTGTCGACGCCGGCCTTTTTCAGCTTCGCTGCCCGGTCCGCCGCGATGTCGGCGGCCATGTATCCGGTATAGATGTCGATCAACTTGATCAACATCTCGCGCTGATTCGGCTTCAGCGTATCGGCGGTGATGCCAGTCGGCGACAATGGTTTGATATCGTTTTGATTCATCGTGACCATGTCGTTCGGCGCTGTGGTGTTGATCAGCGCCTTCTCGCGCTGCGCGGCGTCGAGCGACTCGACCAGCGCGCGCGCCGCATCCTCTTCAGCGCCAAGAATCCGCAGGCCCTTTTTCGGACCTTCGCGCACTTCGGCGGGATTCGATCCGAAGAACGTCGGAGCACCCGCGACCAGCGTGCCCTTCACGACGGTGAACTGCAGCGAGACGTGATGCCCTTCAACGCGCCAGCCCCAGGTGTCTTTGGTGGATGGCGTACCAAACACCGAAAAGAAATAGCGCTCGGGATCGCGAACGATTGGCGCGGTGCGCGGCGGCGTCGCTGCGGCCGCTCGCTGCGCGCTCTCGAGCGCGCCGAGCACTGTTTCGAGGTCCATGATTGCTGACGCGGTGCGATAGCCAGGCGCGCTCAATCCTGCTTTGAGCAGCTCGTGCGCCGCCTTCCGTTGCGCCTCGTTCATTTCCTTAATCGTCAGGCCGTTGCGCGGGAACATCGGCGCCGGGCCGGTTGGAATGAAGTGCCAGTGCATCCGCTCGTCCGAGTCAAAGGCAAACGTCGCCTGCTTGCGCTGTTCAGGCGTAAGCGACGACAAGAACCGGGTGGCTGCCGAGGCCATCGATACCGATGACCGCTCGGCCGCAACCATCGAACCTGCCGCGGTCGCGGCAACGATGGCCGCCGCGAGCCACACACGAGGGGATGAGAACATGTGCATAAGACACTCCTGTTGCTGCCCGGGATTCTATCTTGACCGGGCCGCGAGCCGGGAGGAACATCGCTATCTGGTCATTTGACTAAATGAGGAATCTTTTCCTTCTCACTTGCGCGCTGTCCCTGGCGGTCGTGTCGCACGCGCAATCGCCTGAGCTGCCGCTCCTGGACGACGTGCTGGACAAGGTGACCGATTACGTCAGCGTCTACACGCGTGCGTTCGTTGGGGTCGTCGCCGAGGAAACCTATCGTCAGGAAGTCCGACTGCGCAGTGCCGGTAACGACCTGCGCGGATTTCCGCTGGAAGGTCAGCGGCAAACGCGAACGCTGAAGTCTGACGTGCTGCTGGTCCGCGCGCCGGCCGGCGACCGATGGTTGCAGTTTCGCGACGTCTTCGAGGTAGATGCCAAGCCGGTCCGCGATCGCGACGAGCGCCTGACGAAGCTGTTTCTGACGCCGTCGCCGTCGGCGCAGCAGCAGGTGGACGACATCAAGGCGGCGAGCGCGCGCTACAACATCGGCAGCGTCAACCGGACCATCAACCTGCCGATGCTCGCGCTCAGTGTCCTCGACGTCACCAACCGGCCGTGGTTCACGTTCGTCGTCGACAAGAAGAAGGACGCCACCCTCGAACTCGGATATCGCGAAGACCGTTCCTACACGATGATCCGCGGCCGCGACGAGCGCGGCACACCAGCGACCGGCAAATTCGTCGTCGAGCGCGCGACCGGCCGAATCCTGTCGACCGAGCTGCACGCCGACACCGAGACGTTGAAAGCACAGATCGACGTCGTCTATGACGCCGAGCCGGCGGTTGGCGGCATCTACGTACCGCGCGAAATGCGAGAGAAGTACGAATCCAGGGACGGCTCGACGATTACCGGTCGTGCGACCTATGCAAAATTCCGGCGTTATCAGGTGAAGGTCGACGAAACGTTGAAAAAATGATCGTCCTGCTCTTCTGGCTCGCCGTTCAGGAACCGACGCTCGACGAGCTGGTCGTGCGGGCGCAGGCCTACGTTCTGGATTTTCAAAAGCAACTGTCAGGAATCGTCGCCGAAGAGGCCTACTCGCAGGATTACCGCAACTTCCGTCGCAGCGCATCGACGACCGCGCGGGCGCCGTCCGTTCATCGCGAACTGAAATCCGATCTGCTGATGGTCAAACCGCAAGGTGGGGAGCGCTGGCTGCAATTTCGCGATGTGTTCGAGGTCGACGGCAAGCCGGTGCGCAATCGCAGCGAGCGCCTGATGGATCTGTTCGTGAATCCGACCGCTTCGACCAAATCGCATGCCGAGCGCATCGTCGAGGAGAGCGCCCGTTACAACGTTGGTTTCGTCGAACGAAATATCAACGTCCCGATGCTGGCGTTGACGATTCTGCTGCCGGAAAACCTCGGGCGCTTCGAGTTCAGGCCGGCCACCAAGCAGGATGGCGAGCTCATCAAACGGCCAGATGTCGGCGTATCGGTCGTCGAGTTTCACGAGCGCCGTAAGGGCACGATGATTCACGGACCCGGCAACGCGGACATGCCGGCGAGCGGCCGGCTGTGGATCGATTCGAACACCGGCCGGATCGTGATGACCGAGCTGACAGTCGATACCGCCAACGTCCGCGCGACGATCGGCGTGCGATATGAAGCGCCGGCCAGCGGACCGCTCGCCGGGGTGATGCTGCCCGCCGAAATGCGCGAACTCTACGAGCAGTTCGGGTTCGCCACGCGCGTCTCCGGGGTCGCAACCTACGGGCGATTTCGACAGTTCCAGGTGTCGGTGGACGAACAGATCGCGCCGGTCAAAAAATGATTGCGCTGCTCGTGTGCCTGGCGATTGCCGATCCGCAGCCAACGCTGGCGCAGGTCATGGATCGCGCCGCCCGATACGTCGCCGAATTCGAGCAGCGGCTCTCGGGCATCGTTGCGGAAGAACAGTACGTCCAGGAAGTCAGGTTTCCCAAGGCCTCGCCGCGGCGCGACGACCAATCGCGAAAACTGACGTCAGACCTGTTGCTGGTTCGTCCGTCCGGCGGCAAAGAATTCCTGCAGTTCAGAGATGTGTTCGCGGTGGACGGTCAACCGGTTCGCGACCGGCAGGAGCGGCTGACCGAGATCTTTCTCAGTCCCAACAGCAGCACCTATTCGCAGACCGTCGCGATCCTGTTCGAGAGCGCCCGCTACAACATCGGATCGCTCGAGCGGACGATGAATGTGCCGCTGCTGCCGCTGCGTTTTCTCGAAGCGGCTAATCAGGAGCGGTTCACGTTCAGCCGCTCTCGGCGCACGTCGCCGAATGCGGCGACGCTCGAATCGCCGGCGCCACCTGGACATTTTCGCGTGGGGATTGACGTCTGGGTGATCGAATTCAAGGAGCGCGGCCGTCCGACGCTGATCCGCACGCGTGACAGCATTTATCACGGCGCGCTGCGCGACCTGCCGGCGAGCGGCCGGTTCTGGATTGAGCCGGAGACCGGCCGGGTGTTGATGAGCGAGATGATTCTCGAGCCACGCGGCGCGCGCGGCGTGATTACCGTCAATTACCAGTCGGAACCGCTGCTCGGCTTGCTGGTGCCGACCGAGATGCGGGAGCGCTATGACCGTCTTCGCGACAAAAGCGTGATTGAAGGGTTTGCCAGTTACGGCCGGTTCCGGCAGTTCCAGGTACTGGTGGACGAAAAACTCGGGCCGATCAAGAAATGATCGGTTCTAGAATGGGTCACTTATGGCTGCACGCGCGACTTGGAAGGGCTATCTCAAAATCAGTCTCGTCAACATTCCGATCAAGGTGTTTCCGGCAACCGACGCCGGCGCGACGCTGAGCTTCAACCAGCTGCACGCCGAGTGTCAGACCCGCATCCAACAGAAACGGTGGTGCCCGCACTGTCAGCGTGAAGTGGCGAATACCGATCTGGTCAAAGGCTACGAGTTCGAAAAGGGCCGCTACGTGGTGGTGGACGAGGAAGACATGGACAAGGTGCGCGTCGAATCGACGCGCGTCATCAACCTCGAAAAATTCACCGAAGACACCGACATCGATCCGATCTATCTCGAACGCCCCTACTACCTGGCGCCCGACGGTCCGGTCGCACGCGACGCGTTCGCGGTGATCCGCGAAGGAATGAAGGGCAAAGCCGGCATCGGCAAGGTGGCGCTCTACGGACGCGAGTACCTGATCAAGGTCCAGCCGCGCGACAAGGGCATGATCATGTACACCCTGCGGCACGCCAACGAGATCCGCAGCATGGAAGCGATCGACGAGCTGCAGGATATGCCCGAAACCGTGAAGCCCGCCGAAGTGAAACTGGCCGAACAGGTGATGGCCACCTTTGAGGGCGAAGTCGATTTCGAGTCGTACAAGGACGAGTATCAGGTTGGCCTGCGCGAGATTATCGACGCGAAGATCGAAGGCCGCGAGATCGTCGCTCCTGAAGTGGAAGCGCCGCCCAAGGTGGTCAACCTGATGGACGCCTTGCGCAAAAGCCTGGATTCGATTTCCGCCAACAAGAAAAAGGCGGCGCCGATCGCCCGCGCCGCCGAGCCGAAGAAAAGAGCACGCGCATGACCACCTCACTCCGCGTCGTCGTCCTGCTGCTGGTCTCGACGATGGCTTCGGCGCAGACCCGCCCGGTCACCGCCGAAGACTATTTCGCGTTCGAAGCGCTCAGCGACCCGCATTTCTCGCCCGACGGTTCGACGATCGCCTATGTCGCGACCACCGTCGATCAGAAACAGAACCGGCGGCGCAGCGAAATCTGGACCGTCGCCGCCGACGGCTCGCGCGAACCAATGCTGCTGACGACGTCGCCGCAATCATCGAACAGTCCGCGATGGAGCCCGGATGGTAAGTCGATTGCCTTCGTATCGTCGCGGCCGGCCGCAGGCGATGGTGACGCGCCGAAAAATCAGATCTGGCTGCTGCCGCTTAGCGGCGGCGAAGCGCGGCGGCTCACCAACCTGACGAACGGCGTGAACAGTTTTCAATGGTCGCCGGACGGCCGCAAACTGGTCGTGGTCGGTCGAAGCGGTCCGAGCGACGAGGCGAAGTCGCCGAGCGACGTGCGGCACTACAAACATTCCAATTACAAGTTCAACGACAGCGGATGGTTCGACGACAAGCGCACGCATTTGTGGGTGGTTGACGTGGCGAACGGCAGCAGTTCGCAGTTGACCTCCGGTGACGAGTGGAATGATTCGGATCCGCAATGGTCTCCGGACAGTCAGAAGATCGCGTTCGTGTCGGACCGAACCGGCAAAGCGTTTGACGAAGGCCACAACACCGACGTCTGGGTGATCAGCGCAGCCGGCGGATCGCTGACGAAAATTTCTGATCACGAACAAGGCGATTCGTCGCCGCGCTGGTCGCCCGACGGCCAGACGATCGCGTTTCTGAGTGCGGTGCCCGAGAAATCGCATGCGCGGATCTGGCTGGCATCAGCGGCAGGCGGCGGCGCCTCGAAAACTGCCGCCGACAACGTCGACCTGATTCCGTCGCAGCTGCGCTGGGCAGAAGGCGGCAAGGCGCTGTTCTTCGAAACCGGCTACCGCGGCACCTCGCAGATTTTTCGCGTCGATCTGGCGGCGCGGAAGGCCTCGGCCGTGACGTCCGGGGATCGAACGCATCGCGCCTATGACATCTCGGACAAGACCGCGAAGCTCGCCTATGCGATCAACGATCCCACTCATCTCGACGATCTCTATGTCGCGGATCTCACCGGCCGGAACCCGCGCCAGTTGACGCATCTCAACGCAGCGCTGTTCAAGCAGCTGAATCTGGTCAGCGTCGAACGCGTCCCCTACAAAGGCGCCGATGGCTGGGACGTCGACGGCTTCCTCATGAAGCCAATCAACTGGCAGGCCGGCAAGAGCTATCCGATGATTCTGTCGATTCATGGCGGGCCGGCCGGCCAGTACGGCTTCGACTGGTACCACGAATTTCAGGTCTATACCTCGCGCGGCTGGGCAGTGTTCTTCACGAATCCGCGAGGTTCGACCGGATATGGCGAGAAATTCGAGCGCGGCATCGAGCTGAACTGGGGTGGCAACGATTACGTGGACGTGATGAACGGCGTCGACGCAGTACTGGCAAAGTACTCGTGGATCGATCGCGACCGCCTCGGCGTCACCGGTGGCAGCTACGGCGGATTCATGACGAACTGGATTCTCGGCCACACCAACCGCTTTAAGGCGGCAGTCACGATCCGCAGTATCTCGAATTTCGTCAGCGACGACGGTACGCGCGACGGCGCCTACGGACATGCCGACGACTTCGGCGGCGACATCTTCGAAAACTATCCGCTCTACTGGGATCGTTCGCCGTTGAAGTACGTGAAGAACGTGAAAACACCGACGCTGGTGTTGCATTCCGACAGCGATTTTCGAGTGCCGATCGAACAGGGCGAACAGTGGTTCCGTGCGCTGCGGCACTTCGGGGTCGAGGCGGAAATCGTCTTCTTCCCGCGCGAGAACCACAACCTGACGCGCACCGGCGAACCGAAACACCTGGTCGAAAGCCTGAACTGGCAGGTCTACTGGTTCGAGAAGTATTTGAATGGCAACGCGAACGCCCAACCGCCGGATGCGCCGGCGCGTAAGGCGTCAACCAGCAATCAGGATCGATGAAATTTAGTCATTTGGTCATCGGTCATCTGGTTATGACTAGATGACCAGATATTTGCAGCTCAGCGGTTAATCGTTCCGCTGCGATACGGTCCGACCGGCGTTAAGATGGCGCTTCAGGAGGGGCGTCATGAAGCGGATCGCCCGAGTGGTACTTCTCGCCTCCATCGCCGCAGCAGCACTGCACGCACAAACGACCAGGCCTGATTTTTCCGGCACGTGGATTATGGACATGACGCGCAGCGCGTCCGCCGTCCAGAACGATCCGATTCCGCAGACGACGCTGGTGATCAATCAGACGGCGACGCAGCTGAGCATCGAAACGCAGCGCGCCGGCAAGACGTCAACGATCACTTACCGTCCGGGCAGCGCTGACGCGATCACCAACGCGACCAACCGTTCGAACCTGTTGAACTCGATGTGGTACTGGGAGGGCCCGAAACTGATCACCGAAACCGTGCGCGACGTCAACGGGCAGACAGTTCGCACCAAGGAAGTTCGCGCGCTCGAAGCCGCCGGCACCGAAATGAGCGTCGACACGCTGCTGGTCGTCGAGCACGGCTACAGCCAGCGCGGCGCGCAAAACTACGGAAGCGGCAAGGATATCTACAAGAAACAGACCGACGTCAAACGATAGCGAAGTCGATGAAGCCGCGGTCCGGGTTGACGCCGTCCAGGCGCACCCGGACGCGATCGCCGACGTCGAGTCCCTTCTCACCGCGCATCACGCGTCCTTCCATCGGCGGGGCTGCGACGCGCACGTAAGTCCCCTTGTTGGACGCACCAGTCACCAGCGCGTTGAACGTGTCGCCAACCCGCGATTCGACCAGCATTGCGGTAGCCGCTTTCCTGACCTGACGCTCCACTTTGTTTGCGGCATCCTCCTGGCTGGTGCAGTGCGCCGCCAGGCTGGTGAGGTCGCCGACCGAATACGGCGAGCGATGACCAGCGAGCGCGGCTTTCACGAGGCGCTGCGTGATCAGGTCCGGATACCGGCGGTTCGGCGCCGTCGAATGTGAGTAGTCCCGGACCGCCAACCCGAAATGGCCGGGCGGTTCGACGCCGGGTGGATCGACCACGTATTCGCCAGATCCGATCAGCTTGATCACCGACGTCGAGAGATCGACGAAGCGATCGGGATCGGCGGCGCGGCGCCTGGCCAGGAACGCATTGAGCGCTTGCGAGTCGGGCGTCTCTGGCAACCGGTCGCCGGTTTCTGCCGCCAGTCCGCGAATCCGATCCCACCGCTCCGGCGAACGGACGACGCGACGCAGCGAGGGGAACCCGCGGGCGTCGAGGAATCGTGCGGTGACGCCGTTGGCGGCGACCATCAGGTTCTCGATCAGCGATTTCGCCCGATTCGGACGCTCCGGATTCACCTGTTGCAGCGTGTCGCCTGAAAACACGTGACGTACTTCGGTCGACGCGAATTCAAGCGCGCCGTTTTCGTGACGCACCCGGTTCAAGGTCTGCGCTATGCGATCCTGAACGCGTAGTTGCTCGTCCATGCCTCGAACGCTCGCCGCAGCCCCAGGCAACGGCCCGCGCCCTTCCAACCAGTCGCCGACCGCGTTGTAGGCAAGCTTCGCGTAGTTGTGCACGCGCGCACCATAGAGGTCGGACGAGCGAAGAGCGCCGTCGGTTGCCACCAACATATCGATCACCACCGCGAGTCGGTCCTCGCGATCGTTCAGCGACGTCAGGTCGGTCGAAAGCCGCTCCGGCAACATTGGGAAAATCGCGGCCGGTGTGTAGACCGATGTGGTGTTGCGCGCGGCGTGTTGATCGGTCGCCGACCCACGTCGCACCGCGGCGTCGACATCGGCGATCGCGACCATTACCCGTACGTCGCCGTTGTCCAACGGTTCGCAGACCGACAACTGGTCGAGATCGCGCGAATCGTCGTTGTCGATCGAACACCACAACAGCTTTCGCAGATCGCGGACCGGCTCCTCGGTCGCCGTCGGTGGACCGGGAAGCGCCGCAACTTCTGATTGCACCTCGCGCGAAAAATACGGATCCATTCCGCGCTCGCGCATCGCCTGCTCGGCGATGTGCTGCAACCGCGCTCGATGAGAAAAGGGGGAACTGTTCGTCATGGAACGATGTCGCGAATCGCCGCCGCCGTGTCTTCTACCAGTGCGTCGATGCGATCCTGATGCGTGCGGAAACTGAGGACACAGACGCGGCCGAGGTAGCGGCCGCGCGCCGTCGCGCCCGTCACCATCACCCGTCCGCGCGTCGTCGTCTGCTCCATCACGGCTTTGGTAGCCTCATCCTCTTCTGCACGAGTCGCGCCAGGCCACGTCAGATGAAAGGCGAACAGCGACAACTCCGGCGGCGCGTCGATGACGACATGCGGCAGCGCGGCAATCCGTCGATAGGCGTCGATGGTTAACCGACGTTTTTCGGTGATTGCCGATCGAAACGCGGCGGCGCCGAACAACTTCACGCATAACCACACGCGAAGACCCGGGAAGCCGCGCGACAGCTCCGGCCCGTGCTGGCTGGGGTCGTAGAAGTCTTCGGGATGCGGCATCTGCGGCAGATAGTCAGCGGTCGCCTCGTGTGCTGCGCGAAGCGCCGCTCCATCGCGCACCAGCAGCGCCCCGGTCCCGTATGGCAGGAACATTCCCTTGTGAGGATCGAGCGTCAGCGAGTCAGCGCGCGACAGGCCGTGCAGTGTTGGCTGCGTTTCCTCGCAGAGGTTGAAGAACGCGCCGTATGCACCGTCGATGTGATGCCACAAGCCCTCGGCTGCACAGAGATCCGCGAGCGCCATCAACGGATCCACGGCGCCGGTGTTCGTCGTGCCGGCGCTCGATACGATGGCGAACGGCGTGAAGCCGGCGCGGCGATCGTGAGCCATCGCTTCGCGCAGCGGTTCGATCGGCAACCGATATTGCTCGTCGCACGCTATCGCTCGGACACGGTCAGGCATGATTCCGGCCAGCTTGGCCGCCTTGAGCACCGAGTGGTGTGCCTGATCCGAGGTGTAGAGTGTGCCGCGTCGAATATCGTTGCCGAGGTGTCGCTCGCGGGCGCAAAGAATGGCGTTGAACGTGGCCATCGAGCCGCCATTCGTGAAAAGGCCGCGCGTTTCGTCGGGAAAACCCATCCAGTCACGCAGCCAGTCGAGGGCGTTGGCTTCGAGCTGTACCAGTGCCGGCGCCGCCTGCCAAACACCGGTGTAACGGTTCGTCGTGTCGGCGATGAAATCGGCCAGGGCGGCCGGAAATAATCCGCCGCCTGGAATGTATGCCAGGTAGCCCGGGCCCGACGCCGTGAAGGAGCGTGGAATCAGGTCGCGGAACAGTTGGTCGAACAGCGCTGCCGATGGCGCCCCGAGCTCCGGCGCAGACTCTCGCAGCGCCCGGCATAGCGCGGCGGCGTCAACATCGCCACGCGATGGTTGGGACGGCAGCGTCGTAATGTGCGTGATGCAGCGCGCCGCCACATCGTCGACGAGCGCGCGCATTTGTTGAGGAGAAAACTCGAGGTCTACGAAATCCAATCCTTCACCCGATAGTAGGCGCCAAGCAACGGCAAAAACCACGGCGTTCCGCTGTAGAACGGAATCGGCGGACAGCCGTCGTCCATGAACGGATGGTCCACGGATTCGCCGCCGATCCGGCGGGCCGTGAGATCGCCCAACAGCGTCGCCATCGCAATCCCGTGGCCGGCATAGGCTCCGGCAAAGTAGGTCCCGTCGCCGAGTCTACCTGCATGCGGCCGCTGGTCGCGAGCGATCGACACCTGACCGCCCCACGCGTAGGCGAGCGGCGTGCGGGCCAGCTCCGGAAAAACCGTATTGATTCCTTGTCGAAGAATCGCGGCGGCGCGGCGCGTTGTATTTTCGTTAGCCTGCGTGAACGACGCTCGACCGCCGAACAACAATCGATGATCGGAAGTGAGCCTGAAGTAATAGAGGAATTGCTTCGAATCGTATGCCATCCGGCGATTCGGCAGCAGCCGCAACGCATCCGCTTCGGCAAGCGGTTCAGTGACGACGCTGTAACTGCCGATTGAAACCATGGACCCCTGTAGCACTGGCGTCGCCGCTCCAGTGTAGCCATTGGTTGCAATCAGTACGTCGCGGGCGTGAATCGGACCACGGTTGGTTGTAACGGTCCATGCATTGTCGGATCGATTCAGCCGCTCGACAGTGATTCCAGTGGCGATCGCCGCGCCGGCGCGTTTCGCCGCGTCGGCCAGACCGTTGACGTATTGCGCCGGATTGAGCGCTCCACTTCGCTGATCGACGAGCACGCCGTGGTAACGATCGCTGCCGATTTCTCGCCGCTGCTGATCCTTCGACAATACCTCCACCGGATGGCCGAATACTCGCGAGAGAATTGCCTGTTCCTTCCGCAGGGACTCGAAGTGCCCGGCCTTCCACGCCGCTTGGATGTGGCCGGTCCGCTCGTACTCGCAGTCGATCGATTCGGCAGCGAGCAGCGCCTCGAGATGCTCGAGAGCGAACAGCGAGCTCTTGAACAATTGTCGCGCCTGCGACTCGCCGTATCGGGCAACCAAGGTTTTCGGATCGAGCCGCAACCCGGTGAGGGCCTGTCCGGCGTTGCGCGAGCTGGCGCCGAAACCGATGTGCTCCCGTTCAACAACCAGGACGGTCGCTCCGGATTTTGCCAGGCGGCGAGCTGCGGAAAGGCCGGTGTAACCTGCACCAATGACGAGAACGTCAACGCGTTCCCGTACGTGTTCCTGCTCGTTTCCAGCTTCTTTCTTCGGAAGGGTGTCGAGCCAGTAGACGGCTTCTTTCACCGTGGCGCTTGAACCGTCGACGCCGCGAGGATGGTGCGGCTACGACGGGCCTGGACGAACGCCACGATGCGGAGGTTCTCGCGTTTCCAGTCGGGACCCAGCGACAACTGCGCGGTGGCCGTGGACGATCCCGACGATGTCGCTTCGCCGATTGTCGCGAGGTGGCGGACAACCGCCGCATGAACCAGCAGCCTGCCCTGGTTTTCGCCGCGCTTGACGTCGCTGCGCAGCCGGTCTTCCGCAATCGCGATGATGATGTCGGCGTGATCGCCGGATGAAATCGGCGGCAGTTGATCGGTGGTAACTGTCACCTGAACGACCGCCGACCCAGGTCCACCGTCGGCCTTCAGATTGACGACGCCATGTGCAGCGAGGCGTGCCTGTTCGAGGGCCTTTCGAGCGGCGTTGACGTCGGTGCCGACGAATTCCACCCGACCGTCAACGACCATTTGCGGGGTGTAGATGCTGTTGAGCTTGAACTGATTGGCGTACGCCTGTTGCCGCTCCGTTAATGCTGCCGACGAAAACCGATCCTTCCATCCGAGCCGATCCCAATAGTCGACGTGTTCGCCGAGCGCGACAATCTGGACGTCAGACACCGGCTGCGTGTCGACCAGCTTTTGCAAGAACGCGTCGGCCGGCGGACAGCTGGAACAGCCTTCCGAGGTGAACAACTCGACGATCACGGTCAGGGCGGTGACGGCGAGAATTCCCATGCACCAATTCTATGTCTTCGCAGCCGATCACCCCGCAAAAGCAGTACTGGCCCGAATCGGATTCTCGGCGTGCTCGGCGAACTCCGCGTTCATCGTGAATCGGCGAGCAGGCGTAAGCCGCGCGAGACAGTCCACTGGGCTAAGCGACCGAGGGCTGTTTGCCCCGACGCACGATCCACCAGACGATGGCCACGAAGAGCAGGGCAACGAGGACAAAGGTGAGGCCGAACAGCCACAGCGTGCGATAGAGAATTGACTGCGTTTCGATCCGCGCCTCGAGTTCGAGCGGCACGCCCTTCATCCGCTCGGTCAGCGACTGTTCCCAGCTGAGGATGTTGCCGCGCCCGACTTCGTGGGTGGGGGTATTGTGCCAATCGATCTTGCTCGGCAGGTGCATTCGGAACGCGGTCAACTCCTGGCCGTTCCAGCCGACATCGCCGACGTCTTTTGCGGCGGCCGGACCGACCGCTTGCTTGTAGATGTATTGCTCGCCCTTCCGCTCCAACGAGTACGACGACCAGGCGAATGGCGCTGCGCTACCCAGTTTCCGGATGTCATCGACCTCGAGCCGCACGTGCACGAAGCGTCGGCCGCTGCGCTGCGATTCAGTCACGCGCGCTACTCGGGTTGACGGTGTGGTGAAGTAACGCCGAACGGCTTCGCGATCGATCCGCGCAGCCGACGTGTCGAAGGCCGTTCCGCGCAGCGCGTTCATCGCGGCAAGCGAGCTGTTGACGTAGAGCGTCGCCGTACCGTCGAGCGAGAGGTACATCTCCTCTTCGTACTCGTATTGCTTGAACAGACCAGCAGCACCGCTGCAGGCGACGAACAAAACCAGAACGCCGACCTTTGCGAACTTTGCGTTTGATCCTCGATCGACGCGGAGAGAATGCACAGATCCGAATGATATAGTAGAAATTTGTGCTCTATCTGATCGACGGCTCCTCTCAGATGTATCGCGCGTTTCACGCGCCGGTGCGGACTGCGGAAGGCGGGTTTCTCCGCAACGCGCAGGGACGCCCCACCAACGCGGTCTACATCTTCGTCACGATGCTGCGGAAGTTGCTGAACGAGCACAAGCCGGAGTACATCGCCGCCTCGTTCGATCTGCCGGGACGAACCTTTCGTGACGACCTGGTGTCGGACTACAAAGCGAACCGCGCGCCGATGCCGGCCGAGCTCGCCGAGCAGATTCCGATGGTTCACGCCGCCTGCGAGGCGCTCGGCGTCCCGATCCTCACATCGGAACGTTTCGAGGCAGATGATGTGATCGGAACGCTCGCCGACAAAGCCGCCGCTTCGGGCTTCGAGGTCGCGATCGTCACGGGCGACAAGGATTTCTTTCAGCTGGTCGGCGGCAATATCCGCGTTTACAACCCGAAGGAAGAAGGGACCTGGTACGACGCCGCCGGGGTAAAGGACAAATGGGGCGTCGAGCCGTCGCAGGTCGTCGACATGCTGGCGCTGATGGGCGACACGATCGACAACATCAAAGGCGTACCGGGCATCGGCGAAAAGGGCGCGATGGAACTGATCGCGCAATACGGGTCGGTCGAGAACCTGCTCGATCACGCGGCCGAGGTCAAGAACAAGCGCTATCGCGAGGGACTGCTCGCCAATCGAGAGGCAGCGCTGCAAAGCAAAGAACTGGCGCGCATTCGCATCGACGTGCCGGTGGAGTTCAACCCGGAATCTCTGAAGTATCGCGGTGGGTCGCTCGAACGCTGTTTCCAGATCTTTACCGAACTCGGCTTTCGGGCCTTTGCCGGTGAATACGCGCCGACCGCCAGTTCAATCAAGAAAAATTACCGGGTCGTCAATACCGAGGCCGACCTGCAGGCCCTGGCACAGCGCCTGAAGAGTGCCGGCCGCTTCGCGATGCGCATCCTGCCCGACCGGGACGGCGGACCGATGCGGACCGGTGTCACCGGCATGGCTTTTTCGATGGCGGCCCGCGACGCCGACTACGTGCCGATTGGTCATCGCGGGCTCAGCGAGATTGCCAGCGTGTCGCTTGAAACCGCGCTCGCAGCGCTGAAGCCGGTGATCGAAGACCCGGCCGTTCGCAAGGTCGGACACGATCTGAAATTCGACGCCGTCGTTTTGGCGCGGCACGGCGTCACGCTTGCCGGCATGGATCTCGACACGATGCTGGCCAGTTACCTGATCGACGCCACTCGAACCGAGCATCGGCTCCACGACCTCGCGCTCGAACTGGTCAGCTACAAGGCGGTGACTGAAGAAGATGTCTGCGGCCGCGGCGCGAAGAGTGTGTCGTTATCGGACGTGCCGGTCGAGGCCGCAATCGACTACGCCTGCGAGCGTGCCGACCTCGCCGGCCAACTGGCGCCGGTGTTCCGCGAGCAGATGAAGAAAGACGATCTGCTCGGCGTCTACGAACACCTCGAGCTGCCGCTGGTGCCGGTGTTGATTGCGGTCGAGCGCGCCGGCGTACGGATTGACGGTCCGGCGCTCGCGTCGCAGTCGCAGCGGCTCGAGCAGGACCTGGCCCAGCGGACCAGGCTGATCTACGAAAGCGCCGGCGGCGAATTCAACATCAACTCGCCGAAGCAACTCGCCGAGGTGCTGTTCGACAAGATGCAGCTACCGGTGTTGAAACGGACCGGCGCCAGCCGCGCCCCCTCGACCGCGGTCGAAGTACTCGAAGAGCTCGCCCTCGCTCACGACCTGCCGCGGCAGATCCTCGAATGGCGCGGGCTGATGAAGCTGAAAGGTACCTACATCGACGCCCTGCCGCTGCTGGTGAATCCCGACACCGGGCGCGTGCACACCTGCTTCAACCAGGCGGTCGCCGCGACCGGACGGCTGAGCAGCAGTGATCCCAATCTCCAGAACATTCCGATTCGCACCGCACTTGGGCGCGAGATCCGGCGTGCGTTCATCGCCGATCCTGGACACGTGCTGATTTCGGCGGATTATTCGCAGATCGAGTTTCGCGTGCTCGCGCACATGTCTGAAGACCCGGTGCTGGTCGATGCCTTCCGCGAAGGCGCCGATTTCCACGAGCGAACGGCGCTGAAGATTTTCGGCGAGAACAGCGCGCGCGATCCACACGAGCTGCGCAGCGTGGCGAAGATGGTCAACTACGCGTTGCTCTACGGCAAAGGGGCATTCACGCTCGCCAAAGACATCGGCGTCACCCAGGACGTCGCGCAGAAGTTCATCGACGATTACTTCAAAGGTTTTCCCAATGTCCGCGCCTTTATCGACCGGACACTCGAGGAAGGACGCACCACCGGTGTCGTCAAAACGATGTTCGGGAGGCGACGGCTGGTGCCGGAGTTAACCAGCCGCAACGGCCAGGTCCGTTTCGCGGCCGAGCGCCAGGCCGTAAACATGCCGATTCAAGGAACGGCCGCCGACATCATGAAGCGCGCGATGGTCGAAACCCACAGCGCGCTCGCGCCCTACCCGGAGGCGAGGATGATCCTGACGGTGCACGACGAATTGGTGTTTGAGGTTCCGGAAGCGCGGGCGGACGAATTATCGGAAATCGTCAAGACCAGCATGCAGGCCGCCGCGTCGCTGAAGGTGCCGCTGACCGTCGACGTCGGCGTCGGCAAGAACTGGAAAGAAGCGAAAGGTTAGTTCGACGTTCGACGCGGGATTACTTAACCCAGCGAGCCTTGAATTTTTCCCAGTCCGAGTGGAGTTGGTCGGGCGGCTGCGCGGTCAGCCGGGCGCGCTCGGGGATAATCACGCGCTGCACCAGCCGATCGAGATCGGCGCGAAGCGCCGCGCCTTTGTCCGCCGCCAGCGGTGCCCGCACCCAGCCCGCCTGCGCCGCATCCCATGCCCCTTGCAAATCGCCCTGGGCGCGCGCAGTCGCGGCAAGCCAGTACGACGCGGCGCTGCTGCCGGGATGGACGGCGAGTTCGTCTTCGAGACGCGTGCGCATCCGCTGATACACCGCCTGGCGATCCATTTCCGGCCGCGGCCGGCCGTCGCGGTCGAGCGAGGTTGCCCACCAATCGAGCACCTGTTCGCGAGCATGGCCGGTCATCAACTCGGGACTGTGCAACACCGTATCGAACACATTCGCCGCCGCACCGTAGGCGCCGTCGAAGTACAACGCTTCGCCAAGGCCGATGATGTATTCAGCGCGTTCGCGGGGGATGAAGCGATCCGGATCGAGGCGACGCAACCGGTCGCGCGCATTCGTCAAATCGTCGCTCGCGCCGCTGTCGCGGAAGCGTTCGAGATAGGCTCGTGCCGCAACCAGGTCCGCTGAATCCGCGCGCGCCGGAACCAGTCGCGCTTGCTCAGCCAGAGTGACCGCGGCGACAAAATCGCGCTGGTTGTACAACTGCCGCGCTTTGGCGAGCGGATCGTCGGCCGCCATCGCGGTCGGTGTTGCACGACCCAGCGCGACGATCACCAACAGCCGAGCGACAACCGATGCCCGTCGACCGCCGACTGCGGACCGCCGACTGTTCATGACTCGATGGTAGCACGGGGTAGAATGGCGCCCGATGGTCGATCCCCGGATCGTCCCGCGCGAGAAGCATGTCGTCTCGCGGCGCGATATCGATCCTGACGCTCTGAAAGTCTTGTACAGGCTGAGGCAAGCCGATCACGTGGCTTACCTGGTCGGTGGCAGTGTTCGCGACCTGCTGCTCGGCCGCCGCCCGAAAGACTTCGACATCGGCACGTCGGCGCATCCCTACCAGGTCAAGAAGCTCTTCCGGAATTGCTGGATCATCGGCCGGCGCTTTCGGCTTGCCCACGTGAAGTTCGGGCAGAAGGTCATTGAAGTCGCGACGTTCCGGCGCCAGGTCGCTGCCGGAGAAGAGGTCGTGCAGGACGGAGTGCCGGCGCCAGATCCAACCACGCCAGAAGGACAGCACCTGGTTCATCACGACAACACGTTCGGCACACCCGAAGAGGATGCGTTTCGCCGCGACTTCACGGTCAACGCGCTGTTCTACGACATCGCGACCTTTTCGGTAATCGACTATGTCGAGGGGCTCGAAGATCTGCGTGCCGGTATCGTGCGATCGATCGGCGATCCAGACGTTCGGCTGATCGAGGATCCGGTGCGGATGCTGCGAGCGATTGCGCTGGCGGCGCGGCTGAACTTCGTCATCGAACCATCCTTGCTCGAATCGATCCGCCGTCATCGCCGCGAAATCGGCAAGGCGTCGGCACCACGGATGCTCGAGGAGTACTACAAGATTCTGCGCGCCGGCTCGGCGGAGCAGGCGTTTCGCCAGCTCGCTGCTGTCGGCCTGCTCGAACCGACTGCGCCCGAGCTGCACAAGGGCTCGACCGACGGGTTATGGCGATCGCTCGCCGCGCTCGACGCCTACCGGCGACGTTTCGAATCCACTCCGGGCACGCTGACCAATGCAATCCTGCTCGGTTCGCTGCTGGCGCCGCTCGGCATCGCGATCAACCAGGCGCGCGACGCAGCGCCGCCGCGGCTCGGAGCGCTACCGCTCGCCCGCCGCGATGTCGAACGGCTCCGCCAGATCTGGGGATTGCAGCGGCGACTGAGAGACGTCGGCTCGAGCCCGCGCGCCCAACGGGCACTTGCGCATCGCCACATCTTCAGGGACGCGTTGACCTGGCTGGAAATTCACGGCCAGTCGCCGGAGCTGGCTGAACACTGGAAGACCGTCACGCCGGAAGCCGCGCTGCCCACCGAGAACGGTCATCACCCGCGTTCGGAAGAGAGCGCCGCGGAGCCGCCGTTTCGAAGGCGGCGGCGAAGACGGCGGCGACGCCGGTTCACGACGACGCCGTAGGTTTCAACCTGAAACCACGAAGAACTGACCGCTCGGCCTAAGCTGCGATCTCTTCGATCGTCTTGTATGGCTTCGCCAGGCGCAACGCAATCAACAGCCTGATGATCGGCCACGCGGGATCGATCTCGCTGGCGCGGAAGCTGAATTTCGGACTGCGCGGGTAGCCGTGATGGTTGTTGTGCAGTCCTTCGCCGCCGGTTACCAGGGCGATCAGCCGGATGTTGGTGGCGGTGTTGTCGAAGTTCTTGTAGCCAACGTGATGGCACAGGCCATTGATCGACGACGACAGCACGAAGATGTACATGACGGTGTGCACGAAGGCGGCGAGCAGGCCCCAGCCGATGCCAAGAGTGACACACAGCATCGCGATGCCGATGCTGAGCCCGAGGAAGCCGCGATGGAACACGTGCTGGTCCCACCAGCCGTCTTTCAGGTCCCGTGCGTACCGCTCGACGACATCGCTGTTCTTGATTTCGCGAATGTAATAGAAGACGTTGCCGAGCTGAACTTTCCAGAAGCCGAGGAGCAGCGGGCTGTGCGGATCGCCTTCTTCGTCGGTGAAGGCGTGATGCTTGCGGTGAACGGCAACCCACTCTTTGGTGAGAATTCCCGTCGTCAGCCACAGCGCCATTTTGAACGACCACTCGACCGCCGGATGAACGATGAGCGCTTTATGCGTAGCGGTACGATGAAGATAAATGGTGGTCGAAAACACCGCGATTTGGGTAACGAGAGCCGACACGACCAGCGCCAACACCAGCGACAACAGCACTAACCCACCTCCAAAAATCAACTGGAAAACATTTGATTATAACACGTTAGCCGCGCCGCGCCTCGAAGTCGCGCATGAAACCGACCAGCGCGTCGACACCGTCTTCCGGGAACGCGTTATAGATCGATGCCCGCATGCCGCCGACCGAGCGGTGTCCCTTCAACCCATCGAGCCCGGCCGCGGTCGACTCTTTCACGAACTGCTTTTCGAGATCTTCAGACGGCAGACGGAAGGTGACGTTCATCAGCGACCGCTGATCCTTCTGCGCGGCCCCGCGATAGAAGCCGGTTCGATCGATTTCTGCATACAGTTTCCCGGCTTTTCGCGCGTTCACCTTTTCGATCGCCGCCAGGCCGCCTGACCTGCGCAACCACTTCATCACCAGCCCCATGGTGTAGACCGCGAACGCCGGAGGCGTGTTGTACAACGATCCATTTTCGGCATGAACCGCGTAATTCAGCATCGTCGGCAGCGATTTCTGTGAACGTTGCAGCAGGTCTTCGCGAATGATCACCACGGTCACCCCGGCCGGGCCCATGTTTTTCTGGGCGCCTGAATAGATCAGCGCGTGGCGAGTCACGTCGATCGGCTTGCTGAACATGTCGGACGACGTGTCGCTGACGAGCGGCACATTGCCGACTTCCGGCAGATCCTTGTACTCGGTGCCTTCGATGGTGTTGTTCGAGGTCATGTGAACGTAGGCGGCGTTCGGCGTCAGCTTCAGTTCGCCCTGGCTCGGAATGCGCGCGTAGTTCTCGCCTTTGGTCGTTGCGGCGACGTTGACGTTGCCAATCTTCCTGGCTTCCTTCACCGCTTTTTCGGCCCACGATCCGCCGTCGATGTAATCGGCCGTTGAACCAGGCGTCAGCAGGTTCATCGGCACCATCGAAAACTGCAGGCTGGCGCCACCCTGCAGGAACAGGACCTTGTAGCTCGGCGGAATATTTGCCAGTGCCCGAATGTCGGCATCCGCGTCGGCGAGAATTTTTTCGAACGGTGCGGACCGGTGACTGATCTCGAGAATCGACATGCCCACGCCAGGCAGTGAGATCAAGTCCCGCTGAATTTCCTCGAGCACCGACAACGGCAAGACCGCCGGGCCCGCCGAGAAGTTGTAGACCCGATGAACAGTCGTCATAAGTTTTCTTCGTGCCTTCGTGGCTTCGTGGCTTCGTGCTTTTCAGATCGTCACAAGATGCAGATCCAGAATGTCGCTGCTGCCATCCCGAATCTCTTTCAGCACCCGGTCGCTCGGCGCCCCGTCGAGATTGATCCGCGCCACCGCCGCGTGGGCGCCCTCGAAAATCACGTTTTCGGTTTCTTGCACGTTGAAGTTCGCGGTTCGCAGTCGGTCGAACACGTGCGCCAGAACACCTGGCCGATCGTGGTGCCGCACCACCAACATGTGCGTCGCGGGTGTCTGTTTGGCTAAGTTGACGACGTTCGGAACCTTGCCGGTGTTCTTGTAGGTGGCAACGATTCGGACGGTTTCGGCCGCAATCGCTTCCTGCGCCTGGTCGGTCGAGGCGCCGATATGGTGCGTACCGTACATCAGCGGCAGTGAAACGATCGCCGGCGAAAACGACCCGGTGGCGACTGTCGGTTCGCCCTCGAACACGTCGAGGCCGACGCGCAAATTCTTCGCACGCGCCACTTTTTCGAGTGCGGCGTAATCCATCACTTCGGCCCGCGCGGTATTGATCACGTACGATCCGGGCCGCAGCCGCTCGAGGATTGACGCGCTCACGAGATTTTTGGTGTCGGCATTCAGCGCCAGGTGAATACTCAGGACGTCAGCGCGCTCCGCAACCTCCTGCGGCGTTCGGGCAATTTGCAACGGCACGCCGTCGGCCGACGCGGCCGCCGCGCCCGATACGAAACGGCGACTCCATACCACGACCGGCATGCCGAAACCATGCGCGCGCCTGGCGACTTCCTGCCCGATATTTCCGTAGCCGAGCAAGCCGATCGTCCGCCCGTACAATCCCCGGGCTTTCGAGTATTCCTTCTTGTTCCAGCTGCCGGCGCGAAGGTCGCTGACGTTATCCGGCACGCGGCGGTCGAGCGCGAGGATCAACGCGAACGCCAGTTCGGCCACCGCAATCGCGTTTTTGCCGGGACAGTTCGATACGTAAATGCCGCGCTTCGACGCGGTCGCGACGTCGATGGTGTTGTAGCCCGCACCCGCACGAACGATCAGCGACAATGCCCCCGCCGCAAGCATCGGCGCCGTGACGTTCGTGCTTCGCACCACCAGCACGTCGGCACCGCTCTCGCGAATTGCCGTCGTCAACGTGTCGTCCTTCAGATCGGCTTCGTACAGCACTTCGCAGCCGGCCGCCTTCAGCCCGTCGAGGCCACTTTGTTCGAACTTGTCCGCAATCAGGACTCTCAAGGCGGCTCCACCAATTTGGTCATCTGGTCATCTAGTGACTGTCTCGCGTGGCTTACTACCGTTCGCGTATTCACGATGCAATCGACCAGATGTCAACTGCGATTTCGACCGGGTATCGACTCAGATGACTCACCAGTCATCTGACTAGATTAGGTTCACCAGCAGCCCGTCGCGCAATTTCGGCTCGAACCAGGTGGATTTCGGCGGCATGATTCCGCCCGCGTCCGAAACCGCCATCAGGTCGGCCAGGCTGACCGGATACAGTGAGAAGGCAACGGCCGCCTTGCCACTGTCGACCAGCTTCTCCAGCGCGGACGTGCCGCGCGCGCCACCAACGAAGTCGATGCGCTTGTCGGTTCGCACATCGGCGATCTTCAGCACCGGCGCCAGCAGCTGGTCTTGAAGAACGCTGACATCGAGCGTGCCGATCGGATCGTTTGACGTCAGGCTTGATGCGCGGCCGCAACGTGCTCCATTGACGCTGAAAGTACATTGCGATCTCGCCGCGCCGAGAGGGCGTCGCCGGCCCAGGCTGCACGTCGAACCGTTGAGCGACCGCTGACGAGAACTCCGCCGGCGCCAGGTCGCCGAGATCTTTGACGATCCGATTGTAGGGAAGGATCTGCACCTGATCGTCGGGGAATGCGACCGCGAGAAAGCCTCCGTCCTGGCCGGCCTTGCGCGCACGCGCCGCACTGGCGGCCCGATGATGACCGTCAGCGATATAGAGCGCCGGGATTTTCGCGAAGGCGCTGACCAGCGCATCGCGGTCGGCGCCGCCCACACGCCACAGTGTGTGCTGGACGCCGTCCGGCGCGGTGAAGTCGAACAGCGGGTTGGCGTTGGTCGCTCGAGCCGCGATGGCGTTCACGTCCGCCGATGCGCGATAGGTCAGGAAAACCGGCCCGGTTTGGGCAGCGAGCGCCATCATATGGCGTGTACGGTCGTCTTCTTTATCCGGCCGGGTTCGTTCGTGCTTTTTGATGACGTTGCGATCGTACTCGTCGATCGAAAAGCAGGCCGCCAATCCGGTCTGCGTATGCGATCCCATTTTGAGGCGATAGAAGTAGACGCTTGGCTCGTCTTCGACGACCATCGCCGACTGACGCAGCTGCTGGAAGTTTTCGACCGCGCGATCGTAAACGGCGGCGTCGTAGGGATTGATGCCGTCCGGCAATTCGATTTCGGCACGCGACACGCGCAGGAAACTATGCGGGTTGCCGCCAGCCTCCGCGCGCGCTTCATCGGTGTTGACGACATCGTAAGGGACGGCGGCGATGTGAGCAGCGTCCTCGGGCCTCGGACGCAGCGCCCGGAACGGATAGAGCTTCGCCATGAACCGTTGATTATCCTATGGCCAAGTCTGGAGTTGGAAGTCAGAAGTCTGCCCAGTCTTCAGACTTCAATCTTCAGACTTCAAACTTCAGACTTACCGTCGTTAGAGCCGATCCGCCCGGAAGGTGATCTTTCGCAGCCACTGGAATCGCCGCGGCCGGGCCGGTTCGCGATCGCGTGAGCGCACCGTTACGCGCGACGCGCGCTTCGGCGTTGGTGCCTCGACGGTTTTCGGAGGCGCGGGCCGAGGAACGCTCGCCACGGGCGCCGGCGGCGGTGGCGCAGCCGGGACCGCCTGCGTTATGGCGACGGGAGGTGGCGTCGGCAGCGGACGGCTGTGCATCAATTCTCCGGCTCCCGCGAACAGGAGGCCGATCAGCATTCCGGCGGCGACCGCAACGCCGCGCCGCGATGAAGGCGGTTGCGCCGTCATCGTGCTGAGCGCATCGATTGCGCGCTGCTGATCGTAGACACGCGCGTCGGCGTCTCGCAGCTGGCGCCGCAGTTGCGCGACGGCCGGATCGGCGCTGCGCCGGTCGAGCGGACCGTCGGGGCTCTGCTCGTTCGCGCGCGCAATCATTCGACGAAGCACAACGGTTCGCTCGCCGCGCTCGTGGCGTGCCAGTGCGCGCGAGAACTCGGCGAGCGAGTCGAACGGCGGCGCGTCCACTTCCATTCGCGCCCGCGCAATCGTGTAGCGCAAGCCGCCGGGAATCGCTGTGTTCCCGCTCGGCGGCAGCATCACCTCGAGTAACGCCGCCAAATCGGAAACAGCAAAGGTCGAATCGCTAGTCGAGCACGACACCGATCCATCGGAGCTGATGAACACGGTTGCGGGCGTCGGCGGTCCCAGCGGCGGCGTCAACCGTTCCGGATTTGGGGCGACGATGAGCTGCTGGATGATTGCGACTGCTTCAGGTGGCTGAAGCGTGGTGGTCTGCTGTAACTGCTCAAGCGAGACTCGGCGGTTCATCCCGACGAGTCAATGCTAGAAAAATGCCAGCCGGTTAGACTCAGTCAGTGCTTTGCGGTCGAGTCTGAATTTGCGGCACGCGCCACTGCCGGTTCTCGATTTGGCGTCAATCCGAGCGTTGCGAGTGCGCGATCGAGCGCCTCGCCGTATGCGGTCATCTGCGCCGCGGGCACGGGATCGGCCGGCGGCATCGCGCCGTGGGCCGTGACCGGATTGATATATCCGCCGTTCTTCTTTAGGCGATAGTCGAGATGCGCGCCCGTCGCGAGTCCAGACGACCCGACTCGACCAATCAGTTCACCTTGCTTTACATGCATTCCGGCACGCACGGCGATGGACGACAAATGTAAATACTGCGACTCGTATCCATTCGAATGGCGAAGGTGAACCATACGACCGGCCCCGCCGGACATGCCCGCCTGAAGCACGACGCCGTCTGACACCGCGATCACCGGAGACCCGGCGGCGGCTCGATAGTCGACGCCGAGATGCGCCCGGACTTCGCGCAGAACCGGGTGCAGCCGGTGTCGCGAAAACGCCGAGGTCACCACCGGATTGAATTTGAGCGGCGACGCCAGAAAGAACCGTTTCATCGACGTGCCACGTTCGTCGTAGTACCCGGGCTGACCGCCGTCGGGAGTGAAGCGAATCGCCCGTACCCGTCGCCCGGCGTTGACGAACTCGACAGCGGCAATCGGACCATAGCCGGCAAACGCGCCCTGCTGATCGTCGCGGTATTGCTTCTCGACACTCAATTCGAAGCGGTCGCCCGGCTGCAGTTCGGTGCTGAAGTCAATTTCGCCGCCGAGAATATCGGCCATCGCCAGCGTCAGATCGATTGTTTCGCCGGCGGCATCCATCGCTGCGACCAGCGACGATGCAGAACGATCGATCTGGCCGGTGATGCGTTCCAACCGGCGCGTCTTCGGGATCGGCAGCACCGCGGCCTCGAGCGCGTCGCTGCCGCGAGTGACTCGAAGAAAACGATCGCCGTCGATTTCGTAGTCGAACTGGCGCAACGCGCCGGAGGGCCGCGTTTCGAGTCGATAGGGCTGATTGGCGCGAACTCTCCGCAAGTCGAACACCGTCGCGGTTTGCGCAACCAGTTGGGCGGCGTCTTCCGCCGCTACGTGCTGGGCGTGCAGCATCGACGCCAGCGTCGCACCGGCGGCGATGCGTGCCGACACGACCAGCGTGTCGGATGCCAGCGCGATGTCGTGCGCCGCGACCCGGACCGGCGCGGCTTCCGCCGCGTCGGGCTGCCGAGCGCAAGCCACGCACGTGCCGGCCCACGCGACAACGGCACTCACAACAAGTTTCGACGGCCGGCGATGCCTCACAGCTGAGATACCTTCTGTATCGGTCTGAAACCTTAGACGGTCATCGGGATGATAAAGTCGCGCGCACCAAACGCAAACATCTTTGATGGTTCAGCGCCGATGCCGTGACGCGCAGTTACGCAGCGCTGCCTGCCGCTCGCGTGCTTCGGGAATTTCGTCCAGCTGATCGACGTGCCACGGCAGCCGGAACACCCAATTGCTATCGGCGACCACCGCCGGATCGTTGATCCGATCTCGCCAGCCGAAGACGTCCTGGATCGGTAGTAGCACGATTCGCGATCCCGACGCGAAGAGCGCCTCGATCAGCGCATCGCGGACCGCGGCACAGGATGCATCGGCAGCGGCACCGGGAACGACCGCGCGCGCTTTCTGCTTCTCGTCCTCGGATGCCGTCGCCCACCAGGTCATCATGGGTTCGGTGTCGTGCGTGCCGGAGACGGCAACCGACGTAGTCGGGTAGTCCGACGGCTGCCGGAATGGCTGGCCGTCTTCGTGCCAGTGCCGTTCCCAGCGAAACACTTTCAAGCCGGGCACACCCATCCGCGCCAGCGACGCACGAACGAAATCAGGAACGGTCCCGAGGTCTTCCGCGATCACGTCGCTTCCCGGCTCGCGGAAAATCTTCAGCAGTCTCTCGCCGAGTGCAGTCTGCTCTGGTTCGGTGGCGGGCGTGAAGAACGCCGGCGACCCGTCGCGTGGGCGACCGTAGGTGCGGTAAAAGCCGACCAGGTGATCGATCCGAAAGCCGTCGAACAGGTCCGCGCAGCGGCGGGCCCGCTCGCGCAGCCAGTGGAACGATTCGCGCTCGATCACATCCCAGCGATAGAGCGGCGTTCCCCAGTTCTGGCCATCGGCGCTGAAAGCGTCGGGCGGCGCGCCAATCGAGACCCCGAGGTCGAATTGATGCTGGCGGGACCAGACGTCGGCGCTGTCGGTGTCGACCATGAACGGCAAGTCGCCGAACAGCGCGACGCCGTTGGTTTCGTGGCGCACTTCATGCCACTGCATCGCCGCCAGCCACTGCAAGTACTGGTAATAGAGAACCTCGTTCGCCAGCTCGCGGCGCACACGATCGATCGCCGCCGGCTCGCGGCGCTGCAACTCCTGGGACCATTCGGTCCACGGATGTTCGTGCTCACGGGCATGAATGGCGCGAAATACGCTGTAGTCTTCCACCCACCACGCCTGGGCGGTCACGAACATCCGCAGCGCTCTGGCGCGCCTGGTGTCGTGTTTCCATTCGACGTCAACGAACCGCAGAAATGCTGCACGCAAGGCCGACTGCTTCAACCGCCGCACCGTTGGATAGTCAATCGTCGCCGACCGACGCAGGGTCCGCAACGCGTCGCGATCGGCCGCAGCCAGCGACGCCTCGCCGCCGAGTGCTTCGAAATCTTCGAGGCCCGCAACCCGCAGGAATATCGGATCGATCGCCATCGCGCTCATCGCCGAGTACGGAGACTGCTGGCCCGCCGCCATTTCGTTGAGCGGCAGCATCTGCAGCACTGAAAGTTCGGCGCCTCGCATCCACTCGGTGAGCGGTGCGATGTCGGGGATTTCTCCAATCCCCCAGCTCGCTGATGACACGCAAGAGAACAGCGGGATGATGACGCCTGCGGCTCGCGGACCGTCCTCGATCTTTCGAAACGCGCGACGCTCAGACATGTCGGTCTACGGATGCGGTGCAAGCGAAGTGCCGCAAAATGCGCGCGACACCGTCGCGAAATGCGTCAGACGGTGGCAGGAGGCTGAGGACCACGAACGACTCGCTTGGGAAGTCGAAGAAATACCCGGGATGCACCAGCACTCCGGCATCGAGCAGCCGCAACACCAAATCTTCTTCGGACTCGAACGACGGCACCTGCAGGACGCCGTACCATCCACCCTCGCTGGTCAGCGCAACACACGATGGAACGGCCGCCGTCTGGGTCTTCAGCTCGTGATAATTCTCGCGCACGCGGTTGGCGATCTGCGTGCGGACGGTTGCACCCGACTGCAACAACTCCGCGGCGGCTGCCTGAACGGGCGTCGAGACCGACAGATACGTGTCGCAGATGTGCTCGAGACGCTGCAGCGCGGCCTCGACGCGCGCCGCGGGACCGGTGACGGCAATCCAGCCTAATTTCAATTGTGGTAACCCGACCGACTTCGAGAGGCCGCCCAACGCGAACGTCAACGCGTCGCGGCAAGTCGGCGCCCTGCCAGCCTGCGTTGCACTGCCGGCCTCCAGCTCGTAGTCGGCGAAGACCTCGTCTGCAATAATCGCGACGTCGTGCTCGGCGCAGAGCGCCGCCAGCCGTTCCAGCTCATCGCGTTTGACAAAGGATCCAGTCGGATTGTTGGGACTGACGATCAGCACCGCGCGCGTCCGCGGCGTTAACGCGCGCTCAATACTCGCCACGTCAAGCATCCATCGCCCGTGGTATTCCAGCTCGTAGGGCCGCGACGCCACCAGATCGAGTCGGGTGAGGTAATCGAACAACGGATAACTCGGCCGCGGCACCAGAATTTCGTCGCCGGCGTCAGCCAGTGCCTTGAACAGCAACGAGTAGGCTTCGCTGCTGCTCGCTGTCAGGACGATCTGGTCGGGCGGGACGGTGATGCCCTGGCGTGCGTAGTCAGCGGCCACCGCTCGACGAGCGGTGGGCAGCCCAAACGGCGCCGGCAGATACAAGGCCCCGCGCGGATCGGCAAGCGGCGAGAGCAGATCAGCAGGATAGTTGAATCCCGCGCGAGTCGGATTCGACTCGGTGAGATCGATCAACGGCCGGCTGGTCGAGCGAAAACGTCGAATCGCGTCGGTCAGGCGATTGGTCGCAAGACTTGCTGGTAGTCGATTCGAGAACACCCGCCTTCGCTCCTCACTTTGCTGCGAGCTTCGGCCCGCCTTCGCTCATCACTTGATGCGAGCTTCGGCGTGGCAGGCCTCGGCAACATCACATCAATCGATCTACGGAATGATTTCCACGCGTTCGATCACGTCGCCCTCGAGGATCCGATCGATGATGTCGATGCCGTTCAGCACTTGAGCGAACACGGTGTAATCGTGATCAAGACGCGGGTTGTCGACGAGGTCGACGAAGATCTGTGCGTCGCCGGTGTCGCGGCCGCGCGTCGAAATGCCAACCGCACCGCGGACGTGGGGCCACAATCCGAGTTCGTCACGCATGAACGGTGAATCGCCGATGTATTCGTTCGCGCCGGGACTGCCGCCCTGAATGACGAAGTTCGGCACGACGCGGTGGAACGTCAGCCCGTTGAAGTAGCCCGACTCGGCCAGCCGCGCGAAGCGAAGCACCGTCGCCGGAGCCTGGATAGTGAACAACGCGAGTTCGAACGTCCCGACGCCGCGCAGCGTGATGCGCGCTCGCGGCGAAGCCAGGCGGCGCAAGTCGTCGGCGTTGAGATCGGAAACCGATCCGGGTTTGGTGAATGGTTCCTGGACCGAGGCATTGATCGACTCGCCAAGCCCGGACAGTGTCGTCGCGATCGCCTTGCGCGCGTCGTGGGAATTATCTTTCTTCTCGGCGAGCAGCCGGTCGAGCGCGGTCTTCAACGCCGGCACAGCGGCGTCGCGATTCGGCGTCTCCGCCAGGGCCACTGCCGCCGCACGCAGGATCTGGTAGCCCGAACGCGACAGCTGGGCGATGTAGATGCGATCCGCGTCATGGGCGTAGAGCCGGCGGACGGCATCAACGGCGGCCTCGCGGACGTTGTCATCTTCGTCAGTGGTGGCGAGCGATTCGAGCACCTCGCGATTCTTCATTGTCGCGGCGGCACGAGCAGCATACAGGCGCAATTGCCAGACGCGCGATTTCGCAAATTGCGGAAGGACGGCCGCGCCACGGTCGGGCGAGGCCGACGCGAGCGCCGCCAGGGCGTGGGCCGCACGATGCCAGCCGCGCGGTGTGCCGGCATCAGACAGATCGGTGACGACTCGATCGAGCAGCGTCGTCGCCTCTGGCGAATCGGCGCAGTCGGCCAACTGGTCCAACGCGACCAACGCCACCTGTACCTCGCGATCGGAAGCACCGGCGATCGCCGCGGCACAAACCTCGGGAGACTTCCTGGCGGTCAGCTGCCGCAACGCTTCAATGCGGACGATCGGCGAATCGTCGCGCGCCGCCGCGAGTAGTGCTTCCGGTTTTGCGGCGCGAGCGGCGATGCGTCGCACTTGCGCATCCGGATCCTTGATCGCCACCGAGATGATCTCGTCGTCGGCAATGCTGCCGGTGATCAGCGCTTCGAGCGCCAGCCTGCGAACGCGAGCGCCGCCAGTCGCCTCACCAGGGTCTGGAGTGACGAAACGTTTCAGCGTCGAATGTGCGTCAGCGCTCGGCGGCTGAAGCTTGCGGCTGATCCGGATCAATGCCTCGAAGCCCTTGGCTACGCCGAGCCGGTCGGTCACCGATTCGGCGCGCGTCGCCATGTCGACGAGAACCTGGTCAGCTTTGTCGACCTGCGTCGTCGTGATGTAAGGAAGCCGGCCAATCGTTTCGGACAGAGCCGCTCGGACATCGACGTCGGCCTCGACCCGCAACCGCGCCGCCATGCTGGCGAGAGCGTTGTCGAGCGTCGCCGTCGCGGTTTTCGGCGGATCCATCTTCCACGGCGCAGCCGCCTGACCGATCGCATTCGCCGCTTCAGCGCGCACGTCAGCGTTCGCGCTGCGCAGTAGCGGCAGGATCTCGGTGATCAACATCGGACGTTCGAGCCGGCCCAGCGCACGGACACCGGCGCGGGCGACTTGCGGATCGCTGCTATGCGCGCCCGATCGCAGGATAGCGAGATCGTTGGCAGTGGGAGCGCGGCGGTCCTCGGCTTGTAACACTGCCAATCGCGTCTGTGCGGCCACCGATGATCGAACGCCGAGCACGCCAAGGGCGCCGAGGATCGGAATGACAAACCATTCCTTGTGGGCCCGCAAATCCCGAATGCGCTTCAAGGTCTCACAACCCATTCTCGGCGTGCCCGGCGATCTCGGCGTTCCAAGATTCTGGTTTTGCGAACTTGGCGAACTTTGCGTTTTTCCTCGATCGTCATCGACGCAACGATCGACTGGCTGCTGAGTATTCGAGCATCTGTGCCGCGAGATCGCGCGGATAGGAAATCGTCACATCGACAATCTCACCCGTTTCATTGCGGATCGCCTCGAGCTTCGGCATCACGAATCCGGTGTACGACGGCAGCTGCAATCGGTCCACCCGCGCGACGACTTCATCGCGCCGCGCCGGATCGAAGTGGACGCCGTAGGTTTCGACCAGCGCGCGAGCGGCGGCGTAGTCTCCCTCGCCTTTGATCCGCTGCACTTCGGCCAGTAGCCGGCCAACCCCTTCACGAAAGGCGGCGACCATGGTCATCACGTAATAGGTTTTGCCCTCGCGCACCCGGACCTCGATCGCGTTCGTGTTCGCCATCAGCCAATGGACGATCATCTGACGATTGCGCATGTGATCTTCTTCGATCGTCGTCCCTTCGCGGACGCGCCGCAGCTGCACCAGCGCATTGCGAGCGTAGCCTTCGTATTCGGCGCGAACGATCTCTGCCTGGTCGTCGGCGGCCAGCAAGCCGAGCTCGGCCAGCTGCGGATCGGCGACGAAGTAGAGCGCCACCAGATCCGCGCGTGATTCTTCGATTGCGGAAAACTGCTCTCTGAGCGCGGACTGCGGACTGCCGAGCAAATGCGCCGCAACTTTTCCCGAACCGTGGCCGATCACTTCATGCAGATTGGTTGTCAGCTCGCTGGCAAACGACGCCCAGCGCTGCGCCCGCTCGAATTCTTCGGCGGACCAGCAAAACTCGCGGCGCAATTCAGGCGGTGTCGATCGGTCGTAGGCTTCGTTGACGTTGCTGAGCGAAACGGATTTGCTGCCGTACTGCTCGCGGATCGCCTGATCGTTCGGCAGGTTGATGCCGACCGGCGTAATCGGTCCCGAATCGCCTGTTTCGATGACGACGTCGATCGCGTTGGCAGTGACGCCGCGCACGCCGGCCTTCCGATATTTCGAATCCCACGGCATGCGGTCCTCGAACCACTGCGCGTTCTCGGCGATCGTGCGGATCTGAAACGTTTTCTCGCGATTGACGTAGAACACCAGCGCCTCCCAGGCACCTTTCATGCTCCGGGCGTCGAGATACACCTCGACGAAGCCATTGATGGTGTCGACCGGCGATTCCTTGTCCTGCACCCAGGCGATGTCGTAGGCATCGCGATCGCTGGTCTCGCCGGTCCGATAGAACGCAATCAAGGCGCGCAACGCGTCGGCCATCCGATCGGTGGCATACGGAATCGCGGCGTCGAGATGTTCGACGATCGCCTGCAGCTGGCGGCCGTACCTGCCGTCCACCCGGTACACTTCCTCGACCAGCAAGCCGTCGCGTTTGACGAGACGCGAGTTCAACGGATAGCGCTCCGTAAATCCGTCGAGGTCGCGCATCGTGACGCCGACATAAAGATTGTTGGCGCTGGCCAGCAGCAGGTCGTCCCCAGACGCCGGCGTTTTATTGGTGACCAACTGATCGACTGACACGTCGAAGAACATCGGACCGAGCCGCGACAACAAGCGGTCGAGCGTTTCGTCGTCGCGGAGCGGGAATGACGCTCCGCGGCGCGCAGCAGCGTGAGCCGCTGCCGCAAATGCGTCCGGCGTACAGGCGAGCACAAACTTCCGCGCGGTCAGATTGTTGTAGGGGCCGGTGTTGATCCAGAACAGTTTCGTGTAGCGCTCGACTTCGCGAAGCGTCTCGCGATCCACATCGGTCGAATGCGTCAGGATGCCTTCCAATACGTCGCGCATCTCGAGGTTGTGCGCGTAGCGCTGGTCGTAAAAAATGTCGCGCCCGGCAATCGCCGCGCGCGTCAGATGCCAGATGAGAATTTTGTCGCGGCGTGAAAGATCGACGAAGCCGTCCGCGTACAGCTGCACGACAGCGGCATCGCCGACCCGCTCGAGCAGGTAGTGACGATCGATCGCCGGAGCAACGGCATCGGGAACCGGCGGGTTGGGTCCCATGCCTGTCATCGTAACTCAGGGAAGTTCGACGCGTTCCATGTAGCGGGCGATGTGCACCGGCCACTGTTTTTCTTTGGTGATCGTTGCGGCGAGAGCGTCGAGAGCAGTCGGCTCGCCGTGCACGAGGTAGGTAATCTTCGGTGCGCGGTTGAATCCCGACAACCAGCGCAGCATCTCGCGGTAATCGGCGTGCGCCGACATCGAATCGATTTTTTCGACCCGCGCGCCAACGCTGACATCGCGTCCGGCGATGCGCAGTTGTTTCGCACCGTCCACTAACGAACGTCCGCGCGTGCCCGGCGCCTGAAAACCGACAAACAAGATCGTATGCCGCGGATCGGGCAGCGTCGCCGCGAGATGGTGCAGCACGCGTCCGCCGGTGGCCATTCCGCTCGAGGAGATTACGATCGCCGGCTTGCGCGAGGCGACGAGGTCCGCCGACTGCTGCGCCGAGGCGACCGTCGTCAGCCGCGCCGTCGCAAACCGCGCGATGTGCCTGAGCCCGGGACTGACCCGGGGACTGTCCCGGGGACTGTCCCCTACCCTGTCCCCTACCCTGTCCCCGGGCCTGTCCCCCATCGGATCGAGGTCGCCGCCGCGGGCGGCGTAAAACTGCAACGCGGCGATGGCCATTGGACTATCTACGTACACCGGCAGGACAGGTATGCGTTTTTCATCCTCCAGGCGCTTCAACCAGTAGAGAACTTCTTCCACGCGACCGATTGCAAATGCCGGGATGACGACCTTGCCGCCGCGCGCGTGAGTGTCATTAATGATCGTCGCCAGCCGCGCACCGTCGTCGTCTGGTTCGTGCAACCGATCGCCGTAGGTCGATTCGATCAGCAGCACGTCTGCCTCGGGAACCGGCGACGGATCCGGAAGCACCGGACGGCTGTACCGTCCCAGGTCGCCGCCGAAGACGAGGGTCTGACCGTTGACGTGAATGCGCGCGTATGACGAACCGAGCAGGTGCCCGGCATCGATGAAATCGACTTCGATGCCGTCCGCAATCGGCATCGGGCGTTCATAGCCGACGGGCTGTAGTTGCATCAGCGCCCGAGCTGCGTCTATCGAGGTGTAAAGCGGCAACGCCGGCGAGTGCTTGGAATATTGCCGGCGGTTCGCCTCGCGTGCATCTTCCTCTTGAAGGTGCGCTGCATCGGGCAACACGACCGAGCACAAGTCTTTCGTCCCGCCGGTACACCAGATCCGGCCGCGATACCCGCCCGCGACCAGTCGCGGTAAATAGCCGCAATGGTCGAGATGCGCGTGGGTTAGAACAACCGCATCAATCGACGCTGGATCAATCGGAAACGGCGCCCAGTTTCGCAGTCTCAGCTCTTTCAGACCCTGAAACAGGCCGCAGTCGACGAGAACGCGCCTGCCGTTCACCTCGAGCAGGTGTTTCGAGCCGGTGACGGTCTCGGCCGCACCGAGAAACTGTAGCGAAGATTTAGCGAATGTCATCGGTTGTCTCGAAAGGATCGGCCGGAAGATCATTGCTGAAACACTCGTAAAAACGATATCTTCTACGCGACAAATCCCTCTCCTTCCGGTCGGACCTCCGGCCCGACGAGGTGATCCTGCAATGGACGATAAGAAAATGTCGGAAGACATTCCGAACAACGCCACATCGACGTCGCGGCGCACTTTCATTAAAGGTGTGATCGCATCAGGCGCGGTTGCTTCAGGCTCCGCGTACTTGTTCCGCACCGCAACCTTGAAAGGTCAAGGGGCGTCGGCTGCGGGCGCCGTCGAAAAACTCATCACGCTGAACGTCAACGGCCAAGATCGCCGTCTCGACGTGATGCCGCAGGACACCCTCGCCATGGTGCTGCGCTACAAGCTCGGTCTCACCGGGACCAAGCTTGGCTGCGACCGCGCCGAATGCGGTGCCTGCACTGTGCTGGTCGACGATGTGCCGCGCTACTCGTGTTCGACCCTCGCACACACCGTACGCGGGAAAAAGATCGTCACGATTGAAGGCCTGGCCGACGCCACCACCGGCGCACTCTCGCCGGTGCAGCAGGGCGTGATCGACGAACAGGGCTTCCAGTGCGCGTTCTGCATGCCCGGCTTCGTGATGGCCGCCACCGGTTATCTCAAAACCAATCCGAATCCGACGCGGCAGGAACTGGCGCACGGCGTTTCCGGCAACCTGTGCCGCTGCCAGGACTACGACAAAATTCTCACCGCGCTGATGAAAGGCGCGGAGCACATGAGGAAGGCGTAATCCCATGGCTGACACCAAAAAATTCGAAGGCAAACTGTTCGGCTCGAACTACACGACGCCGGATCTCGTCGCGAAGGTCACCGGCAAGGCACGCTACGCCGAAGACTGGCGCGTCGAGGGCATGCTGTTCGCCAAGCTGCTCACCAGCCCGCACCCGCACGCGCGCGTGACGCGGCTCGACTACAGCAAGGCGCAGGCAATGCCCGGCGTGAAAGCAATTCTCACCGACGACGATCTGCCGAAACCGGCCGCGGGCGGAACACTCGGCGAGGGCGTGCAGGCCACCGTCCAAAGCGAACGCGGCTTGACGATGGAGCCGCTCTATCAGGGCGAGCCGATCCTCGCCGTCGCCGCGGTTGACGAAAAAACCGCCGCGGAAGCAATCGAAGCGATCGAGATCGAATTCGAGCCGCTGCCGTTCGTGGTCGATCCGATTGAGAGCTTGCGTCCGGGTGGCGCGAACGCCCGCAGCCAAGGCAATGTCTGGATGCGACCGACCACTCCGCCGGCCGCTCCCGGCGCACGCGGCGCCGACAACAACGCACGTGGCGCTGGCGCGCAGGCGGCGCCGGTTCCGGCGAATCCACAGCAGAATCCTCCGCCGACCGCTGGCGCTCCTGCAGCAGGTGCTGCTCCGGGCGCAGCAGCGGGCGCGGCGGCGGGACAGGCAGCACCGGGCGCTCCAGCGGGTGGCGCCGCAGGTCGCGGCGGGCGCGGTGGCGGTCCAGCAGCGCCTGCGCCACCACAAGTCGCCGTCTGGAAATGGACGGACGAAGACTTCAAGAACGCCGGCGACGGTCAAATGCCGCTCGGTAAAGCGACCGACGAATGGACGTTCGGGAAAGTCGACGACGCGATGGCGAAGGCCGATCTCGTTCTCGACGAAACGTTCATGACCCAGTCCACCGGACATCAGCCGCTCGAAACGCGCACGGCGATGGCCTACTGGCAAAACGGCAAGGTCTATCTGCACGGCTCGACCCAGTCCACGGTGCAGACCGTCGCATCGGTTGCCCGCTGGGTCGGCGTGCCGCCGAGCCAGGTCGTGCTGATCAGCGAATTCACGGGTGGCGGCTTCGGCAGCAAGATTCCGGGATCGATCTTCATGTGCATCCCGGCCCTGCTCTCGAAGAAAGCCAACGCGCCGGTAATGATGCGCATCACCCGTGAAGAGGAACACTTCATCGGCCGCGCGCGTCCTGGCATTCTCGCGCGGACGAAAGTCGGCTTCCGCAAAGACGGACGGATTGTCGCGATCGACATGTATACGGTTTGCGACAACGGCCCGTACGACGCGCAAGGCGACGCACGGTCCGCGGGCACGTCGGTTTCGCTGGCCTACCAACCGGAAACGATGCGGTGGCGCGGGCTGACGGTGTTGACCAACACACCGCCGAAAACCTCGCAGCGCGCGCCTGGCGGCATGCAGGGCATCGGCATCTTCGAACCGATTCTCGTCAAGGCAGCGCGCAAGCTGAACATCGACGAAGTCGAAATCCACAAGATCAACGCGCCGTCTGGTAAAGCGCCGTTCGGCCCGGCACTGCCGAACGGAAAGCAGGCCTACGTGACCAGCGCCTTCGTCAAAGAAGCGCTCGACATGGGACGCGAAACGTTCAAGTGGGATGAAAAGAAAGCCGCGCTCGCGGCCGGACGCCGCAAAGGCACCAAGGCGCGCGGCATCGGCGTGGCGGTCAGTCCGTACGCCGGCGGCTCGCTCGGCTTTGACGGTCTCTTCATGATCAAGCCGGACGGCCGCGTCCAGATCCACACCGGCATCGGCAACCTCGGCACTCATTCAATGTTCGACGTCCATCGCGTTGTCGCCGACATGCTCGGCGTCAGTTGGGATGACGTCGACGTGGTCTACGGCAACACCAGCAAGAACCTGCCGTGGACATGCATTTCCGCAGGCAGCCAGACAACGCACGCGATGACCCGCGCTGCGCATGCCGTGGCCACCGACGGCATCAAGCGGATGCAGGAACTGGCGGCCAAGGCGAAGGGCGGCAATCCTGACGCCTACAAGGTGGCCGGCGGCAAAGTCAGCGGACCAGGCGGTTCGATGACGTTTGCGCAGGTCGCGCAGAAAGCGATCGAGCTCGGTGGCAAATTCGACGGCCACGAAATGAATGAAGACCTGAACAACTTCACCAAGACGTCGGTGAAGAATCTCGCTGGTCAGGGCTTCATCGCCGCCGCGAAAGACAGCTACCCACGCGATGGACAGTCGCAGTCGTACACGATCGGCTTCGCCGAAGTCGAAGTGGACACCGAGACCGGCCACTTCGAAATTCTCGATTTCGCCGCAATCGGCGACGTCGGGACGATCATGAATCCACGCAGCCTGAAAGGTCAGCTGTTCGGTGGCATCATGCTTGGCATCGGCCACGCCAAAACGCAGCGCTGGGCCTACGACCAGCAGTACGGTGTCGCGCTGGCGCGCCGCTTCTACCAGAACAAGCCGCCGACGATTCTCGACGCGCCGCAGCACTTCTACGGCAACGCCGTGAATCTGCCGGATCCGGAAACACCAGTCGGCGCGCGCGGCGTCGGCGAACCGCCGGTCGGCGCCGGCTACGGTGCGGTGATGAATGCAATCGCCGATGCGCTGGGCGACGAAATCTTCCGCAAGTCACCGGTGTCACCCGACATCGTCCTGGCTGCGCTGGAAAACGGCGGGAAGCGGACGCACGAACCGCTGACAGCCCATTTGTGAGTTGGTAGAGATTGCAGGTTGATGATTGCAAATTGCAGATTTCAAATCTGCAGTCTGCAATCGGCAATCTGAAATAACGAGAGGCACCTATGGCTGTTATCCGAGACGTAATGCCGGTCTTCGAGCTCTATCAGCCGGCAACCATTGACGACGCAATCCGGTTGCTCGATCAGCACGGCACGGACGCACTGGTCCTGGCCGGCGGCCTCGACAGCATGGACTGGCTGAAAGACCGGTTGAAGAAACCAAAGGTCGTGGTCGACCTTGGCCAGATCAAGGAACTGCACGGCATCAAGGAAGCCAACGGCGGACTCGAAATCGGCGCGACGACGCCGCTTACCGAGGTCGTCAAGCATCCGGTGGTCCGCGACAAGTTCTCGATCCTGATGCAGGCGGCGGAACTGGTGGCGTCACCGCAAATCCGCAACCAGGGCACACTCGGCGGCAACGTGTCGCAGGACACGCGCTGCTGGTATTACCGCGGCGGGTGGAGCTGCTATCGCGCCGGTGGCAACATCTGCTACGCCGACACGCCGACCGCCATCAATCGAGAGCACGCGATTTTCGATGCCGATCGCTGCGTCGCCGTGAACCCATCCGATACCGCGCCGGCGCTGGTCGCGCTCGACGCGCAGATGGTGATCCGCGGACCGCGCGGCGAACGGATCGTCAACGCCGAGAATTACTGGATCGGACCGGGAATCGATATCACCCGCATGAACGTGCTGCAGCCGAATGAGCTGCTGGTTGCGATTCGCATCCCGGCGACGATGGCCGGCGCGCAGTTCTACTTCGAGAAGGTGCGCGATCGCCAGGTGTGGGACTTCCCGCTGGTCAACGTCGCGGCAGCGATCAAGCCGGACAAGTCTAATGGGGGCAACATCGGCGAATCGCGGCTGGTAGTCAATGCCGTGGCGGCGACGCCGAAGCGGCTGAAGAACGTCGAAGCGTTCATCAACGGCAAGCCGCGCAATGAAGACACCGCGAAAGCGGCCGGCGACATGGCGGTTCAGGGCGCTCAGACCCTGCGGCACAACGGATACAAGGTGCCGCTGATGCGCAACCTGGTGAAGCGCGCCGTGCGCGGGTCGGAGGGCGGTTCATGGACTTCCTAAAGTACGGACGGAGTCCATGGGGCGAAACGATTGCGACTCACGTCTCGTGGAATCTGTTCTGGGCGTCGCTGTTCGCGGGCATTCTGTTTTTCCTCGCCCACGCAGCGTACATGCTCTTCTCCGCGCACCGCAAACGGTCCGCGGCTGAAGTCGACGCGCTCGAAAAGTCGCGCACCGATCTTCCACCGAAGATCGAGCGTCACGGTTTCGCGGCGCGGATGTTCCACTGGGTGATGGCCGCATCGATGTTCGTGCTGTTGTTCACCGCCTTCCTGCCGGTCGTCGGCGTGAAGTTCGCGTGGGTGGAATGGCACTGGATCGCCGGATTGGTGCTGACGGCATCGATCGTCTTCCACATCATCCACGCGACGTTCTTCCTCGATTTCTGGTCGATCTGGATTGGCCCGAAAGACATCCCGGAATTCAAGGCTGAACTGCTGCGCGAATTCGGTCACGACGTCCCCGGCCCGAAGCCCGGCAAGTATCCACTCGGCAATCGCCTGTATCACCTGGCGATCGTCGTCACCGGATTCGCCGTCACGATCACCGGCCTGTTCATGCTGAAGAGCGTGCGAACGCCGTTCCTGGTTCGCGACCCCTACTTCATCGCGGATTCGTGGCGCGGCTTCACGTATGTTTCACACGGTCTCGGCGGCGTTGGCCTGGTCGGGTTGGTCATCGCCCACGTCTACTTCGCGGTCCGGCCCGAGAAGTGGTGGATCACCAAGGGGATGATCTTCGGGTGGATCACGCGGCGGCAGTACCTCGAGCATCATGAACCGTCGCGCTGGAAGGTCGGCACGGGCGCCGGCAAGTCGGCCGGCCACGTGTGAGCACACCGGAAAATCCGTCGGGGGCATTGGCCAAACGCGCCGATGCCCTCGAAGAAGCCTACGAGTTCTTCCTCGCTTACGCCGCGCAGGGTCTTCAAGGTGAACAGCACACCGGTTCCCAGATTCGCGACTTCCTGAAGAAATTCGACGGCGCGCTCGCCGGGTTTGGCGACTTCTTCACGCAGTACATCACCGAACTCGGCCTCGATCTGACACCGTATCGGTCGTTCATCGCGGTCATCGACCGTGACGCGCGAGACGCGCAAGCCGCCGTCCAGATGGTCCTCGCCCAGCCGTCGATTCATTCGCAGATGATCGACAACCTCAACGCTAATATCCACGTCAGAGCATTGCTGACGGATCTGTTCCTGATTGACGAGATACTTCGGAAGAGCTCCTGGAATTTGAGGTTGGATCTGAGGATTTGAGGATCAGGATTTGAGGATCTGGGATTTGAGGATCTGCGGAATCTGAGAATCCGTGCCCAGATTCTCAAATCCTCAGTTCCTGAGATCCCTGATCCTCAAGTCCTCAGCTCCTCCAATCCTCAGATCCAGAACTGTCCACGATCAGCCATGCCTTCAACGTTGCGGATGTTCGCAGCCGCCGTGGCTCTTTGCACGACGATCGCCGCGCAACGTTCGTCGCCACCGCCGAACATCATCATCATCCTCGCCGACGACATGGGCTACGGCGATATTGGCGCGTTTGGTAGTCCGAACATCCGTACCCCGCGTCTCGATCGGATGGCGGCCGAGGGCCAGAAGTGGACGAACTTCTATGTTCAACCGGTCTGCTCGCCGAGCCGTGCGGCGCTGCTGACCGGTCGTCTGCCGCTCCGCAGCGGGATGTACGGCGCCGCCGCCGGCACGGCGCCGAAAGTGATTCGCAACAACGCGGCGCAGGGTCTTCCTGACAGACGAAATCACCGTCGCGGAGCTGCTGAAGACGCGCGGCTACGCCACCGCCATCGTCGGCAAATGGCATCTGGGATCTCTCAAGCCGTTCCTGCCGATGGCGCAGGGATTCGACTACTGGTTCGGCCTGCCGTACTCGCACGACATGGACATGACGGCGCCTCGCGAGAACGGCCTCAAGTCCGTTGCGTACTACAATCCAAAGCCCGAGTACTGGAACGTGCCGCTGATGCGCAACGGCGAGGTCGTCGAACAGCCCGCGGACCATCGGACGCTGACGAAGCGCTATACCGAAGAGGCCGTTCGCTTCATCAACGATCACAAGAGCGGACCGTTTTTCCTGTATCTCGCTCACAACCTGCCGCACATCCCGCTCGCGCGCTCGCCGGAATTCGTTGGCCATAGCGCTGCCGGCATCTACGGCGACGTGATTGAAGAACTCGACGCCAGCACCGGCAGGGTCCTCGATGCGCTCGTGTCGGCGGGAATCGAACGCAACACGCTGGTGGTCTTCACCAGCGATAACGGACCATGGCTGCCATTCGGGTCGCACGGCGGCTCCGCCGGACCGTTGCGATCCGGCAAGGGCACCACCTGGGAGGGCGGCGTCCGCACGCCGGCGATTTTCTGGTGGCCTGGCACGATCAAACCGGCGGTCGTGACGGACATCGCAGCGTCGATGGATCTGTTCGTCACCGCCGGAAGGCTTGCCGGCGCGTCGATTCCCGGCGATCGCGTCATCGACGGCGTCGATCTCGGCGCGCCAATCATCGGGTACCGGGCCCAGTCCGCGCCATATCCTTTATTACTACTGGGACAACGAGCTGCGCGCGATCCGCAAAGGCGCCTACAAGGCGCATTTCATCACCAGCGGCGCCTATGACGATGGCGAAGCGCGAGTCGTGCAGAACCAGCCGCTGCTATTCAATCTCGCGGATGATCCCGGCGAACGCCATAACATCGCGGCGCAACATCCCGAGATTGTCGCCGACTTGCAGCGCGAGGCCGACGAACATCGACGTTCCATGGTCGCCGGTCCGCCGCTCTTCGACTCGCTTTTACCGCCGCGGTAGAATTTGCCAACCCTGGAGGGCGGATGGGAGCCACGCGAGTTGGATTTCTGACTGCGGTGTTGGGAGCCGGCATGTTGATCGGGGCTGTTTCGACGAAAGCGATCGACGCACCAAAGCGCGCGCCCGATCCGTCGTGCGGGTCGGCGGCGCCGCAGGTCCGAACGACGCTGTATTTCGGCACTGCTCGACCCAAGGGTTCGGTCAGCGAACTCGAATGGCAGATGTTCTTACGCGACGAAGTCACTGCGCGCTTTCCGGACGGTTTGACCGTGTGGGAGGCCGAAGGCCAATGGAAGCAACCGGACGGTACACTTGGCCACGAGCGCTCGAAGGTGCTGCTACTGGTTCACCCGGATACGCTCGACGCGCGCGCCTCGGTGCAGGCGGTGATCACCAAGTATCGCAAGAGCTTCGAACAAGAATCGGTGCTCTGGGAAACTGCACGTGTGTGTGCTGTTCTCGGGTTGGTTTAAAGGACGTGTAGGATGACAGCGACCGCTATCTTCGGTGGCTTTCTGCTCGCGATTGGTTCGTTGATGCAAACGTCGATGACACACGCCAGCGGCACGTTTGACGTGACGATCACACCGGCACCGGCCGACGACCACTCCGATGGTGGAGCGCTCGGACGGATGACCGTCGACAAGGTCTACCACGGCGACCTGGAAGGACGGGCGGTGGCACAGATGCTGACCGGCATGAGCCCCACCGAGAAAACGTCCGGCGTCTACGTCGCGGTGGAACGCGTCACCGCCACGTTGAACGGACGCAAAGGCGCGTTCATCCTGCATCACACCGGCATCATGGACCGGGGCGCGCAGAATCTGAAGATCACGATCGTCCCCGATTCTGGGACAGACCAGCTGACGGGCATTACCGGATCGATGATGATCGACATCAAGGACGGCAAGCACTTCTACACGTTCGACTACACGCTGCCGGCAAAGTAATGAACGTTGCGCTCGCCGTACTGCTCGCCGCGCTCGCGCAAACACCGCGGCAGTACGACGCAGCGCTGTTCGAGAACGAGTATCTCCGCGCCCATCTTGTCACGCTGAATCTGGTCGGACACTACCGGACGGTCGCCGACACGCCGCAGATTGTGTACTGCCTTGGGACTTTCTCCGTATCGCGCGACAGCGGCGGACGCCGGCGCTGCGCCAAGGATCAAGTGCTGTTCGTCGATCGCGGTGACCAAATCGAGCTGCGGGCCGACGTCGAACCGCGACCAGACCTGCTGGTCGTCGAGTTGAAACAGCCGGCAACCGGCCAATACGTCCTGCTCCAGGAAGACGCTACGAATGCGGCGCCCGAGGTGTATCGCTTGTTATTTGAGAACGCGTTGCTGCGGGTATTCCGCATGACGATCGGCCCCGGCCAAAAGACCAGGATGCACTGGCACCCGGGCGGCGATTTTCTGTTTCCACTGACGACCGCCACAACGCGTGCGATCTTGCCCGACGGCGGATCGAGCACGATCAGCCTGCAGGCGCGCGTGCCACGGTGGACGGGGGCTGCAACCCGCCACGCCCTGGAGAACAACGGGCCGACGGAAGCGGTGGCGCTGCTGGTCGAGCTGAAGTAGCTGTCGCGCAGGCGCGACGCTCAGCGAAAGAGTCCAACCTGGCCGCCGGTGTGCCAGAACAACACGGTCTGGTCCTCGACGAACTTCTGCTGCCGTACGTAGGCGATCAGTGCGGCCATCGCCTTCGCCGTGTAGGTCGGGTCGAGAAAGATCGCTTCAGTCCGTGCCGCCAGTTCGATCGCTTCGCGCGACGCATCGGTTTCGACACCGTAGCCGCTCGCCGACAAAGCGATCGTCCACCTCAATCGGCGTGCCGTTCGCCAGCTCGGACGGATCGAGTCGCAACATGTCGGCAATGCCGCTGACGATCGCGCGCACTTCGTTCTGGAGCGACGTTGGCGCGACTCGTCGGCGCTGACGCCGAGCACTCGCGTTGGCAATCGAAGCAGCCGGCAACCGGCGACGAGGCCGGCCTGCGTCCCACCGGAGGAGGTTGAGTGGACGATCACGTCCGGCGCCGGCATCTGATCGATGAGCTCGGCGACTGCCAGCGTAAACGACAGCGCGCCCGAGCGGCGTCGATGCCCCGATCGGAATCGCGAACGGGCGGCCACCCTTGGCGCGCACCCGCTCCGCCATCTCGAGCATCTTCGGCGCGCGTTCGTCACGCGCCGCCACGTACACCATTTCTGCGCCGAGCAGGCGATCGAGCAGCGCATTGGCGGTCGGTCGAGCGCTGCGGTTCGCCGTTGGCCACGAGGATCGCACGCATTCCCAGCTGTGCGGCGACCGCGGCAGTGGCGCGTGCGTGATTCGATTGGACGCCACCGGCGGTGATCAGCGTGTCGGCGCCCTCGGCTTTCGCGCGCGCCGGCGACGAGCGCGAGCTTGCGAACCTTGTTGCCGCCGAATCCGAACGGAATCGCATCGTCTCGCTTGACTCACCAGCCGCGGGCCGCCGCCGAGCAGCGCCGAGAGACGATCCATCGGCTCGATCGGCGTCGGCGACGGCACCAGGGGCAGCGATGGAAGCGACACCAGCATCGCGCGCAACTCGTCGGCAGTCACGGAACAGGTATATTACGCGCTTCATGGACCTGGTGACTGCGCTCGTTCTCGGCCTTCGGTCATCGCCGCCGAGCTGCGACCGCCGCACGCCGAGCTCGCGACGCCTGAAGGTATGGACGCGTGGATCGACACCTACCATGCGGTCGCACGCTGACGCGACAGGGTACGTTCGTCTTTCTGACCGACAGCGCGGTTGGCGCGGCAGGAAGAAGACAACCTGCGTCATCTGGTCATCAATCTGGGCAGTGATGTGCCGCGCGAGCGGATCGTGCCGTTTCTGACCTCAAAGCACACGCTCGAGTACTGCCTGTCGTATGCGGATCGCGCCCACCAGAATGGTTTTCCGGCGCTGGTCGTGCTCGGCGGCGACAAGAGCGTCGGCACGCCGCGCGTCGTCGAGCACGCGTGGCAGTTGCGCGCAGACGCTCCACGAGCGCGGACATGGATTGGCGCTCGGCGGATGGGCCAACCCGCACGCGATCCTGAACGTCAGGTCGATTATCTCGCGGCGACAGAATTTCAACGCCGAGTTCTTTCTGACGCAGGTCGTCAGTCATCACGATGCGAACCGGTGTCGCCGTTTCGTCGACACCACGGAGCGGCGTGGCGTCACGCTGCCGGCATGTTCGGCGTCTTCTTCTATCGCAGCGCCAACCCCAGGAACACTCGAGGCCTTGAGGGCTTTCTGCCGGTGCCGCTCGAAGGGCTCGACCCGCGAATTCGCCGCCGGCGCCACCGCCGAAGACGTGTGCGCGCAGACGATCCGCACGCTGATCAATGCCGGCGCCAGGCACTTCTACATCAGCAATCTGCCAATCGCGCGCGCGCAACGCGTGCTCGCGAGCATCATGAGAAGGTCGAGGTGATGGCATGATTCGGCAATGGGTTCGTGCTCGCAGCGCTGATTCTCTCCACCACGATGCTCGTCGGCCAGACCCCGACCCCAGGCCAGCGCCTGCGAGACGGCGATTGACAACAATCACGCGCAGCGTCAACGCCACCTGGGGCATCTACATCAAATCGCTCGAGAGCGGCGAGGAAGTGGCGATCAACGCCGACCGCCAGATGGAGACGATGAGCACGATCAAGATCCCGTTGATGATCGAGGTGTTCGAGCAGATCAAGGCCGGCAAGTTCAAGCTCGCCGACAAGTACACGTTTGTGCAGGCCGATTCGCAGCCCGGCACCGGCACGATTCAGCGGCTCGATCCCGGCGCGGTGATGACGGTGAAAGATCTGATCACGATGATGATCATCGTGTCGGACAACACCGCGACCGAGGTGCTTTACCGCATGGTCGGCGGCCCCGACGCGGTCAACGCACGCATGCACGCGCTCGGCCTGAAGAAGACGCGCGCGATGAACGTCCCGTCGAAATGGTTTCCGGCGCTGCGAGCCGCGGCGTCGACCGAACAGTTCTACCGCGATGGCAAAAACCCGTTCGGCCTGTCGACACGCGCGCGAGATGGGCCGGCTGCTCGAGATGATGGAGCGCGGCACGCTGGTCGACAAGCCGTCGTCCGACCTGATGCTGCAGATCATGCGCGGCCAGCTGTATCGGACGCGGATCCCGCGCTACGTCACCGGCTACCGATCCCGCACAAGACCGGCGATTTCCTGCCCTACGTCGGCGACGATGTCGGCGATGCTCGAAGCGCCGGGACGCACGATCGTCGTCAGCATCTTCACCGGCAATCATTTCGGCTCCGGCGAAATGCTCGAGAACGCGATCGGACTGGTGGCGAAGGACGTCGCGGACTATTTTCGTATCGATAAAGAACACCGGCTTTCTCTGCAGCTCAATCCGCGATCTCTGCGGTTTCGTTCTTTCGGTAGCCTAGATCGATATGGCGGCGTACCTCGACCAGGTTCCGTTCTCCGGCATCATCCGCATCCGCGACATGATGTATTCCGTCGCGAATCCGTATCGTCTCGATCAGGGCGACGTCAGCTTCGACTCGCCCGACAGCGTCAAGTCGGCGATGACGCGCGCGATCGCGGAGAACAAAACGCACTACCTGCAGACCGACCGGCGTTCCGCGACTGCGCGAGCTGATCGCCGCCAAGCTGCGCGACAAGAACGGCATCCCGGTCGACGATGCCGAAGACGTGCTCGTCACCAACGGCGGCATCCACGGGCTCTACATCGTCTGCCGGGCGCTGCTCGAGCCGGGCGACGAGGTGCTCGTGCCGGATCCGGCGTGGCCGCCGACGGCCGGCAACGTTCTCGCGGCGCAGCGGCGTCCCGTATCGTGCCCGCTGCACGAATCGCGACGGCTGGCGCTACGACCTCGACGAGCTCGAAGGCGAAGATCACGCCGAAGACGCGCGTGCTCTATCTCAATTCGCCGCAGCAATCCGACCGGCGGCGTGCTGCACGCGCGACGACCTCGAGCGGCTCGCCGGCGATCGCGCAGCGAGCACGATCTGTGGGTGATTCTCGGACGAAGCGTACGAGGACGTCGTGTTCGACGGCGAGCACGTCAGCATCGCGTCGCTGCCCGGGATGTACGAGCGCACGATTCCGCTGTACACGTTCAGCAAGTCGTACGCGATGACCGGACTGCGGCTCGGATACGTCGCGATCAAGGACGCCGACGATCCGCGATCGCGCGAAGAAGGTGCTGTTCTACACCGCGAGCAACGTCGCGTCGGTCGTGCAGTACGGCGGCATCGGCGCGCTCGAAGGACCGCAGGACTGCATCGAGGACGTTCCGCACCGAGCTGCGCGCGCGGCGCGATCTGTTCTACGACGGCATCGCCGATCTCGGCGGCGACGTCTTCTCGGGCAAGCCGCCGGCGGGCGCGTTCTACGCGTTCCTGCGGATCGATCCCGCGTGGCACGACGGACGCGCCAGCGACGCAGTCGATCTCGTGGCGGATGGTCGAGTATCTGATCAAGAACGGCCGCATCGGCTGCGTGCCGGGCGTCGACTTCGGCGCGAACGGCGAAGGCTACGTCCGCTTCTGCTTCGCGCGCGATCGGAAGGAACTGACCGGCGCGCTCGAGTCGATGAAGGCGCTGTTCGGCGTGCGGCAGATAGTCGGTAATTCGCAGTCCGACGCTCGCTGACTTACTTCACGTGTCGCCCGCCGTCGACGCGGATCGTTTCGCCGGTGATGAAGTCGCTGTCGAGCAGCGCGAGGACGCCTTTCGCGATCTCGATCTCGCCGCCCCAGCGGCCGAGCGGCGTCGCCTGCTCGACCGCGCTCGACTCATCGTCGCTGCGTGCCCGGCGGCGCGAGGATCGGGCCCGGGCGCGATCGCGTTGACGAGGATGTTGTCGGCGGCGAGCTCCAGCGCCAGCGCTTCGGTCAGCGCGATGACGCCGGCCTTCGCGACGTAGTACGGCAGATAGCCGTGGTAGCGCGGCCGGCCGCTCTTCGCCATCCAGTCGCTGAAGTTGATGATGCGGCCGCCGCCCTGCGCGGCGCATGTGCGGCACGGCCGCGTGCGCGCAGAGAAACGCCGCGCGCAGATCGACGTCGATCGTCGCGTCCCAGTCGGCGACGCGTCAGCTCGTCGAACGGCTGCTTCACGTAGACCGACGCCATGTTGATGAGGATGTCGAGGCGGCCGAGCGTCGGCGACCACGGCGTCGACCAGCGCGGCGCAGGCCGGCGGTTGCGAGAGATCGGCCTGCAACACCGCGGCGCGCCGGCCGGCTGCGCGCGACGATCGCCGCCGCCTGCTTCGGCTTCGGCCTTCGAGCGCGCGTAGCTGAAGCGCGACGTCGACGCCGCGCGCCGCCAGCTCGCGGCGACGACGAGCGCCGATGCGCTTGCCGCCGGTGATCAGCGCGACTTGTCGGTGAGATCCACAGGTGCAGGAGCAGGTCACGTGGGTCGAGAGAGCGCAGGATGGGCAGGAGGTCAGTCTGCGGCCAGCGGTCTTACCTGCCTACCCGCCGTCCTGGCCTACCTGACGTCAGCGTCAGTAGCTGAACGTGCCGAAGAACGCCGAGCGCTTGTTCGGGTCGCTCCACTTCGTGCCGAGCGCCGAGCCGGTGAACGAGTGCTGCGCGGCCACGCCCATCGCCGCGTCGTCGACCGACGCGAGCGGGTGGAACCACTGCATCGCGCCGCAGGTCGGATCGTGCGGCAGGTGCTTGTTGACGTCGAGCGACGACCTGGCCGGCGGACACTTCAATCTCGCCGCCGTGGTCGGCGAACTGAATCGGCGCCGGCGTCACCTGGACGATCGTGCCGACCAGGCCGTTCGACAGCTCGTTGGCCATCGCGACGAGCGCGAGCTGCTGCGCGGGGTTGGCGCGCTGGTCGACGAACATCGCCGAGCGCACGGCCGCCTTCTCGCCGCCCATTTCCGGTCATGCCGAGGTTCCGGTCGCCCGACAACGGCCGCGACGACCGACAGACCGTCGAGCGAGATGCCGTTGAAGCTGCCGCGATCGACCTTCCACGCCAGCACCGCCTGCTTGCCCATCGTTTCGGCTTCGCTGTTCATGATGCAGCCGCCGGTGAACACTTCGGCGGTGCGCGCTTCGACGTAGGAGCCGGTGACGGTGCCCTTGCCGCCGGCCGAGCAGCGGGCGCGGCCGCCAAGACCGACCAGAGCCGCAGCGAGAATGGCTCGTTTCATATGAGAGATTATACGCTCCGCCTTACGGCTCGCCATACCGGGCGAGCTGTCGGCGCGACAGGCTCTGAGCCTGCCTCGCCGTAGCGCGAAGCCGGAGCGCGGGAAAGGACATGCGCCGTGGCTGAAACGATTGGGTTCATTGGGCTTGGCGTCATGGGCAAGCCCATGGCGCAGACACCTGATCAAGGCGGGCTATCGCCTCGTCGTCCACAACCGCAGCCGCGGCGCCGTGGACGAGCTCGTCGCGGCCGGCGCGCACGGCCGCGGCCTCGCCGGCCGAGGTCGCCCGGCGGCGACCATCGTCATCACGATGCTGCCGGACACGCCGGACGTCGAGCACGTGCTGACCGGCCCCGACGGCGTGCTCTCGCGCGCTCCAGACGGGCGCGATCGTCATCGACATGAGCAGCATCTCGCCGTCGCCACCGAGCGGCTCGCGGCGCTGGTCGCGGCAAAAGGGCGGCTCGATGCTCGACGCGCCGGTCAGCGGCGGCGAGATTGGCGCGATCAACGCGACGCTGTCGATCATGGTCGGCGGCGACGAGGCGGCGTTCGACGCGCGTGAAGCCGATCCTCGAGGCGATGGGCAACGCCGGAACGCATCGTCCACATCGGCAAGTCCGGCGCCGGACAGATCTGCAAGGTCTGCAACCAGATCGCGATCGGCGGCGCGCTCGCCGGCGTCAGCGAAGCGTTCGCGCTCGCGAAGAAAGCCGGCGTCGACGCCGGCGCGCGTGCGCCAGGCGCTGCTCGGCGGATTCGCCGCGAGCCGCGTGCTCGAAGTGCACGGCGAGCGGATGCTGACCGGCAACTACAAGCCGGGCTTCCGCACGAGGCTGTATCAGAAGGATCTGCGGCTCGCGAACGAAGCGGCGGCCGCGAACGGCGTCGCGATGCCGGGACGCGGTCGTCGACGCAGCTGGTCAACGCGCTGGTCGCGTCAGGCGGCGGCGATCTCGATTACGCGGCGCTCGGGACGGTGCTCTTCAAACTGGCAGGCGTGATCGTGACCGAGACGATCGGCTGAATGCCGTCGCGCTCCACATCGGCAGCTGGAGCGCGAAGCCCTTAGTGCGAGCGTCAGTGCTTGCAGCAGTCGCGCTCGCCCGAGCAGCAGTCGGGCCGCACCGGCTCGCCGTCGGGACCGAACCCGCGCTGCGTTTCGACGCACCAGTACGCGGTCGCAGTCGTACTTGTCGTAGAAGGTGAACTCGTCGGGATCCGGACCTGACGTGACGAACATCCCCTTGTGCCGCATGTTCAGGCAGTGCACGCCGGCCGTCAATTTGGGCGACGTCAATGATCGAGTCCGATGGAGTCAGTCATTCAATCATCCGTTACTATCGACCGTTACCGTCGATTCCAGCGGCCTGCATGATCGCGCGCTTGACCGCGGTCTTCGCGATCTGCACCTTGTAGGCGTTGCCGCTCATCGGCTTCGCCTCGCTGACCGCCGCTTCGCCGGCCGCGCGCGGCGGTCTGCTCGTTGAGCGGCTTGCCGACGAGCGCCGCTTCCGCCGTCTTCGATCGCCACGGCACCGGCGCCACCGCGCCGAGCACGACGCGCGCCGACGCGATCGTGTTGCCGTTCATCGTCAGCACGACGGTCGTGAACGCGAGCGGCCAGTCGTGCGACTCCTTGTAGCGCACTTCGTAGTGCCCGGTCTTCACGTTGCCCGGCGCCGGCAGGATGACGTGCGTCAGGAGTCTCGTCGTCGGCGAGCACGTTTTCCTTCAGCACGTTCGCGCATCGTCGGCATCGTGAAGTACTCGGCCGCCGCGCACCTCGCGCTCGCCGTTCGGGCCGAGCGACGCGGAACTTCGCGCCGTAGGCGACGAACGGCACCGCCAGGCTCGACGGGTGGACGATGTGGCTCGGACCGTCGTTGCCGAAGATCGCGTGATACTGATTCTCGCCGTCGACCGCGAAGCAGCGCGAGCCGCCCTTCTTGAAGCAGACGAACTCCTCGTTGCGGAAGTACCAGCAGCGCGGCCGCTGGTTGATGTTGCCGCCGACCGTGCCCTGATTGCGAATCTGCGGCGTGCCGACTTCGCCCGCCGCGTGCGACGACCGCCGGATAGAGCTTCGCGACCTGCGCGTGCTCGGCCAGATCGACGATCTTCACCGCCGCGCCGATCTTCAGCCCGCCGTCCGGCGTCGCGTCGACCGTCGCGTCGAGCCCTTTGACGTTGACGATGCGGTCCGGCGAGTCGATGTAGTCCTTCATCCGCGCGAGCAGATCCTGGCCGCCGCCGATCGGCAGCGCGATGCCGTCGACCTTCAGCGCGGCGACCGCTTCCTTCTCGTTCGCCGGATTGACGTAGGCAAAGGCTTTCACAGTTCGTCCCTCCTGCTTTCTCCTGCTCGATCGCCGCGAGCACCTTGTGCGGGTGCAGCGGCAGGCTGCGAATCGTCGCGCCGGTCGCGTTGCGCACGGCGTTCGCGATCGCCGACGCGGTCGACACGGTCGGCGGCTCGCCGATGCCGATGACGCCGCGCTCCGGCATGTTGTTCAGCACGATGTCGATCTTCGGCACGTCGGACATGCCGGCCAGCAGGTACCACTCCATGTTCGGGTTCACCATCTGACCGGTGACGCGATCGAGGATGCGATCCTCGAACAGCGCGAAGTTGATCGACGCGATGATGCCGCCGTAGCACCTGGCTCTCGGCCGTCAGCTTGTCGACGATCAGCCCGCAGTCCTGAATCGCGAGAATGCGCGTCACCTTGACGATGCCGGTTTCGATGTCGACCGTCACTTCGGCGAACTGCACGCCGCTCGTGCCGCTAGCCCGACAGGCCCTCCTGCCACTCGCCGTCGACCGAGATCGGCTCGGTGCCGATCAGCTTGCACGCGTCCTTCCACGCCAGCCCCTTCGACGGCGTTGCCCTTGACGAGGATGCGGCCGCCCTCGGCGACGAGCTCCGTCGGGCTCGACGCCGAGCGTCGGCGCGACCTTCGCGAACAGCGCGTCGAGCGCCTTCACCGACGTGACGCGAATCGCCGGCGTGACCGACGCCGCCGTCGTGCTGCCGCCCGATCCGCCGCTGAACGGATAGCATCGTGTCGCCGATCTCCGGCTTCACCGCGCTGACCGGCAGGCCGAGCGTTTCGGCCGCGACCATCGCGACGATCGTCCGCGTGCCGGTGCCGATGTCCTGCGTGCCGCACTTCATGACGACGCTGCCGTCGGACAGTGATGTCGACGTGCGCCTGCGAGCCGCGGCCGCCGCCGCCCCACCGATGCGCCGACACGCCCATGCCGGTCTTGATCGGGCCCGGCGTCGGATCGCCGGTCGGATGACGCTTGTCCCAGCCGAACGCCTTCGCGCCGCGCTGCGAAGTACTCGGCCCACATCGCGTTCGGGCCCGCGCGGCGGCAGGTTCTTGACGCGGAACTCGACCGGATCCATCTTCACGCGATCCGCGAGCTCGTCCATCAGGATTTCGGTGAGGAAGCAGCCCTGCGGATGTCCCGGCGCGCGCATCGCGCGCTGCTGGCCGGCGTTGATGTAGACGTCCTTGTGCGTGCGCCTGCGGTTCGGGAAGTCGTAGATGTACGGCAGCGGGAAGCCCGACTCGGCGCGCCCGCGCCGCCGGTGCCCCAGCTCTGGCCGTCGAACGCGGTCAGCATGCCGTCGGCGGTGACGCCGGCGCGGATGTGCGCGGTCGCCGACGGACGGTTGCCGGTGTCGAGATGCTCTTCCTTGCGATCGAGCATCAGCTTGACCGGCGCCTTCGCCTGCTGCGCCAGCTTCGCGCAGATGATGCCCTGCGCGTCGGGCGCGAACTTGCTGCCGAAGCCGCCGCCCATGTACTGCGTGATGACGCGGACGTTCGTCTGCGGAATCCGAGCGCCTGCGCGAACCGCTGCGCGCACTGATGCACGCGCCTGCGTCGACATCCACGCCGTCAGCTTGTCGCCGTCCCACTCGCACACGCGTGCCGTGCGTTTCGAGGCACACGTGCGTGATGACGTGCGTGGAGTAGGTCGCTTCGACGACGTGCGCGGCCTTCGCGAAGCCGGCGTCGAGATCGCCGGTCTCTTCCGCTGCGCCCTGCGCGTGTTGCCGCCCGGGAACACGGCCGGCGCGTCCGGCGCCATCGCCTGTTCGACGCTGGCGAGGTGCGGCAGCGCTTCGTACTGCGACGCGGACGAGCCGCGCCGCGTCGCGCGCGCGCTCTTCGGTGTCGGCCGCGACCGCCGCGACCGGATCGCCCTGATACATCACCTGCGCGCCGGCCTCCTTCGCAGGCGAGCACCGCCTTGACGCCCGGCGCCTTCTCCGCCGCGGACAGATCGATCGACACGATGCGCGCGTGCGGATGCGGCGAGCGGACGATCCTGCCGTAGATCATGCCGGGACGATTGATGTCGTAGGTGTAGCGCGCGCGGCCGGTCACTTTGTCCGGACCGTCGAGCCGCTTGACCGACGTGCCGAGCAGCAGGTTCCGGCCAGGTACTTCTGGCGGGCCGCTCGCGTCAGCTTACGCTGGTCAGCCACGGCGCCACCCCCTTCGCCTTCGCCTTCATGCGCCGCTTCCATGATGCGGACGAACGTGCCGCAGCGGCAGATGTTGCCGTCGAGGCCCTTGCGCACCTGCTCGCGGTGTCGGCGTTCGGATGCTTCTCGAGCAGCGCGACGGTCGCCATGACGAAGCCCGGCGTGCAGAAGCCGCACATCAAGCGCGTCGACGTCGCAGAACGCCTGCTGCACCGGGTGCAGCGTGGTTGCCGGTCGGCCAGGCCGTCGACGGTGCGAATCTGCTTGCCCTGCACTTCGATCGCGAGCGTCGAGCACGAGTAGACCGTGCGGCCGTCGACGATCATCGTGCAGGCGCCGCAGGCGCCGCGATCGCAGACGCGCTTGTTGCCGGTGAGGTCGGCGCGGTTGCGCATCGCGTCGAGCAGCGTGACGCGCGGCTCGATCCGCAGCTCGAGGCGCTTGCCGTTGACCATCAGCGTCACCGGCACGTCGCCGGGGCCGACGACGCGCGGACCGGTCTGCGCCTCGACCTCGGCTCGCCGGCCGCGGTCACGGCGGTCGCGAGACTGCTCACGCCGGCGCTCTTCAAGAAATCTCTGCGGCTGACTGTCATGGGGTGAATAATACCTGCCGCTGGATAGTGATTGGGGCATTGGGGATCTCGGGCGATCTAGCGAGGAGGGTGTCTATGATGAGCGACGACGCGACTTTCTTGCGACAGCTTGTGCCGGCCGGCGCTGCTCGGCGCCGTGGCGCTTCAACACCGACTGGCTCGAGCGCATCGCGTCGGCGACGCGGCGCGTGGCCGACCGCGCGGCCGCAGACGTCGCCGCCGACGAGACGCTACTGGCGCGACATCCAGCAGGCCTTCACGCTCGACCGCACGATCATCAACCTGAACAACGGCTACACCTGCCCGAGCCCGCGCGTCGTCCACGAAGCGCTGAAGCGCTACCTCGACATCTCCAACCAGGCGCCGATCCACTACATGTGGAACACGCTCGAGCCGAACGTCGAGACAGGTGCGGCGCAAGCTGGCGGCCGAAGTCGGCTGCGACACGGAGGAGCTCGCCATCACGCGCAACGCCAGCGAAGGGCTGCAGATCGCGCAGCTCGGGATCGACCTGCAGCCCGGCGATCGACGTCGTGACCACGAACCAGGATTACGGCCGGATGCTCGACACGTGGGATCAGCGCGCGCGCCGCGACAAGATCGTGGTGACGAAGATCGCGTTCCCGGTGCCGACGACCAACCTCGCCGAGCTGACCGAGCCGCATCGACGCAGGCGATCACGCCGAAGACGAAGGTCATCCACATCTGCCACATCACCAACCTGACCGGGCAGCTGTTCCCGGTGCGCGACATCGCGCGGATGGCGCGGGCGCGCGGCATCCAGACGATCGTCGACGGCGCGCACGCGTTCGCGCACTTCCCGTTCAAGGTGTCGCGATCTCGAGTGCGACTACTACGGCTGCTCGCTGCACAAGTGGCTGCTCGCGCCGGTCGGCACCGGCTTTCTCTACGTGCGCCGCGAGAACATCGCGAAGGTGTGGCCGCTGACGCCGGCCGCGCGCGAGCAAGACGAACAACATCCGGAAGTTCGAGGAGGTCGGCACGCATCCGGCGGCGAACCACAACGCGATCGCCGAAGCGCTCGCCTTCCACCAGGCGATCGGCATCGAGCGCAAGGCGGCGCGGCTGCGCTACCTGAACGATCGCTGGACCACGCGGGTCGAGAAGCTGCCGCGGCGTGAAGATCCTCAACAGCCGCGAGCCGAACCAGGCGTGGGGCCTGTTCAACGTCAGCCTCGAGGGCATCGACGCGCCGAAGGCGTACGACTTCCTGTGGTCGAAGTACCGGATCATCACCGCGGCGATCAAGCGCGACGGACTACCAGGGGCTGCGCGTCACGCCGAACGTCTACACGACGCTCGAGGAGGTCGACACGTTCGCGATGCGCGATCGAGGATCTGCTGAAGAATCGGCACGACCTAACCAGGAACGCCGAGCGCGCCGAGATCCCAGCGTAAATGCCTATTCTCGGCGTTCTCTGCGGACTCGGCGTCGGATCTTGCTTCGACGTTTCGCAGTTAAGGCAAGTCCGAATAGCTGACTCGATACAGCGCTGATCTCGCGCGTGCTTGTCTCGGTCCGCCACGGGCGGCGCGAGACGAGCTGCAAATCGCTCCGCCGATCGAGCTCCGGCGATCAGCTCCTCGTATCGCGCGCCGAACAGCCACTCGCCGTGGATCACGCAGGTAGCGCGACGCCGTGGGAGTCGATCGCGTCGATCGACGCCTCGTCGGGAAAATTCGCACACGCGTTGACGACCCGGCGGTACGACGGCGGAAAGAATCCGCTGTAGCCGTTGACCAGGTACTGCCAGTGAAACGTCGAGTAGTAGAGGTAGGTCGGGATCGTCCAGCGCCGGTCGGGAACTCGAAGATCGTCGGCGGTCGGACTGTCGCCGCGGTCGCTGCACGCAGGTCGGCGTAGCTCTCGGGCGGCGTGCGTCGGAACCGCCGCAGAGCTCGCAGCGGCTTCGACGCGTACTCGACCAGCATCAGCAGCGCCGAGCGGCGTCAGCGGCAATCGGCGCGCGATCGGCGATCGCAATCGATCAGCGATGCGAGCCGCGCCGTAGCCCGCCAGCACCGCCAGCGAGAACCCGACCATCAGTCCCATGCGCGCCGGAACGCGCAGCGCCTGAACGGCAGGAAGTAGTCGTAGAGCAGCGCGATAGAGCACGCCGTTGAAGCCGAGCGACACGTCGAAGGCGAGCAGCAGGCCGAGCCCGTAGGCGAACTCAGTCCGATCGTTCGCGATACTTCGCCACTTCGTGGCGTCGTGCCAACCAGCGCCGACGATCGCGAGCAGCGATCGCGACGAATCCCGGAAACAGCCGCCGCTCCGGGCCGCATGAACGCGCCAACACCGTCCCGTAGACCGCGTTGAACTCTGGCGGCGCGAGATAGTTGCGCCACGTCGCGCTGCCTCGCTCGACTTCTTCGGCGCCGCGCTCGCCGACCACTTCGCGCGCGCCGAGATAGGCGCTGCCGACCGGCATCATCACGACAGCGGCGATCGCGCGCCGCGCCGCCAGCGCGATCCAGTGCCGGCGCGTCAGTCGGCGCTCGGCCGATCAGCAGCGCGCCGCACACGACTGCCATGTACGGCACCAGGAAGATCCCGTAGTACATGCACGACAGCATCTGGCCGGCGGCGAACACGCCGAACAGCACGCCGTCGCGCACGCGGCCGCTGTGCGAGCAGCCGGTGAAACGCCCAGAACGCGAGCGGCAGAACTGCGTCTGCTGCAGCTGCAGGTGCGCGTAGTGATCGATGCGGTACGGCAGGAACGCGAAGACGATCCCGGCGACAGATCCGGCGCGACCGTGTTGCCGGTCAGCGGACGCACCAGCAGCGCGACGCCCGACGCCCGACAGCGACGAAGCCGGACAGGAACACGAGGTTGTAGATGAGCAATCGGACCGAACGCCGAGCCAGTGCAGCGGCGCGACGACCAGCGCCCGGCACCAGCAGCGTCTCGGAGTACGCGAGCGTGTTCGACGCTCGGGATAGAAGATGTTGGCGTCGAAGATGATGCGCCGGCGCGATCGGCAGCTGATGCGCGACCCAGGCGAGGACCCAGGCGTCTCATCAGCGGATCGCCATCGTCGTGAACGCCGTCGTTGAGATGGAGCACCTGCGGGTAGGTCATCACCGCGGTCAGCGCCGCGAACAGCAGCGTGGTGACGACAAAGTAGCGGAACGGGCGCACGGTCAGGAAGCCGGGACCGTCCGTTCCAGGACGTCGAGCAGTTCGGTCAGCGCGGCAAGCTCCTGCGCGCGGCGTAAATGATCGCGCGCCGCTCCTGGAGCGTCGGCGTCGCGACCACTCCTCGTCCTTCGAGCTGCACGCGGCCGTCGTTGTCGACGTCGACGACGACCGCGTCCATCGTGCTCGACGTAGAGCTTCATACAGATTGCAAATTGTAGATTGCAGATTGCAGATTGGGATTGGAGATTCGCAAATCGCGGAGTTCAGATTCCCGCCGCGGCGGACGCTTTCATCGCGTCCTCGACGCCGAGCACCATTGAAGCGGCGTTGCCGGACTCGCCGGCGCCGCCGTAGGCATATTCGACGTTGACGCCGGCGTCGGCGATCAGCCGTCAACGCCGGAGCCAGCGCTCCCGGCGACATTCGGGACAGCCGTGACGATGACGTCGCGCTCGGTCACCTGATGATGGTGTTCGCGCAACACCGCGCCACCGTGAACGTGGTTGTCCACGACGAGGCGCAGCTGGCCGCCGGCTTCGAGCGTCATCGCCTGAACGTTGACGCGTTCGTCCGACAGAAGCCGGCAGACACCTGCCAGCGCGCCCGGGCTGTTGGGCAGGCGAAGGGAGAGTTCGGTACGAATCGCCATGCGGCAGCAGCGTATCAGAAATTAGGGGTTAGCGGATTAGGAATTCCTAATTCCGTAGAGTTCCCAATTTCCTGCTGCGTAATTCCCCGTGAGGCGGCCGTTCAGCGTCGGCAAGCAGCGGCCAGCGGTCGTGTGGCTCCGACTACTGGTCGCTGCGTCCGACTGACCGGCCGACCGCCCCACGGGGAGCGGGGCAGCTGGTTACGCCAGGACCTTGATCACGACGCGGCGGTTCTGCGCGCGTCCGTCCTTGGTCTTGTTCGGCGCGATCGGCTTGTCTTCGCCGTAGCTGATCACGTTCATCTTGTGCAGCGGAATCTGGTACTGCTCGTAGAGGTACCGCTTGCACCGCGTCGGCGCGCTCGAGGCCGATCTTTTCGTTGATCGATCTTGTCGCCGACGTTGTCGGTGTGCCCTTCGATCTCGAGGAAGATGTTCTTCGGGTCCTGCTTCAGCTGGGCCACCATCTCGATCGAGCTTCGATTTCGCTTCATCCGGCAGCGTCGTCTTGCCGAACTTGAAGTTGCCCTGAGTCTTCGCTCAGCACGACTTCGTAGACCAGCCGCTTGCTCGACTTGTCGATCGCGTCGAACTTGGTGTTGGCTTCGCTGCGCGCGGCGGTGGCTTCCTGGCGCGCCTGACGCGGCGGCGCTGTTGGCCTGGTCGGCCGAGCTCTGCGCCTGCGCTGCCTTCTGATCGACTTCGCTGATGCGGCCTTCGTTCTTGCGCGTCCGCTCCTGGGTTTCCTCGAGCGACCGGCCCATGCGAGTCGACCTTGTCGTTGACTTCGCCGACACTGGTGCGGACGAACTTCTTGGTGGCGCACGCCGTCGATCCGGCGGCCAACACCACAATCGGAAGAGCTACGACAAATTTCCGCAACATGACGATCCTCCTAGAGCGACGGGCGTGATTGCCCCGCAATATAACCGCTCCGGGTCCGCACGACGAGATCCTTGTTGCGTGCCCGGACCACGAGCGGATGCCAGCCCGGGAGGCCGCTCGATTCGAACGCGATGAGGTACTGATGCCGCAGCTCGTCGACGATTTGCCGCGCCGCGACGCTGCGCTGCCCCGGCGTGCTGGCGACGAACGTGTGACCGCCGGTCCAGCTCGCGAGATCCGACAACGGACCGCCAAGCGACGCTTGAGCGATCGAGTCGGTGGCGAAGTCTGAGGTCGGGTTGTCGATCGACGGGACGATGCCGAAGATGTAGACCGGCACGTCGATTTCGCTGGCGATCGCCGAGACTTCCGACGGCGACAACCGGCTCGCGTTGTCGTTGCCATCGGTCAGCACCACCACCGCACGTCGTTTGCCGTCGCGCTTGCTGACACGTCGCGCCGTTTCAGCAATCGCATCGTGCAGCGACGTCGCGCCGAACGGCACCACCGACCCGATCGATTCGGGCAACGCTTTCAAACCGGTGGTGAACGGCGCCACTTCATCGAGACGCGTGTCGAACGTGAACACCGCCGCTTCGTCGAGCGACGCGTCGAGCCAGCTGAGCACGTGTGCCGCCGCTTCGCGAGCCATCGGCAGCTGACCTTCCATGCTGCCGCTCACGTCGAACAGCACCGCGACGCTGACGCCCGACAGATCACTGCGGAAGTCCGCGATCGGACGCGTCTGCCCGCGGTCGAGGATCTCAAAATCCCTCTCGGTGAGGTCGCGAACGAATCGGCCCTTTTGATCCCGCACGACCGCTGTGACCCGCACCATGTCGACGCTCGATTTGAACGTCGCGACCGGTGCTTGCGGCCCGGCCTGCGCTGTTGGCGCCGTTTGCGCCTGCGCACTTACGAGTTGAGTCACGAGCAGAGCCGTCGCAACGGCCGTGCTGGTGATGAGGCTGCCCCGCTTCATCGGTGCGACTAAGTCCAAAGGTTTTGCCAGACCCATAAATGCCTCCGAGTAAACTACTTATCGGATCATGGCCGTCGGGCTGGAGCCCAAAAACCTATTGCAATCGCGTAACAGTTACACGGTTTGACGCGGACAGCTTAAAGGCGCTGTGTAGAATTTACGCTGTCGAGCTCGGAGTAAAATTTCGGCTGTGACGATCGCGAAAATCCACGACGCAATCCCTACAGCGGCCCGGGTGCATCGCTTTACGTACGCCATCCGCAACATCGTCGCGGAGGCGCTCAAGGTGGAAGCGGCCGGCAAAAGAGTCCACTACCTGAACATCGGCGATCCGGTCGCTTTCGGTTTCAAAACGCCGCCGCACCTGCTGCAGGCGGTCGAGAAAGCGATGCACGACGACCACAACACCTATGGGCCGTCGGCAGGAATCCCCGAAGCGCGCGAGGCGGTCGCGCGCGAATACGCGCGGAATGGATTTCCGATTGGCGCCGATCGCGTCTTCATCACCGCTGGCACATCGGAAGGAATCGAGTTAACGCTGGGGGCGACGATCAACGCCGGCGACGAAGTACTGATTCCGATGCCGACCTACCCGCTCTACACGGCGGTGATGGCGAAGCTCGATGCCAGGACCAAATTCTATCGGCTGGATCCAGGCAACGGCTGGATGCCGGATCTGGATCATTTGAAAAGTCTCGTCACGCCGGCGACGAAAGCGATCGTCGTGATCGATCCGAACAACCCGACCGGCGCGGTGTATCCGCGCGACGTCCGCCGCGCGATTCTGAATTTCGCTGATCAGCACGGCTTGCTGATCCTCGCGGACGAGGTCTACGGCGATCTCGGCTTCGACGGACCGGTCGAACCGCTCGGCATCCTCGATCCCGATGCCGCGATCATCTCGTACTCGAGTCTCTCCAAAGCGTACCTGGCGCCGGGCTGGCGGACCGGCTGGATGGCGATTGGCAAAACGCCACGGTCTGGACGACGTGGCGGCCGCGGTGAAAAAGCTCGCCGACGGCCGGCTGTGCAGCACGGTGCCGATGCAGTACGCGGTCGCTGCCGCGCTCGACGGCGACAAGTCGCATCAGGCCGCATTTCGACAGGCGTTGAAAGCGCGGGCCGACTTGACGATCAAACGGTTGTGCGACAATGCCCGGCGTCAGCTGCGCGATGCCGACCGCGGCCTTTTACGCGATGCCGCAAGTCACGCTGCCGAAAGGGAAGAGCGACGAGGATTACGTCAAAGCGCTGCTGCACGCAACCGGCGTACTCTGCGTGTACGGCTCCGGCTTCGGCTTGCCCGCGCAGCAGGGGTTCCTCAGAATCGTCTTTCTCGCGCCGCTCGAGGAACTGAGCGAGATTTACGATCTGATGGCGCAGTTCAACGCCGATTACGTAGCCTGACTTCCAGGGCCTGACCCTCGGTGCCGATTACCGACCGCGAGTTTACGCGACGCATGCTGCAGACCGTGTTTGCGGTAGCGGGCGTCATCGTGTTGGCGTTTGCGCTGTGGGCGGCGCGCGAAGCGCTGCTCCTCATTTACATCAGCGGCCTGATCGCGATGGGATTTGCGCCGCTGGTTCGCAATCTGGAACACGGCCGGCCGCTCCGGAACAACGTCGGCCGCACCGAGGATGTCGGACGAGTGCCGCGATGGTTCGCGATCCTCGTCATTTACCTGACGGTCGTCGCGATCTTCGTGGTCGTCGCGCTGATCGTCATCCCGCCGCTGATCGCACAGGCAACGGCGCTATGGGCGCGCATGCCCGACGAGTTCAATCGTCTTCAAAAAACGCTGATTCGTTACAACCTGATGCGGCGGCAGATCACACTGGCCGAAGCGGTCCAGAGCGCGCCGACTGGCAGCGCAGACGCGGTCGGAACGGTGTTGATTGCGCTGTCGACCTTCGCGGGCGGCATCTTCGCGCTGGTCACCGTGCTGATTCTCAGCTTCTACTTTCTGATCGAAACGCAGACGATGTTCGGCTACCTGATCCGCTTCGTCCCGGTCGAGCGCCGCGGCGACGTATCGGTGGCGGCGCGCGAGGCGGTGGTAAAGGTCAGCGCGTGGTTGCGCGCACAGGTGTTGCTCGCCGGCGTAATGGGCACATTCGCTGCCATCGGACTGGCATTCCTCGGCGTTCCGTACTTTTATGTCGTCGCGCTGGTCGCCGCGGTCGGTGAAACGATTCCGATCGTCGGACCGGTAATCGGCGGCGTCACCGCGGTCGCCGTCGCGCTGACCGTGTCGCCGAAGCTGGCGCTGACCGTCGGCGTTTACTTTCTCGTGCTGCATCAGCTCGAAGCCAACATCCTGGTGCCGAAAATCATGGAGCGCCGCGTCGGCGTGAGCCCGGTGGCCGTGATGGTGGCGTTGCTCGTCGGCGGCGCGCTATGGGGCGTGATCGGCGCCATTCTTGCCATTCCGACGGCCGCAATTATTTCGGTGATCATCGAAGACGTGGCGGTCCGCGGTGAACGGCCGCCCGGGGAGGCCTGAGTATCAAGAGCGCCACGGCTGCGGCGCTGGCGTACACGCTGCTCGCACTGGCAGTCACCTGGCCGCTGGCGCGCGACCTCTCGCACAACATTGCCGGCGACTACGGCGATCCACTCTTCAACGCCTGGGTTCTCGCGTGGGATGCGACGCATCTGTTCACGCCTGGCTGGTGGAATGCGAACATCTTCGCGCCGCATCCGCTGTCGCTGGCGTATTCAGACCACCTTGCCGCACAGGCGTTGCAGATCCTGCCGCTCTACCGACTGACCGGAAACCCGATTCTCGTCTACAACGTCGCATTGCTCGCGACATTCACCCTGTCAGGACTCGGCGTGTTCCTTTTCGTACGTGAGATTACCGGGAATCGTGCGGCCGCGCTGGTTGCCGGACTTGCCTACGCGTTCACGCCGTACCGCATCGGCGCGCTGTCGCACCTGACCGTGCTGTCGTCGGCGTGGATGCCGTTCACGCTGTTTGCATTCCGGCGCTACTTCGACCGCGGTCGTGTGCTGCCGCTCGCTTGTGCCGCACTCGCCTGGATCGCTCAAAACCTGTCGTCGGGTTATTACCTGATGTTTTTTGCGCCGATCATCGCCTTTTACCTTGCCTGGGAAATCACAACGCGCCATCGATGGCGCGACGCGCGGACCATCATCAGCATCGCCATCACGTGCACGGTGGCGGTGCTGGTGACCACACCATTTTTTCTGCCGTACCTGGAACTGCGCGCGCTCGATTTCGGCCCGCGGTCGATCGGCGAGACCCAGCAATTTTCCGCAGATGTCTTTGGCTACCTGACTGCTGACATCAACCTGTGGTTGTGGGGCTCGGTGTGGCGGGCATGGCCGAAACCGGAAGGGTCGTTGTTCCCCGGGCTGACCATCGCAGCCCTGGCGGCATTCGCCGCCGCCCGGCGCACGCGACCGATCATTCTTGTTCCGATCGTCGTGCTGCTGCCGCTGATGTTTGGGGTGGTCATTCGGCTGCCCGGCGTCAGAATCGCGAGTCTCCCGCGCGCGCTGGTTGTCGTCGGACTCGTAACGGCTGCACTACTGTTCGCTTCTCGCCGCGCACGCACGCAGGTAGTCGACTGGCTGCGGACACCGGCCGGCTGCTTCGCGGTCGTGACAATCTTCGCGGTCGTAATGTCGTTCGGCCCAGAGATCCACGCACGCGGTCGCGTCGTCCTCGAAACCAACCTCTATATGCTTTTCTACCGCTTCGTCCCAGGCTACGACGGCCTGCGGGTGCCGGCGCGGTTTGCGATGATTGCCGCGCTCGGGCTCGCGGTGCTTTGCGGCCTGGCGGTGGATCAACTCCGTAGAGGATGGGTCTCCAGTCCTGGCCGGGATGCTGATCGTCGCCGAGGCCTTCGGCCTACCAGTGCCGCTCGATCAGAATTCGCCAAACTACGTCCGCGCCGGATTGAATCCGCTGCCGCCACTTCAACGAACTGCGCCGCCGGTTTATCGCTTCGTCGCATCTCTGCCATCGGATGCCGTCGTGCTGGAGTTACCGCTCGGCGAGCCGGCATTCGACCTTCGCTACATGTTCTTTTCGACAACGCACTGGCGGCGCCTGGTCAATGGCTACTCCGGCGGTTTCCCTTCGGATTACGAACGGCTCGACCAGGTGCTGCAAGACACATTGATCCGTCCCGACCGTGCCTCGTCCGCGGTTCGCACGCTCGCACACCCTACCCACATCGTCGTACACGAAACGTATTACGCCGGCGACCGGGGACCGCAGGTCAGTTCTTGGGTGCGAGCCCATGGTGGGGTCGAGCTCGGCTCGTTCGCGGGCGACCGCGTCTTTGCCTTCCGTTAAACGGTTGGCGTCCGATTTGAAGCGATTGTCGCGAGAAGCGGGAAAACGCTGGAAATCGCAGGGTTTTCTGGCGTCAGAGAGCGAAAACGCTCCAGATGAGCAGACTTTTCCATTCTATTTCGGATGCGAGCGGAGCCGGGATGCTGGGCTTGACCAGACGCTGGGAAGGTCAGAGTCGCTTCGGCGACCTCGTCGTCATCGGCTTTTTGATCGTTCAGGCGCTTGACGGAACGTTCACCTACCTCGGCGTTCACATCTGGGGACTGCATGTCGAAGCGAACCCGCTGATCAGTGCCGCTGCCGCCGCGATTGGCCCGGGCGCCGCGCTCACCACGGCAAAACTGATGGCCGCGGCGTTTGGAATCGCGTTGCATTTGAACCGGATCCACACGGTGGTTTTCGCGCTCACGACTCTCTACATCGCACTGGCCATCCTGCCCTGGACGGCCCTCTTTCTGTCGATCTAATCCCCTGTCGGGAACTGGTTTAGCAGGGTGCTGGAAAACGTTCTTCAGCAGCCTGTTAGACTGGACGCTTCATGCGTCCCGATCCGCTCGGCTATCTGAACACTGAACTCGACGCGCTCAAGCAACAAGGCCTGTTCCGGCATCTGCGAATCCTCGACGGCGAGCAGAAGGCGAAAACCAGCTTCGACCATCACCAGGTGGTCAACCTGTCGTCGAACAATTACCTCGGGCTGACGACGCACCCGCGACTGCGCGAGGCGGCGTTGGAAGCAACGCGGCGGCTTGGCGTCGGGTCGGGATCGGTCCGGACGATCGCCGGAACGATGGACATTCATATGGAACTGGAGCGCCGCCTGGCGGCGTTCAAGAAGACCGAGTCCGTGGTGGTGTTTCAGAGCGGCTTCGCCGCGAACGCCGGCACGGTGGCCGCCGTCTTATCTAAAGACGACTTCGTTGTTTCGGACGAACTGAACCACGCGAGCATCATCGACGGATCGCGTCTCAGCCGCGCGACGATAAAGGTGTTTCCGCACAAGGACGTCGATGCCGCGCGCCAGATCCTCAAAGATCTGCCTGCCGATCGAAAGAAGCTGCTGATCACCGACGGCGTCTTCAGCATGGACGGGGATCTCGGGGCCTTGCCGGAACTCTGCAAGGCCGCGGAGGAATTCGGCGCGATCATGATGGTGGACGACGCACATGCGAGCGGCGTATTCGGCAAGAACGGCCGCGGCACAATTGATCATTTCCACATGCACGGCCGGGTCGACATCCAGGTCGGCACCTTGTCGAAAGCGATCGGTGCGCTCGGCGGATACGTTGCCGGTTCGAAGGGGCTGATCGAGTTTCTGTATCATCGCGCCCGTCCTTTTCTGTTTTCGACGTCGCATCCTCCCTCCGTGGCCGCCAGCTGCATCGCGGCGCTTGACGTTCTCGAACAGGAGCCGCAGATTATCGAGCGGCTGTGGGACAACACACGGTTCTTCAAGGCTGGCCTGGTTGCGCTCGGCTTCAACACCGGTATCAGCGAGAGCCCGATTACGCCGGTGATCGCCGGCGAAGGTGCGTTGGCCATGAAACTGTCCGACCGGCTGTTTGCCGAAGGCGTCTTCGCACAGGGGATTGCGTTTCCGACCGTCGCCCGCGACAAAGCGCGGGTCCGGACGATCGTCACGGCCACGCACACCAAGGACGAACTCCAGTACGCGCTCGACGTATTCGCAAAAGTTGGCCGTGAGCTGGCGATCATCTAGTCGAGCGGGCGAGCGATCGCGCTGGCAGACCTTCGTTGACACGTATACGAAGGATCTGACCGCCGACGACTTGCAGCGCCTGTTCACACGCGACGCGAAGGACGCCTATCACTTTTTCACACGGCATCTCGATCCCAATTCGCTGAAACACCTGCCGTGGCACAAGCGCTTCTGGGCGCACACCCGCGCGGTGTTCATGGCGTTCACCATGAAGCTATCGCCGGCGCGGCGGATGGTGTACGCCGCGGCATTGCTGTTCTCGGTGATCGGCCTGATCAATTTGTTTCGCGGCATCGGCATTGTCCGGGTGGCGGCATTGCCGTTCGGGATGCGAGTTGGTACGCCCGGGCCGCTCTTTGAAAACGGCACCTTCGCGCTGCTGACGGCGTTTCTGCTGATGAACCTGCTGGTCTTGCTGGAAGTGGCGGATCGGCTGTCGCTGAAGAACGATTTGGAGATCGCGCGCGAAATCCAACAGGCAATGCTGCCCGCCGGCCTCTACACCGCACCGGGAATCGAGACCGTCGGTCTGAGCCGGCCGGCAAATACGGTCGGCGGCGACTTCTATGACGTCATCAGATTAGACGATGGCCGAGTGGTTGTCGCCGTGGGCGATGTCGCCGGCAAGGGAAGTCCTGCGGCGCTGCTGATGGCGCTGTTGCTGGCGATGCTGCGGACGCTGGTGGACGAAAAACTCGAGCCCGCGGCACTCGTCACCCGGTTGAATGTGCAAGTCAGCCGGCACGCGCCGGGGACGCGATTCATCACGCTCTTTTATGCGGTCTTCGACCCTGTGATCGGGACGTTCACCTTCGTGAACGCTGGTCACACTCCGCCACTGCTGCTGCGAAACGACGCTTCGGGTGGCCTCGGCGATGTATCGACCTGCGAACGGCTGAGCGATGGCGGCATCGCACTCGGCATGTTCGACCACTCAACCTACACAGCCGGACAGGTCACGATCCAACCGAATGAACTCGTCGCGATCTACAGCGACGGGATTACAGAAGCGGAGGATCCAAGTGGTCTCCCGTTTGACGAAGCGGGGCTCGAAGCGGCATTGCGGGCCAATCGCGAGCAAGACGTGACGTCAATTGGCAGCGCGGTGGTCCGGGCCGTCGAACGCCACACTGACAACACCAAGTTCGCCGACGACCTGACCATCCTTTTACTGCGCCGTCGCGTCATTCCCACAGCTGTTGGTGTCTAAAATAGGCGTTCGGCCTCGCCGAAACGCGTCTTGGCTTCGTGGCAAATACTCACCTGATGGTTGTCCGACAGCGGCGGATTGTGGCAGCACTGGCGTTGGCATTGTGCGCCGCCGCAATGCCCGTGTCGACGCAACCGGCGGACGGCGTCACCCAACTGCTTCGCCGCCTCGAAGGCGTTGTCAAAGCTGGCGACGTGGATGCGTTTTCCGCGGCGGCGCTCGATTCCGAGCGGACGCGCGTTCGCGAGTTCGCCGCCAACGAACTTTCCAGTCCGGTGGCGCGCGCCGTGATCCAGGAACGCGACCGCGAGCAACTGCGCGGAACGCTGCCCGGCGACGGCTATCGAGTAATGGTGGACCTGTTCGCCGAAAATGCCGACCGCGCGCGAGTCGCGACCTGGCGCCTTGATCTTCGGCGTGTAGGCGATTCGGGAACCGATCGCGACTGGGTGATCGTCGATGGCGAACGGCTTTCGTCGGTCGAAAGCCTGTATCGGCTCGCACTGAACACGACGAAGCAGTTCACGGCGCGCGATCTGAAGATCAGCGCCGAAGATCTCGACCTGACGCTGTCCGAAGGCTCGGTCTTCGTGTCGGAAGTCGACCAGGGAGTGACCGCCGTCGTGTTGCTGGGCCGCGGCACGATGAGTTTCCATCCCGATCCGCCGACCGAAAAAGGACAGGTCAAAATTTTCACCGGCACGGAAACGCTCGAATCGCCATTCGAGTCGGCGTTTGTGCGGCTGAATCCATCGGACTTCGAACAGCTGCTGACCACGCCGCGGCTGCAGGCGCGCGCCGCTGGAACGGTGGACGGTCGCGAGCTGAAGCGCGCGCTCGACGTGTTCCGCGAAGAGTCGGGCAAGTCGTTCGTCATCGACCTTGGCGATTTGAGCCGCGATCCGTGGTCGCTGTTGCCCGGTCCGACCGATTTCCTTGCTGAAATCAAAACCCGCCGCTACGACACCATTACCTATGCCCGCTCGGCGCAGGAAGCGGAAGACATCACGGTGTTCGATCGCAAGCGGCACCGCAATATCGCGCTGTATGCGTCGAAACAAAAGCTGGCGACGCGCGGCCGCTTCTACAACGAAGACGACCTGGTTGACTACGACGTCATCGACTACGACATCGATGTGGCGTCGATCCCCGAGCGGCAATGGATTGAAGGCCGGACGCGCATCTACCTGAAGACGCGCTCCTACCTGATGAACACGATCACGCTGAAGCTGGCCGATTCGCTGGTCGTGCAGTCGATCGTCAGCAACGAATTCGGCCGGCTGTTTGGCATCCGCGTCAAGAACCAGAACACGCTGGTCGTCAACCTGCCGTCAACCGTGCTCAAGGACACGACGCTGACGCTCAACATCACCTATGCCGGCCGGCTCGAGGCGCAAATGCCGGAGCGCGAAGCGGTCGGCGTCTCAGGCGATCCGCAGCAGCGGTCACCCGAAGGCGAACTGCCGCTGATGTCCGCGGAGCCGAGTTACCTGTATAGCAGCCGTTCGTTCTGGTATCCGCAGGCCGTCGGTCACCGACTACGCCACGGCACGGATTCGCCTGAGTGTGCCCGCTACCTACGAAGCGGTCGGCAGCGGCCAACTCGAGCCTGGCTTCCCCTCGCTGATCGCCGGCAAAGATGGCTTGCAGAACCGAAAACTGTATGCCTACGTCGCGTCGCAGCCGCTGCGCTATCTGGCCTTCGTGGTCAGCAGGTTCGTGCGCGCCGAAACCGCAACGATCGGCTTTCCCGAAGTACCGACCAGCAAGATGGAAGGCGTGCCGATGACCGGGTTGTCGTATCGCAGCCTGAACCTGGCGGTCGAAGCCAATCCACGCCAGGTGTCGCGCGGCCACGAGCTGGTCGATCGCGCGGCCGACATCGCTACCTTCTACCAGTCGATCATCGGCGACAGTCCCTATTCGAGCTTCACGATCGCGCTGGTCGAAAGCGAGCTGCCGGGCGGCCACAGTCCTGCGTACTTCGCCTCGCTGAACCAGCCGTTGCCGACGACGCAATTGGTGTGGCGCAACGATCCAGCGGCCTTCAACAATTTTCCAGAATTCTTCATCGCCCACGAAATTGCCCATCAGTGGTGGGGACAGGCGGTCGGCTGGCGGAACTATCACGAGCAGTGGATCAGCGAAGGGTTCGCGCAGTATTTCGCCGCGATGTACGCCCAGCATCAGCGCGGCGACGAGGCCTTCTACGGCGTCATTCGGCAGCTGCGGCGTTGGGCGATCGAACAATCCGAGCAAGGCCCGGTGTCGCTCGGCTATCGACTCGGCCACATTCGCGGCGAGAGCCGCGTGTTCCGGGCGCTGGTCTACAACAAGGGCGCGGCGGTGCTGCACATGCTGCGCCGCCTGGTCGGGGACGAGGCTTTTTTCAGCGGCGTGCGCCGCTTTTATCGCACGATGCGCTTCAAGAAGGCCGGCACGGAAGACTTTCGCGAGGCCATGGAAGCGGCGTCGGGCCGTTCGCTCGAGCGATTCTTCGAGCGCTGGATTTACAACTCATCACTACCGCGCCTGACCTTCAACCACCGCGTCGAAGGATCGGAACTGGTGCTGCACTTCGAACAGACCGGTGAAGTGTTCGACGTCCCCGTCACCGTCGTCATCAACTACGGCGACAGAAAATCCACCGTCGTCGTGCCGATCACCGAGCGAGTCGTCGACAAGCGATTGCCGCTCGAAGGGACGCTGCGGGGCGTCGAGATCAACAAGGACGACGGGACGTTGGCGGAGATAAACAAGACCTCATAGGCCAGGTCGCTTTTCTGAGTAAAATCGTAGGGATATGGAAACGGTCACGTTAACGATAGACGGCCGGCAAGTGACCGTCGCCAAGGGCAAGACTGTCTTGCAGGCCGCCATCGAAAGCGGAATCCAGGTTCCGTATTACTGCTACCACCCCGGAATCGGTGTCGACGGCTCGTGCCGCGTCTGCGTCGTGAAGATCGAGAAGATGCCGAAGCTGCAGACGTCGTGTTCGACGCCTTGCGCCGACGGGATGGTGGTGAGCACGCGGACGCCGGACGTTGTCGAGGCGCGGGCCGGCGTGTTCGAGTTTCTGCTGGTGAACCATCCGCTCGATTGCCCGGTGTGCGACAAGGGCGGCGAGTGTCCGCTTCAGGATTTTTCGTATCAGTTCGGTCCCGACTCGAGCCGGATGGAATTTCCGCGGCGCGAGTTCGACGGCAACGGCGTGAAGGCCGACGTCGATTTCGGACCGACGCTGATGTTGAACCGCAATCGCTGCATCCTCTGCACGCGCTGCGTGCGATTCATGCGTGAGGTCGACGGCGACGCCCAGATCAATATCGTCGACCGCGGCAACGGCAGCCAGATCGCAACGTTTCAGGAAGAGGGCGTTCACTCGCTGATCTCCGGCAACCTGATGGACGTTTGCCCGGTCGGCGCCATTACCACCCGCGACTATCGCTTCAAGGCGCGGCCGTGGGACAACCCGAACGCCGCCGACACGATTTGCACGCTCTGCGCCAAGGGGTGCAACATCACGGCCTGGATCAAGGCGAAGCCGGAATGGGCAAAGGGCGCACGGCTGATTCGTTTCACGCCGCGGTTCAATCCCGACGTGAACGGCTACTGGATGTGCGACATCGGCCGCTTCGAATATCACTGGATCGAGAGCGACGATCGGTTGAAGAAACCGCTGGTGCGGGACGGCAGCGCGCAGAAGCCGATGGACTGGCGCGAGGCCACGGTCAAACTGGTGGACGCGCTCGGCTCGGCTGGTCGCGCGAACCCGGACGGCGTCCGCTTCCTGCTGTCGGCGCATGCGTCGCACGAGGAATTCTTTCTTTTCCAACGGCTGGCCGACGAATTGATCGGCGACGCCGCGAAAGCGATCTCCGTCACCTGGACTTACAGCGATAAGCCGCAGCCGCCGAACACCACGTTCAAGGTTCCGCCGGTTGACGCGCCAAACGTCAACGGCGCGCAGGATGTTCGGGTTCACGACCGGCGAAGTCGGCTCGGAGGTCGGACCGCCGGACGTATCGAAGCTCCGTACCGCCGTCGAAGCCGGCAAGGTATCGGCGCTCTACGTGTTCGACCCTGGTCCGGACGGCTCGATTGGCGACACAACCTGGATCATTGACGCGCGCGCCAAAGGCACGCTGCCGTTGCTGATCGTTCAGGGCGTGTTGCTGACCAGGCTGGCACGGGCCGCGGATTTCGTGTTGCCGGGCGCATCCTACGTTGAAAAGGAAGCGTCCTATACCAACGACCAGGGACGCTTGCAGGGGACCGCGCGCGCGATTCCGAGCCCGGGCGAAGCGATGGAGGACTGGCAGATTCTGGTCAACTTCGCGTCGACGCTGGGCGTGCGGCTTCGACTACACCGACGCAGCGCATATCCGCGCGGATATCGCCAGCGCGGATGAGCGGCTTCAAAGAGCTGGAAGGGATCACCGACACTCGCGTTCGCACGGCCGGTCAACGCGAAGGCACTGGCTGCAAGCGTCGAATCCTTCGGAACGATGGAAGTGGGATTTCATGTACCAGGATCTGCCGCCGGTGAAAGGCACCGTCGATCCGAGCTCGTTGCCGATGCCGCCGGGGACGATTCCGTTGAAGCAGGTTTGATGAATACCCAAAGGACACAAAGGGTACAAAGGACACGAAGGCATTCCAGCCAGGTCAGGAATGCTCTTTGTGTCCTTTGTGTCCCTTGGTGTCCTTTGTGTATTCAGCGCCTTCTCTGCGCAATTTCGCCGCCCGCGCGCGAAGTGACGCCGCTGGTCGAAGGCACTGCGAAAGCTGGCGCTCCGGTACGCGTCGCGCTTGAAAGTGGTCCTGCCCGAAGGCCTCCACACCCAGTCCAACAAGCCGCGCGATCCGAACCTGATTCCGACCGAGCTGACGATCGATGCGCCGGCCGGCGTCACGGTCGACGAGATCGTCTGGCCCAAGCCGACCGACTTCAAAGTCGAAGGGCTCGACGATTTGCTCGCGGTGTTTGAACACGAATCGATCATCGGTGTTCAACTGACGCTCGCTTCGTCGGTGCCCAACGGCGACGCTGAAAGTCCCGGCTCACTTCCGGTATCAGGCGTGCGATTCGAAAGCGTGCTACGCGCCAACCACTGCCGATTTCGAATGGACGCTCACAGTCGCTGCGGCGGCGGCCGCCGATCCGGCCAACGCCGCGACGTTCAAGGCGATTCCGTTCGGAAGTGGTTCGCGGGGTTCGGGAGGTTCGGGAGGTTCAGCGAGGTTCGGGAGGTTCGCAGGGTTCGGGAGGTTCGCGAGGTTCAGAGAGTTCGCGAGGTTCACAGGGTTCTGTGGAACTGCTCGACGGCTTTGACATTCGCGGGACCACCGGCGGTTATCAGGGCAGTGCCGATTTCCTGACCTTCATTCAAGAATGCCGAGAGCCGGAATCAAAGAGCGCGGCATGTTCGAAGGCCGCGGCCCGATGGCGATTCTGTTGCTGGTGCTGCTCGGCGGTCTCGCGCTGAACCTCACGCCGTGCGTGCTGCCGATGATTCCGATCAATCTCGCGATCATCGGCGCCGGCGCGCAGGCGGCATCGTCCCGCGGCCGCGGCTTCCTGCTCGGTTCGACGTACGGCGCGCGATGGCTGTCGTTTACGGCATCCTCGGCCTCGTCGTCATCCTGACCGCCGGGCACGTTCGGCACGATCAATTCCTCGCCGTGGTTCAACGCCGGCATCGCCGTGCTGTTCGTCGTTCTCGCTCTGGCGATGTTCGACGTGCTGTTGATCGACTTCTCGAAGTTCTCGAGCAACTTCACCGGTCCGGGTGGCGCGGCAGCGTTCGGCGTTGGCCTTCAGCATGGGCGCGGTGGCAGCGCTGCTGGCTGGTGCGTGCGTCGCGCCGGTCGTCATTCAGGTGGTGCTGTTCTCGAGCAATTTGTACTCGACCGGAACGAAGATCGCGCTCGTCGTTGCCGTTCTTCCTCGGCGTCGGCATGGCGATTCCCTGGCCGATTGCCGGCGCCGGATTCGCGTCACTGCCGAAGCCCGGCATGTGGATGGTGCGCGTCAAGCAGGCGTTCGGCGTGTTCATCCTCGCCACCGCAGTGTATTACGGCTAGCAGTCGTACTCGATTGTTCGCGAACCGATGGGTCGATCCGGCCTCGGTGAACGTCGAGCGTCGAAGAAGCAGCTCAAATCGGGCTGGCACGTCGATCGCTCGCCGAGGGACTCGACGTCGCGAAGCGCGAAAACAAGCCGGTACTCATCGACATGTGGGCGACGTGGTGCAAGAACTGCCTGACGATGGACAAGACGACGCTGGCCAACAGCGACGTGCAGAATGCGCTGAGCGGCTACGTGAAGATCAAATATCCAGGCTGAAGATCCCGACACGGAACCTGCCAAGAGCATCATGCAGAAGTTCTCCGCGCCAGGACTACCCGCCTACGCAATCGTGAAATTAAGAATTAAGAATTAGGAATGAGAATCGGACTTCGAATGCCCGCCCAATTCCATTCCTAATCAATTCCTAATTCCTAGTCCCTAATTGCGAATACAAACACCGTCGGTGTTCCCGGATTGTTGTCGACCCAGAATGACGACGGCGATCCGGATGCGACGGCGACGTACTGCTTCCCGCCAATCTCGTAGGTGACAATCCCCGCACCAATCGGCCCGCCGGTGTTGAAGCGATACAGCTCCTTTCCGCTCTCGGCGTCGAGCACCAGAAAGTCGCCGGTCAGTTCGCCGGTCATTACCACGCCGCCTGCCGATGTCGTCACTGCCGCAACCATCGGCCGCGGCGATCGGTACTTCCAGCGCACGGCGCCGGTCGAGGCGTCAATTGCCGTCACCCAACCCTGCTTGGTCGCATCGCTCGCGTACGAACCGCCAAGGTATGTCGCACCCGGAACGAAGCGAACGTTCTCCGCTTCCTTGAACGTGCCGCACCAGTCGACGGCGGGAACGTAGAGCAGATTGGTTTTTGCGTTATAGGCCGGGCCGTTCCATTCCACGCCGCCGAGGACACCCGGGCAGGCGTGCGTGCCGGCCGTTGTGACCGGAGCGTCGACGTTGGAACGGGTCGTCACCGGCGTTTCGTAAACGCGTTGGTGCGTGTCGCGATCGATCGCACGCAGCACGCCTTCTTTACCAACCGTGATCACCAGGTCGCGTGGCGCGCCGTCGATCGTGGTGCGAATCAGCGGGCTGACCTGCGTCAGGTCCCAATCGTGATCGTCCTCGGGAACCAGCTGGTCGTACCAGAGCACTTTGCCCGAGCGCACATCGAGCACGAGCAGCGTGTTGGTATAGAGGTTCTTGTCGCCGCGCTGTTCGGACGGAAAATCGGGCGACGGATTGGTCGTCGCGACGAACAGCTGGCCGCGTTCGGTGTCGAGCGCGACCGGCGTCCACACCGCGCCGCCGCCGAGCGGAATATTGGCGTCGTTCTTCCACGTCTCATATCCGGGATCGTCCTTGCCGGGGACGATGTTGAAGCGCCACAACGGCTGGCCGTCCTCGCCGCGAAACGCGCCGACCCATCCCTTGATCGCGTTTTCGCTACCGGCGGGCCCGATGATCACCCGGTCGTCGTAGAGCAGCGGCGGCATCGTCAGCGTCTCGCCCGACGCTGCGTCCGCCACTTTACGCGCCCACAGCATGCGCCCGTCTGCCGCGTCGAGCGCGAGCAGGTATCCATCTGAAGTGCCGCGATAAACACGGCCGTCTTTCAAGGCGACGCCGCGGTTGGTTCGCCACACGTCGCCGGCGCGCGGCGTCCAGGTGTGGCGCCATTTCAAACGGCAGGTGGTCGCATCGATCGCCGCCGTCACATGAACCGTCGTCACGTACATCACACCGGCGTAGACGACTGGACCGGTTTGGAAATTCGACGCTTCGCCGACCTGGAAGGCACACGCCACTTGCAGATTCGCCGCGTTGGCCGGGGTAATCTGCGCCGCCGGCGAGGACCGCGTGCCGGCGTAATTCTTGGTGTGATACAGCCACGCGCTGGCATTGGTGGCGGCCGCGTTCAACTCGGATTGATCCGGCGCAATTGTTGTCGGTCGCATCCCGCCCGGACCGGGGATGAACTCCGGCGCGCCGGCCGACTCGACTTTCTGTGAACCGTACCGTCTTCCGTTGATCGGCGCTCGCCAGCTTCGATTGTGCGCCGGCTGGATAGCCGTTCGCTTCGAGGATGTACGCGGTCACCGCAACATAATCAGCCAGCGGCAGTGCATTGCCGCGATTCTTCGGCATCGTTGTCTGGACGATGTAGAAGAGATCGTCGAGGGTGACGAGCGGGTGGCTCCACTTCTGCAGAAACGTGCGGCCGGACGAGCGCGACCGCGTTGCCATCGCTCAACCGGCCACCGTGGCAGGCCGCGCATTCCGCGGCGTACACGTCCTTGCCACGCGCAGCCTGCGCCGCCGTGAAAACCGCGGGCAGCCGCGCAGCCTGCGCCAACGACACGGGAACCGAGGCCGTCAGCAGCATCAGCACGTAAACAAAGTGACGAACCGCACGAGTCACGGCCACCGCACACCCCCTGTGATGGCGTTGAGTGTCGCCATCATATCCGGACGCACGCATCGCTGTAGGCCAATCTGTTGGCCGGTAGGCGATCGAGGCGGTTCGCGTGTTCGATGATCTGCCCTTCGGCAGCGCGATCGAAAACTGTTCGCACGCTAGCGTGCTACTGTTAGCGCCCCCATGGGCGCAATGAATGAGTGAGGGTCTCGAGCGGCACCTCGAGCGCGAGATCGAGGGCGAAGTCAGGTTCGATCGCGTATCGCGTGCGCTCTATTCGACCGACGCCAGCGTTTATCAGATCGAACCGCTCGGCGTCGTCGTTCCGAAATCGCGGGCGGATGTCGTGGCGGCGGTCAACGCCGCGCGACGGTACGGCACATCGATTACCGCGCGCGGCGGTGGCACATCGCAGGCAGGCCAGGCGGTTGGCGCCGGCATTCAACTCGACACGTCGAAATACTTCAACCGAATCCTCGAACTGAACGTCGCTGAACGCTGGGTACGGGTTGAACCGGGGATCGTTCTCGACCAACTGAACACCGCGTTGAGGCCGCACGGTTTGCGGTTCGCCCCGGACATCTCGACCGCCAGCCGCGCGACGATCGGCGGAATGGTGGCGAACAACTCGAGCGGTGCGCGATCGGTCATCTACGGCAAGACCATCGATCATGTCCGCGCGCTCGACGTCGTGCTGAGTGACGGTAGCCTCGCGCATTTCGGTCCGCTCGATTCGATCGTTGCAGCGCGGCTCGGCCGCGGCTCGACACGCGAGGCGGTGGCGTATCGTGCGGTTCGGGAACAGGCCGAACGATGTCGCGACGAAATCGGTCGCCGCTTTCCCAAGGTACTGCGGCGGGTTGGCGGCTACAACCTCGACGAGTTCGTCGATCCGAACAAACCGTTCAATCTGGCAAAGATCATCGTCGGGTCGGAGGGTACGCTCGCACTGGTTGTCGCGGCCACGCTCAATCTGGTGCCGCTGCCGGCCGCGAAGGCGGTTATCGCGATCGAGTTCGACGAACTGCTCGACGCGCTCGCTGCGACGCCGGCAATTCTTCGGCACACGCCTTCAGCGGTCGAAGTCATGGACCGCTTCATCCTCGACCATGCCCGCGAGCAACCGGCGCTCGAAGCGTTGCGCCGTCAAATCATGCAGGGCGAGGCCGGCGCGTTACTGTGCGTGGAGTTTTACGGGGAGTCGCCTGATGATTTGAAACCGCGTCTGGCGGCGCTCGAACAAGAGCTGGCTGCGTCAGCGCTGCGTTGCCGCTGGCGCCGCTTCGAAGCGGCAACGGATCAAGCGCGGGTCTGGAGTTTTCGTGAGGCGGCGCTTGGATTGTCGATGGCGATGAAGGGCGACGCGAAGTCGTTGTCGTTTGTGGAAGACACGGCCGTTGCGCCAGAGAAGCTACGCGACTACATCGACCGCTTTCTGACGATCGTTCGCGCACATGGCACGAGCGCCGGCGTCTACGCTCACGCCTCGGTTGGATGCTTGCACGTCCGTCCGGTCGTGAATCTCAAGACGTCGGATGGCGTAAAGACGTTCGAATCCATCGCGAACGCCATTGCGGACCTCGTCCTCGAGTTCGGTGGCGCGCTGTCTGGCGAACACGGCGACGGCCTGGTTCGCGGGCCGTTCATCGAAAAGATGTTCGGGCCCGTGTTGTACGACGCGTTTCGCGAAGTGAAACGTGCGTTCGATCCACCAGGCGTGTTCAATCCCGGCAAGATCGTCGACACGCCACCGCTGACCGCGAACCTGCGTTACGGCGCCGGTTATCGCACACCGGATCCGGTTGCCTATTTCGACTATACCGACCACGGCGGCCTGGGGCGCGCGGTTGAAATGTGCAGCGGCCTCGGCGTGTGCCGCAAGCAGACCGACGGCACGATGTGTCCCTCGTACATGGCAACGCTCGAAGAGAAACATTCCACGCGCGGCCGCGCCAACACGCTGCGCCTGGCGATGGCCGGCCGGCTGGCTGCCGAGCGTCTTGACGATCACGACGTCTACGAGGTGCTCGACCTGTGCCTCGAGTGCCGCGCTTGCAAAGCTGAATGTCCGGTCGGCGTTGACGTCGGCCGCTTCAAGAGCGAATTCCTCGCGCAGTACTGGAAGGAACAAGGCACGCCGCTCGGCGTGAAGATGATCGGCAACATTTCGACGCTGTTGTCGCTCGGCAGCCGGATGCCAAGGCTAGCCAACCTGATCGGCCAAAGCACACCGGCCCGCTGGCTCGCCGAATCGCTGTTCGGCATCGACCGCCGCCGCGCACTGCCGCGCCTCGCGCCACGGACATTCCTGCGCATCTGTTCGAACGCACTGCCAGCACCCAGCACCCGGCACCAGCCCGCACCCGCACCCGACACCCAGCACCAGCACCCAGCACCCAGCACTCAGCACCCAGCACCCGTTCTTTTCATCGACACGTTCACGAATTTCTGCCGCCCCGACATCGGCCTCGACGCAGCGGCGGTCTTGCGCGCCGCCAATCTGTCCCCGCAGGTCGTGCCGCACGTGTGCTGTGGACGTCCGCTGATTTCGAAGGGGCTGCTGGACGAGGCACGGGCGCTGGCGAGCCGAAATGCCGACGCGCTGTACGACGTCGCGTCTGCGCGGCCACCCATTGGTGTTTCTTGAACCGAGCTGCCTGTCAGCCGTTCGCGAGGATGCGCCGGCGCTTCTTCGTGGCGACGCACAGCGCAAGGCGCGGGTCGTCGCCGCTGCGTGCGTGCTGTTCGAGGAATTTCTAGAAGAACGACTGCGCTCGAAGGCGAACGCGATGCGCCTGCACGACGGACCGCCATCGATTCTCCTTCACGGCCATTGTCACCAGAAGGCGATGGGATTGCTGCCGCCGTCGCGGGCGCTGCTGTCGCGCATCCCGGGATCGACCGTCGTCGATCTCGACGCCGGCTGCTGCGGAATGGCCGGATCGTTTGGCTATACGCGCGATCACTACGACGTCTCGCACGCCATCGGCGAGCGCCGGCTGCTGCCTGCGGCTCGCGCGCTGTCGGCTGGCTCGGTCCTGGTTGCCTCGGGAACGTCCTGCCGCGAGCAGGTCGCGCATTTTGCCGGCGTCACCGCCAAACACCCGGCCGAATTGCTTCGTTCACTTTTATCAGATGAATCCCGCTAGAATCCGCCTACGCTACGTTTTCGTCTTCGTGGCTTCGTGCTTGCCGAAGGAGTACCCAGATGGGCCGAAATGATCGTGGTCCGGTCGGCCGTCGCCGCTTTCTGAAAAACGCCGCGGCCGGTGCCGCCGCGATCGTCGCTGCGCCGTCGACATCAGCCACTGCGCAGCAAGTGCAGGGACAGGATGGCACGGCACGGCGGCCCGCACCGACGTCTACTCCACTGACAAACCGGGGTCCGATTTCATGGTGGACGTGTTGAAGTCGCTCGGCTTCGAATACGTCGCCGCGAATCCCGGATCGACGTTCCGCGGCATCCACGAGTCGTTCATCAATTACGGCAACAACAAAAGTCCGGAACTTCTCACCTGTTGCCACGAAGAGTCGTCCGTGGCGATGGCGCATGGCTACGCGAAGATCGAAGGCAAGCCGATGATGGTGATGGCGCACGGCACCGTCGGCCTGCAACACGCGTCGATGGCGATCTACAACGCCTACGCCGACCGCGTGCCGATTTACGTGCTGCTCGGCAACATCGCCGACGTCGCCTACCGTCGCAGCGACGTCGAATGGACGCACGCGGTGCAGGATGCCGCCGCGATGGTCCGCGATTACACGAAGTGGGACGACGCACCGGTGACGCTCGGTCATTTTTCGGAATCGGCGGTTCGCGCCTACAAGGTGGCGATGACGCCGCCCCACGGCCCGGTGGTCGTCGTCGCGGACGCAGTGATGCAGGAAGAAGGCATTCCGCCAGCGGATCGCGGCCGCCTGCGGATTCCCAAACTATCGACGACCACGCCGCCTGCTGCCGATGCAGCCGCTGTGAACGAAGTCGCGCGCCTGCTGGTCGCCGCGGAAAACCCGGTGATCATGACCGGGCGGGCGGCGCGAACACCAAACGGTATCGCGCTGCTGGTTCAATTGGCGGAGCTGCTGCAAGTCCCGGTCAACGACGGTCCGCAGTTTACGCTGCGGATGAATTTTCCGTCGCGTCATCCGCTGAAAAACGCCGGTGTCGTCGCCAACGCGGATTTCATTCTCGCGCTCGAGGTGCCGGATCTGTTTCAGGCGACGCACGCGATGACGCCGATCAACCGCTTCGGCATGGAGTCGCGCCCGACGATCAAGCCCGGCACGAAGGTCGTGACGATTTCCGCGTCCGACCTGCTGACCAGGAACAACTATCAGGATGGCGGCCGTTACAACGAAGCGGACCTCGCGATACCCGGCGACGCGGAGGCGACCCTGCCATCGTTGATTGAAGCCTGCCGGAAACTGATCACTGCCGACCGCCGTCGCGCACTCGACGCGCGTGGGGCCAAGCTCGCCGAGGCATCGCAGCGAACCCGTGAGTTGACGCTGGAGCAGGCCGCCTGGGGATGGGACGCGAGCCCGATTTCCACGGCGCGTTTGTCGGCCGAAATCTGGAACCAGGTCAAGAACGACGACTGGTCCCTGGTGAGTGATACCTCGTTCATCAGCAATTGGCCGCTGAAGATGTGGGACTTCACCAAGCACTATCAGTTCATCGGCTGGTCGGGCGGGTACGGAATCGGTTACGGCGCACCGGCAGCAGTCGGCGCGGCACTCGCCAACCGCAAGCACGGGCGGCTGAGCATCAATATCCAGTGCGACGGCGACATGAATTACGCGCCGGCGGTGCTATGGACGGCCGCTCACCATCGAATCCCATTGCTCACGATCATGCACAACAATCGTGCTTACCATCAGGAGCGGATGTACATCACCGATATGGCTGCCCGAGCAAACCGCGACGTCAGCCGCGCCGGCATCGGCAACGATCTCGCAGATCCATTCATCGATTACGCAACGCTGGCGAAGGCCTACGGCGTCCACGGACAAGGACCGATCGACAATCCGAACGACCTGGGGCCGGCGTTGAAGAGAGCGATTGAGGTCGTGAAACGCGGCGAGCCGGCGCTCGTCGACGTCCTCACGCAACCGCGATGACCGCGCTGCTGATCGTCGCACTCGTGGCGCTGCTGCAGGCCCCTGGCCAGCCGGCGCCGCAGCCCGCCGCCGGCAATGCCGACAACGGCAAGCGGCTGTACATGAAACACACCTGTTATTTCTGCCACGGAACGGCCGGCCAGGGCGGAGTCGCCGGCGCACGCGTCGCCGCCGTCGCGCGCAACGCCCAAAGCTTCATTCGCTACGTCCGGCAGCCCAGCGGTCAGATGCCGGCCTACGGCACCAAAATTCTGACGGATGAGGAGTTGACCGATATCTTCGCGTATGTCCGATCGCTGCCGGCGGCGAAAGCAGTGGCCGATATCCCGCTACTGACGCAGATCAAATAGACGACACAAAGCTTCAACGCAGAGTTCGCCAAGTTCGCAGAGTAATAAGAGTCTTTTGCGAACTTCGCGAACTTTGCGTTTTGATCTTCGGTATGGTGTAGGTTAACGGCCCGTCCAACGCGGCTTGTTCTTTGCCGCGAACGCTCGCACAGCCTCCCGAAAGTCTTCGCTCAGATAGCACATCTCGACGAGATCGTGGTCCCGGCCCGCCGGCAACCGGCGGTGCTCGGCGATGCGACGAATCATTTCCTTGCTCGCGCGGATGGTGAGAGGCGCATTCCCCGCCATCTCTGTCGCCAGCTCTCGAACAATCTTTTCGATCTGATCAGCGGTCGCAATGCGATTTATCAGCCCGTAAGCGTAGGCATCTGCCGCCGGCAGCAGCCGGCCGGTGAAGAGCATTTCTTTGGCGCGCGCCGGACCGGCAATGTCGACCAGCCGGCCGGTCGTCGCACCGGACAGACAGTTGCCGAGCGTGCGCGCCACCGGCACGCCGATCGTCGACTCCGGTGTCGCGACGCGGAGGTCGCAACAGACCGCGATTGCGCAGCCGCCGCCGGCGGCGACGCCCTCGATCTGCGCAATGGTTGGCTTCGACACCCGTTCCAAGCGATCGAGCGTGCTGTCGAGCCGGTGTTCGTAGGCGAGTGCGTCCTCTCGCGTGCGAAACTGCTGAAACTGTGAAATATCGGTACCGGCGACAAACGCCTTGCCACCGGCACCGCGCAGGATCAGCACGCGGATCGATTCGTCGGTGTCGGCCCGATCGCAGGCAGCGACCAGCGCGTCGTACATCTCCCACGTCATCGCGTTGCGCGCCTCGGGGCGGTTAAACGTTAGAATCGCGAGCGCGCCGTCAATTTCAAATGTTGTCGTCATAGATGACTAGATCCCTGGAAGGCATTCGCGTCCTCGACGTGACACAGGTGATGGCAGGACCGTATGCCGCGATGCTGCTCGCCGATCTCGGCGCTGACGTCGTCAAACTTGAACCGCCGGCCGGTGATTCGACGCGCCAGATGCCGGGAGCGATCGGGACGGACACGCCCGCCTTCAACGCCGTCAACCGCGGCAAGCGCAGCATCGTCGTCGATCTGAAGCGGAAGGCCGGACAAGATGTGTGCACCCGTCTCGCTGCCGCGACAGACATCCTAATCGAGAACTACCGGCCTGGTGTGCTGGCGTCGCTCGGTCTCGGCTACGACGCCCTGGCGGCGGTGAACCAACGATTGATTTACGCCTCGATTTCCGGCTACGGCCAAACCGGTCCGGCGCGCGGCAAGGGTGGTTTCGATCTCGTCGCACAGGGTGTATCGGGAATCATGTCCATCACCGGGGATGCCGACGGCCCGCCGGTGAAGGCCGGCGTGCCATTGACCGACCTTGGCGCCGGACTGTTCGCGCGTGATCGGCATACTCGCTGCGCTGCAGGCACGCGAGACGACCGGTAAAGGACAACACGTCGATACGTCGCTCGTCGATGCCGGCGTCGCGCTGTCGGTCTGGGAAGCGACGGAGTACTTTTCCGGCGCCGGGGTGCCGGTGGCGCTCGGCTCGGCGCACCGCATGAATGCGCCGTATCAGGCGATCGCGTGCGCCGACGGCTACATCACACTGGGCGGCGCGAACGATCGCATCTTCAAGAAGATCTGCGACGTGCTCGGCCACCCCGAATGGTTGACGATGCCCGAGTACAGCGAAAACCCGGCGCGCGTGCTCCATCGCGATTCACTGGCGAAGCGGATTGAGGCGGTTACCACCACCCAACCACGGTCGCATTGGCTGTCGCTGTTCGACGCGAACGACATTCCTTGCGGTCCGATCAACGACTACGCCCAGGTGTTCGCCGATCCGCAGATCCAGGCTCGCGCGATGGTCGTCGAAACCGATCATCCGTCGCTCGGCCGAATCCGCACGCTTGGGTCGCCGATCAAGATGAGCGCCACGCCGCCTCACGTCGGCCGTCCCGCGCCGCGGCTCGGGGAGCACACTTATGAAGTGCTCTTCGAAGCCGGATACTCGATCGCAGAGATTGACGCGCTGAGAATCGAACGCACGATCTCGTAAGACCTTTCAACGCAGAGTTCGCAAAGGTCGCAAAGTTCAGAGCTGCGGGCCGCGCGTACTCACCCGCGAGCTTGCTCGTAAGCGTGCGCCAGTTGCAACACGCCCCAATCGTCGCCGGCGCGGCCAACAATCTGCAATCCAACCGGTAGCCCGTCGGCAGTGAACCCGCATGGCACCGAGACCGCTGGATGTCCGATCGCTGACACGTAGTAACACGACTTCATCCATTCGATGTACGAACCCATCGCTACACCGTTAATTTCGGTCACATATGGCATCGCCACGTCGAAAGGCGGTACCTGAGTCGTCGGTAACACGAAAAACTCGTACCGGTTCATGAACGAGGCGACGCGACTGCGAAGCGCGGCGCGCGCTTGTTCGGCCGCCGTCACGTCCGTCGACGTCAGCTTTTCGCCCTGTGCGATTTCTTCCAGGACGGTCGCTTTGACCAGCGAACGATGCCGGGCCACGGTCGCGGCGTGCTTTTCGATGAATGCTTTCGCCCGCAGCGTTCGAAAGATGCCGTCCGCGGCGTCCAGGTCGGGTGCGGCTTCGTCGACAACGCATCCCATCGACTCAAACGAACTACGCGCGCGTTCGACCACCTCGACGACACGCGAGTCGAACGGAACGCCGTGCAGTTCGGTCGTCCATGCGATGCGAACGCCGCGAAAATGACGCTCGAGATCGGGCATCGGCCGCTCGGTGAGCGCACCAAGCAACAGGGCGACATCGGCGGCGGAACGCGCCATCGGCCCGTCGACGCTCAACGTTTCCCACCGCGGCACCATGCACCGGAGGCGACGGCCGCATCCCGACCACGCCGCAAAACGCTGCGGGATTTCGCAGCGAACCGCCCATATCGGTGCCGTCGGCGATTGGCAACATTCCGCAGGCCAGGGCCACTGCGGCGCCACCGCTGCTGCCGCCGCAGGTCTTGGTGATGTCGTACGGATTGAGCGTCGCACCAAACACCGGATTGAACGTCTGCGATCCGGCGCCGAATTCGGGAGTGTTGGTCTTGCCGACGACAATCGCACCCGCCTGTTTCAGTCGCGCAACCAACGGTGAATTCTCGGCAGGAACGTGATCACGAAAGATCGGCGAGCCGAACGTGGTTCGGATGCCCGCCGTGGCCTGCAGGTCCTTATGGGCGATGGGCAGGCCATGCAGCGGTCCGACCGCTTCGCCCTTCGCCAGGCGAGCATCCGCGGCACGTGCGGCGTCGACTGCTCGATCGGCTGCCAAGCGTGACGATCGCGTTCACCTTCGGGTTGACTTCGTCGATTCGTGAGAGAAAGGCCGCGACAACCTCGCGCGCGGACAATTCACGCGCACGGAGCTGACGCGCCAGCTCAGTTGCCGGCAGTTGCCAGATAGTCAAGGGCTGCGGTGACGCCGCCGCGGGTAAAAGGAATGCCTTCGGCGGCAAGGCCCATCTCGACGCCGCCGAGTGTGCCGGCAAGCATCAGATCGTTGAAGTCGCCGAGATGACCGATTCGAAAGATTTTTCCCTTGAGTTTGCCCAAGCCGGTGCCTAACGACATGTCGAAGCGTTCGAGGATGGTTTGGCGCAGCCGATCGGCGTCGTAGCCGTCCGGGACGAATACCGCTGTCAACGACGAACTGTACTCCGCCGGGTTGGCGGCTACGAGCTCGAGGCCCCACGCCCGGACTGCGCGCCGGGTCGCCTCGCCGTGACGACAGTGGCGCGAGAACACGCGCTGCAGGCCTTCCTCCAACAGCATCGCCGTCGCCTCTCGTAGTCCATAGAGGAGATTCGTCGCCGGCGTATACGGGAAAAAACCCGCCGCGTTGTCGCGCAGCATCGGTTCCCAGTCCCAATACGAGCGTGGCATTCGTGATTGCCGTGCAGCTGCGAGCGCTTTCGGCGAAATCGCGTTGAAGCCCAGCCCCGGGGGCAGCATCAATCCCTTTTGCGAGCAGCTAATCGTGACATCCACAGCCCACTCGTCGTGCCGGTAGTCGATCGAACCGAGCGACGAGATCGTGTCGACCAGCAACAGCGCGGGATGCCCGGCCGCGTCGAGACGTCGGCGAATCTCGCCGACCGACTGACGACACCAGTCGAGGTTTCGTTATGAACGATACAAACGGCTTTGACCGCACCGCCACCATCGCCAGCGAGGCGCGCGCTGACGGCTCCGGGATCGGCACCATGCCGCCAGTCACCGGCAACGAAGTCGACCGCCAGGCCGAGCCGCTCCGCCATCTGTTTCCACAAGGCGGCGAAATGGCCGGTCTCGAACATCAAGATGCGATCACCAGGAGACAGTGTGTTGACCAGCGCCGCTTCCCACGCACCGGTCCCGGAAGACGGGAACACGACGACGGCGTTTTGCGTTTGAAAGACTTTCTGCAACGCGGCGAGCACTTCCTTCGCCAGCCGCGCAAACGCAGCGCCGCGATGATCGATGGTCGGCTGCGCGAGGGCGCGCAGCACGCGATCGGGTACGTTGGTCGGCCCGGGAATCTGAAGAAAGTGACGGCCGGACATTTTCGCGTTTTGTACGCGATCAATTCTAGTGCAGGGGACCGAGGGAAGTCCGGCGACGGAGCGTCTCCGGTGTGTTACTCTTTCACGAAAGGTGAGATTGCGATTGCACTCTTGCCTCTGCAATCTGCAATCCGCAGTTTCATTGAGGTGCTGATGCGGTCGCGAGCGGCTCGAATGACGTTCGTTGCGGTGGCGTGGATCGCACTCGGTATCGTCGGCTACTTCCTCTTCAATACTCAAAAGACACTTGCGGTGGCCGCCTCAGCGGTACGGGCCGTCGACCAGCACGCTCGCGAAGCGGACGACGCGCTTGCCGATCTGCGCGTCGGGCAGCAGGCCTACGTCGCCAGCGGACAGGGAGTCGGATTCTGGATGCCGAAGGTGGCGGCCACGCTCGACGCCGTCAACGCCGCGCTCAACGCGCTGCGGCAGGCCCCCGCCAGTCCCGATGCGCGAGCAGCGGGCGAACAGGCCTCGGCGGTCTTGGCCGAGTTCGCTGACGTAGACAAGCGGGCGCGCGATTACATTCGCTCCGGCCAGACGCTGATGGCGGCAGACGTGATCTTCACCGAGGGCGGTCAACTGGCCGCGGTTGCGGCGCGGCAGGTCGAAACGGCACGGCTCGCTGAACACCAGGCGTTCGATGCCCAGGAAGCGGCCGTTCGCAAGCAACAGGCGTCGATCATCGGCGCCGGCGCCGGCGTTGCCGCCCTCATTTCATTGCTGCTTGGTGTGACCGGCGCGCGGCGGCGCGAAGTGTCGGCGGCGGAAGAATCGTCAGGGAGCGGGTTGAGGCTCGGGTTGACGATCGAAGAAGGCGTCGTGTCGCATGCGAAGCCGACAACAGCGACGGTTTCCCAACCTGCAACCGCCTCGCGTCAGGCCGCGACCGCCTCTCCCGCGGTTCCTGCCCCTCAAGCGGTGCAGATGCGCAGTACGGTCGTCCTTAAGGCCGCCGCCGATCTGTCGACGGAGTTCGGACGAGCACGCGACGAGGAGGAACTCGGCCGTCTGCTCGGCAGAGCGGCCGACATGCTCGACGCTTCGGGCTTGATCGTCTGGATTACCGACGGCGACGCGCTGCGACCGGTCCTGTCGCACGGCTACTCGCCGGCCATGCTCGCGCGGATGTCAGCGATGCCGCGGTCGGCCGACAATGCGGCCGCCGCTGCCTGCCGAACCGGGTCGTTACAGATCGTCTTGTCCAAGCCGGGCGGTACGCAGGGGGCGATTGTCGCGCCAATCCTGACTGCCAATGGCTGCATGGGCGCGTTATCGGCTGAGATAAAGGATGGCGGAGAAGGCTCCGAGGCCGTCCAGGCCATTGCGGCGATTGTCGCGGCCCATCTGGCAAGCGTGGTGGCAGCCGCACCCGCGGAAGCGGCTGCCCCGGAACAACCACAGCAGCCGAAGGCTGCTCACGCCTAGCTAAACCGGACGAGCATCGCGCGGCGGCCGCCGCGGTTCGATCTTGGCCTTGAGGGTCTGCTCTTTCTTCTCGCGCACAATCCCGATCGTCACGTCTTCGCCCTCGGCCCTGCGCAACGACTGAATCAAATCAGCAGTCGACGTGATGCGATCACCATTGATCGAGGTGATGACATCGCCGGCCTTGATGCCGGCCTTCGCCGCCGCTGAATCGCCGTTGACCGACGTCACCAGCACGCCCTCTTTCGCGCCGAAGTAGTCGGCCAGCTGGCTGGTGAGTTCATCGACGGTGACCCCGAGCCGTCCTCCCGACATCGCACCTGGAACATCGAGCCGGTAGTTGAAGTTGGGGAAGTCGCGAAGACCACGCTCCATCTCGGGAAGCCGTTCAGCAAACTCGCGCATGCTCTTGCGAAATTGATCGCTATCGAAATACTTCCCCGGCAGCGCATCGTCGAAGAGGAACTTGCCATCGCCCCCGATGACGATGCGCGAATCGGAGCTATCGGGCAACGTCAGTTGGACGTCCTGTTTGCTGCCATCGCGGGAAATCGTCGCTTTGACGCTTTTTCCTGACGGGGTTTCGTGCAAGAGCCTGGTGAACTGGCGGCTGCTTCGCACATGTTCGCCATCGAACTCGAGGAAGACGTCGCCGCGCTTCAGGCCCGCTTTCTCGGCGGCACTGTCTGCGTGGACTTCGTCGATTTCGACACCGTTCTTGCCGTCGACGATGCTGACGCCAAGCTCGCCGCCGCGGCCGCCAAGGATGGTTAACGCGCGTCCGCGGGACCCGCCCTGCGCGCCCGCGAAGAGGCGGTCGAAGGACTGTGCGGAAACGGACGGCGCCAGGACGACCGCCAGACCCACCAGACCCGCCAGCACCGTGCCGATTGCCGTTATCTTCAGGACTTTCATCGGGAAACCCCCTTCCGCCGATCAGACGAAGGTCCTCGTAGAAAAGTTGGCTACAATTCTGGGCAAAGAATCGAACGCCGAGCGCGCCGAGAACGCCGAGTAAACCCATTACTCTGCGTGCCCGGCGGCCTCGGCGTTCCAATCTCTTATGGCTAAAACCCAGCCGTCCCGCGAAACAAAGGCGCAAATCCTTGAACGCACCGAGCGCGACAAGGTGAAGTTCATGCGCCTGCAGTTCACCGACATCCTCGGAACGATCAAGAACGTCGAGATTCCTGACCGACAGTTCGAAGACGCGCTCGACGGCAAGATCATGTTCGACGGCTCGTCCATCGAGGGCTTCGTCCGCATTGAAGAGTCGGACATGTACCTTCGCCCGGACCTGGCGACGTTCCGCGTCTTTCCCTGGACCGGCACCACGGGCGAAAAGGTGGCGCGGATGATCTGCGACATCTACACGCCTGACGGCCAGCCGTTCATCGGCGACCCGCGCGCGTGTCTGAAGAAAGTGATCGCGCTGGCCGCCGCGACGGGGTTACGCGATGAACGCCGGTCCCGAGGCCGAGTTCTTCCTGTTCCAGACCAAAGACGGCGTCCCGACCACCGAAACCCACGACGCCGCCAGCTACTTCGACCTCGAGACCGGTCGACATGGGCGAAGACGTGCGCCGGGAGATCGTACTGGCACTGGAAGCCATGGGCTTTCACGTCGAAGCAGCGCACCACGAAGTCGCGCCAGGCCAGCACGAAATCGATTTCCGCTACGACGACGTGCTGACCACGGCCGACAACATCAGCACGTTCCGTTTCGTCGTGAAGAACGTCGCAATCCAGAACGGCCTGCACGCGACCTTCATGCCGAAGCCGATCTACGGCATCAATGGCTCGGGCATGCACACGCACATGTCGTTGTTCTCGGGCGGCACCAACATCTTCTACGACGCGAAGGCGCAGTTTCAGTTGAGCGAGACATGCCTCAACTACATCGGCGGCATCCTGCGACACGCGAAAGGCTTCTGCGCGATCACCAATCCGCTGGTCAACTCGTACAAGCGACTGGTGCCGGGCTACGAGGCACCGACCGCGATCTCGTGGTCCGAGAAGAATCGCAGCCCGCTGGTGCGAGTGCCGGCGACGCGCGGCACCGGCACACGCATCGAACTGCGCATGCCGGATCCGTCGTGCAATCCCTACCTGGCTCTCGCGGTCATGCTGCGCTCGGGTCTCGACGGCATCGAGAAGAAGATCGATCCCGGTCCGCCGATCAACAAGAACATCTACAAGATGAGCCACCGCGAGCGGCGTCACCTGCGGATCGACGAGCTGCCGGGGAATCTCAACGAAGCGCTGGATGAATTAGAGAAGGACGACCTGGTTCGGGACACGCTCGGCGACCACCTGTTCGAACATTTCGTGGCCGCCAAGCGTGAAGAGTGGCTCGACTACATCAAGCACGTCTCGCCGTGGGAGACAGAGAGGTATCTGGGGATGTACTGACGATCACTGCCGGTGATTAGGGATCTAGGGATCGGGGTTCAGTGGCGGCTCACTAGTCCTGACCACTACCAATCCCGAATCCCTAATCCCTAATCACCGAGTGATGTCGCTACCACCGCACCCGGAACACCAGCTGGATGATGCGCGACTGGTTGTCGCCGAGCAGCTCGGTCAGGCGGAAGCTGTCGGCGCTGGAGCCGGCCGACCGCGTTGACGATCGGCTGCCGACGATGCGTCGGCGCCGCCGGGGTTCGTGATCACGTCGTCGTCATGCCCGAGCGGCACGCCGAGCCGGTCGAGCGCCGGGTTGAAGTACGGCTGTTGAACGCGTTCAGCATCTCGCCGCGGAACTCGAACGTGACGTCGCCGTGGATCCTGATGCGCTTGCCCACGCTCAGGTCGAAGCGCACCAGGCGCGGGCGCGTTGACGATGAGGCTGCGCATGCCGCAGTCGCCGTAGCCGGGCGACGTCTTCGATGCAGTCCGGACCGTTCGCCGGCGCGAGGTAGCGGCCGGTCGGCGCGCCGAGTGCGCCGTAGCCGTTCGCCGAGGTCGCGCTGACGCGAACGCCTTCACGGTGTTCTCGATGATGTCGTCCGGCAGGATGAAGATCTGGCCGTTCGGCGCCGACGCGGAGCTTCGACCGACGTCGCGGAACTCGTCGATCGACATGCCGACCAGGCGGACGTTGCCGAAGTCCAGCTGCTCGCCGGTCTGAATGCGCGCGACGCCGTCGAACGATCCAGCCGCCAATCAGCGCATCGACGAAACCGCCGACGTTGCTCGCCCCACTTCTTGTCCTTGCCGAACGGCAGCTCGTAGAGCCAGTTGGCCTTGACCGCGTGCTGAACGTTGCCGACCTGGCCGGCCTGAGCGATCTCCTCGAGCGGCTTATGGAAGCCGTATCGCTGCTGGACGTAGGCGTCGCTCCAGGTGTAGCTGCGTTCCGAACTGCAGCCCGTTCGACAGACGCTTGCGGAACTCGACCTGGATCGAGTTGGCGCGCGTGCCGCCGACGTTGCGTCGTCAGGTTGGCGCCGCCGAGCATGTCCGGATTCGGCGATGAAGAAATTCGCCGGCAGTCCGCCGCCGCCGCGTTGTTCCGGAACGTCGTGTTGCCGACGAAACCGTTGGTCAGCGTCGCCGTCGCCGGTCAGGCCGTTCGGTCGGCGTTGGTCGCACAGCGAAACCGAACGGATTCGGATTCATCGCCGCGAGGATAGCCGAGGAACGTCGCGTTCGTCCAGTTCGCGCCGGAGTACTGCGCGGCATCGCCGGCCTGCGCGCTCGGTCGCCCGTTGAAGAACGCCAGGAAAATCGGCAGCGGCTACGTGCCCGGCGCGCCGGTGTACGCGAACGTCTTGCCGCGGCCGGCGGCGATGTTCGCTTGCAGGTTCGCCTGCGCCTTGCGGAACTCGTTGACGAAACCGTTGTCGTGATGTTCGTCTCGTTCAGGTTGACCGTCTCCCAATCCTGACGATGCCGGCTGCCGACGTAGCGCAGCTTCGAACGCCGTGTCGCGGCCGAGCTTGCGCTGCCAGCCGACGGTGTACGACTGCGTGTAGGGCATCTGCAGGTTCGGAGTCGAACATGTTGACGCTGTTGGTCAACGCGGACGGGAAGATCGGATACGCCGCCGTCGGCGCTCCCGGCAGCGTCGGCTGGTGCTGCGCAGCAGGATCGGCAGCGTGCCGCGTTGTTCGAATCGCGCTTGCAGGTTCACCGCGATGCCCTGGTTCGCGCCGAACACGCCGGTGAAGTCCGACATGCCGGGACGCTGATACGCCATCGCGCCGCCGGCACGAATGACGCTGTCGCCGTCCTTCGATCCGAACGAGCAGGCGGCCGATGCCGTTCGTCGAGCCGGGAAGCTGCCAGGCAAAGCCGGCGCTTGGCGCGAAGTTGTTCCTGTCGGTGTTGTAGACGTAGGTGCCCGACGGGTACTGCACGAAGCTCGGGCTTCGTGCCGGTCAGCGTGCCCGGCTTGAACAGGTTGCCGACGCCGGAAATGCCGTACAGGCTCTCTTCCGTCACGGTCGTGTAGCTGTTGTTGGTCGGATAGAACGGCAGCGCCAGCACGTAGCGCACGCCGCCGCTGATCGTCAGGTTCGGCGTCGAGGCGCCAGGAATCGGCCGCGAAGAAGTCGAATTCGCGCATCCGGCCTTCGGCGCGCGACAGGCCAAGCGACACGTACTGCGCGCCGTCCGGGGTGATGCGCGCGTCGCCGGTGAGCGACGAAATGCGCCCGGTCAGCATCGCGTAGAGGTTTTGCGCGCTGCGTGATGTCGGTCGCGGACGCTCCCGGGAAGTTGGCGTTGTTGAACATCGCCGTCCGCCGCCTCGGTCGCGACGACGCCGAAGTTCGCCGTCGGCACCAGCGTCTGGTTCTGCAGCCAGACGTCGGCCTGGACGAACGATGCCGCCGAAGGTCACGTTGTGATTGCCTTTCAGCCACGTCGCGGTGTCTTCGATGACGCGCGTCGATGCTTCGCGCGACGATTGGCCGCGAGCCGAGACCCGGGATTGGTCAGCAGGAACCCGGTGCCGCAGCAGGCGCCGTTGAAATTGAGCCGGTAGCCTGCCTGATTGCCAACGCCGCCCGCGCCGTTCCACATGTCCGGTTCGAGCTCGGGCGAGAACAGCGTCGCACCGCCCGATGCCGCCGATCCGGAACTCGTTGACGAGGTTGGCGCCGAACGTCGACCGCAACGACTCGGACGTCGTCCAGCGCGTCGACTGCTGACTGCCGGTCGTGGCGAAACCCGGGAACGGCAGCTGCGCGTTGTTGGTCGTGTCCGGCGTCGAGTTGATGTGACGATAGTTCATCGAGCCGGTCAGCCGATGGTTCTGCGCAATCTCGTAGTCGAGGCGGAAGGTCGGCGACGGATTGAAGTTCTTGGTCGGCGTCGACCAGGTGTATTGCTGGACGAGCGGGTTGTTCAACGAGCGTCACACCGCCGCTCGATTTGGTCGCCGCGGTGATGTCGGCCAGCACTTTCGATACGACTGGATCGAGCGTCGCCAGCTGCCCGTTCGCCGCCGCGAGCTGCAGCAGGTTCACCTGACGGACTGAACCGGCGACGTTGTAGCTGAAGATGCCGCCGCCGCTTCCGGCGTCAGCACCACGCGCTGCAGCGTGCTCGAACTCGGCACGCGCTGTTCTTCGTAGTTGAAGAAGAAGAACGCCTTGTTCGGAACGATTGGCCCACCCTGCGCGATGCCCTGCTGATAGTTGCGCAGCTTGTTCTTCGGCGCCTTGCCGGTTTCCGGATCCGGCGGCAGGTCGCGGTTGCGGAACCAGTCATTGGCGTTGAGCGCGTCGTGTCGCAGGTATTCGTAGGCCGTGCCGCGCCACTGATTCGTCCCCGATTTCGTGACGAAGCGGATCTGAACGGCGCCCTGGCCGGTCGCGTCGGCCGTGTTGCCGGCGGTGGTGACGGTGACTTCTTCGACCGAGTCGAGCAGCGGACTCAATCGCGCGAAGTAGCCGTCGGTCGTTTTCAGGTAGTTGTCCTGGACGCTCATGCCGTCGAGCGTGATGTTGATCGCGCTGCGCGGCAGGCCGCTGACCGTGGAATTGCGCGCCGTTCCAGACGTGTTGAAGCCTGGCAGCGAGGTCAGCGAATCGAGCGCGTTGCGGCTGGTCAACGGCAGGCTGGTGATCTGCGCGCCGCTCAAGTTCGTCTGAATGGCAGGCGACTGCGTCTGCACGACGAGCGCGCTGTCGCCGATTACCGTCACGTTCTCTTCCAGCGCGCCGACCTGCAGCGTCACCTTGACGGTGGCGGGCACGGCGGCCTGCAGGGTCACCGAATTGAGGATGGCCGTCTTGAATCCCATCAACGAGACGGTGACCGAATAGATACCCCCGGGCAGCGACGGAATGGTGAACCCACCGTCGGTGCCGGTTACGGCGTCGTTCTGAATCCCGGTTCCCGTGTTTTTGACCAGAACGTTTGCGCCCGGAATGACCGCGCCCGAACTATCGGTCACGGTTCCAGACAGCGACGTGAAAAAGCTGCCTTGCGCATACGCGCTGGCGGCGCTGAGCGTGAGAAGAGCGACAAGCAGGCATCGAACGAATTGCGGCATCTTCATGGCCGGAGACTATGGATGCCTGCGCCACTCCGGTCAACGAAAAATTGACGAATTTGAACAGAGTTTCAAACTGGACTGCGGTTGTATACGGAATTCTGGAGTGTCCGAAAACGGGCTTTCTTCCTGCGGTGGGATTTCCGCTGGCCGACCCAGCAAGTCTGGGCCGGCCACCGGGACAAGCAACCGTCGGGTTTCACCAGTTGAAACGGGTGACGATCTGCATCACACGCGCGTTGTTGGTGCCAGTCAGGCCGGTCACCTCGTAGTTGTTGATGGCCGCACCGGAACTGTTGAAAAACCCGTTGTTGTTGTTCGAGTTCGTCGTGTTCGGGTTGGCGAATCCGGTCACGGGGACGAAATTGGCCTGGTTGAACGCATTCAAGAGCTCGAAGCCAAGCTCGAAGCTCGTGTTGCCGGCAATTCTGGTTCGCTTCGCGAAGCGGAGATCGGTCTGGCGAAACATCGGGCCGGTGACGACGAGCGTGCGCGTGCCGCACGCGCCGATGTCCGACCCGTTGTCCAGCTCGATGCAGTCCGGTCCGTTCGCCGGGGCGAAGTACCGACCGGTCGGCGGCGTGCCCGCATAGCCCGTCGGCGACGTTGCGCTGACGCTGAATGCGTTGATCGAGTTGTCGATCACGTCCTGCGGGAACATCCACACTTTGCGACCCGCATTGTCGAAGCGCAGTTTGAACATGTCCTGCACGTCCGACGCCGTCATGCCGACGAGCCGGACGTTGCCGATGTCGAGAAGCCGCCCGCTCTGGATGCGCGTGGCGACGCCAATCGTCCACCCGTTGGCGAGCCGCTCCTTCGTGCCGCTGGCGTCTTTGCCACACGGGAGTTCGTAGACGGCGTTGAGTTTCAGAGCGTGGGTCACGTCGCCGGCCGCGGTCTGCGGCGTGCTGACGTCGCGCAGGAATTGTGGCGATTCGCGCAGCGATTCGAACTGCGTCAAGTAGCCCTTGCCGAAGACGTAGCTCGCCTGCGCCTGGAGGCCTTTCGAGAACCGGCGCAGGAACACCAGCTGCAGCGAGTTGTACTTCGAGTCCTGCAGGTTGGTTCGGACGTTGGCGCCGCCGAGGAGGTCGGGGTTGGCGAGGAAGAAGTTCGACGGAATTCCTGCCGTAGTAGCGTTCGTACGAAACGTCGCGCTGTCCATCAGACCGGTGTTCGATGTGTTCCGCACCAGGCCAATCGGATTCGGCGCGCGCGCGGCGAGGAACGTCTGGAACGTCGCGTTCGTCCAGTTCGTGCCGGTGTAGGCTGCCGGATTGCCGGCCTGCGCGGCGCCCTGGCCGTTGTAGAACCCGAGCAACGTCGGCAGCGGCGACGTGCCAGGTGCGCCGGTGTAAGCGAACGTGGCGCCGCGCCCCGCAGCGATGTTCGCGGTCAGATTGGCCTGCGCTTTCCGGAACTCGTCGACGAAGCCATTCTCCTTGATATTGATTTCGTTGTAGTTGATGGTTCCCCATTCACCATGGCCGCGTGAACCGACGTAACGGATTTCGATCGAGTTGTCGCGACCGAGAGAACGTTGGAAACCAACCTGCCACGAATCGGCCGACGGCACCTGAATGTGCGGATCGAACATGTTGGTGTCTTCGGTGACGATGTCCGACAGCGGATAGGCCGGTGTTGGGCTGAACGGCGCCGGTGTCAGGCTGGCAGTATTACGAAACAGCAGCGGCACGCCGGCGGCTGTCAGATTCCCTTGCGCATCGGCGCGGTTGACGGGAATGGTCACGCCAGGATTCGCGTTGTAGAAGCCGGTGAAATCCGTCATGCCAGGACGGCTGTACGCACGGGTGTAGCCGGCCCGCACCACGAAGTCGTTCTCGGCGCCCATCACTTTGCCGAGGAAGCCGTCGGGCGATCTCGGCGTCCAGGCGAAGCCGACGCTCGGAGCGATGTTGTTGAGATCCACGTCGTAGGCGCGCGCGCCCGCTTCGAACTGATAGAAGAGCGGTTTGGCAGTGGAAACGACGCCCGGCTTGAAGACGTTGCACGCATTGTCGCCCGCAGCGCCCGACGCGCCGCACACGTCGGCGATTCCCGGTGTCGTGTAGCTGCTGTTGGTCGGGTAGAACGGGAACTGCAGGCCATACCGCACGCCGGCGTTGATCGTCAGGTTCGACTTGAGACGCCACGCGTCCTGAATGTATAAGTCGGTTTCGCGCATGCGCGCACGCTGCAGGCCGGTGCCCATATAGACGTACTTGCCAGAATCATCCAACCGTCCGTCACCAGTAATCTGGGTGACGCGGCCGGTCAGGAACGCATACAGCGCCTGCGCGGCGCTGAGGTTCGCGGTAGAAGCCCCGGGAAAGTTGGCGGCCGAGAACATGGCATTCGCCGGGTCGCTCGCGATCAGTCCGGTCGTGATGCGCGGCACCAGGTTCGAGTTCTTCGCCCAGTAGCCGTACTCGGTGAACGAGACGCCGGTCGAGATGCTGTGCGCGCCTTTCAGCCAGGTAATGCCGTCCTCGATGACGAGCGCGGTCGCATTGCGCGACTGCGGCGCCGGGGCGCCGTTGCCGGCGGCAGTCAGCGCCGAGTTGATGGTCGGGAAGTTGATGTGGAAGCCGCCCTGATTGGCCACCGAACCGGTGTACATATCGTTGCTCAGCTCGCCAAAGAACGTCACCGGCGCCCAGCTGTAACCGACGCGTCCCTCGTTAATCATGTTCGGACTCAATGTCGAACGCAGCGTGTTGCTCCATCCGAGACGCTTGGAGGCCTGACCGGCCTCGACCGGGAAATCGGGGAATGCCGCGTCGCGATTGTTCAGCGTGTCGGGTGTGTCGGTGAAGTACTGATAGTTGAACGCGCTGGTCAACCGATGGTTGTTGGTGACGTTGTAGTCGACCTTCCACGTGGGATAGCGCCGCAGTGATGTCACACTGAGGTTGTAGGTGTAGCGTTCGAGGTTCGGATCGACAACCGCCAGCGTTCCCGTCTTGCCAGTGGCCGCGCGGATGTCGGAAAGCATCTTCACGAACGTCGGATCGGCGGCCGCCAGTTGACCGTTCGCCGCCGCGAGTTGCAGCAGATTTACCGTCTGTACCGCTCCACCCACACCGGGATACCGAAAGATGCCTAATTGCGCATCGGTGTTGAGAACGATCCGGTTGCGGGTCGTATCGCTCGGCTGCCGCGACTCTTCGTAGTTCACGAAGAAGAACGCTTTGTTATGGCCGTCGAACATCTTCGGAATCACGATCGGACCGCCGGCACGGAAGCCGCCCTGGTTCTGCAGCAGCTTTGGTTTCGCGATGCCGTTCCGGTTGTTGAACCACGTGTTCGCATTCAACTTGTCGTTGCGATAGTAGTAGTAGGCGCTGCCGTTGAATTTATTGCCGCCGGAGCGCGTCACGAATTTCACTTGCACGGCGCCTTGTCCGCCTGCGTCGGCGCCTTGTGCCGCGGTCGTCACTGTGACTTCCTCCATGGCATCGAGACGCGGGTTGACGATCGCGAAGAACCCGTCCGTCGACCGCAGGGTGTTGTCCTGCACGTTCACACCGTCGAGCGTGATGTTGATGGTGCCGCGCGGCAGGCCGTTGATGGTGGAGTCGCGGTTGCCGGCTGCCGAGGTCACTCCGGGCATCATCGCGACGAAGTCGAGCGCCGCGCGCGTGGTCAGCGGCAGCTTCAGGATCTGATTGCTGTTGATCGTGGTCGAGATGTGCGAGGTCTGGGTCTGCAGAATCTCCGACTGCGAGATGACCGTGACCTGTTCCTCGAGACCTCCAACTTCGAGCACTACGCGGACGTTCGCGCCCGCACCCGAGGTCAAGACGACGTCGGTTGCGGTGTAGGTCTTGAATCCCTGCAATGACACCGTGACGGTGTAGGTGCCCACGTTCAGGCCGGGAAACGAGAACAGGCCTTCGGCGTTGCTCACCGCGCTGGTCACCACCGCAGTCGAAATCTGCTTCGCCACGACGTCCGCGCCAGGAATCACGGCGCCACTGCTGTCCACCACGACTCCGGAAAGCGTTGACGATGTCCCACCCTGGGAGTAGCTCGGTGACGCCCAGCCAATCAGTGCCGCCAAAAGCGTTGCCATACGCAACACAGCCTTCATGTCTCCTCCCATCAACAAGCAGGTCTTACAAACGGAGACAGAACGTAAACGGACCGCTTACAAATTTCAATGACAATCTGTTCGTTTTCGCACGGTGTCCAAAACTGAGCTGTCCGGAAAATCCGACGATCTGGATTTGCCGCCGCAAAACCAGGTCAGCCAGCTGTCCGCGCTGCAGGACGCCGCGTTCACTAACAGGCGTTTTTCTTAGGATTTCCGGGCGGTCGCGGTGGGCACAGCCTTTGATGAACACCCCTTCGGGTCGCGTCGAATCACGGGGTGCGTAACATCAGGCAGGCGCTGGCATCGCCGCACTCCGAGCTTCATTCACCGGTTCGGCGCGATCTTCTTCATTCCTGGAAGTGATTGGGGATTGGGGATTGGGGATTAGTGGTGGTGAACGACGGGATCGGTGAACCAGGGGGAGTGGTGATGAAACGCACAACACTCGCAATCGCGATTGCGTTCCTTTGTTCCGGATGTGCGCTGTCGCTGCGCAATCCCGAGATCAGCGACCTGAAGCAGCATCCGGCGAGATATCACGACAAAACGGTCAGCGTCAGCGGCGTCGTCACCAACTCGTGGGGATTACCGTTGGTGCCGTTCCGCCTTTATAAAATTGACGACGGCACCGGCGAAGTGACGGTGGTGTCGTCCGGCGCGCGCACGCCGGTTACTGGCGAGCGCGTAAGGGTGAAGGGTCGCGTCGAAGATCTGGCGATCTTCGGCGGACGGCCGCTCGGTTTGCACATTCGCGAAACCGATATTTATCGGCGGTCACAGTAGCGTGCTCGCGGGGCGTAATCCCGCTCGCCTATTTACGATGAACGCAGAGTTCGCAAAGAACGCCGAGAATGCGGTTGAAATTCACACTCGGCGATCTTTGCGGTCTCGGCGTTCCTCTTCGGCCAGTACTGCCTTTTGGGATTGTTCCACTAGTTTCCGATTCGCCGGCCTGCCACTCCGCTGGTAGCTAACCGTTCGAAGTACTCATAGGCGGCGCGCGACATCTCGGTGATCGCGCGCTCGCCTTCGTCTTCGTTTCTCAAGTAGGTCGTCATCACGGAAAAGGCGTACGGCCGATTCTTCAGAAAGACGATGCCGGCGTCAACACGCACGCCGTCCAGCTCGCCCGACTTGTCCGCGGACTCGACGCCTGTGGGAAGGCCGCGGCGCAGCCGGTTCTCTTTCGGCAGCTTCAACAACGCAATCGCTTCCGGCATCGACTGCAGCGACTTCAGCAGTGCAATCAACTCGCCCGGCGTCGAGACATTTTCATCACCTCGCCGCGCGGCCGCACCATCCATCATGTGGCGTCGCAGTTGTGTCCCGGGAAGTCCGAGCTTCTGCATGCGCTTGCTGATCTCGGCCATGCCGAGGCGATCGATCAGCACATTGGTGGCGGTGTTGTCGCTGAGCGTGACCATCAGCGTCGCGTAGTCGCGCAACGACAGTGTCGGCGTGCCCATATGGATCAGGACGCCGCTCCCGCCGACGGCCTTGCTGCGATCGAGGACCAGCACCTCGTCGAGTTTGATCCGCCCTTCGGATACCTGTTTGTACAGTTCGTAAACGATGGCGAGCTTGATCGCCGATGCCGTCGGGAAAGTTTCGCGTTCCAGGTGGCTGACGCGCTCGTTCGAGGTCAGATCGACGATGTCGTAGCCGACTACGCCATCGACGCCCGCCGCGATTGACGCTAGACGAGCCGCGAATTTCTCGCGGAGTTCCGCCGCCGGCTGTGCGGCCAGCGAAGCCGCAAGCAGAAGCATGGAAAGAGGCCAGGCGCTTCACGAACGGATTATGGCGCAGCTCTCCTACCGGTGATTGGGGATTGGGGATTGGGGATTGGGGATTGGGGATTGGGGATTGGGGATTGGGGATTGGGGATTAGTGGTGGTCAGGGATTAGTCGTCTGGTGATTGGTGGCGCCACGTCCGGGTAGTTGCAACACATTCGGGGTAGCGTTGACCCGCGGTTGCGCTGCAACACTAAGAAAAGCGCTCTAGTGGACGCGGTACACGTTGTGCCTGTCGGCTTTCCATGGGCGAAATCATCAGCTACCGCGACTTGGAAGTCTGGCAGCAGGCGATGGACCTGGCTGATCTCGTGTACGACCTTACGGAAACATTTCCAGCACGCGAGCGTTATGGACTCGCACTACAGATGCGCAAAGCGGCGGTTTCGATACCTTCGAATATTGCCGAAGGCACTCGACATCGTACGCCCGGTTATTTGTCGCGCGTCATCATCGCGCTCGGTGAACACGCCGAACTCGAAACGCAAGATATCCTCGCAATGCGCCGCAAATTTGTGCCGGAAGCGCTCAATCAAGAGTTCGTCGCGCTCGCCGGTTCGGTTGGACGTCTTGGTCAAGGTCTCCGGCGCTCACTGGAAATCCGTTTAGATGAGCAAAAACAGCAACGCCGTTGAGACTCCAATCACGCTCGACCAATCACTGGCCGTCCCTAATCCCTAATCCCTAATCCCCAATCACCGGCCAGGCCTACACCGTGATTTTGATGGCAACGGCGGTCATGTCGTCATTCGGCGGGGTGTCCCCTCTGAACGACCACACCGCGGAAAAGATCGCGTCAACGATGTCGCGCGCCGATTTGTCGTGCGACTGTTCGATGACCGCGAGCAGCCGCTCGTTGCCGAACTCGCGGCCGAGGCCGTCGACCGCTTCCGTCACGCCGTCGGAGCAGAACACGTAAACGTCGCCAGCCGACAGCTCGAGCGACAACTCGTCGTAGGTCGATCCGGCGAACGATCCGAGTGGAACGCCAGGCAGCACCAGCTGTGACACCTTCCGGGTCGTGCCGCAGTACTGAATCGGATACGGCAGTCCCGAGTTAGCCATCAACAGCGTCCGCCGCTTGAAGTCGAACACTGCGTAACACAGGGTGCAGTAGTACTCCTCGAGCTGCCGCTCGTGCAGGATGCTGTTGGTTGACGCCAGCACACCGGCAGGACTGAATCGTTCCGGCGCGTAGCGACGACGGAAGGTACGCGAGCGAATCAGTTCGCCGGCGAAAGCGCTGTAGAGCGCGGCCGGAACGCCCTTGCCCGACACGTCGCCGACGGCGACGACCAGGCTGTTGGGTTCGGGCGCGAGAAAGTCGTAGAGGTCGCCGCCCAGTTCGCGGGCCGGCGCGAACCGCGCCGCGACGTCGACGCCTTTGATTCGCTTGGGCAGCTCGGTTGGCAACAGCGCCGCCTGCACCCGTTGCGCGAACCGGATTTCTTTCTCCAACCGATCCTCGTTCGCGAGAATGGTTTCGTACAGACGCGCGTTCTCGATCGCCACCGCGGCCTGGCTGGCCAGCAGTTGCAGGATGTCGATGTGGCTCTTGTTGAACGCATCGATGTCGGGACTTTCCAGATCGAACACACCGATGCAGCGATCCTTGAGCAGCAGCGGGATCACCAGCTCCGACTTCGCATCGTCGACCACCTTGATGTAGCGCGGGTCCTGGTCGACGTCCGGTACGAGCACCGTCTCGCGGTGCAGCGCCGCGTAGCCGACCAACCCGGTGCCAAGCTTCACGCGCGGCACGGTGACGGTATCGCCGTAGCGGACCGCCACCTTCATCTCGAGTTCGCTGGTCTCCTCGTTGACGAGCAGGATGCCGAACGTGCGGTAGTCGATCACGCGTTTGGTGAGGTTGGCGATTCGCGTCAGCAGTTGGTCGAGGTTGAGAATCGCGGCGAATTCGCGCGCGATTTCCGACAACGTCTCGAGTGTGCTGGTGTACTCGCGATCGTGCTCGACCAGCAGCGCGTTCTCGATGGCGACAGCGACGTGGGCGCCGAATTGGCGCAGCATCGCTTCGTCGCTTTCGGTGAATTGGCCGGCCGTGTCGCTGAGCAGGTTCAGGGCGCCGATGATGTGCCCTTTTCTGCGCAACGGGACGACCAATTCGGCCTGCGAGCCGGGCACGGCTTCGACGTATCGTGAGTCGGTGTGGACGTCATTGACCAGAATCGGCTGTCCATCGGCCACTGCGGCGCCCACCAGCCCGCGCCCGACCTTCAGGCGCAGGCCGCTCGACACCTCGGCGGGATAGCCGACCGAGTAGGCAATCGACAGCTCGTTGCGCTTGGGATCGAGCAAGTAGACGGCGAAGGCCTGGAACTTGGTGAGGCGGGCGATCAGCTGCGGGATCTTGTGCAGCAGCTCGTCCAAGTCGAGCACGGACGCAACTTCGCGACCGAGCGCGAACAGCGTCGTCAATTGTTCTTGCGTGTTTGGCGGAATCGTAGACACGGTGCGCTGCGCCACGTCGCGACGGCGTGGGCGTCAGCCCTGCCTAGTATAATTGGTTCTTTCCATGGACCTGACGCTTCCGCTCGATCACGCCGCCATCGAACGCATCCTGCCCCACCGATACCCGTTTCTGCTCGTCGATCGAATCACCGAGTTCGAAGTGGACAAGCGCATCGTCGGGATCAAGAACGTTTCGTACAATGAGAAGTACCTGTCGTACGTCGCCGGTGGTCGTCCGGTGATGCCGCCGACGATTCTCACCGAAGCGATCGCGCAGGTCGGCGCGATCATGATTCTCGCGAAGCCGGAAAACCGCGGGCGGCTGCCGTTCTTCGCGGGTATTGAACGCGTACGATATCGGCGTCCGGTTCACCCGGGCGACGTGGTGATCATCGAAGCGGAAGTGCTCCGGCTGCGCAGCCGGATGGGCCGTCTCAAAGGCACGGCGCGGGTTGACGGCAAAATCGCTGTGCAGGGCACGATGACCTTCGCGCTCAGCCAGGAATAGTTCAGGTTTCCCAAGCTCGACCGTTGTTCGGTACTCAAGTTGCAGTCGGGTTCCGACGATTGGAGGGCGCGCATGTTGGAAACGATTGCGATCATCTTGATCGTGCTGTGGCTGCTGGGGATCGTCAGCGGCTACACAATGGGAAACTTCATCTACATTCTGCTCGTCATTGCGATCGTGCTGTTCCTCGTTCGCCTGGTGGGCGGACGAACCGCCGTCTAGGGAGTCTGATTCCCTAATCACGGCGAACCATTGCCATCCCAGCGAGCACGATGGCGGCTGCCGCCGCCATCCGCACGCTGAATGGTTCATGGAGTATCAGCACGCCAAGCACGACCGCGATCAGCGGGTTGATATACGCGTAGAGCGACACCGTCGCCACGGGCAGGTGTTTCAGCGCGTAGACGTACGCCGTGAAGCCGGCGATCGATCCGAACACAATCAGGTGCGCAAGGGCGAGTGTGGTGCGTGTCGTGAACGCCACGCGCGACCACTCGCCCAGCGCTATTCCGACGACCAGCAAGGCGACGCCGCCGAACAGCATTTCAAACGCGGCGCTCGCCAACACGTTTTCCTCGACCGCACCAGTGCGAGCACGACGTTTGGCGTAACTCGATCCAAGCGCCCAGCCGATACACGCAATCTGCGTCGCGATCACCCCGGTAAGAAACCCGCGCCCTCCGGAAACCTTCAGCTCTGGCCACACCAGCAAAACAATTCCAGAGAATCCGACGATCAATCCGATCACCCCCCTGGCTGCTAGCGGATCCGCGGCGGTCGCCGGCGCCGCGCGGTTTGCCGCCGCGTCGATCCCGACCATCCAGAACGGAACGGTGGCGACGAGTACTGCGGTCAGCCCGCTCGGAACCGTCAACTCGGCCCATACCACCGCGCCGTTGCCGAAGCCGAGGAGAAGGATGCCGAGCATCGTCAGTGCCGGCCATTCACGCGGGCCGGGCAGCTTTTCGCCGCGCGCTGCCAGAACCGCAATCAAGACGGTCCCGGCAACGATCCATCGCGCGGACGCCATCAGCATCGGCGGAATCGTTTCGAGCGCGATTCGAATCGCCAGATAGGTTGTGCCCCAGACGATGGAAGTAATGATGAAGGCGGCGTAGGCCCGGCGGGCCGGCGACATCCGCGTACCGTACCATGGCGACCCGGTGTGAACCGGTCCAAGACGCAGGACGGCTGGTTTCAGAGGGCGGCGTGTACGGGTAAGATATCGGGATGGGAAGAAAGTCTTCGGCGAAAGCTACCGCGCCTCACTCCTCGCAGGGCGACGGCAAGCCCCCTGCTTCGGGGAGGTCGTCGACGGCACTGGTCGTTGCCGCCATCGTGGCGCTGGTGGCCGTTGCCGGCGGCTATGCCTATATGAGTAACAGCCGCAGCGCGTCAGCCGCAGCCGACCACAGCGAGCACGCGCAAACCACGCCGCCGGCCAGCGACGCGCGCTGGGCGAAGTTCGGTCCGCACAAGCAGGCGAACTATCCGCCGATGCCGACGCAGGCCTACGCTCCGCCGCGGCCGATGAACGTCGTTCGCGAGGCCTATCTGTTCGCTGCGGAACATCCTGAAATTCTCAGCTACGTGCCGTGCTTCTGCGGCTGCGAACGCGGCGGCCATCAGGGCAACCACGACTGCTTCGTCGCGAATCGCGATCAGAAGGGTGACGTGACGGCGTGGGAGCCGCACGGGCTCGAATGCACCGTGTGCATTGACGTCGCCACCGAAGCGCGCCAGCTGTACGCCTCGGGCGCGAACGTGCGCGAAATTCGCGCCGCCGTCGAGAAGAAGTGGGCCGGCTTCAACGGCGGCCATACACCGACGCCCGCAGCGCCGGGGAAAACCAACTGAGGTGATTGGGGATTGGGGATTGGGGATTAGTGGCTGCACGAGTGATGCAGTGCGCACCGATCCCCAGTCACTGATCACTGACCATCACCAACCCCTAATCCCCAATCCCCAATCACCAAGCGATAGGCAGCTATACTCCCGCCGGTGGAGCCTCGAGCCGCGGCATTTGCGCGACTATTCGAAGCGGTGCACGAAGGCGTCTACATTGGGACGCTCGACGCCGAATCGTCGACCACCATCGCGGCGAATCCGCACCTCAAGCTGATCTTCGGATATCCGAGCGAAGCGACCGAGACCGAGGTTCGCCCGTTCGATCCGGATTGCTTCGCCGATCCACAGGCCCGGGTCGCGCTCCTCGACCGGCTCCACAACGACGGATCGGTCAACGACTACCTCCTGCGGCTGCGCCGCGCCGATGGCAACACCGTCTGGGTCGAGCTGACCGCACGATCCGAATCGGAAGAAGGCGAACCGGCAGCCGGCAAACGCCTTCGCGTCGAAGCGCTGGTACGCGACGTCAGCGAGCGAAAAAAACTGGACGACGAAACCCGCGACATTTATCACCAGCTGCTGCAAGCCGAAAAGATGGCCGCGCTCGGTCAGACGATTTCCGGTGTCGCGCACGAATTGAACAATCCGCTGGCGACGATCCTCAGCTGGGCCGAGCGATTGACGCAGCGCAAAGGCCTGGACGACCCGGTTCGCCGCGGCCTCGAAACCATCCTCTCTGAATCCGAACGCGCGGCGCGGATCGTCCGCAATCTGCTGACCTTCGCTCGCAAACGGCAAACCACCCGTGCGATGGTGGACGTCAACCAGGTGGTGCGCGAAACGCTGGCGCTGCGCTCGTACGAACAGCGCGTCAGCAACATCAGCGTCCTCGACGCGCTCGCCGCCGGCTTGCCGCAAGTCTTCGCTGACGGCCATCAGATTCAACAGGTCCTGCTCAACCTGATCATCAATGCCGAACAGGCGATGCTCACCGCGAACGGCCGCGGCACGCTGGTGGTGCGTACCTGGCACGACGTCAACCATGAATCGGTCGTGCTGGAAATCAACGACGACGGTCCCGGAATTCCGGACGAGTTGCAGCCGAAGATCTTCGATCCATTTTTCACGACCAAAGAAGTCGGCAAAGGCACCGGACTCGGCCTGACCGTCGCCTACGCGATCGTCCAGGAACATGGCGGCCGGATCCGGCTGGAATCGAATCCCAACATCGGTGCGTCGTTTTATGTCGAGTTGCCGGTCAGCGGCGGGAAACTGCCCCCGGCACCGTTGTCGCGCGGCCGGCTCGATAACCAGACAGAGGCCGTCTCCGGCGCGTCAATCCTCGTGGTCGAAGACGAGACCAAGCTCGCGAATGCGGTGGTCGACGCCCTGCGCGACGCCGGCTACGTCGTCGACCACGCGCCGGACGGAGAGGAAGGTCTGGAGCGAATCAACGCCGCGACGACGCCGTACGATTTGGTGATCTGTGATCTGAAAATGCCGAAAGTGGACGGGAAAATGTTTTACCGGCAGCTGTCCACCGACGTACCGACGCTGGCGAAGCGGGTCATCTTCGTGACTGGTGACGTGGCAGGTACGGACGCGGAAGAGTTTCTCGACGAAAGCGGTTGCCGCTGGCTCGCCAAGCCGTTCAGGCTTGGCGATCTATTACGAGCGGTAAGAGAGGGCCTCGCGTAAAGAAGTGAACGCCGAGTCCGCTGAGGACGCCGAGATCAACGTTTCTCGGCGGCGGCTGCTCCGCGTTCGATTGGTTAACGCGCCGCCGCGACAACGCGCGCGTGACGCGCCGGTTTCAATGCCGCCTTCGCTGGCACGGCTTTCTTCACCTTCGCATACGGCAATACCACAGCATGCGGCTTCGCAACGGTCTCTTGAACGATTTCCGGATTGGGCTGCACCTTCGCCATCACCGGCTTCTTCGCTGTCGCGAACGCCAGCAGTTGACGTTTCATCTCGGCAACTTTCTGCGGGTTCATGTCGCCGAGGGCGTCGCGCAGCCGGCGGATCGCCCGAGCGTGCAGCTGGGAGACGCGCGATTCGTTGACCCCGATCTCCGCGCCGATCTGCTTCATCGTCACTTCGCCGTAGTAATACAGGCCGATGACTTTCCGCTCACGCCAGGGCAGCGACTGAATCGCAGCGCGAACGCGTTCCTTGGTCTCGGTTTTCTCGTAAGCGGTGTCGGGTGAATCAGGTTCGGAGGGAACCAACGCGGTGGGCAGCGAGCTTTCGTCCATGTGCTCGCCGGTCGCGAGCGGCGACGTGGCTTCGATCGTATTGATGCGAACGATCGTCCGGCTCAGACGTTTCTCGTCGGAACCGACGCGGGCCGCAAGATCCGCCATTGACGGCTCGTGCCCCAGTTCGCGGCGCAGCGCTTCGCGCGCGGCGTCCAGTTCACGGCGCTGGCGGCGCACGCCGCGCGGCCACGCATCGCGACGCAGCGCGTCAATCATTGCGCCGCGCACGCGCCGCTCGGCGAAGGTCTCGAACTTGATCCCGCGCGCTTCATCGAACCGATGCGCGGCGTCAATCAGTCCAAGGACGCCGTCCTGGACCAGATCGCCGATGTCGATGGAATTGGGCATGGACGAAGCCATGCGGCGGGCCAGAGCCTCCACAAACGGAAGGCCGGCGACGATTCGGCGGTTCTGACTGGCTGCGACGGGCTGAGCACGCATTCGAGTCTCCTTCGGGTTGCCGACGGGTGCGCTCTTTCGCAACTCAGGTACCAACTGCCGAGTCTGTGTCTAACGGTACGGCACTCGATCACCGTAATTCACTGTAAGCCTTTGGAATTATTGCAATTGTTGCCGTGATTCGAAGTGGGACGACTAGCAGGAATTCGGGCGCAAGACCGTGCAATTCGTCAAAACTTTGACGATTTTGACGTTCGCGGCGCCATTTTTTTGACGCTGTACTTACAGTTTTGATTGGTTATTGCGGCGGATCGACGGGGCTGGAAGTGACGCGGCGGATCTCTTTGACCGTGGTCATGGCCTCGAGCGCGCCCGAGACAACCTGCGCCGCACGGGCGCGGTTCATGTCGTCGGGCGCCTTTGCTTCGAGCAATTCGGCGTGTGCGAGGATGATTCCCAGCTGGTTGTTCAAGCGGTGAAAGAGGAGACGCAGTTCTGGTGACTCGTCCATCGGTCTCCTCGCCAGGAGCTCCTCGACGCTGAGCGGACGATGCATCAGGCCTGGTTGCGTCCCTCGGCTTGCCACATCTGCTGGACGGCCGGACGATTGGTGTTGTTCGGATCGCGCCACAGCGTGTCCACGAAGATGCGCACCGAACCGCCCGCTGTCCGGACATATTCGATCTTGCCGCTCGACAGCCAGTTATAGATCGTTCGGCGGCTCACACCCACCAGCTCACAAGCTTTCATGATCGAAATCGTTTTTCGTTCCACCTACTGCCTCCGGTATTCCTATCGGAAGCTCAGTGATTGGGGATTAGGGATTGGGGATTAGTTTCGGTCAGGTGACTGGTGCAAGGGGGGTTAGCGGCCGGTGAGATTCGCGATTGCCGCGCGCCCCATCGCCAGAACTGCCTCCTCGGACGCACCGCCGACGTGTGGTGTACTTACGAAATTCGGCAGTCGCAACAAATCCGTATCAGCAAACGGCTCGGTGGAAAACACGTCGAACGCAGCGCCGGCAATGATTTCAGCGATCAACGCATCGTGAAGCGCCCGTTCGTCGACAATTCCGCCCCGCGCCGTGTTGATCAGGAAGGCGCCGGGCTTCATCTGCGCTAGTTGCGCGCCGGCAATGATGCCGCGTGTTGAAGCATCGAGCGGGAGGTGAATCGACACGAAATCGGATTCGGCCAGCAGCGCCGGCAGCGTCAACGGTGTGACGTCGTGAGCGCGAAAGAACTCGGCGTAGTCGACGATGTCGTGCGCGACGACGCGGGCGCCGAAGGCGCGGCACAGTCGCACCACCGTCTGGCCGACGTGACCGCAGCCGACCACACCGACGGTCGCTGACGAGAGCTGGCGGCCGCCGCCGTGCGTCCAGATGCCGTCGCGCATTTCGCGCGTCAGCGTCGGCAGCCGGCGCGCGAGCATGATCATGAACGCGAGCGTCAGCTCCGCCACCGCCTGTGCGTTGACACCAGGTGTGTGCCGGATCGTTACTCCATGGCGCCGCGCCGCGTCGAAGTCGATCATGTCGAGCCCGACGCCGTACTTGCTCACCAGCTTCAGCTCCGGCAACGCCGCGAAGATCGTCTCGTCCAGGACCTCGAGTCCGGTGATCGCCTGGCGGTAACCGCGAAGGAACTGCACCAGCGCCGCGCCGCCTAACGGTTTCCGCGTTTCGTTGAACACCGACGCCGGGAATCGCGCGAGCAGTTCCCGCTTGAGCGTTTCGTTCTTCGGAAACGAGTGCGACGCGACCGCGACCCTTGGATCCGACCCCGTATCTGACTCCCTTCGCGGTCCCAAGTCTGTCCCCAGGGGACAGGCTAGGGGACAGTCCCCGGGACTGTCCCCGGGACAGGCCCCTCTTCCGCCGCCGGATGTGTCAATATATTGACGACGCGCTTAAGTGCCTGACAGCCAAAAACATCTGCTCCTGGTCGAAGACGAGTCCGCGCTTCGCCAGGCGATCGCCGAACAACTGACCGACCGGGGCTTCCACGTCCAGCAGGTCGACTCGGGTGAGGCCGCCATGGCTCAGTTGGCCGACTTCGCGTTCGACATCATCATCACGGATCTTCGACTGCCGGGCATGGACGGCACCGCGCTAATCCAATCGGCGGTCGCCCGCTACCCGAACATCATCGCCATCATCGTCACCGGCTACGGAACGACCAAGCACGCGGTGGACGCGATTAAGAGCGGCGCGTTCGATTTCGTCAGCAAGCCGTTCCAGATCGACGAACTGATGCACGTGCTCGAGTCGGCGCAGGAACAGCGGCGGTTGAAATCCGAAAACGCCTATTTGCGCGCGCAACTCGAAGAACGCTACCGGTTCGAGGGCCTGATCGGCAAGAGCCAGCCGATGCAGAAGCTGTTTCAGATGCTCGAAACGGTCGCGGGCACGAACAGCACCATCTTGATAACTGGCGAAACCGGGTCGGGTAAGGAAGTGGTCGCGAAGGCGATTCATCACGCAAGCCCGCGGCGTGCCAATCGGTTCGTTGCGCTCAACTGCAGCGCGATTCCGGAAACGCTGCTCGAGGCCGAACTGTTCGGCCACGTCCGCGGCGCGTTCACCGGCGCGGTGGGAAACCGTCAGGGCCGGCTCGAACAGGCGCACAAAGGTTCGTTGTTTCTCGATGAGGTCGGCACGATGAGCACAGCGCTGCAGATGAAACTGCTGCGCGTGCTGCAGGAACGCGAATTCGAGCGGGTTGGCGATTCGCATTCGACCAAGGTCGACGTTCGCGTGATGGCGGCGACCAACAGCGACCTTGCGCAAATGGTCGCTGACGGTGAGTTCCGCGAAGACTTGTTCTACCGTCTCAACGTGATCGCCGTTCAACTGCCGGCGGTTCGCGAGCGTAAGGAAGACATTCCGCTGCTCGTCAAACATTTCCTCGATCGGCTCGTCGCGGACAATCCGGAAACCCGGCCCAAAACGATCTCGCAGGATGCGATGCGGCGGCTGATGGCCTATCAATGGCCCGGCAATGTCCGACAGCTGGAAAATGCGATCGAGCGCGCGGTCGCGATGAGCGCCGGCCGCGGCCAAATCGACATGACCGATCTGCCGATGGAAATCCAGCAAGCCCAGGAAAGCGTGCTCGCGTCGCCGGTCACGCTCCCGGAAGAAGGCATCGATCTCGACGCGTTCGTTGCCAATGTCGAACGCGAGCTGATTCAGCGTTCGCTGGAGCGCACCGGTGGCAACAAGGGTGCGGCAGCGAAACTGCTGAACCTGAAACGGACGACCCTGGTCGAAAAACTGAAGCGACTGAGTTAGCCGCCGCCCGACAGACCGAATCGGGGACAATAGTAAGGATGCCGCCCCGCTTCGCGTACTGGACCATTCTGATCGACAACGCGCCGACCGCGTTTCGCGCGCGCGATCCGGAGGAACTTCGTCCTACCCTCGCTCAGCTGAAACGAACCAATCCGAACGTCGTCATGAAATGGTTCGCGCGCGGACGCCTGTGGGAGTCGATGGAACAGGAGCACGAAGATTTTCAGCAGATCAAGGTCCAGGAAAAAAGAAATCGCGACTGGCGGCCGGGTGGCGATCACAAGGACCCGCGAGCGCGATTCGACAAGGAGAAGCGGCGTCGCGACAAGCGCGAGCAGCGTGCCGACCGCAACGCTGGCGCACCCTCGAACACGACGCCGAGCGGCGATCGACCGGCAGGTCAACGTCCCTGGGGAAACCGGCCGGATCGCCCGTGGAAACCCAAGCCCGAAGGCGATCGGCCATGGAGCAATCGGCCGCCGCGGCGCGATGGCGACCGACCGTGGTCGGACAAACCCAAGCCGCCACGCAGCGATCGTCCATGGTCCGCCAAGCCGGGCACCGATCGCCCGTGGAAACCGAAGCCCTCTGGCGATCGTCCGTGGAAAGGAAAACCGGCGGGTGACCGGCCCTGGAAACCGAAGCCGCCTGGCGATCGTCCGTGGCAAGCGAAGCCGCCCGGTGATCGTTCGTGGAAGCCGAAGCCCGCTGGCGATCGTCCGTGGAAAGGAAAACCGGCGGGTGACCGGCCCTGGAAACCGAAGCCGCCTGGCGATCGTCCATGGCAGGCGAAGCCGGGTGGCGATCGTCCGTGGAAGTCGAAGCCGCCTGGTGATCGCCCGTGGAAAGCGAAGCCGCCTGGCGATCGCCCGTGGAAACCAAAACCGGCCGGCGATCGTCCGTGGAAACCGAAAGCCCGAAACCAACGCCCGTGGTCGAAAGACGGACGTCCCTCGAATCACGATCCGAAGAAGAAACGCGACGACGAGTAGAATTCGTCCGTGATTCTCGGCGCCGACATCGTCCGCTGGCTGCTGTCGACCGGCGGAATCATCGTCATCTTTCTGATTGTTTGCGCGTGGGTTTACGCGGCCGGCCGCGCCTCGAAAGACGAGACGCGAACCATGCGACGCGCACGTCGGGCCGCGCTGGCGTTCGCGATCGCGGTGGCAATTTTCAGCATTTACGGCCTCGAGTATCTCTTCGCGCGCGTGATCGTCGGGTCGATGAAGCCTTTCAACGCGGCGCAGATCGCGCCGAACAAACGGACCGCGATCGTGTTGCTCGGCAGCGGCAGCTGGCACGCGATGGATTGGGACGGACGCATCGCAGTCTATCCAGATCCTGCGGCTGCGTCGCGAGAACTCGAGGCGGCCCGTGTGTTTCGGCTCGTCAACCCGGCCGTGGTGATCTCGTCGGGTGGGAATCCGCATCCGCACCGGCCGATCGTCCCAGGGGGCGAGGCGATGCGCGAACATCTCGTGGCGCTGGGCGTACCGGCCGATCGGATTCTGGTTGAAACCGAATCGGGCACGACGCGCGACGAGGCATTGATCGTCGACCGGATGCTGAAAGCCCAGGGAATCGAGCAGGTCATTCTGGTTACCAGCGAAACTCACATGCGCCGTTCGCTTGGCGTCTTTCGATCGGTTGGCATCGAAGCGACGCCAGCGATTGCGCAGGAGTTCCTGCGCGGACAAGCCACATGGTCCGATCTGCTGTTGCCCAGCCAGGGCGGACTCGATCTCGGCTCACAAAACCTGCACGAAATCCTCGGCCTTGGCTACTACTGGCTGCGTGGATGGCATCGATGATCGCGCACGTCGTGTTGGTCAAACCAAAGAAAGGGTTATCGCGCGACGCTCGCCACGCATTTGTCGCGGCATTCGAAAAGGCGGTCAAGGAAATCCCGACGGTACGACGCGTCCAATTCGGTCGCCGCATCAAGATCGGCGCCGGTTACGATGCTTCCGCGTCCGATGCCGCCGACTACCTGGCCTGGATCGAATTCGACGATGTCGCTGGCCTGCAGGCGTACCTTCGGCATCCTGCACACGAGGAATTAGGTTTTCGCTTTAATCAAGCCGCGGCTGCGGCCAATGTCTACGACTTCGAACTGGAAGGCGTTGAAGGACTGGCGAGACTCTTGGACGAGGAGTAAGAGGACGGCGATAGCATGCGCTTGACGCGCTCGAGCATGCCCGGCTGCTTGCGACTGCGCGCGTCGATTTCTTCACAGATATCGAGACACTCGCCGACGGTGGACACGGTGCCGATGCCAAGACGCTGCGCAGCAGTCGCCTCAGAGCTACCCCGCCAGACGAGAATCGCCCGCGCACTCGATTCAGTGATCACGTCCAGGCAGTTTTCCGGCCGATCGTCAACGACGATGTCGAGATCGAGCGCTTTGGCAATCCGGCCACGCGATCCTTGGACGACGAAAACGCTCGGCAACGGAAACCCCCTGGCTTCGAGCCAGCGCTGCGACTGGACTTGTGCCGTCGCCCCTGCGGTTCGCGGACGCTTGGTCAGAAAAATGATCTCCCAGGCGCGTTCCTGCGCGAGGGTGGCGAGCCGTGCGATCGCGCCGGTTTCGATTTCCTGCAGACCTTCCCAGAAGTTCTCGACTGTAGACACATGCCGCCACAACTGGCGTTCTTGCCGAACCGAGAGGTCCAACTGCACCACTGGCGTTTCGGCGGGCATTGTTGCGGCCTCTTCGCTGTCGTCGGCCGGCTCACTGTTCCGGGCTGGCGGCGCCTCGCCGCGGGCAGTCCCGAACAAGCGCTCGGAGTGCTCGCGCAGCGCCGCGTCCATGTCGGCCAGCACGCCGTCGAGATCGAATCCGATCCGAAGCGCCATCTACAATCCGTAGGTTACTGACATTCCCGCCCGATAGCCCTCGTAGCGACGCCCGACCAGGTCGGTGTCGCGCCGCGACCGATCGACGTTGAAGCCGATCCGCAGTTCACTACCCACATGGTAACCAAATCCCACACCGAGCGTTCGAACGTCGTCGGTGCGGCCGGCGACGGCAACCGTAGCGCCGGCGCGATCGCGATACGACAGGTGCTGCGTGCCAGCCCGTGCGACGACATCGAGCGGACCATAAATCTGCTGTGCGATCGAGCCGCTGATGCCAGTCTGCAGGTAGTACGGTTGATTGACGTCGAAGGAATACTGTACGTCGCGCCCGATCTGCACGCCCAATTTCGTCGAGCCTTGCAGCACGTACGACAGGTCGACGGCTGCCGTTCCGCCTTGATACCCGGGCACCGTCGGGTCGAGCGGCACAAAGTCGCGGTAGCCGATCCGCGCGGTGCCTTTGATCACTGCGAATGGGTCGAAGGTCACTTGCACGCTGAAGGTCGTTGAATCCGAGTCGCGCAGCTGCGAAAAGTCGAACCTATCCTCTTGCCGGGTAAGGTCGAAACTAATCGAGGTCAACGGCGTCAAATCGTGCTTGATGCCGATTGCGAACATCGTCACCGCTCGATCCAGTTCACGACTGAGATTGGACGATAGAAAAAACTCGTCGGCGTCGAACTCGACATCGCTGCGACCGGCCCTGGCGGTAAGGAAGGTCTTGGCAAGTGCGCGATATTCGATGGCGGCGCGGCCTTGCAGTTCCCGCCGATCGGCGCGCACGTCGATCTCGTAGCCGGGCCGCTCGCGCGCATTCAGATACGTGCCGTCGAATCCGAACGCGAGACGATTCAGCGGGACGATCCAGCCGCCGCTGAAAAATGTGTTGGCGGCTCGCTCGCTCGAATATTCCTGATACCAGACGATATCTTCGCGAAAGTCGGCAGTCAGCCACGTCGGACCGGCTTTCATCCAGGCGCGTGCCCGAGGCGTCAGCGTGAAGGTAAAGTCTTGCTTCTCTTCGCCACTCGGCTCGTTGAAGACGTTCGTATCGACACCGAGATTGGTCAGCTCAATCGTCGGATCGAGCGCTACCGGCCCGAGCCGGACACGAACCTTCGAGACGTCGGGCTCTTTTGTTTCCTGTGCGGCGGCGGGAGCGGCCGCCAGCGCGCCGACGAGGACCAATGCTGGCGCAGACAGCATCCCTCGCAAAGCCTTTTCGGCGATCACCGTTCGATCAACTCGCACCACGCGTGGATGATTGTCCGGTGCACTTCCTGGATGCGGGCTGTTATCGCGGCCGGGACGGTGACGCAGATGTCGGCGACCATCGGCGTTGCACCGGTGAGGGCAACGGTGGCCAATCGGTGACGGCGTGCGTAGTCGAGTCCGGCGATGACGTTTGACGAATTGCCGCTGGTTGAAATGCCGACCGCGACGTCGCCAGGCCGCCCAAGCGCTTCGATCTGCCGAACGAACACGCGCTCGAACGAATCGTCGTTGGCGATGCTGGTCAGAACGCTGCTGTCAGTGGTCAGCGCGATGCCGGCGAAGGCGGCACGCACTCGCTGAAAGCGATTGACGAGTTCCGACGCGAAGTGTTGCGCGTCCGACGCGCTGCCGCCATTGCCGAAGATCAGAATCTTTCCGCCGCTCGCCAGCGCCTCGCGCATCATGATGGCGGCGCGGCCAATTGCCGGCGCCGACTGACGCAGCGTCTCCGAATGCGCGTCGATCGCCTGCTGAAAAATCCGTTCTAGCGTGGGGTCCAGGTGCCGTTACCTTTCGCGTCGACTTCGAGCTGCGTGCGTCCGTCCGCGCCGTAAATCAGGCGGCGGTCAGCGGTGCCGCGATGCAGCGTGTCGTAAGCCACCATCGCAAGCCGATCGCCATCGTAGGTTTCCCATTTGTCAGGTTTGCCGTCGCCATCGGTGTCCTCGTCAGCGCTGACCAGGGTTGCGTTCTTGTAGTGTTCGACGCGCTGAATGGTGCCGTCGCGTTTGGTCGACACGTCGATTCGCTCGATGTTGCCGGCGGCGTCGGCGTACGACCAGGCGTCCTCTTTGCCGTCACCGGCCCGTGAAAAGCCGACCTTTTCGAGTTTCTGCTGGGCATCGTAGTACTCCCAGCGGTCCGGACGGCCATCGAAGTCTTTGTCGATCTCGATCTTGATCACACGAGCGCCATCCATCGTCGACGTCATGTCCACCCGGCCGTCACCGTTCGAGTCGTACCTCAACGTTTCCAGCTTTCCCGACCGCTTGTCGTACTCCGGTTTGATACGATTCGCACCCGGTTTGACGCCGTTATTGCAGGCGATCAAACAACTTAGGGCAATCGAGTGAATAATAATTGGTGATTTGACCAATGATTACTATTGAGTGGCTCCGCCCTTTGAGTTACATCGTCAAAGGCTAGACACGTATGGAGTTATCGGGATGGCGGCAACGCTTCTACATGGGGAAGCACGCTGAAGAAGTCGGCGATCAACGCTTGCAGTTGTGGCAGCGATTGGGCGGTGTTGATCGCGGTGCGGAGATGGGAACCGTTGTCCAGGCCCTTCGTGTAATAGGAACCCAACGCGCGAAGCTTGTTGATCACCCACCGGTCGTGACTCGATTGCGGATTGGGGATTGGGGATTGGGGATTGCGATTGCCGTCCCACATGCGCTCACTGCGTAACAGTTCGATGTACTCGAGCAGAAATTCGCCGCGTTGCGACATCGTGACTGGCCGCATCGCGCGGCCGGCCGCGAGATCTTCGGCCTGCGCCAGAATCCACGGATTGCGCAGCACGCCGCGGCCGACGAGTACTCCTTCGATACCGCGCCCTGAGCTTCGCGACAATCTGTTCGGGCTCGACGCAGTCACCGCTGCCGAAGACCGGAATGGTCAACTGGTCGGCGACCTCGGCGACCAGATCCCAGTCCGCATCGCCGCTGTAGCTCTGTTCCGCGGTCCGCCCGTGAACTGCGACCGCAGCCGCACCCGCGTCCTCGACCATCCTGGCAAGGACCGGAGCGTTGCGCGCGCCGATCGTTCCAGCCGGCGCGCATTTTCACGGTCACCGGAATCTTCACCGCTTTTGCCATCGCGCCGATCACCCTGGCGGCGTGTTCCGGTTCGCGCATCAGGCTGCAGCCGGCGTTGTGCTTGGCGATTTTCGGCACCGGGCAGCCCATGTTGACGTCGACGATGTCCGCGCCCATCCCTTCGACAATCTGCGCCGCCGCCGCCATTTTTTCTGGATCGCCGCCGAAGATCTGAATCGAAATCGGCCGTTCTTCCTCGGTGTATTCGGCGTACTCGAGCGTGCGGTCGATCCCGCGCACCAGGCCTTCGGAACTGACCATTTCGGTCACGACCAGGCCGCATCCGCCGCGCCGTTTGACCAGACGGCGGAACGCCGAATCGGTCATGCCGGCCATCGGCGCGACCGCGAATGGAGAGGGAAGTTGGACGTCGCCGATCTTCATGCCTTCACCGGTTGCGGCTCCATTATGCAGTACCCTCGACAGTCAGTGCTGAAACGCCTGGCGCGATGGATACCGGCACTCGTGTTCATGGCCCTTATCTTCTTTTCGTCGTCGCAACCCGATCCCGCACCGATTGTCACGCGCCACGTCTGGGACAAACTGCTGCACGGTGGCGGTTACGGCGTGCTGGCGCTGCTTTACCTTATGGGCGCTCGCCGGCACGCAACGCGGTTGGCTGGTGATGGCATGCACCGCAATCGTGCTCACCGCCGCCTACGCGGCGACCGATGAAATTCACCAGATTTTCACGCCGGGACGAGTACCGGATGTCGCCGACTGGCTGGCGGACACGATCGGCGGATTCGTTGCCGTGGCGATCTGTTCGGCGTGGCGAAGCGTCAGTAAGGCTTGACGTCGGCGGCGTCGACTTCAACCGTCACGGCCTGGCCGATGAGATCGACCGACAGGACGAGGCGGGCCTTGATCGCGTCCTTTCGCATCAAACGGCCGACGACCCCTTTCAACGGGCCGCTCCTTACCTCGACCATCATGCCTTCCTTGATCATCGGGCAGGGGTCGTACTGCAGTTCGCTGCCGATCAGCACTCGAATGCTTTCGAGCTCGTACTCGGGAATCGGCGCGGGTTTGCCTTCAAACGAGACGATGTTCACGACGCCGGTGCACTTCAAAATCGGCAAGGCGTCGTTGGCGTCAAACCGCGCGAAGCAATAGCCGGGAAACAGCGGCCAGTCGATCTTCTTCTTGCGATCTTTCCATCGGCTCCAGCGGGTAATCGTCGGCAGGAACGCTTCGAAGTGCTTGCGTTCGAGCTGCTCGCGCACTACGTGTTCGTGACGCGAGCGCGTCCAAATCGCAAACCACTGAGTGTCGGGAGTCGGCGCGCGGTACTCGCCGCCGCTGCTCTCTGGTGAAAGCATCGTTACGTCGTTACGTCGTTACAGGGACGGCGCGGCGGCCATCTGCTTCAGGCCTTCATCGAACGCCCGCTTCACGTCCTGATTTTTCCACTCGATAATCGCCTGGGCGCGCAGCTTTTCGAGGTACTTCAAATACTCGCCCTTCCGCTTGTCGGTAAACACCCGCTCACCGATCTGGTCTTTCGCCTGATCGAACGGCAGGGTGTGTGTGTCGGTTCTTGATTCGAGTTTGAACAACTGGAACCCACGCGACGTGCGAATCGGCTGGCTGACGTCACCGATCTTCATCGTTTCGATCAGCTTGCGGAGTTCCGGCGAGAGGTCGAGGACGCTGAGCGGTCCGATCAGGCCGGCGTTGGCTTTCGACGGCGAATCCGACGACTCGGACGCGAGTTTCTCGAACTGCTGCTTGCCGGTGGTGACCTGCGCGCGGAGTTCCTCGACGCGCGTCTTGGCCGAATCTTCGGCACCAACGTTGACGCCGCGGTTGTCGGACTGAATCGCCACCAGAATCTCCCGCAGCGTCACCGACGGAGGCGTCGTGAATTCGTTCATGTGCGTGTCGTAGTACGACTTCGCTTCGGTCTCGCTGATGCCGATCTTGCTGAGGACCTCGTTCTGCTCGACGCGCTGGCGGATCATCGAGCGTTCGAGCTGCCGGCGCAGATCGGACATCGACATGCCTTCGGATTTGAGCGCCGATTGAAACTGTTCCTCGTTTTCGATCTTGTTTTCTTTCTTGATGTTCTCGACGATGCCGCTGAACTGCTCGTTGCTGAGGGTGTAGCCCAGTTCGCGCCCGCGTTGCACGACCAGCATTTCGTTGACCACGTCGACCATGATCTGCGGCGTAATTTCGTCGAGCGCCTTCCGCAGTTGCTGGTTGGATGGGTCGGCCTTGAGGTCGATCGGCTGGCCGCGCTGACGCAGCGCCTGCACTTGCCGCTGTTCGAGTTCGGTTTTGGTGAAGATTTCGCCGTTCACCTTGACGAGCACCTGCTCGATGATTTCCGCGTGCGGCGCCACGGCGAGCAACGCCACCGCGAACAGCGCCAGAAGGGTCGTTTTCATAAATGTTTTGATATCAATATTTTAAACCTGTTCGAGCAGATCGCTCAATAACCCGCCGACCCGCTCGAACACGCCCCCGGGAGCCCGCGGATCTTCCTTCGCGCCGCGCGTCAGCTCGGCCTTGGTAAAGCCCGGTTTCACTTCGGTTTCCCGTGCCCGCGCCGTCCACCAGCTCGGCGCGTGCCCTTTGAGTGACTCTCGGGCACGCCTGTTGGGATTAGGGGTTGGGGATTGGGGATTGGGACGGTGCCGCTCCTGACGTGGCCTCTGCACCCGACCACCACCAATCCCTAATCCCGAATCCCCAATCACTTCCAGGGACAACTTTAGACTCGCTCGGCGGAGCGACCGTCAGCTCTGGACGCTCCCGCACGAACGTCAGCAGCCGCACCGGATCAAGCTTCGCCTGCGGTCTGAACTTTAAGACGACCAGGCGGCCTTCACGGTCGATGCTGTCGATGCCCAGCCGGTCGGCCATCACGCGGATGCGTCCGTAGTCGGCAAGGTTGAGCACCGAGGCAGGCAGCGGCCCGTAGCGGTCGGTCGCTTCCTCGAGCACGCGGTCGATCTCCTCCTCGGTTCGGGCTGCTGCGACCTTCTTGTAGAGCATCAGCCGCTGATTCATGTCCGGTACGTACGATTCATCGATGCGCAGATCGACTTTCAGATTGACGGTCGCACGATGGTCGTCTTCAATTTCCTCGCCCTTCAGCTCGCGGACCGTCTGCTCGAGCAGCTTCATGTACATCTCGAAGCCGACCGCGTCAATCTGCCCGCTCTGTTCGCCGCCAAGCAGATTGCCGGCGCCGCGCAATTCCAGATCGAGTGCGGCGACGCGGAATCCGCTGCCGAGGTCGCTGAATTCCTTGATCGCCGCCAGACGCTTTTTCGCAATCGGCGACAGATTGTCTTCGGGCGGAATCAACAGGTACGCATAGGCCGGCCGATCCGATCGGCCGACCCGGCCGCGCAACTGATAGAGCTGCGACAGGCCATACCGATCGGCGCGATTGATGATGATGGTGTTCGCGTTCGGAATGTCGAGCCCGTTTTCGACGATCGTCGTCGCCAGCAGCACGTCATGTTTACGCGCGATGAATTCGAGCATCGCCTTTTCGAGCTGCGTCCTCGGCCATCTTTCCATGGCCGACGACGATCCTCGCTTCGGGGACGAGCCGCTGGAGCAGGTTACCGATCGAAAAGATCGACTCGACGCGGTTGTGCACAAAATAGACCTGCCCGCCGCGCGCCAGCTCGTTGCGAACCGCGCGACCGATCACCGCCTGATCGAACTTGACGACGTTGGTCTGAATCGAGAGCCGATCCTTCGGCGGCGTTTCGATGATCGACATGTCGCGAATGCCGACCAGCGACATGTTCAAGGTGCGCGGAATCGGCGTCGCGCTCATCGTCAGCACGTCGACCTTCTTCCGCATCTGCTTGATTTTCTCTTTGTGGCCGACGCCGAACCGCTGCTCTTCGTCGACGACCAGCACTCCCAGATCGCGGAACTGCACATCTTTCGACAGCAGCCGATGCGTGCCGACGATGATGTCGACCTTGCCCGTCGCCAGATCGGCCACCACCTCTTTCTGTTCCTGCTTGGAGCGAAACCGGCTGACCATGTCGATCCGGACCGGGAATCCGGCAAACCGCTCTTTCAATGTTTTCTGATGCTGAAACGCCAGCACCGTGGTCGGCGCCAGCACCGCCACCTGCTTGCCGTCCATCACCGCTTTGAACGCGGCGCGCATCGCGACTTCGGTCTTGCCATAGCCGACGTCGCCGCACAGCAGCCGGTCCATCGGTGTCGGCGATTCCATGTCGAACTTGATGTCGGCGACCGCCGACCGCTGATCGGGCGTGAGGTCGTACTCGAATGCATCTTCGAATTCTTGCTGCCAGTGCGAATCGGTACTGAACGCATGGCCGGGTACGGCTTTGCGCGCGGCGTAGAGCTTCAGCAGCTCTTCGGCCATGTCGCGCATCGCTTTCTTGACCTTGGTCTTGGCGCGCTCCCACGACGTACCACCGAGCCGGTCGATCGGCGGCTTGGTCGCGCCGGTATACTTCTGCACCAGATCGAGCCGTTCGACCGGAACGAACAACTTGTCGTCGCCTGCGTAGCGCAGCTCGAGGAACTCCTGCCGGTCGTCGGCCGGCCCGGCGCTGGCCCCGACACCGATTTGCTTCAGCCCGACGAACACGCCGATACCGTGGTCGACGTGGACGATCAGGTCGCCAACTTTCAGATCGCGAAGATCCGAGAGGAACGCTTTGGTCGCCGAGCGGCGCTTCTCGGGAGCGCGTCGATCCTCTTCGAAAACATCCGGTTCCGCGTAGATCTGCAAACTGGCATCGGGCAATCGAAATCCTCGCGACAGGCCGCCGACCGCGACCAGCACCGCGGCGTATTGCGCGTCCTCGGCGCGTTCGACCGGAATCGCGAAGACGTCATACTCCTTGAGTAACTCGATCGTGCGCTCGGCCCGGCCTGGCGAGGCGGCAACGAACAGCGTCGCCTCATGCGCGTCATGTGCACGCTTGACCTCGACGACCCAGTCCTGAAACCGGCCGCGCATTTCCACGGTCGGCTGGCATCGAACCTCGTGCGATTCACCGAGACCAAGCTGCGCGATCGTGGTTGCGGTCTCGAGGCGGGCGGCGATATCGACCCAGTCGGCAAACAATTCCGCCGGCGGCGGAACCTCTCGGTTTCCTTCCCTTTCCTCCCTGCGGGCCCGATTTGGCGCGGCGGCCACGCGCCGGATCTTCAACTCTGCCCGCTCGGACATCATCTCGGGGTCGTCTTCGGCGCTCAACTCGGCCCACTCTTCGGCCGAGACGATCGGCGACTCTTCGCCGCCGTCGCCGTCGGATTCGCCGATTGCCTGCCGGTAGCTGCGCTCGACCTGCTCGACGAGCTTGGCGGCAGCTGCGTCGACCTCGTCACGTTCTGAAACGACCACGCGCGAGGCGCGGGCGCGCTTCAGATAGTCGAAGATCGTCGCGCTGCGATCGTTGAGCACGTCATGAAGTGGAACGACTTGCATCTGATCGATCGGTTTGATCGATCGCTGGGTCGCCGGATCGTAGGTGCGGATCGTTTCGATCGTGTCGCCGATGAATTCGAGACGGACCGGATCGCTCGCACCCGCCGGAAAGATGTCGACGATGCCGCCGCGCACCGCGAATTCGCCGTGTTGATCGGCCGGATCTTCACGGGTGAATCCGGCATCGACCAGCAACTCGGCGAGATCCGCCGGCGCGATGTCCTGGCCGGGCTTGAGATCGATGGTGCTGGCGAGCAGCTTGGCTGGTGCAGTCGATCGTGGAAGCAGCGCCGCTGCCGAGGCAACCACCACGCGCGTGGCACCGGTTGCAATCGCGTGGAGAGCACGTGCCCTCGCCGATGTCACGCCGACGTGCGGCGCGAGCCCACGATACGGATCAATTTCGTTGGAAGGAAACGGCAGGACGCCGCGATCCAGAGGTCCGAGGCCTTCGATCGCCGACAGGAAGAAGTCGATATCAGCGACCGCCTCTTCGATGACCGCATCGGTCGGAACAACGTACAAAACGACACCATGAGCCTGCGCGCTCGCCGCTCCTGCGACGAACAACGCTTTCGCCGGTGGCGTCAGTCCGGAAACCGGCAGCTGCAGGTACATCCATGCCGCCGCGGGTCAGAGCGGTCTTGAGGACGGCGCGCAGGTTGAGGGAGGTCGACGTCGCCACAACGCTCCAGTTTAGCGTTTACACGAGGTCTGCCCAACCCACCTGAGCATGGGCAGGCAGGGTGCGCGCCGCGGAACGGCCGAGCACGCGCTCGTAATCCTTCGCCTTGATCTCGCCGGTCCCCGGCCGTTTCACCCAGGTGTTATCACTCGACAGCTTTTCACCCTTGGGGATTTCACGGGTCGTGACGACGCACGCATAGGCGAAATCGATCGTCGGCTGCTCTTCTCCGAGGATCGTCTTGCCGCCGCCCAGTGCCTCGAAGACCGCGCGCGAACCGTTGACGAGATCGCGCAACTCGGAGGGGTCCATCGAGATCGGAACATCCGGACCTGGCCAGGATTTGTCGGACGTGAAGTGGCGTTCGAGAATGCGCGCGCCCAAGCGCGACTGCCGCCAGGCAGGTGTAATTGCCAAGCGTGTGGTCGCTCAACCCGACGACGGCATCCGGAAAAGTCGTCTTGAGATCGGTAATCGCGCCGAGCCTCACCTTGTTGTAGGGCGTCGGGTAGATCGACGTGCAGTGAAGCAGCGCAAACGGCACCCTGGCAGTGCGAAGAATTTCGACCGAAGGACGAACGCTGTCGAGATCGTTCATGCCGGTGCTCAGCACCACCGGTCGGCCGAAGCCGGCGATATGGCGTACCAGTGGATAGTTGTTACATTCGCCCGAACCAATCTTGTACGCGATCACTCCCATCCGCTGGAGTCGATCGGCCGCAGCCCGCGAAAACGGCGTCGACAGATAGATCATGCCGAGCTGTTCGGTGTACGCCTTCAACGCCCGATCCTGATCGTCGGTCAGCGCGCACCGCTGCATGATCGTCAGGATGCTTTCGGTCGCGTTGCCGGGAACAACTTCCCCGGCCGCCGGAATCATCTCGTCGTCGATGACGTGGCACTGGAACTTGACGCACTCGCACCCGGCGCGAGCGGCATCCTCGACCATTTGCCGCGCCTTGTCGAAGTTGCCTTCGTGATTGATACCGATCTCAGCGATCACCAACGGCGGCGTATCGTCGCCAACCGTCCGCGATCCGAACTGCAGCTGCGGCATAAACGACTAATTATACCGAGCCGTGCGATTGGATCTTTTTCAGGAGCGCGGTGGTTGAGTAACCCTGTTCAATCGCGACACGAACCACGCGGCCACCGCGCGCCTCGACGCTGGCGCGACCGACGATCGCGTCTTCGGCCCAGTCGGCGCCTTTCACCAGGACGTCGGGCTGAATCGCGTCGATCAATGCGTGCGGCGTGTCTTCGTCAAACACGACGACGGCATCGACGCACGCCAGCGCCTCGAGAATTTCGCAGCGTTCGACCTCGGGAGTGATCGGGCGGCCTTGTCCTTTGTTGGAACGAACCGACCGATCCGAGTTGACGCCAACGATCAGCGCGTCGCCGAGCGCGCGGGCCTGCTGCAGATATCGGACATGTCCTGGATGAAGCAGGTCGAAGACGCCGTTGGTAAACACCACCTGCTGGCGCGCGGCGCGGCAGCGCGCCACCAGGGCGACGGCTTCGTCGAGCGTCACTTGGCGGCTCCGAAGGTCACATCGCCGGCAAAACGCCAGCGATGTTTCGGTCGATAGATGCCGACGTCATGGACGCGCGACTTGACCCGGAACGTGTAAAGCAAGCGGTGATAGTCGTACGGCGCGCCGTCGCGTTTGTGCACGGCGACGTCAACTTTGTAGGTGCCTTCGACCAGATCAAGGCTGTCGACCAGGAACGTCGCTTCCGCGGCGCCGGCGAGCCTTTCCGGATTCATTTCTTCAAGATAGGTGTTGGTGCCGTAACAACACACGCCCTCGGCATTGAAGAAGCCGATACCGAACACGAAGTCGTCAACTGGATGCTTGGCACGGACGCCGACGGTCACGGCCATCGCGTCGCCTGAATGGAAGATGTGCGATGGCTGGCCGTCGCTGCCGACAAAGGATACGGATGTAATCTCGACCTCGCGCGAGCCCCACCGTCCTTCCGTGGCTTCGAACATGTTCGAAGTCGGATCGGCCGGCTGGTCCTGAATTTCTTGCCCATCCCGTGGCACCGGCGCTACCGGGCCTCGTGTTCCCTCAGCGCCTTGGCCGTCGTCGCGGCCATCAACCGCTCTTCGGACTGCTCGACAGCCGACAAATAGGCGCCGACGACCCGCTTGGGATCGCCATGGTTCATCGCGCGCCCGTTATCGAGCCACAGCGCCTCGTCGCAGAACTTTTCCACGAGGTTCAGGGAATGCGTGACCAGCAGAATGGTCTTGTTGCGGCGACGGAATTCCGAGAACTTGTCGAGACACTTGTGCGTGAAACCTTCGTCACCGACCGCCAACACCTCGTCGACCAGCAGAACGTCGGGATCGACGTTGATTGCCACCGCAAATCCAAGCCGCATGTACATGCCGGACGAATAGGTCTTCACCGGTGCGTCGATGAATTCGCGTAGCTCCGCGAACTCGACGATTTCGTCAAATCGCTCGTGGATCTGCCGCTTGGTCAGGCCCAGCATGATGCCGTTGATGTAGACGTTTTCGCGGCCGGAGATTTCCGGATGAAAGCCGGCGCCCAGTTCGATCAATGCGCTGATCCGCCCGTCAACGCGCACTGTTCCGCTGGTCGGTTTCGTGATGCCGGCCACCAGCTTGAGCGCCGTGCTCTTGCCCGAGCCATTGCGGCCAATCACGCCGTAGGTCGATCCTCGGGAGACGGCGAACGACACGTCGGTCAGCGCCGGGAACGTCTCGTTCGGCCGCAGGTCTTTCAAGATGCTGCGCTGCAGCAGCGCGCTTTTCAGTGTGGAGAATTGCTTGCCGCTGTACTTGCGGTAGACCTTCGAGACGTTGGTCATCTCGATCGCGGCGGTCATGACGTGACCACAGAGAGCACGGAGGACCTCAACCACAGAGGCACAGAGACACAGAGAACAACATTCCTGGTCTCTGTGCCTCTGTGCCTCTGTGGTAATACCCTCTGTGGTCTCATCACACCGCCTCCGCAAACGAGTCGCGCAGCCGGTCGAACACCCAATAGCAGACCAGGAACAGTGGAATCGACGCTGCCCCGAGTCCGAGCAACCACTTCCAGTGGCCGATCGGACCGTGGAAAAAGAGAATTTCCTGATACGAAATCGCCAGGTGCGTGAACGGGTTGGCGTTGAACAGCGGCTTGAACTTCTGAACGTTCGGCTGAAAGTGCGGATAGATGATTGGCGTGGCAAAGAACCACAGCGTGAGTAAGTTCGCGAGGATGTCGCGGATGTCGCGAAAGTGCACGGTCAGCGCCGCCAGCAGCAGGCCGAGTGCCGTGCTGAAGACCAGCTGAATCGCGACGGCGATCGGAAACCACACCAGATCCCAGGGGTCCGGCATCTTTTGATAGAAGATCAGAAACGCAATCAGGATCGTCAGCCCGAGAAAGAAGTGCACCATGTTCGCCAGCACGTTGACGATTGGCAGCACTTCGGCTGGAAACAGCACTTTCTTGATCAGATTGCCGCCCGCCAGCAGCGAGCCCGCAGCGTCCGACAACGAGGTCGCAAACCAGGTCCAGGGCAAGATGCCGCAGAACATGAACAGCGCGTACGGCTTCGTCTTGTCGTCCTGGTTCGGAATGATGTTGGTGAAGACGAACGAATAAATCAGCAGCAGCAGCAACGGATTGATGAACGACCAGAAGAAGCCGAACATCGAACCGCGATACCGTGCCTTCAGCTCGCGCGCCACCAGGCTGCTAATCAGGCCGCGGTAGCGCAGTAGATTGGCGAGATTGGAAAACAATATTTGGGAGCGGGCCAGAAGCCCGCTCTAGGATCGGATTTTAGCGCGACTCGAGACCTGCAAGCGGATCAGCGCCTTCATCAATGCGATGCGCGCCCGCTCCGCGTCCATATCGACCGTCGGCCGGGTCATGCGTTCCTGCGCGCGCTTGCGCGCCTCTTCGGCCCTGGCTACATCGATCTCGTCCGGCGATTCCGCGGTCCGCGCGAGGATTGTCACCCGATCCGGCTGCACTTCGGCGAAGCCATAGAAGATCGCCAGGTACTTCTTCTCCTGCCCGGTGCGGTACCAGAGCTCCCCGGCGCCGAGCGCCGCCAGCAGCGGTGTGTGACCGGGCAGGACACCGAAGTAGCCGTCGGCGCCCGGGACCTCCACCTCGTCGACCAACTCGTTCACCAGCGACTTGTCGGGCGAGACGATGTTCAGCTGCAGTTTCGTCGGTAACGCCATGTTACTTGCGCGCTTTGAACTTTGCCACGACGTCCTCGATCGGACCGCACAGGAAGAAGTCCTGCTCGGGGATCTCGTCGTGCTTGCCGTCGACGATCTCCTTGAAGCCGCGAATCGTGTCGGCGATCGGCACGTACTTGCCGTCGATGCCGGTGAACTGCTGCGCGACGAAGAAGGGCTGCGACAGGAAGCGCTGAATCTTCCGCGCGCGCGACACGGTGACGCGATCGTCTTCCGACAGCTCGTCGATGCCGAGAATCGCGATGATGTCCTGCAGGTCCTTGTAACGCTGCAGAATCTGCTTCACCTGGCGCGCGACGCTGTAGTGCTCGTTGCCGAGGATGCGCGGGTCGAGAATGCGCGACGTCGACGCCAGCGGATCGACCGCCGGATAAATCCCCAGTTCCGAGATCTGCCGGGAAAGGTTGGTCGTCGCGTCGAGGTGCGCGAACGTCGTCGCCGGCGCCGGGTCGGTGTAATCGTCGGCCGGAACGTAGATCGCCTGCACCGACGTAATCGAGCCCTTCTTGGTCGAGGTGATGCGCTCCTGCATCTGGCCCATCTCGCTGAGCAGCGTCGGCTGATAGCCGACTGCAGACGGCATACGTCCGAGCAACGCCGACACTTCCGAGCCCGCCTGCGTGAAGCGGAACACGTTGTCGATGAAGAGCAGCACGTCCTTGCCTTCGGCGTCGCGGAAGTACTCGGATACGGTAAGCGCCGACAGTCCGACGCGCAGCCGCGCGCCCGGCGGTTCCGTCATCTGGCCGTAGACCAGTGCGGCGCGCGACTTCGTCCAATCGTGCGGATCGATGACCTTGCTTTCCTGGAACTCGTGCCAGAGGTCGTTTCCCTCGCGCGTGCGTTCACCGACGCCGCCGAACACCGATACGCCGCCATGCTTCAGGGCGATGTTGTGAATCAGCTCCATGATGACGACGGTCTTGCCGACGCCGGCGCCGCCGAAGAGTCCAATCTTGCCGCCCTGGAGGTACGGTTCGAGGAGGTCGATGACCTTGATGCCCGTCTCGAACATCTTCAGCTCGGTCGACTGGTTCTCGAGTGTCGGCGCGGGCCGATGAATCGGCCAGCGTTCCTTGGTCTGGACGGGACGATCGGGGAAATCCACCGGCTCGCCAAGCACGTTCAGCACGCGTCCGAGCGTCTCGGGCCCGACCGGCACCGTGATCGGCTCTCCGAGGTCGACCGCCTCCATACCGCGGCGCATGCCGTCGGTCGGCTTCATCGCGACCGCGCGGACGCGGTTCTCGCCGAGGTGCTGCTCGACCTCGGCCACGACCTCCACCGGCTTGCCGTCCTGCTCCATCGTGATGCGGATCGCGTTGTAGATTGCGGGCAGGTGTCCGGCTTGGAATTCGACGTCGACCACCGGTCCGATGATCTGGACGATCTTGCCGACCGTTGTTGCGGTTGCAGTAGCCATATTTGCTGATCCTGGTAGTGATTAGGGATTGGGGATTGGGGATTGGAAAACCAAGCCTCGATCGCCAATCACCTGACCACCACTCACCCTAATCCCTAATCCCTAATCCCCAATCACCCTGCTTGTCAGAGCGCTTCCGCGCCTGAAACGACTTCGATGATCTCCCGTGTGATCGCGGCCTGGCGGACCTTGTTCATGTAGAGCGTCAGGTTGCCGATCATCTCCGCCGAATTCTTCGTGGCGGCGTCCATTGCCGTCATCTGCGCCGCGAAGAACGCGGCGTTCGACTCGAGCAGCGCGCGGTAGACCTGCACCTCGACGTAGCGCGGCAGCAGCCGGTCGAAAATTTCCTGCGCCGACGGCTCGTACAGATACTCGACTGGCTGGTATCCGGCGCCGGGCGCCCCGCCCTCCGGGCCGCCCCGGTTCACGCTTTCGGGGGCAATCGGCAGCAACTGCTCGACGACCAGGCGCTGCGACATGACGGAGCGGAACTCGTTGAACACGAGCATCACGCGATCGACCTTGCGCTCGAGAAACATCTCGCTCGCCTGCTGCGCGATCGTCTGAGCGTCCTCGAACTTCAGCGTCTGGAAAATGCCAACGTGCTCGAAGGCGATACTGAACCCGCGGCGCGCGAAGAAGTCGCGTCCCTTGCGGCCGATCAGCCCGAGCTCACAGCCGTCCTTGCCCGTATCGATGATCCACGTCGCCGCCGACTTGATGGCGTTGGTATTGAAGCTGCCGCACAGGCCCTTGTCGCCGGTGATGACGATGACGAGCGTCTTCGAGCCTGGGGTTCGGTCGCGCTGTTCGAGCAACGGATGAACCGACGGATCGACGCGCGCGGCCACCGACGCGAGCACCTGATGCGCCTGGATGACGAACGGCCGCGCGTTCATCACGCGCTCCTGCGCGCGGCGCAGTTTGGAGGCGGCGACCATCTTCATCGCCTTGGTGATCTGCTGCGTGTTCTTGACCGCGCGGATCCGACGCCGTAAGTCAATTAGTGATGGCATTCGAACTGTCTACTTTCTCGGCGTGCTCAGCGGCCTCGGCGTTGATCGTCGTTACGCAACGGCGGCCTTGCGCGCCGAAAAGTCCTTCGCGAACTCCGCGACCGCAGTGGTCAGCGCACCCTTCAGCTCGTCGTCCAGCTGCTTCTTTTCACTGATGCCCGGGAGCACCTTCGGGTGGCGGCCTTCGAGGTATTTGAACAGCTCGCTTTCGAAGGATCCGACGTCCGACACCGCCACGCCGTCCAGATAGCCGTTCGTGCCCGCGAAGATGATCGCGACCTGCCGTTCGACCGCCAGCGGCTCGTACTGCGGCTGCTTGAGGATTTCAACGAGGCGCGCGCCACGATTCAGCTGGGCCTGCGTCGACTTGTCCAGGTCGCTGCCGAACTGTGCGAACGCGGCCAGCTCGCGGTACTGGGCAAGGTCGAGTCGCAGCGTGCCGGCGACCTGACGCATCGCCTTGATCTGCGCCGATCCGCCGACGCGCGACACCGAGTTGCCGACGTTGATGGCCGGGCGGACGCCCTGGTGGAACAGGTCGCTCTCGAGGAAGATCTGGCCGTCGGTGATCGAAATCACGTTCGTCGGAATGTAGGCCGACAGGTCGCCCGCCTGCGTCTCGATGATCGGCAGCGCGGTCAGCGAACCGGCGCCGAGCTCCTTGTTCAATTTCGCCGCGCGTTCCAGCAGCCGCGAATGCAGGTAGAAAACGTCGCCGGGGTAGGCCTCGCGTCCTGGCGGACGGCGCAGCAGCAGGGAGATTTCCCGGTACGCCTGCGCATGCTTCGAGAGATCGTCGTAAATCACCAGCGCGTGGCGGCCGCTGTCGCGGAAGACCTCGCCGAAGGTGCACGCCGAATACGGAGCGATGTAGAGCAGCGGCGCCGGATCCGACGCCGTCGCGGCGACGACGATCGTGTATTTCATCGCGTCGGCTTCTTCGAGCGTGCGCACCACCTGCGCGACCGTCGACTGTTTCTGCCCGATCGCGTTGTAGATGCAGATGACGCCGGTGTCTTTCTGATTGAGGATGGCGTCGATGGCAACGGCGGTCTTGCCAGTTTGCCGGTCGCCGATGATCAGCTCGCGCTGACCGCGGCCGATCGGCACCATCGCGTCAATCGCCTTCAAACCGGTCTGCAGCGGTTCCTTCACCGACTGGCGATCCACGACGCCCGGCGCGATGCGCTCGATCGGGTCGAAGCGCTTCGCGGCAATCGGCCCCTTGCCGTCAATCGGCTGGCCGAGCGCGTTGACGACGCGGCCCAGCAGTTCGTCGCCGACCGGCACGGAGATGATCCGGCCGGTGCGCTTGACGATGTCGCCTTCCTTGATTTCCTTGAACTCGCCAAGCAACACCGCGCCGACGCTTTCTTCTTCGAGGTTCAAGGCGATCCCAAAGATGCCGTGCGGAAACTCGAGCATCTCGCCGGCCATCGCGTTTTCGACGCCGTGCACCCGCGCGATACCGTCGCCGACGGAAATGATGCTGCCGACCTCCGCGACGTCGACGTCAACGGCGTAGCTGCCAATCTGTTCGCGGATGATCTTGGAAATCTCTTCGGCTTTAATGTCCATGCGGTTACTCAGAACTTAGAACCTTAGAACCCCGAACTCACTACCCCGAACCCACTACCCTGAACCCTACGAATCTCTACTCAGCCGTTGTTTGATCTTCTCGAGCTGGCGGCTCACGCTGGCATCGTAAACCGTGCTGCCGACCTTGGCCACCATCCCGCCGATGATTGACGGATCTATTTTCGGCTGGACGTTGACGGTGCGGCCGGTCACGCTCGCGAGTTTTTCCTGAATCGCCTGCATCGTATCGTCAGCGAGCGGCGTGGCGCTGACCACTTCGGCGCGGACCACGTTCTGGTGGTCGAGCATCCGCTCGCGGTACGACACGAGCAGGTCGGGCAACAAGATCAGCCGATCGCGTTCGGCCAGGAGTACCAGCAATTTGGCGACAATCGGCGACGTCTGGGCGTGTTCGGTCAACTTCACCATCGCCTCGCGCTTGCGCGGTACGGGTACCGCGGGGTTGAGCAGCACTTTCTTCAGCGTCGGCTGGTTGTCGAACAGGGTGTTGAACGCGGCGAGTTCCTGCTCGACGCGCAACAGGTCGGCCTGTTCCTTCAACGCGACATCGAAGAGTGCGCGGGCATAACGAATGGCGGCGGTTTTATTGGACATTACTACGGAGCTTGAGAAGTATTTCACAAGCGACTCATTTATGCCATATGAATATAGATGCCCGGAACGGCTGCCACCGCCCGGCCAATTTTCCAGGCGATCACCCCCGCGTCCCGAAACGCGTGGTCCATAGCCTGTTGCGCCGTTTGTTCAACCGCTACTAATAGACCACCGGACGTCTGAGGGTCGTAGATGATGTGGTGGGGCCCGACGCCAGCTCTGACGCCAGAGCCGAAGTGCGCTTCGTTCGACGTCATCCCGCCGGAACGGTTGTCGGCGGCAACCTCGAGCACACCGTCGAACACCGGCAGCGCGTCGAGGCTCAACTCGAGCGTCACGCCGCTCGCGCGCGCCATTTCGGTGCCATGGCCCGCCAGACCAAATCCGGTGACGTCCGTGCATGCGCGAACTGTTCCGGGCGGCATTTTCTGAATCGCCTCGGCGGCGGCCTTGTTCAACGCGCGCATCGATGCAATTGCCTGCTCCATCATCTTCGGATCCGCGCGCTCGAACTTGATCGCCGTGCCGATGATTCCGGTGCCGAGCGGCTTGGTGAGATACAACACGTCGCCCGGCTTGGCGCCGCCGTTGGCCAGCACTCGACCCGGATCGATCGCGCCGGTAACGGCGTAGCCGAACTTGATCTCGCGATCGCGAACCGTGTGGCCGCCCAGCAGCGCGACACCCGCTTCACGGAGCTTGTCGAAACCGCCTCTGAACACCGCGCCGATTACTTCGGGCTCGAGACCCGATTCCGGAAAGCCAGCGATCGCCAACGCTGTCAACGGCAGTCCGCCCATCGCGTAGATGTCGCTGACCGAATTCGCCGCGGCAATCTGGCCGTAGACGTATGGGTCGTCGACGATCGGCGTGAAGAAATCGACTGTCTGCACCAACGCCGGCCCGCTCTCCCACCGGTACACACCCGCATCGTCCGCGGTCCTGAAGTCAATCAGCACCCGGGGATCGGTTTGCGCCGGAATGTCACTCAGCACCTGAGCGAGCTCGCCTGCGGCGAGTTTGCTCGCTCAACCGGCGCAGGAGACCATTTGGGTGAGTCGCATGGTTCGGTTGGCTCCTTTCTAGTGATTAGGGATTGGGGATTGGGGATTGGTGCTGGTCAGTGCCTGGGTGACTCGTCACTGACCGCCACTAATCCCCAATCCCTAATCCCCAATCACCGTGTTTATCGTTCCGTGATCTGCTCGTAGATCCGGATCAACTCGTCTTCGTTGGTGAAGTCGATTTCAATCCGTCCGCGCTGGCCGCGCCGCACGATGCGGACGCGGGTGCCGAGAAGAAGTTTGAGGCGATCTTCCGCGGCTCGAGTGTGGACATCGATCGGCTTGGGCGCCGGCGCTTCTTTCGGCTCCTGGCCTTCGAGGATTTTCTTGACGAGTGTTTCCGTGTCGCGGACCGATAAGCCGCGGCCGATCACGTCGCGCGCGACGCGGCGCTGGTCGGCTTCGTCGGTGAGGGACAACAAGGCGCGCGCATGTCCCATCGAGAGCCGGCCGCCTGCCACTTCGGCGCGAACCTCCTGCGGCAGCCTGAGCAGGCGGAGGGTGTTCGCAACCGACGCACGGTCTTTCCCGACTGCCGCCGCAATCGCTTCCTGCGTCAGCTGAAACTCGTCGGCCAGCCGGCGATAGGCAAGCGCTTCATCGATTGGGTTGAGATCTTCGCGCTGAATGTTTTCAATCAGCGCCATCTCGAGCAGCGAGTGCTCCTGCCCGCTCGCCACTTCCTTGATCACGACCGGAACGCGCAGCAGGCCGGCGCGTTTCGCGGCGCGCCAGCGCCGCTCGCCCGCGATGATCTGAAAGTGATCGCCGTCGCGACGCACGACGATCGGCTGGATCAGACCGTTGGCTCTGATCGACTGGGCGAGCTCCTGCAGCCGCGTGTCGTCGATGAACACGCGCGGTTGGAAATCGTTCGGCGTCAGTCGATCGATGTCAACTTCCGATGACGCTGAACGAATCAACGGTGGTGGATTCGAACCATCGCTGGCCGGTCCGTCGAGCGCGTCGGGAATCAACGCGCTGAGACCCTTGCCGAGAGCAGGACGTTTAGGTTGCATGGGCGTTCTTTGCGCTTTCGATTACTTCCTTGGCGAGCGCGAGGTACGCCTCGGCGCCGCGTGACTTGACGTCGTAGAGAATCACCGGCATCCCATGGCTGGGCGCTTCACCGAGTCGAACGTTGCGCGGAATGACGGTGCGAAATACTTTTTCCTTGAAGAAACCGCGCACGTCCGTCGCCACCTGCTGGCCGAGGTTCGTGCGCTCATCGAACATCGTCAACAGCACACCTTCGATGTCGAGCTGTGGATTGAACGCCGCCCGAACCCGGCGCATCGTACCCACCAGGTCGGCGAGGCCCTCGAGCGCAAAGTACTCGCAGTGCAGAGGAATCAGCACAGCGTCAGCGGCGACCAGTGCGTTCAGCGTCAACAGGCCGAGAGACGGCGGACAGTCGATGAAGATGTAGTCGTAGTCGCCGCGAACGGAATCGATCAACGCACGCAGCCGTTCTTCGCGGCCGGGCAACGTCACCATTTCGATTTCGGCGCCAGTCAGGTGACGGTCGGCTGGAATCAGCGACAACCGATCGATGCCCGTCGGAATGATGAACGGTCGCGCGTCACGCGTCGGCTCCGCACCTGTCAGGGCGTGATAGATAGTGCCGGCGTCGGAGGCTTTATTTTTCTGGCCGACTCCGCTGGTCAGATTGCCCTGGGGATCAACGTCAACGAGCAGCACACGCTGGTCGCCAAGCGCCAGCGATGCCGCTAAGTTGATGGTAGTGGTGGTTTTCCCCACTCCACCTTTTTGATTGGCGACGGCGACGACGCGGGCCATTTATTGGGCATTAGCCCGAATACTGACGAAGTAAGAACTGGTCGGGCTCAAAGGGAGTGTACGAAATGGTCGATCGACCGTCAACCATGGAATGTTCCACGTGGAACATTCGAGCAATTTCGATTCGGCTTTCTGCTTCGCTGGGAAGCCAGGCCCGATCAGCTAGCCCAACGAGTACGTCGCCAGGAATGTTTGACGAGACTCGACAAGTGGAGTGATTCCGCGGAGGCGAAAGCCGCCGACGTCTTCGGAATGAGGATGGCTCTGAAAAATCAGCAGGAGACCCGACTGTGACAGCAGCGCCGACGCGGCCGCGAACACCGTTGCGTTCGGTCGAACCGCCCGGACTGTGACAACGTCGATGCGATCCTTCGCGTCCAGGCCAACGACGTCCTCGAACCGCATGTTCGCCACTGTGGCCGACAGCTCAAGATTGCGCACGACTTCGCGAAGAAACGCAGCTTTGCGCTCCTTCGACTCGACCATGGTCAGATGGATTTTGGAGGCGACTGCCTGCATTGGGACCGCCGGCGAACCGCCGCCCGATCCAAAGTCAAACCATTGCTTTGCCGAATTCGGCAGGTGCCGAACAGCGGCGAGGGCCTCGGTAAACAGGCGGTCGATCGTTTCGTCCGTTGGCTTTTCGAGTGGCAGGGCCGTGAGATTAATCGTTCGATTCCAACGAGTTAGCAGCTCAAAGTAGGCCTCGATCTTATCGAGCGCCTCATCGTCCGGAATGGCGACTCCTACCGTCTCGAGCCGCGCGATCAATTGGTCCCGAAATCTCATTGAAGCTCTCGGCCGACATAAGCCGCAAGAACGGCGACGGCTGCCGGCGTCACGCCCGGGATCCGCAGCGCCTGGCCGAGCGTGTCCGGTCGGACCTGACTGAGACGTTGAACGACCTCACGAGACAATCCTGGAACTCGTTCGAACGGAAAATTCGACGGAATCCGCCGCCGCTCGTCCTTCCGCGCACGCTCGATCTCGCTCTCCTGACGACGCAAATATCCCGCGTACTTCACCGTGGTTTCTACGCTGGTTGCGTCCAACGCCGCCGAAGCCCGCAAAATCTGCAAGCTCGGCGGGGCGACCCAGGGACAGGCTCGGGGACAGACCCGGGGACAGGCTCGGGGACAGGCCCGGGGACGGCCAGGGACTGTCCCCAAAGCAGCGATGATGGTCTCCAAGGTCACGCCGGGTTGGCGGAGCAGTTGGCTGGCGGGGACGCGGTTTCCGTCGGACGCGCGCACGAGCGACGTGTCGAGCACGCGGAGGTTCGTCTCGAAACGCGAGCGCCGGGCACTGAAGATCTCCCAGCGTTCGTCGTCCACGAGTCCCGCGTCCCGCCCTCGAGCGGTGAGACGAAGGTCCGCATTATCGATGCGCAACAACAGGCGATGTTCCGCGCGGGACGTGAACATGCGATACGGCTCGAGACACCCTTTCGTAATCAAGTCGTCTACGAGGATACCGATGTACGCCTCGTCTCGGCGCAGCTCAAATCGGTCGCGATTCAAGCACCGAAGCGCGGCGTTCGCGCCGGCAACCAGACCCTGAGCCGCCGCCTCTTCATAACCCGACGTCCCATTGATCTGGCCGGCGAGAAAAAGTCCGCCGACACGCTTGGCCTCGAGCGAACGCGTCAGCTCGGTAGGTTGAATGAAATCGTACTCAACCGCATAGCCCGGGCGAAGCAGCACTGCATCTTCCAAGCCTGGAAGGGCGTGGATCAGCTCCGCTTGAACGTCGCGCGGAAGCGACATCGAGAACCCGTTGACGTAAATCTCCGGCACGTCAACGCCTTCCGGCTCCAAAAAAATCTGGTGCCGCTCCTTGTCGGGAAAGCGAACGATCTTGTCCTCAAGCGACGGGCAATAGCGCGGCCCGATTCCCTGAATCTGCCCGTTGAAGAGCGGCGAGCGATCGATGTTCGCCTTTACCAGCTCGCGAACCCGATCGTTCGTATGAATCAGATAGCAATCAATCTGCTGTCGCTCGATCGGCGGGGACAAGAACGAAAACGGCACCGGCGTCTGATCGCCGCGCTCGACGAGGAAGCGGCCGTCGCGTACCTGACGCTCGAAATCGATTGAGGCACGATCGAGCCGCGGCGGCGTGCCGGTCTTGAGGCGACCGCAGTTGAAACCGATCGCCTTCAACGAATCCGCCAGGTCGCGCGACGGCGGTTCTCCGGCGCGACCAGCGGGATGCTGCTCGAGCCCGATGTGAATCAGACCATTCAAAAACGTGCCGGTCGTGACAACCAGCGCACCGCACTTTTCGATGCGGCCATCCTCGAACCTGAGGCCGGCGATTCGCCCATGTTCGACGATCACCGCGCCGGCGCGACCGATCAACCAGGTGATGTTCGGCTCGCGATCGAGCGCCGCTTTGACCCATCGACCGTAGACTTTTTTGTCGGCCTGCGCCCGCGGCGACCACACGGCGGGGCCGCGGCTGCGATTGAGCAACTTGAATTGAATTCCCGTCGCATCAATCGCACGGCCCATCAATCCGCCGAGCGCATCGATCTCGCGAACCAGATGACCCTTTGCCGTGCCGCCGACCGCCGGATTGCATGGCATGTGCGCGACCGTGTCGTCAGACAACGTGCAGAGGCCAACCCGGACGCCGAGCCGCGTCGCCGCATACGCAGCCTCGACACCAGCGTGGCCGGCGCCAATCACGATCACGTCAAACATGCGCAGGCCTACTTGCCGACACAGAACCTCGCGAAAATGTGCTCGAGCAGATCATCTGGCGTGCGACGTCCGGCGATTTCCTCGAGTGCCGCCCGCGCGTCCTGCAGATCGGCGAGGACAAATTCTTCCGGCATCGCACCCGCCGCAGCGTGACGCGCGCGCAACAGCGCGTCGTGCGCGCGCTGAACGAGCGTAATGTGCCGGACGTTCGTGATCTCCGGACGCTCGCGCCAGGGCTCGTCTTTTCCCGCGTCGGCGGACGAAAGGGCATTCACGATCGCGACGCGCAGCGCATCGACACCTTCGCCGGTCCTCGCGGAAACGTGCACGTCGGCAACCGGACAGCGCGGACCACTCAGATCGATTTTGTTTTGTACGACAAAGTTCTTTGCATTGTTGCAGACAGCGGTTGCGTGCGATAGGCGATGTTGGTCGATCGGTTCAACAACCACCTGCACCACGAGGTCGGCGACCGCTTGTGCCTGGCGCGATCGCGCAACGCCTTCCGCTTCGATCGCATCCGTGCTGTCGCTCAGGCCGGCGGTGTCAATCAATGTGACCCGCAGGCCGTCCAGATCGATCACCTCCGTCACCAAATCACGCGTCGTCCCTGCGACGTCGGCGACGATCGCGCGCGACGCACCCGCGAGCGCATTGAATAAACTCGATTTGCCGACGTTCGGCGCGCCGACGATCGCGACCTGCATTCCTTCGCGAATCAGGCGTCCGCGACGCGCATCGGCGAGCAACGAGGCCGTCCGGCAGCTGAGGGTATCAATTGCGTTCGCCAGTTCACCAGGCGCAACGAAGTGATAACCCTCCTCCGGAAAATCCACCGACGCTTCGAGCCGCGCGATTAGATCGAACAGCGCCGCGTCGAGCTCGCCGATCGTCCGCGTCAACGTGCCTTCGAGTTGATCGAATGCCGCCCTGGCCTGCAGCGGCGTCACGGCGTCGATCAGATCAGCGACGGCTTCCGCCTGCGCGAGATCGATTCGACCGTTCAGAAACGCACGAAGCGTGAATTCCCCGGGTTGGGCAAGTCGAGCCCCGAGATTCACGGCTGACGCCACCATCGTCCGCAGCACTACCGGACTGCCGTGCGCGCTCAACTCGACAACGTCCTCGCCGGTGTACGAGTGCGGTGCCGGAAAGAACGTGACGACCGCCTGGTCGATCGTGACCGCAGAAATCGCCCCTTCCCCGTGAGCCGCGTGCATCGCGTTGCTACCCTCGGATTCGGAGGTGGCCCGCTTTCGCTCGGCGCGTTCCTCAGAGGCGAAGCCTGCCCGCCGAAGCTCGGAGCGATCCACCGAGCGAAGGCGGGTAAAAATCGCTCGCCGTGGCTCGAGCGGAGTGCGATGGGTGATCAGGCGACCGGCAATCGCGGCCGCGTCAGGCCCGCTCACGCGAACGACACCAATTCCGCCGCGACCGGGTGGCGTCGCGATGGCAACGATCGTGTCAGTCGTGGAAAAGGACATGCCGTCGCTCGTTGCTCGTTGCTCGCTTCTGGTCTCTTGCGCGTTGCCGCTACGTTTCGAGCAGCGAGTGAACGAGCGACGAGCCGCGATTAAGTGACGAGCGGCGCTACTTCTTCGCCGAGATATGGACCGTCTTCGAAAACGCGTCGCCGATGCTCTCGGTCGTCGCGCCCGGAACCTCGGCAACGGCCATGTGCACGATGCGCCGTTCGTACGGATTCAGCGGACCAAGCTGCTGCTCGACACCGGTGTCTTTCGCCTTCTGCGCCAGGAACACCGCCATCTTTCGCAGTTCGACGTCCTTGCCTTTGCGGTATTCGAGGGCGTCGACAAAAATCCGCCGGCCGTTGTCACTGGCCTCGAAGGCACGGGCGTACGACATGTCGACGACGTGCTGTAGCGCCTTGATCGGCTCGCCGCGATGACGCACCAGCAACTCCGCTTCTTCGCCGGCGAGATTGAGGCGCGGACCATCGGGGGTGTCTTCGACGGTGACCGTCGCCTTGATCCCGAGGGCGGCTGCGAAACGATCGAGAAAATCGACAATCGGACGGGTCGGATCGTTCGTCATGCGTCGCTCTTTTCGCCGCCCGCGCGCTTCACGCGCCGTTCCGCCGCAGGGCGGACATTGCGGATTTTGGGCGGTCCGATGATCGAGTTCGTCAGGTACTGCTGGCCGATGCGCAGCACGCCGCTGACCGTGTAGTAAATCAACGCGCCAGCCGGCAGCCACAGGAACATGACCGTCATGATCGCCGGCATCATCATCATCATTTTCTGCTGCGCCGGATCGGCGCCGGCAGACGGCGTGATCCGCTGCTGCCAGAACTGTGTCAGCCCCATCATGACCGGCGTCACGTAGTACGGATCGGCGGCGGTCAGGTCGTGAATCCAGCCGATGAACGGCGCGCCTCGCAGTTCGATCGAGGTCTGCAACATCGCCCACATCGCGAGCAGCAACGGCATCGTCAGCAGCATCGGCACGCAGCCGCTCGCCGGGTTGACGCCGCGCTCTTTGTAGAGCGCCATCAACTCCTGATTCATTTTTTGCTTTTCGGGATCGGTCGCCTTGAATTTCGCGTAGCGATCCTGAATCGCTTTCATCTGTGGCTGAATCTCCTGCATCTTGCGCATGGAGACGATGCTCTTGTGCTGCAGCGGGAACAGCACGACGTTGATCAGCACGGTCAGCACGACGATCGACCAGCCCCAGTTGCCGACGTAGTTGTGCACCCACTTCAGCGAGCGGAGTAACGGCACGACGATCACCGAGAACATGCCGAAATTGATCGCCCGCGTCATGTCCGGGCCGAGCGCGGCCAGCACGTCGAAATCCTTCGGGCCGATGAAGTACTTGATCGGCTGCATCGCCTGGCGCGGCTCGAGCGAGTACGCCGTCAACTCGCGCGGCGCCTTCGGGTTCGCCGGGTCGGGAATCGTCAGGTGTTCGTACGAAACTTTCAGCGGACCAGGCTGCAGCGCGACGCTCATGAAGTAGTTGTCGTCAACGCCCACGTACTTGAAGTCGCCGTCGAAGGACGCCTGCTTTGCGATGTCCTTGGCCGCGATCCGCTTGACGTTCGAGCCTTCGGCGATCAGGCCCTGCGCCTTCTGCGCGCCGTAGATAGTGCCAACGCCAGTGTCGCCGATACCTGGGCCCCACTGCACCGTGGCCGGCAGTTCGGCGCCGCCCTCATGCACGATGGCGCGCAACGTCATCAGGTAGAAAGTTGGCTCGAGATGAAACTCCTTCACGACGTCAAGGCCGCTGCTGTCGCGATACTCGAAGCGCAAATCAACCGGTGCCGGCGTCGATCCCGAGGGCTCGCCGCTGACCGAGTAGAGCGCATTGGTGATAGTCGCGTTTACCGCGTCGTTGGCGGTCTTCAGCGTGAATGGAAGCGGCTGATTCGGCAGTTGCTCGACGAGTTCCTGCGGCTGCCTGCGATGGTCGAAATATTTCTTGAGCTTCCAGCTTTTCAGTCGCGCGCCACGATTGGTGAACGTCGCAATGACATCGGCGTTCTCGATGCGAATATCACGTTCCGCTGCGTCCCCGACTTCCGGCTTCGCCGCCGGCGTCGCAGAGGGAGCAGGGGTTGGCGATTGCGGGTTTGTGGCGGCCGGACTAGCCGAATTCGGATTGGCGCTGGCCACCGCCCCTGCGGCGCCGGCTGTGTCCGAGGGTGTTGCGGCCGACGTCGACGAACTTGGCGCGGTCGCCACGCCATCGGCAGGCTTCCGCTTGACGACGAGCGCCTGGTAAACGTACAGCACCAGGAACGACAAAAAAATCGCGAGAAGGACCCGTTTTTCCATTTACGAGTGGGGCACGGGGTCGTAGCCGTGCGAACCGAAAGGGTGGCACCGGGCGATCCGGCGGGCGGCCAGCCACGAGCCTCGAACCAGACCGTGCCGGATCAGCGCTTCGGACGCGTAATCCGCACATCCCGGCAAGTAGCGGCACGAGCCTCTAAAGTGTGGCCACAAAAAGAGTTTGTAGCCACGGATCGCGGCCAGTGCGACGCGCACGGCCAAGTTAGGCGCGCTATCGACTGGCGGTTGCACGGGCCAACTGACGTGAGACGAGTGTTCGGTAATCGGCTTCAAGGACAGTCAGGCTGGCGTCGAGCAGAGGGCGCTTGGGAATAACGACGATGTCGAACCCTGGCGCGATCTTGTTACGACGGAAAACCTCTCGAATCAATCGTTTGGCGCGATTTCTCACGACCGCGCCACCTAGTTTTTTGGTTGCGGCAATTCCCAGCCGGCTCGGTCCGCTCCCCGGTGCAGCGTGGGGAAGGACGAAAATCGTGCTGTATTGACCGCCGACCTTCATGCCGCGGTCGTAAACCTGCTGAAAATCGGGCCGGCGACGGATCCGCTCGGCCGAATAAAACTTCATCAGTTGGCTTCGCGGAGGCCCAGATGAGAGAACCTGGGTGATTACGACTCGGAGCTAACGGTCAGTCGCTTGCGCCCCTTGGCGCGCCGGCGCTTCAGCACAAGGCGGCCATTTTTGGTGCTCATCCGGACCAGAAACCCATGCGTACGGCTGCGATGGCGACGGTTTGGCTGAAACGTTCTCTTGCCCTTCATTCTGTTCTCCGGAAAGCGCTTCGGGGCCGGTCAAAGGTTACCAGCTCCGCACTTGTCAGCTCGTTGAAATGAACCCTCAATGTTAGCGAACCGCTCGAAGAGGTGTCAACGGCTCTAGCGGTGTGCTAAAGTCGCGGACTTCTCACACCCCCGCGTCTCCGGATGTCTGCATGAGTCTTCGGTCTCTCCCCAGAGTTTTCCACACCTGTGGAAAAACCTGTGGAAATTTGGGCGAAAGTTTGGAAAACCTGAACCGATGAACATCTGGGAGCAGGTCCTCGCCCGCGTCGAAGGCAAGGTCGGCCGCCATTCCTTCTACACCTGGTTCCGCCCGACGACATTTCTCAGCGAAGACCGCACCTCAATCACGGTGTCGGTGCCGAACACGATGTTCATTGATTGGCTGCCGCGCCACTATTCGCCAGTCCTCGCCGAAGCGCTCACCGAAGTGAAGCGGCCGGGCGTGACGGTGAACTTCGTCGCAGAATCGTCTGCCGATGCGCCGCCCATCCAGTTTGGACCGAACGAAACCGCCGCGTCCGAACATCCAGGCACGGTGACGTATCCGGCGGCGGTGAGTTCGAACGCGATGCACGACGCGTCGGGTGCGCAAGGCGCAGTCGTCGGGCTGAATCCACGCTACACCTTCGATACGTTCATCGTCGGATCATCGAATCAATTTGCCCACGCGGCGTGCCGCGCGGTCGCCGAAGCACCGTCACGCTCGTACAACCCGCTGTTCATCTACGGCGGTGTGGGTCTGGGCAAGACGCATTTGATGCACGCGGTTGGGCAGTACGTGGTGCAACACAATCGAAGCCTGCGACTCACCTACATCTCGTCCGAACGATTCATGAACGAAATGATCAACGCGGTTCGCTACGATCGCGTGCTGGATTTCCGCGAACGTTATCGCTCGGTTGACGTCCTGCTGGTCGACGATATTCAGTTTCTCGCTGGGAAAGAGGGCACCCAGACTGAATTTTTCCATACCTTCAACGCGCTTTACGACTCGCAGAAGCAGATTGTGTTGAGCAGCGATTGTCCGCCGCACGAAATTCCGGCGCTCGAAGAACGGTTGCGCTCGCGCTTCGAGTGGGGACTGATTGCCGACATTCAATCGCCCGATCTCGAAACCAAGGTGGCCATTCTCAAGAAGAAGGCCGAGACCGAAGCGGTGCCGCTGCCCGACAACGTCGCGATGTACATCGCTGGGAAAATCAAATCGAATATCCGCGAGTTAGAGGGATCGCTCATTCGGTTGATCGCGTATGCGTCGTTGACCGGCCAGGAATTATCGCTGAGCCTGGCGCAGGAGGTTCTGAAAAACATCATCGATCATGAGGAGAAGGCGGTTACGATCGACGCCATTCAGAAGTTTGTCGCCGAGTACTACAACCTCAAGCTGGTCGAACTGAAATCGCGCAACAACTCGAAGTCGGTGGCGATGCCGCGGCAGATTGCGATGTACTTGTGCAAGCCGCTGACGCATGCGTCGCTGCCTGAGATTGGCCGGAGTTTTGGCGGCAAGCATCACTCCACCGTGATTCATTCAATTCGCAAAGTGGAGGAGCTGCGCAAAAAAGACGCGGATTTCAACAGCCAGATCGGGAACTTTCTCGAAGGTTTCAAGTAAGGTTAGGGGTTTTCCACACGTTCTGCAGCCCAGCCTGTGGATACCTGTTGGCGTTCTGTTGAAAGAATTCAGGGGGCGAAAATGCTTCGAAAGGTCAGATTCGGCAACCACGATTTTTCCACAACCTAACCTGTTGATATTAAAAGATTAATTCTTCCATCAGACTTTTCAACAGACACTCTTCTCCTATATACTTTCTCATTCTCAGATCTCCTCTCTCCTGAGGTCAGTACAGCCATGGAATTAGTCGTCCGCAAGAACGACCTTCTGCGAGAACTGCAACTTTTCCAGGGAATCGTCGAGCGCAAGAACACGATTCCGATTCTGGCTAACGTGCTGATGGAGGCGAAAGGCGATCAGGTCAGCTTTCTTGCCACCGATCTCGAGGTGGGTTTGCGCAGTAAATGCAATGCATCGGTCGCGAAAGGCGGCGCGCTGACGCTGCCGGCGAAGAAGTTCTACGAGATCGTCAAGTCGCTGCCGGAAACCGACATCCGCATCGCCGAAGACAAAGGTGGCGTGAAAGTGGCCGCCGATCGGTTTGATTCGCGCATGCAGACGCTGCCGCGAGAAGATTTTCCAACGCTTCCCGAAGGCGGCAAGGTGCCGACCGCGACGTTGTCGCGCGCCTCGCTCAGGGAAATGGTCGCCAAAACACAGTTTGCGATTACCGGTGAAGACACTCGCTACTTCCTCAATGGCGCGCTGTTCGTGCTGCGGCCGACCGAAATGAGCCTGGTCGCCACCGACGGTCATCGGCTCGCCCTGGTGACGACGGCCCGCGACGGGACGGGCAAGAAAGACGAACCGGAAATCAAAGCGATTCTCCCGAAGAAAACCCTCGGCGAGTTGGCGCGGCTGCTCACTGACGGCGATGGCGACATCGCCTATGAACGCGGTGAAAACCATCTGTTCTTCGACGTCGGCGGACGTTTGTTGATCTCGCGGATGATTGACGGGCAATTCCCGGCCTACGAGCGGGTGATCCCCAAGGGCAACGACAAGCACATCGAATTCGAGCGCGATCGGCTGACCAACGCGGTGAAACGGGTCGCGCTGCTTTCGAACGAGCGGTCGCGTGCGGTGAAGATTCAAATTGACAAAGGCAAGGTTGACGTGACGTCGAGTAGTCCGGACATTGGCGAAGCGAAAGAAACGCTGCCGGTGGAATACAGTGGCGCGTCGATGCAGATCTGTTTCAACGCGCAGTATGTGCTCGATTTTCTTGCGGCGGTCGCGACCGACGTCGTTTCACTCGAATTGAAGGATGAAGTAAGCCAGGCGGTCATGAAGCCGGTAGGTGCCGAGGGGTACGACTACACCTACGTGATCATGCCGATGCGAGTCTGATGCAAAATCCGGATATCAACGGCTCTTCGGCGGTTCCCGGGACTGACGCGCCTGCGGGACAGCGGCCTGAAGACGATTACTCCGCATCCCAAATCAAAGTTCTCGAGGGCCTCGAAGCGGTCCGCAAACGGCCCGCCATGTACATCGGCTCGACCGGGCCGTCGGGTCTGCATCATCTCGTCTACGAAATCGTCGACAACTCGATAGACGAGGCGCTGGCCGGCTTCTGTAGCGAGGTCAATGTCAGCATTCACATTGACGGCTCGGTGACGGTGGTCGACAACGGCCGCGGCATCCCGGTCGACCAGCATGAAAGCGGCAAGTCGGCAGCTGAAGTTGTCCTCACCGTGCTTCATGCCGGCGGCAAGTTCGAAAACAGCGCCTACAAGGTGTCGGGCGGTCTGCACGGCGTTGGTGTGTCGGTGGTGAATGCGCTGTCGGAAACGCTGGATCTCGAAATCTGGCGCAACGGTCAGGTCTATCACCAGTTCTACGAGCGCGGCGTGCCGAGCGCCGACCTCGAAATGACCGGAACGACCAAGCGGCGCGGCACCAAGGTGACGTTCAAGCCGGACACCCAGATTTTTGAAACCAACGTCTACAGCTTCGACACGCTCGCCCAGCGGTTGCGCGAACTCGCCTTCCTCAACGGCGGCGTCACGATTACCCTGGACGATGAACGCGACGGCAAGAGCCACAAATTTCACTACGAGGGCGGCATCGTCTCGTTCGTGCAGCATCTGAACAAGAACAAGACGCCGGTCAACGAGAAGCCGATCTACATGCGCGGCGAGAAAGACGGCATCGACGTCGAGATCGCGTTGCAGTGGAACGATGGATACGCCGAGGCGGTCTACTCGTTCGCGAACAACATCAACACCCATGAAGGCGGGACGCACTTGTCCGGCTTTCGATCGGCCCTCACCCGCACGATCAATCACTACGGCAACAAGAACAACCTGACGAAGGACCTGAAGGAAAGCATCACCGGCGACGACATTCGCGAGGGGCTGACCGCGGTGATCAGCGTCAAGATTCCGCACCCGCAGTTCGAAGGTCAGACGAAGACGAAGCTGGGCAACACCGAGGTCAAAGGCATCGTCGAAGCGGTTCTGAACGACAAGCTCGGGGCCCACCTCGAGGAAAACCCGTCGGTTGCGAAGCGCATCATCGGCAAGGCGGCCGACGCGGCCCGCGCGCGCGAGGCGGCGCGAAAAGCCCGCGATCTGGTTCGCCGCAAGGGCGCGCTCGATGGCAGTTCGCTACCGGGCAAACTGGCGGACTGCCAGGAGCGCGATCCCGCGCTCAGCGAGCTCTATATCGTCGAGGGCGAGTCGGCCGGTGGATCGGCCAAGCAGGGGCGCGATCGCCGCTTCCAGGCGATTCTGCCACTCAAGGGCAAGATTCTGAACGTCGAAAAGGCCCGCTTCGACAAGATGCTGAGCAGCGAAGAGATCAAGACGATGATCGCGGCGCTCGGTTGCGGCATCGGCGCGGAAGACTTCGACATCGAGAAACTGCGCTACCACCGCATCATCATCATGACCGACGCCGATGTGGATGGCTCGCACATCCGGACTCTGCTGCTGACGTTCTTTTACCGGCAGCTGCCCAAGATCATCGAGCAGGGCTACATCTACATCGCGCAACCGCCGTTGTTCCGCGCCAAGCGAGGCAAGTCGGAAACCTACATCAAGGACGAACGCGAACTCGACTCCTTCTTGATTCGCCGCGCCGTCGAGGGGCGCGTCGTTCGCGTGCCTGCGAAGAACGTCGAAGTGTCGGGCGCCGAACTCGAAAAGCTCCTGCAGAAGATGATCACGCATCAGAAGTTGATGCAGACCGTCGAGCGGCGCGGCCACTCGCGTGAAATCATCGAGGCGCTGCTGCGCGCCGGCGCGGATCGCGAGTACTTCGCCGATAAGGAGCGCCTCGATACGCTTGCCGAAACGCTGTCGATTCCGACGCGCTCGGTCAGCGTGCAGCGCGACGAAGAACACAATCGCTATCTGCTCCAGGTCGAGGACCGGTCGAGCGGCTATCCGCGCCAGCACCGAATTGGCCAGGACTTCGCGACCTCGGCGGAATATCGCGCCTTGATGGCGAACCACCGCGAGATGCCATCGTTTAACGGCGAAATCGTGGTTTCAGGATCCGCCGCCGAGGCGGTCGATCAAGCCGAGGGCGATGGTTCGGCGGCGCCGGCCAAGGCGGTCAAGCCGACCGAAGATGTGCGCCTGCGTAGTCGCGACGAACTGCTCGAGTTTTTCCTGAATGCCGGCAAAAAGGGCGTGGCGGTCAACCGCTACAAGGGCCTCGGCGAAATGAACCCCGATCAGCTCTGGGCAACCACGATGGATCCGCAAGTGCGCACGCTGCTGCAGGTGCGCGCCGAAGACCACACCGAAGCTGACCTGATGTTTACCACCTTGATGGGCGATCAAGTGGAGCCGCGCCGGAAATTCATTGAAGACAATGCGTTGGATGTGAAAAACCTGGATGTCTAGTGATTGGGGATTCGGGATTGGTGGTTGGCGGCGATCAGTGATTGGTCGAACAGCCACTTTTGACGAATGACGGGACCACCCCGATCCCAAATCCCCAATCCCCAATCACCGCTGACGCCCATGGCCGAGATCCCCCAGCACCTTCCCGTCAACATCGAAGACGAAATGAAGCGTTCGTACATTGATTACGCGATGAGCGTAATCATTGGACGGGCGCTGCCGGACGTCCGCGACGGCCTGAAGCCCGTGCACCGCCGCATCCTCTTCGGCATGCACGAGATGGGGCTGGCCACAACAAGCGGCTATCGCAAATGCGCCAAGATCGTCGGCGAAGTGATGGGCAACTTCCACCCTCACGGCGATGCCGCGATTTACGACTCACTGGTGCGAATGGCGCAGGAGTTCTCCATGCGCTGCCGTGCTGGTCGATGGTCAGGGGAATTTCGGTTCAGTCGACGGCGATCCGCCGGCGGCGATGCGGTATACCGAAGCACGGCTGGCACGCATTGCCGGGGAGATGCTGGCGGACATCGAAAAGGAGACGGTTGACTTCGTGCCCACCTACGACGAGAGCCAGCAGGAACCCGTCTACCTTCCGACGCCAGATTCCCAACCTGTTGGTGAATGGGTCAGCAGGAATCGCGGTGGGCATGGCCACGAAGATTCCACCGCACAATCTGCGAGGGAGGTCATCTGATGCCGTGATCCTGCAGGTGGATCAACCCGACGCCAGCCTAGGGGAGAAATCATGCAAGCTGGTGACCCGGTCCCGGACTTTCCGACGGGGGGATTCGTCTACGGCAAGAGCGGCATTCGACAGGCCTACACGACCGGCCGCGGCTCCATCATCATGCGCGCCAAAGCGCGATCGAGAAGCAAGCACGGGCGATCGGAGATGATCGTCATCACCGAGATTCCTTATCAGGTCAACAAGGCGAAGCTGATCGAGCGCATCGCCGACCTGGTTCAGCGAAAAGAAGATCGAAGGCATCACGGATTTGCGCGACGAAAGCGATCGCGACGGCATGCGCGATCGTCATCGAATTGCAAGCGCGGCGAACAGCCGGAGGTCATCCTCAACAACCTCTACAAGCACACGCCGATGCAGACCAGTCGTTCGGGGTCATCATGCTGGCCATTGTCAGTGGCCGCCCCGAGGTGCTGAATCTGCTCGAGATGGTCAAGTAGCTTCGTGGAATTCCGCCGCGAAGTGGTTCGTCGCCGCACCGAGTTCGAACTGCGCAAGGCGGAAGCACGTTCCCACATCCTCGAGGGCCTCAAGAATGCGCTCGATCAACCTCGACGAAGTGATCAAGCTGATTCGTGGCGTCGAAAACGCCTCCGGAAGCTCGCGAAGGGTTGATCGTCAGCTTCGGGTTGTCGCAGATTCAGGCGCAGGCGATTCTGGATATGCAGTTGCAGCGTCTGACCGGCCTGGAGCGCGCAGAAGATTCTCGACGAACTTGCCGAACTACTGAAGGCGATCGAGCGGTTGCGCGCGATTCTCGCCAGCGACCGGCTGCTGATGCAGATCATCGTCGATGAACTGAAACAGGTTCGGACGAAGTACGGCGACGAGCGGCGGACGCAGGTAATCGAAGGCGAGTCGGGCGAGCTCAACATCGAGGACCTGATCGCCGAAGAGGACATGGCGATCTCGGTCAGCAACACCGGCTATATCAAGCGGACGGCAATCACCACTTACCGCAGCCAGCGACGCGGCGGTAAAGGGCGGATCGGCATGCGAACGCGTGAGGAGGATTTCGTCAGCCACCTCTTCGTCGCATCCACTCACGCCTACATCATGATTTTCTCGGACCGCGGCCGCGCCTACTGGCTGAAGGTCCATGAAATTCCCGACGTCGGTCCGGGTGGCAAGGGCAAGTCGATCGCCAACCTGGTGTCGATGGAAGAGGGCGAAAAGATCGCCGCGATGCTGACGGTGAAGGAATTCGAAGACGACAAGTTCATCGTGATGGGCACACGACTTGGCGTCGTGAAAAAGAGTGCGCTGTCGGCATTCAGCAATCCGCGCGCCGGCGGGATCATCGCGATCGGCGTCGAGGAAAACGATGCGGTGATCGCCGTCCAGGTCACCGATGGCAGCGGCGAAGTGTTCATCGCCACGCGCTACGGCATGGCGATTCGTTTCCACGAATCCGACGCGCGGCCGATGGGACGCACCGCCTACGGGGTCCGCGGCATCTCGCTGCGCGGCGATGACTACGTCGTCTCGATGGAGGTCGTCAAACCAGGCGGGACGCTGCTGACGGTGACGGAGCGCGGCTTCGGCAAGCGCACCGAAATCGACGAGTATCGCGTGCAGTCGCGCGGCGGCGTCGGCATCATCAACATCGCCACCACCCAGAAGAACGGGCTGGTCGTCGGCGTGTCCTACGTGCAGGAGGGCGACGAGCTGCTGCTGATCACCCAGCAGGGAATGATTCTGCGGATGGCGACCGACGATGTCCGGGCGATCGGTCGCGCGACGCAAGGGGTGACGCTGATCAACATCGAGCCGGACGACAAGGTCGTGTCGATCGCACGGCTGGTGGAGAAAGAGGACGAAGACCCCAACGGAACGGCGCCGGCGGCGTGATCGTTCGCTTCAGGCTGCGGCGCTGCTGCTGATGGTGGCAGCCGGCGCTTGCGCCGGTGGTGCCGAGCGAGCAGTGCTCGACCAGTTTTTCGCCGCCTCGCGGTTACGCGATCTGACCGCGCTCGAGAAAGTCTCCACCGTCATTTTCGAACCACGCCAGGACGGAACGGTGCTGGCCTACGACGTCGAATGGATCCGCAAGAGCGGTGACGACAGCGAAGAGGTTCTGGTCAATGCGACGGTTCGGATGCCGAGCGGCCGCACCGAACGCCGACCGTTGCTGGTCACCTTGAAACGGACGCCGGAAGGTCTGCGTGTCGCGGCGGTCCGCGTGTCTACCGAGTCAGCGTCTCCCTAGTTTCGGCGCCGCTCACGATCCACTTTCCGTCGCTCCGTGTCAGGCGCACGTCGGCTTCACGGGCATCGACCGAATCGCGCCCGGTGATTTTGGCGGTGAGGTAGGCACTTGCCGCAGTCGCCCGCGACGGATCCAGCGTCACCTGCACGTCGACGAATTCCACCTTCACGCCGTCCGGAAAACGTCCCCACTGGATCAGCGCGCCGAGCACCATGTCGCGGGTGGTCGCTTCCTGGCTGCCGTAGCGGACGTGAATATCCGACGCCAGATAATCGCGCAGGTGCGCGACCCGCTCCAGCCGCGGCAGATCCGCCTCGTTCGCCGGCACCGTCAGAATCGAAGCGATGTCCATCAGCCGGGCCCGGATAATCCGTTCCTCGTTTGGCCAGAACACGTAGACGAGCGCCGCCACAACCACCGCAGTCACGAGCGACAGCACCACGGTCCCGAGCGACACTCCTTGCGTTCGCCATCAGAAAACCATTTTCCCGATGATCCGATCGCGCGACGCTTTACCAAAGTCGTGGTTCTTCATCGGCATGCCCCGGTTGTCGCCGATCAGAAAGTACTCGTCAGAGCCAAGCGTCACTTCCGGCATGTTCCACAGCGTCTTATACAGCACATGCGACTCGATCAGCGGCTCGCCATTGATCATCACGACGCCGACTTCGATGCCGACCCGCTCTCCAGGCATACCGACAATCCGCTTGACGAAGACCACGCCCTCGCCGGCCATCCGCACCGCGACGGCGTCGCCGCGCTGTGGCGGCGACCATCGATAGGCATAACGGTTGGCGAAGTTGATACCGCCGCTGTAGGTCGGCAGCATGGAAATGCCTTCCATGCGAATCGGCAGCAGGATGAACCCGAAAACAACGACGGCGGCGGCGATCAGCACGGCGGCGCGAATCAGCGTCGCCCGCGGATTAGCGCCGAGCAAAATCCGCAATTATCAAGCCGGCTCCAGCCGCGCGTATTTGGCCCGCAACGTCTTCTGGCCGACTGCCGCGAAGCGGACAACCAGCTTGGTATCGTCGTCCAGCGCTTCGACGCTGAGAACCGTGCCGACGCCAAACTGCGGATGGCGGACGCGCATCCCCAGTTTCAGCGCCATGCCGGTGGATTGATCCTCGTCTTCGTAGTGATACACCTGGGATTCTTCACGGATCCTGCCGCCGCGACCGCGGCCGCCGCTGCGATATGGATCGGTCCGATACTCGTAGAAGCTGCTCTGATAGTTACGATTTCCTGGCGGCGTGAACGCCGGTGTGACGCGATCGATCAACGCGGCCTGGTACTTCCTCGATGAATCGCGACGGCTGGCTGTTCTGATACTCGCCGAAGATGCGCCGGCGGGCCGCGCCAGTCAGCACCAGCTTGAACCGCGCGCGCGTCATGCCGACATAACAGAGCCGCCGCTCTTCTTCGAGTTCTTCTTCGTCTTCCGCCGACCGCGAGTGCGGAAACAGTCCTTCTTCGAGGCCGGCGAGAATGACCACCGGGAACTCCAGCCCTTTGGCGCTGTGGAGCGTCATCATCCACACCCGCGCATCCTTGCTGCCGGCTTCCTCGTCGACGTCGGAGAGCAGGGACAAGCGATCGACGAAACCGCCCAGCGCCGGCTCGGCCTCGCGGCTTTCGTATTCGCGCGCCGCGGACACCAGTTCGGCGAGGTTTTCGATGCGGCTTTCGGAATCCTCGCTGCGGTCGTCGCGCAGGTCCTGCAGATAGCCGCTTTGATCGAGCATTTTGCCGATCGCGAACGATACCGGCTCGGCACGGGCAACATCGGTGAGGCTGACCAGCAGATCACGAAACGCGGTCAGCGACGCGGTCGCGCGATTCGGGAACGCCTTGTTCTGCAGTCCGCGAACCAGTCGCGACCACAACGAATTGGCCGTCACCGCCGGCGCCAGGCCCGCCGAGAGCAGCGGTAAATTGTCGGGTGGCGCGTCATCGAGCGAGATGGCCTCGACCGCTTCCATCACGCCTTTGCCGATCCCTCGCGCCGGCGTGTTGATGACGCGCCGCAGGCTGACGTCGTCATGCGGATTGATGACGAGTCGCATGTAGGCGAGGGCATCCTTGATTTCCTTGCGCTCGTAGAACCGGACGCCGCCGACGATCTTGTAGGCGACGCCTTCGCGCATCAGCGCGTCTTCAATCGTCCGCGACTGCGCGTTGGTGCGATAGAGAACCGCGACAACCGCCTCGACGTCGTCGGCGAGCGAGGCGCGCGCGGTGCGCGTGATGAAGTCCGCTTCCTCGAGCTCGTCACCGCCGCGGAAGTAGGCAATCTGGTCGCCGCCTTTCCGATCGGTCCAGAGCCGCTTGTCCTTGCGGTTACGGTTCTGACTGATAACCGCGCTCGCGGCGTCGAGAATCACCTGGGTCGATCGGTAGTTGCGTTCGAGCTTGACGATCTTCGCGTCGCCGAAATCCTCTTCGAAATCCAGGATGTTCCGCAGATCGGCACCGCGCCACTTGTAGATCGACTGATCCGGATCGCCAACCACGCAGAGGTTGCGATAGGTTTCGGCGAGGCGGCGAATCAGCAGGTACTGCGGTCGATTAGTGTCCTGGTACTCGTCGACCATCACGAAGCGGAACTGTTCGGAATATTTGGTGCGAACCCGCTCGGACTGTTCGAACAGCTCCACCGTTTTCAGCAGCAGGTCGTCGAAGTCGAGCGCCGTCGAGTCTTTCAGCGCTTTCAGGTAGTAGTCGTAGACCTTGGCGATTTGCTCGTCGCGGCGATTCCATCCGGCGTTCGCGGCAATCGCGTCCGGCCCTTCCATTCGATTCTTTGCGTGACTGATTCGCGAGAGCGCTGCGCGTGGTTGAACGAAGCTGTCGTCGATGTGCAGCTCTTTCAACGCCTGCTTCACAACGGTCAGCTGGTCGGACGAATCGTAGATCACGAAATCGCGCGACAAACCAATCGCCGGCGCCTCGCGCCGCAGCAGGCGGGCACAGAGCGAGTGAAACGTCGATACCCACATCTTCGAGCAGTCAGCGCCGAGCAGCGCTTCCACCCGCGCCCGCATTTCTTCGGCGGCCTTGTTGGTGAAGGTGACAGCGAGGAATTCGTGAGGTTCGGCGTGACCGTCGCCGACCAGGTAGGCGATGCGGCTGGTGATGACGCGCGTTTTTCCAGAGCCGGCGCCGGCGAGAATCAGCAGCGGCCCTTTGATGTGCAGGACCGCTTCGCGCTGCTCGGGATTCAAGGCGTCGAGGAACTGCATCACCCGCCAGTATAATGACGGACCCGTCTTTGATCAGGGGTTGACATTTGCCTCGACGCGTTGGGCGCGGAGCACTGCTGCTGATCGCAATCGCTCTGATGATGGGCGTGGCGGCCCCGCGCGTGCGCTCACGCGTTGGGGATCGCGAGAATGCATCGGCGCTTCAGCCGACTTCTGCACGCAGCGCTACCTCCGGCGCTCCGAACGTGCTGGTGATTCTGCTCGATGATGCTGGCTACGGGCAGACCTCGACCTTCGGCGGCTTGATCCCCACTCCAACGCTCGACTCGTTAGCACGCAACGGCCTGCGATTCACGCGCTTCCACGTGGCGGCAATGTGTTCGCCGACCCGAGCGGCCCTGCTCACCGGCCGCAACACTCACGCCGTCGGGATGGGCACCATCACGAACTGGTCGAGCGATGTGCCGGGTTATACCGGCGCAATCCCGCGATCGGCGGCGATGGTCTCGGAGATTTTGCGGCTGAACGGTTACGCCACGGCAAGCATTGGCAAGTGGCATCTGATTCCCGATCCCGAAACGACTCCGGCCGGCCCGTTCGATCATTGGCCGACCCGCCAGGGCTTCGACTACTACTACGGGTTTCTTGGCGGTGAAACCGACCAATGGCATCCTGAACTGGTCGAAGGGACTGTGCCGGTCCGGATGACGGCGCCGCCGGGCCGGGAACACGACTACACGTTGAGCGAAGACCTGGCCACGCACGCGCGCTCCTGGCTGCTGCGCCAGAAATCGCTCGCCCCCGATCGGCCGGTATTCATGTACTTCGCGCCAGGCGCGACCCACGCGCCCTTGCAGGCGCCCAGGAGCTGGATTGATCGATTCAAAGGCCAGTTCGACATGGGATGGGATGAGTATCGACGAATGGTCTTTGAACGGCAGAAGACCTTGGGAGTCATTCCGCCGAACACGGTTCTGACGCCCCGGCCGCCCGAAATTCCGGCGTGGGATTCGCTCGACGCCGACCACAAACAGGTCGCGGCCCGATTGATGGAAGTATTCGCCGCCCTCATGGCGCAGGCCGACTACGAGATCGGCCGCGTGATTGACGCGTTCCGCCAGACCGGTGAGCTCGACAACACGCTGATCATCTACATTGCCGGGGACAACGGGGCGAGCCTCGAGGGAAGTTTGAACGGCACCGACAACGTTATGGAGTTGGTGAACGGACTGCAGACTCCCGCGGCAGAAGTGTTGCGACGTCTCGACGACATTGGCGGGCCGATGTCGAACCCGCATTATCCGGTGGGGTGGGCGTGGGCCGGCAACACACCATTTCAGTGGGGTAAGCGGATTGGCTCGCATCTCGGAGGGACGCGCGATCCGCTGGTGGTCTCGTGGCCGGCTCGGATCCGCGATGCCGGTGCCACACGGGCGCACTACACCCACGTCATCGACCTGTTCCCGACGATTCTGCAGGCGGCGCAGGTGACACCGCCACAATCGGTCGACGGCGTGCCGCAACAGGTGATCGACGGCGTCAGCTTCTTCGACGTGTTGGCGAGTGGGACGGCGCCGGAGCGGCACACACAGCAGTATTTCGAACTTCACGGGAACCGATCGATCTACCAGGATGGGTGGGTCGCGGCCCAGCGCAGCGGCCTGCTGGCGTGGACGAACACGCCGGCGACCGCGCCGCCACCTCCGTGGGAACTCTACGATCTGACGCGCGATTACTCGGAAGCCAACAATCTGGCGGGTGCTGAACCGGCCAGGCTCGAAGCATTGAAGCAGACATTCGACGCGGTGGCCGCGCGCAACAAGGTCTTTCCGATCGATCCACGTTTCGCCGAACGTGTCCATCCGAACCCGCCGCCACCTGGCGGGCGAGACTTCTATACGTTCTATCCCGGCGCCACGCATCTGTTCGATGCCACTGCACCAGGCACACGGAATCGCTCGCACACGTTGACGGCGTTCGTCGAAATTCCGAGCGGTGGCGCCGATGGCGTGCTGGTTGCCGATGGCGGCAACGCGTCCGGTTACACGCTCTACATCAAGAATGGACGGCCGGCCTATACCTACAATTACTTCAGGCGCGAAATTACGACTGTGACGGCGACGGATCCGCTGCCATCAGGCAGCGCGCGGATCGATGTGAGATTCGCCTACGAGGGCGGCGGGGAAGGCAAGGGTGCGACGGTCACCCTGGCCGTCAACGGCCAACAGGTCGGCGAGGCGCACCTCGCGCATACCGTGCCGCGAATCTACACCTACGATGAAACGTTCGATGTTGGCGAAGACAGTGCCACGCCGGTCGGTCCGTATGCCGCGCCGTTTCCGTTTCACCGGAACGCTGCAGCGGATTGAACTTCGCGCCAGCCCAATGGCGCGGTGATGTCCCTGATTATTCAACCGTAACTGACTTCGCCAGGTTCCTTGGCTGGTCGACGTCGCAGCCGCGTCGCACGGCGATGTCGTAGGCGAGCAATTGAAGCGGAACGGACATGACGATCGGCGTCAACAGATCGGGCGTGTGCGGGATTTCGAGAACGATATCCTGCTTGGGATCGAGAATCGCTCGCAGTTTATCGTCTCCCCTGGTTGTCAGCGCAATCACCGAACCGCCTCGTGCCTTGGCCTCCTGCATGTTGCCGATCATTTTTTCGAACACGTGATCCTGCGGCGCGATCGTCACCACCGGCATGCGCTCGTCGATCAACGCGATCGGACCGTGCTTCATTTCGCCAGCCGGATAGCCCTCGGCGTGGATATATGAGATTTCCTTCAGCTTCAGTGCGCCTTCGAGCGCGATCGGATAGTTAATGCCGCGGCCGAGATATAGAAAGTCCGTCCGGTTATAGAAGCGGCCGGCGACTTCCTCTACCTCCGGCGCCATTTTCAACGCCTGTTCGAGAAACTGCGGCAGTTGCAGCAGCGCGTCGATGTGGGGCTTCGAGTCTTCGGGCGAGAGCACGCCTCGGACTTGACCAAGCCGCAATGCCAGCAGGTAGAGCGCGACCAACTGCGAGGTGAACGCCTTCGTCGACGCGACCCCGATTTCCGGGCCGGCATGCGTGTGAATGGTTCCGTCGGTTTCGCGCGTCGCCATGCTGCCGACGACATTGCAGATGGCGATGCTGGCGGCGCCGGCCTTCTTCGCCTCACGCAGCGCGGCCAGCGTGTCGGCGGTTTCACCTGACTGGGTAATCACCACCGCCAGCGAATTCCTGGTGACGATCGGCGCGCGATAGCGGTATTCCGAACCGTAGTCGACTTCGACGTGCACGCGAGCCAGTCGCTCGATCATGAATTTGCCGACCAGGCCGGCGTGCCACGAAGTGCCGCAGGCCAGAATCGTCACGCGATCCACCGCGCGCAGCGCCGCGTCGGAGACCTTCATTTCCTCGAGGAACACCTTGCCGCTGTCCTGCGACACGCGCCCGAGAATCGTTTCGCGCGCGGCCGTCGGCTGCTCGAAGATTTCCTTGAGCATGAAGTGCTTGTAGCCGGCTTTCTCCGCCATGATCGGATCCCAGAGCACGCGTTGCGTCGCCTTGGAAACCGGACGGCCGAAAAAGTCGGTGAACGCGACGCCGGTCCTGGTGACCACCGCCATCTCCTCGTCGCCAAGGAACACGACGTCGCGCGTGTGGCTGAGGATCGCCGGAATGTCGGAGGCGACAAAAAACTCGCCGTCGCCGAGGCCGACGACGATCGGCGGCCCGTTACGGACGGTGACGATCTTTTCCGGATCGTCGGCCGAGATCAGCACCAGCGCGAAATGGCCGCGCATCAGCATCAGCGCGCGGCGAACGGCCATTTCGAGGCCGTCCTTTTTCATTTCACGTTCGACCAGGTGCGCGACGATTTCAGTATCGGTTTCAGTGACGAACTTGTGCCCCTGGCTCTGAAGTTCGAGCTTCAGATCGAGATAGTTCTCGATGATCCCGTTGTGGACGACGACGATCTTGCCGGTGCAGTCGCGATGCGGATGCGCATTCTCTTCGGTCGGCCGGCCGTGCGTCGCCCAGCGCGTGTGGCCGACGCCGTAATCGCCGGTAATCGGCGTTGAGCCGATCACCGTCTCGAGATTCGCGAGCTTGCCGGCGCTGCGCCGCAGGTCGACACAGCCATCGCGGACCACCGCGACGCCCGCCGAGTCGTAGCCGCGATACTCGAGGCGACGAAGACCGTCGATCAGCACTGGCACGACGTCCTTCGGACCGATATATCCGATGATCCCGCACATAGTTCCCTTTACCTGTTCTCTTTGACCTTGGCGGCTTGCCGTTTTCTTTTTCAACCCAGCCTTCGATCGTCCGCTGCTTGCCGGCGCTGACTGCGAGCGCTCCGGCTGGAACGTCTTCGCGGATCGTGGCGCCACTGCCGACGTATGCGCCCTTGCCGATTGTCACCGGCGCGACGAGTTGGGAATCGCTGCCGATAAATGCGCCGTCTTCGATCGTCGTCTGGTTCTTTCGTTCGCCGTCGTAGTTGCAGGTGATCGTGCCGGCGCCGATGTTCACCTTCTCGCCGATCGACGCGTCGCCGAGATAGGCGAGATGTGCGGCCTTCGATCCTTTTCCGAGCACGGTCTTTTTCAGCTCGACGAAGTTGCCAATCCGTGCGCCGTCGCCGACGTCGACCGCCGTCCGCAAGTGGGCGAACGGACCGATCGTCGCGTCATTGGCGATGACGGAATCGTTGATCACGCAGTGATTCAAAATGGTCACGCGATCGCCGACGCGGGTGTTGACCAGGCGCGAGCCGCTATGAATTTCGCAGCCGGATCCGATGGACGTGGAGCCTTCGAGCGAAACTCCAGGATGAATGATCGTGTCGGCGCCGACCGTGACGTCGCGGTCGATGTACACGGTTGCCGGATCTTCGAGCGTCACTCCCGCTGCCATCAGCGCGCGATTTTTCTCGTCTCTCACGATGCGACTCACTGCCGCAAGCTCGGCGCGGCTGTTGATGCCGAGAATTTCGTCGGCACGGGAAACGACAACCGTTTCGACCGGCCGCCCCTGCCGGCGGTAAATCGCCACCAGGTCGGGCAAGTCGTACTCGCGCTGTGCATTCTCGGCGGCGATGCTGCGAACCGCGTCGAACAACCCGTCGAGCGCGAACGCGTAAATGCCGGAGTTGATTTCTTGAATCGAACGTTCGGTCGAGCTGGCATCCTTCTCCTCAACAATACGTGCAATCTGCTCGCCGGACCGAACGATTCGCCCGTAGCCATGCGGGTTGTCGACGATGGCGCTGACGACGGTTGCGGCTGCCCGACTCTGAGTATGGCGATCTAATAGAGTCTGCAGCGTTTGCTCTGACAGCAACGGCACGTCACCAGACAGCAGAATGAGCGTCCCGCTCGCATTTTTCAGCGCACCTTCCGTCGTCAAAAGTGCATGGGCTGTCCCGAGCTGTGGCTCTTGGACCACAAAGGCCAGATTCTGGTGATGGGCAAGCGCCGTCCGCACAGAATCCGCCATATGCCCAATTACGACGATGGTGGATTGGGGGTGGAGGACGCGGGCGGAGGCCAGCACATGGTCAATCATTGGCAAGCCAGCGACCCGATGCAGCACTTTTGGCAGCGCGGACTTCATGCGCGTGCCCTTCCCCGCAGCGAGGACAGCAACGTGAGTGTTCATAGGGGACAGGCCCGGGGACTGTCCCCGGGTCTGTCCCCGAATTATCGTCCGGTTCGGGGTTTCAGCGGGCGCCGCTTGGGATCGATCGGCTTGGGTGCGGCCGGCGGTGCTTCGAGTGCGGCGCGAAACGCCTCGTCATCGTGCAACGGGTCCAGATCGGGATCGTTGCGCGCGAGCGCGCGGTTCTCGGGATTGAGCGAGATAGCGCGTTCGAGATGCGCGACCGCTTCCGCGTGTTCGTCACGCTGCGCGTGCGCAACCGCCAGCATGTAGAGCGCGTGATCGTTGTCCGGATCCTCGTCGCGCACCAGTCGCAGGTGTGCGATCGCCTGGTCGTACTGCCCGCCGTTGATGGCGAGAGTCGCCGCGTACAAACGCTCGTCGACGGTTTGCGGCGCCGGCGGCTGATGAGCCTTTGCCTGTCGCTCGCAGATGTTGAGATACAGGTGCACGCGTTCGTGCAGCTCCTTCTCTTCAGGATACTGTCGCAGCACCGATTCGAGCAGGTTCATCGCCTGCTGATATTCATGACGCTGCAGCGCCTCTACTGCGCGCTCGTAGACCGCCACCGCCTCGAAATATGTTTCGCGACGCGGCGGGCCCCCCGCCGACGCAGTTGGCTGCGGGCGTAGCGGTACAGTATTCGGCTCAGGGTTTTTGACCGCTGCGCGCATGGGCGTAGAACTGGACTGTGCGCCGGGTCTTGCTGGCCGGGAAGGAACCTGCCGATGCTTCGCCATGCTCCCTTGAAAAGGCCGGTAAATTAACAGAACGTGGTCTGACCGGTCAAGACACCCCAGATTGTCGGCTCGTGACAGTTTGTCATTTCCCCAATTTTTTGGCTTCTTCGATCGCACGGTAGAGCTGGTTTGCGGTGATCCCATGCGACTGGGCCAAAGTCGCCAGGGCTTTGCGTCGGTTGTCTAGAGACTCGTCGACATCAGACGGCGTATTATCTGGTAAATGACCAATAAAAATCACTACCGTGAACTCGCCCTTGGTCGATTGGAGCCGCGAGCCGACCTGTGAAATTGGTCCTCTGACCAATTCTTCATGTGCCTTGGTCAATTCTCGGCCCACTACGACGTCCCGGTCACCAATCTGCCGCTGAAGATCGACGAGCGTGCGCTGAATACGATGGGGTGCTTCGAAGAAAATCGCCGCTCCAGCTGCTCTTTCGAGTCGTCGAAACCAAGTAATGCGGTCTTTTGACCTAGTTGGCGGGAAGCCAAGAAAGGTGAAGGCATCAGCGGCGATGCCGGAAGCGCTCAGAGCGGCGAGCACGGCACTCGGCCCGGGAACTGCTTCTATACGAAAACCAGCAGCGATGGCGTCCTGGATGAGTTCACCGCCCGGGTCGGACACAGTCGGCGTTCCGGCGTCCGAGACCAGTGCGACGTTGTCGCCGCGTTGGAGGCGCGCGAGGATCGCGGCACTTTTTCGTTTCTCGTTGTGCGCGTGAAGGCTGGTGGTTGGCGTGGTGATCGCGTGTCGGGCTAGCAAGTGCGCTGTTCGCCTCGTGTCTTCCGCGGCGATGACCTCGACTTCCCGGAGCACGCGCAACGCACGTAACGTGATGTCTTCGAGGTTGCCGATCGGTGTGGCGACCACGAATAGCGTGCCGGGCATGTACGAGGGTTTCTTATTGTCCCGTTGGCGGATCGGTTCTCCTGGTGCCACTGGTCGGCGTTAGCTCAACGATGATTGCTTCTGAACCCTTACCTCACTTCGTCGATGACCTCCTGGGATATCTGCATGAGACCCATCCAACGTTCGCAACCCTGGACGGCGTCCATACGCACGACGACCTGCTCGAGGACCTCAGTCGCCACGCAGTCGACGCCGAAGCGCATGCCCTTTCGGGATACTTGCGGCGGCTCGACGAAATCAAACAGGACGCGCTGACGCCGATCGAGCAACTCGAGCACCGGATGCTCACCGCGAACCTGCAGGCGCGGATGTTCGACCTCGAAGTGGTTCGTACCTGGGAGCGCAATCCGCAGTACTACTCCGACCTCATCGCCTCGAGTCTCGCTGGCCAAACCCTTTTTTCGCACGCGCCCGCGCCCGAACGGGCCCGCCGCGTGCTGTCGAAGCTGCGTCAGACGCCGCGCCTTGTTCAGGCAGCGCGCGACAACATCAAGGAACCGCCGGGCATTTTCGTCAAGGTCGGCATTGAAACGATGAAAGGCGCGCTCAAGTTCATCGAATATGAACTGCCGCGCGCGTTCGCGGACCTCGACGATCTGCATCTGCTGGGCGATCTTGCCGACGCACAGACCGAAGCGACGAATGCGGTTGGCACCTACATCCAGGAGCTTGAAAACGCGGCGCCGAAGGCGCGCGCGTCGTTCCGCCTCGGTCGTGACAAGTTCGAACAGAAGCTGCGGCTCGAAGAAGGGATTTCGCTGCCGGTCGATCGCCTGCTGGCGATTGCGATGCGCGAATTGCAGAAGACTCAGGACGCGTTCCGCACGCTCGCCGGCCGGATCAACGGCGGCGATCCGATGGAAACCTGGGCCAAGACCAAGGCCGAACATCCAGCGCCTGGGCAACTGGTCAGTGTCGGCCGCGAGCAGCTCGAGGAACTGTCGACGTTCCTCGAACGCCAGTCGCTGATCACGGTGCCGCGCGCCGAAGAAATTACCGTCGCGCCGACGCCCGATTTCTACCGCTGGTCGTTCGCCAGCATGTGGACACCCGGCCCGTTCGAAACCAAACCGTCACGCGCCTATTACTACCTGACCGACGTCGATCCATCGTGGCCGGCTGATCGGCAGGAAGAGCACCTTCGCGATTACAACTATCCGACCTTGTGGTCGATCTCGATTCACGAGGTGTTTCCCGGGCACTTCCTCCACTATCAACATCTGCGCAAGGTCGAATCGAAGACGCGCAAGTCGATCATGTTCTCGCCCGCATCGTTCGTCGAAGGCTGGGCGCACTACTGCGAACAGATGATGATCGAGGCTGGGTTCGGTCGTAAGGAATACGGCATCCAGCTCGGACAACTGGCCGAAGCACTGATCCGCCTGGCGCGCTTCGTGGTCTGCATCAAGCTGCACGCGGAAGACATGTCGGTGGAGCAGGGCGTCCGCTTCTTCCGCGAAGAAGCGTTCATGGAGGAGATGAGCGCGCGCCGTGAAGCCGAGCGCGGCACCTTCGACCCGACCTATCTGGTTTACAGCGTTGGCAAACTGATGCTGCTCAAGCTGCGGCAAGACGTGAAACAGCAGGAAGGCAAGAATTTCTCGCTGCGGAATTTCCACGACACGCTGCTCGCGAACGGCACCGCTCCGTTCTGGTTGCACCGTCAGCTGATGCTGGGACCCGAAAGTGGAGATTTGTTGGAATGACTTGAGGATTTGAGGATTTGAGGATCTGAGGATCTGAGAATCTGGGATCTGAGATCTGGGGATCTGGGGATCTGGGGACTTGAGGATCTGAATGCCGTTGTACGAGTACGAGTGCGAGAATGGCCACCGCTTCGAAAAAATCGTCAAGTTTTCGGATCCAGCGCTGACCGCATGTCCAACCTGTAGCGCCCCGGTTCACAAACTGATCTCGTCACCGGCCATTCAGTTCAAGGGCAGCGGCTGGTACATCACCGATTACGCCAAAAAGGATTCGACACCAGGCAAGAACGAAACGGCCGACAAGGCAGGCGCCAAAGCCGAGAGCAAGTCGGACTCGAAGACCGAGACGAAAACCGAGACAAAGACCGAAACGAAGACCGAAACAAAGACCGAAACGAAAACCGCTACCGCTTCACCACCGGCGTCTGGAGATTCAAAGACATAAGGTATTCGGTGAATTTCTCGGCGAGATCCGGCCGGCGCAGCGCGAAGTAAACCACCGCTTTCAGGTATCCCAGCTTGTTGCCGGTGTCGTGGCGCACGCCTTTCACTTCACAGGCGTAGATCGGCCGCCGCTTCAACAGCTCTCGCAGTCCATTGGTCAACTGAATTTCGCCGGTGCGGTCGCTCTTGGTGGCCGCGAGGCAGGGAAAGATATCGGGTGTCAGAACGTAGCGCCCGATGATCGCCAGGTCGGATGGCGCCTCTTCCCGCGGCGGCTTCTCGACCAGATCGGTAACCTTATACACCCCTTCGCCGAGCCGCGCGTTCGGGTCGATGGCGACGACGCCATAGCTGGAAATCTGCTCGCGCGGTACGCGCTCCACCGCCAGCACCGGTCCGTCGAGACGCTCGCATTGATCAATCAACTGCCTGGTCGCCGGCGGATCCGCATCAATCACGTCGTCCGCCAGAATAACGGCGAACGGTTCGTTGCCGACGAGATCCTGCGTGACCAACACTGCGTGGCCGAGGCCAAGCGGTTCGCCCTGGCGCACGTAGGCGAGGTTGATCATGTCTGAAATGTTGCGAATCTCGGCCGCCAGCTCGCGCTTGCCCCGCGATTCGAGGAAGGTTTCGAGTTCGATCGATACGTCGAAGTGATCCTCGATGGCATTTTTGCCACGGCCGGTGACGATGATGATTTTGTCGGCGCCGGAAGCAACCGCTTCCTCGACGCCGTACTGAATGATCGGCTTGTCGACGAGCGGCAACATTTCTTTGGGCTGCGCCTTGGTTGCAGGTAAGAAGCGCGTGCCGAGGCCGGCAGCCGGGAAGACGGCTTTGCGGACGGTAGCCACCGCGAAATCGTAACGTACAATGGCAGGCTGAGGTAGCGATGCTCGATCCCGCCTACGTGCGCGAACACATGGATGAAGTGCGGAGCGGCTTGCGCAATCGCGGTCTGGATCCCGACAAAGCCCTGGAACAGATCGCGACGCTCGAAACCGCGCGCCGCCGCATCATTCCGGAACTCGAAAGCCTGAAGCGCGAACAGAATGCGTCGGGCGACGAAATTGCGCGCGCCAAGCGTCAGGGCAAAGACACGACGCACATTCAGGAGGCAGGAAAACTTCGCAACGCGCAGATCAAACAGCTGACGGTGCAGCTCGATTCGATCGAATATCAGCGGAACGCCGCTCTGTTGACGCTCCCGAACCTGCCGCATGCCAGCGTGCCGGTCGGAAAAAGCGCGGAGGAAAACGTCGAGGTCCGACGCCACGGAACGCCGCGCACCTACGACTTCGACCCGCAAGCGCACTGGGACATCGGACCGGCGCTCGGCATCATCGACTTCGAGCGTGGCACCAAGCTCGCGGGTGCGCGGTTCACCGTGCTGAGCGGCGCCGGCGCCCGACTGTCTCGCGCGCTGATCAACTTCATGCTCGACCTCCATACTCGCGAGCATGGCTACCGCGAGATTGAACCGCCATTCCTCGGCAACACGGCGTCGTTGCAGGCCACCGGCCAGCTGCCGAAATTCGAACAGGATCTCTTCAAGATTGCAGGTGAGTGGGATCTCTTTCTGATTCCGACCGCCGAAGTGCCGTTGACCAATCTGCATCGCGCCGAAATTCTTGACGGCCGCGAGCTACCGTTGAACTACACCGCCTACACGCCCTGCTTTCGCAGCGAAGCGGGATCGTACGGGCAGGACGTCCGCGGCCTGATCCGCCAGCATCAGTTCGACAAGGTGGAGTTGGTAAAGATCACCCGCGCCGAAGACTCGTACGCTGAACTCGAGAAGCTGACCGCCCACGCTGAAGAAGTGTTGAAACGCCTCGAGCTGCCGTACCGGACAATGCTGCTGTGTAGCGGCGACATGGGGTTTGCAGCGGCCAAGACCTACGACATCGAAGTGTGGTTGCCAAGCCAGAAAACCTACCGGGAAATTTCGTCCTGCAGCAACACGGAAGCGTTTCAGGCGCGCCGCGCCAGCATCAAGTATCGCGCCGGCGCCGCCGGATCGGGCAAGGCGGAGTTTGCACACACCTTGAACGGGTCGGGCCTCGCGGTCGGCCGGACGCTGATCGCGATCCTGGAAAATTATCAGGAAAAGGATGGATCGGTCACGATCCCGCCGGCGCTGCGTCCGTACATGGACGGCGTCGACCGAATCGTGAAGGCTGGCTAGAGAAAACGCAAAGTTCGCAAAGTCGGACTACGAGCGTCGGCCGAGAATCATCGTCAGCGTCGCGCCGTTCGGCACCACTTCGAACGAGGCCGCTCCGCCGTGGCGTTCGGCAAGCGCCTTCACGGCGCGAGCGCAGGTCGTTGCGGCTGGGCCACCAGGCCCCGACGCGGCATCAGCCGCGTCGAAAAAGCTTCGCGCGGTCCGCTCGGCGACCGGCGCATCGGACTGCGACAGCGATAGCGACAACGCGCCGTTCGTCAGGTTCGACGCCTTGACCACAATCGTCGGTCGCACGGCCCGCTCGACCAGCGGCAGCATCGCGATGACGCCTGCAGCCAGAGCGGCTATCAACTCCCGATCGTTCAAGCCGCTCGACGACACCTCGTATCGAAGTTGTGCCTGAAGCACGACACCATTCAGCGCGCATTCAGGCGCGAAGCCATCAATCACATCGTCCACGATCGAGGCAAGGGCGCGCTCGCGTCTCACCGGGAATGGTACCGTCGCGATGATGTCCAGCGCATCGATCAAACGGGCGGCACGCCAGGCGTGTGCGCGCACCATGTTCAGCATGGACGCACCCAGCGCCGGAACGCCGCCGATCGACATGTTCACGCACTGGTTGATCGTCGCCAGGTGTTCGGCAATCGTTCGCTGAACCGGATCTGCGGCGCTCGATGCGCCGGCCACCGGAGCGGCAGGCTCCTGGCGGATGTTGTCTGCAATCGCCAACGCCTCGGCCTTTTCATCGTCCGCGTCGTGGACGATGCATGGAACGGCGGCCAGGCGCAGCAGGCTAGCCGCGGCAAGACGCTTTCGTCCGGCGATCAGCGAGTAGCGCGCATCGCGGCGGCGAACCAACAGCGGCTGGACGACGCCGAGGGTGCGAATCGAATCAACCAGCGATCGCAGGTCGGGTTGCGGCGGCAGGGACGCCCGATTCAATGTCGGCGAGCGCGATCATCCGGATCGGCTGTCCAGCGGCCGGCGATGCCAGCAGATCGACATAGTGGCGGTCGGCGCGCATGCGGTAGTTTCGCGGCAAGCCTTCGCGGACCGATGCGAGCGCGCTTTCGACCGTATCGATCGAAATCAGGTCGTTTTCAGTTGCCGGTTCGTTGGAAGAAGGGCGGGATTCGGGCCGAAGCGTCGAATGATCGGACACGTGTGGGGGCCTCCGCGAGCGAGCAGCGTGAAAAAGAAGGAATGAATGTGCTTATAACAGACTTTGTTACCGACGGCAAACGCCCCAACAACAGAAGTCAAGAATTAGGAATTAGGAATGAGGAATGAGGATGACGAATGAGGAATTTAAGAGGTAGGCAGACTAATCCACACACCGCAACCAGGCGCCTCGAACGTCGAGGCGAATGCCATGGGGGCGGTGTCTTGAACGCCGATCGGCGTCTGCTTACTGGACCAGGGGAATGCTGGCCGCGAGCTCGTAGCGAATCGCGGCGCGAATCTTGTTCTCGATCTGGATGTATCGTGCCGCCTTCATTGCCGGAAGGGCTGCCATGACCTTCGGGATCGCGGTCTTCTTCAGCTGCAATTCGGCGTCATCAATCGCCAGCGCTTCGTCGATCAGTTTCTTCGCAGCGTCGTTGGCCACCGGGCCCTTGTTGTACGCGTCAGCGTAGGCGTTGATCGTGGTGCTCAGTCGCTCGTTGATCTGTTGAAGCTCCTTCTGGTACGCCTCGTAGACCGGCCAGAACGCGGTGCCTTCCGCGTCGGTCAGGTTCAGGTTCTGCGCCACCAGCAACTTTTTGTCAGACTTGATCTTCTGCCGGAGGATCTCCATGTTGGTCGTTCCGGAATTCTGGGCTAGAGCGGGCACGACGAGAGCCGCCGCGATCGTGAACGCCGTCATGAGTCTGAATCGAGTGACCATCAATCCTCCAATGTGCGCGAAAGGGGGTTTCGACTTGGTTCGATCGGTGTCTTTCGCGGAGGTACTGCAGAAGCGGTGCCTCGTTGGGCCGGAATCGGACGCTGGCGGCAACTGCCAGCGCCTGAATGGTTTGTCGCTCGCATCGGCAGGCCGGGATGGCCGCCCCAACGGAGGTCAGGCCCCAGCATATCGGGGGCTTTCCAATTAGCCGTGATTGCCCGCCTTCGCAGCTTTGCTGCTTCGGCGGGCGATCCGAACCTCCGATAACCCATTCGGCTCCGGTGGTTGTCAAGACCACCGCCATCGACCACTCCGCCATCCCTCCGCGTCGACCTACTCGAAACCATCTTCGGCGGAGCCGCTGAGGCAGAATCCGTCCGCCACCTCGCGAAGTCTCGTCCCGTTGTGTCGTTACGGAAGAGGCGAGCCGTCGCCGTTTGAGGAGCGCCAATGAAAGCCGCCGTCCATACCAGTTATGGACCGCGCTCCGGCGACCGGGGCGAGAGCTGGCTAGTGGTCGTCCGTTGACCGGATGACGATCACCGTCGTCCTCCTATCTGGATTCGTTGTCACACCCGCTTATTTCAGGCAACCGTCATCGGTGCCGCCGAAATATTACCTCGGCCGATGTAGTCCTACATGCGAGTCCCGAAATTCGATGGCGGGGCAAGGCCAGATGATTCGTGGCGTGAACAACACGACAGAGAAGAGGACAACATGCGTGGATGTGTGACAGCAAGCGTGATGGCAGTATTCGTTCTGAGTTTTTGGGGCTGCGGTGGGAGCGGCTATTCCAGTGGAAGCGGTGCGACGCCGACCGGCCCAACGCCTTCGAGCCCAGCCGGCGTCGGCGTCGTGACGGTCAACGTCGTCGCGATAAACGGGGCGCAATCATTCTCGCCGAATCCAGCGACGCTACCAGCGGGCCAGATGGTTGTCTGGCACAACGTCGATACCATCACTCATCGCGTCGTCTTGAACGACCGGTCCGTGGACACCGGAGACCTCGCTCCCGGCGTCTCCAGTGAGCCGATCGCGATTGGAGCAGCAGGCGGTCAGTACCACTGCTCAATCCATCCCGTCATGGTCGGCAGCATCAACCGGGCTACGTCTTCGCCCGCGTGCGATGGCGCGTACTGCAACTGACCCCGATGTCACTTTCATTCGTACCTGTTGTTCAGGCAGGTGTCGCTCGACAGCGACCGGAATCTTCAGGTGCTGGTGCCGTCGCAAATCGACTCGCTTCGATTGGCAACGTATGGGACACAGGTTTTCGCGCCACCAAAGGAGCTGAAGGTCAGCTCACATCCTCCCGTTTACCGCGGCGCCGGCCGTAGCCGGCGCCGTCCCCTTCTCTACGAACTCTCCGGCGGGTATGCCATCGCTCACACCGGCACGGGATCCGGTCTCAATTCCTGCCGTTCGGCATCGCTGAGGGACGAAGAGGCCTTCGGTTGTGCCGGTTGCCCAACCAGAGCGCTCGCGGCGTGCCGAAACCGTTCACGGGCGCGAAAGAGCGTCGACATGACCGTGCCCATCGGCATGCCAACGACCTCTGCGATTTCCTTGTAAGACAGCCCTTCGACTTCACGCAGGATCAGTACCTCTCGCAAACGAACAGGCAGGTGGTTCATGGCCTGCTCGATCAGTTCGGTGTCCGCGCGTTGGAGCAACAATGTTTCCGGAGTGACCGCCTCGCCTCCCGAGTCATGTATTTCTTCATTGAACTCGGTCGCGATTTGCCGCGAGCGGTTCTTCAGCATCCACCCAGAAGCCGTGTTACGCACAATAGTCAGCAACCAGGCACGCGCATTCCCGCCTCGGAAGGTACCGAAGTATCGAAACGCCCGCAGGCATGCCTCCTGCGCCACATCTTCCGCATCGTCGCTGCCTCGCACGAGCCAGCGCGCGAGGTTATGCGCCGCATCGAGATGCGGAAGGATGATTTCGTCAAAACTGCGACGCTGTGTATCTGCCGGGTGTTCGTTGTTCATGCTGTCGAATCTGCGCTGGTGAGGCCACGGCCTCAATGGTTTGCCCCTCCTTAATCCGTGGGATCTACCTCCCCACGTAACTGCTGACGTAATCAGGGCTTACAGAAACATCTCCCCAGTCCGTTTGTTGACTGTGAACCCGATGTAGACTCGCTCGTCACCAACGCCATCCACCATGCAACAGGCCCGTGACGACGCTCGTCGTCTTCGGTTCGGGATTTTCGAGGCCGATCTTCGGACTGGCGAGCTGACAAAGCGCGGTGTGCGGATCCGGCTTCAGGAGCAACCGTTTCGCGTGCTCGCGGTGCTGCTGGCCAGACCGCGCGAGTTGGTGACTCGCGACGAGCTCCGGGACCGTCTGTGGACCGCGGATACGTTCGTAGACTTCGATCACGGGCTCAACAAAGCCATCAACAAGATCCGCGAGGCCCTGGGCGATTCCGCCGAAAGCCCTCGTTTTGTCGAAACGGTCGCCCGGCGTGGTTACCGCTTCATCGCGGATGTAGCGATGGTGGACCTCGAGGCCGCTCCAATTGACCGACAAGCGCCCACCGGCGCTGATCCTCAAGAACGAGGCGGCCGCCAACTGGCCGGGGTTGCCGGACAGACCAAAACCGCCAGGGGGCTTCGTTGGCAGCCGACATTGACGATCGCCGGGTTCGTGGTGGCGCTCGTGTCGCTCCTCTTGATCGGTTGGTTGCTCCGATCACGCGGACCGGTGTCGACAATCCAGTCTGTGGCAGTGCTTCCGCTGGAAAACCTCTCTGGTGATGCCTCCCAGGAGTATTTCGCGGACGGGATGACCGACCAACTGATTGCGACGCTGGGGCAGATCAGCGCGTTGCGTGTGATCTCACGAACGTCGGTGATGGGCTACAAAGGCGCGCGGAAGCCGTTGCCGCAGATCGCGCGCGAGTTGAACGTCGACGCCGTGATCGAAGGCAGCATCACGCGCTCCGGCGGGCGCGTACGAATCACCGCGCGGTTGATCGACGCGGCCGTGGAGAAGCACCTGTGGGCGCAGAGCTACGAAGGTGACGTGCGTGACGCGTTGACGCTCCAGAGCCGCGTGGCTCGCGCCATTGCCGATGAAATCCGGGTCAACGTTCAACCGAGGGAACAGGCCGCGCTGAAGAACGCCAAGGCGGTCAACCCGGACGCTTACGAGGCGTACCTCAAGGGCCGCTATTTCTGGAATAAGAGAACCGCCGATGGTTTGAAGAAGGCCAAGGAGTATTTCGACGAGGCCGTCGCAAAGGCCCCCGACTATGCACAGGCGTACGGCGGGTTGGCCGACACCTACGCGCTGCTGGGAGACTGGCAATACGGAGTGATGGCCGCCAGACAGGCGCTTCCCGCCGCGAAGGCCGCGGCGCTCAAGGCCCTGGAATTGGACAACACGCTCGGCGAAGCGCATACCTCGCTTGGATTCCTCTTGAGCGGCTTCGACTGGGATTGGCCGTCCGCAGACAGGGAATTTCGGAGGGGCATTGACCTCAATCCCGGGTACGCCACCGCCCACCACTGGTACGCGTGGCATTTGAGCTTGATGGGACAGCATGCCGAGGCGATCGCCGAAATGCGAAAGGCAAGAAGCCTGGATCCTCTCTCGCTCATTATCAACGCCGACCTGGCAGAGATCCTGTTGATCGCGCATTTCTACGACGAGTCGGTGCAGCAAAGCCGCAAGACGATCGATATGGGTCCTGATTTCGCTCTTGCGCACAACCAACTGGCCGAGGCGTACCTCCAAGAGCAAAGGCACGATGACGCGATCGCGGAATTCAAGAAAGCCGTTGCGTTGTCCGCGGGCAGCCCGATTTGCACGGCCAATCTGGCGAGAGCCTACGCGCTATCCGGCAGGAGCGCCGATGCGGAACAGTTGCTGACCGGTCTGAAGAAAGGCTCGAATGCGGCCTATTCGAACGCGGCCGAAATCGCCATGGTCTATGCGGCGCTCGGCGACAAGACCGCGGCCATGGAGTGGCTCGAAAGAGGCTATGGCGAGCGCTTCAACCCCGGTGTTTTGCTGCGTCCAGGCTTCGACTCGCTGCGCGCCGACCCACGATTCCGAGACATGGTGAATCGTGTTGGTCTGCCTCAGTGAGCAGTTCATCCGTGTCGTCGCCGGTCGATCTCACCGTTGCAACGCGCGCACGAACTCGTCGAGTTCGGCTCCATTCAGGTCGGAGACGGCCCAGAACGACATGTCGTTCCGGATCCAATGGCGTACTTGGAACCCACGGATCGACCGCGCGTCACTCACGGCAGTCCGGTCGGTTGCGGACGAGATGAACACCGTGATCGGATGGAGGCGCCGCTGATATACGAGCGCGGCGACCGGCTGGCCGCCAACGCGGTCGACCCGGCCGCCAACCAATGGAAAGCCGATAGACGAGGGATCCTCGACCGGCGGAGAGAAATCCAACTTGCCGAGGAACCAGGGCTTCACCGTGTGCTGATCGGACGATTGCACGTCGAACAGATGCGCATCTCTGAGTGCGCGGACGTGATCGGCGACGACCTCGTCAGCAATGGAGGCCGTGGTCTCAACCACTTGCTTCGCGCGGGCGAATCGCGCAACCTCGACTGAGCCGCCGATCGATACCGCAAGCGCCAACCCCGCCGCCCATGCGAGAAGACTCGGCGCGACTCGCCGGCGCGCGCTCGCGCGCAGGATCTTCGCGCGCAGCTGATCCGACGCGGGATAGTACGGCAGGCGTCGCACCAGCCGGCCGAGTGATTCTCGGTCCGCGAGAAGCTGGCAGCACGCGGCACACGAAACGAGATGGGTCTGCACATCCGCCGCATCGGCCGGTTCGAGCTCGTGGTCGACGTACGCATCCAGCAGGCGCCCGGCTTCAAGACATATCACGATGACTCTCCCGTTTGCTGTCAGCCTCGCACTTGGTCAGCCATCGGGCGTCGTTGAACGCGGCATCGAGGTGAGGCAGGACGACTTCCTCAAATGTCTGGCGAGGCATCGTCTGCTGCAAAGACTGTCGTGGCGCGAGCATTATTCCCGCATCGCCTGCAGGCACTGCCTCCGGAATATCTGAGGCCATCGCTCAGTCTGGATGGGTGATATGGCGCTCATCGGTCGATTGCATCCCTTGCTCGTGCACTTTCCCATCGCGCTCGTCCTCATCGCCGCCGTGGCCGAGGTCGTAGCGATGACAACCGGCCTGTCTGACTGGCGAGCTGTGGCGCTGGCGAATCTGCGCGCTGGCGCTGTGTTCGGGATCGGCGCGGCGATCGCCGGTTGGCGCCTGGCTTCGTCGCCAGGCATTGAGGCGACGTCATCACTCGAATGGCACCGGTGGTTGGGCAGCATCGCCGCTGTCGCAGTTTTCGGCGCGGCGCTGGCAACCGCCGGCGCCCGCGGCTCGTCGCCGTTAGCAATGTGGGCCTACCGGATCACGCTGTTCTGGGCGGCGGCCCTCGTCGCTGTCACGGGACATTTCGGGGGACTGCTCGTGTGGGGCGCGGACTTCCTGCGTCCCTAAATTTAAGTTAAGGAGGCAAGTGTGAAACGTAACGACGACGAGAAGGGGTGGGATCGCCGCGGGTTCTTGCAGTGCATGGCCTGGGTCGGCACCGGCGCGATGTGGACCTTGGCCGGCGGCGTGCTCAAGGGCACGCCGATCGAGCAGGCCGCGCGCGGGGCGATGGAGCACGGCGCCGGGATGGGCGGCCTCCGCTTCGTCCAGATCAGCGACAGTCATATCGGGTTCGATAAGCCCGCGAACACCGACGTCACCGCCACGCTGCGCGCCGCGGTCGCGAAGATCAAGGCGGCGCCCGAACCGCCGTCGTTCGTCTTGCACACTGGCGATCTCACGCATCTGTCCAGGCCGTCCGAGTTCGACACGCTGCAACAGGTGCTGGGGGAGCTCTCGCCGCCGGTGTTCTATGTCCCCGGCGAGCACGATGTGCTCGAAGACGACGGCAAGAGCTACCTGCAGCGATTTGGCAACGGCACTCAAGGCGCCGGGTGGCACAGCTTCGATCAGGCCGGTGTGCATTTCATCGGCCTCGTCAACGTCGTCAACCTGAAAGCCGGCGGCCTCGGGACACTCGGCGCCGAACAGCTTGAATGGCTCGAGAAGGACGTCAAACGTCTCTCGAGCAGTACGCCGATCGTCGTCTTCGCTCATATCCCGCTTTGGTCCGTGTATCCCGAGTGGGGCTGGGGCACCGACGACAGCGCACGTGCGCTCTCCTACTTGAAACGCTTCGGATCGGTGTCGGTGCTCAACGGCCACATCCATCAGGTCATGCACAAACTGGAGGGCAACGTATCGTTCCACACCGCCATGTCGACTGCCTTCCCGCAACCGGCACCCGGCTCGGCTCCTTCACCAGGCCCGATGAAAGTGGAAGCGGCGCGATTGAGGAAGGTGCTCGGTCTGGCGCGGATGTCGTTTCACGATGTCAATCATCCGATCGCGATCACCGACGTCCCGCTTGAAGAGGACATGAAAGCAGCCGGCGGCGGATCGAACCAGGTCGTCGTCGATAACTTCAGCTTTGCCCCGGTGATGACCGCGGTGGCGGCGGGCTCGACCGTCACATGGACCAACCGCGACGACGTGCCGCACAACATCGTGAGCACGGAGCAGAAGTTCAAGTCGCCTGTGCTGGACACCGACGAGCAGTTCTCCCACACCTTCGACACGTCCGGCACCTACCCGTACTTCTGCTCGATTCATCCAAAGATGACCGGACAGGTCGTGGTGGCGTGAGCGTCATGCAAAACATTCGATGGGGCGGCGCGATCACGTTGGCTGCCCTCCTGATGGTGAGGGGCACGGTTGCGGCCGATCAGCCCGTTCACGAAATCCGGATCACGGCGAGTCGGTATGCCTTCGATCCAGGCACGATCCAGGTGGCCGCCGGCGAGCCCGTGCGGATCGTGATCCGGTCCAAAGATGGAGTCCACGGCTTCTCGATTCCGAAGCTGAAGATCGATGTGGAGGTGCCAAAGAGTGGCGATCCGGTGACCGTGGAGTTCACGGCGCCGGCAGCGGGCCGCTACGAGATTACCTGTTCAGAGTTCTGCGGAAGCGGTCACGGCCAGATGAAGGCGGCGCTCGTCAGCGGCGGTCCCACACAGACGAGTCGTTGAAGAGAAGGGAATAAGGAGCTGACATGCGGTACGCCGTGCTCGCAGGACGACAAATGTTCTCGCTCATCTTCATCCTCGCCTCGGCTGAACACTTCGGCCCGGCGGCGATCTCATCGGCCGCGCAGCATGGCGTGCCTTGGCCAAGCCTCTTGGTCCCGGTCTCTGGCGTCATTGCGCTCGTCGGTGGGCTGAGTGTGCTCCTCGGATTTCAGACCCGGATCGGAGCTCGCCTTCTGGTGATCTTCCTCGTGCCGGTGACGATGATGATGCACAACTTTTGGGCCTCAACCGATCCGCTGATGTATCAGATTGAACGGGCGAATTTTCTGAAAAACTTGACGATGCTCGGCGGAGCGTTGGTCATCAGCTACTTCCACGCCGACCCGCTCAGCCTCGACGCCCTATTGGAACGGGACAGAGACGTCGCCGTTTGAACCAGGCCATGCGGAGATCCCGGGGAGGACAATGTTGCGAACACTGCGACTGTCTAAGGATCACCGGAGGCCCGAGAATGGAAGCCGCCTGACCATGGCCACACTCATTCGCACCGGAGCGCTCGTAGCGGTCGCTGGAGGAGCGTTTCGCGTAGCCGCCTCGTTTGCGCCCATCGTCATCGGGTCTGATCTCCTGCGCGAGTCGCTGTACGTCGCAGTCGATACGTGTCTAGCGGTCGGGCTCTTAGCCTTCTACTCACAGCGCTCGGAAGGTCTTGGACGGTGGGGTTCTTTCGGCCTTGCAGTCGCGCTCGTCGGTATCGCGACTGTTAGAGCGAATCGACTGATTTCGGTCGCGGATCTCTACCCTGCTGGAGCTTTGGCGATCGCGTGCGGCGTGATGATTCTCACCATCCGCGCGCGGATCGTCAAACGGATCCATGGCTGGATACCCGCCGCGTTTATGTTCTCGACGCTGGTTGGCGTTGTCGGGAATGCGGTTCAAGGCGCGGATGTCTTGTTCGTCTGTTCCGGAGTGATGTTCGGTATCGCGTTCGCTGGCCTCGGTTTCGAGACGTGGATTTCTGCATCCAGTCGCGTTGAACAACCTCGGTGACGGACAGCCGGCTGTGCACGGCGTGTAGGCGAGCAACCAGTTCCTGCCACGCGAGCCTGTCCCGCTTCCGGCGCGGCAACCCTCACGTGGATCATGCGCGAAGGTTGGCGGATAATCTGGCCCACGGACGATCTGATCCATGAGTGTCGACATCGCTGTTGTGCCGGTCGCCGGCCTCGGGACGCGCCTGCTGCCCGCGACGAAATCGCAGCCGAAGGAAATGCTGCCGGTCGGCCGCAAGCCCGTCGTCCAGTATGTGGTCGAGGAGCTGGCCGCCGCGGGCATGCAGCGGCTGCTCTTCGTCACCGGCCCGGGCAAGGCGTCGATCGAAAACCACTTCGACGTGAACGGCGAGCTCGTGCAGCTGCTGCGCGAGAACGGGAAGGAGGAGCTGCTCGAATCGCTCGCCTTCGAACGGGCGCGCGTGCAGTACTTCTACACGCGGCAGCGCCAGGCGCTCGGGCTGGGACACGCCGTGCTGGCGGCGCGCGTGTTCGTCGGCGACGCGCCCTTCGTGGTAGCGCTCGGCGATTCGATCATCGGGCTCGAGCTCCAGAGCGACATCGTGCGGCGGATGGCCGACGCGTTCGACGAGACGGGCGCAGCCGCTGTCATCGCCCTCGAACAGATCCGGCGGGAAGACGCGGCGTCGTACGGCATCGTCCTGCCGCGCGACGGCGGGTCCGGCAGCCTGATCGAGCTGGCGGATCTCGTTGAAAAACCGCGTCCCGCCGATGCTCCCAGCACGCTCGCTATTGCGGCGCGATACGTCCTGTCGCCGCGGATCTTCGCCGCGCTCGAGCGCACGCCGCCGGGCGCCGGTGGAGAAATCCAGCTGACCGATGCGATCCGCACGTTGCTGCGCGAGGGAGGACGCGTCTACGGCATGCTGCTCGGGCCCGCCGAGCGGCGGTTCGACATCGGCAATTTCGACGCCTACTTCCGCGCGTTCGTAGAGTTTGCGATGTCAGATCCGAGACATGGGCCGGCGCTGCGGGCGTTCGTGGCCGAACTCGACGCGCGGGCCTCGATGATCATCATCCGCACACGCGCCTACGCGCGCGCGGCGCTGGCGGGCAACCCGTCGGATGGGTACCACGGCAAGACGATCTCGATCATCGTCCGGAATTTCTGGGCCGAGGTTGTTCTCTACGAGTGGGATTCGGTCGAGATCCTGCTGACGCAGGACGATCGCGCGCGCTTTCGCAGCGTCCACGACCTGGCGCGCGACGTCGGACTACATGGGTACTACGGCGGTATCCGGCTGATCAAGGCGACGATCAAGCGCTTCGTGGACTATTGCCGCGCAGCCCACTTGTCGCTGCACGATCGGAACTTCTCGGTCCGTTATCACTCCACGGTGCCTCGGCAGGTCGGCCTGGCTGGCTCGAGCGCGATCATCACCGCCACGCTGCGAGCTCTCATGCAGTTCTACGAGGTCGACATCCCGCTCCAGGTGCAGCCGTCGCTCGTGCTGTCGGTGGAGCGTGATGAGCTCGGCGTGGCGGCCGGCCTGCAGGATCGCGTCGCACAGGTGTTCGAGGGGCTTACTTACATGGATTTCAGTCGAGAGCACGAGCGAATCGTCCACGGCGTGCCGTGCTTTCGATACGAGCCGCTCGACCCGGCGCTCCTCCCGCCGATCTACCTGGCGCACCATCGTGGATTCAGCGAGCCGACCGAAATCTTCCACAACGACATCCGCGAGCGGTTCCGCCGCGGTGACCAGGAGGTGGTCGCCGGAATGGCGCGAGTCGCCGAACTGGCGGCGGCGGCGCGAGGCGCGTTGATCGAACGCGACGCGAAGCGCCTCGGGACTGCGATGGACGAGAACTTCGACGTCCGCCGCCGGATATTCAAGCTGCCGCCGTGGCAGCTGCAGATGATCGAGGTCGCGCGTGCCTGCGGCGCCAGCGCCAACTTCGCCGGGTCCGGTGGCGCCATCGTCGGCACCTACGGCGGCCGGGACATGTTCGCGGCGCTCGGGCAGGCGCTCGACGCTATCGATTGCTGCCTCTTGACGCCCAAGGTGACTTGATCGGTCAACCCTTTCGGCTACAGTGGTTTTCAAGACGTCCGCCTTTTGGATTCCGAAACATGCTTCATCCGATTCGGCCGCGTCAATTACTTGATCGGTACGCGCGTCTTCAACTCCTCGAACCAGTTCTGCACGACATGGAGCTGTGACGATCTGTCCGCCGCCGCTCTTTCGGTCATCAAGAAGCGTTGGTCGTCCGGACTCGGGTCGCCACCGTGCTCGTTGGCCGTCGGGAAGAATCTTGAGCGCGACGACGCGGTCCAGTCGCGTATCTCGGGCCTTATAGACTTCGCCCATGCCGCCGGCGCCTAGCGGTGCGACGATCTCGTAGGGCCCGAGGCGTGTCCCGGTGCAGAGAGCCAAACCGTCGTGGATTATACGGTTGTGGCGTTGACCGACGGGCTTCGTCCTGGCAGTGCCTCAGCAATCGACCCTCCGAGAGATCGGTTGGCTCAGTGTGCACTTGTGAGCAGTTGATGGGACTGTCGGCGAGATACGCTTGCTCATAGGAGCATGATCATGAGCGCAAGCCATCACCCCACCGACACACATCTACGTCAACACCGGGCGAAAAAGCGGAATAAGCTGCGAGCGCGGATTGCGGCAGCACCGACGACCGGACGGGCTGCACTCGAAGCAAAGGTGCAGCGAACTTATTCACCATTCCACTCGAGGATGAAAGAGAAAGCGCCTCCAGCGGTGGTCTAGCCCGTGAGCGCTTGGTGGACTGCATAACTGAGCGGTCGCCAGGCGTCTCCATCGGCAGGCGCCCCCGGAGAATTACTCCATTCGCGCCAATACCGAGTCCTGGCTCACGCCAAAGTGATTACCGAAGACTTGAAGCGATCGTCGAGGCTAAGCCTCCCACCGACGACCGCCATCGACTACTCGTCCACCATCACTTCCGCTCGGTGAGTCGATAGAAGTCGCCCGTCCGCTCGATCAGCAGACCAGCCGAGCCATCCGGAAAGTTGAAGAACCGCGGGTCCGGCCGCAAGTTGCCGGCCAACGACCGCAAGTGTAATCGGGCGCGTCTGGCTGTCGACGAGGTTCACTTTCAGGACGTCTTGCCCACTCGACGCCGGCGGACCGGTGATGGCGTAGATTGCACCACTCACCAAATCGCCGAACAGAAACGAAATCCGAGAAAAAGACATGTCGCTGTGCACGGGCCCCGTGATCGCGATGGCGCTCGCTTCTTCACGACCGAACTCGGCGATCGGCGATCTGAACCCGGGCTCTGGTCCTGCGATTCTTCCGACCGAGTTGCCGAGTTTGTCGATGTAGAGCGTGCCCTCGCGCGCTTGGCCGTCCGCGGCGCTGCGGCCCCAGCCGAAATTCGCCGGCGCGGCGCCGTCCAACAGGTCCGTCAACTTGATCGCGTTCAGCTCTTCGGAGATCCAGCCGCCAGGGTCGACGAACGTCAGCCACGATTCGCCGCCGATGCGATAGGCCGCCAACCGCTGGCTGCAGCGAACTCCAACTGCGACAACACGCGTTGCGCCGTCGGCGGGATTGATGCGCAGAATCTTCGCGAGATGATGCTCGGGATTCTGTGAGTAGTCGCGACCGTCCTCGTACCGAATCACCGTTGTCGCCGGGCGAGAACAAAACCGCTCCATCGTCGACCACGGTCATGCCGCCGCCGACGTGCCCCTCAGTACGGACCTGCATCGCGGTGATCGGCCTGGGCGCCGAGAGCTGTCCCTCCCGAAAGTCGTACTCGACCAGGACGTACCACGCGTCAGTTCCTTCGCGCGGCGACGTCCTCTTCGGAATCCCGCTGGGCACCGTCGTCGAAATGAACATGACGTAGACCCTGGTGCCTGTGGCGTTCGCCGCGACGTTGACGATGGACTCCACGCCGGTGAGTTTGAGACCTGACGGAGCCGTCCTGGGTGTGATCAGCTCCGACGCGCGCGTCCCGTCCCATCGGTAGACGAAACCTGCTTGATCGATCAGCAGCAGTTCGGCGCCGGCAGCCGTCGGAGACGTTGGGTTCGTTTTCGTCGGAATGCGGCCGACGAGATCGAGGCGAACGGTCAGGTCAGAAGGCTTGACCGGACCCGGCAGCAGTCCCGGCTGCTGCTTCGGCGCCTGAGCCAGCATCGCGGCACCGAGGAGAAACGGAAGGGAGCGGGCGAGCATCATGCAAGGCCGCCTTTACGCCATTCACGAGCGAAGGTTGGCGGAGGGAGAGGGATTCGAACCCCCGGAACCGTTTCCGGTTCAGTGGTTTTCAAGACCACCGCCATCGACCACTCGGCCATCCCTCCGCACTTGAACGAAGCCTTCGCCGCGCACACGAAGTTCGGACTCGTGCGTCACCGCCAGTGTAACCCGCCGCGCCATTCGTGGGCACCCAGAGGAATCTGCGACATTGAGCCGTCTCGGGGATCGCGAGAAAAGTGCGCGCGCGGATGACGAAAGTCTTATAGGATACGCGTCACTCCTGACGAGGTGAAACCTGATGCCGGACGTCGCGCTGGCTTCGATGCCGTTCGGCCCGGTCTTCTCGCCATCCATCGGCCTGAGCCTGCTGCAGGCCGAACTCGCTGCACAGCACCTGACGGCGCGCGTTCACTACTTCACCATCCCGTTCGCTGAAGCCATCGGACAGGCGTTTTACTCGGGGATTGCCGAGGACGGCCGCCCGGCGCTCGAGGATTTGGCCGGCGAGTGGCTGTTCTCGAAGGCCGTGTTCGACACGACCGCCGCAGATGACGCGCGGTACGTCGAGGAGCTGCTCGAGGGGTACTACTCGAAGGCGTTGATTGCCCGGCTCCTGCGCGCGCGCGAGCGAATCGATACGTTCCTCGACGAATGCCTCGAGACTCTGATGCGGGACCGGCCGAGGATTGTCGGCTTTACGAGCATCTTTCAGCAGCACACCGCGTCGCTCGCGCTCGCCCGTCGCCTCAAACGCCAATGGCCATCCACGTTCGTGGTCTTCGGCGGCGCGAATTGCGAAGGCGTCATGGGCGCCGAAACGGTCCGGTCGTTTCCGTACGTCGACGCCGCGGTGTCGGGCGAGGCCGATCTCGTGTTCCCGGATCTCGTGCGCCGGGTCCTTGACGGCGTTTCGGTGTCGGGCCTGCCCGGCGTACGAACGCGCGATCGCGTCGAGCGGGAATTCGCCTTCGGCGATTCTGACGAACGGCCCGATGGTCCGAGACATGGATTCCCTGCCGTAGGCCGACTATCGGCGACTACTTCGATCAGTTCAAGGCCAGCCGCTTCGATCGCGACTGGCAGCCGTCGGTCTTTCTCGAGACGTCGCGCGGCTGCTGGTGGGGCGAGCGGATGCACTGCACGTTCTGCGGTCTGAACGGCGCGACGATGGCCTTTCGCAGCAAGTCGCCTGCCCGCGCGCTGGACGAAATGACCGAGCTCGCGCGTCGTCATCCAGGCTGCGACATTCAGGCCGTCGACAACATCATGGACCTCGGGTACTTCAAGAACGTTCTCCCGGCCCTCGCCGCGCGCCGACTGAAGGTCGACCTGTTCTACGAAACGAAATCCAACCTCAATAAGGACCAGGTCCGCCTGCTGCGCGCCGCCGGCGTGCGCGACATTCAGCCGGGCATCGAAAGCTTCAGCGATACGGTGCTCAAGCTGATGCGAAAAGGGGTCACCGGCCTGCAGAACATCCAGCTCCTCAAGTGGTGCAAGGAGTTCGGCGTCGTGCCCTCATGGAATTTTCTCTGGGGCTTTCCCGGCGAGCCGGCCGGAAGAATACGAGCGCATGGCGCGCCTCGTCCCGCTGTTGGCGCATCTGCCCCCGCCCGTCGCGCATGCACGGATCCGCCTTGATCGGTTCAGCCCCAATTTCTTCGACGCCGAGCGACTCGGCTTCAAGAACGTGAAACCGTTCCCGGCCTACACGCACATCTACCCTCTGGACGGCCTCGCGGTCGCCAACCTCGCGAGCTATTTCACGTACGACTACCAGGAACCGCGCGACGTCGACGGATACACGCGTTCGCTGTCGCGCGAGCTGGACAAATGGAAGCGTCCCGCGAATCAAGGCGATCTGTTCTCGGTGGAAGCGGGCGAGCGGCTGGTAATCGTCGACTTGAGGCCCGTCAGCAGCGTGCCGCTCACACTGATCGGCGGACTTCCGCGTCTGCTTTATCGCGAGTGCGACGCCGTACGCGATCTCTCACAGTTAGCTCGCGTGGCGGCCGGGTGCGGTCTGGCACCGGCCCCGCACGCGATCGAGGAGGCGCTCCAGCCTCTGGTCGATCGCGGCCTCCTCCTGCGGGAGGGGTCGCGCTATCTCGCCCTGGCGATTCCGCTCGGCGAGTACATGCCCTCGGCCGCGACGCGCCGCCGATTCTCTTCACTCATCCGGCGGCTCGGCGTGGCACAGGGCGACCAGTGGATCGTGTCGACGACGGATGTGCAGAGCGCGCAAGGCGCGCGAGCGAAGAGATCTCGCGGCAGGGTGCCCCGACTCGCCGCGTCCAGGTTTTCAGTCGACGCGCAGGGCCGGCTCGTCATCCAGGCGAGCGAGCGATCTATTGCGGCGAAAGGAGAGGTGATGGCGAAGAAGAAGGGCAAGAAGAAGAAGGGTGTCAGGTCCCCCAGCCCAACGAAGACGAAGAAGAAATAGGGCGGATACGCGTCTTGATCGGAGCCGGCACGTTCGACGCCGGCTCCGACAGGATTAACGCAGGTTGTTCACGAGAAACAGATTCGAGAGATTCTGGACATACGTGAAGAAGACCCTCCTGCCATCCGGCGTCGCGACGATGGTTGCCGGCGCATTCATGCCGGCAACGTCCGGCGGCGTCAGCGTCGCCATTGGTTCCTTCCGCCGATCGGCGAGGTGAAGTCGGTACACGACGGCGGGCAATTCACCGTCTCGAAATACGTAGATCGATTGGCCGTCCGCATTCCAGCCAATCGGAAGATATCGCGCGTCGAGCCCCTCGATCGGCCCCGACCCCTCCGTGCCGTTCAACGGGTGGATCCAGATCCGCCCGCGCCGCGTCGAGCGCCGCCACCCGCGTGCCGTCCGGTGAAATCGGCCTGCCAAACGGTGCGATCCGCAATCCCTCTCGCGAGATCGGCTTCGGCACCCCCTCCGAAATGTCCAGCGTCCAGAGCCTGACGCCACGGCCGGCTTCGCTCGCGGCGAGGAGAAGCCGGCGTCCGTCCGGAAACCACGTCACGGCTTGATACTCGGCAAGTGTGCCTCCATTCAGCGTGCGAGGCTGCCCGACTCTCGTGGGCAACAGCACGACCGACTGTGGAGAGCGGAGCACGAGCGCGGCCGCCCACTTTCCATCAGGCGAGAGCGCGGGCGACGATCCATCGCCAATCCGAATGGCCGGCGATCCATCGGTCTTCCGCACGTAGACGCCATACAACGGCGAGCCGCCGCCGGCGGTCTGCTCGTTGATGAGGATCGTCCCGCCGTCGTTCGACACATCCATGACAACCGACCCGTCGAGCCACGACTGATCCCGTTCTTTGTTCGAGGCGGAATCAAGGGCGCCGATGCGCAGCCGAAAGCTGCTCTCGGCCAGGAGCACGTGGCTTTCGCTGTCGATGTCCTGAATCGTCATGCGGTTGGACGACCGCGCGATCGGCCGCACCTGGCCGGAAAGATCGACGGCGTACAAAGACGTCGTCGCGCCAAGCGCAGCCGCCGTGAACCAGATTTCGTTCCCGGGGGCCGCCCACGCCAGGCCGGTCACGCTCGACCATCCTCCGGACAAGACCTGCCTGGTGCCGCCACCACGCGGGATCACGCACACCGCTCCCCGGTCGTCCTCGAACAGCAGGTGATCGACAAACGCCACATGCTTGCCGTCGGGAGAGACTCGGACGCGATTGATTCGTCCCGAGGTTTCGTAGAGCACGGTCCCGATCGGGAATTCCAGCCGGTACTTGCCCTGGACGATGTGCGCCACCGCCAGCGTCTGGCCGTCAGGCGCCCAGTCCCCATCTTCGACGTCGGTGAGCACTTCACGAGGCGCGCTGGCCTCGAGTGGCAGCCGGGCGAGCGTGCCGCCCGAGGCCACGCCGAAGCCGCCGCGTCGGCCAAGCAGGACCGCCATTTCTCCAGACTTTGAAATAGCGAGGATGTTCGCATCAGCCACCGGCAGCAGCCGTGATTCTGTGCTCTCGGGACGAGTCGCCCAGAGTTGAGGTGGATTGCCGTCCCATGCTGCGCCGTACACGATTGTGTGGCCGTCTCCAGAAAATCGCGCCGAGAGCACGGAACCCCGGCGGAAGGTGAGTTGCTGGTAGAGGGGCAGCGCGACGCGCCCCATGCGGGTTCCTGCGACGAAACTGACGGCAGCGCCTGCGGCGGCCGCAAGCGCTACAGCGGCCACCACGCGCGGCCCGCGCCAGCGCGAGGCGACCGTTGTGGTCTCTCGCGAGGGTTTCTGAATCGCATCGGACAGCAGTGACAGCGCGAAGCACAAATCTCGGGTCGACTGAAAACGATCGTCAGGATTCTTCTCGACGCAGTGCGGAAGGATCCGCCGCAGATCCGGCGGCAGGGTCGACAGCAGGTCGGCCATCCCTGTCGGATCATCGTTGACTGCCGCGCTCATGGTTTCGACTGGAGATGGGCGATCGAACGCGCGTCGGCCCGCCAGCATTTCGTAGAGCACGAGACCGAACGAGAAGATGTCCGACCGGTGATCGACCTGCCGGCCGCGCACCTGCTCGGGCGACATGTAGTTGACCGTGCCCGCGAGGGGACCGGTGACACTCCCGGTCGATCGTCGTGTCGTCCGCGCCGTGCACGATTTCCCCGGGGCGCACGAGCATGGCGAGTCCGAAATCGAGAATCTTCACGCGGCCGTCGGTGGTGATGAACAGGTTGCCCGGCTTGAGATCGCGGTGGACGATGCCCTTGGCGTGGGCCGCTGCAAGGCCGGACGCGATCTGACTCGCGTAGTCGATCGCCCGTCTGAGTGGGAGCGCGCCGTGGCTCAGCTTGTCGCGAAGCGTCTCGCCCTCGAGCAGCTCAGACACGACGAACGGCTGGTCGTTATGGGCACCGAAATCGTAGATGACCAGAATGTTCGGATGGTTCAAGGCCGCCGCGGCACGGGCTTCGTGCTCGAACTGTCGAAAATGCTCGGCGTCCGAGGTGGTGGCCAGGACTTTGATCGCCACGTCGCGCTGCAGGCGCGGATCGCTGGCGCGATAGACCTCGCCCATGCCTCCAGCTCCCAGGAACGCGACGATTTCGTACGGTCCGAGACGGTTGCCGGGGGAAAGCGTCACTGCGGCATTGTTATACCGTATGTCCCTGCTTTACCGGCCACGCGGGTATCCCAGTCAAGCTTTTTTGGCGGCCACCGCCTCGGCGACCAGCCGCGAAAAGTGTTCGATCACCGGCGCGTACACCGGCTGCGCCGCCTGCTTCGCCTTCAGCTCTTCCAACACCTTCTTGGAGCGATTGTAGTCCCCGAGGGATCGAGCAGCCCCGACAACAGGAACACTTCAGGTGTGGTGTCGTCCGCGGCAGCACTCGCCCGGAACTTCTTGTAATGGGCTCGCCCCGCTTTCGCTCGCGATTGCGCGCGAGCTTCGCGAGGTAAACCCGCGCCCAGCCAAGAGTGCATCACACCCGGCTTCGGCGCTTTCTACACCGTGCACGCCGCGAACGCGGCGATATGTTTTGCGGCTTCCGACCACTTGCATACGACACCGAATCGATGGGGCCGATGCCAGGCCGGAGAACCGCTATGCGACACCACCCGTTCGCCGCTCACCGCCGAATCTCGGCGATCCTCGCTGTGACTCTCTCGACCGCCATCGTCTCGATGACTCTCGCCGACGTGGTCGGCGGACAATCGGCAGCCGTACGTGAGGGAAATTGCGACCTCGCAGAACAATTGTTCCCGAATCACAATCCGGGACCGGGAAGCCTGAAGCAGGTGCCGGTGCCCGAACCGACCAATCTCGCGGCCTACGTCCGCAACCGCGAGGTCGCGATCGTGCTGGGGAAGGCGCTCTTCTGGGACATGCAGCTGGGGAGCGACGGGGTGCAGGCGTGCGCGTCGTGCCACTTTCGCGCCGGCGCCGATCCTCGGTCCATCAACCAGCTCAATCCCGGCGGCGTCGACAATCCCGACGCGACAATCAATCTCGGCGGACCGAACTATCAATTGAAGGCGTCGGACTTCCCGTTCCACAAACTCGCGAAGCCAACGGACCGCCACTCACAGGTCATCCAGGACATCGACGATGTCGCGTCGTCGCAGGGCGTCCACCTGCGACAGTTCGTCGGCGTTGAACCCGGCGCGATGCGAGACATTACCACGCCGATTCCCGATCCCGTCTTCAACATCGACGGCATCAACACGCGTCGAGCGGAGCCGCGCAACACGCCGACGATGATCAACGCCGCGTTCAATTACAACAGTTTCTGGGACCGGCGCGCGCGGAACATCTTCAACGGAGTCAGCGTGCAAGGCGCTGGCGACTCCGCGGCGCGCGTGCTGCACGCCACCGGCCCGAATCACATCGACCGCGTCATCGTGCGCATCGACAACGCGAGCCTGGCGTCGCAGGCCGTCGGTCCGCCGCTGAGCGATCGCGAAATGGGATCCGTCGGCCGCACCTTCAAGGACATCGGCAAGCGTCTCGGTCCGGCCGTGCCGCTCCTGCAGCAGGAAGTGTCGCCGAGCGACAGCGTACTCGGGGCTTACGCGAACGTGGACGATCGCCACGGCCTGATGACGACGTATCGCGAGCTGATCGAAACGGCTTTCGAGCCGGCCTGGTGGCGTTCGAACCTGATCGTCTCGGTCGCGGCGAACGGTTCACTGGCGTTCGTGCCGCGACCAGACCGGCCGTTGCTCGACAACGAGTACACGATGCTCGAATACAACTTCGCCCTGTTTTTGGGATTGTCGGTGCAGCTCTACGAGATGACGCTGATCAGCGACGACGCGCCGGTAGACCGCTATTTCGAGGGCGACCTGCACGCGCTCACCGACCAGGAGCTCCGCGGCATGGACGTCTTCAAGGGCGACTCGGCGTGCGCCGGGTGTCACTCGGGCGCAGAGCTCACCGACAACTCCACCCGCATTCTGTTCGGTGCGGTCGTGGACGGCGTGAAGCAGCCCGCCGAGCTCGTCGAGCGCATGTTCAACGGCCAGTGCCAGGTTGTCGCTTACGATCAGGGCACCTACAACCTTGGCGTCCGCCGTACGGAAGAAGATTTAGGCCACGGCAACAACGACCCATTCGGCAATCCCCTGTCGTTCGTCAAGCTGCTCACGCTGCCGCCGCAGCAGATTCCGTCCCAAGAGCTGCTTACCTTTCCGATTCCGGACATCGCGAACCCGCCAATCACGATTGGCGAACGCACGTTGACCGACGGCACGTTCAGGGTGCCGGGCCTGCGAAATCTCGAGCTGACGGCTCCGTATTTTCACAACGGCGGGCAGCGGACCATCCGCCAGGTCGTGGAGTTCTACAATCGCGGCGGCGACTTCCGCGAGCATAACGTGGCGAACATCGACTTCGAGATCGGCCAGTTGAACCTGACCGCACAGCAAATCGACGATCTCGTCGCGTTTCTCGGCCGACCGCTGACGGACCCGCGTGTGCTGCAACAGCGCGCACCGTTCGATCATCCGCAACTGTTCGTACCGAACGGCCACAGCATGGCCGGAAGCCACCCGCGCGTGACCGGGGAGGGAGTGGCGCGGGACATCTTTGTGGAAGTTCCGGCGGTTGGACGCCGTGGAGGCCCACGCCAGCAGGGTTCCTCCAATAACGGCAGGCAGGCCAACACCGGGCGAAGACCGTCCTGAGGAACCATCGGCGGCGGGCGGCTGCAACGCGCCCGCGGTGATCCATAATCGTCCCGGCGCGAGCGCAAAAGCGCTCGCAATCGATGCCCGCGCCGATGACGTTCAATCGCGGTGTCTTTATTGTCGTTTGCGTATCGCTGCCGGCTGCCTCTTCGCCACGGCTCGACGCACGCGCGCAGGATCGCACGCTCGAGCCCGGGCCGCCGGTCGCGAGCGAACTGAGGACTGGCGAGACGCACTCCTACAAGATTCCGCTTGCAGCAGACCAATACCTGAGTGTGCTCGTCGAGCAGCGTGGCATAGACATCACCGCCACGCTCACTGGACCCGATGAAGTCAAACAAACGGACGCCAACAACGCCAAGGGTGCGCAGGGTGTCGAGACGCTGACGATCATCGCCGACGTGCCAGGGGATTACCGACTCGACGTGCGCGCGGCGGAGAGGAACACGCCGAGCGGCCGCTACGAGGTCACGATCGCCGCCCGGCGGTCGCCGACAGCCGACGAGCGCACGCTCGAGGTGGCGCGCCGGCTATCCGACGAGGCACGGAATCTTCGGCAAAAGGGCCGTTACAACGATGCGCTGCCTCTGGCAGAGCGAGCGCTGGCGATCCACGAAAAAGTGCTCGGCGCCGAGCATCCGATGGTCGCCAACTCGCTGAACCAGGTCGCGGTGCTTCTCGACGACAAGCAGGACTACCAGAAGGCCGAGGCACCGAACCTGCGCGCGCTCGCGATCCGCGAGAAAGCGCTCGGCCCGGAGGATCCGGCGGTGGCCCGCTCGCTCTACAATCTCGCCTGGCTCGCGAAGGTCAAGCAGGACTATCCGAAGTCTGAATCCCTCTACCTTCGCGTCCTCGACATCCAGGAGCGGGCGCTTGGTCCGGAGCACTCCGAGGTCGCAACCACGCTCAACGATCTCGCGCTGCTGTACCAGGAGATGGGCAGGTTAGACGAGTCGATCCGCGTCAACGAACGCGTCCTGGCTATTCGGGAAAAGGTCTTAGGGCCCGACGACGATGGCGTGGCCAAAGCGCTGCACAACGTCGCGATTGTGTATCAAAACAAAGGCGACTACGCGCAGGCCGAATCGCTCTTGCGTCGTGCGCTGCGTATCTGGGAGCACGCGCTCGGCCCTGATCATCCGGATGTCGCCTACGCCGTCGACGATCTGGGGACCGTGCTCTACAGCAGCGGAGACTACGCCGCGGCGGAGCCGCTTATGTTGCGCGCGCTGGCCATCCGCGAGAAGACGCTGGGTCCGGAACACGGGGACCTTTCGACCTCTCTCGACCACCTGGCCGCGCTGTATCGCCAGAAAGGAGATTACGCACAGGCAGAGCAGCTCAGCCTGCGCCAGCTTGCGATCGCGGAAAAGAGGTTCGGACCGAACCATGCGAACGTCTCGGTCGCTTTGGTCACTCTCGCCACCATCTACGGATTGCAAAACGAGTACGACAAAGCCGAACCGCTCTATCGCCGCGCCCTCGCTATCCAGGAGACGTCGCTCGGCCCCAGTCACCTGAGGGTCGGTGTGACGCTGAATCGGCTCGGTCAGCTCGTTGCGACAACGGGCCGAGACCCGGCCCGGGCCGAGGCGCTCTTCGATCGGGCGCTGACGACGCTGGAAAAAGCGGCGGGCCCGGATTATATCGGCGTCGCCAATTCGCTCAGCGGCCTGGCAGCGCTGGACGAGGGCAAGGGAGATCGGGCTCAGGCGGAACGGCATTACCAGCGCGCGCTGGCGATTCAAGAGAAAGCGTACGGACCGTCTGATCCAGCCGTCACGCAGTCGCTCGAGCGTCTGGCCGCACTCGCGCAATCGAACGGCGACGGTGCCCGAGCCGTGTCGCTTCTGTCGCGCGCGTACGAGCATCCGCGAACGGCAGCTGGATCATAATCTCGTCACCGGATCCGAGCGCCAGAAGCTGGCCTACTTGAATCTGTTCGCTGAGGACGTGGACCGCGCCGTGTCGCTCCACGCGTCGCTGGCGCCGCGCAACCCGGAGGCGCTTCGCCTCGCGTTCACGACAGTTCTCGGCCGCAAGGGCAGGGCGGTGGACGCCACGAGCGACAACATCGCCACGTTGCGCGCCAATGCTGCCTCGGACGATCGCGCACTCTTCGATCGCTTGTTGGCCGTGCGCTCGCGGCTCGCCACCGTTACCCTTCGCGGCCCGTCCGGTACGAGCGCCGGCTACCAGTTCCAGCTCGCACAGCTGCGAAACGAAGTCGATCGGCTCGAAGCCGAGGTTGGCGCCAGGAGTGCCGCGTTCCGTGCGAATTCTCGTCCCGTCACGCTCGATGCCGTGCAAGCCGCGGTGCCGGATGGCGCGGTGCTCGTCGAGTTCGCATGGTATCGGCCGCGCGATGCGACTGCTGGGACGCCACCGGCGCCGCGCTACGCCGCGTTTTTGCTCGCGCATCACGGCGAGGCGCAATGGGTCGACGTTGGTGACGCGGCGGTCGTCGACCGTGCAGTGTCGGCCTGGCGGCGTGCACTCAGCGATCCGGGTCGGACCGACGCACGCCGGCTGGCGCGCGCCCTCGATGCGCGCGTGATGCAGCCGATACGCAGCCTGATCGGCGACCCGCGGCACTTGTTGATCTCGCCCGACGGACAACTGAACCTCGTACCGTTCGCCGCACTGGTTGACGCGCAGAATCAGTATCTCCTCGAGCGCTACACGATCTCGTACCTGACCAGCGGACGCGATCTGCTGCGCCTGCAGATCCCGCGCGAGAGCAGGAGCGATCCGGTTATCGTGGCGTCGCCGGCCTTCGGCGAGCCCGCACTCGTAACGGCGAACGGCAGCGCGACAAAGCGGGCACGCGTGGACGACTCCCAGATTTTCTTCGGACCGCTGCCCGGCGCGGCCAACGAAGTTCGTGCGCTCAGAGCGCTGCTGCCGGGAGCCACGCTCCTTACCGGCCATCAGGCCACTGAAGCGGCCCTCAGGGGCCTCAGCGGGCCGCGAATTCTTCATATCGCGACGCACGGTTTCTTTCTCGACGGTGATGTCGCAGCCGGCGGCAGCCCACGGACCGCGGCGGACGCGAGGGGAACGAGGCTAGGGAAGTGGGTTGCGTGGACCGAGAATCCGCTGTTGCGCTCTGGTCTGGCGCTTGCCGGAGCGAACCAAGGCACGAACGGCGTGGACGACGGCGTGTTGACTGCCCTTGAAACGGCGGGGCTGGACCTGTGGGGCACCAAGCTGGTCGTCCTTTCGGCGTGCGACACGGGCGTGGGGGAATTGCGGAACGGCGATGGCGTGTACGGGCTGCGGCGCGCGCTCGTCCTCGCAGGGAGCGAACGTCAGATGATGAGTCTCTGGGCGATCTCGGATCGCGGCACCCAAGACCTGATGATCGCTTACTACAAGCTCCTCGCGCAGTCGGTGGGCACCGCCGACGCTCTTCGACAGGCGCAGCTGCATCTCGCGCGCGACACCTCCCGTAAACATCCGTACTACTGGGCAGGCTTCATTCAGTCCGGCGAGTGGGGGAGTCTGAACGGGCGGCGCTAAATGTGGATCGGGCTGAACGAGAACGCGTTCGACCGGCTGCTCGATCAGCTCGATCCAGATCGGGGGCGCGCCGCCGCCCGTTACGAAGAGTTGCGGCGCATTTTGGTACGTTTCTTCGAATGGCGCGGCGCGCCCTTCCCCGAAGAGCACAGCGACGAGACGTTCGATCGAGTAGCGCGCAAGCTTGCCGAAGGGGTCGCGATCCAGAACATCGGTGGGTACACCTACAGAGTCGCGCGAATCGTCCTGCTGGAAACGCGCAAAGGACCCGAGGCCAGACGGATGCGTATGGAGCTGCGGGGCGAGCCGGCCTCGACGGCCCTGACTTCGGAGTCCGCCGAGAAAGAGATGCGATTAACCTGTCTGGACGACTGCCTGCGTGGGCTGCCGCCGGAAAACCGCGATTTGATCATCGGATATTACCGGGAAGACAAACGGGGAAGGATTGAGGGGCGGCGGAGGCTGGCTGAGCGCCTCGGCGTTGGTGGCGAGGCGTTGGCCAATCGGGCACAGCGTCTAAGAGGCAAGCTCGAGCAATGTGTCACGGCCTGCGTCAGCAGGAAATCGACATGATTCTTCGTTGTCGCCACTGTCAGAGGAGAGCTCCATGTCCGTAGTCCGCCTCCCGGCGCCATGAACGACACGACACACGCGATCCGCTACCTGCTCGGCGAGCTCTCCGAGGACGAGCAGGCCGAGCTCGAGGAGCGATACATCGACGATCCGCGCATCTTCGATGAAATCGCGCAAGCCGAGAGCGACCTGGTGGACGACTACGTACGCGGGAAGCTTGCGCCCGAGGCACGCGAGCGGTTCGAGCGCGTCTATCTTGCCCATTCGCAGCGGCGCGACCACCTGAAGTTCGCCGAGGCGCTGCTGACCAGACTCGATCGAGCGGAAACGGCTATCGTCGCTGCGCCTTCTGCCGCCGTCGAGTCTGCGTGGCGAACGTGGCTTGACCGGATGCTCCGGCCAAGGCCGGCATTCGGCTTTGCGTTCGCGATCCTCTTGATCGCGTCCGGAGTCTGGCTGGCATTAGAAGCCCGTCGGACACGGCAGGAGGCTGTCCAACGAGAAGCCGCACGAACCAGCCAGGAGCGCCGGGACCGCGAAGCGGAGGCACGGGCCTCCGCGGAAAAGGCAGGCGCCAGTCAGGCCGCCACGCCGCGTCCTCCAACTGTCGTGGTGTTGGCGCTCAACGCCGGCGCCGGCGCGAGGGCCGTCGATCCGTCGTCTCCAACCCCGCTTGTCATCTCTGCGGGCATCTCGGAGGTCCGCCTGCAATTGAGCCTGCCGCCGCTCGACTACCCGTCATATCGGGTGATCCTTCGCAGCGTCGGTGGTGCCGAAATCTTCCGTCGTGGCGATCTGGGAGCGGCAGCCGCCGGATCCACGGTAGTCATCACACTCGATGTTCCAGCGAGCGCGTTCGAATCCAGCGACTACGCGCTGACTCTGCAGGGCGCGACCACCGGCGGCGGCTTCGAGGACATAAGCCGTTTGCTCATTCGCGCTGACAAGCGCTAACCGCCAGTCAAGGTTTTTTGGCGGCCGCCGCCTCGGCGACCAGCCGCGAAAAGTGTTCGATCACCGGCGCGTACGCCGGCTGCGCCGCCTGCTTCGCCTTCAGCTCTTCCAACACCTTCTTGCAGCGATCGTAGTCCCCGAGATCGAGCAGCCCCGACAACAGGAACACTTCAGGTGTGGTGTCGTCCGCGGCAGCACTCGCCCGGAACTTCTTGTAATCCTCGTCCAGTTGATCGACTGCGGCCAGATCGTCGAGCGACCGCAACATCACCATCCCGGTTTTTCCGCGCTGCCCGACGGCTGGTGTCTTCGCGAGCTGCTTGAGGATGATCGGCGACACCTGCGACGTCTCGGGCTTGAGCGATGCGCTCCGGCCTTCCTGCGCGCCAATGTCGACCGAACCGGCGCCCTTCCAGATTTCCTGGCGCCCATTCGCGAGATAGACCATTTGCACCCGCGCATTCGCGGCCAGCGTCAGCTTGTCGCCGTCATTCACCTTCAGGAAGGGAACCGCCGCACGCGCACCCTCTTTGCCCGACACGCCGACCTCGCCGGCTACCTGAGTCAGCATGGCGACCTGCGCAGAGGCGACGCCGGTAAGCGACAAAACGAACAGGACAAAGAGGACAGAGATGCCGGTCTTCCGCATCGTTCCCACCATCGCATTCTCCTTATGACCGCACGTCAATGATCTCATACACCTCGATCGGTTCGAGGCGGCCTTTTACCTGGATCACGTCGTTGATGCCGGTCTGCACACCTTCGCCCGCGGCGCGCACGGTGTCGGCGCTCGCGGCAACCACACACTGGAGATCCTTGGTCTTTCCCTCCAGCCGCGATGCGACGTTCACCGTATCGCCAATCGCGGTGTACTCCATTCGCGTCTCCGATCCCACATTGCCGACAACCGCTTCCCCGGTATGGACGCCGACACCGATTGCGAAGGGAGGAATGTCACGATCCGGAAACCGGGTACGCATCCACTCGGCAAATTCCGCCGCGACCGCGCGCATGCGAACCGCGGCGCGCAACGCGCGATGCGCATGATCGGGAAACGGATAGGGCACGCCGAATTCGGCCATCACCGCGTCGCCGATGAACTTGTCGATCCGGCCGCCCTCTTCCTGGATGATCGCCACCACCCGGGTAAAGAACGCGTTGAGGAATTCCACCGTCTCGTGCGCCGTCAGCTTCTCGCTGATCGTCGTGAAGTTGCGAATGTCGGAGAACAGAACCGTGATCAACGTTGATTCGCCGTGAAGATCGAGTTTTTTCTCAGAGCTCAGCAACATATCCACCACATCGTCGGACACGTAGCCCTGAAACATTTTCTTGACGCGTGCTTTTTCCCGCTCCTCCCTTGTCAGCCGTTCGCTGTAAGCGAGCAGGTAAGCCGCCAGCAGGCCCAACTGCAGGCTGGCGGTCGGCACCAGACGGAAGCCTTGGAACGCCGCGTAACCGACGATCAGGCTGATCCCCGATCCCTCAGCCAGCACGATCAAACCTTTCCACGGCGTGCGTCGAGCGTAGGCAGGCTATCGCGAGGCCGATCGTCACCGCGAACAGGAGCCACCTGAGAGACGGCGGGATGTCTTCAGTCGTTTCCTGCCCGAGAGCAGCGTCTCTGCCACGTTGGCCTGTATTTCGACGCCAGCCATCAACCCGCCGGAACCGCTGAACAGCCTGCCGCTGTACGGCGTGGTGTGCACGTCGTTCATGCCCTGATAGTCGGCGCCGATGATCACGGCTTTTCCGCGCAACGCCTGAACCGCCGGATCGCCTGCGGCATCTGGCGCCAGGACACGCGACATCGATACGCGCGGGATCGTTCCTGGAGGACCGGCGTAGCTGATCGTTCCGACCCGATTGGTGGCAATCGCGCGGCCGCCGACGTTCCAGAGTGCGGTCGACGGGTCGACACCGGCCGCGCGGCCTGCGAGCAGTGCGCCGAGAGAGAAGCGCGGAGCGCCAACTTTCAAGTCGGACGGGAGGTTCGCCGGCAGCGTCACTTCGAACCGTCTCACCGCACCATCCTGGTCGAGCAGCAGATCGGCGAAGGCGACGTGCGCCGCGAAGTCTGTGCTCGGCAAGGAAAGCAGATAATCAGGATGCGCGAGGAGCAACCCGTCCTGTTCACCGGGATTGCCGCGAACCAGCGAGCCGACCAGCACGACCTGTCCTTTGTTCAGCTCTGTCCTGAACGCGAGATCGTAGTCACGCAACGCGTCGCTTCCGGCAAGATTTCGCTTGGTGATCCAGTCCTCCGGCGTCAACGCGAAGAGAAAATCGACGCCGATGACCGACGTCCCGACTTCCCGCAGCGTCGTCGCGGCGCGTGCGAACAGCGGCGTCCAGAACACCATCGGGTCGTCGGCGTGTTCGGCCAGCGTCTTGTCGTCCACCACGACCAGGGCGACGTGCTCCGGCGTAAAACGAACGCCGCTGGCGCGATGCCACAAGTCGGAGTAGAGATGTTCCGGAGTGCCGAGCGCGCCGGACCGATAGGACACTTCCGCGATGGCGATAGCCGCCACGAAGACCAGCGCCTGAAAACGATGCCGGTTGAGCTTCGCCCACGTCGATTCGCGGGGTGCGCGTGATGAGGGCGGCATCGACCGCACCTCTATCGACCGACTGCCACGAGAGCGAGGCTTCCGAGAACCGGAGGCACCAGAATCTGCGGCGTTTGTGCCCCCGCCGACTTGTCGCGGAGTTGTTCGACGATCGGCAGCGCGAAGCTGAATGCTTCCTGAAGCGAGACGAGAAAATCGCCGTCTTTATCGGCGGCCGGGGCCAGCGCGTTCATCAGCGCGTAGGTGAACAAGCCGTGCTTCGCCGGCGGATACTCCTGCGACGTTTCTTCACCCTTCGACGCCACGATCAGCGGAAACATCGACGAAGCCGAGCGCTTCATCAGCGAGTGGGAGTCGAAACTTCCCTCCGCTCGTCCGGCGTGGCAGGTATCGACAATCAGGATGCGCTTGCCCGCCGTGCCGCGCAATGCGTCGAAGAACGCCAGCCACGACAGCAGCGAGTCGCCGCCTTGTCCTCGCTGCACGGCGACGATGTCGCGGCGCTGCACGTCACGGGGCACGAAGTAGTAGTTGCCTTTCGGATCGGTGACGCCGTGCGACGCCAGAAAAATGACGACCGTGTCCTGCGCGCCGGCCTGTTTGACAAAGTCCAGCGCCGACAGCACCGCGTCGCGGTCGGGCTTCACTGCCTGGCCGTCCGAAAGCACTTTGAGGAACGTCTGCTTGTAATAGCCGGTCGCCTCGCGCTCGAGCGTCGCAGCCATCGCTTCGGCGTCTTGTGCCGCGAACGCGAGGTTCAGATTTTCGGGAAGATTCGGGAACGAATTGACGCCGATCGGCGAGCACGTACAGATCTCCTCGAACCGGCACCGGACGAACGTCGGTCGGAAGGCTCGATGTAGGTTTCGGCAACGCCCATCGACACGCCGTTGAAGGCCTCGACCCGGATCTCGTTCGCCTGCGCCGGCAGATCGATGTCGACCGTACGTGAGAACCGCGTCGCGTCGTTGCCGGAGAGCGCACGCTCTTTGCTCGGCGTGACCGGAATGCCGTTCACGAAAATCGCGTAATCCCTGATCCCGAGCTCGGTCTTTTCACCCTCGAGCCGCAGTGTGGCGCGCGGCCGGCGGTCGGCAAGGCCCTGAAGCGCGGCCGGCACGCAGGCGCAGTCTCGGCGGTGCAATCTCCCGCAGTTGCGCGATCCGGAATGTTGCATCGTTCGCCGGTGCGGCGACCGCAGCCTGCGGCGTCGCTAATGCCTGCCGGAACGTGTCGGCGACCACGTCGGGACGATACAAAATGCGATCGAACTGCACGGCGCGGTAAAAGTCGGGCGCCTGATCTTTGCCGCGATTCAGGTGCCAGCCGACGTAGTTGTCGCCGTACACCGATGACGTGTAGTAGCCGTCCGGCGTCCAGGCCATCCAGTCGCGACCGTTGCCGTGCGGGAAGTAGTCGATCACTTCCTTGCCGTCGCGCATCCGGTACCAGCGAACCGTTCCGTCCGAGAGCGCCGCGACCGCCAGCTCGCCGTTGCCGCTCACGTTCACGCTCCACGCGACCGCTGGCAGGTTCCGGCTCCAGATCTCCTTCGCCTCGAGGTCGAGTCGTCGGATCGCCCATTCGGTGCCGAGCACCACGCTTCGTCCGTCCGGCGCGATCGCGTAAGAGCGAGCCATTTCGTAGTCGTCGAGCGAGCTCGGTGTCTTGCCGTTGATCGTCGGCGCTGTACTGATCCTTCCAGGCGAGCACCTGCACGCCGGGTGCGGTGAGCCGCGGCGGAAACACCGGAGAGACCGGCTCGTCCTGCGTCGCCTGATCGCCGCCGCCGAGCGTGTAGAACGAATGGCGCGTCTTACCATCCGGCGTCAGCGGATAGCTGATCACCGCACCGTCGATCGACACGTACAGCCCGGCGCGGTCCTGCTGAAGTTGACGATGTCTGGGCCGCGATAGGCGATGATCTTGCCGTCCGGCGCGACGATGCCGAGGCCCGGATCCTCCGCGGCGAACGCTATGTTGCCGTCCGGCAGCTGCTGAATCTCGATGATGCGATTCTGCGTCAGCGGAATGCGCTCGGGCTGGCCGCGGCCGGCATCGGGCCACCGATAGAGCGGGTTGAGGCCCGCGCCGCGGTAGTCGCCGCCGGCGTAGAGATACCGGCCGTCGGACGACCAGACGACCGACTCGAAGTTGACCTGATCAGCGATTCCTTCGGTCGAGACCTGATGGAGCAGCGACAGATCGCGGCCCGAGACAATCGAGATCGCTGGCGCGTCGACGAAGCCGACTGCGAACGACTGGCCGTCCGGCGCGTACCTCACCGAGATCGGCTTTTCGCCGCCGGGGATTACCCGGCGGCCAATCAGGCGGAAGTCCGGGGCGTAGAGCCGCACCCTGCCGTCGAGCGCCGTGGTAACGATGCGGCCCTGCGGGCTGATGTCGAGGTCCTGGAGCTTGTCGAGATACTGCGTATCGTTCGCGACGACTGTGCCGTTGTCGGCGCGCAGCACGCGAAGGCCGCCGCGTCCCTGAAGGCCCACGACCAGATACTGTCCGTCGGGCGACCAGACGAGCGCGCCGACCGTTTCGTTGAGGCCGCCGAGGCGTCTGACGAGATCGCCGGTGGCGACATCGAACAGATAAATCGATCCTTTGCCTTCCCAGTCCCAGCCCGTCCAGCCGCCGGCCGCGACCGACTTGCCGTCGGGCGACACCGCAAGGGCGAACAACTGGCCCTCGTGACCTTCGTCCATCGGCACGCGCAGCGTGTTGAGCAGGCGCGCTTCCGGCATCTGCCAGATGCGGATCGTCTTGTCGTCGGACGCGGTGATCAGTCGATTGCGCGCCGTGTCGACGACGACGCGGCGGATCAGCGTGGTGTGCATGCCGGTCTCGACGCGGAGGATCGGCGCAGTGGATTGCGCCGCCGCCGGCCGCGCGGTGCAGACGACTGCCGCTGACCAGGCTTCCGCAGGTACTCTGCGACCGTTCTCGTGCGCCAATCGATCAGCGTGGACCTCCGCTGCGCACCGGGCGGGACTACAACAGCCGCTGCGGGCGGGCACTGGCGGCTGTGCCGGCGCGGTCGCCGCCGGCGCCGTTGCGTCCGCCGGCGCCGCGTTGCACGCCGCGTTCTTCCCGACGGTCGGCTGCGACGGCTTCGCCTGGCTCGATGGCCTGGAGGCCGTCTCTTCCTGTTGGTCCTCTTTTCCGCAGCCCTCTTCCGCGCTGCGCAACGCAGCGGCAGTGTCCGCGCCCGGGCCGGCGTTCGTGCTCGACAGAACTCGCGACAACCGGCGCCGTCGGCGTGCCCGGCACGGACGCCGATCGGGCCTGCTGTACCGGCCAGGCGCGCCGTTGCCGCCGGAGACGCCGTTCACACCGACGCTGCCGGTCGCCGATCCGGGTGCGCCTGTGGAGGACGCCGATGCGACACCCGCGACCGCGGTCGTTCCGCTTGTCCCGCCGGGAGCGCTCGGCGCCGCCGCGCGCCTGGCGTTGCGGGCAGCCCGATGTTGCCGTTCGCCGCTCCAGGCGGATTCACGCCGCGCAACGATCTGAATCGGCCGGCGGCCACGGGATCTCCACGAACGCCGGGGCTCCAGGCCCGCCGCTTCCGGCGAGAGCCAGGCGCGCCTGGCAGCGGCGATTTCGGGCCGGGAGGAATCGCCGGCGAGACGGGCCGGGGGTAGTCGACCTGATCCCGGCTGCCGATCGGGATGGCCTGATGGAGGTTCTGCGTGGGCGCGGTGATCGTCACCGAGCCGCTCACCGACGTGATCGCTTCGCCGCGGTCAGGGTGCCGCCGGTCGTGATCACGACGTTGCCTTCAGCGCGCGCGCCCTGCATGGTGATCGTCGCCGTCGCGGCCGGCGCCGACATCGTCAGCGACGCGACACCGAGGTCGCTCGGGTTGAATCGGCGGCCACAACCGGAACGGACGTGTTGACGATGTGCCCGCCGATGTCGTTGTTCAGCGTGATGTTGCCGGTCGTCGCCGTGAGGTTCACGGCGCCGAGCGTCTCGAGCAGGAACAGCGTCAGGTTCCGGTTCGCGGTGAACGTCAGCGTCTGACCGTTCGACACGTGAATCGGCGAGGCTGGGCCGTGACGATGTCGCGGCCGGCCGTCAGCGTGAGCGGGCCCCCGGCCGACGGCGTTCGGCGGTTGGCCGATCCAGAGCAGCGTTGTTGATCACGATGTCGCGGCCCGCGATGCCGGTGAACGAATTGTCGACGATCGCGATGTCTCGAGGTTGATGTCGCCGCTGCGCGCGGTGAAGTCGGCCGTCGTCGTCTTGAACGCGGACATGTTGATCGAGCCGCCGGCGTTCAGCACGACGTCCGGTCCAATCGACCGTCGTAGGCGCTGCTCGAGATGGTGATGTCGCACGTCGGGCAATCGAGCGTGCCCGGCGTGCCGGTCGTGACCCGCAGCTTGCCCGGGCGCAGTCACGTTCAGGTTGATCGAGCCGTCCCGACGACGTCGCAGTGACCGAGCCGGCGTAACCGGTGTGAAGAACGCACGATGCCGCCGTCGGCATTGAGGACGACCGCCTGCGGGACGGCCGCGTCCCGCGACAAGCGCGTCGCCGATGCAGGCCGGTCGACGATCTGACCACGCGTGTCGATGGTCAGCGTCTTCGTCGTGGCGACGCCGCCGGTGTCGAGGATGGTCACGTCGCCGACCGAGTTCAGCGTCAGGTTCGCATTCCTGGGATTCACCGACGAGGTCAGCGTGTAGTCGTAGTCGTCGATCTGGTTGATCGTGATGCCGCCGGCGCCGGCGTTCAGCGTGATCGCCTGGTCGTTGGTCCTGATCTCGCGGTTCACGACCAGCGCGTCACCGGCGGTGATCGTCACCACGCCGGTCTGTGTCGGCGATCGGCGCCGCCGTCGTCACGTCACCGTGGGTCGACGTGATCGTGAGCGCGCCGGTCGTCTGCACCGGCGAGGTCAGCGTGAAGTCGCCGCCGCTCGTGAGCGTGACGGCGCGCGTTGCCGGCGAGAATGATCGCCTGCATCGGACTGTGACCATCGGAGTCGCGACGATCTGATCGACGTACTGGTTCAGGACCGCGTCGAACACCGGCGAATCACCTCGGTGCCGACCGGAAGCGTGACCGAGCCGCTCGTCGCCGTCAGCGCAATCGGCGCCGTTGTTCGTCGCGATCGACCTTGCGTCACGTTGATGTTGTTGCCGGCCGTCATCGTCACCGCCCCGCCGGCCGCCGCGCCGTTCCGTCCGTCGACCTGCGCGCGCACGTTGATGTCGGTCCCGGCGGTGATCGCGAGGTTCGCTGCCCGACTTGAGGTTCGTGATCGCCTGGTTGATGTTGACGGCTGTTGCCGGCGGTGATCGTCACGGCACCGGTCGTGTCGGCGATCGCCGTGTTGACGTTGACGCCGCCGTTGGTCGACGTCAGGTTCAGCGCGCCGGTCGTCGTCGACGATGCCGGTGTTGAGTGTCGCGCCCGAGGTCACGGAAATCGTGGCGTTGCCGGCGAAGAGCCCGTCGCCGCCGCCCGCAGTGGTAACCGTGCCGTTCGTCGCGGTCAGCGCAATCGCGCTGTTGACGCGTCACGATGTCCTCATTCAGGCCGATGTTGTTGCCGGCCGTCAGGGTCACCGTGCCGCTGGGACCCGGCAGCACGTCGTCGCGCCCGTCGATCTTGGCGTTCACGTTGATGTCGTTGCCGGCGGTGATGGTCAGCGGCGACCCGTGCGCGGATTGGCGATGCCTGGTTGACGTTGACGTCCGCCGCGGCGCTGAATCGTGACGGGGCCGGTGTCGCCGTTGATCGCGGTGTCGACGTTGACCGATCCGCCGTCGACCGGAACGTCAGCGCGTCCGGTCGTGTCGACGGTGCCCGGTTGCAGCGTCTGACCCGCCTGAACGGTGATGTTGCCCGATCCGGCGAAGAGCCCTTCGCCGGCCGCGGTGGTCACGGTGCCGTTGTGCGCGGTCACGCTGATGGCCGCGTTCTCGGTGACGACGCTGTCGTTGAGGTTGACGTTCTGGCCGGCCGTGAGCGTCACCGTGCTGCTCGGCGCGCCAGCGCGGTCCGGCCGTCGACGGCGGCGTTGACGTTGATGTCGGTGCCGGCGGTGATCGTCAGCGGCGAGGTCGGGCCCGGGTTGGTGATCGCCTGCGCGATGTCCACGCTGGCCGCGGCGCCGATCGTCATCGCGCCGCCGGTGCCGGCGATGCTGTCCGGTGACCGTCGACGCGATCCGCCACGCGACGTGACGTTGATCGGTGCCGCCGCTCACGTGCCGGTCGTGACGTTGCCGAGCGCGTCGAGCGCGATCGCGCCGCTGCCCGGCAAAGAGCCCGGCGTTGGCATCGATGCGTCGCCGTGCCGTTGGCCGCACCGCGGTGATCGCGCCGTCTTGGTGACGATCGCCGCGTTCACGTTCAGGTTGTTCCCCGCGGTCGCGCGAGGTTCACCGCGCCGCCGCCGCGCCGGCCGCGCTCCCGTCGATCTGCGCGTTGACGTTGATGTTCTGGCCGGCCGTCGCGTTGAGCGGCGCCCGCTGCGCAGGTTGAGCACCGGCGCGTTGACGTTCACGTCCGTCGCGGCCGTCAGGTCGACGCGCCCCGTGCTGCCGTCGATGACGCCGTTGACCGAGACCGATCCGCCCGACGACGAGGCCGCGAGCGATCCGCCACTGATTCCGCCGACCGTGACGTCGCCGCCGGCCGTCATCGTGATCGCCGCGGTGCCCGACACGAGCGCCGTCGCGTTGGCGCCATCGTCGCCGCCCGTCGTCGCCGTGACGCCGATGGCGCCGTTGTTGGTGACGACGGAGTTGTTCATGGCGACGTCGCGCGACGCGCTCAGCGTCACGGCGCCGCCCGTCGCGCCGTCGCGCCCGTCGATCTGGCGCGTTGACCAGGACGTCGCGGCCGGCCGTCGCCGTTAGCGGAAGCCCGCTGCTCGGACTCAGCACTGCCGCGTTGATCTGGACGTCCTGACGCCGCGTTCAGGTGACCTGGCCGGTGCTGCCGTCGATGACGCCGTTGACCGTCACCGCTCCGGCAGTCGACGTCGCGCTCAGCCCGCCGGCGCTCACGTTCCCGGTCGACAGATCGCCGGCCGACAGCAGCGTCACCGGCGCGGTTCCCGCGAACAGCCCTTTCGCGGCCGCGATGTTGATGGTGCCGCCGGTCGCAGTGAGGCCGATCGCCGCGTTGTTCGTCGCAATCGATTCGTTCACGGCCACGTTGTTGCCCGCGGTCATCGTGACCGATCCGCTTGGCGACGTGAGGCCGGGATCACGTCCGTTGACCGCGGCGTTGACGATGATGTCGTGGCCGGCCGACACGCTCAGCGGGGCATCGCCACGCTGATTCGAAATCGCCTGGTTCACGTTGACGTCATTGGCAGCCGCAATCGTGACGGCGCCGGTCTCGCCGTTGATCGGCGTGTTGACGTTGACCGATCCGTTCGTCGAGCGCAGCGTCAGCGCACCGGTCGTGGACGTAATCCCGGTCGAGAGCGTCTGGCCCGATTCAACGAGGATGTCGCCAGATCCGGCGAACAGTCCCTGGGCGGCGGCGGTCGTCACGGTTCCTTGTGCCGCCGTAACGCTGATCGCCGCGTCCTGCGTATTGATGCTCTGGTTCAGATTGACGTTCTGTCCGGCCGTAAGCGTAACGGCGCTGCTCGGGCCGTTTGCCGCCGTCCGGCCGTCGATCGCCGCGTTGACGTTGATGTCCGAACCGGCAGTGATCGTCAGCGGCGACAGTGTTCCCGCGTTGGTGATCGAATGCGCGACGTTGACGTCGGCGCCGGCGCCAATCGTCATGGCGCCGCCGTTGCCGGTGATCGCGCCGCTGACCACCACCGATCCACTCTTCGAGACGACGTTCATCGGCCCGCCGCTCAAGACGCCGGTAGTCACGTTCCCCAGTGCCGTCATCCCAATCGCGCCAGTGCCGGTGAACACTCCCGCATTCGGACCAACCGTCGCACTGCCTCCGGCGGCCGAAATGTTCACCGCGCCGTTGCGCGTCGCGATGGTGGTATTCACCTTGACGTCGTGTCCGGCCGACAGCGTCGCGGACCCGCCCCGCGCCGCAGTAGTTCCGTCGATCGGAGCGTTCACGTTGATGTCGTTGCCGGCGTTCGCGACGAACGAGTTGCCGGTGGCGAGGCTGAGCACCGGCTGATTGATGTTCACATCCCGTCTCGCACTGAGCTCGACGTGGCCGGTATTGCTGTCGATCACGCCGTTGACGTTCACCGACCCGCCGTTCGACGTCGCCGCGAACGACCCGCCGCTGATGCCGCTGGTTGTCACGTCGCTCCCGGCGGTGATCGCAATCGATCCGGATCCGGAAACCAGCGCCGTGCCGCGGGCCATGTTTGCTGCGCCGTTTGACGCGGTGATGTCGATGGCGCCGTTGTTCGTGACCACCGCGCTGTTGACCGTCACGTCTCGCGACGCGGACAGGGTCACTGCTCCTCCCGACGCGCCACCACGTCCATCGATCTGAGCGTTCACGATGACGTCGCGGCCGGCCGTGGCGCTGAACGAAGTGCCGTTGCTCGGGTTGAGTACCGGTTGATTGATCTGCACGTCCAGCCCGGCGGCGAGGCTCACGGGACCGGTTGTACTGTCGATGACACCGTTCACCGTCAGCGTTCCGGTGTTGGATTTCGCGCTGAGCGCGCCTCCGCCGACGGCCGCCAAAGCGAGATCGCTGCCGGCGGTAAGAGCGATTGCTCCTTTGTTGGTGGTGATCGACTGGTTGAGATTAAGACTCCGTGCGGCGGTCAAGGCAACCGCGCCGCCCGCCACATCGCCGCGTCCGTCAATCTGGGCGTTGAGGTTGACATCGCGGCCAGCGTCCACCGCGAGAGCCCCGCCGCTGCGACCATTGAGGATCGGCTGATTGATGGTGACATCGGTTGCCGCGCTGATCCGCGCGTTGCCGGTCGCGCTGTCGATCAGGCCGTCGAGTGTCACTGATCCGGCTGCCGACGCAATCGCCAGCGTGCCGCCGTTGAGCGCGCCGCTGGTGATATCGCCCCGCGCGCTCATGGCGACCGCACCGCTCCCTGCGACGATCGCCTGGCCCTCGGCGACACGGATCGAACCGTTGGTTGCCGCGAGCGAGATATTGCCGTTGTCGGTAACGATCGATTCGTGAACGTTCAGATCGCGCGCGGCGGTCATCTTGACCGCGCCGCCGGCCACCCCGTCGCGACCGATCACCAGCGCGTTGACGTTGACGTCCTGTCCGGCGGTCACGTCGAGTGCCGAACCGTCGGCGATATTCACGATCGGTTGATTGATGTCGACGTCACCGGCCGCACGAATGCTGACCGGGCCGGTGTGACTATCGATGAACGAGTCAATGTAGACCGAGCCGGTAACCGAGGCAATCGACAGCGCGCCGCTGGTCACGAGCGGAGCGGTATGCACCGAGCCGTTGCTGCTGACGGTGATCGGGGCTGAGCCGGCGTACACGGCTTTGCCCGCGGCGACGTTGACCGAGCCTTTCGATGCCAGCAGGTTGATGGCGCCGTCGTTGGTCACGACGAAATCGTTGATGTTGATACTGTTCCCGGCCGTCATCGTCAGGCCGCCACCGGCAGTGCGATCGCCGCCGCTGATTGCCGAATTTACGGTGATGTCGACGTCGGCGGCCAGGTTCGTGCTCGTGCCGGTGCGCAGCACCCGCGCGATGGCGCCGGCTTCGATCGCGCCGACTTCGAGGAACGCCGGGTCGAGCAGCAACGAGCCGCCTTGTCCCGCATTCGCCGACGCGTCGGCTGTGCCGAGGAATTCAAGCGTGCCCTTTCCGGAGACCTCCAGGCGGCCGCCGTTTCCGCCATTCGCACCGCCAGTTGCCTCGACTGCGCCGCTGAATGCCGTGCGGCCATCCGACCAGACCACGACTTCACCGCCATCGCCTCGCTCGCCGGCACTGGCTTTCAGCGTCGCTCCAGCGTCGACGGTGGTCTGCGACGATCGATACGTATCGCCCTGGCCCTGGAACGCGCCGCCGACGTGGACCATTCCGCCACCGCGTGTGCCACTCGCATCCACCGTCGCCGTTGACGCGAGATGGAGTTGATCGCCGAGCACTTCGACCGCACCGCCGGTCACTCCGCGCGCTGACAGCGTTCCACTGACGTCGACTTTGCCGCCTTCGCCGAGCAGCAGGATGCGTCCGCCCTGCTGAACCGCGGTGTCGGCCTTGATCGTGCCCGACATGTTGATGAGATTGTCGAGCACGTTCTTCGCGTTGCGCGCCGTCATCAGCACCGTGCGACCGCCGGCCGTTTCGATCGATCCGGCGTTCGCGATCAAGCTGGTGACCGGTTCGCCGTTCAACCCGCGAAGCTGGCCGGCATGGATGTCGCTCAACGCGAGATTGATCAGGCCGTCGCCATACAGATCGATGGTGAAGGTGTCGGCGGCGCCGAGCATCACTTTCCCGAGGCGCGCCACAATCACTCCGTCGTTGCGCACATGCGAAGCGACCAGCGCCACCAGGCCGCCTTCAGCGGCGGTCAAGGCGCCAGCGTTCAGAATTCCGGCGCCGGGCCGACCGGGCTGATCGAAGACCAGCTTGCCGGCCATGAAGTTGGTGTTGCTCAGGTTCGACGTGCTGGCGATCAGGCTGCCGACGTTGATCTGGGCGCCGCCGCCGAACACGATCCCGTTGGGATTGACCAGGAACACCTGTCCGTTGGCGTCGAGCCGTCCGAGAATGATCGAAACCTGGTCTCCGGTCACGCGATTGAGCGTTGCCGATTGCGCCGAGGGCTGCACGAACACCACCTGCCCGCCGGCGCCGATTGCGAAGGTCCGCCAGTCGATAATTGCGCGGTCGCTGGCCTGATCGATTCGCGTCACCGCGCCGCTCGTCGAGATCTGCGCGGCGCCAGCACGCACCACGCCACCATCGGGCAACGCCTGCGCCATCAGGCCGGTGCCGCCGAGCTCGATCGAGAGCAGCAGGGCCAGCGCGGCTCTCAGTCGCTGGGATGAACGTCGAAAATAGCGAAAGACCATATGTTTGATACCTATCTCACTGAAACGCCGGCGTACACGCGCACGCTGCGCGTCGCGCTCTGCCCTACGATTGGTTCGAAGGGTTTCGCGATCTCGATAAAACCGGCGAACTGCCTACCGATGTTCAACCAGGCGCCGCCGCCGGCGGAGGCGATGGATTGTGACGGCTCGATACCGGGGAAGGGCGTGCGCTGCCACACTCGGCCCGCGTCGCCAAACACAAAGGGCATGACCGTGATCGGTGTCGCGCCCAATCGCACGTTGTAACGGAGGTCCAGCTTTATCGCCGCGCCGTGATCGTTGAGCAGCGAGGACGGATCGTATCCACGGCCGAACCACTCGCCACCGACGCTGAACATCTCGGACGCCAGGAGATCGGTGAACGCGTATTGTCCGCTGGCGCCAAACAGGAGCGACCAACGGGCCGGCAGCGACTGGACCCGCTGGGCATAGATCGTCGACTTGCGAAAGTCGACCCTTCCCGTGGAGCGTGACAGGATCTGGTCGCCCTCACGTGATGCCCCGAGTTCTTGCAAGCCCTGGGAGAATCCGAGGTCGATCAAATTCACACCACCGAGCCGGTCCGCGCCGTCGAAGGTGGCGGCCACGGTCACGGAGCGGACGTGGTCGACGGTGTCGGTTACACCGAAGACGCGCGACGTGCTGTCAAATGCGGAGAGCGCTCCTCGCAGATAGAGATTGCGAGACCGCCTGCGAACGATCGGGTGGCTGTACGAAACGTGCAGGCTGTCGGACTGTTCGTTGAGACGGAGCGGGACGATCGAGAGCTCTTGAGGTTTGGAGTAGACGTAGCTTGCGGCGATCCCGACTTTGCCGCCGTGGGCGCCAATGAATTGATCATGCTGCACTGCCGCGTAGAACAGTTCCTCTGTGAACGTCGTGACCGTTCGCAGCTCGGTCTGCGAGGCCGCGCCAACCAGCGATTGCAGAATAAGATTGCCCGACAAACGCGCCGGCCCTTGCGCTTCGCTGCCGCGATTATCGGAACTGAGATCGCTTTGCTCCCGGTGCCGCGCCAGCTGCAGGACCAGATCGGACGCGCCGGGCACGGTCGAAGGCGCAAGTACCGCCTGCGCGGCGAATCCCGGCAGATCGTTGACGAGCAGTACGTACCGTTCGAGCGCCGCCATCCTCAGCGGCCGGCTCGCCCGGATCTTGTCGCTGTATTTCTTGACGCGGCGGCGCATTTCGTCGGTGCCGCCTTCAACGCGTACATTCGCGATGTAGCCTTCAATCGCCTGAAGACGAATCGACCCTTCTACGGTTTGAGCGGGCACGAACACCTGTGACAGCACGTAGCCGTCGTTGCGGTATTTCGCTGTGAGACCCTCCACGACCCGGTAGATCTCGGCGAGCGTCACTTCTTTTTCGAGAATGCTCGCGTACGATGCCCGCAAGGCTTCCGGACGGTAGGCCGTTACGCCGTCAACCGTCACTTGATGGAGAACCACCTTCACGTCGCCGGCGTTGGGCGGGGGAGTGAGTCTGGATTCGGGGATATTGATCGGGCCGGGCTTGGCGCTTGGCTCGGGCGGCCGTTCAAACTGCTTCTCGATCTGTCCGGGCCGTGTCCCAGGTGGCTTCGTCTGCCCATGAGCCGCCACGGCTGCGGACACACACAGAAAGCACACGACGCCAATCAATACCGGTTTGATCATGGAAAAAAGGAGAGCCTTGCGGCCGAGCTTGCTCTTAATTGTCACCCGCGACGCGGTCGGCGTCCAATGACAATATCGGTCACTCCTGCACGCGATTGCACATTCTGGCCGTCGAATCGCCGGTCTGCTCGGTCTGGCCAGCACAACATTAATAAATTTCGACGCGACAAGGAGTTCACAGCAGTCCGCGCCTGTCGGTTTTGGATCTTTGAAGCGACCGGCGGTATCCTCCGCCACCGGGGAGACATCCGATGATTCGCTTTTTTACCGCCGTCTTGTTCGTCACCAGCCTCTCCGGCCTCGCGAGCGCGCAGACCCCCGACGCTGCACAACGGGTCGCCCCGCCCAAGGTGGCTCGCTATGGCCACGATGCGGCGGCGGGCAACACGTTTACCCACGACGGCATAAAGCTCTATTACGAGGTGTACGGCGCCGGCGAGCCGGTGCTGCTGGTGCACGGCAACGGGGGCAGCATTGCCGATCTCAGCGCGCAGATCGCTCACTTCCGCAAGCGCTACAAGGTCATTGCGATGGACAGCCGGGATCAGGGAAGGTCTGCCGACAGTCCCGATGCAATTACCTACGAGAAGATGACGGACGATTTGGCGGCGCTGCTCGACCACCTCAAAGTCGGGCCGGTAAACGTGCTGGGATGGAGCGACGGCGGCATCGAAGCGCTCCTGCTCGGCATCCGACATCCCGCCAAGGTCAAAAAAATTGCCTCGATGGCGGCCAACCTCAATCCGACCGACCAGGCGGTCTCTGCCGACGTCCTCGCCATCGTCAAAACCCTGCTCGAGACGATGCCCGCCGACAGCGCTGAAAACCGGCGTGAGCGCAAGGTTACCGGGATAATGCTCACCGAACCGCACATCGACGCGAAATCACTGGAAGCGATCACGGCGCCGACGCTGGTAATGGCCGGCGATCACGACCTGATTCGCCTCGAGCACATCGTCGATATCTACAATCACCTTTCCAACAGTCAGCTGGTGATCTTTCCCAACGCCACACACATGATCCCATTCGACGATCCGGCTACCTTCAACGGCGCCGTCGATCGTTTCTTCCGGACGCCTTTCGCGAAAAAAGATCGCATCAAGGACACGTTTAAGTCGCTCGAGAGGCTGAGGGCGACGCAGAGTCGATGAACTGAGAAGTGAGAGGGTAGCCTTGCGTGGTCACGCGTGGAAGCTCAGCGTGAAGCGCGGACTACAGGGCGAACCCTGTGTAGTTAGACCAGGTTCGTTTCGGTCGGCCGGAAGGGCTGATATCGGGCGTCGAGCCAGGGATGTAATCCGCGACCGCGCCGCTCCTGGAGCTCTTCGAGGATCGCGTTCGCGAGCCCGAAAAAGTGGCCGGGATGGCGTGCCGAAGCGTCCGCCAACGCGTACCAGATGTCCGCCAGCTCGCCGTCCTCGAAACTCTGGAAGCGGATATCAGTCATGGCGCACGCTTCTTGCAAATTTCGATCACATGAACAGCGAACTTCCGGAGCATCCCGACCCGCCATCGATGGCGTATCGGTGTCCGCGCTGCCACAACGAAAATCCTCAGGAAGAGCGCGAAAATAATCCAGGACCCGACCGTTGGTTCAACTGCCCGCAGTGTGGGTATCGATGGAGCGTTTCACCGATTGCCGACAGCTGACGCAGCTCTTCACTTCAAACCGCCGTGTAGGATTCACGCTCAGTAGGTAAAACCGACAGTCACGGCGTTGGCGTTGTCTTTCAAACCGTGGGCGAAATCTATGCGTAAAGCCTTGCCGACGCCGGGGACCCGAATCCGTAATCCGGCACCGATGTCGGCGTAAAACGTGGTACTGCCGTCGGTTCGCGCGGCCGACCGTGCGACGTCCACGAAGGCGGCGAGGGCCGTTCGCGGTGTGTTCGGCCATGCGAGCCAGCGCTGTGCCTCTCCGTTTGCGTACTGCATCGATCGCCCGAACGCCGTTCCAGCCGCATTGACGTCAATGATTCCGTCGTCAAGCATCGGATGGGCGCGTAACAAAATTGTTCGAGCGCGTCCCTCGCCAGCGCCCGGCCATAACGCACGCGGTGCGGCGTGGCTTGCCTGGTCGGCGCCAACGGTGCCTTCGTAGATCCAGCCGCGGGCGTTCGAGCTCGACCGTGCGATGACGCGCGTCCCTGCCGCGGTAAACGCCTCTCCGCCATCAATCGGAATCCATGCGGTTACGTCGCCAGCGAGGGCGAGGCGATCGCGAAGCCAGCGGCGTTCGAGCGATCCTCCCGACGCGGTCGCTCGCCGCCCGCCCTCCCAGACGTCGACACCGGCGTGGAGAGCGTAGCGAAGGTTTCCCGTCATCCAGTCGCTGACCGCCAGTCCGGCGTGCTTGTGAATCTCGCGGCGAAGGAGAGGACCTTCGGCGTAGGTTTCCGCCTCCCAGCTGCCTTCAACCCGCCACACCCCAAACAGGCCGCCGACCCGCGGCGCCGCGAAGCCCATCGCGATTCGCGGTCGATTTTGATACCAGCGCCAGCTGGCCATCCATACCTCGCCCTGGCCCGTGAAACCGGGAAGCGCGATCGACGATTCGCGATCGACGAGGGCGCGGATCGCCGTGCCGGTCCACGCCGCGCGGCCTCGAGGCCGGCCGCTTCGCTCGGCGATCGCCACGTCGACGGTCGCGAACCCGTCGGCCTGTGGCCGCAATTCCAATCGGGACTGGCTGCGATCCGGCAACTCGTTCAAGCGATGCCTCGCCTTTGTGAACGCGTCGGCCGTCAATATGGCGTTCGGTTTCAGTCCGAGGCTTTCGGTGATCGTTTGATAACGGGCGTGGCGAACGCCTTCGACGTTGACCAGGTCCAGCCGTGGCTTGCCGATGCGGTTCCACGCACGCAGCGCGCCTTCAGGGTCGTCGAGCATGAACAGGCTGGATGCGAGCACTTCGCTCGCGTAGGCGTCGTCTGGCGCGCGGGAAAGAGCGTCGCGCGCGAGATCTGCCGCGTCTGCCCAGCGCTTCTGCGCGAAGCGAACACCGGCCAGTTCGCGATACGGTCCCGCCGACTCGGGACACTTTTCTCGAACGGGCAGAAGCAGGTCGTCGGCGTGTTGCGACACCCTGAACAGCGACGTCCTGGATCGCCTGGTTCAACATCGCGGAACAGGCGTCGGCTGATTCGACCGCGGGTTCGGCGAGCGCCGCGTTCGAGTCGTCGACGCTGGCGACACGAGTGTCCGAGGGAAGGATGACGAGGGACCAGTGCCGCGCCGCACTCCATAACGAATCGAAGGCCGAACGATTGACGGCGCGGAACGGGCCCCACGATGGGTCGTGAACGATTACCGCTTCGTCGTCCATTCCGACCACGACGACGTAGTGGTACAGGTCGCGCCGGTCGGCGATGAGGACGATGATCGGTTGCCTGGATTCGAGATGCTCGCGCAGTTCGTCGAGCGATGAAGGCGCGCGATCGGTTCGCCAGCCGCGCGAAACAATCGCCCGAGTCAAAACGTCGGCGGCGATGCCGGCTGCCCCACCGGCACGCCGTTCGACGAGTGCACCGAACTGTTCGACGTCAGCATGCGCGTCGCCCCAGTAGCGGAACACCATCGCCGCCGCCGCGCCGCCGCAGAGTGCATCGGTTTGGGGCACATACGGCACCCGAAGCGATGCGGCCTGCAGAGCCAGAGCGATGGCGGCAAACGTCAGAAACATTCGTCAGTCGACGGCCACCACGATCAGGATGATGATCAGCAAGACGATGATGATGGTGGTCGTTGAAATCGTCACGTTCGAGGCGCCACCAACCAACTGATCGTTGACCTGGCGCGCGGTCGATGCGGCTCGCTCGAGATCTGCTCCCGAAAGCGTGTTGACAGCGGCATCAAGTCGGCCGACGTCGACGCCGAGCCTGGCGGCGGCGGTGCGAACCTCCGGTTTCGCGAGCGCCGCACGGATGGCAGCGCGGTCGGCGTTCGGAGCGGATGCCTGGTCGGCAGTGGCAGCGGCGATCGCGTTTGGCGAGACGATGTGCTGTTGAGCGGCGAATGCGCGCCCGGGCGCCATCAGGATGAAAACCAGGAGAAGAACGAAAAACGAGCGGACTGTCTGCATCGGTCGGTCCTCCAAGCGAGTCATTGCCTCAACAATTAAGCAATTTGAATACCGAGCCGCTAAACTCGACTGTCATCGACCGCGACTTGCAGAACTGGATCGCTGACCTCGAGAATCGTCATCTCGCCGATTTGACGTTTTCAGAAGTGTCGCGCGCATTACGGGCGCTGTCGTCAACCTATGTTGAACGGCGCAGCAAGATCGCCGAGGGCGCCGCACTGTCGGGCGCGGGAAAGCGCGCTGCGTTTGCGCTGTTTTACGGGCCGTTGCACTTTCTCCTGCTTCGCCACATCGCGCACCAGCTGATGGGCACTGCAAGACCGCAGCTCGTCGTCGACCTGGGCTGCGGAACGGGAGCCGCGGGCGCAGCGATTTCGGCCGCGCAGGTGATCGGCGTGGACAAAAGCAGTTGGGCGATTGCTGAGGCGGCGCGCACCTACCGACAGTTCGGGCTCGAAGGAAAGACGCGGCAAGCGGACGCGGCGGCCTTTTTGATGCCCCGACAGCCAGCATTCGTGGTCGCGGCCTTCACGATGAACGAACTGCCGTCGACATCGAGGGACGCGCTGTTGACGCGGCTGCTTTCCTACGCGCAAGCCGACGGCACAGGTCTGCTGATCGTCGAACCGTTGGCGAAAGGAGTGGCGCGGTGGTGGGAGCAATGGCGAACGCCAGTCGAATCGGCTGGCGGCCGCGCCGACGAATGGCGGTTCTCGACGGACTTGCCTGAGATTGTTGCCAAGCTCGATCGCGCGACGGGATTAAACCACCGTGTGATTACCGGGCGGAGCCTGTCGATCGTCCGCGGGCCCACTTGAGCAGCTTCCGTAGCGGCCAGCAGTTGATGATCCGCTCGGTCGGCACGCCGGCCAGCCGAGCATGTGCGATAGCGATATCGGTGTAGGCCTTCAGTTCGCGCGTCGAATGGGCGTCGCTGTCGACCGCGAACAGGCATCCGGATTCGATGGCGGTTTTCGCGAGATCGCAGTCGATATCCTGCCGCGCCGGATCGCCGTCGATTTCGATGGCGACGCCCGACGCTGCGGCCGCCTCGAACACTTTCCGCCATTTCGCGGTGACCCCCGGACGCGAGCCGTACCATCCGGCCGCGAGGATGGCCGAGGATGTGAACGCCCGGTGTGGTGACCGCTCGCACCATCCGCGAGGTTTGGTCCTCCTTCGTGCGCAGCTGCGAATGCGGTGATGCCACGACGATTTCGATTCGGGCGAGTTCGTCGGGGGTCATATCCACCGACCCGTCGGCGCGGATATTGGCTTCGATGCCTTTGAGCAGGCAGAACCGGCCGCGGAACTCCTTGTTCAACCGATCGATTTCCTGATGCTGCGTGGCCAGCCGTTCCATCGATACACCGCGGGCGATCGGCAGGCCATAAGAATGGTCCGTGACGGCGTTGTATTCGTATCCGAGCGCGATCCCGGCGTCGATGATGTCGCGCAGCGTTTGGCTGCCGTCGCTGTAGGTGGAATGCATCTGCAGGTCGCCGCGGTACTGCTCGCGCGTCAGGCCATGGAGTTTCTGATTGCGTAGCGCCGCGAGCACCTGGGCGCGGCTCAGGAAGTTGCCACGCAAATCGCGGCGGCGCTCGATGTCAGCCTTCTGACCGCTCCCGCCGATGGCGGCCTCAATGGTTGGCGACGTGCCGGTGTTCAACACTTCGAGGATGATTCGGGTCGACGCAGGTCCGATGTTCGGAATCTTCCTGAGCGTGCCGTCAGGCTGGAGCAGCGATTCGATCGGTTCCTCGAGTGCCAGCACCGCGCTGGCGGCACGCTTGTACCCCCACATTTTTTGCTTCGAGGACTGAATCGCCGCAAAGTCGCGAAGCAATGCGGCAATCTTGCCGTTCAAATCCATAAACAACTATCTGGTCATCTGGTCATCTAGCGCAGTCGCAGTCTGGTCACTCGGATTCGAGCTATTCGAACTCTCGCTCTTCGAGAATGAGCGGTAGACCATGAGACCAGAATGACCGAGCAATGAACAAATGCTATTGTGTCGCGTGCCCGACCCGATTGTTGCCAACCCGCGCCCGGCTTCGACGGTGGTCGTCCTTCGCGATGCTTCAGCCGGACCCGAGGTATTTCTCGTCCGGCGTCACGAGGGCACGGCATTCATGGGCGGCGCGCACGTGTTCCCGGGCGGCCGGGTTGACGCCGGCGATCACAACGGCGACGTGTCCTGGTGCGATGGCGTTGAGTGGGCCGCATCGCAGTTGTCGGATCTCGACCGCGAGCAGGCGATTGCCTACCACGTCGCTGCGGCGCGTGAGCTGTTCGAGGAAGCCGGCGTGCTGCTGGCTCGAACCGCCACTCGCGATCACTTCGTTCAAGACCGCGTCGACGTTCACGGAGGCCGCGCCACGTTGCGCGCGGTTGTCGAGCGCGAGGGCTTGCGGCTGGCGCTTGATTCGCTGGTGCTCTGCGCGCACTGGGTGACGCCGCCAATCGATACCCGGCAGTTCGACACCCGTTTCTTTCTGACGCGGCTGCCGCCGGGCCAGACGCCGATCCACGACGAAACCGAAACAACCCATAGCACATGGATCACACCGGCCGCGGCGATCGCTGCCGCCGCAAACGGAACGATTGTCCTGCCGCCGCCAACCTGGACGACGCTGCGCGAGCTCGAGGTCTTTGGCAGCGTCGACGCTGCGCTGGCATGGGCGCGAACGCGGCGTATCGCTCGACGCCAGCCGAAAATGGTTGAACAGGACGGCCGCCGCATGCTGTTGATCCCGGGCGATCCGCTCTACCCGGAGGCGTCAGATCCCGAATCACCGCGCGAAACACGGTTCGTGTCGGTCGACAAGCGCTGGCGCGCCGAACGCCCCGGTTCGTAAGATGCGAGCGGGCCGATGAACGATTCCCACGCGACCCCGGTGAACCACGTCACCCACGCGAGCCATGCGTCCCGGGTCACTGGTCAGCTCAAACGAGTCCTGAACTTCAGAGATCTATTTCTGTTCTACATGGTCACCGGCTTCAGCCTTCGCTGGATTGCGACGGCAGCAGCCGCCGGACCGAGCGCGCTGATCATCTGGGTCATCGCGGCACTCGGACTGTTCGTGCCGCTGGTGTTCACCGTCCTCGAACTGGCATCGCGCTATCCGGAAGAGGGCGGCATCTACGTCTGGAGCAAGCGGGCCTTCGGTCCATTCGCGGCTGACGAGCCCCAGCGCGATGTCGACTTCGCGCTCCACGATGCGACGATCCTCCTACCGTCGGGGGTGAGCCGACATCACCCGTTGCAGGTGATGCCGCGTCACCCCCGGCGTCGTCAGGCTGGCCGCCGTGAGCTCGAGCGGCCCAGAGTCGCGGCCGCCAGCGCGCCCGCAGGTCGAGATCGTCGTACCGATGCGGACGCTGGTCGTGCTGCTGGGCTTCGGCGTGCTCATCGCGCTGGCCATCGTCTCGCTCGGGACCCTGCTGTCGATCTTCGTCGCCGCGGTCCTGGCGCTCGGCCTCGACCCGGTCGTGGGCGCGCTCGTCCGCCGCGGCTGGGCGCGCGGCCGGGCATCGCTCTTCGTGTTCGCGATGCTCTTCGTCGGCGTCGCGGCGCTCGTCGTCTTCACCGTCGGGCCGCTGTGGGACGAGGTCGTCGAGTTCGTCCACGAGATCCCGACCTACTGGGAGCAGCTGACCAACAGCGCGGCGTTCGAGAAGCTGATCTCGCAGAGCGACCAGGACTCGGTGCAGTCGGCGCTCAGGGACGTGGTGAACGGCCTCCCCGACGCGGCCAACACGCTGCTGGGCGCCGCCGGCGGCGTCTTCGGGGCCGCCCTGTCGCTGGTGACGCTCACCTTCCTGGCGCTCTTCCTGCTCATGGAGCGCCCGAACATCACCGACTGGCTCTTCGGCTTCACCCCCTCGGCGGTCGAGGCGCGCTGGCGGCCCGTGGTCGAGGACTCGATCGTCGCGGTCTCCGCCACCCTGATCGGCAACGTCGCCATCTCCTGCGTCGCGGCGACCGTCGCCGGCCTGTCGGCGTGGGCCCTCGGCCTGCCGTTCCCCATCGTCCTGGCCCTGATCACGGGGCTGCTCGACCTGATCCCCCAGATCGGCGCGACGATCGCAGCGGTCATCCTCGCGCTCGTCGCGCTGACCGTGAGCACCCCCGCCGCCATCGCGATGATCGTGATCCAGATCGTCTACCAGCAGCTCGAGAACTACGTGGTCTACCCGATCGTCTACCGCCGGGCGGTGGAGCTCTCCCCGTTCACCACGGTGGCGGTCGTGCTCGTGTCGGCCTCGATCCTCGGCGTCGTGGGCGCGATCCTGGCCGTGCCGTTCGCGGCCGTCATCAAGACCGTCCTCCGCGAGGCCAGCGCGCCGCGGCGCGAGCGAATGGCGCAGGAGCGCCTCGAGTCAGCCAGCGGTTCCGTCGCTCCCTGACAGCAGCGGGAAGAGCGGGTGGTCGAGCACGTCGCCGTGCGCGAGGACGCCCTCGAGCTCCGGGAAGGCCGGGCTCGTCGGGTGCGGACGGACGGCGAAGCGCACGTCGTCGCCGACCAGGCGGACCGAGAAGGCGCGCCGGCGCCGGCGCGAGCCGGCGGCCGCGTGGAGGGTGAGCATGTTGAAGGCGACGGCGTCGCCGGGCTCGAGCTCCCAGCCGAGGATCGCGTGCGCGGCGCGGTCGGCCTCGACGTCGGGCACCTCCGCGAACGCCCCGTCGTCGAACACGAGCGGGCGATCGTCGAAGAAGCTGCGCGGCATGTACCAGGTGCGCGTGGCGTGCGAGCCCGCCACGAACTCGAGCGTGCTCTCGCGCGGCACGGGGTCGAGCGGGATCCAGAAGGAGACGGTGTCGAAGCCGTCGACGTTGTAGAAGGGCTGGTCCTGGTGCCACGGGGTGCGGATCGTCGTGCCCGGCTCCTTGACGAGCAGGTGGTCGTGGTGCAGGCGGACCGTCTCGGAGCCCATGAGCTCCGCCGCCGCCTCCCCCAGCCGCGAGCCGCGGATGACCTCCTCGTACTCGCCCACCCGCGTCCAGTTGCGGAAGTCCTCGAAGAAGCGCCCCGCGCCGGACTCGCCGCCGCCCTCGATCGCGCGCTCGCTCGGCTCGGCCAGGTTGCGCTCGACGCCGTCCTGGAGGCGCGCGACCTCGCTCTCGGAGAGCAGGCCGCGCACCACGCACGCGCCGTCGCGCCTGAACTCCTCGGCCACGGCGGCGAGATCGCGAACGGCCACGCGGGCACGCTATCCGCCGCTGCTAAGTTAGGCGACCCTAATGGCCGAGACCACGACACGCCCCAAGCGCCGCACGATCCACGCCACCGTCGTCAGCGCCGAGCGGCTGACCCCCGGGATGGTCCGCGTGACCGTCGGCGGCGACGACCTCGACCGCTTCGCGGCCGGGGAGTTCACCGACCACTACGTCAAGCTCCAACTGCCGCCGCCGGGCGCCGACTACGCCGCCCCCTTCGACCCGGAGGACGTCAAGGCCGGACGGCCGCGCGACCAGTGGCCCCGCGTCCGCACGTACTCGGTCAGCGCGTGGGATGCCGAGCGCCGGCTGCTGACCATCGACTTCGTGGTCCACGGCGACGCCGGCGTGGCCGGCCCGTGGGCCGCGGCGGCCGGGCCCGGCGACGTCCTGCAGCTCATGGGCCCCGGCGGCGCCTACGCCCCCGACCCGCAGGCGGCCTGGCACCTCATGGTCGGCGACCTCAGCGTGCTGCCCGGCGATCGGCGCCTCGCTCGCGCGCGTCGCCGACGGCGTGCCCGTCCACGTGCTCGTCGAGCTCGACGACGACGCCGACCGCCAGCCGCTGACGAGCCCGGGCGACCTGCACGTCACCTGGCTGCGCGCCGACGGCACGGAGCGCGTGCTGCTCGACGCCGTCCGCGCGCTCGCGTTCCCGGACGGGCCTGTGCACGCCTTCGTCCACGGCGAGGCGTCCACGGTGCGCGCCGTGCGCCGCCACCTCCTCGTCGAGCGCGGCCTCCCGCGCGAGGCGCTCTCCGTCTCGGGCTACTGGAAGCGCTCGCGCACCGAGGAGGGCTGGCGCGAGGACAAGGCGGAGTGGAACCGCCTGGCCGAGCAGGACCTCGCCGCCTAGCGCGAGCGCGCTCAGCGAGCGGCGGGCGCCACGCCGGCGCCCGCCGGGATCTCCGCGTGCACGCGCGTCCCGCCGCCGACGGGGCTGTCCACGGCGAGCGTGCCGTCGACCGCGGCGAGCCGGTCGGCGAGGCCGCTCAGCCCCGACCCGTGCGCCGCGTCGGCGCCGCCCACGCCGTCGTCGACGACGTCGATCGTCACGGTCCCGTTCGAGCGGCCGATCGCGACCCGCGCCTCGGAGGCCTGGGCGTACTTGACGACGTTGGCCAGCGCCTCGGAGACCACGAAGTAGGCGGCGGTCTCGACCGCCCGCGGCAGGCGCTCGCCGCGGTCGGCGTCGAGGACCACCGGCACCGACGCGCGCGCGGCCAGCGACTCGAGCGCCGGCTCGAGCCCCTTCTCGGTCAGCACCGGCGGGTGGATGCCGCTGGCCAGCTCGCGCAGCTCGGCGAGGCTGGCCTTGAGCTCGTCCAGCGCGCGGTCGAGGGTGGTGGCGACCTCGCCGTCGCCGGGCAGCCGCCGGCGCGCGTGGCCGAGCAGGAGCGCGACGCCCAGCAGCCGCGCCTGCGCCCCGTCGTGCAGGTCGCGCTCCAGGCGCTGGCGGGCCGTGTCGCCGGCCTCCACGAGCCGCGCGCGCGACGCGCGCAGCTCCTCCAGGCGGGCGCGCAGCTGCGCGTCGAGGCTCGCGACGTGGCTGCGCAGCAGCCCGGCCAGGAACGCGAAGGGCAGCAGCGCGGTCGCGGCGTACCCGGCCCAGAACGCGGCGTCGCCGGCGCCGGCGTTGCCCACCGTCACGAGCAGGAAGGTCCCCAGGCCGCAGACGTAGACCGGCGTCAGCTGGAGGCGCTCGAGCAGCGGCGTGCTCCGCCAGCGGCGCGTGAGGCGCACGAGGACGAGGACGAAGAGCACCGCGTAGAGCAGCGTCACGATGCCGAGGCCGACCGTCGCGAGGGTCTCGTCGTGCTCGACCATCAGCAGGTTGTCCGGGCAGCCGTCGCAGCCGAGGTCGTGCGGACTGGCGAAGAGCATCGCCGGGATCGAGGCGACGGTGAAGATCAGGTAGCCCGCGATCACGAGCGCCCTGTCGCGCCCCGGCGCCAGCCGGCCCGACGGGAAGGCGACCACGAGCTGCAGGAAGACCCCGCCCCACAGGCCGCCGAGCACGAAGGAGATCGTGTGGACGAGCGGCGAGTTGGAGAAGCCCAGCGCGGAGAGGAACCACGCGAAGCCGAGCGCCACCATCAGCTCCCCGCTGCGGCTCTCCGGCCGCCGGCGCCAGGCGTAGAGGCCGGTGCCGATGAAGCTCCACCCCACCGCCGGTCCGAGGATCGCCCACACCGCCTTGGCGTCCTGGTGGTCGCTGGCGGCGAGGAGCGCGATCGTGCCCGCGCCGCAGGCCAGCGCGGCAAGGACGACGACCCGGGTCAGCGCGGGGGTCAAGCGCGCGGCTGCACTCACAGCGCCCACTCTGCCGCCGGTGCCGCGCGGGACGCAACGTCGGCCCATTTGAGGGCGCACCTGCGCCGCAGTAGCGTGGAGCCATGGCGCCGCACGTGGCCGACCTCGCCCCGCTACGAGGACTGGAGCGCGACGTGCGACACGCTGCACGCCCACACCCAGGTCCTCGGCAAGCTGGCCGCCGTGCTCGCGCCGCCCGAGCCGCAGCTGCAGCACGCCGCGCTGCGCCTCACCGCCCGCGGGTGGGAGACGGCGCCGCTCCCCGCCCCGGACGGCTCGGGCGCGTTCGTCGTCGCCCTCGACCTGCATGCCCACGAGGCGATCGCCGAGCACAGCGACGGGCGCACCGAGCGCGTGGCGCTGACCCCGCACCGCAGCGTCGGCGAGGTCACGCGCGAGCTGCTCGGCGCGGTCGGCCGCCTGGCCGGCGCCGTCGCGATCGACCCCACGCCGCAGGAGGTGTCGTGGACGGTCGCCCTCGACGAGGACGACGAGCACGCGACCTACGAGCCCGCGCAGGTCGAGAGCTACTTCGCGGTCGCGACCCGCGTCGCCCTCGTCCTGGCCGCCTTCCGCGCGCCCTACCGCGGGCGCTCGACGCCGGTCAACGCCTGGTGGGGCTCGTTCGACCTGGCCGTGAACCTGTTCTCCGGCCGGCCCGCCGCGCCGCCGTCCGACGACTTCATCATGCGCAACGCGATGGACTCCCAGGAGGTCGCCGTCGGGTGGTGGCCCGGCGACGCGCGCTACGGCAAGGCCGCCTTCTACGCCTACGCGCACCCCGCGCCCGAGGGGTTCGCCGGCGCGACGCTCGAGCCCGCCGCGGCCCGCTGGGACGCGGAGCTCGGCTTGTACGTCCTCGACGCCGACGACGTGGCCGCCAGCCCCGACCCGCAGGCCGCCGCCCTGGCCTTCGCGCGCTCGGCCTTCGATCACGCCTGCGTCGTCTGCGAGTGGGACCCGGCGCTCTCCGCCAGCGCCGCGGGCACGCCGCCACCGGTCGTCTGAGACGCCTATCCTCGCGCCGTGGCCAAGAACGAGCATCCGCAGGCGTCGATCGACTGGGCCTCGGCGGAGGTGAAGGGCGGCGACCTCACGGTGCGCCGTCGCGGGCGAGCCCAACGCCAAGTGGGCCAAGCGCGTCGAGGCCATCCTCGAGCGCCTCGAACGGCCCGGGAGCGCGTGGGGCAAGGTGAAGGTCGGCACCTCGACGGTGCGGGTCGAGGCGGTGACCGCGGGCGCCGAGGACGACCTGCGCCATCTGCTCGACGGCGCCGTGCAGCAGGCCAACGCCGACTTCGCGCCCGCCGAGGAGCCCGACGCCGACGCGGCGGGCTCGGAGGCCGACGCCGCGATGACCGACGCCTTCCGCGCCTTCGCCGAGGACTAGCCGGCGCACTCGCACGTCGGCTTGGGCAGGACGCTACCGCCGCCCGTCGCGGCGCTGGCCTGGCTGGCCGCCGGTCAGGCGTCGGCCACGCGGTTGAGCAGCGCCACCGCCCGGCGCAGGAGGTCGCGCTGATCGGCGTCGAGCTCGCGGTCCAGCGCCTGCGTGAGCCAGTCCTCACGCCGCGCGCGGGTGGCGAGCAGCGTCTCGAGGCCGGCGTCGGTGAGCTCGACGAGCGCGCGACGGCCGTCCGCCGGGTCCGGGCGGCGCGAGACGAGGCCCGCGTCCTCGAGGTCGCGCACCGTCTGCGCCATCGACTGCGGGCGCATGCGGTCGGCGGCGGCGAGGTCGCTGATGCTCGCCGGCCCGTCGCGGTCGAGGCGGCCGAGCACCGCGAGCTGCCCGATCGGCGGCCCCGGCTCGGCGCGCAGCCGGCGCACGAGGCGCCCGAGGGTCTCGCGCAGGTCGTGGGCGAGGTCGGCGGTCGTGGCCTGCGTGCCCTGCATGTCCGGCAGTGTAGCTCGCAATTCGACAGGCAAACTGTACAGGCAGCCTGTATATTAAGTTGGAGTGCGCATCGATCGATCCCGACCGCTACAAGTGGGTCGCGCTCTCCAACGCCACGCTGGCCGTCCTGCTGGCCACGCTCGACGGGTCGATCACGATCATCGCGATGCCCGACATCTTCCGGGGCATCCACCTCGACCCGCTCGTCCCGGCCAACTCCTTCTACCTGCTGTGGATGATCCTCGGCTACCTCGTCGTCACGAGCGTGCTGATCGTCAGCCTCGGCCGGCTCGGCGACATGGTCGGCCGCGTGAAGATCTACAACCTCGGCTTCGTCATCTACACGGTCGCCTCGCTGCTGCTGGCGGTCGACTGGATGCACGGCCGCGCCGGGGCCACCTTCCTGATCGTCTTCCGCATCGTCCAGGGCGTCGGCGGCGCGTGCCTGCTGGCCAACGCGGCCGCGATCATCACCGACGCGTTCCCGGCCCGCCAGCGCGGGATGGCGCTGGGGATCAACAACATCGTCGGGGTCAGCGGCATGTTCATCGGGCTCGTGCTCGGCGGCATCCTCGCCCCGATCGACTGGCGCCTGGTCTTCCTCATCTCCGTGCCGGTCGGGATCTTCGGCACCGTGTGGGCCTACCTGGCCCTGCGCGAGCTGAGCACCCCGCGGCGCGCGCGGATCGACTGGGCCGGCAACCTCACCTTCGCGCTCGGGCTGATCCTCATCATGGTCGCCGTCACCTACGGCATCCGCCCCGCCGGCGGCCATGCGGTCGGGTGGGGCAGCCCGCGCGTCCTGGCCCTGCTGGCCGGCGCCGCGGTCAGCCTCGTCGCCTTCGGGATCGTCGAGCGCCGCGTGGCCGACCCGATGTTCCGCCTGCCGCTGTTCCGCATCCGCGCCTTCACGTTCGGGACGCTGTCGACCTTCCTCTCCGCGGTCGCGCGCGGCGGCCTGATGTTCATGCTGATCATCTGGCTGCAGGGCATCTGGCTGCCCCAGCACGGCTACGACTTCACCGAGACGCCGCTGTGGGCGGGCATCTACATGCTGCCGCTGACGATCGGGATGCTGGCCGCGGGGCCGACCTCGGGCTACCTGTCCGACCGCTTCGGCGCGCGTCCGTTCGCCACCACGGGCATGGTCCTGACCGCCGTCGGCTTCGCGCTGCTGATGCTGCTGCCGACCGACTTCTCCTACCCGGTCTTCGGCGCGATCCTGCTGCTCATCGGGGCGTCGATGGGCCTGTTCGCCTCGCCCAACCGCGCCGCCGTGATGAACAGCCTGCCGAAGGGCGATCGCGGCGTGGGCGGGGCGATGAACCAGACCTTCCAGAACTCCGCGCAGGTCCTGTCGATCGGGATCTTCTTCACGCTGATGATCATCGGGCTCGCCTCGACGCTGCCCGCAGACGATGAGCGCCGGCCTGCAGGCGCACGGCGTCGACCCCGCCACGGCGCACCACGTGGCGACGCTGCCGCCGGTGTCGATCCTCTTCGCCGCCTTCCTGGGCTACAACCCGGTCGAGCACCTCCTCGGCCCGCACGTGCTCGCGGGGCTCTCCGCGCACGACCAGGCGTCGCTCACCGGCAGCTCGTTCTTCCCCAACCTCATCTCGGGACCGTTCCAGGACGGGCTCCACGCGGCCTTCGCCTTCGCGATCGTCGCCTGCCTGATCGCCGCCGCGGCCTCGCTGCTGCGCGGCGGGCGCATGGTCCACGACGAGCTCCAGGAACCCGCCCCCGCACCGATCCCCCGCCGTCTGCGCACGGCCGAATTGGAGGAGCAGCATGCAGGTTGAGTGGTACGGCCAGTCCGCCTTCCGCCTCACCGACGGCGACGACGACCGTCGTCCTCGATCCGTTCGACGACCTCGGGCCGCTGATCGCGCGCGGCTGGGGCTGGGAGTACCCGGCCATCGCCGGCGTCGAGGCCGACCTCGTGCTCGTGACCCACGAGCACCTCGACCACAACGGCGTCGGCGCGATCGGCGGCGATCCCGTGATCCTCCGCTCGACCGCCGGGCGGCTCGAGTCCCCGATCGGCGAGGTGCTCGCCGTCGCCGCCGAGCACGACGACGCCGCCGGCACCGAGCGCGGCCCGAACACGCTCTTCGCCTTCACCCTCGGCGGGCGGCGCGTCGCCCACCTCGGCGACCTCGGCCAGGCCGCGCTGCGCGACGAGCAGGCGCGGGCGCTGGGCACCGTCGACGTGCTCTTCGTGCCGGTCGGCGGCGGCGCGACGATCGGGGCCGACCAGGCCGCGGACGTCGCGGCGCGACTCGGCGCGCGGATCGTCGTCCCGATGCACTACCGCACCGAGCGCATCGACTTCCTCGAGCCCGTCGACGCCTTCGTCCAACGCGCCGAGCGCGTCGAGCGCCTGCGGGCGAGCGTCTTCGAGCTCGACGACCTGCCCGACGGCGACGGGCCGCTGGTCGTCGTGCCGGCCGCGCCCTGAGCGCGGGCCGCCGTCCGCCGGCGGACCGACACCGCGAGTCCCCGATTGAGAACCGCCCGCCGCGGGCACCGCCGCTTCATTCCGTTCACCATCAGGGGAGACAGGACATGCTGAAGGCCGGCTGGAAGCTGACCATGGTCGTCTGCCTCGTCGCCGGCCTCGTGGGGGCGTCGCCCGCGCAGGCGAGCGACGCGGGGCTGCGCAAGATCGTCAAGCGCCACGAGGGGCGCGTCGTGCCGCTGGCCAAGAAGTTCAGCGCGGCCGACAAGGCGCTCGCCAACGCGCCCGACACGAGCGCGGCGTCGGCGGCCGATCAGGCGCTGCGCGTGGGGCTGCGCAAGTTCAAGAACGCCGTGGTCCCCGATCAAGACCCAGACGGCGAACGCGAAGCTGGCCAAGAAGACGCTGCTGAAGGCCCTGCGCGAGTTCGACTTCGGGCTCGTCGAGTACCAGACGCTCCTGGACAAGGTCAACGCGGGCATGAGCAAGGACGCCCTCCGCCAGTCCTTCGTCACGCTCAACAAGCGCATCCAGGCGGCGGCGAAGAACGAGTCGAAGGCGCTGAGGCTGTTGAACGTCCGGGTGGCCGGCTGACCGTCTTGGGGCGCGCGCCCGGCCGTCAGGCGTGACCTGACGGCCGGTGCTGCGCGGTGGGCCCACGGCGCGCCGGGCGCCGCGGTGAGGGCGGCGGCGCCGGCAGCGGCGCGATGGGCCCCACGTCGAGCGGGGACGGCGTCGACGGAGTCGGCCGCGCTCGGAAGCACGGGCGCGCGATCGGGGGTGAGGTAGCCGGCGACGAGCGCGCCGAGCGCGGCCACGGCGACCGTCACGGTGGCGGCGACCTCGGGCGAAAGGTGCAGCGCGTCGACCAGCTGCAGCAGCAGCGGGATGAAGCCGGCGGCGGCGGCGCCGGTCGTCGAGGCGACGACCTTGCGCTTCACGCGCGCGGCCTCGTGGGCGCGCGCCGTGAGGACGACCTGGTGCTGGATCGCCTCCAGGCGCTCGAGGCGCGCCTCGAACGCGTCCCACTCGGCGTCGTCCCAGCCGTCCGCCGCGGGCGCCTCGGCGCTCTGCGCCGCCGGCGCGAGCGGCGCCGCGATCGGCACGGGCTCGTCGACGGGATCGTCGTGTCGAGGGCGGCCCATTCGGCGGCGTCCAGGTCGTCGCCCACCAGCTCGTCGGCGGCGAGCTCGTCGGGCATGCCGATGTCGGCCGTGCCGGCGTCGGCCAGGAACTCGGGCGTCGGCGGCTCGGGCGGCGGCTCGCTGCCACCCGGCTCGTCGGGGCCGATGTCGTGCTCGCCGGGCGCCGTCTCCAGCGCGGTCTCGTCCTCGCCGGCGAGCATCTCCTCGAGCTCCCCGTTGCGGATGTCGTCGTCTGCGCTCATGGTGCTGCTCCCCCTCGCCGCCTCAGCGGCCGTACGGCGGCCGGGCGTAGCCGCGGATGGCCGACTGCCCGGCCCGGTGATGACGGCGGAAGACCCCGTAGCCCTCCCAGAAGCGGCCGGGGTCGTAGTCCTTGTGCGTGTTGCCCTCGATCGTCACGACGCCGGCCTGGCCCACGGCCTCGACGATGCCGACGTGGTTGGCCGCCCCGCCGACGGTGAAGAGGACCAGGTCGCCCGGGCGCGGCGAGGCGGTCCACTGCCAGCCGCCCTTGGCGGCCCTGGCGTTGCCCTCGATGGCGGCACACAGCTTCAGCCACGGCTCCGAGGGGAAGCCGGCCGCCATCAGGCAGGCGTTGGCGAAGTTGCCGCACCACGGGCTGCCGACCGCGGTCCCGGTCGCCCGGTTCCAGCGGTCGATGAGCGGGCCGCGGTTGGTCGAAGGCGGGCTCTCGACCACCCCGAGGTGCTTGCGCGCGTAGGCGAGGGCGGACTGCGCGCCGCGACCCTCGTGCTGGCGGCGCAGGCGGCCGAGCCAGCCGCGCCGGCGGGCGGCGTGGGCGACCTCGTCGGGCGAGCGGCGGCTGGGGCGGCGCAGCTTGGTGCGCAGCTCCGGGGTGACGCCGTGCGCGAGCTCGGTCCCGGGGATGCCCAGGGCATAGACGGCCTGGCGCGCGGCGCGGCGCGTCATCGGCCCGTACTCGCCGTCGACGTCGATGCGCTTGTCGACGTTCCACGCCGCGAAGCGCTCGTTGAGCAGCTGCTGGAAGGCGGCGATGTCGCGACCGCGCATGAACGGCGACTCGAGGCGGAAGGTCCGCGGCCTGCCGGCGGGCGGCCGCGGGCGTCCGGGGTCCGGTCGGGGTACGGGCTCGTGGCGGTCGTCGTCGCCGGGGCGCGGCGGCCGGGCGGCGCGCAGGCGCTTGTCCCAGATCCGGGCGCGCGCCAGGACGTCGTCGGCGTAGCGCTGCGCCGCGGGGCCCGAGCCGTTGTAGGCGACCACGCCGGCGCGCAGCCCCATCCGGCGGATGTTGCCCGCGAGGAACTCGAGGCCGACGCGGATGTTCGGGCCCGGCTGCCAGCAGCCGCCGAGCTGGTCGGCGCGGTCCTGCAGCCCGGGGCTCGTCAGCTGCATCGGGCCGACGCCCTGGTTGCCGAGGCCCTGGCGGCGATGGGACAGGTACCGGCGGTAGTTGTCCGCGGTGACGACGAGCAGGCCGCCGGGCGGGCTCTTGATCGGGTTGCGGACCGCGTCGTGGCCGAAGACGTTGCGAAAGCCGGTCTCCTTCTCGAGCACCGCGCAGGCCAGCGCGACGGGCAGGCGCGAGCGCCTGGCCTCGCGCACGACGATCGCGTCGAAGCGCCCGCCGTTGGCGCGGATGGCTCGCGCGACGGCATCGGCGCCGGGACGGCCTCCGCCTCCGCCTCCGCCGCCCCCGCCACCGCCGCCCCCGTTGGAGCCGCCCTCGTGGGCGAAGTGGTGGCGCAGGCGCTGCGCGTAGGCGGCGCCGCCGGCCTGCGCGCGGGCCAGCTCCTCGGGAGTGCGCTGCTGCGTCGCGCCGACGATGAGCCTGAAGGTGCGCACGTTGCGCACCGGCTCGAGGCCGAGGACCTGGCACACGCGCCGGAAGGCCAGTGTGGTGTGCTCGCCCCACTCGCCGTCGATCTCCAGGCGCTCCCTGGAGCCGAGGCCGGTGAGGTGGGCGTTCAGCGACGACTGCAGGTCGGCGACATAGGCCCGCAGCCTCCCCACTTCATCGAGCTCCCCCATGAGCGAATTAGAGCTTCGGCCACGAAAAGGGGCGCGAAAGTGCGCGATGTTTGGAGGTTTTGCGCCACCGGAGGTCGCCAGCGGGAGCGCTTGGAGCCCTTGACTAGTCGATCGGCCAGGGCACGAGCGGTCGCTTGGTCCGCCGAACCGCTGCAGAAGCTCCCGCGGGCAGCGGCATCGCGCCAATGATCTGCCATTATCCGGCGCACCGCGCAGATCGCGATCAGGGAGCCTTGCGTCATGAATGACGAAGTCGCCGTGCCCGCCGACCTCAGCCCACGGACCGGGACCGAGATCGGGTCGGAGGCGTTGACGGCGCGCGACCGTGAGCTCGAGCGCAGCCGCCGCGCCGACGCGGCGCGGATCACCGCGCTCGTGCAGTACATGCTCCACCGCGGCGCGGACGGCGCGCCCCAGCGGGTCGAACGCTAGGCGCCCAGCGCGGCGCCGACGCGCTCGCGCAGCGGCGCCGGCACGCCGACCGTCGCGCCGGCCGTGATCCGCTCGCCCTCGGGCCGCGACCAGTTGGTCAGCGCGAGGTCGAGCGCCTCGATCGGCACGCCGACGGCGCCGACGAGCTCGACCGCCCGGCGCTGCAGCAGCAGCGGGTCGCCGATGCCGAGCACGCGCTTGGAGGCCACCACGGTCGGGTCGAGCGGGTCGGCTGCGAGCTGCAGCGACCAGGGCCGCACCTCGTAGACGCCGAGGCGGCCGAGCGTCACCAGCAGATCGAAGCGCGCGGCGCGGCCGAAGCCCGGCAGCGACAGGCGCTCGAAGGCGCGGTCGAAGCGGCGCTGGTCGGGCCATGCCGGGTCGCCGGTGAAGGCCTGCGCCTGCGAGCCGGCGCGCTCGGCCCACGCGCGATAGGCCAGCAGGGTCGACGCCCCGCGGGCCGGATCGTGGGCGGCGCGCGGCCCGAGCGCGACGTCCTCGAGCATCGGCAGCTCGCCGGAGGCCCAGGTCGTGCGCGCCAGCTCGATCGACGCCCACGGGTCCTCGCCCTCGAGCGGCGCGAGATAGGTGATGAGGAAGGCCAGCCACGTGGCCTCCTCGGCGTCCGTGGCGCTCGCGACCTCGGCGTAGAGGCCGGGCGGGTCGGTGCTCAGCTCGTCGAGCCGCGCGGCGGAGAAGGCGATCTCGTCGGCCAGCCGCCCCGCGTCGACCGAGCTGCGCAGCCCGGGCAGCAGCTCGTGCTCGTAGCCGTCGTCGGCCGCCCGCGCCATCCGGCGGACCCGCAGGTCGCCGGCGCTGCGCGTGGACGGCGAGCGGCCGGAGGACGAGCGCGCCGGGCGAGGGGTCGCCCGGCGCGGCTCGGCCGCCTGCCCCTCCCGCGCCTTGCGCGCGCAGATGGGGCAGGTGGCCTCGAGACGGCCGTGGCGGCAGAACGTGGGCACTGCCGCCTCAGTGTCCTACTTGTGGCAGCTGCGCGCCTTGCGGCTCTTGACCACGTCGTAGCCCGGGCGCGTCGAGTTGTCCGGGTTGATGAGACCGGCGTCGAAGAACGCCGTCGAGGGGTCCGGAGGCGCGTTGTACTGGTAGACGAACAGCGCCGAGATGCGCGAGCTGGACTTGGCCAGGCTGAACATGCAGCCCAGCGCCTTGGCGGCGCGGCTCGTGCTGAACGGGAAGCTCGAGCCGAGCTTGACGATGCCGCCGGTCTCGGTCAGCCACACCTTGCCGGGGAACGCGGCGAGCACGCGCTTGGTGCGCGTCGTCGAGAAGCGGTTCGTGTCCGAGTAGTTGTGGAAGCCGATGATCTTCGGATCCGGCGACGCGTGGCGCAGGAACGACTTCAGGTACTTGATCGTCTTGTTGACGTTCTGCTCGTCGAGGATGTCCAGGCCGACGATCCGGAACTTCGAGCCCTTGAAGACCTTGCGCGCCGCGCCGTAGTACTGCGCGGTGAGCTTGGGGCCGGTCGTCAGGCTGCAGATCTTGGTCGGCTGGCCCTGCACGCTGCCGCTGCGCAGCGCGTGGCAGCGGTTGACCTCGTTCCACGGCGAGATGTCCTTGACGCCCGGATAGGCCTTCTTGAACTTCTTGAGCTCCTTCGTGTACGCGGCCACGGTCGGCGCCTTGAGGGCGCGCGAGTTGCTGCGGTGGGAGTGCTCGAAGGAGATGAGGATCTTCTGGTGCGCGGCCGTCGCGGCGCTGTACCAGGCGTCCCACTGCGCCTTGTCGGCGGGGCTCTCCATCACGTCATAGGGCGTGATGTAGCGCGCGGCCTTGAACTTCAGCGGCGCGAAGTCCGGGTTGGTGAAGGTCTGAGCCTGCTGATCGGAGACGCCCAGGGTGTAGGCGCTCGCGCCCGCCGGGACGGCGAGCAGCGCGATCAGCGCGGCGATGGGGATGAGTCGTCGCATATGTGAGGGATTGGCTTTCGTCGGCATTAAGTGCTCGCAACAGGCTAGCCACGCCCGAGTTGCGGGGCGCCGCGGCTACCCGATGCGTTCAAACGCACCGAGGAACACATCGGTGACGAAGTCCACCGCGCGCTCCACGTCGGGCGGATCGCGCTCGACCATGTGCAGGCCGAGCTCGACGCCGGCGCCCACCATCGCGACCGCCATGAGATCGGCGTCGTGGGGCGGGATCCGCCCCTGGGTGACGGCCGTCTCGAGGTCGGCGCGCAGCTCCTCGATGCCCGCCCCGAGGGCCGGCTCGTCGAACATCGCGCGAATGGTCCCCGAGTTGCGGCGCATCAGCGCGACCGTGTCGGGATCCTCGGCCAGCAGCTCGAAGTAGGCGCGAAAGCCGCCGGAGACGAAGCCCTCGAGCGTCGTCGCCTCCATCCGCGCCGCGTGCACGCGCGCGCGGGCCTCGTCGGTGATCTCGTCGACGAGCGCGCGCAGGACCGACTCCTTGTCGGGGAAGTAGTTGTAGAAGGTGCCGGTCGCCAGATCGGTCTCGCGCACGACGTCGCGCACCGACGCGGCGCCGTAGCCGATGGTGCTGAACACGTGGCGCGCGGCGACGAGGATCGCCTCGCGGTTGGCCGCCTTGGTGCGCTCGCGCTTGCCGAGGGCGCGCCGCGCTCATGCCGGAACCCGCGCTCGCGCGGACCGTGGCTCCACGGGCAGCCGGAAGCCCTGCCGGCGCGCGCGCTCGGCCCCGGCGCGGCGCTCCTTGCCGAGCGCGTGCAGGTAGTCGTCGAAGTCGACCTGGATCGTGTGGCGCTTGGAGGCGACGTAGCGCTTGCGCATCGCGGCCATGTCGTCCTCGATGTCCTGCAGCAGCGCCGGGCGCGGCGGGAGCGCGTACTCGCCCTTGAGGTAGTCGGCGATCCACTGGCCCTGGGCCTCGGCCAGCGGCATCGTCGCCCCCAGCGGCTGCAGCAGCGCGACGAAGAAGACGTCGTCGAACTCGGGGTGGAAGACCCGCCGGAAGAGCTCGATGTGGTTCTCCGGCGCCGAGATGAGCTCCTCGTCGAAGAACGGGAAGCTGATCTTGTAGCCCGTGCAGTAGACGACGACGTCGACGTGGGCGCGCGAGCCGTCGTCGAACTCGACCTCCTCGCCGTCGAGGCGGCGGATGTTGGGCTTGGGGGCGATCGTGCCGTGCGCGATGCGGTCCAGGACGCGCCCGGAGACCGTCGGGTGGGCCTCGCCGAACTTGTGGTCGGGCGCCGGCAGGCCGTAGCGCTCGAGATTGCCGACGTGCAGGCGGATGAGCGCGTGGATCATGCGCTGGCGGACCTTGAACGGGACGCGCGGGTCCTGGGGCAGCTGGTCGACCGGCCGCCCGAACATGTACTTGGGGATGATCCATGCGCCGCGGCGGGCGGCCAGGTAGGTGCTGCGGGCCACGTAGGAGGACTCGACCGCGATGTCCATGGCCGAGTTGCCCATGCCGAGGATGACGACGTCCTTGTCGGCGAACAGGTCGTTGTCGACGTAGGAGTGCGCGTGCAGCTGCTGGCCGGCGAAGCTGTCGTGGCCGGGGAACATCGGCTCGGGCCAGCGGGGGTCCCAGTGGTGGCCGTTGGCCACCAGCAGGGTGTCGAAGCGCTCGACCGAGCCGTCCTCGAGCGTCAGCTCCCAGCCGCCGCCGTCGAGGCGCTCGGCCCGGGCGACCTTGGTCTCGAAGCGGATGCGGTCGCCGAAGCCGAAGTGGTCGACGTAGGCGTCGAAGTAGGCGGCGATCTGCGCGTGGTGGGGGAAGTCCGGATAGGACTTCGGCATCGGGTAGTCCGAGTACTCCATCCGGTCGCGCGACGTGTTGATGAACAGCTGGCGGTAGGCGGCCGACATGCCGTTCTTGTTGCCGAAGACCCAGTTGCCGCCGACGCGATCGGACGCCTCGAAGCACGTGAACGGGACGCCGCGCTCGTGGAGCGCCTTGGCGGCGGCGATCCCGGAGGAGCCGGCGCCGATGATCGCCGCGGTGGGAAGGCTCGGCATCCGGCCAGCCTCACAGAAGATGACGCCTGCGTCAAGTTTGTGGGACGTCGTTGAGCGTGTCCACCACCCTGAACACGTCGCCGCGCTTGTAGAAGTTCACGGCCAGCAGGTTGGGCAGGTGGTCGCGGATGCGCTGCACAGGCGCGCGCGCGCGCCAGCAGGGGCGCGTAGGCGTTCACCTTTCGCGCGTCGCTGGGTCGCGGGGTCGGATCCGTGCTCACCCAATGGTTGATGAGGAACAGGGGCGCGCCCTTCGGGCCGCGGTTGGGCCGGCAGGTCGCGGGCAGGTCGGCCTTGGTGGTCAGCAGCGACGCGCGCGGGAAGCTGTACGGCGTCTCCTCCGTGAGGCGCTTGTAGGCCGACTGGTACCAGGGCGCGGCGCCGGCCCGGTTCTCGGCCAGCATCACGAGCCGGTGGTCGGCCTCGATCATCTGGCGCAGAGTCGGCCAGTCACCGTCGTCCGGCGGCGTGAAGACGTAGCGCGTGAGGTCGGCGTCGCCGACGGCCTTCACGTAGTCGGCCGGCGTGACGTAGTCCTGGTTGACGACGACGACCACGTCGGTGGGATGGGTGACGAGGAAGTCGTGCACGTCGTCGAGGCCGCTCGACAGCGGCGTCGCGCCGAGCTCGCACAGCGTGTGGCAGAGGTACATGCCGCGCTTGCCCTCGCCATGGAAGCCCAGCCGCTCGCGGATGCGCAGCGCGGCGGCGAAGCTCTCGTCGCTCACGCCGTCCTGGTTCTTGACGAGGTCGAGGTCCTCGCGGCTGTTGATGAGCGTGCGCACCCGGCCGCTGGGGAGCCGGTCGGCGTAGTGGGTGTCCCAGAGCAGGCCGCGGATCCCGTCCTCGAGCTGGCCGGCGATCGAGCGATCCTGCTCGGCGGCGAACCAGCCCTTGAGCGGCGCCGACATCGAGTTGTGCGTGGCCGGGAGGACCACCTCGTCGAAGGGCTTGTCGCACAGGCTCGCGTGGCCGTCGCATGTGGCGATCGCGGCCGCGGGCGCGCTCGCGCCGCCCCCGCTCAGGAAGGCGACGACCGTGCCGGCGATGAGCAGCACGGCGATCGCCGGCACCGCGAGGCGCCGGGCGCGGCGACGGAACCGGCCGGCTCGCCGCTCCCGCGCCGCCGCCTCCTCCTCGGGATCGGGCGGCCGGTAGATCAACCGCAGGATCGCCTCGATGCCCTTGTAGGCGACGTAGACGCCGACGAGCGTCGCGGCGACCTGGATCGCCGTCAGCGGCTGGGCGATGACGAGCGCCCCGACCGCGATCAGCGCCACGGCGCGCACGACCCGTGCCCACGTCGTGGCCGGCTCGGTGGTGGCGATCCGCCACGCGCGCAGCAACGTCCCCTCGATCGCCACCGGGCGAACCAGCGACGCCGCGGCGGCGGCCACCACGGCGCCCGAGCCCGCCAGGACCCATCCGAAGGTGCGCAGGTCGGCGAGGAAGGCAGCCCACACCGCGGCGGCGGCCGCACGATCGTCGGGATCGTCGAACTGGCCGAGCGCGATCGCTCTGGCGATCGTGTACGCGACGACGATCAGCATCCCGACGGCGATCAGCGCCACCCCGAGCTGCGACGCCGTCCGGCGGCGGTCGCGCGTGATCACGAGCGCCGCGATGGCCGCCGCGAGCGTCAGCGCCGCCAGGACGATAGGCGGCGATGCGGACATCGCTCGCGATGCGCGCGGCGTTGCCCGGCGCCGAGCCGATGTCGCGATGGACGACCTCGATCCGGCCGGTGTCCTCGAGCTCGTGCGCGAGCTGCGGCCGCAGCACGCTCAACGCCGCAGCGACGACCGTGCCGACGTCGGCGACCGTCAGCGTGACCGTGTTCTGGTCGTGATCGAAGACGGCCCGGTGCGCGTCGAGCGCCGCGCCGCGGAAGAGGTTGCGGAACGGCGGCGCGCCGACGAGCCCGGAGATGGTCGACGCGATGAGCGGCCGCGCGGAGAGCAGGTCCTCCTCATGACGCAGCACCACGCCGTCGGTCACCCGCTCGCCGACCAGCGTGCGTACGCTCGGATCGCTGCAGGGTCGCCGCGGCGCGGTCGGCGAACTGATCGGAGTCGAAGAACGCCCGCCGGGCATAGCCCGCGAGTGTCGCCGCGGTGAGCAGCACCGCGGTGAGGACCACGAGCGCGGTGGCGAGGGACCGGCGGGCGTCTGGCCCCATGGGCCGGCGAGTCTACGCAAGCGCTCAGCGGATCTCGCCGCGTTGGATGCGCCACAGGCCGATGAGCATCGGGACCACCATCCACAGCGCGAGCGTCGTGCCGGCGTGCGCCCACTCCGTGGCGCTCATCAGGTGCTCGGTCATCGGCGCCAGCGAGGACGTCGGGTCGAGCCAGCGCACGAGGGCGTCGAGCCCCGCCACGCGCCCGGCGATCGCCCAGGCCAGGGGCAGCGCGAACGAGCAGACGATGGCGGGCGCCGAGGCGAGCAGCGCGGCGCCGAGGGCGACGCCGGAGAGCATCCCGGTGCTCAGCGAGACGACGTGCTGGCCGAGCAGCCCGATCGGCAGCGCCCACGCGTGGTCGACGTCGGGTGAGGCGATCGCCGTGCCGATGACGGCGGCGAGGATGCACAGCGCGAGGGCGACGAGCGAGAGCACGACGCTCGCCAGCAGCTTGGCCGTGACGACGCGCCCGCGGTGGGGCACGAGGGCGAAGGTCACCATGCCCGTCCGCTGCGACCACTCCGAGGTCACGAGCAGGATCCCGACGATCGGCAGCAGGATGCTCGCGGGCGCGACCGCGAGCGCGAGCATCTCGCGCAGGGTCTGGTCCCGGGCGTCGCCGAAGAGGACGTCGACCGCGATCACGGCGATCGTCAGCGCGACGACGGCGAGCTGCAGCCAGAAGCCCGCGCGCGTGTCGGTCATCTTGCGCAGCTCGACGGCGGTCAGCCGCGCGAGGCTCGGGCGCTCGTGCGCGCGCACCGGGACGGAGAGCGGTTGGGCAACGGTCGCGGCGCTCATGCGGCCTCCTCGGCGGTCAGCTGGAAGTACAGGCTCTCGAGGCCCGCGCCCTCGGCGGGCCCAAGGTGGGTGAGGGCGACCCCGCCGTCGAGCGCGGCGCGCCCGACGGCCTCGGGGAAGGCGTCGACGACGTAGCCGCCGTCGCCCGCCGGGCGGGCGTCGAGGCGCGCGTCGCGCAGCGCGACGGCCAGCCGCGCGGGGTCGGCGGCGACCACGAGCGTGCCCGCGCCGGCCAGCAGCTCGTCGCGGCCGCCCTCGGCGACGATGCGGCCGCCGCCGATGATCACGATCCGGTCGGCGGTCGCCTGCACCTCGTGCAGCAGATGCGAGGAGAGCAGCACGGTGCCGCCGCGGTCGGCGAAGTCGCGCAGCAGCCCGCGCATCCAGCGCATCCCGTCGGGGTCGAGGCCGTTGGCCGGCTCGTCGAGGATGAGGACCTCGGGGTCGCCGAGCAGCGCGTGCGCGAGCCCGAGCCGCTGGCGCATGCCCAGCGAGTACTGGCGCACGCGCTTGCGCGCCGCGGAGCGGTCGAGCCCGACGAGGCGCAGCAGGTCGTCGACGCGCCGCTCGGGAACGCCGATCGTCTGCGCGGAAACGGCGAGCACCTCGCGCCCGCGCCGGCCCGCATGCTGCGCGGAGGCGTCGAGCAGCACGCCGACGCGCCGCGCCGGGTTGGGCAGGTCGCGGTACGCGCCGCCGAGCACCGTGGCCCGGCCCGCGTCGGGATGGGAGAGCCCGCAGAGCAGGCGCAGCGTGGTGGTCTTGCCGGCCCCGTTGGGGCCGAGGAAGCCGGTCACGGTGCCCGGCTCGCAGCGGAAGGAGACGTCTTCGATGACGGGGCGTCCGTCGTAGCGCTTCGTGAGCGCCTCGGTGTCGATCATGGCCACAGGCTTCGGCGGCGCGGGGCACCCGCCGCCACGGCCGGTGGTCGATGGCATGCGTCGACTTTGGTCGGGGGTCGGCGCCCCACCTCGTGCGTACGCTGTCGAGACCATGACCGGCGAGGCGCAGGACCACGTGGCGCTGGCGCGCTGGCAGCGGATGCTGCTGCCCGGCGAGCTGCGCGGGGTCGACGGCCGGCGCTCCGCGCGCGACTGGGCGGTCGACGTCCTCATGTACCTCGTCGCGGCGGCCATCAGCGGGCTCGTCCTCGTCACGACGTGGGACGACCACGGCCGCGCGGCGCTCGTCGTCGACTTCGTGATCGGCGCCGCGACGTACGTGGCGCTGTGGTGGCGGCGCTCGCATCCCGGTGGCCGTCGGCGTGGCGACGGGCATCGCGTCGATCGTGTCGGCCGCGGCCAGTGGGCCCGCGCTGCTGGCCCTGTTCAACGTCGCGCTGCGCGCCCCGCGGCGGACGGTACTCGCGGTCGCAGGCCTGGCGCTGGTCTCGACGGCCACCTTTCCGCTGGTCTATCCAGGCGACGACGACTACACGACGCAGATCGTCCTCGGCGTGCTCATCACCGCCGTCGTCGTCGGCTGGGGGCTCTTCGTCCGCGTCCAGCGCGAGCTCGTGCTCTCGCTGCGCGAGCACGCCGCGCGCCTGGAGGCCGAGCAGCGCCTGCGCGTCGAGCAGGCGCGCGAGGCCGAGCGGCTGCGCATCGCGCGCGAGATGCACGACGTCCTGGCCCACCGCGTCTCGCTCCTGAGCCTCCACGCCGGGGCGCTCGAGTTCCACCGCGACGCGCTCGGCCGAGGAGGTCGCCGAGGCCGCTGCGGTCATCCGCGCGAGCGCGCACGCGGCGCTCGAGGAGCTGCGCGAGGTGATCGGCGTGCTGCGCGAGGGCGCGCCCGAGGCCGCCCCCGAGCCGCCGCAGCCGACGCTCGCCGAGGTCCCCGCCCTCGTCGAGGACTCGCGCGTCGCCGGCATGCGCGTGCGCACGAGCATCGACGTGCCGGACGACGCGGCGCTCCCGGCCGCGCTCGGACGCGCGGCCTACCGCATCGTGCAGGAGGGGCTGACGAACGCCCACAAGCACGCGCCGGGAGCGGCGGTCGACGTGACGATCGCGGCGCGCGCCGGCACCGAGCTGACCGTCGAGGTGGTCAGCCGCCGGGCCGTCGGCGTCGTCGCCGCCGGCCCCGCCATCCCCGGCGCCGGCACCGGCCTCGTCGGGCCTGGCGCGAGCGCGTCGCGCTCGCCGGCGGCCGGCTCGAGCACGGCCCCGACGGCGCGGGCGACTTCGTCCTGCGCGCGACCCTGCCCTGGTCGGCGTGAGCGACAGGGTCCGCGTCCTGCTCGTCGACGACGACGCGCTCGTGCGCTCGGGGCTGCGGATGATGCTCGCCGGCGCGGAGCGCATCGAGGTGGTCGGCGAGGCCGACGACGGGCGCGGCGTGCTGGGCGCGGTCGACCGTCATCGCCCGGACGTCGTGCTCATGGACATCCGCATGCCCCAGCTCGACGGCATCGCCGCCACCCGCCTGCTGCGCTCCCAGCCCGACCCGCCGGCGGTCGTCGTCCTGACGACCTTCGACGCCGACGAGCTCGTGTTGCGCGCGCTGCGCGCGGGCGCGGCGGGCTTCCTGCTGAAGGACACGCCGCCGGCCGAGATCGTCCGCGCCATCGAGCTCGTCCACGCCGGCGACGGGATGCTCTCGCCGGCGGTGACGCGCCAGCTCATCAGGCTCGTCGCCGGCGACGGCGACGCCGCCGCGCGCCACGACAGCGCGCGCGAGCAGCTCGAGGCGCTCAGCCCGCGCGAGCGCGAGGTCGCGCTGGCCGTCGGCCGCGGCCAGCCCAACGCCGAGATCGCCGCCGAGCTCCACATGAGCGTGGCGACGGTGAAGGCGCACGTGTCGCGGCTGCTCGTGAAGCTCGGCGTCGAGAACCGCGTCCAGATCGCCCTGCTCGTGCAGGACGCCACGGACGCCTCGCGCTAGGCGCGCCCGCTACGCGCCGAACTGCATCACCTGGTGGATGCCGGTCGGCTTGTTCGTGTACTGCATGGTGACGAGCGGGAGCGGGGCGAAGCCGATCTGCTCGCGGGCCTCGGGCGAGTGCCACGCGGTCGGGTCGGGACCGAGGCGCGCCTCGAGCGTCTTGCGCGTCTTGTCCAGGGCGCTCCACAGCTCCTTGGCGCACGTCTTCACGTCGCCCTTGCCGCAGTAGCGCAGGTTGTACTTGCCCGCGACCTTGTCGCCCAGCTCCGCGCGCAGGTCCTTCCACATGTACTGATGCCAGCCGCCGTACTGGCCGCCCGGCGGGCGGTCGAAGCGCCCGACGCGCTTCTCGAGCTGGTCGCAGAGCGACGCCCCGAGGCGGTCGCACAGCCCGGCGTCGGTGAGGCCCGCCCACGCGGCGTCCATGATCGCCGCGCCCGGGTCGTCGATCCGCCCGTCGTGGTCGGCGTCGCGGCGGCTGCCGCCGGCGTCGTGCCACGCCTGGAGCAGGTCGGCGATCCGCTTGGTCTTCGCGTTCGGCGCCTTGCCGCGGGCGAGCACGCGCTGCAGCGTCGGCCACAGCGCGACCGCGCGCACGTCCTCGGTCGCCGCGGCGTTGGCCGAGGCCAGGACCGTCGCGAGCGTCTGCTTGGGCCGGCGCCCCAGCTCGCCCGTGAGCAGCAGGTCGCGCTGCAGCGACTGCTCGGTCCAGCGGGTGTCGGACGCCGGGAAGTCCTTGGCCGGCTTGTTGTTCCAGTTGACGATGTAGCCGGTCGAAGGGTTGATGACCTGCGGGTGGGCCGAGTTGGCGAGGTAGCCGGTCCACTCGTACTTGCCCTCGCCGTTGACCGGCAGGTCCGGGTTGACGCCCTTGGGGCGCAGCGGGAGCCGCCCGGAGGTGACGAACGCCGCCTCGTTCGTGCTCGCGTAGAACGAGTTGAAGGTCTGCGGCGTCTTGTAGGCGGCGCGGATGAAGTCGTTGGCCGAGTGCACGCGGCCGAACGTCATCTGCTGGAAGAAGAGCTGGTCGACCGTCTCACGGCCGTAACTCGAGCGCCGCGTCGACAGCGCGACCTGCTTGCCGGTGCTGCGCGACTTGGCGTAGCCATAGACCGGCCCGTGCACCGTGCGGCGGAAGGTCACATGAACGCTCTTGCCGCCCTTGGAGATCGTGCCGGCGTCGACCTTCTCCATCGAGCGGCACGTGCCCTTGTAGCGGTACTTGGTCTTCGACCCGCCGCAGAGCGTCTCGGCGTAGGTGTCGATGATGTCGCCGTCGGCCGAGGTCAGCGTCCACGCGTAGTCGGTCCCGCGCCCGATGAGCATGTAGCCGGGGAACGGCGCCGACGTGGCGCCGCGCACGTGGATGTTGGGCCCGTGGAGGTCCATCTCCAGCGTCAGGCCCGGGTAGTTGAAGCCGATCTGCGGGCCGCCGACGAAGAGCGGCGAGCCGGTGGCCGACGCCTTGCCCGAGGCGATGAGGATGTTGCTGGCCTGCTGCTTGGGGCCGCGTGGGTGCGCGGGCGTCGCGGCACGGGCGGCCGCCGCCCGCGTCGAGGCCGGCAGCTTGGGCGCCGTCGAGCTGAAGCTGCCGTTGACGATGCGGACCGCGCCCTTCGGCTTGGCCACGCTGACGTTGGTCTGGTACGGGAACGAGCGCGTCGTCGTCGTCGCCGTCTCCGGGTCATAGCGCCCGCGCAGGTCCTCGTAGGCCTCGTCGCCGCGCTTGGCGCCGAGCTTCGAGCGCGCGGCGTCCAGGAACGATGCGTTGGCGACCTCCTCGCCGCCGCCCTCGCCGAGGAACTGCGACTTGATCGCGTTCAGCGCGTAGATGTCGGTGCGCGTGAACTTCGGCGCCGACGGCCGGTTCTGCGAGTACCAGAGGTTGAGGCCGGCGAGGTAGACGTCGATGTCGCTCAGCAGCTGGCGGCCCTGCGCGCCGGCCGCCTCGATCGACTTCGTCTGCATCGCCGTGGCCTCGTCGACGACCTTCTTGGTCGGCTTGTAGCTGTAGAGGCCGAGCACGAGCTGGATCGCGGGGACGCCCGGGATGTCGATCAGCCCGGCGACGCCGTTGAAGCGCGCCTGATCGAGCAACAGGTTGCGGTCGGTGGCCACGACGTAGCCGGCGGCGAAGAGCACGCCCGCGTCGGTGTCGCTGTAGATGTGCGGGACGCCGTAGGCGTCGCGGCGGATGCGCGCGCTCACGGCGCCGACGCCGGGCGCCGTGCCCGAGATCGGCTCGTTGGTGAGCAGCGACGGGTCGTTCTCGTCGACCAGCGCGGCCGACTTGTAGTAGCCGCTGCCGTCGAGGCTGGGAACGAGCTGCGCGTCGGTCACGTCGCGGAAGAGCGGCGTCAGGCGGTCGTACATCTGCGCCTGCGTCTGAGCCGGCAGCATGCCCGCGGTCGCGCCCCACGGCACGCCGGGCTCCCACTGGCCGTGCGGGATCACGTTCAGGGTGGTGGCCGCCGGAGCGGTCGGCGCGAGAACGCCGAGCACGACCACGGCAAGCGCGAGCGCGCTTCGCAAGATGACTCCTCCTCAGGACATGCCGGCCGGGGGCGGGCCGACGATGGCGCGGCACGCTACCACGGCGCGACGCGGCAATCGACACCTTGTCAAGTCGGTCCCGGGCAGAGCCCGTGTGAACTGGCGCACACCCCGACAGAGCGTGGGAAGCGAGCCCGCGGGCGGCACGTCCTTGCGCGACATGCGACGAAACCTTCCTCACACCCCGGCGGCCGTCGTGGCGGCGGCCGCCCTGATCATCAAGCCCAGGCTGACGCTCTCGATCGGCGACGGCACGAGCGTGCGCCAGCGCGTGGCCCTCTGACGCGACGCTGACGCATGAAGGACCGGAGGGGGCCCCGAGATCGGGCCCCCTTCGCGTTCGAGCTCACCCCTGCGGCATGAGCGACCACGCGCGGTGGACGCTTCCCGCGCCCCGGGAAGACGTCGCTGGTGCTCCCGGCGAGCGTGCCCGACGCCGCCTGCCGCGTGCCGGTGGCGAGCGCCGGCAGGCCCGCCCCGAACGGCAGGGTGCCGTTGTTGGGACACGGGTCCTCGTCGGTCCCGCCGCTCCACGCGAACGCGATGCCCGGCGACGCGCCGAACGCGGCGTACAGGGTGTAGGTGGGTTTCTCGACGCCGGCCTGCACCGAGCTGTCGTCGCCCGCGCTCGGATCCACGCTGAGGTCGGTCTCCCCGTGGCCCGTGCAGTGCCCCTCGACCAGGTCGAGCGTCAGGTGGATGGTCCCGGCCGCGGGGCGGTAGAAGCCGTATTCGCCGTCGGGGCTGCCGGCCGGGGCCGGACCGACGTGGTCGAGCGCCAGGGTCATCTCACCGCTCCAGGCGAAGGTGCCCGTGGCCGAGCCCGCGGAGGCGGGGATCGAGCCCGACACCGGGCCGACGTAGCGCGCGGGCGGATCGCAGACCATCTTGGCGACGTCGTCGACGACGGACCGCTCGAGGTCGAAGATCCCGGCGCCGGACGCGCCGGTGTGCGTGACCGACCGCTGCAGGCCGGTCGCCGTGTTGGTGACCGTGACGGTGAGCGTCGCGGTGGCGCCGGTGACCGTGAGCGTGCCGCTCACGACGCGGTTGTGGGCGATCAGGTGCCCGGAGGGGATGCGCGTGGCGGGGTCGGCGTAGCGGCTCTGGGAGAGCCTCTGCTCGGCGATGATCACGTCCAGGTGCTCGCGCTCGACGAGCACGCCGTCGCAGCGCTTCTTGATCGCGGGACCCGCGTCGGTGATGAGCATGTCGGCGATGCCCTTCTCCGAGGACCGCGTACTCGTCGGGCCCGGACACGGTGAAGTGCTGGATCCAGGCCGCCGGGTACGTCACCGACACGAAGCTGGGGCCCGCCGCCGCTCGCGCCTTGCGCCGCCGCGCGGCGTGACCCCCGCGCCGGCGCAGCGAGAGGCGCAGCTTGCGCGACGCCCCGGAGGCGACCCGGACCGCGTCGACCTTGCGATCGACCCCGGCGTGCCCACGCAAGGGCGTGGTCGTCGCCAGCAGCACGTAGGCGCCGGGCTTCACGCGCAGGACGAAGCGCCCGGAGCGCACGCGCGCGTCGGCGACGATGAGCCCGGTGTCCAATGCCACCGCCCGGACCGACGCGACGCCGGCGGCCTTGGCCGGGAGCTTGCCGCCGCCCAGCGATCCGGAGATCGTCGTCGCCGCGCTCGCGGGAGTCGCCGCGCCCGCGCCGGCAGCGACGGCGACGACGAGACCCAGCGCACGCGCATGCATCGGCCGACCATACGGCGTACGGCCGTCGCCGGCGGGATCTGCGGCGCGGCCCGTGGTGTTCGGCTCAAGCGATGCGCCCGCAGCCGCGCACGGCGAGGCGCAGCGTGCGCGCGCGGCCGTGGCGCGGGACGAGGCGCACGGTCGCGGTGCGCTTGGCGCGCGTCCGGCGCAGGTCGACGAGCGTCGACCACCGCGAGCGATGAAGGATCCGCGAGCGGCGCACCGACACGCGGGCGCTGCGCAGCACGGTGCTCGGGCTGACGAGGTCGACCCCGCGCGCGGCCTGCACGCGCAGGCGCACGCGCCGCTCGGGGATGCAGTCGCCCAGGTCCGCGCGGAGCTGGACCATGGTGTCGCCGAAGCGCGCGCGGGCGACGTTGGCCCGGCGCGGGTCGATGACGTAGGCCCAGATCGGCCGCGGGTCGGTCGAGCCGCCGTCGACGGCGATCCCGTGGCCGGCCGGGTTGGTCGCCAGCTCGAGCGTGTAGAGCGCGGTCGGGCTGACGGCGATCGTGGCCTCCGAGGACCACAGCGTGCCGCCGTCGCTCGAGGTCACCATGTTGAGCAGGTAGCCGGAGCCCGGAGGGCCGCCGGCGAAGATGCCGGTCAGCCGCGTGCCCGAGCCGGCCAGCGCGAACGAGCTGTTGTAGCTCACCCCGCCCACGTCGACGGGCGCCGTCCAGCGCGTGCCGGTCCAGCGCTGGGTGAAGAGCTCCTCGCGCTTGGAGAACGGCGGCGGCTCGAGCAGCGCCACGAGGCCGCTCGGCAGGGCCGCGATCTCGGGTTGCTCGCCGTTGAGGTCGGGCAGGTGCTGCCATGCCGCCGGGTCGACCCAGTTGGCGCCGGCGGGCAGGCGCGCGATGGCCGACGGCCCGGCCGCCGAGCCCGCGACGTAGGCGTCGCCGCCCTGCACCGCGATGTCGGAGAACTGCCCGCGATCGTCGAGCGACGTGCGGTCGATGCCGGCCTGGGAGCCGTCCGCCGCGTAGGCGGCGCCCGACAGGTTCGCGGCGCCGTTGCCGTCGGAGACGATCCGCCCGTCGGGCAGGACGTCGTTCTCGATGCCGACGCCCGAGCCGAAGGCGATCGGGGCGCCGAAGGTCACGCCGCCGTCGCCCGAGGTCGCGACGAACTGGTTGTAGTGGGCCCCCTGTGAGCGGCCGACGGTGACCTGGACGACGCCGGGCGCCCCGGGCAGCAGCACGCTCACGCGCCCGAGGTTGTAGCCCTCGCCGGGGAAGGGGACGGTGGCCAGCGTCGCGCACTTGCGCGCGCCGGCCGGTAGCACGCAGAGCTGCACGCCGTCGCCCGCCGGCTGGTAGACGTTGACCTTCCAGCCGATGTAGGCGGTGCCGGCGGCGTCGACGGCGACGCCCGGGTTCTGGCCCGTGCCGACGATGAAGCGCGGCGCCGCGGCGGCCGGCTGCGCAGCCAGCCCGGCCATCACCGTCGCCAGCACGACCGCTCTCCCCGCCCGCATGCCGCGGCATGGTAGAGCGCCGCGGGCGCGCGAACGCGGCAGGCGCGGGGCGTGCCGGCTACGAGGGCCCGGCGACCTGCGGCGGGCCCTCGGGGCCCTCGTCGGCGTCGCCGCCGCCCGACGAGCACGGGCTCGGCGTCGAGCTCGCAGCAGGTAGCGGTCGACCATGCGCGCGCACTGGCGGCCCTCGTTGATCGCCCACACGATGAGCGACTGGCCGCGGCGCGCGTCGCCGGCGGCGAAGACGCCGTCGACGCTCGTGGCGTAGGTCGGCGCCTTGACGTTGCCGCGCGGGTCCTTCTCGACCTGCAGCTGGTCGACGGCGCCGCTCGTGCTCGGGGTGCAGGAAGCCCATGGCCAGCAGCACGAGGTCGGCGTCGAGCATCGCCCTCGGTGCCCTCGACCGGCCCGAAGGGCGGCGCCGGCTGCGGCCTGCGCGTAGTGGAGCTGCTGCCGACGCGCGCCGTTGCCGCGCAGCTGCGGTGGTGACGATCGAGAAGTCCTGCTCGCCCGCGCCCGGCGGCCTTGGCCTCCTCCATCGCGTAGCTGAGGCGGAACTTCAGCGGCCACAGCGGCCACGGCGTGCGCTCGTCCGGGCGCGAGGCGGGCGGCTCGGGCAGCAGCTCGAGCTGGATGACCGACGTCGCGCCCTCGCGGATCGAGTTGCCCACGCAGTCGGCGCCGGTGTCGCCGCCGCCGATGACGACGACGTGCTTGCCCTTGGCGCTGATCGAGGTGTCGCCGGCGCCGGCCGACCCAGCGGTTGCGGACGTAGAGGTAGTCCATCGCGAAGTGCACGCCGTCGAGCTCGCGGCCCGGGACCGGCAGGTCGCGCGGCACGCGCGAGCCGATGGCCAGCACGACCGCGTCGAACTGCTCGCGCAGCTCCTCGGCGCTGACGTCGACGCCGACGTCGACGCCCAGGCGCAGCTCGACGCCCTCGTCGACGAGCTGCTGCGACGCGGCGCTCGACGACGCTCTTCTCGATCTTGAAGTCGGGCACGCCGAAGCGCACGAGGCCGCCGGCCGCCTCGTCGCGCTCGAAGAGCACGACGCGGTGCCCGGCGCGGCGCAGCTGCTGGGCGGCGGCCATGCCCGCGGGCCCGGCGCCGACGACGGCGACGCTGCGCCCCGTCTCGCGCCGCGGCGGCACGGGCACGACCCAGCCCTCGTCCCACGCGTGGTCGATGATCGAGTTCTCGATCTGCTTGATCGTCACCGCGTCGCCCTCGCGGATCTCCAGCACGCACGCGGCCTCGCACGGCGCCGGGCACAGGCGCCCGGTGAACTCGGGGAAGTTGTTGGTGGCGTGCAGCTGGCGGATCGCGTCCTGCCAGCGGTCGCGGTAGACGAGGTCGTTCCAGTCGGGGATGAGGTTGCCCAGCGGGCAGCCGTTGTGGCAGAAGGGCACGCCGCACTCCATGCAGCGCGCGCCCTGGGCCGCGAGCTCCTCGTCGGAGCGGCGCGACGACGAACTCCTTGTAGGTGTGCTCGCCCGGACGCGCTCGATCGGGTCGTCGTACGGGATCCCGACCCGCTCGACCTTCAGGAAGCCTCCGAGCTCGCCCATCAGGCGGCGACCCCCTCCTGGTCGGAGGCGGCGGCCTGCTCGGCCAGCACGCGCTTGTAGTCGGTCGGGAAGACCTTGACGAAGCGCGGCAGCAGCTCCTCCCAGGCGTCGAGCACGCGCCGGGCGACCGGCGAGCCCGTGCGGCGCAGGTGCTCCTCGACGAGGGCGCGGGCCTCCTCGGCGTCCTCGTCGGTCAGCTCCTCGAGCTGGTCGAGCATCGCGGCGTTGACCTTGGCGCGGAGCTCGCCGTGCTCGTCGAGGACGAAGGCCAGCCCGCCGCTCATGCCGGCGGCGAAGTTGCGCCCCGTGGGGCCGAGCACGACGACGCGCCCGCCGGTCATGTACTCGCAGCCGTGGTCGCCGACGCCCTCGACGACGGCGTGGGCGCCCGAGTTGCGCACCGCGAAGCGCTCGCCGGCCAGCCCGCGGAAGAAGGCGCGGCCGCTCGTCGCGCCGTAGAGCACCGTGTTGCCGATGACGACGTTCTCCTCGGCGGCGAAGGTCACGCCCTCGGGCGGCATGACGGCGAGCGTGCCGCCCGACAGGCCCTTGCCCGTGTAGTCGTTGGCGTCGCCGTGCAGCGTGAAGCTCACGCCCGGCGCCAGCCAGCCGCCGAAGGACTGCCCGGCCGAGCCGGTGAGGTTGACCTGGATCGTGTCGCGCGGGCAGCCCGTCGGCGCCGTGCGGCCTTGGCGATCCGCGAGCTCGAGCACGCCGCCCACGCAGCGGTTGACGTTGCGCACGGGCGATGTCGATCTGGACCGGCTGCTTGTCGGACACCGCGAGCTCGGCGCGGCGCAGGAGCTCCCAGTCGAGGTGGTCGTCGAGCACCGGCGGGGGCGGCTTGATGCGCCGGCGCGCCGCGCCCTCGGGCAGCTCGCGGGAAGTGCAGGACGTGCGTGAGGTCGACGCCGCGCGCCTTCCAGTGGTCGATCGCGCCGTCGACCTCGAGCAGGTCGGTGCGGCCGATGAGCTCGTCGAGCGAGCGCACGCCCAGCGAGGCCATGATCCCCCGCAGCTCCTCGGCCACGAAGAAGAAGAAGTTGACGACGTGCTCGGGGGTGCCCTTGAAGCGCTTGCGCAGCTCGGGGTCCTGCGTGGCGATGCCGACCGGGCACGTGTTCAGGTGGCAGGCGCGCATCATGATGCAGCCCGTCGCGATCAGCGGGGCCGTCGAGAAGCCGAACTCGTCGGCGCCCAGGCAGCGCGGCGATGGCGACGTCGCGGCCCGTCTTCAGCTGGCCGTCGGTCTGGACGATGATGCGCGAGCGCAGGTCGTTCTTGAGCAGCGTCTGCTGGGTCTCGGCCAGGCCGATCTCCCACGGCACGCCGGCCGACTGGATCGAGCTCAGCGGCGAGGCGCCCGTGCCGCCGTCGTGGCCGGAGATGAGCACGTGGTCGGCGTTGGCCTTGGCCACGCCGGCGGCGACGGTCCCGACGCCGACCTCGGACACGAGCTTCACCGACACGCTGCCCTCGGGGTTCGCGCAGCGCAGGTCGTAGATGAGCTGCTTGAGGTCCTCGATCGAGTAGATGTCGTGGTGGGGCGGCGGCGAGATGAGGCCCACGCCGGGCGTGGTGTGGCGCACCCAGCCGATGTACTTGTCGACCTTGTGGCCGGGCAGCTGGCCGCCCTCGCCGGGCTTGGCGCCCTGGGCCATCTTGATCTGCAGCTGGTCGGAGTTGACGAGGTAGTGGATCGTCACGCCGAAGCGCCCCGACGCCACCTGCTTGATGGCCGAGCGCCGCAGGTCGCCGTTGTCGTCGGGCGTGAAGCGGCGCGGGTCCTCCCCGCCCTCGCCCGTGTTCGAGCGCCCGCCGAGGCGGTTCATGGCGATGGCCAGCGTCTCGTGGGCCTCGGTCGAGATCGACCCCAGCGACATCGCGCCGGTGGCGAAGCGCCGGACGATCTCCTTGGCCGGCTCGACCTCCTCGAGCGGCGACCGGCTCGCGATCGGTGCGGAAGGTCAGCAGGCCGCGCAGCGTCGCCCGCCGCGCGGCGTCGGAGTTGATCAGCTCGGCGTACTCGTCGTACTTCTCCTGCGCGGTGCCGTTGAGGCCCCGGACCGCGTGCTGGAGCAGCGCGATCGTCTCGGGGTTCCACATGTGGTGCTCGCCGTCGCGCCGCCACGCGTAGACGCCGCCGACGGGCAGCAGGTCCTCGTGCGAGCCCGGCCACGCGCGCGCGTGGCGGTCGAGCGCCTCGCGCGCGAGCACGTCCAGCCCGATGCCGCCGATCCGCGAGGCGGTCCCCGTGAAGTGGCGGTCGATCAGCGTCTTCTCGAGGCCGACCGCCTCGAAGATCTGCGCGCCGCAGTAGCTCTGGATGGTCGAGATCCCCATCTTGGAGATCGTCTTCAGCAGCGCCTTGCCCAGCGCCTTGACGATCCGCCGCTCGGCCTCGTCGGGGTCCTCGACGCCGGCGATGCGCCCGTCGCGGGCCAGCTCGTCGACGGTGTCGAGCATGAGGTAGGGGTTGATCGCGCTGGCGCCGTAGCCGATGAGCACGGCGAAGTGGTGGACCTCGCGCGGCTCGCCGGACTCGAGGACGAGCCCCGCGCGCAGGCGCGTGCCCTCGCGCACGAGGTGGTGGTGCACGGCGCTGACGGCCAGCAGCGACGGGATCGGCGCGCGGTCGGGGCCGGTGGCGCGGTCGGAGAGGATGAGGATGTTGATCCCGGCCGCGATGTGGTCGGTCGCCTCGTCGCAGACGTTGGCCAGGCGCTTGCGCATCCCGGCCGGGCCCTCGTCGATCGGCCACGTGATGTCGATCGTGTGCGCGCGGAAGACGTCGGTGGAGACCGAGCGCAGCGTCTCGAGCTCGGCGTTGCGCAGGATCGGCTGCGTCCATCACGAGCTGATGGGCGTGCTGGGGCGTCTCGGTGAGCAGGTTGCCCTCGGCGCCCACGCCGGTCCCCAGCGACATGACGATCGACTCGCGCGTCGAGTCGATCGGCGGGTTGGTGACCTGCGCGAAGAGCTGCTTGAAGTAGCTGAACAGCGGCGGGCGCTGGTCGGAGAGGACGGCGAGCGCCGCGTCGTTGCCCATCGAGCCGATGGGCTCCTCGCCGGCGCGCGCCATCGGGGCGTGCAGGACGCGCAGGTCCTCCTGCGTGTAGCCGAAGGCGAGCTGGCGCCTGGCGCAGCGGCAGCTCGGACGCCGGTCGTGCGCCGGCGCGGGCTCGAGGTCGTTGAACTGCACGACGTGCTCGTCGAACCACGAGCTGTAGGGCTTCTGCGTGGAGATCGCGCGCTTGACCTCCTCGTCCTCGACGATCCGCCCCTCGACTCGAGGTCGACGAGGAAGATCTTGCCCGGCTGCAGGCGCCCGAGGCGCTTGACGTTCTCCGGGCGCACGCTGAGCATCCCGGTCTCCGAGCCGAGGACGACGTAGCCGTCCTTGGTCTCCACCCAGCGCCCGGGGCGCAGGCCGTTGCGGTCCAGGGTGGCGCCGACGACGCGGCCGTTGGTGAAGGCGACCGCCGCCGGGCCGTCCCACGGCTCCATCAGGCAGGAGTGGAAGGCGTAGAAGCCCTTGAGCTCGTCGGAGAGGTCGTCGCGATCCTGGTAGGCCTCCGGGATCATCATCATCACCGCGTGCGGCAGCGAGCGCCCGGCGAGCATGAGCAGCTCGAGGACGTTGTCGAAGGTCGCCGAGTCCGACCCGCCCGGGCGCACGACCGGCAGCACCTTCTGCAGGTCGATGCCGAAGAGCTCGGAGGCCAGCTGCGACTCGCGGGCGCGCATCCAGTTGACGTTGCCCATCAGCGTGTTGATCTCGCCGTTGTGGCAGATCACGCGGTAGGGGTGGGCGAGCTCCCAGCTCGGGAAGGTGTTCGTCGAGAAGCGGCTGTGCACGAGCGCCAGGGCGCTGGCGAAGCGCTCGTCCTGCAGGTCGGGGTAGAAGCTGCGCAGCTGGGGCGCCTTGAGCATCCCCTTGTAGACGCAGGTGCGGCTCGAGCACGACGGCGCGTAGAACTCGGGGCCGATCGCGAGCTCGACGATCCGGCGGATGACGTAGAGCTTGCGCTCGAAGGCGTCCTGGTCGTGCTCGAAGCCGGGGCCGGCCTCGATGAAGAGCTGGCGGATGTGCGGGCGCGAGGCGTTGGCCGTGTCGCCCACGTGGTCCTCGTCGATCGGCACGTCGCGCCAGCCGAGCACGCGCTGGCCCTCGACGCGGACGTTGAGCTCGAGCAGCTCCTCGATCTGGCGGCGGTGGATGTCGTCGCGCGGCAGGAAGCAGACGCAGACGCCGTAGCGCCCGGGCTCGGGCAGCTCGAAGTCCACGTTCGCGCGGAAGAAGCGGTGGGGCAGCTGGAGCAGCAGGCCGGCGCCGTCGCCGGTGCGGATGTCGGCGCCCTCGGCGCCGCGGTGCTCGAGGTTGTCGAGCGCCTCGAGCGCCTTGACCACGACGTCGTGGCCCGGCACGTTGTCGAGCCGGGCGACCATGGCGACGCCGCAGGCGTCGTGCTCGTACCTAGGGTCGTACAGGCCGTCGGCCTGTGGCGGCATGCGATCGGTCATCTGAAGAGTCCCCGTGGGCCGGCGGGCGAACCCGAGAGCGAACCGAACATGATAGGCAGCACGACCATGGAACGCGACGTCCTGGTCCTTGGGACAGGTCGGGCGCAGGCGCCGATCCCTGACAGGCCGCACCGAACTTTGTTCGTTGCCAACACGGGCACGGTTCAGGTGCCGGGGGGTCGGGCAAGGGCTTCGGTGCGGGACGGACTTCCCGCCTCATACCGCATCACGGACAGTCGTCGGATCCCTGCCCCGACGCGATGCGATGACCTCCCCCACATCAACCTCGGGACGCCTTCGGGCGTCCCGAGGTCGTTACGGCAGACCCCTCGGCGGGGTATGCACGATTGGTCTGGGCGTATTCTCTCCGGGGCGGCCGTGGGAGCACAGGCGTCCGGAGCGCAAGGGGGCGATGATGAGCGACAACTCCAGAAGCTGTGCACGAGTCCGGCGGCCTCGCCTGGCATGACCGAGATCGCCGACACGCGAGCGACTGCAGACACAGCTTCCCGACCTCGAGATCACCCTGCCCGCGCGGGCCGAGAACGTCGCCGTCGTGCGGCACGCGGTCGGCGGGCTCGGCGAGGTCCTCGAGGTCGACGACCAGACCCTCTCGGACATCAAGCTCGCCGTCACCGAGGCGTGCACCAACGTCGTCGTCCACGCCTACCCCGACGGCCGAGGGCCCCATGGGCCTGCGCGCCTCGATCGACGGGCCGGCTGCTCTCGCTCGTCGTCGTCGACCGCGGCCGCGGCATCGTCCCGCGGCCCGACAGCCCCGGCCTCGGCCTCGGCCTGCCGCTCATCGCCACGCTGGCCGAGTCGCTCGAGCTCGGCACCGGGCGCTCCGAGGAGACCGAGGTCCGCATGACCTTCGACCTCGGCGCGCCGATCGGCGAGGACGGGGCGCTGCTATGACCGACGGGGCCACCGCCAACGAGGCCGTCGTCCGCATCCGCAGCGGCCCGCTCGTCGGCGCCGTGCTCGGGCGCGTCGTCGGCATGCTCGCCGCGCGCGCCCAGTGCCCGATCGACCGCCTCGACGACGCCATCCTGCTCACCGACGCCGTCGCCGCCCACGCCCCGGTGCACGCCCGCAACGGCCACGTCCACGTCGTCGTCGCCGCCGACGACGAGCGCCTGGAGCTGCGCGTGTCCGAGCTGCGGCCCGACGGGGCGCGAGCGCCTGCTGGCCGACGGCGACCTGCCCGGCGTCGGCAACGTCTTCGATCGCGTCGCCGACGACGTCCAGGCCGGGACCATGGCCAACGGCGACGGTGGCGAGCTGATCCTGCGACTGAACTTCCGCACGTAGCCTGGAGCCCGACGCTCCGCCGACAGATCCGTCAACCTACCGAGGCCGATGCCACCCGAGTTCACCCTCACCAGCGATCCGATCGACGACGCGCGCCAGGTCGTGGCCGTCGCCGGCGAGATCGACCTGTTCACCGCTCCGGAGCTGAAGGCGGCCCTCGGCGAGGCGCTCGAGTCCGGGCGGATCCGGATCGTCGTCGACCTCACCGCCACGACCTTCCTCGACTCGACGGCGCTCGGCGTGCTCATCGGCGCGGTCAAGCGCCTGCGCTCGCGCGACGGCGTCCTGACGATCGTCAACACGGACGCGAACATCGCCAAGACGTTCGAGATCACCGGCCTGGATCAGATCTTCACGATCAGGCCCACGCGCGACGAGGCCGTCGAGGCGCTCGACGCCGACGAAGCCGCCGCCTAGCTCCGACGCCCGCCTAGCCCTCGAGCAGCTTCAGCACCGCCTTCTCGAGCGGGCCCTGGATCGCGGTCGCGTCGCCGTTGCGCTCGGCGGCGGCGGCCACGAGGCCGGTGGTCGATCGCCTCGCCGTCGCGGTAGCGGTCGAAGACGCGCGGGTCGATGTACGAGGCGCGCGCGACCGCCGGCGTGTTGCCCAGGTAGTGGGCGACCTCCTTGATGGCGCGCGTGATCGCGCGCTTGCGGCCCGTCTTGGTCGCCGCGCGCCTCCTCGGAGACCGCGAGCGCGACGGCGGCGAGCACGGTCGCGCCCCAGGTGCGGAAGTCCTTGGCCGAGACGTCCTTGCCGGTCGCCTCCTTCAGCCACGCGTTGATGTCCTCGGAGCGCAGGTCGGCCCAGCGCCGGCCGCGCTTGTAGGCCAGCAGCTCGTCGCCGCCGCCGCGGCGGCGCTTGAGGTCGCGCACGACCTCGGCCACCACCGGGTCGACGACGGCCTGCACGCGGCGCTTGCCCGACTTGGCCGGGTAGTCGAAGACGAGCACGCCGTCGCGCATGCCCACGTGGCTCTTCTTCATCGTGGCCAGGCCGTAGCTCTCGTTGCGCACCGCGTAGTCCTCGCCGCCGACGCGGAAGAAGCCGCGATCGAGCAGCCGCACGGCGGCACGCGCAGACGCGGTCGTAGGTGAGCTCGTCGCCGTCGGCCAGCTCGGCGTCCACGCGCTTGCGCAGCCGCGGCAGCGTGCGCGCGAAGACGACCATGTCGTCGAACTTCTCCATGTCGCGCCGCTCGCGCCAGCGCGGGTGGTAGAGGTACTGCTTGCGCCCGGCGGCGTCGACGCCCGGTCGCCTGGATGTGGCCGCCGGGGTACGGGCAGATCCACACGTCCTCCCACGCGGGCGGGATCACGAGCTCGTGGATGCGCGCGAGGACCTCGTCGTCGTCGACCGGCTCGCCGTCGGCGTCGAGGTAGCGGAAGCCGCGCCCGTGGCGCCGGCGGGCGATGCCCGGCCCGGTGCAGTCGGCGCGGCGCAGGCGCGGGGTGCGGGTGGCGGTCGCGGGCACGCAGCGGGCGCGTACCCGCTGCCCGCGCGCGGCTAGCTCTTGCTTGCCGCCTTCTTGCGCGAGCCCGAGCTCGACGACTTGGCCTTCGGCTTCGCCGGCGCCTTCTTGGCCTTGGACGCGCCGTTGCCGCTCGGCGTCCTTGTCGCGCACCGCGTCGAGGCTCGCCTTGAGCGCGGCCATGAGGTCGGGCACCGGCTCCTCCTCCTCGTCGGTCGCCGGCTGCACGGCGATCTCCTCGCCGGCCGCCTTGCGCTCGATGAGGTCGAGCACGTCCTCGCGATAGGTGTCGTGGTACTTGGACGGAGTCGAACGTCGCCGGCGAGCGACTCGACGAGCTGCTTGGCGATGTCGAGCTCGCGCTTGGTCACCTCGACGTCGGTCGTGTCGGAGATCTCGTCGATGCCGTCGGGGTCGACGATCTCGTCGGGGAAGAGCATCGTCGACATGCCCAGGACGTGGTCGTCCATCGGGCGCAGCGCGACGAGCGCCTCCTTGGAGCGGATGACGACGCGCGCGATGGCCACGCGGCCGGTCTCGCGCATCGCCTCGACGCAGCAGGCGGTAGGGCTTGGCGCCGCCGGCGCCGGGCGCCAGGTAGTACGGGTGGTCGTAGAAGATCGGGTCGATCTCCGAGAGCTCGACGAAGTCCTCGATCTCGATGGTCTTGGTCTTCTTGGGCTGCAGCGTCTCGAGCTCGCCGGGCTCGATGACCACGTAGCGGTCGGGCGTCAGCTCGAAGCCCTTGACGATGTCCTCGTAGGCGACCTCGTCGCCGGTCGACGGGTCGACGCGCTTCTGCGCGATGCGCACGCCGGTCTTGCCGCTGAGCTGGTGGAAGCGCACGGTCTTGCGGTTGACCGCGCTGTAGAGCTTGACCGGGACGGTGACCAGGCCGAAGGAGATCGCCCCGGTCCAGATCGAACGCGCCATAGCCATCAAGTATCCCCCATGCGCCCGGCAATTCCTCCGGGCGCACGGAGGACTTGCGGCTCAGGAGGCGGCGCTGCTCGCCGGCTGCGGCGCGTCCTCGTGGCGGCCCTCGGCGAACTCCTCGACGATCTTGGCGCAGAAGGCCGGCAGGTCGTCGGGCTTGCGGCTGGTCACGAGGCCCTGGTCGACGACGACCTCCTCGTCGACCCAGTTGGCGCCCGCGTTGCGCAGGTCCTTCTGCAGCGACGGCCACGAGGTCACGCGTGCGACTCCTTGACGACGCCGGCCTCGACCAGGATCCACGGCCCGTGGCAGATCGCGCCGACCGGCTTCTTCGCGTCGAAGAAGGCGCGGACGAAGGCCATGGCGTCCGCGTCCATGCGCAGGAAGTCGGGGTTGGCGACGCCGCCCGGGCGCGACGAGCCCGTCGTAGTCGTCGGCGTCGCGTCGGCCACCGCCTTGTCGACCGTGAAGGTGTCGCCCTTGTCGAGGTGGTTGAAGCCCTGGAACTCGCCCTTCTCGAGCGAGATCAGGTCGACCTCGGCGCCCGCCTCGCGAACGGCCTTCAGCGGCTCGGTCAGCTCGATCTGCTCGACGCCGTCGGTGGCGAGGAACGCGATGCGCTTGCCGTCCAGTGTGCCCATGTCTCGGTGCTCCTTCGATCGCTTGGTCTCACGATCGGGCTACCGGGGCTAGACGGGGCTCAAACGACCGCTGGCGCGCCACACCGTCCCGCGGCGCTCGTACTCGAGGCTCGCGCTCGGCGGCCAGCGCGGCGTCCGAGCCGAAGAGGCGCTCGACGAGGTGCAGCGCGAGGTCGAGGCCCGAGGTGACGCCGCCGGCGGTGACGAGGTCGCCGTCGTCGACCACGCGCGCGCGGACGACGTGCGCGCCGGCGGCCTCGAGGTCGGCGAGCGCGCCGTGGTGGGTGATCGCGTGGCGGCCCTCGACCAGGCCGGCGGCCGCGAGCAGCATCGCGCCGGTGCACACCGAGGCGACGAGCGCGCCGCGCTCGTGGCGCTCGCGGATGGCGCGCGGGATCGCGCCCAGCTGGGCCTGCGCCCAGGCGCCCTCCTCGCGCGCGGTCGTTCCAGCCGCCGCCGGGGACGACCAGGACGTCGACCGCGTCGGACAGCGCGCGGTGCGGCGTGACGAGCGTGCCGTGCGCCGCGCGCAGGGTGGCCGCGCCGTCGAGGCTCACGAGCGCGGCGTCGACGTCGTCGCGGACGTCGGCGAAGCTCGACAGCACCTCCCAGGGCGCCAGCGCGTCGAGCTCGTCGAAGCCGTCGAAGAGGAGCACCTCGCATCTCATGCCCGCCAGCGTGGCGCGTCGGGCGCCGGCGCGCCAGTGGCAGGAATGCCACGGTGCGATAGATTCCCGCCATGCATCGCGTGGCGGTCCTGGCGCTGGCCGACGTGGTCGCCTTCGACCTCTCGACCCCGGCGCAGGTCTTCGGCAACGAGCCCGAGCGCTACGCGTTCACGGCCTGCGGCGTGCGCGCCGGGCGCGTGCCCACGACGACCGGCTTCGCGCTCGACGTCCCGCACGGGCTCGACGCGCTCGCCGACGCCGACACCGTCCTCGTCCCCGGGCTGCGCCCCGTGCAGTGGCCGCCGCCGGCGGCCGCGCTCGAGGCGCTGCGCGCCGCGCACGCACGCGGCGCGCGCGTGGCCTCGATCTGCACCGGCGCCTTCGTCCTCGCCGCACGCCGGCCTGCTCGACGGCCGCCGCGCGACGACGCACTGGGCCTACGCCGAGCGGCTGGCCGAGCGCTATCCCGCGGTCACCGTCGACCCCGACGTCCTCTACGTCGACGAGGGCGACGTCCTCACCTCCGCCGGCGTCGCGGCCGGCATCGACCTGTGCCTGCACCTCGTGCGCCGCGACCACGGCGCCGAGGTGGCCAACGCCGTCGCGCGGCGGATCGTCGTGCGCGCCGCACCGCGACGGCGGGCAGGCGCAGTTCGTCGAGGCGCCCGTGCCCGTCGCGGACGGGCACGGCCTCGAGCCCACGCGCGCGTGGGCGACGAGCGCCTGCACGAGCCGCTGACGGTGGCCGCCATGGCCCGCCACGCGGCGTGCAGCGAGCGCACCTTCGCGCGGCGCTTCCGCGCCGAGACGGGGACCACGCCGCTGCAGTGGCTGCTCGGCCAGCGCGTCCTCCACGCCCGGCGGCTGCTCGAGGCGACCGACCTCCCGGTCGAGCACGTCGCCGACGCCGCGGGCTTCGGCACGGCGGCCTCGCTGCGCGCGCATTTCCGCCGCGCGACGGCCACGACGCCGCTCGCGTATCGCCGCACCTTCGGGGTAGCCCGACGCTAATGGCTACCACCCGCAACGCGGCGCAGGGCATCCTCGCCGACGACAACACCGAAGACCGCGAGAAGATCATCGAGCTGCTGACCAAGGCGTACTGGATGGAGATCGAGACGGTGATGAGCTACATCGCCAACTCGATCAATCCCGACGGCGTGCGCGCCCAGGAGATCATCGAGTCGCTGACCGCGGACATCCAGGAGGAGCTCGGCCACGCGCAGCAGTTCGCCGCGCGCATCAAGGAGCTCTACGGCGTCGTCCCCGGCTCGCTCGACTTCCCGGCCGAGCAGACCTACCTGCAGCCGCCCGAGCACCAGACCGACATCGTCCACGTCATCAAGGGCGTGATCGAGGCCGAGACCGGCGCCATCGAGCACTACAACACGGTCATCCACGAGACCGAGGAGATCGACCCGGTCACGAACGACATGGTCATCGCCATCCTGCGCGACGAGGAGGGCCACCGGCGCCTCTTCGAGGGCTACCTGCGCGAGTACGAGGCGGAGGGGCTGGCCTGATGCCTCCGCGCGGCGTGAAGAAGGGCACCAAGCGCGAGCGCCAGTACGAGGCGGTCAAGGGCTCCGTCAAGTCGCGCGGCGCGTCCGAGTCGCGCGCCGAGGAGATCGCGGCGCGCACCGTCAACAAGGAGCGCGCCCGCGCCGGCGAGTCGCGCACCGCCTCGCGCACGTCGACGCAGGACATCTCGTCCGGGCGGCGCGGCGGCCAGCGGTCGGGCTCGAGCGGGCCGCGCGGCCGCACCCGCGACCAGCTCTACGCCGAGGCGCAGAAGCTGGGCGTCGACGGCCGCTCGAAGATGAACAAGGCCCAGCTGCAGCGGGCCGTCGACAACAAGAAGCGCTAGCGGAGGAGGACGCGACGCGCCCGCTCCGCGCAGGACGGGCGGGCGCGTGTTGTCCTCACACGGTCTCGGGTGCTCCGGGCGGGTCGATCGGGTCCTCGCGCGGGGCGTCGGGCTCCGGCGGCGGGGGCTCGACCGGCTCGGGCGCGTCGGGCGGCTCGGGGTCGGGGAAGGCCGGCCCGGGTCGGGCCCGCCGGGCGGCCCGGGCGGCGTCACGGGCTCGGGGTCCGGGACCACCGAGGGCTCCGGGACGACCGGGGTCGCCGGCTCCGAGGGCTGCGGGACCTCGAGCACGACGGCGCTCACGACGTCTTGCGCTCCAGGTCCGCGACCTCCTCGGCCTTCGCGTCGGCGCGCTCGTGGGCGTCGGCCAGCTCGTCCTTGGCCTCGCCCTTGCGCTCCTCGCGCCGGCCCTCCTGGCGCAGCGAGGGGTCGTCGGCCAGGTCGCCGGCCGCCTTCTTGAAGCGGCCGCTGATCTTGTCGAGGATGCTCATGCCTGCCGCCCTACCCGAGCGGCGTCTCGCCAAGCCGCTGACGCAGCTCGTCGATCGAGTCGAAGACCGCGAGCGCGCCCGCCTCGCGCAGCTCCTCCTCCGAGAAGCCGCCGGTGAGCACGGCGATCGTCTCGACGCCCGCGCGTTCGCGGCCGCCTCGCAGTCCCACGTCGAGTCGCCGACCATCACCGCGGGCCCGCCTCCGACGCGCTCGAGCGCGGCCTCGCACGAGGTCGGGCGCGGGCTTGGTCTGCTCGACGTCGCCGGCGCTCGTCCAGGCGTCGGCCAGGTCGCGCGCGTCGAGCAGGTCGAGGTAGTGCTCGACCTCGTCGGGCTTGGCCGAGCTGGCCAGCACGACGCGGCGGCCGCGGCGCTTGAGGTCCTCGATCAGGTCGCGCGCGCCCGTCGCAGCGGCTCGACCTCGTCGATGAGCGCCAGGTAGAGCGGCCTTCTCGGCGGCGCGGATGTCGTCGCCCTGCGCCTCCTCGACCTCGTCGCCGCACAGCGCCGCCACGAGCTGGTCGCCGCCCATGCCGATGTGGCGGTGGATGCGCCAGATCGGCGACGTGCTGGTCGTGCTGGCGCAACGCGCGGTACCAGGCGATCGCGTGCTGGTAGTTGGAGTCGACGAGCGTGCCGTCGATGTCGAGGATGGCCGCGGGCCCGCTCATCGCCGCGCGCCGCCACAGGCCGACGCCGAACCACAGCCACGCGAAGAGCGAGGCGACGCAGACCACGACGACGATCGACCGTGCGGTCGCCTGGAAGAGCACGTCGGTCACGAGCAGGACGGCGCCGTTCATGGCGACCGCGAGCGCGACCAGGCCGCAGACGAACTGGCGCGTGCCCAGGCGGATGATGCGCGGCTTCTCGTGCTGCTGGAAGGCGATGCGGTGGTAGGCGCTCGGCGCGATGAGGAACGCCGTCGCCGACCGCCGCGGACAGCAGCGTGCACCGAGGTAGACGTCGCGCTGGAAGGCGTCGACGCTCGCGAAGCGCTGCTGGAACGGGCACGGCGAGCAGGAAGCCGAACAGCACCTGCACGCCCGGCATCGCGACGCGCAGCTCGTTGAGCAGCTCCGTCAGCTGCGCGGTTGAGCCGCTCCTGCTCCTCCTCGCTGCGGTCGGGCTCCTCGGCGCGACTCGCGTCCTGGCACGCCGGGTGGTATCCCCGCGCGGCGCCCCGAGCTCACGCGGCCGTCGGCGATCGGCGTCGCGATCGTGTCGCGCAGCGCGTCGACCGAGCGGCGGATGAGCCGCGAGACGTGCATCTGCGAGATCCCGACCTGCGTCGGCGATCTCGCGCTGGGTGAGGCCCTCGAAGAAGCGCAGGCGCAGGATCTCGCGCTCGCGCGGGGCGAGCTCGTCGAAGCCGCCGCGCAGCATCAGCGCGCTGCTCGGCGCGCTCGAAGCCGACGTCGTCGGCTCGCCGATCGCCTCGAGCGGCCCGAGCCCGTCGGCGCAGCGGCTCGTCGAGCGACATCATGCGGTAGGCGTCGCCGGCGCTCGAGCGCCTCGACGCACCTGCTCGACGCGTGGCCGCGCGCCGGCGGCGAGCTCGTCGACCGTCGGCGAGCGGCCGAGGTCGCGCGTCAGGCGCTCGCGCGTGCGCGTCGAGGCGCGGCGCTGAGCTCCTGGACGTCGCGCGGGACGCGCAGCATCCAGCCGCGATCGCGGAAGTGGCGCTTGATCTCGCCGGCGATCGTCGGCACCGCGAAGGTCGCGAAGCTTGCACGTCGCGGTCGAGGTCGAAGCGGTCGATCGCCTTCAGCAGCCCGACCGAGGCGACCTGCTCGAGGTCGTCGAGCGGCTCGCCCTTGTTCGCGTAGCGCCGCGCGAGGCTGCGCGCGAGCGGCAGCATCCGCGCGACGAGCTCCTCACGCGCGAGCGTGGTCGCTCCTCGTCGTGCCAGCGGCGCAGGAGCGCGCGGCGTCTCGCCCGCTGGATCCACGTTCCCTCCCCGGGACGCGTCACTACCTGCCAGTCCTGCCTGCGCTGATCGCATGCTCACGGTCCCAGACGGCAATGACAAGGTGGACACGCCTGGTCACGCCGCCGACATGCGCACCATTGCGAGGCGATGGAGCAGGGTGGACAAAGGCGGACAGACGGTTTCGGCGCACGCGCTTCGCCGCGCTGACCGGCGTCTCGCGCGAGCGCCTGCGCACGTGGGAGCGCCGCTACGGCTTCCCGCGAGCCCCATGCGCGTCGACGCGCGGGCCGCGCCGCTACGCGCTCGACGACGTCCAGCGCGTCGTCGCGGTGCGCCGCGCCGCGGAGGCCGGCGTGCCCATCCCGCGGGCGATCGAGCGCACCCGGCTACGACGAGGCGCCGGCGCACCTGGCGCCGGCGACGTTCGCCGCGCTCGTCGAGCACGCGCCGGTGCCCGTGGCGGCGCTGTCGGGCCCCGCGCCGCTGCGCGTGGAGTTCGCCAACGCCGCGCTGCGCGCGACGCCGGGCGCGCCGCGCCCCGGCGAGGAGCTGACCACGGCGCTGCCCGCGCTTCACGACTCGCCGCTGCGTGCTCGCGCTCGCAGCAGCTCTTCGCGCACGGCGCGGCGGCCCGACCGAGGCCGAGCACCCCGCGTGGGACGGCGACCCGCGCCAGACCGCGCGCTCGGCGCTCTACCGCCTGCCCGTCCGAGCCCGACGCGCGCCCGCTCGTGGCCATGGTCGGCGCTCGAGGGCGAGGGCGAGCGCGTCGCGCGCGCGCGCGCTGGCCGAGCTGCAGCGCGAGCTCGACCGAGCTGCGCCGCCGCGACGAGCGCCACACGCGCTGGCTCGACGCGCTCGCCGCTGCTGCGCCGAGCGAGTTCCGGCGCGAGCCCGGGCCGCGGCGGATCGACACGGCCTCGACGTGCGTCATCCGCCAGACCAACGCGCGTCGACGGCGGCGGTCGCCTTCTACGTCTCGCGGCCAGCTCGTCGCTGCCGCGCTCGCGCCGCGGCGTGCTCGAGTCCAGCGCCGAGTCACCGTCGCCGCGCACCCCGAGCTCGCGCGCTGCCTGCGCGACGCCGAGCCGACGTGGCTGGACGCCGCCGCCTCGCCGCGCCTCGGCGTGCCCGCCGATCTGCACGCGTCGGCGATGCCGATCGTCGTCGCCGGCGAGCCGCTCGGGCTGCTCGTCTTCGTCTTCGACGAGGTCGAGCCCCACGACGACGACAACCGCCGCCTGCTGACCGCGGTCTCGGCGGCGATGGGCTTCGCGCTGCTGCGCGACCGCCTGCCCAGGAGCTGCGCGCGGCGGCGCAGCGCGACCAGCGCCTCGCGCCGCGACGAGGCCCCCGGACCGTCCGCTCGCTGCTCGCGCGCGCCGGCGTACGCGCGCAGGCGCGCGATCGACTGGCGGATGATGCGCGAGACCTGCATCTGCGAGACGCCGATGCGCTCGCCGATCTCGGCCTGCGTGAGGTCCTCCTCGAAGCGCAGGCGCAGCACCTCGCGCTCGCGCGGGGTGATCGAGCGCATGAGGTGCTCGATCGTCGCGCGGTCCTCGGCCAGCGCGAAGCCGTGCTCGTCGGTGCCCAGCGTGTCGCCGAGCGTGTCGCCCGCCTCGTCCTCGCTGCCGCGCGGCGACTCGAGCGACGTCGCGCTGGTAGGCGCCCGACGCCTCGAGCGCCTCGAGCACCGTCCTCCTCGTCGACGCCGACCTTCGCCGCGATCTCGGCGACCGTCGGCTGGCGGTGCAGGTCGAGCGACAGCTCGGAGACGGCGCGGTCGACCTTCAGCGCGAGCTCCTGCAGGTCGCGCGGGACGCGCACCGACCACGTGCGGTCGCGGAAGTGGCGCTTGATCTCGCCGAGGATCGTCGGCACCGCGTAGCTCGAGAACGCGACCTCGCGCTCGAGGTCGAAGCGGTCGATCGCCTTGACGAGCCCGAGGGACGCGACCTGGAAGAGGTCGTCGAAGGGCTCCTCGGGGCGCTGGTAGCGGCGCGCGAGCTGGCGCGCGAGCGGCAGGAAGCGCTCGACGAGCACCTCGCGGTCGACCGGGTCGCGCTTGTCGAGGTAGCGCGCGAAGAGCGCGCGATCCTCTCGGCCCGGTTGACGGCGCCGCCGGCTCGTGCTCCCTCGCCTGCGGCCACGGTCACGGTGAGCGGCCATCCGGGTGGCGTGCGCTGCGGCAGCGATGTTGCTCGAAGACGAGCATGGCGCTCGAAATCGAAGACGAGCGCCGGGGTGCTGGGGCGCACTGCGGGTCGCGGCGGGCGATCGGCCGAGACCAGCGAACAGCATTGTAGCCGCCCGGTGTAGGCTGGGACGCGAACTACGTGGGGACGCTGGGTGGGCAACGAGAACGGACAGCGCGCGCTGCGGATCCTCCTCGCCGACGAGGACCCGGGAGCGCTGAAGGTCATCGCCCGCCAGGTGCGCGAGCTCGGCCACACGCCCACCGAGATCGCGGTCAACCTCGCGAGGCCGCCGAGGCCATCGCCCGCGACGACCCCGACCTCTCGATCGTCGTCGTCTACGGCGACGACGAGCACGCGCTCGACCTCATCGAGGAGATCGACGCCTTCTCCTCGGGCCCGGTCATCGCGCTGCTCGACCGCGAGGACTCCGAGTTCGTGCGCCGAGGCGGCCGAGCGCGGGATCTTCGCCTACGCGCGCCAGGAGACGCGCCGAGTCGATCCAGAGCGCGATCGAGGTCGCCATGCGCCGCTGCGCGCGAGCGCGACGCGCTCGCCGACGCAGGTCGAGCGCCTCGAGGACGCGCTCGAGCGCCGCGCGCGTCATCGAGCGCGCCAAGGGCATCCTCATGGAGCGCCACGGCATCGACGAGCGCGAGGCCTTCGAGCGCGCTGCGCGACGCACGCCCGCAGCGCGCAACCGCACGGTCGTCGACGTCGCGGCCGCGGTGGCCGAGGGCCACGCGCTGCTGCCGAAGGGCCAGGATTAGGTCGAAGCCGACGCGGGGAGACCCTGCGCAGCCGGATCCACGCGATCCGGCGCGGATCGCCCCCGAGAAGGAGCACTTCATGATCGGCATCCTCATCGCCATCCTCGTCGCGGCCCTCGTCTACTGGCTGTGCCTGGCGCTCGGCCTGCCGGCGATCGTCGGCATCGTCGCCGCGATCCTCGTGCTCGTCGGCGGCGTCGGCTCGGGCGGCTACGGAATGCGTGCCGGCAGGCGCGCTCTAGCCCGCCGGCCGAGAGCCGCGCGCCCGACGACGCAGGCGTCGGGCGCGCGCCTGTGCACCAGGTCCTGCGTGCGCGCGTGCAAGAGCTTCCGCGCGCACCAGATGACCGACCGCGCGGCGGCGCTCACGTACTACGCGATGATGTCGCTGTTCCCGGCGCTGCTGGTCGGCGTCACGCTGCTCGGCCTCTTCGGGCAGCAGGCGCTCGTCACCGACGCCGCCGACTACCTCGCGCGACCACGGCGCCGACAGCGACACGGCCAAGGTGCGTCACGCAAGGTCGCTGACCGAACATGGTCAACGCCTCGGGCGGCGCGCTCGGCGTCACGCTCGTCGATCTCGGTCCTGCTCGCCCTCAACGGCGCGTCGGGCGCGTTCGGGGCCGCGGGCCGCGCGCTCAACCTCGTGCTACGGCGTCGAGGAGGACCGCGGCATTCGTGCGCCGCAAGCTCACCGACCTCGCCACGACGCTCGTCGTGATCGTGCTCTTCGCCGTCGTGCTGGTCGCGATCTTCCTCGGCGGCGGGATCGCCGACGACCTGTTCGGCAAGATCGGCCTCGGCGACGACCGCGGCGACCGTGTGGTCCTACGTGCGCTGGCCGGTGGCGCTCGTGGCGGCGATGGTCGCCTACGCGCTCGTCTACGGCGTCGCGCCCGAACGTCGAGCCGCGCCGGATCCGGTGGATCTCGCCCGGCGCGGCCGTCGGCGTCGTGCTCTGGATCGTGCTCTCGCTCGGCTTCGCGATCTACGTGCGAGAACTTCTCGAGCTACGGCGCCGTCTACGGCGCCTTCGCCGCGGCGATCGTGCTGCTGCTGTGGCTCTACCTGTCGGCCAACGCGTTCCTGTTCGGCGCCGAGCTCGACGCGGAGCTGCGAGCGCGAGTCGCGCGGGCGCTCAGCTCGCAGCTCGCGGTCGGTCAGCTCCGGCGGGTAGGAGCACAGGCCCGCGCGCCCCGGGCAGGTCGGCGCACAGCCCGCGGTGCGGCACGGCCGCCACCGGGTACTCGCCGGCGAGCAGCGCCGCCGCGGCGACGCGCAGCTCGGCGTCGAGCGCGCTCGGCGTCGGCCTGCTCGTAGCGGCGCGACGGCCGGCTCGGCCGGGCGCTCGAGGAAGAGGTGGACGACCTCGACGGCGGGCGCGCCCGACGCGCAGCGCGGCGAGCGCGTAGATGCGCCGCTGGACGCCGTAGCCGGCCTCGACGATCGCCTCGAGGTCGGCGTCGCCGACGCGGTCGGACTTGTAGTCGACGACCAGCGCGGCGCCGTCGGCCTCGTGGGCGACGACGTCGACGAAGCCGGTGAGCATCGGGCCGTCGCCGCCGAGGGCGAAGGCGAAGCCGTGCTCGCGGCGCACGCGAGCGCGCGCGCGGCGAGGCGCTCGCGCAGCGCGCTGCCCGCGAAGGCCGCGACCAGCGCCCGCAGGTCGGCGACGTCGGCGTCGGCGAGCTCGACCTCGTGCGGCGGCGGCCAGCGCGCGGACCGCCTCGCTGCCGACGTCGCGCGGCGCGCCGCCGGCGCGCAGGTCGACGGCCTCGAGCAGCTCGTGCACGAGCGTGCCGCGCACGCGCAGGTCGAGCGCGGGCTCGGCGGCGCCGCCGCGTCGCGCAGGTGGTCGGGCGGCTCCTGCTCGGGCAGGCCGAGGCCGCGCTCGAGGTAGAAGCGGTACGGGCACTGCGCGTAGCGCGTGCAGCGACGAGTAGCTCAGCGACGCGGGCGGCGCCGGCGCGGGCGGCGACCGGCTCGATCGGCGGCGGCGCGGGCTCGGGCGCGGACGCCGGCGCGCCGCCGTTGAGCGCGAGCGCGAGCTGCTCGCCGGGGGCCACGGGCGCCGGCGCCTCGAGGCGCAGCACGTCGCTCGCGGGGCTGTTGAGCACGGTGCGCACGAGGCCGTGGTCGCGCACCGGCGGTCGCGCCGGGTCGAGCGCGGCGACGCCGGGCACGAGCGCCGGCCCGACCCAGCTGATGGGCGCGGCGCCCGCGCCGGGCGCCGGCCAGTGCTCGCCCATGCGCGCCGCGCCGCTGAGGATCAGGCGCTCCTCGGCGCGCGTCATGGCCACGTGCATGACGCGCCGCTCCTCGGCCTCGTCGGCCGCCGCGCGCTCGGCCTCGATGGCGTCGAAGTCCAGCGCGGTGACCTTCGAGCCGTCGATGCCGATCAGGCGCAGGCCGACGCGCTCGCCGCTGACGAGGAGGTCCGGCGGGCTGAGGTTGCCGCGGCGGCCGAGGTCGGCGACGACCACGACGGGGAACTCGAGGCCCTTGGCGGCGTGGATGGTCATCAGCCGCACGGCGTCGAGGCCGCCGAGGTCGACCGGCGCGTCGGGCTCGCGCGCGTCGGCCTCGAGCTCGGCGGTCGCGAGGTCGATGAAGCCGCGCACGTCGCGCCCGCGGCGCGCCTCGAAGGCGGCCGCCAGCCGCAGCGAGCTTGTGGACGTTGGCCAGGCGCCGCGCGCCGCGCGGCAGGCGCGAGCACGTGCAGGTCGTAGCGCGGTGCGGCGCAGCGCGCGCTCGAGCAGCTCGTCGAGCCCGAGCCGCGGCGCGCGCTCGCGCTCGCCGGCGAACCACGCGCGGAAGGCGTCGCAGGCGCCGCGCGTCCTCGGGCGCCGGGCGCCAGGCGCGTCGTCGTGCACGGCACGTCCCAGATCGTCGTGCGCGCGCCTCGCGCGCGACGAGCGCCAGCGAGCGCCAGCGCGTCGGAGGACAGCCCGACCAGCGGCGAGGCCAGCAGCGCCGAGCAGCGCCTCCTCGTCGCGCGGGTTGGCCAGCGCGGCCAGCAGGTGGCACAGGTCGCGCACCTGCTGGCGCCCCCACCAGCCGCCGCCGCCGGCCGCCAGCGTCGGCAGGCCCGGCGAGCTCGAGCGCGCGCTCGTAGAGGTCGATCTCGGTCGCGGCGCGCAGCAGCACGACGACGTCGCGCGGCGCGACGCCCTCCTCGTGCACGAGCGCGCCGACGCGCTGGGCGACGAGCCGCGCCTCGGCCTGCTTGACCGCGCTGGCGGCCGGCAGCCCGAGCGCCCAGCGCGGCGGGCGCGTCGCCGTTCCAGGCGTCCGCGTCGGTGACCAGCAGCTCGACCACGGGCGGCCGGCGCCGGCGGGTCGTCGCGGCCGGGGCGCAGGTCGACCCAGTGCTCGTGGAGCGCGCCGAACGCCGTCGTTGAGCGCGCCGCAGGATCTCCGGGCGCGAGCGGAAGTTCGTCGCGAGCGTCGCGGCCGCGGCCGGCCGCGCTCCAGGCGCGGCGCGGCGCGCGCGGAAGACCTCGACGTCGGCGTGGCGGAAGCCGTAGATCGACTGCAGCTCGTCGCCGACCGTGCACGCGTTGTCGCGCGCCACCAGCTCGAGCAGCTCGAGCTGCAGCGGGTTCGTGTCCTGGAACTCGTCGACCATGATGCGCTCGAAGCGATCGCGGTAGCCGGCGGCGATGCCGGGCTCGCGCGCGAGCAGGTCGCGCGCCAGCAGCTCGAGGTCGTCGAAGTCGACGCCGGCGCGCGCGCGCTTGGCCGCGGCGTAGGCGTCGGCGTAGCGGCCCAGCAGCTCGTCGACGAGCGCGAGCGCCGGGACCGCGCGAACGTCGGCGCACGCCTGCGCGTCGGCCTCGCAGCGCCGCGCGGTAGGCGTCGGCGGCGGGCGTCTTCAGCGCGTTCGCGTTGCGCCCCACCTTCGTCGCCCTGGGGTCGATCGGCGCGTCGCGCGTCGATCGCCGCGCGGCACGCCGCGAGCGCCTCGCGGGCGGCGTCGACGGCCGCGCCGGACCCGGCCGCGGCGAGCTCGGCGGCGAACGTCGCGCACGCGCGCTCCAGCGCGGCCCGCGCGGCGCCGGCGTCGGCCGCGCGCGCGGCCGGCAGCGACGGCCGCGTCTGCCCGCGCGAGCGCAGCGGCCTCGTGGGCGCCGACCACCATCCGCTCGCAGGCGGTCGACGGCGTAGGCGGCGGCGAGGTCGAGCGCGTCGGCGCGCGGCGCGGCCAGGAAGTCGGCCAGCGCGGCGTCGAAGGCCGTCGCGCTGGGCGGCGCGCCCGTCGGCGGCGTCGAGCACGGCGAAGGCCGGGTCGAGCCCGGCGGCCACGGCGTGGGCGCGCAGGATCCGCATGCAGAAGCCGTGGAAGGTCGTGATCCACGCGCCCTCGGCCTCGCGCGCCGCCTCGCGCTCGCCGAGCTCGAGCAGCCGCCCGCGCACCCGCGCGCGCAGCTCGCCGGCGGCCTTCTCGGTGAAGGTGATCGCGAGCACCTGGTCGGCGCGCAGGCCGTCGTCGACGACCGAGGCGACGAAGCGCTCGACGAGCACCGACGTCTTGCCCGAGCCCGCGTTGGCCGACAGCATGAGGTCGCCCTCGCGGCGCGCGACGGCGTCGGCCTGCTCGGCGGTGAGCGCGGCGTCACGCCGACGCCGCCTCGCAGCGGCAGATCGTCGGGTGCGCGCATCCGCCGCGGTACGCGCACGACGTCGGGTCGGGGACGAGCGCGCCCGAGCGGATGCCGCGCACGCGCCGCCAGCGCCGCGTCCAGCACGTCGTCCAGGAGCGCCTCGAACTCGCTCGGCGCCAGGCGGTCGCGATCGACGCTGGCCAGCCCCGGGTCGGCGTCGTCGAGCAGCAGGCCGCGCGGCCGGCCGTCGTCGTCGCGGCCCAGCGGCTGGTAGAGCCCGCCGACCGGCCTCCAGGCCGAGCAGCTGCGGCAGGGCGAGCAGGTAGAGCCCGACCTGCAGGCGCGACTCGTCGAGCCACTTGGCCTGCGGCGGGGCGCCCTTGCCCTTGTAGTCGTAGACGATCGCCTCGCCGCCGTCGGCGCTGACGTCGATGCGATCGATGCGGCCCTGCAGCTGCAGCTCGCCGCCGGCCAGCTCGGCCGGGCCGAGCGGCGTCCTCGGGGCCGCCGAAGCGCAGCTCGAACTCGCGGGGCGTGAAGGCCGAGCGCCCGTGGGCGGCGTGCTCGACGTAGCGCAGCAGGTCGGCCTCCAGCCGGCGCAGGGCCGAGCGCGCGGCGCTCGGCGTTGGGCGAGATGCGCGCGTCGTCGGCGCGCTCGTCGAGGGCGGCGCGCAGCAGCGCGCGGGCCTCGTCGAGGCGCTCGGGCGTGAGCGGGCCCCCGGCCGACAGGTCGCGCAGCGTGTCCTCGAGGACGCGGTGGGCGAGCTCGCCGCGCAGCATCGGCTCGGGGTCGGGCTCGAGCACGGCGGGGCGCAGCAGGCGCTCGACGAACCACTTCACCGGGCACGAGGCGTAGGACTCGAGCGCCGAGGCCGACCACGTGGCGCGCGCGTTGATGACGCCGAGGACGCGCGGGTCGCGCAGCCACGCCATCGCCGGCTCGGGGGCGCCGGGCCCCGCCGCCAGCCGGTGGCGCGCGGCCTCGTTCGCGGTCGGCGCCAGCGCGGGCTCGAAGCCGGCGGCGCCGAGCGCCCGGCGCTCCACGCGCGTCGCGGCGCGGGGATCGAAGCTGTCGAGCACGTCGTCGACGAACAGCGAGCGCACGCACGGCTCGCCCTCGTCGTCGGCGGCCGGCCAGCTGAGCGCCAGCAGCTCGGTCGGGCGGCTGGCCACCGCGTAGAGCAGGTAGCGCTCGGCGTCGAGGCCGTCCTCGCGCAGGCGCAGGCGCAGCCCGGACGCGGCGTTCAGGGCGCGGCGCTCGTCGTCGCCGAGGAACGGCTCGGGCCGCGCGGGGCGCGGGAAGGCGTCCTCGTGCAGGCCGCACAGGAAGACCGCCCGCACCCGCCGCGCGCGCAGCGCGCGCGGGCTGGTGATGGCGACCGCGCCGGGCCGGCGGTCCTCGTGCGCGCGCACCTCGAGGTCGTGCAGGACGCGCGCGAGCTCCGCGCGGCGCCGGCACGAGCGAGCGATCGACGGCCGCGAGGCGCTCGAGCTCGCCCAGCGCCGATCGCAGCGCCGCCCGCCACGCGCGCGTCGAGCGCCTCGGGGCCGGCGAGCACCTGGGCGCGGCCGCGGTGCGGCGCCGCGAACAGCGCGCCGCACTCGGCGGCCAGGCGCCGGCACAGCGCGGCCGGATCGCCGGCCGCGGCGGCGAGGCGGTCGAGCTCGTGCAGGACGAAGTCCGGATGGTCGGCCTCCCACAGCGCCCGCGCCGGCGCTCGCGCTGGCCGCCCCCTCGATCCGCGCGCGCTGCTCGAGGCGGTCGGCCAGGCCCGGGCGCTCGAGCTTGCCCGGGGTGCGCAGCCAGGTCAGCAGGTCGTCGGCGCCGCCGCCGGCCACGGCGCAGCGCAGCAGCGCGACGAGGCCGCGCCCCAGCGCGGTGTGGCCGGCCGCAACGGTGCGCTCGAGCACGAAGGGGACGTCGAGCTCGCCGAAGACCTGGGCCAGCAGGGCGGCGTGCTCGGTCGGCTCGCGCAGGACGACCGCGACGTCCTCGGGCGCGAGGCCGCGCTCGCCGATCAGGCGCGCGACGTGCGCCGCGACGAGCTCGAGCTCGGCGCGCTCGCCGCCGCCCTCGAGCAGCAGCAGCGCGTCGCCCGGATCGGGGCGCCCGGACGGCGGCGGCTCGAACAGCGTGCGCTCGAGCGCGTGCAGCGCGGGGCGCTCGTAGTGCTCGGCGCGGGCCGGCAGCTCGACGTGCTCGGGGCCGAGGGCCATGAGCTCCTGGAAGGTGTGGCCGCGGCCGGCGAAGGCCACGCGCCCGGGCTCGTAGGCCAGCGAGACGGTGACCGGCGCGCGCCGCGTGGACGGCGAGCGTCTCGACCGCGTCGCGCTGCAGCGGCTGGAGGTCGTCGAAGCCGTAGAGGAAGACCGGTGTCGCGCCCCACGCGCGCCGGCTCCAGGCGCAGCGCGTCGAGCGCGGCCTGGTCGTGCAGGACGCGGTCGCGGCGCCCGATGGCGCGCAGGGCGTCGCGATAGGCCGCGTAGAGGCGCGCGAGCTCCTCCGCGTAGGCGGCGCGCCGCGGCTCGCGCTCGCCCCACGCCCGCATGGCCGCCCACCAGCGCCCGGGCTCCACGCGCTGCTCCTCGAGCTCGGTGACGAGGCGCAGGAGGGCCTGGACGAACCCGGGCGTGTCGGCGGAGGCCGCGAGCGCCGTCAGGTCGACGCGGGCGATGGCGGCGGCCGCCACGCGCTCGCGCGCCAGGCGCGAGAGCGGCCTGCCTCCGACCTGCGCCCGGCGCGCGATCTCGCGCATGAGCCCCGAGAAGGCCACGACGCGCACGCCGAAGACGGCGCCCGCCGTGGCCAGCTCGCGGCGGTAGTGGTCGACGTCGGCGAACGTCGGCACGACGAGGATCGGCTCGTCGTCCAGCGCGGCGCGGTAGGCGCGCAGGACGAAGCCGGCCTTCTCGGCGTTGGCGGGACCGGTGACGAGCGTGAGCGGCACGGGGTCCCACAGGGTTGCTCATGGACCGGCGGTCAGGCCGCTAGCGTCCGCAGACGTGCACCACATGCGCACCCTCCACCCCGCCGACGGCATCGTCGCGTTCTACGACGGGCGCGTCGAGGGCTACCGCTTCGCCGAGGAGCTCAACTGGGTCGACGACGGCGCGCTCGGCCTGGGCATCGCCAGCTACGCGATCGTCGACGGCGACGAGGCCCTCGTCTACGACACGCACGTGTCGGTCGAGCACGCGCGCTTCGTCCGCGAGGCGCTGGAGGCCGAGGGCGTGCGGCGCTTCGTCGTCGTGCTCAGCCACAAGCACCTCGACCACATCGCGGGCACCGAGGTCTTCGCCGATTGCGAGATCGTCGCCACGCGGCTCACCGCCGAGGCGCTCGCCGCCGCCAAGGACGCCATCGAGGCCGGGACCCAGGCCGGGCCGCCCGGGATCGACCCGCTCGTCCTCCCCACCCGCACGTTCGAGGACCGCATGACCCTCGACGTCGGCCGCCGCCGCGTCGAGCTCATCCACGTCGACATCCACAGCGACGACGCCGCCGTGCTGTGGCTGGCGGACGAGCGCGTGCTGCTGGCCGGCGACACGCTCGAGGACACCGTCACCTACGTCTACGAGCCCGACGGCCTCGACCGCCACCTGGCCGAGCTCGACCGCCTGTCGGCGCTCGGCCCCGAGCGCATCCTGCCCAACCACGGCGACCCCGACGTCATCGCCGGCGGGCGGCTACCCGCAGGGCCTGATCGACGCGACGCGCGACTACCTCCACGTCCTCCAGCGCTGCGCCGAGGAGCCGGAGCTGCGCGCCACGCCGCTGCCCGAGCTCGTCGCCGACGCCGTGGCCGCCGGCTGGCTGACGTACTACGCGCCGTACGAGGAGGTCCACCGGGAGAACCTCGCGGCCGTGGCCGAGCGCGCCTCGGCTGACGCGCGCGTACCGTGGTGACATGGCGCGCGACCCGATCGAGATCCTCATCCGCCAGGCGCAGACGCGGACGCCCGCGCTCGTGCCCATCCGCTACGGCCGGATGGTGCGCTCGCCGTTCGCCTTCTTCCGCGGCGGCGCCGCGATCATGGCCGCCGACCTGGCCGGGACCGAGGTCAGCGGCGTGCGCGCGCAGCTGTGCGGCGACGCCCACCTGGCCAACTTCGGCGTCTTCGCCGCGCCCGATCGCCGGCTCGTCTTCGACGTCAACGACTTCGACGAGACCCACGCCGGGCCGTGGGAGTGGGACGTCAAGCGCCTGGCGGCGAGCGTCGAGGTGGCCGGACGCGACCGCGGCTTCCGTGGCCGCGATCGTCGCGACGCGGTCCGCGGCGGCCGCGCGCGCCTACCGCAAGGCCATGCGGCGCTTCGGCGCCATGCGCGCCATCGACGTCTGGTACTCGCGGCTCGACGAGGACGAGGTCTCCAGCCGCGTCGGCGGCTCGCGGCGCAAGGACCTGAGCAAGGCCGCGGCCAAGGCCCGCCGCAAGGACAGCCTGCGGGCGCTCGACCGCCTGACCTACGACGCCGACGGCGAGCCGCGGATCATCAGCGATCCGCCGCTCATCGTGCCGCTCGACGAGATCCCGGGTCTCGAGGACCCGGCCGCCGTCCGCGCGCGGGTCGAGGCCGTCCCTGGGCGACTACCAGCGGACGCTGCAGCACAACCGCCGGCACCTGCTCAACAGCTACCGGATCGTCGACATGGCCCACAAGGTCGTCGGCGTCGGCAGCGTCGGCACGCGCTGCTGGATCGTCCTGCTGCTCGGGCGCGACGCCACGGACCCGCTCTTCATGCAGGTCAAGGAGGCCCAGGCCTCGGTGATCGAGCCCTACGCCGGGCGGCGGCGCGGGATCAACCAGGGCCGGCGCGTCGTCGAGGGCCAGCAGCTCATGCAGGCAGCCAGCGACGTCTTCCTGGGCTGGATCCGCGTCGAGGAGGACATCGACGGGCATCGGCGCGACTACTACATCCGCCAGCTCTGGGACGCGAAGGGCTCGCTGCCCGTCGAGACGATGTCGAGCGCCGAGCTGACCGACTACGCGGCGGTCTGCGGGTGGACGCTCGCCCGCGGCCACGCCCGATCCGGGGACCCGGCCGCCATCGCCGCGGCGATCGGTCGCGGCGACGGCTTCGACCGCGAGCTGGCGCGCTTCGCCAAGGGCTACGCCGCGCAGAACGAGGCCGACCACGCGGCGCTCGTCGCCGCCGTGGAGTCCGGCAGGGTGCCGGCGCAGTCGGGGCTCTGAGCCGTGCGCGACCTCCCCATCCGCGGCGAGAGCATCCGCCTCGGCCAGGCCCTGAAGCTGTCGGGCCTGGCCGACACCGGCGGCGAGGCGCGGGCGCTCGTCGAGGACGGCGCGGTCAGCGTCAACGGCGAGGTCGAGACGCGCCGCGGGCGCCAGCTGCGCGACGGCGACGTCGTCGCGCTGGGCGACGAGGCGCTGCGGATCGCCGCGGGCGCGCCGTAGCGCGTGGCGGGCGCCCTCGTCCGCCGTCGCCTTCGGCGGTTCGCGGCCAGGGCAGCGAGGGAGGGAGTCCGCGGTGGGCGGGGCGCTGTGTCGGCCGTGGCGCGTTGCCGCTCGCTCGAGGACGCGGTGGGGCATATGCCGACAAATCCCTTCGTCGCCGAACCCGTCGGCCACCCGCGGCGGCCACGTCCACGCGCAGGCGCCGCCGCGCAGCACGAGCCGCGCGCGAGCGGCTACGCCCTGCTTGTGCAGGAAGGCCAGCAGCCTGCGCATCGAAGCTGCTGTCGGAGCGCGGCCGGTCGCGTCGCGCAGGTCGCCGCGCTTGCGCGCCCGGGCGAGGTAGGGCCGCACCTCGCGCCCGCGCCCGAGCAGGTACAGATCCGCGACGTAGGTCGCGACGCCTCCGAGGCGTCTCGGCGCGCTGGCGTCGCGCCGCAGCCAGCGATGTGCAGCGCGTCCTTCACGTTCTTGCGGATGGCCGCCGGGAACCGGCACGGGTGACGTCGCGGACGACCCGGCGGCGGTCGGGTCGAAGTCGAGCACGAGCGGCGGTGCAAAGGACGCCGCGCGAACGAGCTGAACGCGTCGGCGAAGGCGTCGTCGGCGGTTGAGAACTCGGGCGCCCGTCGCGCGTCGAGGTCCTTCAGGTCGTAGCCGATGTTGCCCCACGAGGCTTCGGCACGAGGCGTACGCCGTCCCCGGTGAAGCGCAGGATCTCGGTCAGCGCGCAGCAGTGCGCGCCGCCGGTGTAGGCGTCGACGAGGACCTCGGGCTCGCCGTCGCCGTCGAGGTCGACGACCTGCAGCGGCGCGTGCGCGCTTGCCCGGGGCGAAGATGCAGCCGACTCGAGCGACGTGCGGCCGTCGGCGATCGGCGAGGCGTCGAACAGCGTCGCGCCGCCGCGCGCGACGACGAGGCGCGGGTCCTTGACGCCGAACTGCGGCCGCCTGCCCAGGTCAGGGTGGCCTGTACGGCGCCGGCGGCCGGTGGCGGTGCCGCCGTCGGCCGTGCCCGCCGCCGCGACAGCCGGACCAGCAGCGCCAGCGCGAGCGCGAGCCGCGCCGCCGCGGCGCGCTAGCGCCGCCGCCGCGCCCTCATCGGCCCCGCCGCCGGCGCGGTCTCGTCGGCCGTCTCGGGCGGCTTGGCGCCCTCCTTGGCCCACGGCTCGTCGAACTCCACGCGCCACGTCGCCCTCCTCGCTCTGCTCGAGCGCGAGCTTGGCGCGGAACGAGCGCCCCGACCGCGCCCTTGAAGCCGGTCACCGGGCGGGCCGTGAAGCCGTGCGCGATCAGCTCGCGCGCCGACGGCCGCCGGCAGCTGCTTGCCCGCCTTGGACTTCCAGATGACGAACCCGCAGCCCGGGATCCTCGCGCGACCAGCACGAGTAGCCCTTGCGGTTCTCGATGATGTCGTGGCCGCAGACCGGGCACGGGCCGAGGTTGGCGCGCGGGATGCGCACGTCCTTGAGCGTCGTGTCGAGCACGCCGACGGTCTCGCCGGCGAACTTGGCGATGTCCTCCATGAACTTCTCGCGCGCGCTCGTCGCCGTCCTCGATCGCCGCCGAGGCGGTGCTCCCAGTCGCCGGTGAGCGCCGGCGAGGTCAGCGGGTGCTCGCCGAGCAGGCGGATCGACGTTGATGCCCTTCTCGGTGGCCACGAGCGGCGCGCCCGTCGCGCTCGACGTAGCCGACGTCGATCAGGCGCTCGATGATCGCCGCGCGCGTGGCCGGCGTGCCGATGCCCGAGTCCTTCATCGCCTCGCGCATCTCGTCGTCGTCGACGAGCTTGCCGGCGGTCTCCATCGCGCCCAGCAGCGAGGCGTCGCTGTAGCGCCGCGGCGGCTTGGTCTCCTTCTCGAGCGACTCGGCCTCGCGCGTGTCGACCGCCTCGCCGCGCTCCAGGCGCGGCAGCTGCTGGTCGCGGCCCTCGTCGTCGTCGCCGGCGCCTTCGCCCTCCGGCAGCTCGCCGTAGACGCCGCGCCAGCCCGGCACGAGCAGGACCTTGCCGCGCGTGCGGAAGACGTGCTCGGCGACGGTGGTCTCGACGCGCGTGTTCTCGAACACGGCCTCGGGGTGGAAGACGGCCAGGAAGCGCCGCGCGACGAGGTCGTAGACCCGGCGGTCGTCGTCGTTCATCTTGTCGAGCACGTGCTCTGAGTTGGTCGGGATGATCGCGTGGTGGTCGCCGACCTTGGCGTCGTCGACGACGCGCCCCAGCGGCAGCAGGTCGAGCCGACTGCACGTAGCGCGGCGCCCTCGCGGTACTCCGGGCGCCGCCCGACCTTGCCGGCGATCGGCTTGATCTCCGGGACCATGTCGCTCGTCAGGTAGCGCGAGCTCGTGCGCGGATAGGTCAGCGCCTTGTGCTCCTCGTAGCAGCGCTGCGCGGCGCCCAGCGTGCGGCGCGCGCTGAAGCCGAAGCGCGTGTTGGCCTCGCGCTGCAGCGACGTGAGGTCGTAGAGCAGCGGCGCGCGCTCCTTGCGCTTGGTCTTGTCGAGCTTGGTGATCTCGCCGCGCGTGCCCGCGCACGGCGTCGACGATCGCCTGCGGCCTCCTCGGCGCTCGCCAGCCGCGGCTGGGCGCCCGTCGTGGAAGCGGCCCTCGTAGCGGCGCGCGCCGTCGGCCTCGAACGTCGCGTCGACGAGCCAGTACGTCTCGGGCTTGAAGGCGCGGATCTCCTCCTCGCGGCGGGCGATGATGGCCAGCGTCGGCGTCTGCACGCGCCCGAGCGAGACGGCGCCGTCGAACGACGAGCGCAGGCGGATGGTCGCCGCGCGCGTGGCGTTCATGCCGACGATCCAGTCGGCCTCCGAGCGCGACCCGGCCGCGTCGCGCAGGGCGCCGAGCTCGTCGCCGTCGCGCAGCTGGCCGAAGGCCTCGCGCATCGCCTCGTTGGTCATCGAGGACAGCCACAGGCGCTGGACGGGCTTCTTGGCCTTCACGTACTCGTAGATGTAGGCGAAGATCAGCTCGCCCTCGCGCCCGGCGTCGCAGGCGTTGACGACGATGTCGACGTCGTCGCGCGCGCAGCTGGTCGCGGACGACCGTCATCTGCTTCTCGGAGCGCTCGTCGCGGACGACGAGCTTGAAGCGTGCGCGGGACGATCGGCAGGTCGGCCATGCGCCACTTCTTGAACTTGTCGTCGTACTCGTCGGGCTCGGCGAGCTGCACGAGGTGGCCGACGGCCCACGTGATGACGTGCTCGGGGCCCTCCAGCCAGCGCGGTCTTCTCCCCGCGCCGTGTGCTTCTCGAAGGGGCCGGGCAGGACGCGAGCGAGGTCCTGGCCCACGGACGGCTTCTCGGCGATGACGAGGGTCTTGGACATCGACGGGGCAGGGTAGCTCAGCGGGCGCACGGCCCGGTGGACACCGCGCCGTCGCCGGCCTGGCGCAGATCGCGCTCGACGACGGCGTTGGGCACCCCGTAGCCGCCGCGGCGTGCCGCCGCGCGTGGCCGCGAAGACGGTCGCCGCCACGCGCCCGCGCGCGTCGACGAGCGGGCCGCCGGAGTTGCCCGGGCGCACCGTGCCGCGCAGCGTGACGATCGCGCGCCGGACGGGCCCGTGCCCGTAGGCGTCCTGCGTGAGCACCTCGCGGGTCGCGCCCACGCGCCCGGCGCGGACGTCGTACGGGCCGTTCTCGCGGGAAGCCGAGGATCGCCCCCGACGCCCCGCTGCGCGGCTCGGAGGCGATCGGCAGCGCCGCGGCCGCCGAGCCCGGCCACGCGCAGGATCGCGATGTCGTCGTGGGGGTCGAAGACGACCGCGCGCGCCGAGAGCCTCGGGCCCGGTGCCGCCGAGCTGGACCGTCGTGTCGTCCTGGCCGGCGACGACGTGGGCGTTGGTCACGACGACGCCGTCGCGGCGATCCAGCCCGAGCCCTCGACGCCCGAGCCCGCACGCGGTCCCCTGGATCTTGACCACGCCGCGCGCCGCGAGCCGCACGTCGGGGTCGCGCGCGATCGCCGCCCGCGGCGCCGGCACGTCGACCGGCGGCCCGTCGATGCGCGGGAAGGGGTCGAAGCGCGCCAGCGCGTTGAGGATCGGCCCCGAGGGCGGCAGCGTGCCGTTGAGCGCGCGCAGGATGCTCGAGCGCTGGATGTCGTCGCGCAGGCCGCGCGACTGCGGGCGCCTGGAGCGCGACGGCGCCGGCGATCCACACGAGCCCGAGCGCGACGCCCGCGCTGAGGACGCGCGCCCGCCAGCCCGTCGACCACGCCCGAGCGACGGCCCGCTCAGCTTGCGCCGCAGGCCGTAGCCGAGCGCCTCGAGCACCGAGCCGAACAGCATCCCGCCGATGCAGCGCGCCCATCAGGCCGAAGAGCGGCGCGTAGGGCGACTGCGAGCCGGCCGACACCACCGCCGGCCGATGCGCGCGCCGACGAAGAGCGCCGCCGGCGAAGCCGGCGAGCGACGCGCGCCGACCACGAAGCCCTGGAAGTAGCCCGCGACCGCCGTCGTGAGCGTCAGCGCGACAATGATCCAGTCGATGGCGGTCACCGGAGGGTCGCGCAGGCTACCCTCCGGGGCGACTTGGGAACGCAGCAGAGGTCAGCCGGGGGGCCCGGCCGGGGCGAACGACCTCCGCCGCGAACGGGCCGGCAGCCACCACCGCGCCGGGAGCCCGCGCGGCGCGGGCCTGCGCGCTCGCAGCAGCGCCTCCTCGCCGTGCTCGCGCTGTGCGGCTTCGCCTTCGTCGTCGGGATGGTGGTCGGCGCGCGCCACGAGCCCGCCGGCCAGGAGCACGCCGAGCGCTTCGCCGCGGCCTGGGCAGCACGGCGACTACGCGGCCATGTACGCCGAGCTGACGCGCCGCCGACGCGCGATCGCGCTGCCGCGCGCGCGCTTCACCGCGGCCTACGAGGACACGCTGCGCACCGCGACGGGCACGAAGGTCGACACGGCCAGGCCGCGCAAGGACGGCAGCGCCTACCGCGTGCCGGTGCCGCATCCCGACGCGCGCCTTCGGCACGGTGCGCGGGCGACGGTCGTGCGTGCCGACCGACGGGCGAGCGCGCATCGCCTGGTCGCGCACGCTCGTCGTTCCCGGGGCTGGCGAGGGCGAGCGCCTGCGCCGCGTGACGCGGCTGCCGACGCGCGCGACGCTGCTGGCCCGCGACCGCACGGTCGCTGGCCAAGGGCGACGACCGCGCGTCGCCGCTCGCTGCGTCGCGCCGCAGGTCGTCGGCCAGCTCGGGCCGATCCCGCCCGAGCGCAAGCGACGAGCTCGCGGCGCTCGGCGTCCCGGCCGACGCCCAGGTCGGCATCTCGGGCCTCGAGCGGATCTTCGACGAGCGCCTGCTCGGCGACGCCGGGCGGCGAGCTGCGTCGCCGGCGCGCGCGTGCTCGGCGCAGCCGCGCCGCACGCAGGCGCCGGCGCGTGCGCACGACGATCTCGCTGCCGGTCCAGCAGGCGGCGGTGACCGCGCTGGCGCGGCCGGCTGGGCGGCGTCGTCGCGGTGCAGCCGCGCACGCGGCGAGGTGCTCGCCTTCGCCGGCATCGCCTTCTCGGGCCTGCAGCCGCCCGGGCTCGACGTTCAAGATGATCACCGTCGACCGGCGCGCTGGAGGCGGGGATCACGAGCCCGCAGACAGACCTATCCCGGTCGCAGACCAGGCCGACGCTCGAGGGCGTCGACGCTCGAGAACGCCAACGGCGAGTCGTGCGGCGGCACGCTCGTGCGTCTCGTTCGCCACGTCGTGCAACTCGGTCTTCGCCCCGCTCGGCGCCCAGCTCGGCGCCAAGCGGCTCGTCGACGACCGCCGAGCGCTTCGGCTTCAACCAGCCGGCCGGCATCCCCGGCGCCGGCGACGAGCACGATCCCGGCGGCCGGCGAGATCGGCGACGACCTCGCGGTCGGCTCGTCGGCGATCGGCCAGGGCGCGCGTGCAGGCGACGGCGCTGCAGATGGCGACGGTCGCGGCGACGATCGGGCTGCGCGGGCGCCGGCCGCACCGCACGCTCGACTACGCCGCCGCGCACGGCCGCAGGCGGCCACGGCGCGCGGCCACGAGCCCGCGCGTCGCCCGCACGATGGAGCGGCTGCATGCTGGCGGCGTCGTCCGCGACGGCACCGGCGTGCGCGCGGCGATCCCCGGCGTGCGGGTGGCCGGCAAGACCGGCACGGCGGAGCTGCGCACGACCAAGACGTGCGAGCCCGACCGCCGGAGAACCCCGAGAGCTGCCCGCCCGAGGACCAGGCCAACGACCCGACCGACACCGACGCCTGGTTCGCCGCCTACGCGCCGGCCGGCAAGGCCGGCGCCGCGGGTCGCGGTCGGCGTGCTGCTCGTCGCCGCCGGCGCGGGCGGCGACACCGCGGCGCCCGTCGGCGCTGGCAGGCTCAACGCCGCGGCGCTGCTCAGCGCGCCGGCGCGACGTCGTCGCGCCGCCTCGTGCGCCCACGGCGCGAGGATCGGCTTGGCCGCGAGGCCCGGGACGGCCGTCGATCCCACGTGCTCGAGGCGCGCCGCGACCTGACCGAGCGCCTGCCCGAGGCGGCGCAGCTCGGCCTGCGCCTGCGCGGGCCACGACGGGTCGTAGTCGACGATGCGGACGGCCGGGTCGAAGCGGTCGTCCAGCGACGGATGGCGCTCGAGCGGCGCGTCGGCGCTCAGCGACGGCCCCTAGACGTCGAGGTCGACGGTGCCCGTCCCGCCCTCGGCGCCCTCGGGCGGCGGGATCTCGAGCTCGAGCGGGCGGTTCTGGAAGTTGGCGACCGGGATCTTGAACAGCACCATCGCGCCCTGGATCGTGTCCTCGGCGGCCGCGGTGCTGGGCAGCGGCAGGATGTCCTTGGGCTGCAGGACCGCCGGGCGGTAGGCGAAGACGTTCTTCGGGCCCATCGCGACCGGCTTGTAGCTCGTTGCCCTGCGTGTCCTTGATCGAGTAGCTGTCGGTGGCCGGCGCGGCCTTGTCGCCGTCGTTCTCCACGCGCATGAAGACGGCGAACCAGTCCTCGTCGGCGGCCGAGCTGCTCGCCCGCCGGCAGGTCGACCAGGTAGTCGCGGTCCTCGCGGTCGGTCGGGTTGAGCACGCGCGAGATCTGGACCTGGTACTTCAGCTCGCCGACGTCGACGTAGATGCCCTCGGTGTCGCCGTGGAGGGTCTCGGACTCCTTGTTGCCGCACGCCGCCACGGCGAGGGCGGCGACGAGGACGAGCAGCAGCGTGACGAGGCGCCTGAGACAGCGAGCGCAGCGGATCCTATCGGTGAAGCGGCGAGCCGGTCGCAGGCTTGCGCGCGCCGCCCGCGAGCGACGGCCGCTCCCCGCCGCCGCGTGCCTCGCCCTCGAGGATGCGCGCAGGCGGCGCATCGCGCTGCGTTGAGCTTGCGCTTCATCCAGCCGCGCGCGCCGAGCGACTCGAGGAGCTTGTCGGTGGCGGTCTTGGGCTCGGTCTCGAGCGTGAAGCGCACGCGCGTGCGTGCCCGCCGAGCCCTGCTCGAGCTCGTAGACGCCGAGCGTGCGGATGCGGTTGAACTTGCCCGCCGCGCCCCGCCTCGACGATGCGCCGCGGGCGCTCGACCTCGATCACGCGTCATGTCGCCCCACGGGAAGCGGTTGAAGCGGCGTCTTCACGCGGAAGCGCGCGCCGGCGCCGCAGCCGTAGGTGTCCTCGCGCGTCAGCCGCCAGTCGACCAGGTAGTGGTCGGTGAACTCGGCGTGGTTGGCGACGTCGGCGAGGTACTCGAAGACCTCCTCGCGCGGCCGGGCGATCGTGATCTCGACGCGTGACGGGATCCATCGGCGCGCGGCAGTGTACGCCGCGGCGCCGGTCAGGCGGCGCGCGGGCCGGCGCGGCGACGGTGTGGCCCGCGCTCGCTGTGGTGCACGAGCTCGGAGCGCTCGGGGCGGTCGTCGCGACGCGTGGCCGGCACAGCGTCGCAGACGAGGCGCGCCGTCGCGCGAAGCGGTGGACGCGCTCGCCGACCAGCGGGGTGCGCCCGCAGTCCGCGCAGGCGGCGCGCTCGGCCGCCAGCGCGCCGACGCTCTTGCGCAGCAGCTCGCGCTCGAGGTCGGGCTCGGAGATCGCCCAGCAGGGGCGCAGCATGGGGCATCGTTCGCCGCCGGCCGCCGGCCTCCTGCCGCCGGCCGCTCGTCGCACACCGTTGACGCCGTGTTCCGGTTCGGTATCTCGGGTAGCGACGCCAGGACAATCCGGTCCAGCGGGCAAAGGCCGATAGCAAGCCAACTTCCGCTGTCGGGCCGATTGACACGTCGTTATCATCGTCACAAGCGTGACGGCCACGACGCGGCCGCCGCGCCGACGGAAGAGGGAGCGGAGATGGAGTCAATGACGTCGGGCACCCTGGCCGGCACCGGGTCGTTCCGCTGTGAGGAGTGCGGCTACGTGGTCGACGCTGGCGGCCGCCGACGAGCTGCCCGCCTGCCCGGGCTGCGGGGGCGCGCGCTTCACGCGCGCCTCGCTGTTCGCGCGACGCGCTTCCAGCGCGACGGCCGGCGATGCGCCGACGAGCCGAGGAGCGCGAGCCGCTGCTGGCGCAGGCGCGCGAGCGCCATCGACGAGCCGGGCCAGTACCTGGCCTGCGAGGATGGCGGCGACGATCCGGATCGTCGCGCCTGGAGCGCGAGTGGACGCGCGTCGGCCGCAGCCTCGCCGCCGACGTGCGCTTCGACGACCCGACCGTGTCGCGCCGCCACGCGCTGATCGTGCGCCAGGCCGACGGCGTGCGCGTGCTCGACGACCGCAGCCTCAACGGCGTGTTCGTCAACGGCGAGCGCGTCGAGTGGCGCGATGCTCGCCGACGGCGACGAGATCGTCGTCGGGCGCTACCGCCTGCACTTCCTCGAGCGCCACGGCCGACGTCGAGCCGGCCGCGGCACGACGCTGGAGGCGACCGGCTAGGCGACTTCGGGCCAGGCAGGCCCGCGGAGGAGAGGACGGAGGGGCCGGGCTCGCGGGATCCGGGCCGCCTCCGCCGCGCAGGTCGCCTACCGCTCTGCGCGGTCGCTGAGTCGCGGCTGGCGCAGACGATCGCGGTCCTCTCCCAGAAGGGCGGCACCGGCAAGACGACGGCGGTCCGGACGCTGACCGACGTCTTCCGCCGCGCCGGCCTCGACGTCCTCGCCGTCGACCTCGACCCGCAGGGCAACCTGTCGGACTACTTCGACGTCGACCCCGAGGCCACGCCGACGGTCGGCGACGTCCTCACGGGCCGCGCCGAGCGCGGCCGACGGCCGATCCACGACGGCATCATCCCGGCCAACCTCGCAGCTCGCCGAGGCGGAGCTGGCGCTGGCCGGCAAGATGGGCCGCGAGCTGACGCTGCGCAAGGCGCTGCAAGACGGTCGACGCGACGACTACGACGTGATCCTCATCGACTGCCCGCCGGCCCTCGGCCTGCTGACGGTCAACGCGCTCGTCGCCGCCGACCACGCGCTGCTCAGCGCCGAGGCGCAGTACTTCGCGCTGCAGGGCGTCGAGCAGGCGCTCGAGGTCATCGAGCTGGCCCGCGACGGCCTGAACCCCGACCTCAACTGGCTCGGCGTGCGTCTTCAACATCGCCGACATGCGCACCGTCCACTCGCGCGAGGCCTACGAGTCGCTGCAAGGAGCACGTCGGCGACAAGCTCCTCGACACCGTCGTGCGCCAGTCGATCGCCTACGCCGAGTCCGCCGAGCGCGCGGTCTCGATCCTCGACCACCGCCCCGACCTCGGCGCCGACTACGTGCGCGCTGGCCGACGAGCTGCTCGGGCGCCTGGGCCTGACCGCCGCGCAGCGCGAGGTCCGCGCGCGGCTCAACGGCGGCGCCGGCTGGAGCTCGCGGACGTCCGCGCCCTGGGGCTCGAAGGGCACGCGCATGACCTGCGCCCAGCCCTCCGCCTCGCGCCGCAGGCCCTCGACCACGCCGGCCGTCGCCTCGTAGTGGCACCACACGAGCACGGTCGGCCCGGCGCCCGAGATCGTCGCTCCCAGGGCGCCGTGGTCGCGCGCGCGCCGCACGAGCGCCATCGACTGCGGATAGAGGTGCTCGCGGCGCGGCTGGTGCAGGCGATCGTCGAGGCCGCGGGCCACGAGGTCCCAGTCGCCCTGCGCGAGGCCGAGGACGAGCAGCGCGCCGTGCGCGGTGTTGAAGACGGCGTCGGCCATCGGGACCTCGGCCGGCAGCGCCGCCCGCGCCGTCTTGGTCCGCACCGCGGCCTGCGGCACCACGACCACCGCCTCGAGGCCCGCGGGCGGGTCGAAGCGCGTGGCCTGACCGTCGGCGCAGATGGCGAAGCCGCCGTGGAGCGCCGCCGCGACGTTGTCGGGGTGGCCCTCGAGCTCCGTGGCGAGCGCGAGCACGTCGGCGTCGAGCTCGAAGAGGTGATCGGCAGCCATGAGCCCGGCCACGTAGGCGGCGGCGCTCGACCCCAGGCCGCCGCTGAGCGGGATCTTGGACTGGATGCGAAAGGTGAAGCGATCGGGGTCGGCGAGCCGGGCGAAGCCGCGCACGGCGAGGTTGCGCCGGTCGCGCGCGATCTTGAGGTCGGTCTGCACGCCGAAGCGCCCGGTCTCCTCGACCTCGAGCTGCATGTGCAGCGCGAGCGCGCACGCGAACGAGTCGAACCCGGGGCCGAGGTTCGCGCTGGAGGCGGGCACGCGGACGAGGCGGCGGCGGCGCATCGTGGCGGGACCCTAACGCGGGCCGATGAGATTGCCGGCCGCTGCTGCTGTCCTACGACCGTGAGCCAAGACCGACGAGCAAGGCGCCTGATGCGCGCCTCGAGCCGCTGCTCGGGGCGTGGGAGGTCGAGGGCGCGCACCCCGCCGACCCGTCGGTGCCGATCCGTGGGCGGACCACGTTCGAATGGCTCGTCGGCGAGCAGTTCGTCGTCGAGCGCTGGACGTTCGACCATCCCGACTTCCCCGACGGGGTGGCGATCCTCGGCGAGGGCGAGGCCGGCTTCGCCCAGCACTACTTCGACTCGCGCGGGGTCGCGGGTGTACGCGATGACGCTGGGCGACGAGGTCTGGGAGCTGGCGCGCGACCACCCCGGCTTCTCCAGCGCTTCGTCGGCGCGTTCGCCGACGGCGGCCGCAGGATCGACGGCCGCTGGGAGAAGCGCCTGGACGACGTCAACTGGAGGGCCATCGACTCGCACCTGACCTACACCAGAGCGGCGTAGACTCGCCGCGTGGAGGGGCGCGGGAGCTGACCGAGCGGGTCGCGAGTCCGGAGTTCGTCGGGCGCGAGCGCGAGCTCGCGGGCCTTTCCGCCGCGCTGGAGCGCGCCGCCGACGGCCGCCCCGCCGTCGCGCTCGTGGCCGGGGAGTCCGGCGTCGGCAAGACGCGCCTGGTGGCCGAGCTCGCCGGCCGCGCGCGCGAGCAGGGCGCACGCGTGCTCACCGGCGACTGCGTCGACATCGGCGACGGCGAGCTGGCCTACGCCCCGATCGTCGGCGCGCTGCGCGGCCTGAGCGTCGACGAGCTCGGCGGGACGGCGCCCGGGCTCGCGCCGCTCCTCCCCCAGCTCGACGCTCCCGAGCACGAGGGCGCGCTGTCGCAGGGACGCGTGTTCGAGCTGCTGCTCGCGCTCCTGGGGCGCCTGGCCGACGCGCGGCCGCTCGTGCTCGTCTTCGAGGACGTCCACTGGGCCGACCGCTCGTCGCGCGACTTCCTGTCCTTCTTCGTGCGCAACGCCCGCGCGCAGCGGGTGCTGCTGGTCGCCACCTACCGCACCGACGAGCTGCACCGCCGCCATCCGCTGCGGGCGCTCGTGGCCGAGGCCGAGCGCGCGCCGATCGTCGAGCGCGTGGCGCTCGAGCGCTTCACCCGCGAGGAGATGGTGGCCCAGCTCACCGGGATCCTCGGCCGCCGGCCCGACGCGCGGCTGGTCGACGAGCTCTTCGCCCGCGCCGAGGGCAACCCGTTCTTCACCGAGGAGCTGGCCGCGGCGGCCACCGGCGAGCGCCTGCCGGCGAACCTCGTCGACGCGCTCATGCTCCGCGTCGAGGCCCTGAGCCCGACCGCGCAGACCGTGCTCCGCCTGGCGGCGGTCGAGTCGCCGGACTGACCGCCACCGCGTCTCGACCGGGACCGGTCGTTCCCGTATATTCGGACCGAGGGGCGCAAAGGTACCAACCGACCGTCGCGGACGCCCGGAGGTGGCACCAATGCCGATGCGCCAGGGGTGAGCGTCGAGTACCACGGCCCCGGATCGCTGCCCGAAGGGTGGCAGATGGGCGACTACCTGCTCGTGTCGGCGGGCGTGTGGAAGGACAGCGTGCGTGGTCCCGTGCCGCCCTTCTCGCGTGTCGTGCAGTGGGGGCGGGCGCGGAAGTTCCGCGGCGATACAAGCGGTCCACGCACTGGAACCACACGGTCTGGGTCTCCCACAACTGCCTGATCGAGGTGTCGGGCGGCCGGATCACGACGAGTCCCTTCACCAAGTACCAGGACATCGAGTTCCACGTCGTCCACAGCAACCTCACCGACTGGCAACGCCAGGAGGCCGACGACTTCGTGCGGTGGGCGCTCGCCCGGGACCGGCGATTTGCGAAGCTCACGCTGACCAGCGTGTCGGTGTCCTTGCTCACCGGGGTCCCGGTGAACTTCGGGGTCCCGGGAACCATGATCTGTTCCGGGTTGGTCGCCGCCGCGCGTTGGGCGCACCCGAGTGGCACGCGGATCCCTCGCACGTGATGCCGGCGGATCTCGCCGGCAGGAATGGCGTTGACATTTCGAGGTCGTGAGAGGCTCCACTACGGCCTGGCCTGACGTTGGCTCACGATCAGTTCCTCGAGTCGATCGATCGACTCCGACCAACCTTGTTCGTGCAACGCCAAGCGCTCCTCTGTTGCGAAGTCTCCTTGATCGACGGTCAAGCTGGTTGATTCGCCCAGAGTGTGGAGCGAGAGCACAACCACCGTCTCGCGGTCCTCGGGGTCGGGCGGTTCCCATCGAAACGTGTACGCCAAGCGGGTTCCGGGCTCCACCGTGCGGTACTCGCCCGAGAGGAAGAAGGCATCGCCGTCTGGCGGCTGCATCTCGATGCGGTAGCGACCACCGACGCGGGCGTCCACTTCGACATTTGGAACAGTGAATCCGTTGGGCCCCCACCACTGTGCCAGCAGCTGCGGCTCCGTGTTCGCACGAAAACGCGCCTTGGCGGCGCAGGAAGGACACGTTCCAAGTGCAGACGGAGAGCGCCGTCAGGCATGTCCACCTCCCGTGCGCCGCGGGAGTCCCCCCGCCCCGCACACAAGTATTGCCCGCTCTGTGCTCGTTCTGCATCGAAGAACGTCGCACAGGTCGGTCCAGGCTGTCGTTCGGCCCGGTCGAGATCTCTGGCGTGGGTGTCCTTCCCTCTTCTCGTACTGGCGAGGCAACGGTCTTGTACTTCCGGGCGTCGGAGGCGGGCCTGATCTCTTCTCGCGTCATGAACCGCCTGAGAACATGGGTGTGCTCGCAAGCGGAAGGAGCTAGCCATGTACGCACTCTTGATCGAGGTGAGCGCACAGGAGGAGCACAAGGAGCGGGCGCGTGAAATGCTGAATCGGGTTGCTGTGCCGATGGCCCGGGAGGGTGGGGCGAAGCTCGGCGTCTGGCTCGAACCGATGAATGGGCGCGGCATCTCCATCACCGCGTATGACACCGAAGCGCAGGCGCGTGAAAGAGCACAGAGATTCACCATTGGTGAGCGGCCGTTCGAGGACGCTCCCGAAGGCGTCACCATCAAGACTGTTGAAGTCCGGGAGGTCATCGCGTCGCTCTAGCGTTCGTATGTCATCGCGAGGTTTGGTCGTCGAGGTCGACAAACTGGGTGTCGCCGAGCTCTTCAACGGCCGCAAGGTTCCACGAATGTCTTTGGGGTCGGGAGTGGATATGGGCGGATTCACGGGCGTGTCGCGTCGACGCTCCATCCCGCGTCCATCCGGCGAACACGAGGAGACACGCGTGGATCGGCGGAGATGCCTGTCCGCGTGATCCCCGTCAAAGGGTCAGGCCTGGATCTCGGGTGACGCCCGAAGACGCCCTCTACTCTTCCCAACGGAACCAGCGGGCCGCCGCGAGCGGCGCTGCGATCGCCCACACGATCAGCACCACGAGCTCGCCGACGGGGAACGACCTCCCCGGTGTCAGCACGGCGCGCACGGTCTCCGACAGCGCGGCCGCCGGCAGCGCCTTGGCGAACGTCTCGAGCACGTCGGGCAGCTTCGCCAGCGGGTACGCCATGCCGCCGAGGAACAGCAGCACCAGGAACAACCCGTTGGCGACGGCCAGGTTGGCCTCCACGCGCAGGGTTCCGGCGAGGAGCATGCCGATGCCGGCGAACGCCACGGTGCCCACGAGCAGGAGCACGACCGCGAGGACGAGCCCGCCGGTCGGCTCCCATCCGAGCGCGATGCCGGTGATCACGATGGCGCTCGCCTGCACCAGCTCGAGCACGAGCACGAGCACGGTCTTCGAGGTGAGCAGGCCTCCGCGCGAGAGCGGGGTCGATCCGAGGCGTTTGAGCACGCCGTAGCGCCGTTCGTACCCGGTGGCGATGCCGAGGCTGACCATCGCGCTCGACATCACCGCCAGCGCGAGCACGCCGGGAACGAGGAAGTCGACCGGCTCCTTGTAGCTGGTGTTCACCGCGTCGACCGACGAGAAGAACACCAGGATCCCGAGCGGGATCGCCAGGGTGACGAGGAGGCTCTCGGCACGGCGCAGGGTGAGGAGCATCTCCACGCGCGTCTGCGCGCCGATCGCCTTCGGCCTCACGGTCGGCCCTCACCGGTGAGGCGCAGGAACACGTCCTCCAGGCTGCGCCGCCCGGCGCGCAGCTCGCTCACGGGCCGCGCCGCGCTCGCACAACCACGCGGTGAGTCCGGCGACGAGCTGCGGGGTGGCTGCGGTCTCGATCAGGTAGTCGCCGGGGCGGAGCTCGCGCACGGTGCCGGCGGCGACGCCGAGCCGGGTCGCCAGCTCGTCGACCGGGAGCGCGGCAACGGTCGAGAACGTGGTCTCGGCGGCCGCCGCGTGGGTGGTGAGCTCGTGCGGCGTGTCGCCACGACCAGCCGGCCGTGGTCGATGATGCCGACCCGGTCGCAGAGCTGCTCGGCTTCGTCCATTGCGTGCGTCGTGAGCACGACGGTCACGCCGCGGTCGCGCAGCTCGCGGATCATCGACCATGTGGTCGCGCACACGTGCGGGTCCATGCCTGCGGTCGGTTCGTCGAGGAACACCAGCGACGGCTTGCCCACCAGTGCCAGCGCGAGCGAGAGCCGCTGCTGCTGCCCACCGGACATGCGGCGCACGAGGGTGCCACGCGACTCGTCGAGGCCGACGAGGTGCAGCAGTCGTTCGGGGTCGTCGGGGTCGTCGTAGTACGAGGCGAAGAGCTGCAGTGCCTCGAGCGGCTTCACCCCCGGGTACAACCCGCCCTCCTGGAGCATCACCCCGATCCACGACCGGAGGCTCGCCCCGTCGCGCCACGGATCGACTCCGAGCACGCGCACGTCGCCGGCGTCGGCGCGGCGGTAGCCCTCGAGGATCTCGACCGTGGTGGTCTTGCCCGCGCCGTTGGGTCCGAGCAGGCCGAACACCTCACCGACCGCGATCGAGAACGTGATCCCGTCGACCGCCGGCGTGGGGCCGTAGCGCTTCTCGAGCGCGGCGACCTCGATCGCATGCGCAGGAGAGTTCACCGTTGCGGGAGCCTAGCGACACCGGCGTGGGCGGGCGGATTCGACGCATAGCCTCACATCGCAATGGCCGAATTCCTGTCCCGCGGCGTGGATCGCGGAGCTCGATGCGGCGGCGCGGGCCGCTCCGGGGCTCGTGGCCGACCCCCCGATCGTCATCGAGCAGGTGGTCCGCGACGACGGTGCCGGTGACGTCAGCTACCGGGTGCGGATCGGACCCGACGGCACGTCGGTCCTCCCCCACCCGCCGACCGGCACCGGCGCGGTGTCCGACTTCACGCTGGTCACCGATCGGGCGACGGCGTGGGAGCTGCACGAAGGGCGCCTCCGCCGCGCAGGACGCCCTCGCGCGCGGCTCGCTCAAGGTCCGGGGGCGCCCGGAGGTGCTCGCCGGGCAATCCGACCTCCTCGCCCGCCTCGACCACACGTTCGCGGCCGTCCGCGCCGGCACGACGTTCGTCGGCGACCGGTAGCGTACGGAGAAGTGCAGCCGTTCGAACGACTCCGGGCCATCGCCCGCCACGGCGGCGACGACCGGCTCCTCGTGGCCGAAGCCGCCGACTGCCTCGGTGAATTCGACGACGACCCGGCCGCGCTCGTCGTGACGTGCCGACGCCTCCTCCACCACCATCCCGAACGGGCACCGCTGTGGTGGTTGTGTGCGAAGGTGCTCGCCGCGCCCGACCCGTCGGAAGCGGCGTGGGACGCCGAAGCGCTCGTGCGCGACGACCGCACGCCCGACCGCCTCGCCGCCCTGCTCCCCTTCCCGGCCGACCATCCCGTCGCCGTGCTCGGATGGCCGGAGCTGTGCGGCACCGCGCTCGCCATCCGTCCCGACCTCGAGGCGCTGGCCGTGCGCACCAACCACGGTGACGACCGGTGGCGCGCCCGTCTCGCCCGCAGCGACGCCGAAGCGCGCCCCGTCGACCTGGTCGAAGTGAACGCGCTGGAACCCTCGCACCTCCTCGTCGAAGTTGTCGGGGCGAGCCCCACCCAGGTGCTCGTCCCCGACGGCACCGCCGCCGCGCTCGCCGAGATCGCACGCCCGGGCATGGTGGTGTGGCTGGTGGCCGGGGTCGGACGCGTGCTGCCGGCGCGACTGTTCGAGGCGATGCTGCGCCGCCTGGGCGAGCCCGAGGACCACGGCCTCGAGCTGCTCGACGTGCAGGTCGCCGACCGCATCGCCGGCCCCACCGGCCTCGTGCGACCGGAGCAGCTGCTCCGCTTCGTGGACTGCCCGGTCGCGCCCGAGCTCCTGCGCCTC